>NZ_LMBX01000017.1:53676-127285 GCF_001439605.1 Cytobacillus praedii
ACCGCTCAGCTCTTTTTTTCCTGTTTGCAGGTATCATTTGTACATTTTTTTACCGCTATTCACCTTTTTCCAGTTACTAAGCATTAAAGAATTTAAAAATTCCGAATATCGGCAATAGGACCAATCTCATTAAAGCTTTCATTCTCTATTATTGATATAAGTTTCTTTGCCGTTTCCTCCGCACTAACCAGCTTTCCTTGTTCTTTATAATCAATGAATCGGTCTAAGAGCGGAAACGCATCTTCACTGCTTGTTCGGATAGTTTCCTGCATACCGGTGTCGATAATGCCTGGAGCAATCGATATAATCTCAACTGGGTATTCTGCCTTTTCTTGCTCAAGAGCAATAACTCTTGAAAAATGATCTAAACCTGCTTTTGTCGTGCAGTACGTTCCCCAACCTTCATATGGATTTCTGCCTGCTCCAGAAGATATATTAACAATTCGCTTTTTCCCGTTAAAATTCCCCAGTTCTGAGATGAACGCATTGGAAATTACCATGGGTGCAGTTAAATTAACTGTCATTGCCTTTGCTATTTCAACAGCATGTACAGTACCGATTATTCCAATAGGATCAACCATTCCCGCGTTATTTATGAGTGTAACGGATTCCACTTCCTCCGAGACAGAGGAAACAATATCATACATAAGAGATTCTAATTTCTCTAACTTCGATAAATCTGCATGATAAAATTTCACTCCATCTAGGCTAGTATCTGTTCTTGCAACTCCAACAACGTAATTTCCTGCTTCACCCAACTGTTTAGCCAGTTCGAACCCGATTCCTTTTGATGCACCTGTTATGATATAAACATTCATTTGTTTTCTCCCCTTTTTACAATATGTACATATATATGAAGGTAACACATCACTTATAAAAAAAGGAAGTTGAATCCCACATACTGTAGAATTCATCTTCCTATCTGAGATAATCTATATACTCTCTTGCTTCAATCCATCAATTATATTTTCCTTCTTCACTTTTGAGCTCGAGTAAAGCATCGCAGAAATAACAATGACAAAAACAGCAACTAGACAATACAAAAGACTTAACCAAGGGAGGGAGAAAGCATAAGAAAAGCTGTTCATCGTTCCTTTATAAATTAAATACATGACGATGATGCTAATTGGAAGTCCAAAGAGTAATGAGTTGACCCCATAAAAGATACTTTCATAATTAATCATTTTATTAAAGCCCTTTGGTGTCATTCCAACCGATTTCAGCATTGCAAATTCTCTTTTTCGAAGGGCGATGCTTGTTGAGATGGTGTTAAAGATATTTGCAATCGAGATGGCCGTAATTAAAACAATAAATCCATAAGTAAAGACAGACATAAGCATGATCATTTGCTCTTCCTGTTGTCTCTGTTGGAAAACATTATAGACAGAAAGCCCCTTTTCCTTCATCTCTTCTATTTCCTGCTGTGTTTTCATCGGATCTGAGCTTTTCAGATAAATGGAGGTGGCAATTTCCGGACTAGGGATCTGGTCAGTCAGTTTTTTCATCACTTGTTCAGAGATAATAATATCTAATCCGCCAACTCCACCAGATTGAACGCCCATTGGGTATTGATCGGTCATTGCTGCCACTTCAATATCATCTAGCTTCGTCTGCTCTCCTGTTTCCCAATCTGCATAAAGTAAATTAATCTTTTCCCCTATTTTCGTATGAATCGCTTTTGTTTCAACAAATTTTCCTGCATTCATATCTTCATACGTAAACGTGTCAATAATAATACCCGCGATATGGCCAGGATTGTTAAGCTTATCAACATCCGCGCCAACTACTTTCGCATATGACTTCAAGCTATCATCACTTAATGCATGCAAACGGATATAATATGGAAACTTTCCATTTTCTAGGGAGGCTTCCCCAGCCTCTACTCTTTCCTTCAATTCACTTGCTATCGCAGATTCATTTATCATTGAGGTTGTGTTCAGTTCTTTTATTACATTAAATTCCGTTACATCCTCAAGCAATGAAATTGATTTAAACAAGTCATCTCTTCCATCCTCAATAAAAACCTGCATATCGAAGTCTAATCCAGATTGGGACAATGCCAGTGATTTCTTCAGGCTCGTTGTAAAATAAGACACTGTTAAAAATAAAACAATACTAATTACTAAAGAAAACATTGTTGCTCGGTATCTGCGTTTGTTTCTTTTTAAGTTTTTCAAACCAATTTCTGCTTCAATGCCGAAAAGCCCGCGTATGAATTTCGACGTTTTTACTGCTTTCCTAGTTAGCTTCACATCTGTTGTTTGCCGAATGGCATCAATAGCTGAAATTTTTGATGCTCTCATTGCTGGGACAAAAGTTGAAATAAAAATGGTAATTGCAGAAACGCCACAGGCAATAAGAATAGAAACTGGTGTGACAGTGACTATTAACTTTTCAGTAACTCCTAAAGCCCCTTGAATAATTGAGTTAATAAATAAAAAAGTAACCCCGATGCCAGCAAGTCCGCTAACAATCCCTATAGGAATGCTGATTAAACCAATAATCACTCCTTCGAAAAACACAGAATTTCTCTTCTGCCGTTTCGTCGCTCCAACACTTGAAAGCATTCCTAAGTGACGAGATCGTTCCGAGACGGAGATGGCAAAGGCATTATAGATCAATGATACAGACCCAATGATAATGACTGCCATAATAATGACTGATAAAGAAAGAAGAGTATTCTTTAGCCCATTATTATTTGTCATACCGTAATAATGCAGCAAGTCATTATTATAGGTAATCGACTTTAATGGAATATTATTCTCCTTCGCTACTTTTTCAGCATGTTCATATAATGAACGCTTAACTTTCTTTAGTACGACGGTCGCATTCACGGTATTTTTTTCTGAAATCGCCTGCTCATCCAAATAGGTGAGAATTGTATAACTTGGTGACCATGCTGGCTCCCATGTAGGACGCTTGATAAAACCTACGATCGTATAATTTTTTGTTTGCTTAATATTTAGGCTTTCAAGCAATTCCCCATTTTCTATTTGCAAAAGGTCATTTTGTGTTAGTATTGTGTCTCCAGTTGGACTTTTCCGGTCACCCACTTCAAGGAGCCATGAATCCCCCAGTTTATAGTCAACATTCGAATTTGAAGCAATTTCTTCTGAAAGGACGACTTCATTCGGTGACTCTGGAAGTCTTCCATGACTTAATTCTATAGGGAACTGATTGAAGCCATCATCATTGTATTCTTTCACAAATACATACGGCTTGTAATCATTTTCACTTCCTTCTAAGAAAGCGTAGCCAATTTCCCTTGATAGGATCACTTTTTCCGTTTCTTCATCCGATGTTATTGCTTGGAGCTGATCTTGATTGACATTCTTATATTGAAGATGCCATTCCCCATCAGTTGAAATTGTTTGCCTTTGCATCAGATCCATAAACGAGAATCCGAGCGTTGCAACAGCTGTTACCATAGCTACAGAAATAATAACACCAATAATTGTCACAAGTGTCCGTTTCTTATTTTTCTTCAAATGCCTAATCGTTAATTTATTGACGATATTCATGGACGAATCACCTCATCATTGGCAATCCTTCCGTCTTCAATGGTTATGACTCGATCTGCTTGTAATGCAATTCGCTCATCATGGGTAATCACAATTAGCGTTTGGTTATAGGTTTTATTAAACATTTTCAAAAGATCAATGATTTCACTGCTGTTTTTACTGTCCAAATTGCCTGTTGGCTCGTCTGCCAGCATAATCGCTGGATGGCTAATCAAGGCTCTGCCAATTGAAACCCTTTGCTGCTGACCTCCAGAAAGCTGATTAGGAAGATGGGTTAAGCGGTTTTGCAGATTTAATATTTTTACAACCTCTGAGAATTGCTTCTGATCAACCTTATGTTCGTCCAACAGCAATGGAAGCGTAATATTCTCTTCTACTGTTAAAACAGGGATAAGATTATAAAATTGATAGATTAAGCCGATTTGTCTGCGTCTGAAAATAGCCAACTGGGTTTCATTCAGCTGATAAATATCTGTGTTATCAATAAGTACCTTTCCGCTTGTCGGCCTGTCCACTCCCCCAAGCATATGAAGCAAGGTAGATTTCCCAGAACCAGACGGACCAATAATCGCGACAAACTCCCCTTTCTTGATTGAAAATGAAACATTATCAAGTGCCTTTACTGCTGTTTCGCCTTTTCCATAAATTTTAGACAGATTTTCTATTTTTAAAATATCCATTGATATCCCTCCATGTTTTGCTGATGGTTCTAGTTTATCTGCCTAAAATGACTATTAAGTGACTCATAATATGACAATTTAGTCACTTAAACAATTTGTTTATAAAACTTCAGTTGAAATTGTGTACCTTTATTCTGCTTGCTTTTTACATGGATGTCGCCATTTTGACTTTTAAAAATGCTGTGAGCCATCGCAAGTCCTATACCAACGCTATCCTCACCTGCATTCTTCCCTTTATAAAAACGGTTAAAAATGTATGGTATATCTTCCTTTGGAATACCTTCACCGTTATCTGTAATCAATATTTCCGTAAAAAGCACATTTTCAGAAAAAGAAATGGAAATGACACCACCTGTTGGCGTATGTTCTACACAGTTTTTTAATATATTTATGATTGCTTCACACGTCCAGTTGAGATCCCCAATAAAGGAAGCTTTCTCTTCCCCTTCGATCAATAACATTTGTTCTTTAATATCCATCGGAATCATAACTGCCTCTACCGCTTTTTCAATTAGTTTCTTCACTGTTATTCGATCTTTTTTAAATTCAACGGTGCCCGCGTCAATTTTTGATAGCTTTAATAAGGATGAAACAAGCCATTCCATTCGTTCAAGCTGCAAACGAATACTATGTATAAATTCAGTCCTTTTTACTACTGGAAGCTTGGCATCATTTAATAAATCAGCCATCATTAACATAGAAGTCAGTGGTGTTTTTAGCTGATGAGATATATCTGAGATCGCATCAGTTAACAAAACTTTATCTCGTTTTAGAAGTGACTTTTGTTCTGAAAGCATGAGTGTCACCTTGTATATATCATTTTTTAAAATACTAAGCTCTCCCTCTTGATTATCACGTACATCGAGGGAATAATTGCCGCTAGTTATTTGACGCAGATAACTTGAAAGCTTTTCTATTTCTCTATACCGCCAACAGGTAAATAACAAGCTGCACACGATTAGAAGTCCTGATGTAAACAAAGTAAATAATGCTGTCTTGAATGAAAAAAAAGCTGCCGCAGCTATACAAGATGCTATACAAATAATGCACATAGCCGTCAGCAAAATCATAATTTCTCGATTGCGGAGCATCCTACCCACCTACCTTATAGCCCATTCCTCTTACGGTCTTAATAATTGTTGGCTTTTGCGGATCATCCTCCAGTTTTTCACGCAGCCTTTTAATGTAGACGGTTAAAGTATTGTCATTGACAAAGTCTCCCGCTACATCCCAGATTTGCTCAAGAAGCTGATTTCTTGTCAGAACTTGTCCAATATGATTGGCAAAAGTAAGCAATAATCGGTACTCGAGGGCAGTAAGGGTGATTTCTGCATTATGCTTATAAACCTTGCCTTCTAAAGAACTGATTCGAATATTTTCTATCTCAATGGTCGAATTTATTTGTGGATGTTTCCTATATCTTCTTAGGACTGATTTAATCCGTGAAAGAAGCTCTCGAATACGGAAAGGCTTTGAAATATAATCATCCGCACCCATATCGAGTCCCATGACGACATTAATTTCATCATCATTTGCTGTTAAAAATATGACAGGCGTATCACTCTTTTCCTTCACTAGCTTACATAATTCATAGCCGCTGCCATCTGGCAAAGCTAAATCAAATAAGCATATATCCAATTGATCAGATTGTTCTACTAGAATCTTTTTTGCTGAAGCAACATCATGACAAATGACAGTTGTATATGAATCCTGCTGCAGTGAATACTCAAGCCCAGATGCAATAGTTTTATCATCCTCAACAATTAAAATTTTCATATAAAAATCATCCTATCTGTTCATCCTATTACAAAAAAACATGGCATTTTTCTTTCAAAAATGGCCATGTTTTCTCTATTTTTCCTTTATTGAAAATTCACTGAAAAGCTTTCGATTAACATTTCCTTGAGCTGCTTTCTTACCCGGTATATTTTCGTTTTCACTGTATTTTGGTTTATTTTTAATAGCTTGGCTATTTCTCTTTCCTTTAATCCACTATTTATTTTAAGAAGAAACACTTTCCTTTGATCGAGAGAAAGGGAATTAATCGCTTGCTGGATTTGCTCTTTTAAGAGATTCACTTCCACTTCCTTCTCGACGTTTTGGTCCATTTTTATGTTAGCCGTCTCTATCTCAATATGACCAGCCATACGATCTTTTAATTTTCTTTCTTTCCGGACAATATCAATGGCTGTTCTTGTTGTGATTGCTGAAAGCCATGCACCCATTTTTTCAGTATCTTCGATTGTGTCCATTTTTTGATAAGCTTTTATCAATGTTTCTTGTACTGCGTCTTGAGCTAAATAATAATCTCTAGTAATACAGAAGGCAACCTGAAACAGCCGCTTATTGTACAATTTACAAAGGTCATTCATATCCATACAATGGCATTCCACTCTTATCCCTCCCCTCTAATTTAAATCAATGTTTTATTTAAAATATTGCTGGACATAATCAGGAATATTTTCAGCTTGAAAGCTTTTAATTTCTATAGAACCATCCGCCTTATAATAATACCCAATCATATATGGACCATCATCCATTACACTGGTATTTACTAGGCTCTCTTCCAGTCTTTTTTTATCAGTTACCTTGATGGCTCGGCCGAGCTTACTCATCTGTTCAAATATTTCTTCATAGGAATATCCTTGCACAAAATTAATTTCCAGATCATTTGTATCAACAATATAGGCATATGAAATATCAGCAGCAGTTACTTTTGCCTGGTCTAATAATCCCTTTTTATCCAGCCATTCCTCAAACAGCTTATACGAAATTCTCCATTCGAGCCCAACCGTTTTTTCATTTTTTTGTCTAATTTCGATAGATGCAAGAGGATCTCTATTGTCAATCGTTTCCTCATAGGTTGAAGCATTAATTTCATCTTTTAATACCGCTATTGCTTCCTTCATGTCTATAGGATCAACAATTACTGCTTTTTTCTCAATAGGTCCATAAGGTCGTATCGTAATTTTTTCTATCTGATCTTCCTTCACTTTGAATATCCCATTTGTTACTCTTTTATATTCCTCTGACTCATGGATCAATTTATAAAAATGAGCAAATTTCTTTTTATCTATCGAGTAATCCCGAACAAGTTTCTTGCCATTTTTTAATTCATATACAATAAAAGCATGTTCGTTATTATTACTCAAAGCATTATTATTTTTGTTTGCAATAATATCCTTGTGAAGCCTTCTTATTAAATCCATATTATCTGCAGTAGATAAGAAAAATGCATCTTCATTATCACTATATAAATATGAGTTATCACTTAAGTGAATCCGTTCAATTTCACTTAAATCAGGCACCTTTTTTTCAAATTGAGTAAAATCAAATTGAAAAAGGAAAACCAGCAAAGCCATTACACCTGCATAAATAATAAGACCTTTTATATGAATAATAATTCTCCAAGACTTTTGCAAAACCATTTCTGCAACAAAATAGCCGAGCATGGCTCCTAACACATATCCCACAATAAGCCAAGTTGAATTTCCCTCCATAATCCCAAAGTATAATCCACCTAACAACATTGTACAGAAGGTCATTCCATACTTGAAAATTGGTTTTAACAATGGAAATACGAGTGATTGTGTCACAGCTTCAAGTTTTCTGTTTTTATAAACCCATAATGATAGACCGTATAAAATGAGTATTAGTGCACAATAAATACTGATTTCAATTGCCCCTAAAGGTCTAAAACTTACTTGGCTGAGCGCAACTAATGGCGAAAATGCTTCAATCTTACTTTCCAGCACATATCGATCAGCAAATCCATATAAGTAGAATGGCAGATTATACCCCAATAAAATGAGTAAACCCATGGGAAGTAATAAAAATATATACGTAAGAATCCCTTGAACTGCTGATATCCCTGAAATCATTCCTGTAAAAACGCCTGCCAAAAAGACAAGAAGATTAAACATTATTGTAATGCCTATCCACTTGAAAATATCTGTCCATGTAAAAAACTCAGCTAAATTTAGTGGATTATACAAAACTGAAACGATAATAGCTATCAGCAAAACCGGCATGATTAAAATGACAATTCCTGTTAGCGCAAATTGATGGAATAGTGAATCCCTCTTAATCGGAAGGCTATGCATAAAATCGCTATAGGACTTTACCTGGAGAAAGCGGAATAAAAAAACAGCCAATATGACTGGAATTCCGATATTTAATACAGCCTGAATCTCAAAGTGAAAATAGAATAAACTTTCAGCTCTTATATATTGTCTCTGTTCTCCTGTTGTCGTCATTAAAATCTCTAATGGAATCGCAAAAATTAACCCTAGAAAGTGAACGATTGCAACCCAGCCAACACTTCTCAATATCGTCTTTCTTATTTCTTTATTAACCAAGGATATTTTCGACTGCATAACCAACATCCCCCATTTCATAAATAAAGATTTCTTCTAGCGTCAGTGGAAGGATATCGAAAATGACAGGCTGATATTTTTCTATACTTGCCGTAACTTCCTCTTCTTTTCCTTTTACGATTAGTAAAAGAATACTTCCCCTTTTCTCTTTATGCAGCACTTTAACAGAATCAAAAATACCAGGCGGAACCGGGGCACCACTCTTGAAAGCAATCTGCACTTTATGTGTATCCGATTTAAGGTCATCTAAATCTTTTTCAATCATCATTTGACCTTTATGCATAATTCCAACAAAATCACACAGATCCTCTACTTCTCTTAAGTTGTGTGAAGAAATTAGGACGGTCATTTCTCTTTCCGCCACATCGTCAATCAAAAGGCCTTTCACCTTTTTTCTCATGACCGGATCCAATCCATCTAAAGGCTCGTCAAGAATCAATACTTCTGGCAGTGTAGATAAGGCAAGAATAAATGCCACCTGTCTTTGGATTCCCTTTGAAAAACGATGAATTTTCTTATGTATATCCACTTGAAAAATAGCTACCAGTTCCTGATAGCGTTCTTCACTCCACCTTGGGTAAATGCTTTCGTAAAACTGTGCCATTTGTTTGGTCGTGTAATGCGGCAGGAAGTGGGGCGTATCCTGGATAAAAAAGATCTTTTCTTTCACTTCCGGATTTTCATAGACCGGCTGAGAGTCAATCGAAATCAATCCTTCATCAGGCACATATAAACCAGATAAAAGCTTTAAAAGGGTCGTCTTCCCTGCACCATTTGAGCCGAGCAAGCCGTATATCGAACCACTGTTGACAGTTAGACTTACATTCTCAACTGCTTCCAATCCATCAAATGATTTTCGGATATGACTAATTTTGATCATGTTCTATCCCTCCCCCAATTGAAGCTTGTATTTCTTCTATTATTGTTATTAATTCTTCAGCTGTTACGCCTAGATACATCGCTTCTGATAACAGCTTGATTAAGTCATTTTTAACTTTATGAAGCTTTTCTGTATTTTGGCTGTCATTAGCAGAACTGACAAAGCTTCCTTTTCCTTTAATCGAATAGATATACCCTTGAATTTCAAGCTCGCGATACGCTTTTTGAATCGTATTCGGATTGATTGTTAGCTGTTGGGCTAGCGTCCGGACGGAAGGCAGCTGTTCATCTATTTTTAACACTTCAGTTATAATAAGTTCTTTAAGCCTTTCAACCAATTGTTCATAGATTGGCTTGCGGCTCCTTATATCCAACTCGAACATACGCACTCTCCCATCTGTATGTAGTGTACTACGACTCATAGTACAGTTGATACAGTATGATTATAGTACAAATTGGAAGGAAATCAATCCCCTTTTTTAAAAAACTTGAAGGATATTCTCAAAATGCTTAATAAACTTGAAAAATAGCTTGATAAAATTTAGAGAATGCTAGAAAAAGCTTATAAAGAGCTAGATAACTTTTTAAGTTTGCTAGATAAAGCCGAATATGTGCTTTTCATCAAATGAAATCATCCCATTTCCAGACAAAAAAAGGAAAAGTGCTGAGCACTTTTCCTTTAAGCAATTATTTTAATGGACGAATATTCACTGCGCATGCCTTGAATTCAGCTGTGCCAGAGATCGGATCAAATTCGTTTATCGTTAAGACGTTTGTTGGAACGTCACTGAAATGGAAGCTCATGAATACAAGGCCAGGCGCGACTTGCTCGGTGACTTTCACCTTTACCTGCAGGCTGCCCCTTCTTGAGCTGATTTCAACTAGTTCACCTGTCTCAATGCCTAGCTTGGCTGCATCATCTGGATGAATATCAAGTGATTCCTCTGTTTGTTTAATTTTCACACCACTTGCATAAAAGCGTGTTTGCGTATGGGTATTATACGATTCGTAACGCCTTCCAGTTGTAAGCGTAAATGGATAATCCTCATCCGGCAGCTCAACCGGTTCCGTATACATAACAGGTATAAATGGAGACTGCTTTCCGCTCGCCTCTACCTTGTTATGATATCGTTCATGCAAAATAAATGTACCCGGATGGGACTCGTCTGGACAAGGATAATGGAGGCTATATTCTTTCTCCAGCCTTGAATAAGGCATCCCTCCATACATTTCCCATGCAAGCTCACGCAGCTCATCCCAAATTTCCTCGCTTGTATTATAGTTCATTGGATAGCCCATTAATGTTGCTAGTTCACAAAGAATGACCCAGTCATCCTTTGTATTCGGGTGGGCATCGACCGCTTTCCGTACTCGCTGAATCCGGCGGTCAGTATTCGTATACGTGCCTTCCACTTCTCCCCATGATCTTGCAGGCAAGACGACATCAGCAAGCTTTGCCGTTTCCGTTAAGAAAATATCTTGAACAACTAAAAGGTCTAGTTTTTCAAGCAGTTTTCTTGTGTGAGTCATATGAACATCTGCCACTAATGGATTTTCACCAAGGCAATAAAGCGCTTTGACTGCTCCAGTTTCCATCTTATCGAATGCTCTTGTTTGTGTATCTCCAGCGATTGGGTTAATATCCATGCCCCAGGCTTTTTCAAATCGGCCTCGGTATTCATCATTTGTTATGCTGACGGCACCTGGCAGCTGGTTAGGCAGACAGCCCATGTCACCTGCACCCTGCACATTATTTTGTCCGCGAAGAGGCATAATTCCGCTTCCTGGTTTTCCAATATGACCTGTTAATAACGCAAGATTGGCAATATCAAAGACATTATTGACCCCACAATGATGCTCAGTAATTCCGAGCGTGTAGGCAATCATTGCCTTTTCCGCTTTTGCATATTCTCTTGCTGTATCGATAATATCCTGCGGTTCTAGTCCAGTAATGACTGCAGCATATTCTGGTGTATACCTTTTCACTTGTTCTTTTAACGTATCAAAATCAACTGTAAATTGACTAATAAATGCAGGATTATATAATTCTTCTTCAATAATAACGTGAATCATTGCATTCATTAAGGCAATATCTGAACCGACATTAATTTGCAAATGGCGGTGGGCGCTTTTCACCATATCAATACGGCGAGGGTCAATCACTATGATCTTTAATCCTGATTTCACTGCTTTCTTCATTCGATTTGCAATGATCGGATGTGCCTCTGTCGTATTCGAACCCATAAGCAAAAGAACTTCAGTATGATCAAAATCTTCTAATCTATTAGTTGGAAATCCACTTCCAAATACAGTTGCCAGACCGGCAACGCTCGGAGCGTGTCACGTTCGGTTACAGCCATCAATATTATTGCTGCCAATGACTGTTCTCATAAATTTCTGGGTTACATAATTCACTTCATTTGTGCTTCTAGCCGTCGCAAACATCGTTATGGATTCAGGACCGAATTGTGATTTGATTCCTTGTAGCTTCTCGGCGATGAAAGCATACGCTTCTTCCCATGTTGTCTCAACAAGCTTTCCCGCCTTTCGAATCAGTGGAGAAGTTAATCGGCTCTTATCATGAACATATTCATAGGCAAACGAGCCCTTGACACATGTTTGCCCCTTATTAACAGGCGCTTCCTTATCTCCGCGTATCTTCACAATTTTATTATTGTCAACTTCGACAACGAGACCACAGCCTGTTCCGCAGTAACCGCAGACTGTTTTTACTTTTGCAGCTTCACTCATCATTTATCCTCCCTTTACGTAAGAATAGTTGAATTCATTCCCCATCTTTTGAAAGCGATTCCAATATTCCTCACATCACTTCAAAATTCTCATAATACACTTTCTATTATACTACATTATGAATATTTGAAAAATAGGTTAGCATTATAGAAAAGAATCAGTCCATTCATAGGGACTGATTCCTTTCTCAACCTCAATGTCCTTCATATTACTTCTTAGTTTTGTTTGCAATTTCTATTGCCCGATTTGACCCTTCTGCTGCTTGATCAAGTACTTCCTGCGGGTCTGCCCCTTGATACAGGTTTTCCAAGGCGGTGACAATTTGCTGGCGTGATTCTGGGAAGACTGAAATGAGCGCTCCTTGTGTCGCAACAGACGGCTTAGTTTGCTGAAGCTGATCAACAGTAACCTTAAATTGCGGGTATTTCTCCCACTCTGCCTTTACAATATCCTCATCGTATGCTGCGGGATTTATTGCAAAATAACCAGTTCCGATATGCCATTTCGCCTGAACTTCTGGTGTAGTTAAGTATTTCATGAATTCCCATGCCGCTTCCTGTTCTTCCTCAGCAATTCCTTTTGACATCCATAGGGATGCACCGCCAATGGCAACCCCTTGACGTTCTATGTCATCCGCATACGGAATAAACGCTACCCCTACTTCGAATGGAGAATTGTTAACCGCAGCGGCAACACCTGCAGAAGAATCCATGTACATCGCTACTTTCCCTGTCTGGAAAGCTGCACGAATATCATCCCAGTTTGTTCCATAGTTTCCAAAAGTGCCTGCTTTATTCATATCATTTAAGAAATTAAAGACACGAAGGCCCTCTTCTCCGTTAAATACTGCTTCTGTCGCATCACCAGCTCGGCCGTTTTCTTCATTTACATATAAACCGCCTTGGGTAGCAAGAAGCTGTTCAAAGAACCATCCATACGTAAGCATTGAAAAGCCGTATTGCTCACCCGACTTTGTAAGTTTTTCTGCAGCTGCTTTGACTTCGTTAAATGTTTGTGGCGGCTTCTCAGGATCAAGTCCTGCTTCTTTAAATGCATCCTTGTTATAAATCATCACCGGTGTGGAAGAATTGAATGGCATCGAATACAATTTTCCATCTACACGGTAATAGTTTAAAATATTTTCTTCCAGTTGAGAGAGGTCATAGTTGTCCTTATCAATAAATGATTGCATTGGCTCAATATAACCGCTGTCAATCATAAACTTTGTACCGACCTCAAATACTTGTGTGATTGCCGGCGCATCCTTTGTTCCGCCTACACTGCGAAGCTTTGTTAATGACTCCTCATAAGAACCTTGAAATTCGGCATTAACTGTATACTTATCCTGCGAACTATTGAAATCAGACACAATGCTATCAAGAGCTTCTTGGCCTGCACCAGACATTGCATGCCAGAAATTTATTTCCACCTTGCCCGGACTTTCCGCTGTTCCCTCTTCCTCATCATTCGGATTCGATGGTTCTGGCTTACTTTCATTATTCGAACAAGCAGCCATTAACATCATGCTAAATATCACGCTGAACAAAAAGAGCAGCCTCACATTCTTTTTCACTATGGCCAGCACCCCCTATTTTACTTTAATGCGCCTTGTGTTAATCCTTTTTGCAATTGCTTTTGACCGATAAACAATAGCAGCAATGTTGGGATTATAACAACAATTACTCCAGCCATGACCACCCCCCATTCGGTTGCGACCTCTTGGGACTGGAGCTGCTTCAGTCCAATTTGGACGGTCCGGACTTGATCGTTGTTTGTAACTAATAATGGCCACAAATACATATTCCATGTCGTTAAAAATCCATATGCCCCTAAAGTGACAAGACTTGTTTTGGAAACGGGGAGAATCACACGCCAAAAGAAAGCAAATCGGCTTAAACCAGCAATTTGTGAGGCTTCAAATAATTCTTTTGGAATCGTTTTGAAATGCTGTCTCAGCAGAAATGTCCCGAAAGCCAATGCAAAAAATGGGACCGTCAGTCCTTGGTACGTATTTGTCCAGTCTAATTTTTGAATGGTAAAGAAATTCGGTATCATCGTTGCTTCCCAGGGGATCATCATCGTTGAAATAAATAGGAAGAAGATAAAATCCCTTCCCTTAAAAGAAATAAATACGAACGCATACGCGGCCATACTGCAGACGATCAGCTGGCCAATCATTACACCAGCTGAAACAACGAAGCTATTTATTAAATACTTCATCAATGGCAAACGTTCAAATACTCTGAAATAATTATCAAAGGTAAATGTTTGTGGAAAAAACTTGCCTTGCATGATCTCTCCGCCAGTCATGAAAGAAATCATGAAAGCATACATAACCGGAAAAAAGAGCAGGAAGGCTGAGAATAAAAGCAGGAAGTAGAAAACAATTTTTTTCGGAAAGCTCATTGATAATGCACCTTCCTTTCGCCAAACTTAAACTGCAAAATCGTGACGATTAGTATGCACAAAAATAGAAAGACTGCTTGAGCACTTGCTGTACCAAACTGATAGTTTACAAACGCTTCTCGATAAATAGAATAGACAATTAAATTAGTAGCCTGCGAGGGACCGCCTTTTGTCAAAATATCTATTTGTCCGAATGATTGAAAAGCATTAATTAATGAGATAGTAATTATAAAAAACAATGTCGGTGACAGCATCGGAATCGTTATTCTTCGAAGCTGATACCAATAACCTGCCCCATCAATTTTTGCACTTTCATATAAATATCCATCAATGTTTTGCAGACCGCCTAAAAGAATCAAAAATGAAAATCCGGTATTAAGCCAAATCGTAGATATTGAAACTGATAATAATGCCCAATCCGGATCCAGCAGCCATTGAACCTCTGGCAAGTTCATGAGGCTTAAAAAACGATTAAACATGCCGACGCTGGGATGAAAAAGAAAAAGCCAAACAACAGATGAAGCAGCAACAGAAATTCCCATCGTTGAGGAATAAATTGTTCGAAAAAAGCCGATACCTCTCAGCTTTTCATTTGCAATTAATGCCAGAAATAAAGCAAGAATGACACCTGCTGGAACTGTATATAAAACAAATAATATCGTTGCCTTTATACTATTTCGAAAGGCTTGCGATTCTAATAAGTAGGTATAGTTCTCCAACCCGACAAATAGTGCTGCACTTCCATGCTGATCTGTTAAGAAGAAGCTTAAATAGATTGTCCGAAACATCGGATAAAAAACAAAAACAGAAAAAAGAAGAATTGATGGGAACAAATAGAGAAGGGCGGTCCGAGCATTTAAAGATTTTTTCCAGATGCTTGATTTTGCAAGAAGACTGACACTGCTTTCTTTCATAAAAACACCTCTTTATCGAGGATAAAATTTTCAATATCTGTTGGCGCTTTTATTCGCTCATTCGTTTTGCGATCAAATAAACATATGGATTCATATTTCATTTGAATAGGTATACGATCACCAACCTGCAGGCGCCATTGACCATTCCATTTAGCCATCCATTCATGTCCACCAACTTTAAATGAAAAGATCGTTTCATTCCCCAGGATTTCAACATTAATTGCTTCTACAACCATTCTGCTCTCATGGCTCGTCTCTTTTGAGGCCGCCTTTATATGCTCTGGCCGTATGCCTACGAGAACCTGCTTCGTTTGTAAAAGCCTGCTATCTTCATCCGGAATTTTAATTTTACATATGTCGGCAATCAGTATTTCAGATTGCATTTCATTCATTACGCCTTCAGCAATATTCATCGGTGGGGAGCCGATAAACGTTGCAACAAAAGGATTTGCAGGATGATTATAAATATCGATTGGCTTTCCGATCTGCTGAATCTTGCCATCGTGAAGAATCATTATTCGATCCCCCATTGTCATTGCCTCCACTTGATCATGGGTAACATAAATCATCGTAATCCCTAGACGCCTTTGTATTTGTCTAATTTCCGATCGCATATGTGCCCGGAGCTTTGCATCTAAATTGGACAGAGGTTCGTCCATTAAACAAATAGGTGCTTCATTCACAATTGCCCGGGCGAGGGCAACCCGCTGGCGCTGCCCGCCTGAAAGTTCTCGGGGCTTTCGGTTTAAATATTCGCTTAAACCAAGCATGGCCGCAACATCATTACATCGAGTCTTTCTTTCTAGCTTTGGTATTTTCTTCACATGCAGACCAAAAACGATATTTTCCATAACAGTTAAATGTGGATAGAGCGCATAGTTTTGAAAGACCATTGATATATCTCTTTTACTGGGAGGTAAGTGATTAGCTTCCTTTTCACCTATTCGCAAGATCCCTCCTGTGATGTCTTCCAAACCAGCAATCATCCGCAGCATAGTGCTTTTCCCACAGCCAGAAGGACCAACTAGTACGAAAAATTCACCTGGTTCTATCGTGACATTAATATTGGAAATGACCTCTGTTTTTTTATCGTAAGTCTTTGATACATTCAGGAGCTCTACTTTTTTCAACTATTCATCCCTCCATGCCCTTTGGGAGCTTTATAGCAAGATGTTTATAGATTGGAAATATTTCTCTCCTTCATATTCTAATTACACATAATCTTAAATATGCTAACAATATCAAATTTGCAAAAACAAGGAGTCTTTCAGCCTATTAAATGAAGGAGAAAATTATAAAATGAAGAAAAAAATACTAATAATATATGGATTACTGATATGTACCATCGGGGGGGGGCTGAAGCCTGTGGCACCTGACCCTCCCAGTATTCCAGATTCTTTTATTGTCATCGGCCATCGCGGCGCATCTACCTATGCACCTGAACATACACTCGTATCCTATGAGTTAGCGCGGGAACTTGGTGCTGATTATATTGAAATTGATTTGCAAATGACAAAGGATGGAGTCCTAGTTGCCATGCATGACCAAACGGTTGATCGCACAACAAACGGAGTAGGGCGCGTAGATTCACATTCACTAGAACAGTTAAAGAGACTTGATGCAGGTTCATGGTTCAATAAAAAATTTCCGCTGCATGCTAACCCTTCTTATGAATTTTTAACCGTCCCAACTCTGGAAGAGGTTTTCTCCTATTTTGGAAAAGAAGTAAACTATTATATCGAGACAAAATCACCTGATAAATACCCTCAAATGGAGGAAAAACTTCTCAGCCTGCTTCGGAAGTATGATCTTATTAACGAGCAAAAGGTAATTATTCAGTCCTTTAGTGAAAAAAGCCTCAAACAAATCTTTCAGATCGAGCCAAAGATCCCTTTAATCCAGCTTCTCTCCTATCAGAGTCCAGCAAAATTAACAGAAGCAGAAATCAAAAAATGGAAGCAATATTCAGTTGGGGTCGGACCCAATTATCAAATGATTGATGAAGCATATATTAAAACAGCAAGAAGAGCGCAATTACTTGTCCATCCATATACAGTTAATTCAAAAGAAGAGTTGGACAAGTTAATGAAATGGGGGGTTACCGGAGTATTTACTGATTTAACAGATTCTTTTTTTGAGGAATGAAAAAATAACCTAGTTTTATATCGCGGGTTCACAAGAAAAAGTAAAAAACAATTAGAATCTTTCACAATTAATACCATATATCCGAGAGTTTGTTTTCTCTCAAAAAAATAGGTATTTCACAATTTAATATGTATAATCAATTTATTTCATTAGATTTTCTAAAAAAGTCCGAAACACCCTTAAGTTGTTTCGGACTTTTTTTTAACTTAAAAACCCAAGTCTTGCTGATATTTGCTTTCCAATTTCAATCATACGAGGCTGAAGCTCTACTAACCTCGTCTCATTCATTCTAATCGTCGGTCCGGAAATGCTGACGGCAGCTGCAACTTTACCTAAATGGTCAAAAATCGGAACAGCTATACATGTAATCCCATTTTCATTTTCCTCCAAGTCAAGTGCAATCCCTTTCTTCTTTACCTCAGCAAGTTCCTCAGCTAAAACATTCTTATCTGTAATAGTCTTAACTGTATGAACAGGAAGTCCTTTTCTTTCGAGTATTTCCTGAACACTATCTGCTGGAAGATAGGCAAGGATGGCTTTACCAACTGACGTGCAATGCATTGGTGCCCTTTTCCCAACCTTAGAGTGCATACGCAATGCTTCATTCCCATCTAACTTTTCAATATATACTACTTCTCCTTGATCATAGACAACGAGATGAATCACTTCGTTCGTCTCTTTTTCAAGTTCTTGTAAAAATGGCTTCGCTTCTGTTCGTATATCAAGTGATTCTAAAAGCCTTGAACTCACCTCTAAAAATTGATAGCCCAATTTATACCGTTCTGTGCCTTTATCCTGTTCAACATAGCCATATTGAACAAGTGTGGAAAGAATTCTGTAAACCGAGCTTTTGTTAATATCCATCTGATTAGCAATCTCTGTTACTCCTAGCCCGCCTTTTTTCCAACTGATTAGCTTAATAATATCTAGCGCACGACTCACAGATTTCACCATATTCTCTCTTTCCAACATTCTTCAACTCCTGATTGGTAACACCTGCTTTTTTAAATCAATATATACCCAGCTTGATAATTACTTGATTGCAAATTTCATCTTTGCTTCCAGTCTGCTCCGATGCAAGATCGGCTCTGTATATCCGTTTGGCTGTTCATATCCAGAGAATATCAATTCGCATGCTGCTTGGAAGGCGACAGAATCCTCATAATTAGGAGCCATTGGACGATACACTGGGTCCTCAGCATTTTGTTTATCTACGACAATTGCCATTCGTTTTAAAGTTTCTTCTACTTGTTCCTTTGTACATATGCCATGATGCAGCCAATTAGCTATATGCTGGCTGGAAATTCTTAATGTCGCACGATCTTCCATTAGCCCAATATTATTAATATCAGGCACTTTTGAACAGCCGATTCCTTGTTCCACCCAGCGGACAACATAGCCAAGTATTCCTTGCGCATTATTATCCAGTTCTGCCTGTACTTCCTCCTGTCCCCAGTTTCGATTAGGTGCAACCGGAATTTGCAGGATTTCATCCCGTAGGCTTGGCTGTTCACATAATATTTCGTTTTGTACTAATTTAACATCGACTTGATGATAATGTAGGGCATGCAGGGTGGCAGCTGTAGGAGATGGCACCCAAGCCGTATTTGCTCCTGCTTTTACATGCGTCACCTTTTGCTTGATCATTTCTGCCATTAAGTCAGGCATAGCCCACATCCCTTTACCAATTTGGGCATGGCCTTGGAACCCTGTTGCAAGCCCATTATTCACATTTGACTTTTCATAGGCGTGCAGCCAAATCGATGATTTCATCTCATTTTTACGAATCATTGGCCCAGCTTCTATTGATGTATGAAGTTCATCCCCAGTACGGTCAAGAAAACCCGTATTAATGAATGCTATTCGTTCCTTTACTTCCCGTATACAAGCTTTTAAGTTAAGAGAGGTTCTGCGTTCCTCATCCATTACACCAATCTTAAGCGTGTTTCGTTCTAAACCAAGTAAATCTTCTACTCTGTTAAATAACTCATTCGCAAAAGCGACTTCTTTAGAGCCATGCATTTTTGGTTTTACAATATAGACAGAACCTTTTTTGGAATTTTGATATTCTGCATTTCCAATTAGTGAATGCTTTGCAATTAAGCTTGTAACAACCGCATCAATAATCCCTTCATACACTTCCTCCCCATTACCATCTAAAATGGAGGGATTTGTCATTAAATGACCAACATTGCGAATAAACATTAATGACCTCCCATGCAAGGAGAAAGTTTGGCCATTCGGAGACCTATAATTGCGGTCAGGATTTAACTTTCTTTTTACTGTTTTATTATCTTTTGTAAAAGTCGCAGTCAGGTCTCCCTTCATTAGACCCAGCCAGCTTCGATACACTTGAACTTTATCCTCTGCATCAACAGCTGCGACAGAATCCTCACAATCCATAATCGTTGACAATGCCGCTTCAAGAAGAATATCTTTAACACCTGCATCATCTGTTTTACCTATCGGGTGGGTACGGTCCAATTGTATTTCGAAATGTAATCCATTATTTTTTAATAATATGGCTGTGGGATTATGAGTATCTCCTTGGTAGCCTGCAAATTTTTCGTCGCTAATTAATTTGCTTTCATTCCCATTGTTCAATTGTGCTAGAAATTGACCATCCACAATCTTATATTGCACCACATCCTTATGTGATCCAGCAAGTAATGGGGCGGTTTGATCAAGAAATGCACGCGCAAAGGCAATAACCTTTTCACCTCGAACCGGATTGTAGCCTCCGCTGCGATGACCTCCATCCTCCTCACTTATGACATCCGTTCCGTAAAGAGCATCATATAGACTTCCCCAGCGAGCATTCGCTGCATTGAGTGCATAGCGATGATTATTTACAGGTACAACTAGCTGAGGACCAGCCTGAATGGCAACTTCCTCATCAACTTCATCCGTTGTAATTACAAAATCTTCTCCTTCATCCTCCAGATAACCAATCTCCTCTAGAAAGGTTTTATATTTTTCAAAATCAAATACCTTATTTTCTCTATGCCATGAATTTATTTTAATTTGAAAATCTTCTCTTTCTGAAAGAAGCTTCTTATTTATAGGTGTGAGCTCCTTCACTATTGCTCCAAATCCTTGCCAAAACTCTTCCTTCTCCACTCTCGTTCCTGGAAGTGCTTCAGAATTAATAAAATCAAATAATTCTAATGCCACTTGCATATTCCTAATTTTCCGATAATTCATTTTTTATCATAACCTCCTAATAATTTATTGTTTGTTATTACGAAACACTGTTCCCTTCTATCGTAAAAAAAGAATATCATAGGTTATTGTACCGTTTCAATAATTTTCTAAAAAATCTGTAAAATAAAAAAACCACAGTTTCAATCACAACTGTGGTTTTTTACTTTATTAGATACGTCTTGCATGTCCGTTAAAATGATCTTTCCAATACCCGCTCGTCATGGTCGCAACTGCTACACCTGTAGAGGATTGAGAACCAATGAATTTTCCTCCACCAATATAAATGCCCACATGTCCGTCTTTTTTATATGTGTCGAAGAAAACTAAATCTCCTGGTTTCAAATCGCTTGGTGACACTTTCGTTCCTGAGTATCTTAAGGATGAAGTACTTGAAGGAAGGTTAATTCCTCCTTGAGAAAACGCCCATGATACAAAACCAGAACAGTCAAATCTTCCATTTGCAATATCTGATGCCGATCTTCCTGCACCAAAAACGTAAACAGAATTTCCGATATATTTATATCCAGCTGAAATAATTGTACTTAAATCTCCACTTGCTGAAGGTACATTATTAGAAGAACTGCTTTCACTGGATGATGAACTGGAATTTGAACTTGAACTTGAATTAGATTTAGAATTTGAACTTGAACTTGAATTTGAATTAGAACTTACAGAAACACTTTTTGGAGTGAACTGGCTTGCAATTCTATGTCTGATTTCTGCTTCTCTTGCAGCAAGCTCACTATCCTTGTACTGTAATCCTTCTTTTAGTACTGCAATTTCATTTTCTTTTGCTTCAAGATCTTTTTTTAATGCATCATTTTGAGCCTTTTGCTCATTCATTAACACTTGCATACCTTCAAGTTCTGTTTTCATTTCTTGTAATTCATTTAATTTCTTTTCTATTTTTGCTTGATTTTCTTCTAAAATCTTTTTATCTGCTTCATGCTCAGCTAAAATATCTTGGTCTGCCTGTACGATTTTTGTTACAGCACCGACTCTTTCAATAAAGTCACCAAAGCTAGTTGATCCAAGAAGGACCTCAACATAGCCAATCGAGGAGCTCCCATTTTCCTGGTAAGAAACTGCACGTTGTTTTAGAATAACACTTCGCTTGTCGATTCTTTCTTGAATGATAGCTTTCTCTTTATTGAGTTCTTCGATTTCTGCGTTCGTACTTGTAATGTCTGTTTCTGTTTTCTTTATTAATTGAGTATTATCAAGAATTGCTTGATCAATTCTTTTTAATTGAACATCTAATTTCGCTAGTTCTTCAAGAACTGCAGTTAATTCCTGATCTGCCTTTGAAAGGCTAGATTGTATGCCTTGACGCTGTTTTTGAATTGATGATTTTTGTGTATTTAAGGAATCAGCTTTTACAGACGGAATAGCAAACGCTCCTCCTAATCCAAGCATTAATGTCGTATTTAAGATTACTAGTTGCTTTTTCATCATTTTGCCTGCCTTCCGATATACTCTAGTTGGTTTTATATGTATTTTTTCAGATAATTATGTTATTTTTCATGTAATTTCGATTTTTTTTGACAAAATATCTATTACTTTCACTTCCATGTTGAATTATATCATCGTAATTTGACAGGAAGATGTTATTAATATTACAAGAATATTTCATTCAGTTCCATATACTTGAAAAAGAGTGTTAATATGTATATTTTCTGGAATAACTAGTTAATTATTGGTAACATTATCTAGATTGAGGCATTGAGCTCCTATGAATATAGTAAAAGAGATTTCAAATGACTAACATCTCGCTTGCAGAAGCTGTTGAACTAAAAGTGTATTTTCAAAAGAGAATTCATAAATTTAAAGAGGAAATGGACCATGTTGCCTTTATCAAAATAGAAAAAGGAAGCTAACTGCCAAAACAGTTACGTCAATTGGAGGATGTAGAAGAAGTAATGGAGCAGGTTCGACTTGAATTTCGACTGCCCGGTCGATTAGGTTATCGAGCAAATGCCGTTCATGAAATGCCATTTAATAAGAGGACTCTCCCTATAGCAGAAGCAATGGAACTTGCTCCACAGCTCCGGGTTCAAAGCATGCAAATATAAAGAAATTGGTTTTCATTAAAGCGGCACTTTTTGCCCTCTAAATAATATCGCATCAATGCACTTGAAATGGAGCGCTAAGCAAATAGGCTGTCCAATTTATCAACGCAAAAGATTTTACGATTGAATTGGGTTTTGACAGTGATAAGTATTTCAAAACCTTGAAGTGGTGAGACTTGTCTTCAACACATAGAAGGAGAAGATTTCTGTACAGTATTAGGGTGACGGCAAACCAATGGCTACTAACCATTTACTTTGTTACCACTAATTGATCACAAACTATGTCAATGGACGCCGACCTTTGTTTTTGCTCTCCTTCATAAGCCCCCTAGCTTTTTAGCAGGGGGTTCCTAGTTACTTAAATAGGGGCTTAATGTATTAATTGCCTCGTTAAGTTTTTTGGCATTTTTCTCATACATTTTTTTCGCATCTGCAGATTCTGTTTCAAGACTAAAAATTTCCAGATCGGCTTGACATTTTTTCATCATTGCCATTAATAATGGTCTTGTTTGAGGAGTGGGCACTTGGATTTTATCATCGAAAAGATCGACAGTCAGTTCACCATACGAGTCAACTTGTCCATAAAAGACATTATCTAATGTTACATTGAGCTTTTCTAATTCAAGATCCAGCCATTTTTTACTTTTCCCCACTGCAGCAAGTGCATCAAAAACAATTTCTCCATCTCTAATGATCATTTGAGGTGCTTTTTCATTTGGCACCTTCATATTTAAGTCTTTAGCAGTTAAAGGTCTGTTTTCTTTTTTTAATAGTACACTTAAATCGCCCGTCGGTTCTAAAACCGCAAATTCAACATCGGCTACATTAAAGACATCTTTTTGTCTTAGTAAAGTTCCCAGCTCATCTGTAGAATAATTTTCTTTCTTTAAATTATCCTCCATGATCTTTCCATCTTTAATAAAAATCGTGCTTTTTCCTTCGACAAAATCACGAAATGAATTGCTTTTTAATGACAGAAAATCCACTAGATACGTGATGCTTCCGAATAAGAAAATGGCAAGAATTCCATGAGCCATATTACTTTCCAGACCCATAATCACCTCACCGGCGATACTTCCTATTGTAATTCCAGAAATATATTCAAAAAAGGAGATTTCCGAAATTTGCTTTTTCCCTAATATCTTTGTAAAGAAAAATAAAACGATCATAAATAATAGTGAACGAACAATAATATGGCTCCAATCTGACATACTCTCACCTCACCTTATGATTGTTTATATTGTGGTTCTTCTAGCACCATTTCATTCACCCGGTATTGGAGATCTTTCTTAATCTCATTCATGATGTTCATCATGTCATGAAACGTCCTTTGAGATTCTTCTTCCTGTGAATTTAAAGCAAGGCTAGATAGCTGTGCTTCGATCGAACGAATTGTTGATACACATTGATTCACACTGGAAATTGTTGTCATTCTAACACCCTCTTCTACATAATGAAAAGGTTGGCAAGAAGCCAACCATTCATGCAATCATTTATATTGAGGCTCTTCTTGCTGAATTTGCTGCAAACGTGGCTGTACATTATCAATGATCGCCTGAGTTTGCTGTGCAGCATCTTGATATAACTGCTTTGCTGCTTTATTATCAGTTGCTAATGCAAACGTTTCAAAGCTTGCTTGTGCGCTTTTTAAACCTGCGATTGTTTGCTTAATATTCGTTCCTACAGTCATTTCATTTCCTTCTTTCTTTAAGTGATATCTTACAAAGATATTATTTCTTTTTTTGCCAGCAATATTAAAACTACTTTTTGGAAAAAAATCTGCAGTGACATACGCGCTGCAAATATATAAAATGTGATACTCATCACTGCTCCCTCAGTTGAGATTTATTATCATTAACATGTACGATACTCTCTAATATGGAGGTTGTAATAATGGAAAAAAAATCAATTATCGAAGCTCAAGAATTCAACGCTAAACAATTTACTAAAAGAATCCTTTTTCGTGAGGGAGAAAGTACCGTATTTGTGCTAAACTTCATGCCAGGTCAGCAGCTTCCTGCACATAAGCATCCTGGAACAAATGTTTATTTATTGGTACTTCAAGGAAGCGGTACACTGACAATAGATGGCGTTCCTTCAGAGGTAAATGAAAAAGATGTAATATTGGCTGGCGGAGACGAGGAATTCGCCTTTATTAATAATGGGAATGATCATACAACTTTATATGTTATGTTAAATAAGATTCCCGATGAAAGGTATGTACAGAATATTTATTGATATTTTTTTTAAGGACTGGTTAACCTCCAGTCCTTTTTTATTTCAATGAAAAATTTGGACTTATGATATAGAGTCTCTTAAGTGAATCGATGATAACAGAATAATCCATCGGAATAATGAACATAATTTAATTATAAAGTTTTTGGAGTGAACAAACTCATGAATAATAAAAATCCTATCAGTTCCTCGGAACTAGGAACGCTTTGGCTTACATACCAAGAAAAAACACTCATTATAAGAGTTTTAGATTACTTTATCCAGAAAGCTGATGACCAACAAGCTATAAATATTATGGGTGGATTATGGCAAGAACTTGATTATTACGTCAAAAAAATAGAGGGCATTTTTATAAGTGAAGGGGCTGCTATTCCTAAAGGATTTACCAAAGAGGATGTAAATATCGAAGCGCCAAATTTATATGACAATGGTTTTGATATTATGTTCATTCGGATATTAAAGGAAATTAGCATGGGGATGTATACAATAAATATGAATATGGCATACCGTGATGATGTGATGGCTATTTACGAGGGACTAACTGCTATTACTCAAAAAATTTATAAACTATCTACATTGTATTTGCTTGAGAAGGGAATACTCACACTTCCACCTAATGTAACAATGCCCAAATCTACAGGGTTTATTAAAAGCAAAGACTATTTAAAAGGCTTTAAACTTTTTGGCGACAAACGATCGTTAAATGACATTGAATTAGGATATCTTCACCATGGAATTGAAACCAATAATATTGGCATGCAGCTGATAACTGGTTTTGCACAATGTGCAGAGGATGAGGAAGTAAAACAATACTTTGTTAAGGGAATGGATCTAGCAAAAAAACAAATAAAAGAATATGAGCAAATACTTTTAGAAAGTGATGTTCAGTTTTCTGCTACTTCCGGAAGCATCGTTACTTCATCCACCATTGCGCCATTTTCACAAAAGCTTATGATGTTTTGCGTTTATCTTTTGAATAGCTTTGGGATTGTCGGAGGAAGTTTTGGAGCAGTATTTAGCTTAAGAAATGATGTTATCTTGAAAACTTCATTGTTTGCCAAGGATGTTTTCTTTTATGCAAATGATGGGATCAAAATTATGATAAAAAATGGGTGGTTAGAAGAACCACCTCAAGTGGAAGATCGCACGAAAATAATTAATGGAAAAAATCAAAAATGAATAGGTTGATTCTTCCCTTCTGAATAAATATGGGTTCACAGATGAATAATAAGGCAAGTGTTATCTACTAACACTAAATATAAATGTGGAGGGATACATGTTGAATATTCTTATCCGCTTAATATCTGCTTTATTAACGCTGTTTATTAAAGGGGTATTTTTTATGAAGACTTTCAAATGGAAGTTAGATGAATTGTTACGAATGCCTTCCTACAATTAAGCATGAATATTCTTTTCGTATCGCACTTTTCCGCATTGTGTAAATATAAGGCAGGCATATTCATATGCTTGCCTTTCTATATTTTTCATTTACATAAAAACGTAAAAAGCACAAATACTACCATAATAACGAGATATCGGTGGTGTACACATGCAGTTTTCCAGACTTCAGCTATTTTTTGTTTTAATCTTATTCATTGGAATTTCAAACCATGTACTCATTCTGCCTCATTTATTGAGTAGTGCAAAACGAGATTCATGGGTTTGTGTCATAGCTGCATATTTTATTCTGCTTTGCTGGGGGTATGTGATCTACCGTATTATGTCAAAAAATACACAAAGACAGAAACTTTATTATTGGCTGCAAGCAAGATCTGGAAAACAAATCTCAAAATTCATCCTCACATTATTAATGTTATATATTGTATCTGTAGGTGTAATATCCTTTTATGATTTAATTCAAACCGTTCAAATTTACTTCCTTCCACTTTCACCTAGTTGGTTAGTCATGCTGCCCTTCCTCCTCCTTTGTGTTTGGACAGCATACAGTGGAATGAAATCAATCGTATATATATCTACAGTATTATTGCCCCTTGTCTGGCTTTTGGGGCATTTTGTTGCTTTTTCCACGATGGATGCTAAAGATTATTCATATATTTTCCCGGTATTAATTAATGGATATGATCCTATTATTAAGGGGACTATTACTATATTAGGAGGAAGTGTTGACCTACTCGTTCTGCTGCTTCTTCAGCACCATTTAAATAAATCTTACTCCTTTTTATATATTCTTATTCTAATTTCTATTTTGCTTGGACTGGTTCTTGGTCCCACACTCGGATCAATTGCTGCATTCGGACCAAGCATTGCTGCTGATATGCGATTTCCAGCATTTGAACTATGGAGGCTAATCACACTTGGCCAACACATTTCACATGTTGATTTTTTAGCTGTGTTTCAATTATTAAGTGGTGCGATCATTAGAATATCTTTATGTTTATTTTTAGTATCAGATGTTGTAGAAACTAGTTCAAAAAAGATAAAAATTCTAATATTTATTCTATTCTCAATAATTTTGGCAAGTGTTACCATTTTTCCAATTAGTGATATGTGGGTTCAACATTTTGTTGGAAAATATTTTTATTCAAGTACTGTCATCTTAGCTTTATTCATTTCTTTATTCCTGTTTATCATTAGTTATTTACCTTTACGGAAAGGAATAATTAACACATGAATTATGATCAAGTACATGGTATATCCACTATAAATCATACTCTTAAAATGGGAAAATTAACTAGTGAAGAGCTAAAAGGGATGATGCGCCCCTATTCCGACATCTATTTTATCCCAATCGATACGGATATCGATATTCAGTTGTTTTATTGTACAGGCATGATTGATACTGTTCAGCTTAATGAAATTTTTAATAATCTTCTTCTGCATATTAAGAATGATAATAATCTAATAAGCCGATCTCATGATGGAGATTTACCTCCAATCATTCAAATTGGCAGTGCAGAAGATATGATTAATAAGACATTTTCTGGTTTTTTGATTGTATACAAAGAAGGTATGCCATATTTTTATGGAGTTGATCTTTCAAAGCTTCCGCAAAGAACACCTGAAGAATCCAATACTGAAGTATCTATCAAAGGGCCAAAAGATGGTTTTACTGAAGAACTGCATGTGAATATTTCACTCATACGAAAAAGAATAAAAACACTTGATTTATACTGTGAATCTTTCCAAATCGGATCATTGAGTCAAACAAAAGTTTCACTGCTTTACCTAAAAAACAAAATAAATAACGATACAATAGAAGAAGTGAGGAATCGCTTAGATAATTTTCAAACAGAAAGTATTATAAGCAGTGGGCAATTAGAGCAATGGATTTCAGATCGTTCATTTTCTTTATTCCCTTTGCTCGACTATATCACTCGTCCAGATTTTGCAATCGAATGCTTATTGCGTGGCAGATTTATCATCTTTGTAAATGGATCCCCTTTAGCGCTTATTGGTCCAATAAATATTTTTGAGCTCGTTAAATCACCAGAAGATGTCCATTTTCCATTTTATCTCGTTGCATTTCAACGTATGTTAAGAATATTAGGATTAGTAATCGCCATCCTTCTTCCAGGTTTTTGGATTTCTTTAGCTTCTGTTAATGTGGATCAACTCCCATTTTCGCTTTTATCAACTGTTGTTGTATCAAGAGCAGGGCTGCCTTTTCCCATCGGCTTAGAAGCATTTATTATTCTAGGCTTATTTGAGTTTCTTAGAGAAGCTGGCATTCGTATGCCTACAGTAGTCGGGCAAACTATTTCAATTGTTGGCGGGTTAATTATCGGGGATGCAGCTATTCGAGCAGGTCTGGCATCACCAACTATGATAGTAATTATTGCGATGACCGCAGTTGCAAGCTACACGTTAGTTAATCAATCATTGGTAGGTACTGTGAGTATCCTACGGATCTTTGTTATGCTAATTTGTATTTTTTTAGGGATTTATGGGCTATTTATTAGTGTCATAGGCATCCTCGTTTACATATCACGGCTTGAATCATTTAAAATAGCCTATCTTGAACCCATTTCCTCCTTAAATTTTAAAGAAATGTTATCAGCTTTACTAATTAACCCATTTAAGCGAAGAAGTTTCACCTCAAAAATGCTAAAAAGGAGAAAAGGATGAATCGCATAATACATATTCCTAGAATCATCATCTTCCTTCTATCTATATTGTTAACAACAGGATGCAGCAACGATATTAATGAAGTTCAAAATCTAAATTTTGCAACAGCTATAGGAGTAGACTTTAAAGATAACAAATACCATATTTATATCCAAATGTTAGGCTTAGGTTCAGTAGCAAAAACTGAATATGCCACAAATGCCCCTCCTCAAGTGTATATTTCAGAAACAATCGGAGAAACATTCATTGATGCATTTTTTAAGGCATACCGAACTTCTCAAGAACGGATTATTTGGGCGCATGTAACTGCAATTGTTCTTAGTGAATCAGCCTTAAATAAAGGAATAGAAAACATCTATGATGGCTTAACGAGATATTACGAATTTAGACCCACACCTTGGGTATTTGGCACGTTGGAACCGATTGAGGATATTTTATCTGCCAATGGTTTTTTTAATCAATCCTCATTGAATACAATATTGCATAGCCCGCAGAGCTCATATGAACAAGGTTCATGGGTTAGACCCATTAGATTAAATAAATTTGCAAGGGAGCTATTGGAACCCGTCCAAACAACATATATTCCTACATTAAAAATCAACAGAAAACAGTGGAAAAAAAATAAAGAGGCTGAGCCAAAACTGGCAATAAACGGTGCCTTTTTTCTTAAAAATAAAGAGTATAAAGGATTTTTCGAGTTAAATGATATTAAAGGCATTCGCTGGATTGCATCCGAAACAGAGCGGGCTTCAATTTTAGTTCCAAGTACAGAAAAACCCGAATTTCTTACAGTTTTTGAAGAACAATATGTAAAAATTATACCCATTAAAGTAAATGGAAGATATAAATATGATGTAGTTTTTTTTGCTAAAGGATATATCAGCAATAGACTAAAAAATAACGTTTTAAACGTAAATCATATGCAAAACTTTGTTAAAGACAGCATAATTTCTCAAATAAAGGATTTTTATCAATTGGGTTTAGACAAAAATATAGATTTTTTAAACCTAGAGCATCAATTATATCGAAAACATAATAGTAAATGGAAACAAATGACTAAGAAAAATGAGCCATTTCTTGAGGAAGATAGCATTAATGATTTCAAAGCTTATATTTCACTTCAGCATTCGGGTTCCTTTAAAAAACAAAAAATTAAAATAAATGATTAGTAAAGAGAATGTTGTTAGATAATAATTAGTGTGTTGTCATTTAACACAAAATTAATAATGGAGTAGATAATAAATGCCAAACAAACAACCTATTGAATATACAGGAAGGGTTTTGGATCAAAGAAATGATCTAACGGGACCTGATGATAAAGGAAAGGCTTCCTATCCAGAACGTCCAAAGCATGTACCCATACAGCAGTCTAGTGATAAAAGACGCTAATAGTGACTCTTAATAAGAACCTTTTTCACTGGGTTCTCATTGGGAGATAAAGAAAAAGAAACCATTTTGAATTAAGGTTAATCAAAATGGTTTCTTTTTGTTATGTTAATTGCATAGTTGTTATACATGTACCGTCATTTTCAAAAGTAGAAAGCTCAGACTCCACTTTTTTCCCATCGCTTGTGATCGTTATATGGTACTTTTTATCTCGCGGCAGCCATAAATCGATAAATCCGTTCGCTAAAGACTTCATTTTTTCATCTACAATTACATTTCCCTCAGTATCTTCAATGTACACGTCAAACTCTTTATCCACCATTTCACCTTGACAACCTGTCAAGCTATGATTCGTTCATGGATGGGTTTCATTAACATAAGGGGCTATCGAAACAAAAAATTCGTCCGCAGGTAAGTCGTAGGTTAACTTGTTCTCGTCACTGTCAGTTACAATGAGTTCCTTAGAAGTGATAGAAGCAGTCTGATCTTTTAATTTTCCAACACTGTACTCATTGACTAGTTCCTTTATGTTTTCTGTTTCCCCTTTTTCCGAAGAAATATCTTCATTCGTGTTTCCTGCGCTGCAAGCTGCTAAAACAATGGAAGCCAATAAAGTTAGACCAAAGATTATTCTTTTCATCTATTATTTATCCTCCTTTCACAATCATTGCTTACTATATCCAAAAAGTATGCAGATTTTATGCATTTGATTTGGCTGAAGTTGTGTATTTTTTTTGTCAAATATATGATAGAATAACATTCTATTTTATTCTATCATTTTTTCTTTATTAGGCTGTTTTCTAAAACATTTCAGGTCATTTAAATGATGCTGGAGGCTGAGTTTGATTACCCGTCCAGCCAACTATTTTTGCAAACATTTTTTATGCACACAAACAAATATAATAACAAAATAGCATTCAATAATGATCGATATATAACTTTTTAATGCTTATTAGCCGAAAATAGGGACGGTGACTGCATTGGTTTCAAGAGTCTCTACACGAGATAAAATACTTGAATTATTAAAAAAGGAGACAATTTTAACTGTTAGCGAACTTTCTAAGTCATTAGGAATTACAGAAATGGCTATCCGAAAACATTTACATATTCTAGAACGTGATTCATTCCTTGTCATAAATGAGGTAAGACAACCAATGGGAAGACCCATCCAGGTTTATTCATTATCTCCAAAAGCAGAAGAACTATTCCCAAGCAGTTATGAAAATTTAACTGTAGAATTTCTGCATGATCTAGAAGAATTGCATGGGGAAGAAATTATTGATTATCTTTTAGAAAAAAGAAGTGAACGACTTAAAAATAGTTATAAACAAAATATGCAAAATAAAAACTTCGAAGAAAAAATAGAAGAGCTTAAAAATATTCAAATAAAAAAGGGATATATGGCAGATGTAACAAAAATAGATAACGAGACGTATGAATTTGTAGAATATAACTGTCCCATTTATACAGTCGCGAAAGAATATAAAAAAGCTTGTTCTTGTGAAACTGAAATGTTCAAAGAGGTCTTAGGAACCAGTAATGTAAAAAGAAAAACTTGCAAAGCTGACAATGATGAGCATTGCAGATTTTTAATCAAGGATCATGACTAAAAAAAAACATGCTAACGACTTAGTCGTTAACATGTTTTTTTTATTACCGCGATAGCGAGCACGTCTTCACCTAATCTTGAATAATGTAACATGTATGGACATGGCCAACTAGTTATTCAAGATACATAAATTTTTCGTTCTCCTAGATAACTTCTACTGAATTCTCTTCAATTTGTTTTAACCTTGCTGAGGTTTCTTCATCACTTAATTCATGTTCTTTCACATAACGGTTTCGAGGGTGTACTCGACATTCATGTGTACATCCTCGTAAATATTTATATTCATTTTCTTCTGAGCAAATAATTTGTTTGTTGCACTCAGGATTCGCACAGTTTACATAGCGCTCACAAGGTTCTCCTGTGAAGTAATCTTTTCCAACTACAACATGTTCTTTCTGATTAATTGGTACACTAATTCGTTCATCGAAAACATAACATTGTCCATCCCAAAGATCACCTTGTACCTCCGGATCCTTTCCGTAGGTCACAATGCCCCCATGCAGCTGGCCTACATCCTGGAACCCTTCTTTTACTAGCCAGCCGGAGAACTTTTCACAGCGGATGCCGCCAGTACAGTAGGTTAGGATTTTTTTATCAGCAAACTCCTCTTTATTTTCCTTTATCCATTGAGGTAAATCACGGAATGCCTTAATGTCTGGTCTTACAGCACCTCGGAAATGACCTAAATCGTACTCATAATCATTTCTAGCATCAATCACTACTGTATTCTCATCCTGCATTGCTTCATAAAATTCTTTCGGGTTTAAATATTGACCAGTTACTTCCTTCGGATTAATATCATCCTCTAAGCGAAGTGTAACTAGCTCTTTTCTAGGACGAACGTGCATCTTTTTAAAGGCATGGTGCTCAGCTTCATCTATCTTAAAAACTATTTCAGCAAAACGTGAGTCTGCTTTCATTGTTTCCATATAACGTTCGGTTTGTTCAATTGTACCTGAAACCGTTCCATTGATCCCTTCTTCAGCAACAAGAATTCTTCCTTTTAGTTCAAGGTCTTTACACAATTTCAAATGGTCACTAGCAAACTCTTCAGGATTGTCAATAGGAACATACATATAATACAAGAGGACTCTAAACGGTTTATTTTTTTCAGTCATTTTAATACTACCACCTATCATTATTAATATTTGCAAGATATTAATGCATTTAGGTAGGATCCACATACCTTATTGCTATTCTTACAATTTTACTCTTTCTAAGATTCTTCACCTAAAAAAATCACTTCTGTTTCTAAGTCAATTTCAAAATTTTTCTTAACTGTCCCTTTAATCACATTAATTAAATCAATATAGTCATTAGAGGTAGCTTGATCGATATTCACGATAAAGCCAGCATGTTTTTTTGATACCTCTGCTCCACCAACTCTGGTCCCTTGAAGCTTGCTATCTTGAATTAATTTCCCAGCATAGTGTCCGGGCGGTCGCTTAAAAACACTGCCGCAAGAAGGGTATTCTAGCGGCTGTTTTGATTGTCTTGCAATAGTAAATTCATCCATTTCGCGTTTAATCAATTTGTGGTCGCCCTGTTTTAGCTGAAATTCCGCCTCTAAAATAACATAATCCCTATTCATGAAAATGCTCTTACGATAGCCTAATTGCAATTCTTCTTTAGACATCGTTACTATTTCACCATTTCTTGTGATAACCCGTGCTTTTTCGAGCACATCTGAAATTTGACCCCCATATGCACCAGCATTCATATATAAAGCTCCGCCAACACTTCCTGGAATCCCACATGCAAATTCTAAGCCAGTCAATTCATTTTTCAATGCAAAATTAGAAACAGCAATGATGGCAGCACCGCTTTGTGCAGTTATCACATCATTTTCTATACTTATATGATTAAACTTAGTAAGGCATAAAGTAATTCCACGAATGCCTCCATCTCGCACAATTACGTTCGAACCGCTCCCAAGAATTGTAACAGGAATATTGAACTTTTTTGCCTGCTTCAAGACTGCCTGTATTTCTGTAAAACTAGATGGTGTAATAAACAGATCTGCCACTCCACCAAGTTTTGTAAACGTATGCTGTTTAATCGGCTCCAATGTTTTAATATTTTCATCCAAAACATCATCCGAAATACTATTCACAAAATGCTGATAATCACTCATCATTTTTCTCCTTCAATCCTAAATAGATATCCCTTTTCACTTATATTTAATGATATCTACCTTAGAAGTGTGTTCGATCAAATGAACAACTCTGATAGAACATTATTTAAGTTTTTATACCAAAATGTTTAAAAACCCTTTGCTACTATAACATACTATCTCCATTTTTTCATCCTTTTGAATAAGTATCTATTTAATATCTCAATTTCGAGATAATATCAAAAAAGTTACTCATTCATTTGAGTAACTTAAAATCACTAAAGATATGTAAAAAACTGGTGAAGTATACTAATCTGCCTGGACTTTATAATTTAAAACCTTTTCGGCATTATCAAACCAGATAACTAGCCATTCACTATCTATACTAATAAATCCCCTCTCATTGCCAAGGTAATAGACAATAGTGTTATCATCTTTAAAACGCTCGATAGCATCAGGTTTTCCCAATAACATGATGACCTCTTCTTTTGACAGTCCGATTAGTTTAGTCCTGCTCAGCAAATCATCGATCATATATACTCTTTCATCAGATTTAGCCAGCCAACGTTCGGCAGTGAAATTTGCTTTTTTCTCATTTATACCTAAAACAGTAAAACAATAGAGAGGGAGTATTAGGCAAAGGAATGTAACAATCAAACATACTCCTCTCCCCTCCCTGTGATGTCTTAAATCCGTATACTTCCATAAAACTAGTAAAAATAAAAGTAATAGTCCTACTGGCATCAGAATGGCAGATACACTTAATCTGTGAAAAGTAGAATGCATTGAGTCGATGTAAATGCTTAAACCAAAATAAAATAACACGTATAGAACAATATACCCACCGAAAATAAAGTAAAAAATATTTTTCATTTTCAACTGCCTTTTTATGTAGTAATCAACTTTTTTATAGTTGTTATAATAAATACTAACTCTATCATTTCTTTTTGCCATCCCACATGTTTGTTCATTTAACCGTTTTTGGAAAGTTCTTCTCTAAAATTAGTACAATTTTTGTTTGATTGCTCCTTTGTACTCTCACCAATTTTGTTATTTGCTATTTTGCCTTCACTTGTACAATAGTTATATAAGTTGTGCCCTTTTCATTTAATTACCTGCTTATTCAAAATTCTTTAATGCCATAAAATCCAATGGACATAATTCTTCACTTTCAACAACAATGGCTGTTAACCCTGTATCTGTTTTTGTTTCATGCCACTCATCCTTCATCCAAAACACCGCGTCTCCAGTATGAACTTTTACATAATTCTCTATTTCTCCACGAACGTAGCCCTCGCCACTTACAATTAGAAGCAGCTGCGGCAATTTGGCTTGGTGAAACCCAATAACCCCACTTCTCTCTAAGTGCATACATCCAATATGTGCTTCTTTTTTTGTTTGAATGATTCGAGACATGATAAAATCCGAATTGAATACTGTGATCCTCTTCCCTGTATCTTTATTAAAAGAATAGATTTCCATTTAAAAGTCCTCTCCTATTTTCAGTAATTAATAACTTTTCATCTACTAGATTCGTTACTCAAGAATACATTCCTTTTTTTTACTTATTTATTTTTACAATTGTATCGACTTGTCCAAATAGTTGAAACCAAAAAAAAAGCTGTTAAAGTAGGTATAAAGGGTAGAAATATTTGGAGGAACCATACACATGAGTATTAATATTTTAGTTGTTGATGATGAAAAGGAAATCGCGGATTTAATTGAGGTTTATTTAAAAAATGAAAATTATACTGTCTATAAATTTTATTCTGCTAAGGAAGCTCTCCATTGCATCAGCATGGAAAAACTAGATCTTGCTATTCTTGATGTAATGCTGCCAGATACAGATGGATTTGCCATTTGTCAAAAAATCAGAGAAAAGTTTCATTTCCCTATAATTATGCTAACTGCCAAGGATGAAGAGATCGACAAGATTACAGGCTTAACATTGGGTGCAGATGACTATATAACAAAACCCTTTCGCCCTTTGGAGCTAATTGCCCGCGTAAAGGCACAGCTTCGGAGGTTTACAAAGTATAATCAGCAGGATACAGAAGAGGATGAAAATATTATTGCCATCTCAGGATTAATTCTTGATCTGAATACACGGAAGTGCCAATTAAACGAAAAGGCTTTATCGTTAACACCGACAGAGTTCTCCATTCTTAGGTTTCTATGCGTGAACCGAGGCCGTGTTGTTAGTTCTGAGGAATTATTTAAGGAAGTATGGGGTGAAAAATATCTTAGCAGCAATAATACGGTCATGGTTCATATTAGACATTTACGTGAAAAAATGAGTGAGTCCGCAGAAAATCCCAAATATATAAAAACGGTCTGGGGAGTGGGGTATACGATTGAAAAATGAATTTAGCAAACTAAAAAGGAAAATCATTCTTCAGATTACTTTAATTTTACTCTTAACAATTATTGTCGGTTATTTCGTTTACTTTGCTTTAATTGATGGTGTCTTGCAGGCTCCTTTTGCCAATATGTTTATTAGCTTTTGTGAAAACGTGCTTCAGCTTGATTTCTATACTGCACAAAATATTTATGTATCAATATTTCAAATGAATAAATCATTGTGGCTTGCGATTGGGTTCATACTATTGCTGCTTGTTATTTTTTATCTGGCACTCTCTCGATTTACACGTTATTTTAATAAAATTAGTGAAGGCGTTGATAGGCTAACTGAGGAGTCAGATACCGACATTCAACTTCCTGCCGAACTGGACTTTATGGAAAAAAAGCTGAATACAGTTAAAAGTAAACTTGAAAAGCGTGCAAAGGACGCAAAAGAAGCAGAACAGCGAAAAAATGATCTTGTTGTCTATTTAGCTCATGATATCAAAACTCCATTGACATCAGTTATTGGCTATTTAAGTCTTTTAGATGAGGCAGCAGATATGCCAATTGAGCAAAAAGAAAAATACTTGAAAATCACACTGGAAAAAGCAACTCGTTTAGAACAATTGATCAATGAATTTTTCGAAATTACAAGGTTTAATTTACAGTCGATTTTACTTGAAAAAGAAACAATCAATCTGAACTATATGCTCATGCAGATAGCAGATGAATTCTATCCCTTACTTGCCCCAAATGGAAGGCAAACAATTGTGGAAGTTGATAATGATCTTAAGATTGATGCGGATCCAAACAAATTAGCAAGGGTATTTAACAATATTTTAAAAAATGCTATCGCCTATAGTTATGAAAATAGCATCATTGAAATTTGCGGTACTAGGAAAAATGAAATGGCAATAATAACTTTTACCAATACAGGAAAAATCATTCCTTCTCATAAGCTAGAAATGATTTTTGAAAAATTCTATAGATTGGATACTTCCCGTACTGCTCAGACAGGTGGAGCTGGATTAGGGCTGGCTATTGCTAAAGAAATCGTCCATGCTCATGGAGGCAGCATTTCTGCGGAAAGCAATGATGAGAAAACAGTATTCACGGTTACGATTCCGATCTAATCTTAAGGGAATCTTAAGATTTCAATAATAGAAAATTAAAAACTAACTCCTTCTTTTATGTTTTAATTAGTGAAGCAATGAGATAAGGAGTTGTGTTTATGAGAAAAAATAAACGTACATATAGTACTGTTTGGATCATTATTTTTCTGATTGTCCTAACTATTTTTTTTATACCTGATGAAAAGTTTGATGGACTGATACAGGACATGCTAAATAATTATACAAAGGAATATCCTGCAGAAAGTAATAGCACAATTGATGATTTGTATAGTCAGAATGCGATTTTAATAAATTTGGATGAGGAAAAAATCTTGATGGAAAAACAAAGTGAAGAAATTATCTTCCCTGCCTCTCTTACAAAAATTATGACTACCTTGGTCGCTATTGAGAATCTTGCTGATTTACAAAAGCGGATTTTACTTCCAGCAAGCATGTTTTCTGACCTTTACTATGCTAATGCTTCAATGGCAGGATTTCTACCAAATGAAAAAGTAGCTGCTATTGATCTACTTTATGGAACAATGCTTCCATCCGGTGCAGAAGCATCTATAGGACTGGCAAATGAGATTGCTGGGTCAGAAACAGCGTTTGTTGAGCTGATGAATGAAAAGGCAAAGCAGATTGGTATGAAGGATACTCACTTTACAAACGCTACAGGTCTTCATCACAGAAATCATTATTCAAGTGTGAAGGATATTTCAGTGCTTCTGGAATATGCATTAAAAAATCAAACCTTTCGCACCATTTTTACAGCAGAAAGGTATTCCACAGCACCATCAAATCTTCATCCAGATGGGATCACGTTCAAGAGCAGTATGTTTAAAAATCTCAATTCCTCCAATTTAATGGGTGAAGAGATTATTGGAGGAAAAACCGGCTACACAGAACAAGCTGGGTTATGTCTAGCGAGTATCGCTGAAATAAATGGGCAAGAATATCTCCTAATTACCGCTGGTGCAAATGGAAACCATCAAACAGAACAATACAATATTACAGATGCGATAGAAGTATATAAACAAATACGATTTTAAAAGATAAACGATATTTCTGAAATAATGAAAACCTCCTAATAGTGAACTGCACCTCAATTGCTTGACACCATGAAACAATTGAAGGTGCAGTTTTTCTTTGGTTTAATTTGCTGTAGAAGATTACAAGCAATTCTCTTATCAAAGCTGGCATTTTCAAATGAAGCAATGTCTTTATAGACTTGACTCAAGGGGAATCATCCAAAGTATGTCTCGCAATGAAATGGTTACGACATCACTGCCATGGATAAGTTCTTTTGTATGATGAAATCTCAGTTCCTCCACATGAGAGAATTTGAAATATACATCGCTACCAAAAATACAAAGTGAATAAAGGCAAATTTTAAATAAGTCGGGTGCAATACCGAACTCTTTTAACCCAAGCTGCCTAATGAAATAACCGTGTCTTACTTGGTATTTTCCCCTACATTAGGAATCAATATATAGATTCATCTCCCTTCAATTTCAAAATAATTTCTTATAATTGCTTTAAATCCCTTTTCACTGCACCTTCAAATCAAACACGCTCAAGTTTCCGATATGGCTTAGAGGGCAGCTGAATACGAATTGAATCATCCGGACTTACCTCACCACTTTTCAAAACGATTCCCATGATTCCAGCCTTGCGAATAAGATTTCCCTCACTATCCTTATCTATTACTGCTTGCAGAAGACCTGGTTTAAAATGATCTATTTGCGGACATGGATTACGCAAACCAGTAATTTGAATGATAGCTTCTTCACCTACTTGCAGGATAGTATCAGTTGGCAGCTCCAAAAGGTTGATCCCGCGAGTAGTAATATTTTCACCTAGCTGTCCAGGTTTAATATCAAAACGGTCCTTTAACTCATCAAATAATTCAGATTGAATGATATGTACTTGTCTTAAATTTGGCTGATTTGGATTCTGTGCAACCCTTGAGCGATGCTTAACGGTTTTGCCAAAATGCGCATCTCCTTCCACCCCGTATCCACTTAATAATTTGATTTTATTTCGATTCTCCTTACTAAATGTATGAGTATTGCTCAAACTTACAGCTATTACTTTTCCGCTTATCAATTTCTCATCAATTAAATTCATCAAAAGTCTCCATTTCTTTTTTTTACGTATAATACAAAAGTACTTATATATATTGTAATTTAAATAATCCCCATGCCCTCTAACAAGCTCAACCTCATCGTTTGCTGATAGCCAAAAATAGAGAAAAGCTAATCCGGCTTCATCTCCCTCGCCCATTGGCAGGTAATCCCAACGATCTAGGGGCAGCTCATAAATCCCCTGCAATTAAACTTTCAACCTCAAACTCTTCTAGCCATCATTTCTTCCTTCACGTCTCTAATAACTACCTGTTTCGTGTACGCCTCAGATCTAACTGTCCCCTTTGGGTTTGTAATCCCCAATGAAGATCAGAGTGTTGAAATTATTATGGCTGCCTTTTGTCCTCTTTTAATCTTGTGATATATCCATAAGCGATTCACATCTGATAGAACCTTTATTAGATTGCATTAACACTTAACCCCGCATACAAAATAAATGACAAAGCATTTATTCTTTTTCACAATAATCTTTATTCCTCATCAATCGTAAAGATTCCTTCAATAATAGTTTAGCAGACAGATAAAAAGCATTACTATATAAGCAATGCTTTCTATTTCAATCGTTTTTCTACTCCCGTGAGAATATTTAGACCCTTCTTCAAATCTTGGTTCGCTGCTTTAATGACCTTCATGCCTAAGCTGATAATAGATGTATCTTGCTTCTTTAATATCGCTAATTCTTGTTTTGTTTTTTCAAGCTCCTTATGCATATTCTCTACTTGCTTTTGCAAACGATAAAGCTCTTGATCCTCTCCTTGGTAAGAATCGAGTTCTTCATCGCTTTCAGAGGTTGACAATCCAATATCTCCGACTAATTCCATTAATGTTTCATCCTTCAGTAATTTATTAGCCATTTTCATTAAAGAGGTATAGTTAAGAGAATCTTCATTTTTCAAAAGGCTCCCCATTAAGTCCATAGCCGAATCATTCATTAATGCCCGCTTTTCTGTTTCCTCACTATTACTTGCCAATGGTAAACTCTCCTTTCAAATCAGAAAAAAAGTATAATTATACCTGTAAAAATCTAGCCCACTTATAGATAAATACACTGGGAGAAATATCCCCAGTGTATCCTCTAATTAAGCTGCAGATGCTTGTCCAACTAACGAACGAATGGCTTTTCTAATAGCAGATGCATGACTATCACTGCCAAGGATCATTGCCAAAATCCAAGCAAACAACAAAATGACTAGAAGTATAAGGATAACTAGCATTAAAAGTCCCCCCTTTCACAAATATTTAAGGGACCCTTACAGTTCCATGGTATGTATGAGGGATGGACATGCATAATGAATCACCCTATATTCTAAAAAATAGGCAAAAAAAAGCACAAGCCTTATGCTTGTGCGCTATGTTTATCTCTGAAATTGAACTCTATGAAGATTTGCGAAAATGCCGCCAAGGTCAATTAACTCATCATGGCGCCCTTCTTCTGCAATTCCATCTTCTGTTACGACAACAATGCGATCAGCATTACGAATCGTTGCCAGACGGTGTGCAATAACAAGTGTTGTTCGATCTTGTGCCAGTTCGGTCAAGGCGTGTTGAATAATTTGTTCTGTTTCCGTATCCAAAGCAGAAGTTGCTTCGTCAAGTATAAGAATAGGAGGATTTTTTAAAAACATTCGCGCAATCGCTATCCGCTGCTTCTGACCACCTGAAAGCTTCAGCCCTCTTTCTCCAATTTGTGTTTCATAGCCCAACGGAAGTGACGCAATGAAATCTTCTAGGTGGGCTCTTCTTGCAGCTTCTTCAATTTGTTCATCTGTTGCGCCAAGCATCCCGTAGGCGATATTTTCTTTTAACGTTCCTGTAAAGAGAAAAACATCCTGCTGTACAATCCCAATTTGAGATCGCAATGATTTCTTAGTCAGTTCTCTTACGTCTATTCCGTCGATTGTTATACTTCCACTATTCACATCATAAAACCGGGGGATTAGAGAACAAATGGTAGTTTTCCCGGCTCCAGAAGGACCGACAAAAGCGACAGTTTCCCCTTTATTTATCTGAAGATTGATCCCTTCCAGCACTGGTTTATGCTCATCATAACTGAAAGTAACATTGTTAAACGTAATATCTCCATGAAGGGAAGCCACTTCTATGGCATCTTCTGCATCTTCTACTTCTGGCTCTGAATCCAATAATTCAAGGAAACGTTTAAACCCTGCCATCCCTTTTGGATATAGCTCTAGCAATGCGCTAATTTTATCAATTGGTTTCAAAAGTACATTTACATAAAGAACGAAACCAACTAGCTCCCCATATGTCAGCTGGCCAGTAAAGCTTAACCAGGCACCAAATACTAACACGATAAGCGTCATTAAGCGTGTTAGCATATAAATTCCTGACGAGCTAAAGCTCATAATTTTGTAGGCAGAAAGCTTTGCTAATCGGAATCTCTGATTGTTCGTTCTGAATCGGCTAATCTCATAATCTTCGTTTGTAAAGGATTGAACAACACGTACACCTGAAACACTATCTTCTACTCGAGCATTTACATCAGCAATTTCACCATACATTTTCTTCCACGCTTTATTCATACGAATATTGCAGAAGGAAATGAGCCAAATAAGAAATGGTGTAATGATAATTGTCACCAATGCTAGTTTTACATTAATCGTAAGCATAATCCAGAATGCCCCAACAAAAGTCATGATTGCAATAAATAAGTCCTCTGGTCCATGATGGGCAAGCTCCCCAATATCGAAAAGATCATTAGTCACACGGCTCATTATATGACCTGTTTTTGTATTATCAAAGAAACGGAAGGATTGACGCTGAACATGCTGAAACAGCTGCTGTCTCATATCTGTTTCAATATTGATGCCAAGCATATGCCCCCAGTAGTTTACAATATATTGCAAAAATGTGCTTACTAAATATAGTGTTAAAAGTCCAGCACTAACGGATACAATCTTCGACCAATTTCCGCTTGGCAATAAATCATCAACAAACCATTGTACAGCAAGCGGGAATGCAAGTTCCAAAATCGCAACAATAACTGCACTGCTAAAATCAATCGTAAATAGTTTTTTATGCGGTTTATAATACGAAAAAAATCGGCGAATCATAACATTTTTCTCCTTGTCCTCAAAATATAATCACTTGGATTATATGGTGTGGCTGATAAACATACAAGTTAATTGACTTAATTAGCTTTTTTCGGTTGTTTAAACTTTATCTTCATAAATAACTGATAGAGGACTTCTGAAATAACAAGTCCTACGGCAATCGCCCCAGAAATCATAAATGCTTTTGCTGCTAGCTGAATAGCACCATTATAATCATTGACAACAAAATGGCGCATCGCATCATAGGCTAAGCCTCCTGGAACTAGTGGAATAATCCCTGCGACACTGAAAATAATAATTGGTGTTTTATACATTCTAGCAAAGATCTGACTGATAACCGCAATCACAAAAGCGGCAACCAAAGACGCAACAACCGCATCGAATTCCTTATTTACGAGAAAGATGTAAACAAACCAGCCAGCCATACCTACAAATCCACATTTAAGTAACGACTTTTTAGGCGCATTAAAAAGAATACCAAACGCTGCAGAGGCAATAAAACTTGTAATTAAGTGTACAATCATCTGCTGCATACCTCCGTTTTACACTAATAAAAGGCGACGACGACTGCTATTCCAGTACCAATCGCACAAGCAGTTAAAAATGCATCTGCCCCTTTTGATAATCCTGACACTAAATGCCCCGCCATCAAATCCCTTACCGCATTGGTAATTAATAGACCTGGGACAAGCGGCATAACAGACCCAATAATTATTTTATCAAGCTGTGTTCCGACACCAATTTTTACAAATAGAAAGGCGATTAAGCCAATAACGAGTGAAGCTACAAATTCAGAGAAAAATCGAACTTTTAAAATTTGATGTATGTAGACGAAACAAACAAATCCTAGTCCTCCCGCAATAACGGCTGGAATAAAATCGCTCCACTGTCCCAGAAACATCATTAAGAAACAGCCACTGGAAATGGATGCAGCAATGATTTGCTGATAGATTGGAAAAGTAAAATCTGCATCTTGTATTTCCTTCAATCGAATAAGTGCCTGTTCTAACGTCATCTCCCCGCTGCTTAACTTCCTTGAAACCCCGTTAACTAGCGTTACTTTATATAAATCAGTTGTTCGCTCTGATATTCGCATAAATTTTGCCGGCTCTGTCCCATCAATAGAAAAAATTATCCCTGTCGGTGTTACATAGCTATGTGATTGAGGTATGCCGAATGAAGCAGCAATCCTTGACATTGTATCCTCTACGCGATACGTTTCTGCTCCGCATTGCAGCATAATTTTTCCAGCAAGCAGACATAATTCAATCACTTCATATGTTTGGGGAAATCTATTTTCCACCCTTTTCCCTCCTAAACAATCATACATTACCACAATTAATTATATTTCTTCATAATAAAGGAAATGTTTCATGAATTAAAGAGGAATTAAGAAAGTTTTGCCCTTCTCTGCAATATAAAAATCTTCGAAATATATTTATATCTGCGAAAAAAGCAATTTATCTACGATAATATAAAATATATCTACGAAAGTGGATGTTTTATCTTCGAAAAATCGGAAATATCGATTTTTCGACAAAAGCCTTATGATTCATGCAGAGAAAAAAGCTGCCAAGCTGGCAGCTTTCTCCTAAAGAGGAACGTCTAAAATAATCTTAGTCCCACTATCCTTTACTGATTGGATTGTAATATTTCCCTGTACAGCTTTAGCTCTTTCTTCCATACTGAAAAGGCCGACACCACGAGAAACGGAATGAATATCAAAGCCCTTGCCATTATCCTCTATCATGACTCTCACTTCATCCTCCATCTCACGGATCGTCACGGTTGCTTCTTCCGTATCCGCATATTTTCGGATATTCGTCAGTGCCTCCTGGATTATTCGATAAATGGTGATTTCTTTATTTTCACTAAGTCTTGTATTCAAATAGCAGTCAAAATGGACATTAATATGGCTGTGATCAGAATAACGGACCAGGTAGGAGCGGATGGCAGGAATTAATCCTAGATCATCAAGAACGGAAGGTCTTAATGTCCAAGAAAGATCCCTAAGCTCTTCGATAATTTCAGTTGCCTCATCCTGCATTTGATCTAATAACGGGTGATTCAGTTCAGTTTGCAAACGATTGATTGTTATTAGATGGCTATATAGGTTTTGACCAATCCCATCATGCAGTTCACGGGAAAGCCGCCTTCGCTCATCCTCCTGCACATTTATGATTTTCGCCATCATTAATTGGAGTTCTTCCTCCGCCTTTTTTCTCTTAGTTATTTCGTGTCGAATAGCTAAATATTGGTAGGGACGATTATGATCATCCAGAAATGGAACGATCGTCGTGTCGACCCAATAAAATGTTCCATCTTTGGCACGATTTTTTATTTCGCCTTTCCAAACTCTGCCAGACGCAATCGTTCGCCACAAATCTGTGAAAAATTGTTTATTGTGATATCCTGAATTAATAATCCGGTGATCTCTCCCCATTAATTCTTCTCTTGAATATTTAGAAATACGGCAAAATTGGTCATTAACATAATGGATGGTCCCTTTTTGATCAGTAATAGCCACAATAGACGATGCATCAAGTGCAAATTTAAGGTCACTCAATTCATTGACTGACTTCTTCAACTCTTCCACCACTTGCTTATACTCCGTTATTTCATAACGGATGGCAAGATATTTCAATGGTTTGCCTTTTTCATTAAGAAAAGGAACAATGGTGGTATCTACCCAATAATAGGAACCATCCTTTGCTTTATTCTTAACTTCTCCACGCCATACTTCCCCATTTCCAATTGTCCGCCAAAGCTCTTTCATAAATTCCTTTGTATGATAACCTGAATTTATAATACGATGATCCTTCCCTATCAGTTCCTCAGCTGAATACCTCGATACCTCACAAAATTTTTCATTCACATATGTAATAATTCCCTTTTGGTCAGTAAAGGCAACAATTGTTGAAGCATCAAGGGCATACTTTAAGTCAACGAGCTCATTTAAATGATAGGCATTCTGTGATTTTAGTCTTGATTGATCTTTTACACCATTAAAAATAATTAGGTAGTAATTTTCATTACCAAGTGAAAAAGCATTTATACGATAAAACAATGAAAAATCATAACCGGTTCGATGTTTCCCATACTGATGAATAATCATTCCTTCTTTAGCAGTAAAAAGATTCATTTCAGGCATAAACTGATTTAGCTTTTCCCCAATCATCTCATCCTTTTCATAGCCAAATATGTAACATGCCCGTTGATTCGAATCTGAAATGATTCCCTTTTCATTCACTAGAATAGTCGCATCTTCAGAAGCTGGAGTATTGTTATTATTAACTTGCATCTGACTATCCCTATCCATTTTTGTTCCTCCTGATTGCCGTTTAAAACAGGCCGCTTATCATCCCTTCCAAAGAAAGGGCAGCCTGCCTGACAATATTTTGTTCCCCTTCATTAATCGGTTTATTCGTACGTCGCCCCACTAATAACACACCTTTTGGTGCACCCTTATAAAAAATCGGGACGGCATAGGCATAAAGAAGCTTTTCAGCAAGCATAATCGGATATTCAAGTGCTTTTCCATAGATATTATCAGGAAAATTATTGACCGTAATGGGACTCCCTGTCGAAATCACTTTCCCTGCAATCCCTTTTCCATAACGAACAGTGATTTTCTTATATTTATCATTACTATTCCCAGCCGCATAATGCCATCTAACATCAGGTCCTTCTCTATTCTGTAAAGCAAGGCCGACAAAATCAGTGGCTATTTTAGATAATATGGATTCACACATATGAGCAATCTCAAATGATTGATTCAAGATTGAACTCCCCCTTTAAATTCCATATCCTAATAACCCCTTTTTCAACGCAATCTCCACGAGTTCTGGCCTTGTTTTCATTTGCAGCTTTTCCATCAAATTTCCTTTATGTGTTTCAACCGTTTTGACACTGATAACTAGCTGTTCAGCAATTTCCTTATTTGAAAATCCTTTGGCAATTAAAGTCAGTACCTCTTTTTCCCGGTCAGAAAGAAGATTAAACGTATCCACATTCCCGTTTTTTGCATTTCCAATGTACTCTTCCATTAACCTTTTTGTTGCTGATGGATGTAAATAAGCATTACCTGCAGCTACAGAACGGATTGCTGAAAGAAGTTCATCATGTGGAGCACTTTTTAAAATACATCCAGATGCCCCTGCTTGAATGGCCCTAAATAAATATTCCTCATCATCATGCATCGTTAGAATAAGGATGGCCGTTTCAGGCAACAGTTTTTTTAGTTCGGTTGTTGCTGAAAGACCATCTTTCCCATGTGGCATGCTTAAGTCCATGACAACGACATTTGGCTTTAATTCGAGTGACTTTTGAATGCCTTCATTCCCTTCAGAAGCTTCCCCTATCACTTCTAAGTCTGAATGATTGTTTAAAAGCATTTTCAAGCCCATTCTTACAACCGCATGGTCATCACAGAGCAGAATTTTGATCATACCAGCTCCCCCTATCTTTGTTCGATTGATAAGCGCAAAATACGTAACAAGGGATTGCAGCTTCGCAAATCCCTTGTTTTTGTCTATTCTATATGAATGGAAGATAAAGTTCGACTACTGTCCCCTCGCCAATCTTTGTTGAAAGATGCCATTCTCCCCCGATTAAATGCATTCTTTCCCTCATTGCTGCGAGGCCAGTCGATTGATGCCATCCTTTATCCTTATCAAACCCTCTGCCTTTATCTTTAATGATAATAGATAAATGATCGAATTGCCATGTAAAAGTCATTTCTGCCTTTACTGTGTCCGCATATCTTGCAATATTTGCCAATGCTTCTTGACATACTCGAAAAAGAGTAATTCTTTGTCTTTCCTCTAACGGAACTTCTTTACCGGAAGTCTCCAGCTCTACCTCTATCCCGTATGTAGAGGTATACAGCTTCAGATAACTTTTCATAGCAGGAAGCAGTCCTAATGTCGTAAGGGTAGGAGGATGGAGTTCGACAGCCAGCAGCCTGATTTCTTGAATCGTTTTTTCAAGCAATTCTGCCATATCACTAACATATCCCTTCATTTCATCCTGTTCAACTGCATTCCCAATAAACTGCATCCCTGTATAAAGACTATATAATGTTTGGCCGACCCCTTCATGCAGTTCAAGTGCAATTCGTTTAATCTCTTCTTCTTGGGATTGTATGATATAGGAACTAATTTCGTTTTTATCTGGCTGCCTTTCCATGTCTGACACCCCTCCTTATGCTTTTTTCTTTTTTAGATTTGAAATATCACTAAACATCCCTGCATATTGAACCACTTCACCTGCATCGTTCTTTACCGCACTAATCGTCAGCCATTGAAGATATTCTTCTCCATCTTTGCGGCTATTCCAGATTTCACCTTGCCAGTAACCATTGGTTTCAATTGAATGCCAGAGATCTTCATAAAAACTCTTTGCTTGTTTATTCGATTTAAGGATATTCGGATTCTTACCGATTGCCTCAGCAGCTTCAAAGCCTGTAATCTTTGTAAATGCTGGATTGACAGAAATGATCTTCCCATTGGTATCTGTTATCATAATTCCTTCTGCTGTATGATTTAAAACCTCATTAGCCAGACTCATTTTACCTTGGAAATACATCCAAACAACTAATATTAAGCTTGCAAGCGCTACTTCAGAAAGAGCCATAAAGCCAATTGCATAATGCCCAGTTAGATTGAACAGCAAAGTAAGAATTAGCGGCGGAAAGAATCCACCCAAGCCACCCATTGCAGAAACAATCCCGTTAACAATTCCCGCCTGTTTACTAAAGTACATCGGCACCAGCTTAAAGATTACACCGTTGCCGATACCAGCGCAAAGTGCGATTGTAAGACACCCGAACGTATACCAGCCGATAGAAGGTGCAAATGATAGGATCATTGCAGAAACCGTGTAAACACCGAAAACAAACATCAGAAGAATCAGTGAATGAAAACGATCTGCCAGCCACCCGCCAATTGGCCTCATGAGTGTAGCAATGACAATAAAACCAGCTGTTCGAAAACCTGCATCTACTTTTTCTAGTCCAAAATTTGCAACAAGAAAGTTTGGCAAATAGATCGTGAAAGCAACAAATGATCCAAATGTGATAAAGTAAAACAAGCTTAACAGCCATAGCTTTTCATTTTTATATACACCTTTAATTTGTTCTAAAAGAGGTGTTTTTACTTTTGTTTCCTGTTTATCCCCTAAAAGAAAGTTAGCAAGAATAAAAACGCCTAGAATAATCAGATAAAGCTGTACAGTTGTTGACCAGCCAAATTTTGTTGCAACAACTGGTGCTGCAAATGCAGATATCGCTGTACCAAGATTCCCTGCACCGTAAATCCCATTCACAAACCCATGTTTTTCCTTTGGATAATACTTTGGCAGAGATGTAACACCAACAGAGAAAACGGCTCCTCCAATTCCGAGAAATAATCCCCCAACCAGTAAATCTGCTAAAGAATTCGCAATACTAATATAATAAACTGGGAATAATAGCAGAACAAAGCTGATGAGAAAAATTTTCCTTGCACCAAATTGATTAGCATAATACCCTAGCGGAACACGTAAGATTGACCCTAGAATAACCGGAATGGCTGTCACAAGTGCCAATTGGTTATCAGGAATAGCAATGTCTTCTTTAATAAATGGCAGTAATGAAGAAATCAACACCCAAATCATAAAGCCGACAATAAGATTTAATGTTTGTAATGGGAGCTGTATTTTTCTAAGCATCTGGTCCACGCTCTCTTCTAATAACATAATTTAATCCCGCTTCATGGTCATATGCAGACCATTCATTTTCGCTCATTCTCACATCTGCTTTTAACGGCACAGCGAAGAAATATTTATCATCAAAATAAATGCGCAGATGTGTCTTATCAGGACATAGCCCTGTTTTTGTTATCGTTTTTTTCACAAAAGGTGCTTGATCTTCCCCGGGCTGGTCTAAGATTGCAACTTCAGCCCGATGGAAAATGAATGACTCGATTTTTTCTATTTCAGTGGGTCCCACAGCTACCGCACCCTCTCTTTGCCGGATAGATAAACATTTTATAGCCTTGAAGTGTATCCCAAAATGTCTCTTCTGCATGTTCCTCAATATAGGCAATGGTTTCTTCCTCTGATTGCCATTTGCTCATGCCTTTTACTTCAGCTACGACAATTTCCATGTCATCCTCAATTTTCTCGTCTAAATACCAATTTAAGCGGACGCCCTTAAATAGCCTCGACAACATTTCATCTACTTCGGCTGCAAAATTTCCGGAAGATTTTCTAATAAAACAAAAATCAAGGTATGTTTCACTGTTCATTTGACTCACGCCTTTACATTTTTCATCTTTTTATAAGCAAATAATGCGATTGGAAACAACACGATATTTAAACCGCAAAATATTAATGTGTTGACATAATTTTCATAAAAGAATTGATGAACCATATATTGTGTAAAAATAATGTTTAGAAACAAAATGAATGCAAGGACAGCAACTCCTACATAACTACGCTTCATAACGTTTCACCCTAACTGCATAAATTGCGCCATTATCTACTTTCACTTGAATTTCAGGAAGCGGGCGTCTTGGCGGTCCCGCTGTTGGTGCACCTGTTTCTGCATCAAAGAATCCATGATGGCAAGGACAAACCATTTGGTTTTGTTCTTTCACCCAAAAGACTGGGCAGCGAAGATGTGTACATGCATTCTGGTAAGCTACATATTTGTTTTCATTTAATCTGATGATAATCGCATCATCATGCTCCCCAGGGAATTTAAATTCCAGTGAATCTCCTACCGCTAATTTACTTACATCCGTAATTTTTTTATGCGGGTACTCTTTCTCTCCGAGTCCCATTAATTCCTTTGCTGCAACAGCTCCCCATGGAAGGGAGGAGACAGCGAAGACACCCGCAGCCCCAGCCAATGTTTTCATAAATCCGCGTCTATCCAATTTTCTTTCATTATCCCGTTCAATATTGTGTGTATAATTATCTTCATTAAAGGGAATTTTATTATTTTTATCTGATGGCATTCCGAATCCCTCCTAAAATAGCTTAGTTACACCCTGCAGAATACCAGGGAGATTTACTTTCACGTTTGTTTCACCTTCTAGGTATGGCAGGCTTGTTACCCATTTGCCATTATCTAAATTAAATTGCTGCTTCTTGTTTTCAATCTCTTCGTCTGTTAGCCATTGAAGTGTATTAGATGGACAAACACTTGCACACATCGGCGGAATGCCATCCTTTGTCCGGTCAATACATAAATCACATTTATACATTAAGTTTTGTTCTGTATCAAATTTCGGTATGCCATAAGGACAAGCAATTGTACAGTTTTGACAGCCGATACATTTTTCCACTAAAGCAGATAGAACAGCTCCTGTTTCATGGATTTGTATCGCTTGCGCCGGACAGCTTCTCGCACATGCCGGATTGACACAATGAAGGCACATTAAAGGCATCGTTTGTCTGTTAACTAGAGGGTTTACATCATAAACATAGTTTCTGTTTCTTTCTTCGTGTCCGCCGCATTGTGTACATGCTGCAAGGCATGATCGGCAGCCGATACAGTTTTCTAGTTCTAAATACAGCCTTTTTTTAGTCATTTATTGCACCTTCTTCATTTCAGCTTTTTCTACTTTTTCTAACTGTGCAGCACATGCTTTATATTCTGGCATTCTTGAAATTGGATCCAATGCTGCTATTGTTAATAGATTAATAGATTGTTCATGACCAAAGTGATATGGAACAAAGACCGTATCCTTACGAATCGCTTCTGTAATTTTAACTTTGTAAATAGCTTCGCCTCTTCGTGTAAATAGGCGGACTCTTTCTTCATGATCCATCTTATATTTTGCAGCTGTTTCTGGATGCACTTCCACAAATGGCTCTGGACACATATCGCGAAGGAATGGAATTCTTCTCGTTTGGTTTCCTGATAGGTAATGGTAAACAACACGTCCAGTTGTTAAGCGCAATGGATACTTTTCATCTGGCTCCTCTGCTGGCGGACGGTAAGGTAGTGCACAAATTTTTGCTTTTCCATCTGGATGATAGAATTTCTTGTCTAGGAACATATGCGGAGTACCTTGATCATTTTCATCCTTACACGGCCAGAACACACCATCTTGCTTATCAATTTTATCCCATGTCGCACCATAGTAATCAGCATAACCGCCCTTACTTGCCAAGCGGAATTCGTCTGCTACGTCTTTTGCTGTTTTTAAGTGAGAGAAGTATTTTCCTTTGCCTAACCGTTCTGCAAGCTCTACTTGAATTTGCCAATCCGGCTTGGATTCGCCAAGCGGCTCTTGTGCTTTGTTAATTTTTATAATTCGGCCTTCAAGGTTTGTCACTGTCCCTTCATCCTCAGACCAAGTCACTGAAGGAAGAACAACATCTGCAAATTCTGCTGATTCAGAAAGATAGAAGTCAGCGCATACCATAAAATCTAAGCCTTTTAATGCTTTTCTGACAAAATTAAGGTTTGGAGCAGATACAGCTGGGTTTGAGCATAATAGGTATAAGCCTCTAATTGTTTTTTCTTCCATTAATTCGAACATTTCATAGGCAGAAACCCCTGGTTCTGGCATTTCCTCTGGTGTTATCCCCCAAACTTGGCATACTTCCCTTACATGTTCAGGGTTCGTAATTTTTCGGTAGCCTGGGAGTAAATCAGACTTCTGACCATGTTCACGGCCGCCTTGCCCATTTCCTTGACCAGTGAATGTCGCAACACCTGATTTAGGACGGCCAATTTTACCTGTAACTAGTGCCATATTTGTATATCCTGAAACATTATCTACCCCTTTATGCTGCTGCTCGATTCCACGAGCAAACATAACAACTGCATTTGGTGCTTTTCCATAAATCTCAGCTGCACGGATAATTTTTTCAGGAGCCACTCCTGTTAATTCGCTCGTATACTCTGGTGTAAATTCTTTTACAAGTTCTTTCGTTTCTTCAAATCCGTTCGTATGCTGATTAACAAATTCTTCATCAGCATATCCATTTTGTATTAATAGATTTAAAATCCCATTTGCAAGGGCAAGGTCTGTCCCCGGTTTCAAATCAAGGTGAACGTCTGCTCTTCTAGCAATGGGTGTTTCACGAGGATCAGCAACAATAATGTAGCCGCCTCTTTCCTGTACATTCCAGACACGGAACATTGAAGTTGGATGGCATTCCGCTGTGTTGCTTCCTGCAATAAATAAGCAATCTGTTTCATGAATATCCGTCCAAGGCAAAGTTGAACCTCTATCGACCCCAAATGAACGGAGGAAGCCACCGGCTGCACTTGACATACAGAAGCGGCCATTATAATCGATATAACGTGTTCCAAGAGCTACACGTGCAAATTTTCCTGTTAAGTAGCATTTTTCATTTGTCATTGACACACCGCTGAATACGGATAGTGTATCTTTCCCATATTGTTTTTGCAGTTCAGTAAATTTCTTAGCGATTAATTCGTATGCTTCTTCCCAGCTTGCTTCTCGGAAGCCTTCTTTCGTGCCTTTTAATGAAGCATCATCACGAATAAGCGGTTTAAGGATTCGATCATCATGATTGGTTTGCTGGTAAGCTGTAACCCCTTTTGGACACATCTTTCCAACTGTCACCGGCCAATCGTAGCGAGGCTCAACCCCGATAATTTTATTTGTTACCGTATTTACCCGTAAATTCATGCCGCATTGCATGCCGCAATAGCTGCAATGTGTTTTTACAAGTGTTTCATTCGGATGTCTAACATTCTCTATCTCTTTAAAAAACTTATCCCTTTGCATTCTGGTTTGCCTCCTTCACTTTTACCTCATGGGTAGGGAAGCCGGAAAATTGTGCAATCCGGTATTTTCTGCGACATGGAAGACATAATTCTGCGAGATGGTAGCCTTCCTCTGTTTTAAAATGAATATCGTTCACGCCGAGCACTTCGACGACATCTTTTGATTGTTCAGTAGAAACAAATTCTGTTTCACATACTTTACATTTTTTCATTGATTGCTCCCCGTAGTATTCACGATAATTTTTCGCAAATACGCTTAACGGACGGAACGGGATATGTGCCAGTTTTCCGAATGGAAGATAGATTAAAGTAATAATAACTGTCCATTGATGGATTAAAGACATGGCTGGCTGTCCATGGCCATCCATAAACATATTTAAAAAGGTTAAAAGCAATCCTGTCACACTTACCAATATCAACATAACTAATGGCAAGAAATCGTACATGAATTTCTGTTCTGCTCTTGCCTGCATATTCTTGAAACGGCGGTAAAGTACCATGCACACACCAGCGATTACCATGACGGCAGTAATATTCAGAGCATTATAGGAAAGGTTAGCGATAATACCATCAGCTGGAACTGTTAAGATTTGCATTCCGAAAAGAATAATATTGTACATTCCATTATCATCCATTGTGAAGTACATCCAGCCAAATACGAGCGGGAATGTTACACAGCAAGCGAGGATGCATCCCCATCCAATCAATACGTGCTGAGTCCATCGGTAAATTCCCCTATTCCAGATGAAACGATATGTAGCTAAATGCTCTACAGATGTTTTTGGTGTTGATTTTCTAAAAAGCAGCTTGATGCCTTTTTTAATAATTATTTTTGTCGGCGGTCTTTCTCCCCAAGCAATAAATCGATAAAAGAACCCACCAAGAAAGACAATGGTTCCAACCATATAGCCATATAAATTTAAATCGATATGCGTGAACATCCTTGTACCAATGAATGTTAAGACGAAAAGTCCACAGATAGCCAGAAACATAGATTTTGCAAATTTTGAAGCAAATGCGTTATTAATTGAATGGACCGGCTTTTCGTTCACAGCAGCTTTTGCCTGCATTTCATATTCCCCCTCAATACATTTAACTTACTTTCATTTTAGAAGTTTGTAAGACATTCATGTATCGGGGAACTTCCCTATCTTAGTGGGAAAATCCCCTGATATTAAAATCTTAATAAAACTGAATATCCAGCTGAAAATTCGAAACTTTTTAACTCCTCATCCGTAACTTAATTATTGGGAGGCGATTAAATGAAGAAAAACATTGTGATCTTTACCCTTACATTGTTCGTAGAGGTTGCACTGACTATTATTCTTGCATCATTGTTCTCTGTTCGCTTCATAGAATTAATGTTTTTTACTGGGATTGCATTTACGGCATTTACAATATGGTTTTCGAGCAGCGGCGGAGCAATGACAAGACATATTGACAGCCAAACGAGTGCAATGACGGGTATTATGATGAAAAGAGAGGAATTTACTTTAAGTCCTAACTATGCAGTCTTTGCTTCGGTCACTTTTCTTGCCATAGGACTCATTTTCTTTGTATTATTAGTAACAAATATTATCCCGCCAGCTTAGGTGTAATTTTTTATTATGCAGTAAGGTACAAAAAGGAGTGTCTTTCAATGACCAAATCAAAAGCGAAGAAAATTCGTGAAAAGTTAACTCGCGAAGGAAAAAGAAATCCTGAAGAAAATCGAAGTCCATTTGCATTTACTGATATGCGGACAAGAAAAACAAAAACAAAAAAAGATTTGCTTTATCAGAAAAAACAAAGGAACCATTCACCCTATAATGACATAAGTGATGGTTCTTTTTTTATATTTATATAAGAATATAATGGCAAAATCAGTTTACTTCTAATTGATTTTCTCGAAATGAAAAATAAGATTGGAGATCCCCTTGATAAACTAGTTTTTGAGAAGATGCATGTTTTAAGTCCTGAGGGGTAATCATACAAAGATGTTTGTTTGTTTCAAGAAGCTTGCCCTCTTTTAAAATTGTTGCAACAAAATGAGAACAAAAATAAGCATGCTTACGTTTAATTCGTTTATTTAACGCCAGTGCAAATAAACCTAGTAAATTATAGCGATAGTTTTGTTTATTCTCTTCTATTTCCTTTATTAGACGAAGCATATTTTCATACTGTATATCTGTTACCGAATAAACATATACTGCACATGTGGCATTTCGGAATAATTCCGAACGTATATCTTCCTTTACAAAACCGCCAATAAATGGATTTCTCGGTCTTTTTCTGCCAAAGCTGTATACTTCAGTTAAATCGCAATCAAAGCCAATGGATGCGTGGTTATGACTTTCTCTCGTATATAACCTTATCATTCTAGTAAATAATGTCCCTGTATCGGTAAGCAGAAGATACACTTTCCTTTCTCCCATAAATCATCCTCCTGCAATCACTTATCGAAAAGGAATCATCTGATAACATAATCCCAATCGTTCTTTACGCTTTTATTAAATCAAAATCTAACAATTGCCATAAGAATCTAGAGAACTATTATTCTCTAGGACTTGAGAAGTAGGGATGAATCTTCTATGACAAAATCATAACAAATTCTGTCCCACTATTCATATCCAATATTATACAAAAATTATATAGAATTGGGTATTAAAAAGTAAAATCATAGTTTCTTTTGAATATACATGAAGAAAGGATATGAAGGAAGGGGATAAACATGACTTTTTGGATCTTATTGTTTGTTGTTCCAATTTTCATCATCGCTATCGTAGAGGAGTTGATTTATTTTATAGTAAACAGAAAGGTGTTTGGTCCTTCAAACTTAGAACTTTCTTTAACGAAACTGTCCAAGCAGCTTGCTAAAAAATTCAAAAAAGTCATTTACCCTAAATCGATCAAACAAGAATAAGTCTTTTTATCATGAAACCCCAAGCTATTGAACAATATATTTAGGAGTTCCTCCTACGATCTCAAAAACCAATTATCTGACTAACTCAACTAATATTGTGCATATTAATAGTGTAATCATTTTGAGGAGGTTTTACTATGAATAAGCAAGGACATTCTAATCCTGATCAGACAAGGGGTCAAATCGAAAAACAAGATAAGCACAATGATCTCGAACTTGGTTCAGAGTTCCAGATTGGAAATGATTCTTCGCAAAGTCAAAAAAAAAGCGGAAAACAAGTGAATAAGAAATAACATAAAAAATCCCCGTTTTTTACAATGGGGATTTTCCCTTATTTCTAGTATCTGTCATTGCTTTATTGTCCTTTTTATTTTTGCTGCTCTTATAAGCTCTTTGATGGCCGACAAATTATTTTCACTAAAAAACTCTACTATCTTACTGCCAACTATGACGCCATCACAATAATGAATCATTTCCTCAACATGCGAAGGGGTTGAGATGCCAAACCCTGCAAATACTGGCAGGGTACTGACGCTTTTTACTCTCTTCAAATGCTCCACCGCCTCCTCATCAAACCTACTTCTTGCACCTGTTATTCCATTTATTGTCACCGCATAAATAAACCCTTTTCCCTTCGAAGAGATCTCCCTAATACGCTCAAGCGGACTAGTTAACGTAACAAGCCTAATAATTTCAATCCCAAATTTTTCTGCTAAAGAAGTAACCATCGTCTCTTCCTCGATTGGTAAATCAGGTAAAATTAGCCCATCAATGCCTGCATGACAGCTGTCTTCAATAAATTTCTCAATTCCATAGGCGATAATAGGATTCATATAGGTCATAATAATTAGTGGAACATGAACAATCGGACGAACCCCTGCAATTGTTTGGATCACTGCCTTTAAAGTCGTGCCTTCCTGTAACGCTCTAATACCAGCCGCTTGAATAACAGGTCCATCAGCTACTGGATCTGAAAAAGGGATCCCGATTTCAATAGCTGTTGCTCCTGTTTCTTCCAAAAATATTATTCGCTGCTGCAATGCTTCTAATCCTCCATCTCCTGCCATAAAATACGGGATAAATGCTTTTTCTTTATTTTCTTTTATCCTTCGCATCACCTTTTCAATACGATTCATTTTTCCTCTCCCCCTAAATTTGCCCTAACAGTTGCCATATCTTTATCTCCTCTGCCAGATAAGCAAACAACAAGTCCTTCATCTGCATTCATTGTCTGTGCAAGCTTAAATGCATAAGCAACGGCATGTGCACTTTCCAAAGCTGGAATAATTCCTTCTAATTGACTAAGAAGCTTTAAAGCGTCCAATGCTTCTTTATCAGTAATTGATTCATATTGAACACGGCCAATATCTTTTAAATAACTATGTTCTGGTCCTACCCCTGGATAATCAAGCCCTGCTGAAATGGAATGAGCTTCCTGAATTTGGCCATAAGGATCCTGCAGCAAATACATAAAAGCCCCATGAAGGATGCCTGGACTTCCTTTTGTTAAAGATGCGGCATGTTTGTTCGTTTCTAGCCCGAAGCCTGCAGCTTCTACACCATACAGTCGAACACTCTCGTCATTTATAAATGGATAAAACATCCCCATTGCATTGCTTCCTCCCCCAATACAAGCGACAACTGCTTCAGGCAAGCTTCCTTCCTTTTCCAAATATTGAAGTCTCGTTTCCATCCCAATTACACTTTGAAAATCACGGACAATCATTGGGAATGGGTGAGGTCCCATAACCGACCCTAGAATATAGTGTGTGTCCTCTACATTCGAAACCCAGTAGCGCAGTGCTTCATTAACAGCATCCTTTAAGGTTGCACTTCCTGTATTAACACTGATCACCTTTGCACCTAAAAGCTCCATTCGAAAAACATTTAACTGCTGTCTTCTTATATCCTCTGCCCCCATAAAAATAATGCAATCAAGATTTAGAAGTGCACATGCAGTTGCCGTGGCAACTCCGTGCTGACCTGCTCCAGTTTCCGCCACGACTTTTTTCTTCCCCATTCTTGTAGCTAGAAGAGCCTGGCCTAGAGAATTATTAATTTTATGTGCGCCTGTATGATTTAAATCTTCGCGCTTTAAATATATTTTTGCCCCATTAGCATATTTTGTTAGTCTTTTTGCGAAATATAACGGGGTTTCACGTCCCACATAATCTTTCAAAAGCACTTGTAATTCTCCTTTGAATTGGTCATCTTCCATCGCTTTCTTAAACGCAGCCTCCAATTCAACAATCGCTTGCATTAATGTCTCAGGAACAAATTTGCCTCCATACATGCCATAGTGCCCTCGTTCATCTGGCAATGAATATGCTTTCATTTTCCTTCCTCCCTTTTACTTCATCAATAAATCTTTTGATCTTCCCTTTATCCTTCATCCCTTCTACTTCAACCCCGCTGCTGACATCAACCATATAAGGATGTACGATTTGAATGGCTTCTGCCACATTTTCAGCTGTTAGGCCACCTGCCAAAATGACATTCCTTCCTTTCAGTCCTCGTCCTGCCGCTATACTCCAATCAAAAGTGATGCCATTTCCGCCACGGTATTTGCCTTTCGGACTATCAAGCAATAGATACTCACATCCGTATTCATCCGCTTGTAATAAATCTTGTGATGATCCAATGCTCAATGCTTTTATGACTGGCATTGCGAAGCTGTCACAATCACTTGGTGACTCATCTCCATGAAGCTGGATCACATTGATTCCCGTTTCCATTACAACTTTCTCAATCATTTCTTTATGCTCATTGACAAATACACCAATTTTCAAAAGATCTTTAGGAAGTACACGAATAATTTCTTTCGCACAATCAATGGTGATCCTCCTTTTACTTTCTGCAAACACGAACCCAAGAGCATCCGCACCCATTTCAACTGCAGATAATGCAGTATCAAGATCGGTAATCCCGCATATCTTTACCTTCACTTTGCAGCCCCTCCTAAATATACATGTCTCATTCCTGTAAATAACTCTTCAAGGTTATCTGCTTCCATAAACGCTCCACCAATAAGTACGCCATTTGCTCCTGCTGCAATCACCCGTTTTACATCCTCCGCTGATTTAATCCCGCTCTCGCTGATTAGAAAAGCTCCCTCTTTTCTGATGGAAGGGCCAAGCCTTTCAGTTACAGATAAATCGACGGTAAAGGATTTCAAATCTCGATTGTTTACCCCAATCAATTTTGCATCTGACATAAGTGCCATTTCCATCTCTGCCTCATTATGAACTTCTGTTAATACTTCGAGCCCCTGCTCCGTTGCAAAATGAGAGAGTTCTTTCAATCTTGATCCTTCTAGTGCAGCTGCTATTAATAAAATCAAGTCAGCTCCAGCCAATTTCGCCTTCATTATTTGCACTTCATCGATGATGAAATCCTTGCAAAGAATCGGTACCTTCACCGCCTTTCTTCCTTCGGACAAATCCGAAAAACTGCCCTTAAAGAAAGGAGTATCCGTTAAAATTGAAACGGCGTCTGCACCAAAATGAACATAATCAAGCACTTGTTCTTGCAAATTCATATTTACATTAATATCCCCTTTTGATGGGGAAGCCCGTTTGAACTCAGCGATGATTGAAAGATGATCCTCTGTTTGCAATTGTTGAATAAATGACCTTTTTACTTGCTGGACTGGCATCTGAACTCCAGCTATTTCCTCTTTTAATTTCACAATCTGCTTTCTTTTTTCTGCTAAAATCGAATCAAGAATAGTAGTCATTTACATCACCTTCCTTTGATTCTTTTGACTTTCAGTTATAAGCGCCTGTAATTTATCAAGGGCACTCCCGGAATCAATGCTTTCTTTTGCTAGCTTAATACCCTTTTGAATTGAATTTGCCTTTCCAGCTGTGAATATACCAATGCCTGCATTAAGAAGAACGGTTTCCCTATACGGTCCTTTTTCTCCTCTTAACACTCGCAGAAGAATATGCGCATTTTCCTTTGCATCGCCTCCTCTGATTGAATCATTTGAGAAAATAGATAAACCAAATTCTTCTGGATGTAAGATTTTTTCTGTTATCATTCCGTTTTCAACGATAGCTAAATAATTCTCTCCCTGAAGAGAAGCCTCATCCATATAACCAGCTCCATTTATGACAATCGCCCGTTTTCTTCCAAGTTTTTTTAATACCTCTGCAAACAGAACAACCATATCCCGCCTGTAAATGCCAAGAAGCTGTGCTTCTAATTCAACTGGGTTGGTCAGTGGGCCAATTAAATTAAAAATGGTTGGAATGCGAAGGTCATTCCGTACCTTCATGATTCTTCTTAATTGAGGATGAACATGTGGAGCGAATAAAAAGGCAATCCCCACCTTTTCTAAAATTTCCTCTGTCTTCTCTGGAGAGGCGGTTAAATTAATACCAATATGCTCTAATACATCTGCACTCCCTGTTTTACTGGAAATACTTCTGTTACCATGTTTGGCTACAGGTATACCTGCACCTGCAATGACAAAGGCGGATGTTGTACTAATATTAAAGCTCTTCACTCCATCTCCTCCTGTCCCGCAATTATCCATAACATTCGGAATTTCCCTGCTGAACTTCAGCGATCTTGCTCTTAATGCTGCTGTAATGCCAGCAATTTCTTCTGCTGTTTCTCCTTTCATTTTCAAACCGATTAAAAATGCAGCTATCTCACTATCGGTTATCTCTTTTGAAAAGAGACTCTCTGAGGCACTATTTATTTGTTCAAAGGATAAGGATTTCCCTTCAGATAAATGCTGTAAAATGTGCTTCATTCTGGTTTTCCCTCCTAATGTGATGTAAAAAATTATTAATTATTTGTTTCCCTAGTGCAGTTCCAATTGATTCCGGATGAAATTGCAATCCAAAAAGGGGATATTGCTCATGCTGTATCGCCATAATCTCATTGTCTTCCATTGATCTTGCAAGCACTCTAATGCTTCCAGGCAAGGTACCCGATATAATAACTAAAGAATGGTAACGCATGACATCAATTGGCTGTGGCATGTATTGAAATAAAGATGAGCCTGTATGCTTGAGTTTTGATATTTTTCCATGCTTGATCTCCTTAGCTCGATCAATGGCTGCGCCAAAGGCATGCCCGATGGCTTGATGCCCAAGGCAAATGCCTAGAATAGGCACAGTTTGATAGAATGCCTTAATAATATCAAGACAGATACCAGCATGTTCAGGTCGTCCAGGTCCCGGAGATAGAACAATTGCATCAGGATTCAATCTAATAATGTCTTCTAGTGTTATTTTGTCATTTCGGACAACTAGGACCTCTTCCCTTAATTCGCCTAAATACTGATACAGGTTATACGTAAAAGAATCATAATTATCAATCAGCAATATCATTTTGTTCCTCCAAAAATACCTTTAATTTATGAAGTGTTTCTTCGTACTCCTTTTCCGGGATGGAATCATAGACAATTCCTGCTCCCGCTTGAATATAGGCTTTGCCATCTTTAATGACCATCGTTCGGATAGCTAAAGCAAAATCTAAACTCCCGTTAGCAGACAAATAACCAACTGCTCCTGCATAAAGTCCTCTTTTCACTTCCTCCAGCTCATTGATAATTTCCATGGCTCTGATTTTCGGTGCACCAGAAACAGTTCCAGCTGGCAAGCATGAAATCAGTGCATCTATAGCCGACAAGGAGTGATTTAATTTCCCGCTTAATTCAGATACAAGGTGCATGACATGCTTAAATCGTTCAACCTTCATGTTTTTCTCTATCTGAATCGAACCAAATTCACAAACACGTCCAAGATCGTTTCTTCCGAGATCCAAGAGCATTCGATGCTCGGCTAGCTCCTTCTCATCCCTTAGTAAATCCAATTCCAACTGTTGATCCTCCTTATCTGTTTTCCCCCTTGGTCTCGTCCCCGCGATAGGATTGGCTGTTACTTTGCCATGATTTACTCTAATTAAGCTTTCTGGAGACGCCCCGGCAATCTGGTAAGAGCCGAAATCCAGATAATACATATATGGAGATGGGTTCTTCACCCTCAATTTCCGATAGAAGGAGAAGGAATCGCCTTTTATTGTTGCTTGAAGCCGCTGGGAAAGAACCACTTGAAAAATATCGCCTCTTTCAATGTACGCTTTTGCTTTTCCTACCTTTTGAATAAATTCTTCTTTATTCATACAAGGCGAAAAGGCTGATAAATACGACCGATCCCTATCATTGTTAACCGTTCCATAAATAATTTCTTTTCTTATCCTTTCAAGCTGATGTTTTAGCTTTGATATGTCTGTATCTTTTAAAAGCGGAGCGGCAGCAAGAAATACCTTTTGTTCATAATGATCAAATATGACTACTTCTTCAAAAAACAGGAGATGCACATCTGGAATACCTAATTCATCAGCAGGGATGAGTCCAATCTGTTCATATTGTGCAATCGCATCATACCCCACATAGCCTACAGCACCGCCGAAAAATGGAAACCTATCATGGTGCAACATCCCATTTTCCGGCATCAGTGTTTTTAAGACTTCTAACGGTTTATCTTCTATCGTTTCCTCACCTTTAGCAGAGTGAATGATTGTTCGATCACCAATCCCCTTTAACTCCATCACTGGATCCGCGCCAATGAATGAGTATCTACCTGAATTTTCATGCTTTAAAGAGCTTTCCAACAAAAACTTTTTCTTTCCGCTTAACCTTTGATAAATCAAAATCGGTGTAAACAAATCTCCTTCTAATTCTTCTAATAAAAATGGTTTTCTCGGTTCCAAAATTTTCACTCCACCCTTTTAAAAAATAAAAAAAGTCCTCTATACACACAAAATATCTGTGCGTATAGAGGACGATTTTTGCTTATTCGCGGTGCCACCTCAGGTTCGGAGCAAAAACGCTGCTCCCTCAATCAGGTACGGATTAAAAATGCCAATTCAAAAACATTTCCATCGATACCCTATCCATTTAACGGTAGAATTCCGTGCTCCCATACTCCTATTCAAGAAGCCTCTCGTAAGTCCATTCCAATTGGTCTCCTCGTACCGGCTCACACCTCTCCCGGCTCTCTGAAACGATTCGAATCAATGTACTACTCTTACTCAGCGATTTCATTTATTTAGTTTTGTAAAATAGAACAAAAGTGTACGACACTTGTTCAGTCCTGAAAGCAGAAGGCGATCTCTACCACAAAGGTGTCCTTTATCTTTTATAGCTTGTGACCTCGAGTCCACAAAAACATACATCTGTACATTGCGGATAAGAGCTGGAGGTGACCACAGCCAATTTGTCACAAAGCTAACCACCCAGTCCGGTTAAATAACTCCAAAACGACAAAAAAGGCTTCCCGTCATAAAAGGACGAGAAACCCGTGGTGCCACCTTCATTAGCTAAAAAATCAGCTCACTTAACAAGCATCTAAAAAAGTATTAAATGCCTGTCTCTTGTAACGATGAGACTATTCGCCAAAGCCTACTGCTGTCACCAGCGTTCAGTTTGGGGCTCAGAAGTCCATTCACAAATACGTCCACACTGATTCACACCAGCCATCAGCTCTCTTAAGTTTCCGTATTAGCTACTCCTCTTCATCATAGCCGTCAGATATATTGTTTTTTATGATATTTCAATTTCCTTGCAGTGTCAAGAGGAGTTTCATCATTATTTTAAACTTTCCAAAGTTTTTAGAAATTTCCCTCTCCATACTTCTGCAAGTTCCTTTACTTCCAGAAATTCTTCAATAGCCTCGCGATTTTTTCGGTCATGAAACATTAGCTGATTGCCCCTTAGAACTGAAAATTTCTCTTGTTGGCGATCAATTAACGTAAGCTTAGAACTTGTTGTTACGATTCCTTCCTGCAAAACGCGAAAGAAATAACCGGTATAGCCCGTTTCAACAATTCTCCCAAGCAATGAATCCACATGATTATGCTTTGATATCGTTGAACAAGGAATCCGCCCTTGGGAAACTTGGATAACCGCATCGCCCAATGTAAAGGTATCACCGATATAAACGTCCTCTTCCAGCATATTCTCTGCACAAATATTTTCACCAAAAGCTGGCATCCGAAATGTCTGGTTAAATTCCTGTTCCCATTGCCAATAATGTTCATATGGGTATAGGCAAACTGCTCTTTCTGGTCCGCCATGAAATTCACGATTTGCAACATAATCTCCTTTAAAACCATTTTTCGTCAACAAGACTTCTTCTATTCCTTTTTTCGCTATTGCAGAATTCTCCGTCCTGCCCTTCCAAACATGTAAATTTGGTCTGCCAATATTTAATGTAAGCAATTTTCTTTCCATTTCATCACCTCTATTTTCACACATTTTATCCTTTTCTTCCCATAAAAGCGAAACAGTTATTTCCAATTTCATCACTTCCAAAAAATGTCCCTTTTAGTTTTATGAAAGTAACCAATATTAATAGTAGGTTGATTATGTTTAAGGAAGGAATAGAGAATGGAGCATGTTGAAAAGCTGCAGAGCGATAATAAGGATTCGAAAAAAGGAAACAATGGAGGCGATGTCCCCTATAAAAAGTGGGCAATCCTGGCTCTTGCCTCAATCCCGCTTGTAATGACACTGGGCAACTCCATGCTTATCCCTGTCTTGCCTGCAATGGAGAAGCAATTAAACATATCTTCTTTTCAAACAAGCATGATCTTAACTGTTTATTCGATCGTTGCCATTATCCTAATCCCCGTTGCTGGAATCATATCTGACCATATCGGCAGGAAAAAAGTTATTATCCCTAGTCTTTTGATCGCTGGAATTGGCGGTCTTATTTCTGGCTGGGCTGCTTGGAAAATGGATGACGCATACTGGATTATATTATTGGGACGAGCAATACAAGGAATTGGGGCTGCAGGGGCCGCTCCTATTGTCATGCCTTTAGTAGGTGATATGTTTAAAGACGAAGATGAGATGAGTACATCTCTTGGAATTATTGAAACAGCAAATACATTTGGAAAAGTTTTAAGTCCCATACTTGGTTCATTACTGGCTGGTTTTCTCTGGTTTTTGCCATTCTTTTCTTTTCCGGCTTTTTGTTTGATTTCCATTATATTAATGATCTTTCTTGTTAAAACTGCAAATATGGAGTTTGAACCTGTTCCTTTTAAACAGTTTTTTGCAAATATTAGAGAAACCTTTAAGAATAACGGGAGATGGTTATACGCTATTTTTATTATTGGTGCCATCCTGATGTTTGTTCTTTTTGGTGTATTGTTTTATTTGTCAGATATTCTAGAGAAAACGTACGATATAAAAAATGTTAAAAAAGGATTTTTTCTGGCTATCCCGCTGGGCGCTCTATGTACAGCTTCTTTTATAACCGGAAAATTAATTAAGGAAAATAAAGTATTAATGAAATGGCTGATTTTTGGAGGCTCTGTTCTTACTGCCATATCTATTGCCATTCTTAGTTTTTCAGATAGTTTATGGTTTATGATTATCCTTTTCCTATTTGGCGGTGTCGGGATTGGGATTGGACTCCCATGCCTGGATACATTAATAACTGAAGGAATCAATAAACAAGAACGTGGAACGATTACCTCTATTTACAGTTCGATGAGATTTGTGGGTGTAGCTGCTGGTCCTCCTGCAATCGCAGTCTTAATGAAGCATGCGGAAAAATCATTGTTTTATATTTTGAGCATTCTCGCATTGGTGGCGGCAATTGCTACGTTTAAAGCCATCAAACCGGATGAAGAATAACCGCAATAGATATGCTATTGCGGTTTTTTGTTCTTTTTTATTCCTTTAACCTTGGCTTTGCTGGATCACAATTTGGAGCTTCTACTTGTGATGATTCTGCAAGCTTCGTTAAATAATAGCACTCCTCTCTATACATATGATCAGCCATTAATGGGGCGAATGTACCCAAGGCCTCATTACTAAGCTCTAATTCCTCAATTTCATTAAGGAAATTCATAAATAATTTTATTTCAGCTGAGACATCATGATTAAATCGATCAAGTGCCGGAAAAGAAGCAACTCCTGTACGAAGGAATCCTGCCATTTCAACAGCTTTAAGATAAAAAGCTTCAAAATCTTTTGTATAGCCATCACTAATCTTTTTTATTTTCTTTTCTGCTTGTTCCATATTATTTGAGATCGCTCCTGAATGACCAGAGGCATCTAATAACCAAATTAAATGATGATGTAATTCATGAAACACTGGTGGTACTTCTCCATCTTTTAAATATTTTAACAGCAATAAGTATTCTTCTAATTCATTTACCATATGATTCATAAAGGTTGGACCAAGATGAATAGTAACCTTACCGATAAGCTGCCGTTCAATAATATTCAATTTGTATTGCCTAAGTCTTAATGCTTCTTCTTCCGCCCTTGCACTAAGCTCTATTAAATTCTCTATTTCAACCCTGCCTAACAGCTGGTCAAATGTTTGAATAAAATAATTTGCAGAATTAATTAACTCTATTTCTTGAGGCGCCAATGAATCATGCAAAAAACGAGCATGATCACCAAGTATTTGGAGCCAAAACTTATGTTCAAATTTAGCAGACGTCTCGAAGCTTACAGCCAATTTTTCTCTCCTCCTTTTACATAACCTCATAACAGCTTATCATTTGTATTAATTTTTTATGACATGAATTAAAAAGCGCAAATCTTTCGGCTGAACAAAAAAACGGCACCACAAATGGATGCCGAGGTTAGTTATTTAAAAATTATAGGCGGCTAGCTTTTCATTAAGAACATCCGTTTCATAACCATGTGATTGTAAGTACGTTAAAAGTGATGGCAAATGCTCTGCCGTTGATTTGCGATCGTGGAGGAGAATAACAATTGGACTGCTTTTATATCGATAATTCTCCATTTGCTGAATAACCTTCCCGACGAATTCACCATTACTATATCTCCAATCGTTGCTGTCAATTGTCCAATCCCATAATTGGAAACCTGCCGCTTGAACAGCCTCTTTATATGATGGCTTCATATATGGAGCAGACCCATAAGGTGTACGAATTAAATGTGTTAATGCCCCTGTTAAGTTTAATAATGTTGCTTGCCCTTGTTTCATTTCATCAACAACCGTTTGTTCCGAACGGTAAATTTTCGATACATTATGGGATACCCCATGTAATGCTGGGACATGCCCTTCATTAATTATTTGATTGAGTTCATCAGGATACTTCTTCATATTTGGTTCAAGCATAAAGAAAGTAGCCTTCATTCCGTGTGAATTTAGCGATTCTAAAATACTTGTCGTATAGGCTGATGGTCCATCGTCAAAGGTTAAATAAACCTTATGAAGGTTTATCTCCTGATTGTTCTGTTCCTGCGCCACTTCTTGATTGTCAGCTTTATCTAACCCTGCCTGATTAGTATTTTCAGCTTTTTCAGTGTTAGCCGCTTCTTCTTCTTTCACATCTTTGTCTGGGACCTTATCATCAGGAATTGCTTGATCCTGCTCAGTTACTGCTTCCTTCTTCTTTAGTTGTATTGAGCGAAAATAATGATAAGTGGGGCCATTCATTTCATCAATATGATTAAAATTCCTTTGAGATATAAAGGAATACATCATATTAATAGGCTGTTTGAAATTAGATACAGCTAATGCTTCATTATTGCTGCCTGGTTGTAAAATCATTGCTACTAAAGCTATACATACTAAAGCGGAAATGATTACTTTTTCCTTTGTTTTAATTAATTTTCTACTTCTTCCTGCCCTTGTTCTTCTCACGAGAATTCACCTTTCCATTTCTTGTTAATCTTAGAAGCAATCATAAACAATAAAGAAATCTTTACTGTCAACCAGGTTGTATAACAAAAGTACGAGTAAATTTCACTCCTTTTCATTTTCTGGATGTTTTATATAATCATGCTTTTATGCAGTTATTAATTAGACGTTTGATCTTGAAAAAAAGTTGTCATATTTCTATGTTATTTTACAAAACTATTAAAATTTCGCTATAAAACTACTCTCTTAACTTTACATAATATTTACAGTGTTTTCAATTCCTTATGGAAAATTGAAGTGATTTTTTTCACATGTTTTTTGGTCATTCGAATGGAATACAATGGTTTGTAGCGGGGATGCTAGAGGAATAATTGAATGAAATAAAATAATTGTTTAAAAATTGAGAAATATTAATAAAATTATTGCTAATTAATTATTAGTATGCTAGAATCACATTTAACGATATATAGTATATATATTACACTTCATATACTATATGTCGTTTAATTTCACTAATTCAACTCGATCCATAGTCTCTTTTTTCTTTTCCGCTTCTTAATGAAGCGGACTTTTTTTCATAAGAATTTTCTGTTTTAATCAAGTAGATTAAAATAAGAGGTTTTTATTTTTTAAGTAAAAGCGATAAATTTTTTATATACTTTCTTTTTACATTATTCGACATTTTAAATTTATATATTTATAAAAAGTAAAAAACCAACAATCAGTTTACGCCGACTGTTGGTTTTCTCAATTATTTTTCACATGCAATTTTATCATTATCTCGATCCATTTTTTTATTGGCAGTATACAACTCTTTAGAAACATAAGGCTTATATTTAGTCTTCCCGCCTTTATTCTTTGCAGACGAACTTTCAGCAACTCCGCCCTTATAATCCTTGTTTAGTTCTGTGCAGTTCTTGTATGTTTTTGCTGCTGACTTTGCTTCAGCTATATACCCAGCACTACATACTAGTCCTAGAGATAAGGCGATAGAAACTACCTTTTTCATACTATACACATCCTTTATGTAATTAATATCCAGTATAGTGATATTCTACTATTTTCACAAGATGTGATTTTTCCTTACAGGACGAATTATTTAGTGTACTGTCCCAAAAAGACTAAAGAAATAGCAGGAGTTTCTTAAGCTCATCAATTGGGATCCATCTATAAATTAACCGATCCCCATCATCGCCATGGAAAGCATCAGAATTAAAATTATCAGTAACGGAGAAAAGACTATAATAAAAACTTATTTCATAAAAATGTTTGTTATTATACTAAAAATAATTTTCTGTCATCCAAAAAAGCCGATTTAACTTCACGTCAAGACCAAGTTCCTCTTTCATCTCTTTTATCATACATGACTGAGAATTTCCCAAGACTTCTACTCTGCCTCATGATAATGCCAAATGATTGTCAGTAACTTGTTTATGTATGAGTATATTCCCTTATTCACTCATAACTCCTGAAACTCTTACTTTAAAAACTGCATTATCTAAATAAAAGGCAGCATCCATCATCTGTTCCAGATTTATTAAACTAGCAGGGTTCTTTTATTTAACTCTCTGTACTCCAACTAAATTAACTCTATATCCTAATCAGCATCAATCCATAATGTTCCGCCTATATTAAGCACACGCAACTGTTCCTTGCTCAATTTTTGCTGTTCCCACTCCTTATACAAACGACCAAGCGCTTCTGGTCCCGTATCATCAGCTAAACGGTATGCCCCGTAATGCATCGGGATGAATATGGAGGCGTTTAAATCCCGGAATGCTTTTACCGCATCTTCTGGATTGATATGTGAATTCTTCATAAACCACTCTGGTTCGTATGCACCGATTGGCATAAGCACAAAATTTATAGAATTGAACCGTTCAGCAATCTCCTTAAATCCGCGAAAATACCCGGTGTCACCAACAAAATAGATTGATTGTTGAGTGGATGTCTCTTCAATCATCCACCCACCCCAATGAGAAGTGTTCGTATCAAATAAGCTGCGCCGTGTCCAATGCTGAGCAGGCACGAAGGATATCTTAAGATTTTGATTGTTGAATGAATCCCACCAATTCGCCTCAATCGTTTTGTGATACCCTCTTTTAACAAAAAGACTTTTTAATCCGTGAGGAACATAATAAGTTGGATTCCCTCTTAAACGGCGAATCGATCGAAAATCCAAATGATCATAATGACCATGGGAAATGACCACAATATCCATTTCCGGCAGATCTTCAATAGCAAGTCCAGGATTTGTAAGCCTTTTATCCGTGCCCTGCCATTTCGCCCATACTGGATCCGTTATTATATTTAGCCCATCTAATTGAATTAAAAAAGTAGAGTGGCCTATCCAAGTAATACTTGCCTTCTCACGATTAAGTTGAAGCGTCTCTATTTCTTTCTCTTCAGCCTGCGGGATCTGAATCGATAAATTCTTTACCTTTGAACGGCGTTCCTTGCGCCACTGGGATAATGATTTAAATGAATGGTTATTCTCTACACGATCCAAATTTTCATAGCGTTTTCTCAAGTCAATTCCCCACCAACAATTTAGATATTTTGTACTCCTTATCATAGCAAAAAATTAGTAGATATCCTATGCTTAGCGCTCAACCCTGGAGTAAGCTGAACTCTTCCGCTAACTATTGTTCCTAACTCAATCAGATGTACTTTCGGGGAATATACATGTGCTTTTTAAACTAATACATTGTAATTTATATGCATGGTTATAATAACTAACTGATGAAATGAATTTGTGTTCCTTAGCTAAGTCTCTCCTTTGCATAACTGAAACACCAGCACCAAAATTTGTGGTAATGGCAGAGGACCAGGCTCAAATTGATAATAAAGTATTGTTAGCTGATGATCGGGAAAAATCAGCTAATATAAAGGAATGTGTTTATCTAATACGAAATATATACATTGAAATGCCCTAATAAAAAATTCTAATTGGTATTTTATTCACTTTTTTGTACAAAATAGTAATATCCATTTTAACAGGAGTGAATAAAAAATGATTCAATTACAATCGGAAATTGAAGGAAAAAGAGCTTACTTTGGCATTGTTAAAGATTTATTTGACTTAAACGGGTGCAGTTTCTGCAGTAATTTTGACTACCACCAAGGAAAATTTGATGCAGTATTATGGCGTGAGGGCGGTGAAACTATTTATTTAAGAGTTCCTATAAATGTTCTAGAAGGGGCATTGGATCATTCGAATGCTTATATTGAATTTGGAACTCCCTATATAATAAAGCATGTTGTTAATATTGGATTAGACTATGATAAACATTCATTGCTTACAGGCACGACAGGAATTACCCAATTCCAAGAACCATTGGATAAGGATGGGAATATACGTGATAAAAGCAGATGGGAATTGGCTGGAGAACAAAAAATTAACCAAATATTGAACTCGATTGATACACTGTTAAGCTCTTAACATGCTGACTTTTAAAAATTACCCTTCGTTTATCATGTGGTTACTATGTAAAAATAAAACGATTGCAATCACATGATGATATAACATGTGGTTACTTATATGAAATAAAGATTAATCACTTATAAACCTTTTCACATCCGTTTCCTTTTACGGTACAAAAGGAAGAATACTCCTGCATGATCCGAGTCATATGAGGTGAACTTCTTGAATAGAAACAAAGACAAATCTATCCTCTTTTTATCTGTATCCACTTTAATCGGATTATTTCTGTTACCGTTCGCCATAGTAAAAAAGCCATTTAAAGATTGGATTATCGTTTACCTTGTTAGTTTCATTGGAAATTCATATTCCGACAAGTACTTAGTAGCAAAAGGGTACTTACAATACAAAATTTGACCTCTTCCAAGTCTTTTTAACATTCATTTACCTTTTGATTATGTACTGTACCCTTTAGTACTACTTTATTACAATCAATGGACACTAAATAGCAAACCGTTGGGAATAATTTTAAAACTATTTCCATTTGTCATACCGCTAATATTATTTGAGACATATGCAGCAAAAAGGACAAAGTTAATTGCATGGAAAAAAGGTTGGACATGGTATCATTCTTTAATAAGTTTAATAATCAAACTTTTATTATGCAGGAGTATTATTGCGATCATTCGAACAATTAATAATAAAAACATCTCTTTAAATTAACTGATGATTAAATTATCAACGAATTAATTCGGAATTCAAATTCTGTGATTAGCATTTTTTTGACCTGATAATTGTAAAACTCATTTTGTAACTAAATTTAGAATCGGTAACGGTAAATATTATTATATACGTTCCTTTTCCTACATTGGAAAAAATATGGATCTTCACGTGGTGAATCTCACAATTCATACTTAACCAAGTTCGTTTTTGAGTTAGATTTTAACTTCTCTGTTTATGAAGGATTGAATCCAGTTGATAAGCTACAACCTTAACGAAGCACTGTCACACAACTTTATGATATTGTTCATGAAAAAGGAGATATCTCCTTCGGAAACTCCCCCATACATTTTTATTATTTCTGCTTCAGAATAATAAACGTGCCACATCTTCATTCAAATAGATCAAAAGGAAAACTTCATCAGTCAATCTCACGTACACTAGTTTTATTAAGATCAAAACTCAGATGATCATACGATTAGGACATCAATTAGAATACAAAAATCGAGTACTAAAGCACTCGACTTTTGTGTAGCCTTTTTGTTACTCTTGTTGATCCTTGTCTTTTATTAATGTTATATCTCTTAATTCTGTAATATCCGATTCTTCTCCAAACTCAGTTCCGTAATTGACTTTTCCATATCCTTGACGATTAGCTGGAGCCACTGTATCTCTCTCTTCCCACTCTTTAAACAGAAGAGGAAGACAGACGATTCCACTTAGTCCAACAAGACTATAGATAATTCTTGAAATTGCAGCGTCTTGTCCGCCAAATATAGCTGCAACCAAATCAAAATTAAAAAATCCAATTAAACCCCAATTGAGTGCGCCAATAATTGTAAGGGCTAATGCAATTCGCTGAATGGTTCTCATTAACATTTCAACTCCTATTCATACATGTTATGAATGATTCTCATTTATCAATTGAATCTTACCCACCCATCTAAGATTCATTACTATCGTTTGTATTAATAGCATTTTTCATACAAATAAGTTTTGCCATTCCGACTTACTGAAAAATTCCCTAATGAACAGAAAGAGGCTGGGACAAAACCCACCTCTGAAATGAAAAAGCAGGTGGAATTTTACGACGAATAAAATTCCACCTGCTT
>NZ_LMBX01000019.1:0-89608 GCF_001439605.1 Cytobacillus praedii
ATGGACAGAGAATATTCAAAGGTAAAGCTGAAAACAATTGCTTTTGATTTTACACAATAATCCGGACTTGACTCGATGAACGAGCAAAAACTGTCCTCAATAGGGGGGATAGACTCCCGAAATCACGATGAACCAGTAAAAAACATCCTCAATAGCAGCTATAGGCTCCCGAAACCACGATGAACGAGTAAAAACCGTCCTCAATAGCTGCTGTTGGCGCCCGAAACCATGAGGAACTAGCAAAAACCATCCTCAATAGCTGTTATCGATACTCAAAATCATGTTAAAAACAGAGGAAACTGTGCCCAATTTTCTTTATTGAAACTGGAAACTATCGATAAGTATAATGCATCCTTATTTTGTTGGTGAATAGCATAAAAAAATCATGGGTTTTGCTTAAGCCCATGATTTTTTCCAGTTCAAGTATTGTTATAATAAGGATAGGGGAGATGATCACTTTGGAAAAAGATCAGCATTTTAACTTAACAGAACTGGATGAAGAAACGCTCTTTATCGTTTCACAAACTTTTAAGGCGTTGTCAGATCCAACAAGGATTCGTATTTTGCATTTATTATTTGATGGCGAGCATTCTGTAAATGATATTGCCGAAAAGCTGTCTTTGCTGCAGTCAACGGTTTCCCACCAGCTTCGTTTTCTAAAAAACTTGCGTTTGGTGAAATTTAGAAGGGAAGGAACTTCCTTATTCTATTCATGCGATGACGAGCATGTAATGGATATTTTAAGACAAACGATTGAGCATGCGAATCACCATTAATTGCAGCTACCATGATGATTCGGGCAGCCATGCTCTGTTTTTTCAATTTGAATCGTACTATGCTCAATCTCAAAATCATCGTGAAGGATTGTTTGTGCTCGGTGTAGGATGGTATCATGAACACCTTCTCCCTCGATTACCATATGGCAGCTTAGCATAGGCATCCCTGATGTAATCGACCAAATGTGCATGTCATGCACTTCTTTCACTCCTTGGATTTTTAATAATGATGATTTTACTTTGTCCATCTCAAGATTTGCTGGTGTACCTTCCATTAAGATGTGGAAAGACTCTTTCATTACTCTCCAACCACTTATTAGAATAAGTATTGCAACAATCACACTTGCGATAGGATCGGCGATTCCCCAACCAAAGAAAATCATAAGTAAAGCGGCAATGATCGCTCCAACTGAGCCAAGCATATCGCCAATTACATGAAGGAAAGCACTGCGAACATTTAGATTTTCCTCTTTATCTCCTCGCATTAATATCCACGCTGCAACGATATTAATAAGTAACCCAATGGTTGAAATAATCAGCATTCCTCCACTTAGTACTTCAGGCGGATTCCAAAAACGCTGAAATGCTTCATAGAAAATATAAACGGAGATAACAATCAGTGTCAGCCCGTTGAGAGCAGCTGCAATAATTTCAAACCGTTTGTACCCATATGTTTTTGATGAGGAAGCTTTTCTTTCCCCTAGCTTAATTGCGAACAAACTCAAGCCTAATGCTGCAGCATCGCTCAGCATATGACCAGCATCTGATAGGAGTGCAAGGCTGTTTGTTAATAGACCTCCAACAACTTCGACAATCATAAAAGATGCAATGAGCAGAAAGGATAAAAATAAAGCTTTTTTATTGCCGGTATGTCCGTGTGAGTGATTATGACCATGTGAATGTCCGTGGTGATGTCCCATAAAGGATACCTCCTAATTTATTATATGAATATATGCTCATATATATTATGATATAAAATGGAAAATAGTTCAACAATTAATTAAATTTAAATGAAAATTAAGTTCTTAGTTTTAACGATTGCATAAAAAAATATAAATAAAGAAAAAAGGAAGACACCTGAATTTGTGTCTTCCTTGCATAATTAATCAATCTTATTAAGGTTTTGTTTTCTTTCTTGCTCTGCGATGATTTCGTTGTCCTCAGCGTTATCTCTTGTAACCTTCTGAGTAAGGATGGCTCCAACTGCAACAAGAATCATAACAGCAATGTAATAGCCTTTTTCGTTTAGCTGAAGATTATCGGCGTTGTATAAACCGATGGAAAAAAGAAACACGCCTGCAAAGAAAGTAAAGTAGGCTAAGACGGTGAATGCAGTTGTATTTCTCCTTCGATATCGTTGCATACGAATGACCTCCTAATGATTCTGGTAATCTATTTGTTCAATAAAGCCTAGTTTGTTAGAAAGATAAAGTTCGTGTTAATGAAAGAAACTGTAATGATTATACCATATTTTTACTTGTTTGGAAGTGGGTATTCAGTCATGAAAAATTAAATACAGCCTTCATATGAAGGCTGCATTTGGTATGTTATTGCTTCTCTTGTTCTTTTCGAATATAGTCAGAGTACTGCATAATTTGCAATGTATTATCAATATTTTTCTGCATATTCTTTGTGTTTTTTGTTTTCTTCATTGTTTCCCGATTATACAATAGCGCAGGCAGTTTAGCGCTTGGTGCTGTGTATAATGTATTATCACTGATAAATGAGCCGCCTGGCATGTAATAGCGCATACCGAGCAGATTTTTTTTGTATTGAAAAAGATTATGTCCAATCATTTGCGAATCATGCTCTATTCCCAGCAGGTTTAATAATGTAGGCATAAGATCAATTTGGCCGCCCAACTGGGAGTGTGTTTCCCCGTTAAAGATTCCGGGGGCGTTAAATATAACAGGGACAACAAAACGGTCATGTAAATTGTAATCATGCCCAAGCATTTCTTTTAACAGCTGTTCATCCTTTTCTGTCACTGGTGCCCCATGTAAGCCTGAGTGATCTCCGTAAATGAGGATGAGTGATTGATCATATATGCCTAGTTCCTTCAATGATTGAATAAACTTCCCAATCTGTTCATCCGTATATCGAACCGATTGGAGGTAATTCCCAACATACGTATCCTTATAGGAATCTGGCAGGTTAAGATATTCGTACTCATCTGGCATTTCAAAAGGGGTGTGGCTTGTTAATGTAATAATATTTGAGTACATGAGCGGATGATCTTCCATTTGATCAGGAAGCTGTTTTTCTACATAATTAAACAACACTTCGTCTGCTGGTCCAAACCCAATTTCCTTCTCGTTTGGAATTTCCTCACTAGTATAAATATAGTCAAATCCAAGAGCAGGATATAACTTATCTCGGCTCCAATATGTAATATCATCAGCATGATAAGTGGCTGTTCCATATCCATTTCGTTCCAATGTGTGTACAAGGGAAGGGATATCACTGCCATCAATGACATTTACGGTTGGATCCATGCCCTCTGGGTAAAGGGAAGTGTGCATAATCCATTCAGCATCTGACGTATTTCCAGCCCCGATCTGCTGATAAACATGATCAAAATAGGCACTGTCCTTCAAAAGCCTATTTAAGTTCGGTGTAATTTCTTGCCCGTTAATTGATTTGTTTATAACAAATTCCTGCAAGGATTCCACCTGGATTGTAAATACATGACGATTCTTAGCGAGACCGAATGTATCATGTTCTGAAGGTGGAACAAAAGCATTCCCCTTTAAATTCTCTAATTCTTTATCGGATAGATGGTCGTTCTTTGCAAGAGCAGTGCCAATTCCGCGTTCATAAAATTGTACAAATTGGGATTGAATATACCCATGCTTCTTGGCAAAGTAAGATACATCCACTAATGGATAGAAAAACGCAATTACTGTTGTAATTAGTCCGGCGCAGCTAAAGGCAATAGTCCATTTTTTAATTGAGGCAAAGGAAATTAACTCAGACTTTTTAGTAATAAACCAAATAAGCGGCAGGATTAGCACAACATCTAAGAAAAATAGAAAGTCAAATGGGCTGCCTAGAAGGGCAACTGTCCCACCTACCGAATTTGATTGGTATATTTGTTTAACATCATAATAGGAAGGAATTGTTGAGAAATACCTTGTGTAATACATAATAACGATAAAAAGCGCAGACAAACAGAGATTAAAAAGCCAGATAGAAAGCCATCTTCGCTTTTTGAAAATAAGAAGAAGACCAGTTAGCATGAGTGCCCACATGGGAAACTCAATGAGAACAATATGGAAAATAGACTTGTTATCAAAAATAATCATTTGAAATGCTGTAATTTTGATTAATAATACAAACATAATGAGTATAAAAGGGCAGGAAATATGGTTTTTTAGATTCATATTCCACTTTTGCATACAAAAGCACCTCTAACCAAAGAATTCAATTTTCTTACCTTGCAAACAAAAGTATACCTGTAAGTATGTCTATTTGCTATGCAATTTATAAATGTCTGAGAAATAATGGGTTACATCCATTATGACGAAAATGTGCAGCAAAAAGATTCAAAATAAGGAAACTTTTTTTCTGACATTTCGTAAATAAGAGTAACTATAGCGGGATCGGAGTGATAAACATTGGAGAAAAGATTACTTGAGGAGAATATAGAGGTACTGCGTAGGGCTGCTGGAAATTGGATGGATCGCCGCCTGGTGCTTATGACAGCTGCTCAATTCGCTGCAAAGGGGAAGAAAATCGATGGTCAAGCCTTTATTAAAGTCTCTGATCTTGTTAAAAGCAGTGCATCCATGTTCTCACCGCTAAGAGGAATACATTTTCCAATGACTGGTCTGATTATGGCGAAGGATAGCCATCCAGAAGTGGAAATTAGCCGTTTACATCAAAATTATCAAATATTGCGTAAGGCAAATATGCGCTCATCTGCGTTCACATATATTGCAGCATTTTTATTAGATGATGATATGGATGCGAGACGGATTAGTGCTATATATGAAGAAATGAAAAAGCATCACCGTTTCCTTACTTCTTATGATGATTACCCAGCTGCTGTGATAATAGCTAAACGGGATGGAAGGGTAAATGAACTAATAGAGATTTCCGAGCGTTATTACCGCGGGCTGAACGATAAGGGATTATGGAAGGGGAACAATCTGCAATTCTTGGCTAATATGCTTGTAATGTGCGGGGATTTTCAGCACGAATTAGTGAGGGACGTAATCTATGCGAAAGAAGAGCTTATCCGGCGCGGTTTAAAGGTGAAGGACATTCATTATCCTGCACTTGGCGTCATTGCACTTACAGGAAGAGTAAAGGAAGCTGCCAGCATTGCTGTTAAGCTATCAGAAATGAAAGAATTTAAATGGTATAAAGAGATGGCTATTACTGTAGCAGCAACCTTTGTCTCGCAGGATTATATTGACGCATCCGCGGAACTGACAACAGCCATTCATGCGATGATTCAGGCACAGCAGGCATCGGCTGCAGCAGCCACTGCAGCTGCTGCGGCTGCTGCCTCTTCAGGAAGTTAGGGCATATCCATAATGGGTGTGCTCTTTTTCAAAGAAAAAAGTATAAATGTTGATTCAAAGAGACGTCAAGCACAATCGAACGATCATCGTACGAACTCCAGGTCTTTTTCAGATTGTACAGTGATGATTAAGGAACTCGTGCTTTTCTTAAATTGACCGAAAATGTAGTTAATTTTGTCTATGAAAGGAATGTGAATAAAACCATAAAATACCTGTGCTATTTGTCTGAAATTCCTTATTATCTCTTGCATGGTTACGTATTTCTGTGTCAATATCTATATATTGATGAATGTCGTTATAATAGATATTCGAGGAGATGAATAAGTTGAATAAAGCAGTTATTTTAGGTTGTAATTATTATATAGGTTTGAGTACCATCCGATGTCTGGGTGTAAATGGAATACATACAGTTGCAGTTGATTATGCTGGAGCTGATACATATGGTGCAGAATCGAAATATTGTTCGGAGCGTCTAATTGCTCCCCATTATAAAAAAGAAACAAAAGCTTTTGTGGAATTTTTAATCGAATATGCGAGCAAGCAAAATGAAAAGCCAGTTCTTATCCCTTGTCATGATTCATATGTAGAAGTAATTGATGAGTATTTAGATGAACTAAGGGAAAACTATCTGATTCCTCAAACCAAGAAAGGTTTGTATTCACAAGTCATGAATAAGGAAGCTCTTCATGCACTGGCAGTGGAAAAGGGAATGCTTGTGCCTGAAACGGTTCGAGTCAATGAGGAGAACTTTTTTGAAAAAATCGACTCGATCATTAAATATCCGTGCATTGTAAAGCCGACCGATTCTCCTACTTTTGTAGCTACTTTTAGAAGAAAGATTTTTAAGGTTCACAATAAAGAAGAGTTAGAAGAGGCTCTGGCGAAAGCAGAAAAAGCTGGCTTAGAGGTAATTGTACAGCGGATTATCCCTGGGTTTGATGATCATATGTATACATTTGATGCGTATCTAAATCAGGATGCAAAGGTTACGCACTGGGTAACATGCCAAAAGCATCGTCAATATCCAATTAATTTTGGTGCTTCAGTATATACAGAGCAAAAATATGTTCCTGAACTTTATGAAATTGGAGCAAAATTTTTAGAAGAAATCGGTTATAAAGGGTTTGCCGAAATTGAGTTTAAGAAGGATGCGGAAACAGGGAAGTATTATTTAATCGAAATTAATGCAAGAATTACAAACCTAAACAACCTGTTGTATAAGGTCGGCATCAATTTCCCTTATATTACTTACCGCGAATTGACTGGTTCTCCACTTCCGCCAAAAGCGGTGAAAGAAGATAAAAATCGCGTATTTTGGTACGCTTATGAGGATATGTTAGCGATAAAGGGTTATATTCGAACGGGTCAACTGACAAGAGGCGAAGTGTTTAAATCACTATTCAAGAAAAAAGCCTATGCCATCTGGGATTGGCAAGATCCGAAGCCAGGGATGATCTACTTCAAGAAAACGGCTGGAAAGATGCTCAAAAGAAAATAATCGATAGATGCAGAAAAGAGGTAGTAAACGATGCAGTTAGAGGAACTTCTACGTTCGATAAAGGTTGAGCGTGTTTATAATGACAAAGATATGAGGATTAACGGTGTTTCTTACCATTCACAAAAGGTTTCTAATGGACATCTTTTTGTTTGCGTTCGCGGATATAAAACGGATGGACACAAATACCTTGCTCAGGCAGTAGCTAATGGAGCAGTCGCTGCGGTCGTGGAAGAAGTGCAGGAGGCATTTGATATCCCGCAATTTGTTGTGAAGAACAGCAGAATTGCTCTCGCACAATTAGGGGATGCCTTCTATGATCATCCTTCGAAAAAAATGAAGATGATTGGTGTTACAGCGACAAATGGGAAAACAACTACATCTTATATGATCAATGCCATTCTTGAAAATGAAGGCTTTAAAACAGGATTAATCGGAACGGTTTCAATCAAAATTGATGATATGTCAATCCCTGCGGAGCTAACAACACCAGAATCATTGGATTTACAAGACTACTTAAATCAAATGGTTGAGAAAAATGTTTCGCATGTTTGTATGGAGGTATCTTCAGCTGCATTAGAGACTCATCGAGTGGAGACAGTTGATTATGATATTGTGAGTTTAAACAATGTCAGCCGTGAACATATTGATTCACACGGTTCATTTGAACAATATTTCGAAGCGAAATCCAGTCTCATTCGAAATGCAAGTGAAAGAAGCATTGCTGTTTTAAACCTGGATGACCCTTATTCTGCATCACTTGTTAATCAAACTAAAGCAAAGGTGATTACATTTGGCGTAAATAGCAAAGAAGGGCATATCCATTGCAAAAATTTAGATTTAACAACGGGAAGAGCAAAGTTTACAGTTGAGATTTTGAAAGCATTTAAAGCGAATGGGGCAGAATACATCCCTGGAGAATTTGATATCGAGCTGTCAGTTCCTGGTCTTCATTCTGTGTACAATTCAATGGTTGCGATTACGGTAGCGCTGCTTTCTGGTGTAGCTGTGTCAACGATCCAGTATACATTGAAAAACTTTGCTGGTGTAGAAAGACGATTTGAATTTATTTATGAAGAAGATATTAAAATAATTGATGATCATTTTGCAAATACAGGAAATATCAACGTAACACTGCAAACCTTAAAGTATATGGATTACAAAAAGCTTCATATAGTATATGCCATTCGTGGGGAACGCGGACCAACAGTTAACCAGGAAAATGCGGAAGCGATTGTTGAATGGGCAGCGAAGCTTGGTTTGAATGAAATCATTGCGACGAAGAGCATTTCTCATGTGACTGCTAAGGATAAAGTGACAGATGAGGAACAGCGTGTCTTTGAAAAGGTAATGGCTGAAGCTCGTATCCAAGTTGATTTATATGATGAATTGCCAGATGCCATTGCCCGTGCATTGAATAAGGCTGAAGAAGGGGATTTAGTTCTTCTAGCTGGCTGCCAAGGAATGGATCACGGAGCAGAGATTGCTTTGCAATTGCTTCGGGAAAAAAATGAACTTCGTATTGAAATACTTGAATAGATCGTAGTATAAAAATTGTTAATTGAGAAGGTTGAGTTATGGGAAAGAAGAGCTTAGGTGTTATCGGCGGAATGGGACCGATGGCAACATCTGTTTTTTTTGAAAAAGTAATTGAAAATACAGTAGCTGGCGCTGATCAAGATCATATTAATATGATTATTCTTAATCATGCTACATTACCTGATCGAACAAGTGTGATTTTGAATAAAGAGGAAAATACTTTTTTAGATGCGGTTGAAGAAGATATAAAACTGCTTGAACGTGCTGGTGTAGCAAATATTGCAATTCCATGCAATACGTCACATTATTTCTATGACAAGATGCAGGAAATGACCGGAGTCAATATTATCCATATGATTGATGAAACGTGTAAAGAAATTCATCAATCATATGGTGATAATAGCAAGATCGGAATCTTAGCAACAAATGGTACGGTAAGCAGCGGCATTTATGAAAAGGGATGTAATGCTTATAATATGCAGCTGTATAAACCGAACAAGGTCTATCAAGAACAAATTATGAATACAATTTATAATGTAAAGAGTGATTTGGACATTGATGTGAATGTAATTGAAAACATTATAAAGGACCTCATTCATAATGAAGGCTGCAGCTGTGTCATCCTAGCATGCACAGAGCTGTCATGTTTGAAACTAAGTGATGAAGTAATTCCATACTGTGTAGATGCAATGGATGTACTTGTCGAGAGGTCGATTGAGTATTCCGGTGGAGTTGTGAAGAAAGCGAAAAGCTGATTGAAGTCATTTTGAGGGAGGGGTATGTTTTGAAGCTGAATGAAGTTGAGAAATTCGAGGCGTTTTTGTCAGAGTCCTTTGGCGATGGCGTACACATAAGAGAATTACGCTTATCTAATGAAGAAACAGAATATATTAAAAAGACCTATCCTAAAGCCGTATTTAATAAAAGCTTTCAAAAGGAAACTTCAGACGGAAAAAACTGGTACAAGGTAACACTCCTACCTCCAACTAAGAAAGACAATCAGGATGAAATCACAGCAATCCAACAAGAAAACCTGAGGCTTAAACAGGAAATAGAAATCCTTAGAAGAACGATGAAGATTGATAAAAGTAAATAACTCGGAAACAAGCCGCTTGGGATGCTGAGCGGCTTGTTTTTTTAAAAAAGTGAATTATCAAAGTGGCAAGGAAATGTTTTTTGCTAACAAAAGTTATGGTAACGAAAGGCAAAGAAACGTGCCCGTCATCAGAGAAAAAGAGAAGTCGTGGTAACGAAAAGTAGAGAAACGTGCCCTTCACCAGAGAAAAAGTGAAGGTATGGTAACGAAAAACAAAGAAACGTGCCCGTCACCAGAGAAAAAGTGAATGTGTGGTAACGAAAAGTAGAGAAACGTGCCCTTCACCAGAGAAAAAGTGAAGTCATGGTAACGAAAAACAAAGAAACGTGCCCGCCACCAGAGAAAAAATGAAGGTATGGTAACGAAAAACAAGAAACGTGCCCTTCACTAGAGAAAAATTGAAGTCATGGTAACGAAAATCATACTTTGGGAAAACAAAGTTTAAATAAAATGAGGATCAGCATAATAAGAAGTTCTTCCCTGAGGCACAAGTGTAAAATGCTTTGAGAGGATTCGTCGAATAGTTTTCTTAGATTCAATTATTCTGCACCATTCATGAATAGAAGTCGTGGTTATTTTATTATCAGGGTAAAGAAGTTTAAACTCGATTATACTTCGTAAAACACCAGTCTCCACTTCTTCTTTGTAAGCACAATTAATACATATTAGTGTATCTATCTTGTAAATAACATTCAATGATTTACAGGAACCGCAACTAATTCCCTTTTTAATATTGTCGTAAGTATATTTAGGTAATCTTTTGTAAGGAGATTCTTCTATATGAAGTGCGGCTATTTGATTAGCAAACTTAATGTTTTGATTTTTTATCATTAATGGTTTTGGCAACTGTTTCGAAAATCGTTTCAACTGAGTGGGAAATATAATAGGCTGACAGAGAGGAGCTTGATAGAGTTGAAAGTGGGGGTTAATGAAAATTATTTTAGATTTGATAGCTACTTTCAATCCAAGGCTTTGAAGCAATTGCCTGAGTAAGGATTTACTTCGTTCCAATTGTAGTAAGGGATTCTTTATTTCCTTCTTTGTTAAAGTAAGCCATCTTCCGTTTTCATCAATAAAGAAATCTCCTTCAAAATTTTTTATCTCGAAAAAATAGAGAGTTTCATCTGCTAGCAGCAGCGAATCTATTTGAAAAGTAGTACGATTGTATTCAAGCAATAAATCATTCAGGATCAGCCAATTCTCTGAACCTGGCAGATCGTTCAGCCACGCATCAAACTGAATTTCTCCCTCAAACCCTTTTTCAAGGCTCCAATAATACTGCACCTCTTCATCTGATAAATCCATGCGCCTATTCAACATTCGGTAAAGCTTTAATTCTTTTGATTCACTCCGGGGGTTAATAACCATAGGCATCCTCCTCCTATCAAGATTTACAATCATTCTATGAAATATTACCTTTTTTTACAAGAGCTGGGTTCTACTGAAATATAAATGTAATAATTTTGGGGATTAAATTTATAAATGACAATGCTATAATATAAAAGATGTGAATATACAACAAAATATGACTCGTTTTCCCAAAATAATATACAACATTCTACATACTACCTCATAAATCATCCGTAAAATTTCGCCAAAACTAGACAAATGAGGATTACTTTTCTATAGTAATAGAATCTTAAAGTACATAGATTATTTTATAGTAATAGAGAGGAGACATGGATCAAATTGAAACGAAAATTTCTCGCTCTAGGAATAGGTATCATTTTAGGCAGTGGCAGTTTACTCATGCCTATGTCAAGCACTGCTTATGCAGTAACAAATAAGCAGCTAGAGGAAAAAAAGAAAGATATACAAGAAAAACGTTCAAACGTTCAATCAGAGATTAGTCAAAAGAAAGATGACTTAGTGCAAATTGGGGAAGAAAAATCAGCAGTTCAGAAAGAACTGGATAAATTAGAACTTACAATTGCAGACACGGAAAATAAAATTAAAGAAAAAGAAGCGCAAATTGCATCTGCTAAAGAGGAGATTAATAAACTCCAACAGGAGATTGCGGTTCTAAAGGAACAGATTAAAAAGAGAGACGAGCTATTAAAGGAACGTATTCGTTCAATTCAAGAAAATGGCGGCGTCATTAACTACCTAGACGTATTATTAGGTGCGCAAAGCTTTAGTGACTTTATTAACCGTGTAAGTGCGGTTACTTCATTCATGGAAGCAGACCGCGATTTGCTTCGCATGCACCAAGAAGATAAGGCATTGCTTGATAAAAAAGAAGCAGAAGCACAGAAACAATTAGAAGAACTTAACAAAAAATTGGCTGATCTTGAAGGGATGAAGAAGACCCTTAATGGTCAACAAGTTAAAAAGAATAAGCTGTTAGAAGAGTTAAAAGAGCAGGAAAAAGACATGCATGAAGAACTTCTTGTATTTGAAGATGAAGCAGCGATTCTTGCAGCACAGGAAAAGGCAATTAAACGTGAAATTGAAGCGTGGAATAAGAGACAGCGTGAATTAGAAGAGCAAAGGAAAAAACAAGCCAATGCACAAGGAAACAAGGTTGGTTCAGCTCCGGAAATTACAAATGGAGTATTTATGAATCCTGCAACAGGCAGATTGACATCCCATTATGGACAAAGATGGGGAAGATTGCATTCAGGCATCGATATTGGTAAAGGTGGCCGAACAGAGGCAGTTCCAATTGTTGCTGCTGCATCGGGTTCGGTGATCAAAGCAAATTTTGATCGCAGCTACGGAAATGTTGTCATGATTACACACGTAATTGATGGACAAGTCATGACAACCGTTTACGGTCATATGGAATCTCTTTCTGTATCCAATGGAGCAAGTGTTGAAAAAGGTCAGCTGTTAGGCTATATGGGGAATACAGGTAATTCCACTGGGCCGCATTTACACTTTGAGATCCATCATGGACCTTGGAATGGAAGCAGATCGAACTCTGTAAACCCTCTTAGATATGTAAACTATTAAGTTATTGAAAAAAGGCACTCACCACTAGGTGAAGTGCTTTTTTCTAATTTGATATCCGATTTACTGCGAACATGCTTCTTAATCATAGGATTGAGTAGTGGATAATACGAACATACTCCTTAATCAAACGATTGATTAAGAAAAAATGCGAACATATCTATTAAACAAACGTTTGATTAGTTATGCTGAACTATAGAGGTGAGATACATTTGAATATTCATGTGATGGCAAAAGATACATTAGAAGCTCAAGGAGTTCGGTGGATGATCGAATCGCATCTGCCTGGTATTCAGTTAATGGTATGGGATTCAATGGAGGAGTTTTCAGAAGCAGTGCAAAATGAGCGGCCGGACCTTGTCATTTTAGATATGGACAGTTGGACGAAGAACAGCGAAGGATTCTGTGAACTGCTTCAGCGCTATAGAATTCGCTGGTTAGGCCTATCCTCTGAGCGAATTTTTCAAACAGCCTATCGGGCACTCCGTTTTCGTGCCGAAGATGTTATATTCCGTCCGATATCACCTGAGGATTTAAAAAAACACATTCAACAAATCCGTTATCAAACACGAAATGACCATAAATTCTTCTCAAATCAGACCGGAAATAAAGTAGCTGCATATACAATTGATTATCCAGATTTATTTTTGCTAGATAAGAACAGATCCTATCCAATAACAATGGTTGCCTTTTTGACACCGAACCCAGAGGCGCTGCCGCTTGTCTATGATGCTCTACAGCGATATTCCATTCCAGGTACGCATAAGCTTTTTGCATTATCTGATTTTATCTTATGTGTACAGGAAAATGAAAGAATCGAATCGATTAGGGAGATTTATCATTCTTTCCTATCAAGGTGGAAAGATCGAATGGATGAACCGCTAGCTATACTCATTAACATAGATTCTTCAAAAGGGCCATTAAAGAAAACGTATCAGCAAACAAGGCAATTAACGAAAAGGGTCTTTTTTGAGGGCTACGATATTATTTTGGAGGAGAATAAGCAATTAGACCCTTTAGAAATGGATCCCTTTCTTACGCCTCTTGAACAGCGCCAATGGATTGAGATGCTTGAAACAAGGAATATAAAAGCAATAAGGGAATGGGTTGAACGCGAATTTCTAACCTATGACCGTCCTTATCCAGACCCAGAAATGGTTAGAATCCGATTAACGAGTGTACTCGCTCAAATTCGCAGACATATGAAAGCATATAATCTTCAAAGTTTATCTCTTGAAGCAAGTTATCATGAGGTTTTTAAGCAAATTGTTCATCAGTCTGTTATTTATCAAATTGTTCAAGAGCTTCTAACATTTATCCAAAAATTGCTTCTTCAGGTTCAGGAGCAAATACAAGACGGTCCCCGAACACTTGTAGAGAAAGTACTGGAAATGATTGAATCGAATTATTGGGATGCTGGATGGAATTTAGCTGCATGTGCTGAAGGACTGCGCATGAACAAAAGTACGCTAAGCAGACGCTTTTCAGCTGAATCAGGACAAACCTTCCGCACTCATCTTCATCAAGTAAGAATTCGTGAAGCAAAGCGATTGCTGCAAGAAACAGATATTTCATTAGATGAAGTGGCACGATTAATCGGCTATGCCCATCAGACGTATTTCAATGCGAAATTTAAACAGTATGTAGGCAGTACACCCTTGGCATTTCGGACAGGGGTTAAGAGGTGAATAATCATTTTTTTATCGAGGTGAGCTGTATTCGTGCTGCTCTATATTATATTTAAATATTAAAGAAGTTTAAAAAAGTGGAGTTAATTGCCATGAAGCCTTATACATCCCGTTTCCCTCAAAAAGAGAATAATCTGTTGCCACGAAAGAACGGAGAATATGATCCTTCATATCTATCGATATAATTGAAAAGAAAATGAATCGTTTCATAAAAAAAGACGTTTTGATATCTTTTTGTGAAATATATTATAAAAATAGCCATAATTTATAATTAATTATCCGAAATTTCATTATAAAATAAAAATATAGAAAAGGGAGGGAATTAGATATGAAAACGATTTCAAGTGAAAAGGTTGTACGTTACCGTGGAACAGATTTGAATACGAAGGGATGGCTGCAGGAAGCTGCACTTCGCATGTTAATGAACAATTTGGACGCAGATGTGGCTGAGCGCCCAGAAGATCTTGTTGTTTATGGAGGAATTGGGAAGGCTGCACGCAACTGGGAATGCTTTGATGCGATTGTGAAATCATTGAAAGAATTGGAAAATGATGAAACGCTGCTTGTTCAATCTGGAAAACCAGTAGCGATCTTTAAATCACACGCAGATGCCCCACGCGTCCTGCTTGCGAATTCGAATATTGTCCCTGCCTATGCGAATTGGGAGACATTCCATGAACTTGATAAAAAAGGCTTGATGATGTACGGACAAATGACAGCGGGGAGCTGGATTTACATTGGTTCGCAAGGAATTGTGCAAGGAACTTATGAAACTTTCGCTGAGCTGGCTAAGCAGCACTTCAATGGTTCGCTTAAACATACAATCACTGTCACAGCAGGCCTCGGCGGAATGGGTGGAGCGCAGCCGCTTGCTGTTACGATGAATGGCGGAGTTTGTATTGGCATTGATGTGGATGAAACACGGATTGATCGCCGAATTGAGACGCGATATACAGATGTGAAAACAGATTCTTTAGACGAAGCGATTCGTCTGGCTCAGGAAGCAAAGCTTTCTGGCAAGGCTCTATCTATCGGTCTGATCGGAAATGCTTCAGACATCCTGCCTGAAATGATCGCACGTAACTTTATTCCAGATGTCCTAACAGATCAAACATCTGCACACGATCCACTAAATGGATATGTTCCTTCTGAAATGTCACTAGAAGATGCGGCAGAGCTTAGGAAAAAGGATGCTAGTGAATATGTGAAGCTTTCAAAAGCTTCAATGGCAAAACATGTTGAAGCCATGCTTGATATGATGGAAAAAGGTGCGGTTACATTTGATTACGGCAATAATATCCGTCAAGTCGCCAAGGATGAAGGAGTTGAAAATGCCTTTGCTTTCCCTGGATTTGTGCCTGCGTATATTCGCCCTCAATTCTGTGAAGGGAAAGGACCTTTCCGCTGGGTAGCACTTTCAGGTGACCCGATGGATATTTATAAAACTGACGAGGTCATTTTACGGGAATTTAGCGACAATGAACATTTATGCAACTGGATTCGTATGGCACAAGAAAAAATTGAATTCCAGGGATTGCCTTCTCGTATTTGCTGGCTTGGCTATGGGGAGAGGGCACGTTTTGGAAAAATCATTAATGATATGGTGGCAAGCGGAGAATTGAAAGCACCAATCGTTATTGGCCGTGACCACCTCGATTCTGGCTCAGTAGCTTCTCCAAACAGGGAAACAGAAGCGATGAAGGATGGTTCTGATGTTGTTGCTGACTGGCCGATTTTGAATGCGATGATTAATGCAGTTGGCGGAGCAACATGGGTATCTGTGCATCATGGCGGCGGTGTCGGAATGGGTTACTCTATGCATGCGGGAATGGTTATTGTTGCTGACGGAACGAAGGAAGCAGGAGCACGTCTTGAACGCGTATTAACAACAGATCCAGGTATGGGAATCGTTCGTCATGTCGATGCAGGATATGATCTAGCAGAAAAAACAGCTCGTGAAAAAGGGGTAAACATCCCAATGCTGAATAAAGGAAATGAGTAATAATGAAAAAGCCAATTTGGATTAAACATATATCTCAGCTTGCCACACTTGCTTCCGACATTAATGGTCCGCGTTCAAAAGAAACGATGTCTGAGTTAGGGCTAATTGAAGACGGCAGTTTATGGCTTGAAGATGGTAAAGTTCTAGCTGTGGGAACAACGATCGAGTTAGAAAAACAGTATGCCTTAAAGGCTCATGAAGCAGAAATTATTGATGCGACAGGACATTTAGTTACTCCTGGTTTGGTTGATCCTCATACACATGTTGTTTATGGCGGAAGCCGTGAGCGTGAATTTGAAATGCGTCTTGAAGGTGCAACCTATATGGAAATTATGAATGCCGGCGGAGGAATTCATGCTACAACCCGTATGACTCGTGAAGCAACAGAGGAGGAGCTGTTTAAGCAGACATCTCGCAGGCTTGATTCTTTTCTTCAGCATGGGGTTACGACAGTTGAGGGAAAAAGCGGGTATGGTATGAACCTTGCGACAGAAATTAAGCAATTGCGGATGATGAAGCGATTGCAAGAAACTCACGCCATTGATCTTGTTCCTACTTTTATGGGTGCACACGCGGTGCCTCCTGAATTTAAAGGCAAAGAAGATGAATTTGTCGATCATATTATTAATGACATGCTTCCAGTAGTCGCTGAAGAAAAGCTAGCTGAGTTTAACGATGTTTTTTGTGAAATAGGCGTCTATACACCTGAGCAATCGGAGCGAATTTTAGAGGCCGGAAAGAAACTGGGTTTAACTCCGAAAATTCATGCTGATGAAATTGAGCCATACGGTGGGGCTGAGTTAGCAGCCAAGGTTGGAGCAATTTCAGCTGAGCATTTATTAAAAGCATCGGATGAAGGAATTAAAGCAATGGCGGAAGCGGGAACAATTGCTTGTCTGCTCCCGGCAACAGCTCTTTATTTGCGTGAAGGTGCAGCGGCTGGAAGGAAAATGGTTGATGAGGGAGTGGCAGTAGCTATTTCTACAGATTGCAATCCAGGCTCTTCACCGACAACGTCGATGCCGCTTGTTATGAATTTGGCCTGTATCTCGATGAGACTAACTCCTGCGGAAGCATTAACAGCAGCGACATATAATGCAGCCTGTGCTATCAACCGACAGGATTTGGTTGGTTCACTAGAGGTTGGAAAACAAGCGGACATCGTTCTATGGAACGTAAAAAATTATCAGGAATTACAATACTTATTCGGTGTTAATCATGTCAAAAAGGTTTGGAAAAAAGGCATTCAGGTGGTGGGATAACTATGAAGAATAATTGGCTGCAAAAGCCTGAATGGTCGTGGAATCAAACAGAAGAGCAACCAACATATGTTCATCACTGGGTTCAGCCATTAGATAAATTCGCTGAATCACCGGACCTCATTCTTTACGGGGCACCGATTTCACGTTCATCAATCAGTGTCTCTGGTGCATCTCTTTATCCCACAGAATTCCGCAGAATGTGGAAAGGCTATGCTACTTATAATCTGGATGAGGATATCGATTTAACCTCTATTCGGGTGGGGGATGCAGGGGATGTAGTAATGCATACGACAGATATCCTTTTATCTCACCGGCGAATTCAGGAATCAACTAAGGCATTAGCCGCTGACTATCCGAATGCTTTGACATGTATGATTGGCGGTGATCACTCCACAACTGCTTGCGCTGTTAGAGGAGTAAAGGATGCCTATCCTGAGGAAACAATCGGAATTTTACAGCTTGATACGCATTTGGATGTAAGAGACCCAGGAGAATTAGGGCCGGCAAATGGAACACCAATTAGACAATTGATAGATGGAAATGCAGTCAAGGGAGAAAATGTAATAAATGTTGGGTTACATGGATATTTTAATGCCAAGCCATTAGTTGATTATGCAAAAGAGCACAAGATTCAAATGGTGACATTAAAGCAAGCAAGAAAAGATGGTGTAGTAAAAACGATTCAGGATGCATTGGAGAGACTTGCCGAGCAGGTGGATCGCATATATGTCACAGTGGATATGGATGTGCTTGATATTTCTGTTGCACCAGGTGTCCCAGCATCTACACCAGGAGGATTTTCCGCAATAGAGCTATTCGATGTACTGCTTGAAGTAGGAAAACACTCTGCCGTTCGGCATATTGATTTTGTTTGCTTGGATCCAAGCAAGGATTCAATCGTTGCAGAGACTGTCAAAACAGGTGTATATGCTTGGCTACAGTTTGTTACAGGCTGTGTATACCGATTTGAATAAAAATAAAGCGATCACAAAAGACACGAGGCTAAAAATTAGTCTCGTGTCTTTTTATTTCGATTAGCGGAAAATCCGACAAAATGTGATGGGAATATACAAAGTTTTTAAAAAGGAGTGATTATTATTACAGTTTGGGTAAAATGAATCATTTATAATCAGAGCAGGAAATTTTTACTATGTTAAATGTGGAAAAGAGGGTTACTTTGAAAAGATCCATTCTAACAAAGCTGATTGGTCTTGTATCTGTTGTTATCTTTGTGAGTTTAACGGTTATTTCGTTTGCAAACTATCGAATGACCTATTTAAAGGTTAAGGAATCAGCTGGCATTGAACTGTTTGGCTGTGCGAATATTACTACTGGTCTTTTAACAAGTAATGATATTGACAGTCTGAACTCGCTAACACCTTCACAGGCTGCAGAACTTGGTGAAAAAATTGACTGGACTATTGCGCATAAGCCAATTTTTGAAAACCAGTATCTTATGTCTATCAAAGGGGAAGTACTCGTTCCTGATGAAAAATCGAACAAACAAGGAATTAAAGCAGGAGATATGACACCTGTTGATGAGGATATTTTAACTGCACTTCTCGAAACGCGTGCCCCAGTTTTCTCAGATGTTTACGACTATTCAGGGATGAAACGCTTGACCGGATATGCTCCTATTTTTAAAAATCATGATATGGATGGAGAAATTGTTGCAATTAGTGCGATTGATTTCGATGCAGAGATACTAACTGAAAGAACTTGGAGTATGGTATCGTCTACCATTATCGTTGGAATTATTTCATTGCTTGCAGCCGGAACAATTATTATCCTGTATGTTAGAAAAACAATTCTGCCATTAAAGCATCTGACAGAATATACGAAGAGAATTTCAGAAGGTGATTTAAGCAAAGAGGCAGCCACGATAAAAGCAACTGGAGAAATACGAATTCTGAATGAAAACTTCAATATAATGGTTGATAATTTAAAGAGTGCCCTCATTCAAACTGCTTCAACCTCTAAAGAAGTCGCATCATCGACTGAAGAGCTATCCGCCAATACTTCAGAAGTGGTAGATATTGTTGAGGAAATTTCTACTACCTTTCAAAACGTTGCTGAGGCAGCTAATCATCAAGCAGTAGAAGCAGAACATATACAAGCCAGCTTTCAAAAAATTGCTTCACAAACAAATGAGATTGCAGATAGAATAAAAATCACTACAGAAAATTCACGAGAAGTCTCTGATTTTGCAATAAATGGAAATGTGATTATTGGGGAATCGATTAAACAGATGGACGATATTCGGTTAAGTTCAACGAATGTTTCAAAGACGATGCATGAGCTAATGGATAAATCGATTAGAGTAAAAGAAATATTGAATATAATCATGAATGTGTCTAAACAGACAAATCTGCTTGCTCTAAATGCTTCAATTGAAAGTGCTAGGGCTGGCGAGCATGGGAAGGGCTTTTCTGTTGTTGCGGAGGAAATCCGTACATTAGCTGAAGAAACATCAAAAAGTATTGAAAGCATAAAATCAATTGTTTTTGAGATTGAAAGCAAAACCACCGAAGCGGTTCAACTATCAGAGCAAGGAAATAAGATTGTACAAATTGGAATGGAAAAGGTGAAAAATGCTGGCCGCTCTTTTAATGAAATAAAGGATTCAACGAAAGGATTAAGTGAAGAAGTTGAGCAAGTCCTTACATCCACAGTTGAAATTCAGGAGGAGATAAGTGCTGCAAATAAGCAAATTATCAATATCGCATCCATTTCAAAGGAGATATCCAGCCAAATGCAGGATGTAGCTCTTTCCTCTGAGCAACAAACCGGGTCCATGGAAGAAGTCTCTGCAGCCATTCAAATGCTGGTTCATACAGCCAATCAAATGGAAAAACTAGCCAATCGTTTTAAAATATAAAGAAAAACAAGCAAGCGACCTATTTAATCGCTTGCTTGTTTTTGTATGCACTAAATATATAGGTGGTCGCAATAACAAGCTCAAGCCGGCATACATGTATAAAACTTGAACTTATTCACCTATCCTTACTTGAAAAATAAATTTCTTTCAGGCAAATTTGAATTAATAGATTTTCATTTTTGAATAGAGGTGGCCATATTGTCTGAGAAAGCTATTTTAGGAAGAACACTTGTTGAATGGCAAAAAGAGCTCCCGTTAATGAATGAAATAATAAATCTCCAGGAAGTTTTTTGGACAAATCCTAAGTACCAAACAATGTCTATACCATCCTCACTTACATTTAAAGATATTGTGGATGCCGAGAAGCGCCTATCCCGATTTGCGCCCTATATCGCAAAAGTTTTTCCTGAAACAGAAGGCAATAGTGGATTGATCGAGTCTCCTCTCATTTCCGTTCCACAAATGAAAAGGGAACTGGAGCAAATTAATCATTTAGATTTACCAGGCCGGCTTTTGCTGAAATGTGATAGTCATCTGCCGATCTCAGGATCTATTAAAGCAAGGGGCGGTATTTATGAAGTATTAAAGTATGCGGAAGATCTAGCATTGAAGCATCAAATGATATCCTTGGAGGATGACTATTCAATCTTCGCTGAACAAGCATTTAAAGATTTCTTTTCCCGTTATTCAATTGCAGTTGGATCAACAGGAAATTTGGGATTAAGCATCGGCATCATGAGTGCAAAGCTAGGCTTTAACGTATATGTTCATATGTCAGCAGATGCAAAGAAGTGGAAGAAGGACTTGCTTAGAGCAAAAGGGGTAAATGTAGTCGAGCATAATTCTGATTTCAGCGAGGCAGTTGCACAGGGCAGGAAACAGGCTTCCGGGGATCCTCATATGTATTTTATTGATGATGAAAGCTCCCGTCATCTTTTTCTAGGATATTCTGTGGCTGCCATTCGGTTAAAGAAACAGCTGGAGGATATGAACATTCAGGTTAATGAGGAAAATCCGCTAGTTGTCTACCTCCCTTGTGGTGTTGGAGGCGGACCTGGAGGGATAACCTTCGGACTAAAGCAGGTATTTAAAGAGCATGTGCATTGTTTTTTTGCGGAGCCTACACATTCGCCAAGTATGCTCCTTGGCTTAATGACAGGATTGCATGATCAGGTTTCGGTCCAAGACTTTGGCTTAGATAATCAAACAGAGGCAGATGGACTTGCAGTTGGCAGGCCATCGGGCTTTGTTGGAAAGTTCCTAGAAAAAGAAATTAGCGGGATCTACACAGTAAATGATGATAAATTATTTACTTTGCTGACTATACTAGCTGATACGGAAGGAATCTATCTTGAACCATCTGCTCTTGCAGGATTTTTAGGACCTGTAAAGCTATTGAAAGCGAAGGCAGGAGGGAATGACAAGCTGGAAGACTCTCTGATAAATGCTACACATATCGTTTGGGGGACTGGCGGCAGCATGGTTCCTGAAGATGAGATGAAGAAATATTATGAAAGAGGCAGCAGATAGCATTTGTAAAAAAGGTAGGAATCTACAAGTAAAGCATCAGGTTTTCAAAAAAGCGGATCTCCGCAAATTCAGGTTTGCCAAATAAACTTCGCAATTCAAATATTTATTGCAGATAAAGCAATAAAAGATTAGTAAATTGGAGGATGTATTCTTTGGAAAATAAATTATATTATCAAGATCCGTACATAAAATCATTTAGAACTCATTTAAAGGATCAGCAAAAGGATGAACAAGGAAGAGTGTATGCCATTTTAGAGGAAACAGCCTTTTACCCAACAGGTGGAGGGCAGCCTCATGATACAGGTACGCTAAATGGAATAAAAGTGACTGATGTTGAGGAAATAAATGGGGAGATCCGCCACTATTTAGCCCAACCGATCAGTGAACCTGGCGAAATAACTGGTGAAATTGACTGGGAAAGAAGATTTGATCATATGCAGCAGCATGCTGGTCAGCATATCTTGTCTGCAGCTTTTGAAGAACAGTTTGGCTATGCTACAGTTAGTTTTCATTTAGGGAATGAAGTGCTAACAATCGATCTGGATATTGAGGAGCTATCAGACGAGCAAGCGAGTGAAGCAGAGGGTTTAGCCAATCGAATCATTCTTGAGAACCGCGCCATTGAAACGAAATGGGTAACTATGGACGAGCTATCTTCCTATCGTTTAAGAAAAGAGCTTTCAGTAAATGAAAATATCCGTCTTGTGATTATTCCTGATTTTGATTACAACGGCTGTGGCGGAACTCATCCCCATTCAACTGGAGAGGTAAGGGCAATCAAAATTTTAGATTGGGAGAAACAACGGAAAAAGATCCGGGTGCATTTTGTTTGCGGTGACCGTGTGCTCAATCAGCTTCACCAAAAGCAAAAGGAAATCAAACGTTTGACTGGTATATTGAATGCACCTGCAGAAAGTCTTGCAGATACGGCGAAAAAGCTAAGCGAAGACAAAAAGATGCTTGAAAAATCTATTGAGGAATTGAAAGATGAACTTGTCGCATATGAAGCAAAGGACCTTCTTGCTAACGGAAAATCTTCAGGCAACGGATTAATGATAAGTAAACAATTTAATAATCGACCGATTCAGGAGGTACAAAAGCTAGCTCGATTTGTTACGGCTCAATCAGAGGAGGCTGTTGTGTTTTTCGTGAATGATGCAGAAGAAAAGCTGCAATTTGTTTGTGCAAAAGGAAAGGTCCCAAGTCCAAGTATGAAAGAAATAACAAATAAACTTTTGCTATTAATTAATGGAAAGGGCGGAGGAAATGATCTGTTTGCCCAAGGTGGAGGAGAAGTGCTAATAACTGCAGAGCAATTATTTAATCAAGGGTTAGCATATATGGATGAAAGCCTCCCTTCTTAATAATAAATTAATAAAATATTTAGAAAAGTCAAATAAAGTAGTTGTCAAGCCTACCCCGTTATATTACAATTCTAATAAGAGCTATGCATTACATTGAATGTTTATGTTTTTCGCATGAACACCTCATGTAATATCCTTGCTCTATAGGAGGCACGTTCATGTACCAGCAGGGCACTGTTTATGTTGTCGGGGATAGCAAAACTTCTTCCAATAATCCTATCATGCAGCAGTATAATGCCTTTTTCGTAGGTCTTGTTATTGATAGGAAAACAGATAAGATTATTGACGCGGAATGCTCATCAACTATTGACTTGACTACTCGTTTTGTCCATTCATTATTTGCAGGACAATCGATTTTGGAAGTGGATAGGTTAACTGAGGAAATTGAGCAGCGCTATTTTGGATCCTCGCAAAAAGCATTAATGGTTGCGTTTAAAAATGCTCATATAAAATACTTGCAAATAAAGAATAAATAATATGCTGCTTTTTCTGTTGTTCGCAGATGAAATCCAGCTGTTAGAGATTAGTGTTTTTCTCTGACAGCTGGTTTTTTTATTTAATAGATTCTTACTGCAACAAATATAGGAATAGAATCTAGGAAAATAGTATATGAAATAACAGGGGGGATGTAAATGAAGCTATATGTTTCAGTTGATATGGAGGGAATAACAGGACTTGCTGATCATACACATGTTGACTCTTCCAAACATAACTACGAACGAAGTCGTTTAATTATGACTGAAGAGGCAAATCATGTGATTTCTACGGCCTTTAATGAAGGATGTCAAGAGGTTCTAGTGAATGACAGCCATTCAAAAATGAATAATCTATTAATAGAAAAGCTACATCCGGAGGCAAAGGTAATTGTTGGAGATGTAAAGCCTTACTCTATGGTCCAAGGGCTGGATTCTTCTTATTCAGGTGCCATGTTTATTGGCTATCATGCGAGGGCATCTAAGTTAGGTGTGATGTCCCATTCAATGATTTTTGGTGTCCGAAATATGTATATCAATGATGTGGCAATTGGTGAAATGGGATTTAATGCTTATGTCGCAGGGTACTATGGTGTACCTGTTCTTCTCGTGGCAGGGGACGACCGTGCAGCATTGGAAGCAGAACAGCTTATCCCGAATGTGACAACTGCCATTGTAAAGGAAACGATTACTCGTTCAGCTGTTAAATCATTGACGCCGGCTAAGGCAGGAGAACTTCTAAAGGAAAAGACTTTAGCCGCATTAAAGAAAAAAGATTTAGTGAAACCGCTGATTCCACCGGATAATCCGCTTTTGAGAATTGAATTTGCCAACTATGGGCAGGCAGAATGGGCTCATTTAATGCCTGGTACAGAAATAGAAGAAAATTCGACGATTGTGCGCTTCCAGGCGAAGGATATTTTAGAAGCGTATCGAGCGATGCTTGTGATGATTGAATTAGCGATGAGAACATCATTCTGTTAGGAAGTGTTAATTGATGACAGCTTACATTGTAAAACGCCTCATTGCCATGCTTGTCACTCTTTGGCTAATTATTACACTAACCTTTTTCCTCATGCACTCTGTGCCAGGATCTCCTTTTAATGAGGAAAGAGCTACAAATGAAACCGTTCAGAAAAACTTGGAGAAATACTATCATTTGGATGAACCGCTAATTGTTCAATATGGATTGTACTTGAAATCTGTTGTTACTTTAGATTTTGGGCCATCCATAAAAAAATCATCTCAAACAGTTAATGAAATGCTTGGAAGGGGATTTCCGGTTTCCTTCGAACTGGGCATCGTTACTCTAATTGTAGCGGTTATTTCGGGAATTACGCTTGGAATCATTGCTGCACTTCGTCATAATGGGATTCTTGATTATACCGCGATGACGATAGCAGTGCTTGGCATATCCATCCCAAACTTTGTTATGGCTACCCTTCTAATTCAGCAGGTGGCTGTAAATTGGGGAATTTTGCCTGTAGCCACATGGGTGAGCCCAAAGCATATGATTCTTCCGACATTAGCGCTCGCAACAGGACCGATGGCGATTATCGCAAGATTAACCCGGTCCAGTATGCTTGAGGTTCTTACACAGGATTATATAAGAACAGCGAAGGCGAAAGGCCTCTCACCAGTGAAAATCATCTTTAAGCATGCCCTCAGGAATGCCCTTTTGCCAGTCGTAACCGTACTTGGTTCTCTGGCAGCAAGCATCTTAACTGGGACATTTGTTATTGAGAAAATTTTTGCGATCCCGGGGATGGGAAAATACTTTGTAGAGAGTATTAACCAGCGCGACTACCCGGTCATTATGGGAACGACGGTATTTTACAGTGCGATTCTCATTATGATGCTGTTTCTAGTTGATATTGCTTACGGCATCCTCGACCCTCGGATCAAGCTGCATAAAAAGGAGGGAAGCTAATGGAACTAAGGAAACCGCATGAACATCATATTGAACCGAATATTCCTGATGAATGGTTTGTTCCAAAAGTAAAGGATCAAACGGAAGCAGAAGCGGTTGTAAGACCAAGCTTATCCTACTGGCAGGATGCATGGCGGCGCCTTCTGAAGAATAAGTTAGCCATGGCAGGATTAACATTTCTTATTCTCCTTATCGTAATGGCCATTTTTGGACCGATTATTTCACCACATGATGCTGCAGAGCAAAAGCTTGTCAATCAAAATCTGCCTCCTTCCAGTAAGCATTGGTTTGGGACGGATGAATTAGGCAGGGATGTTTTTTCGAGGACATGGCTTGGAGCACGAATATCCCTGTTTGTCGGAACTGTTGCCGCATTAATCGATTTTCTTATTGGAGTCGTTTATGGAGGAATTGCTGGTTATAAAGGCGGGAAAGCAGACAATATCATGATGAGATTTGTAGAAATTTTGTATGGCCTCCCATATTTACTTGTCGTTATTTTAATAAGTGTGGTCATGGGCCCTGGCTTGTTTACAATCATATTTGCTCTATCTATTACCGGCTGGGTTGGGATGGCACGAATTGTTAGAGGACAGGTTCTTCAAATCAAAAACTACGAATTTGTACTTGCATCGAAAACGTTTGGGACGAAAACCTCTCGAATTATAAAGAAAAACCTATTGCCAAATACAATGGGTCCAATTATTGTCCAAATGACTTTAACAGTCCCCTCAGCGATCTTTGCAGAAGCATTTTTAAGCTTCCTTGGCTTAGGAATCCAACCCCCTTTGGCGAGCTGGGGTTCCATGGCTAGTGATGGATTGTCTACGATTCTATCAGGACATTGGTGGCGGTTGTTTTTTCCAGCCTTCTTCATTTCTCTGACGATGTTTTCATTTAATGTACTAGGGGATGGGCTGCAGGATGCGCTTGATCCGAAGTTGAGGAGGTAGCAGCATGGAAAAGATTCTTGAGGTAAAAAATCTCCATGTTTCTTTTAAAACCTATGGTGGAGAAGTCAAGGCTGTTCGTGGCGTTACCTTTGATTTATATAAAGGGGAAACATTAGCGATTGTTGGTGAATCAGGCTGCGGGAAAAGCGTAAGCGCTCAAAGTATTATGCGGCTGATTCCCAACCCGCCTGGAAAAATTACGCATGGTTCCATACTTTTTAAAGGGATGGATTTAACAGCAGTGAAAGAACCGCAAATGAGAAATATCCGCGGGGCAGACATATCGATGATTTTCCAAGACCCGATGACGGCTTTGAACCCAACAATCACAATAGGCGAACAAATCATTGAAGGGGTTTTACAGCATAAACAAGTTACAAGGCAGGAAGCAAAAAAAACAGCACTTGAAATGCTGGATCTTGTTGGGATTCCAAACCCAGTTGAACGTTTAAAGCATTATCCCCACCAATTTAGCGGAGGGATGAGACAGCGAATTGTTATTGCGATGGCGCTCGTCTGCCAGCCGGAAGTTTTGATTGCTGATGAACCAACAACAGCTTTGGATGTCACGATACAAGCCCAAATACTAGATTTATTTAAGGAAATACAAAGTAAAACAGGCGTATCCATTATTCTCATCACCCATGATCTGGGTGTAGTCGCACAGGTTGCGGATCGGGTGGTGGTTATGTATGCAGGAAAAATTGTGGAAGCAGGATCGAGAAGGGAGATTTTTTATACTCCTCAGCATCCTTACACAAAGGGGTTATTAAATTCTGTTCCGCGTCTTGATATTGAAGAAACAGAGCTTGTGCCGATTGGCGGTTCACCTCCTGATTTGTTTTCACCTCCGACAGGGTGTCCTTTTACAGCTAGATGTGCATATGCCATGGAAGTTTGTGATCGGAAATACCCATTTAAGACCCGTCTAAGTCAGGAACATCATGTAGATTGCTGGCTGCAGGATGAGCGCGCCATAAAAATGCTTGCTAGTATCAAGTAGTTTGTTCTTTTTTTCAGCCATTATCATATAGCTGAAATTAGAAATGCTAGAAACATAAAAAAAGAGGGGGAAGTGGCGTGAAGAAGTATGTATCTTTGTTGTTAACGTGCTTATTGATTTTTGTGCTGGCTGCCTGTACTGCCAAACAGGAAACAGGGAATGAGCCTAAACCAACTGATAAAGAAGAAGGTACAAAGGAAGAAGCAGTGACTGAAAAGATTCTTTATCTTAATAATGGAATGGAACCAACCTCGTTTGATCCGCCAATTGGCTTCGATGCTGTCTCATGGAGCGGATTAAATAATTTAATGGAAGGCTTAACCCGTTTAAGCCAAAACCATGAACCTGAAGCTGCGACTGCGGAAAAATGGGATGTGTCTGAAGATGGGAAAACCTATACATTCCATATTCGGGAAAATGCCAAATGGTCAAATGGTGATAGTGTAACGGCCGGTGACTTTGTGTTTGCATGGAAACGTCTATTAAATCCAGAAACTGGTTCTCCAGCTGCCTTCCTAGGCTACTTTATCGAGGGTGCAGAAGCATTTAACACCGGAGCGGGATCTGCAGATGATGTAAAGGTTAAAGCGGTTGATGAAAAAACGTTTGAAGTGACATTAATCAGTCCGCAGGCATACTTTTTAAGTGTAATCACTAACCCGGCATTCTTTCCAATTAATGAGAAGGTTGCAGCAGAGAATCCGCAGTGGTTTGCTGAGGCGGAAACTTTCGTTGGAAATGGCCCATTTAATTTAGCAGAATGGGAGCATGACAGCCACTTTTTAATGGAAAAGAATGACCAGTACTGGGATGCGGGTACAGTAAAGCTAGATAAAGTCCATTGGGCGATTGTGGATGACACAAATACGGAATATCAAATGTATCAAACTGGCAATCTAGATGTTTCTGATATACCAGCTGATTTAAGCGAGCAGCTATTCTCAGAAGGGAAAGTGCAGGTTGGTGATCAAGCAGGGGATTACTTCTATCGATTTAACTTAACATTGGAGCCTTTCCAAAATGTAAATATTCGTAAGGCGTTTGCAATGGCGGTTGATCAACAGCAAATTGTAGACTTTGTAACAAAAAATAAAGAAAAGCCTGCTTACGGTTTTGTTGCTTACGGTTTTAATGATCCAGCAGGAAATGACTTCCGCGAAACAGCTGGAGATCTTGTGAAAACTGATATTGAAGAAGCAAAGGCTCTGCTTGCAAAAGGGATGGAAGAAGAAGGATATGAAAAGCTTCCAGAAGTAACATTAACGTATAGTACGAGTGATACGCATAAGAAAATTGCTGAAGCGCTTCAACAGATGTTTAAGGATAATCTAGGTGTTGAAGTGAAGCTGGCAAATATGGAATGGAATGTATTTGCTGAGGAGCAAACAGCTCTAAAATTCCAGCTTTCTCGAAGCTCTTTCCTTGCTGATTATGCTGACCCAATCAACTTCCTGGAAAACTTCCAGACAGGTCATTCGATGAACCGTACAGGCTGGAGCAATGCGGAATATGATCAATTGATTAAAGATGCAAAAAATGAAGCGGATGAAACGAGACGTTACGAAATGATGTATAAGGCAGAAAAGATTCTCTTTGAAGAAATGCCTATCATTCCAATTCATTTCTATAATCAAGTGTATTTACAAAATGAGGCTGTTACAGGTATCGTACGCCATCCAGTTGGCTATTTGGAACTGAAATGGGCAGATAAAAATTAAGAAAACTTGTATCTTGATTGGGGATGTTCGCTTGAACATCCCTTTTTAAAAAAAGAAACCATTAGACGACCTTTATTTATCCCCCTCACTGAATATGGATGTAAAGAAAGATCAATAAAATGAAGGATGTGACAGCATGGGAGTAAAGCCACAGCGGTTAAAGATAGGAGATACGATTGGCATCATTGCACCAGCTAGCCCGCCAAATCAGGAGAATTTACTGCGTTCCTTTGCATTTTTAGAGGAATTAGGACTGAAGGTAAAGCTTGGAAAGCATGTTTACGACCAGTATGGCTATTTGGCTGGAAAAGATAAGGATCGGCTAGAGGATTTACATACGATGTTTATGGATAGTGAAGTAAAGGCTGTTATTTGTGCGGGTGGGGGATATGGAACTGGCCGAATCGCTTCACAGATAGATTATAAGATGATTAAAAATCACCCCAAAATATTCTGGGGCTACAGCGATATTACCTTTTTGCATACGGCTATCCGGCAGCAGACGGGGCTTATAACCTTTCATGGGCCGATGCTTGCATCAGATATTGGTAAGGTCGATGCAGATCCTGTATCTAAGGAATATTTTAAGCAATTGTTTGAACCAGCCTCGATTCAGTATCCAAATGACCTCTCCCAGTTGGAAGTTTTAATTGATGGAAAAGTAGGCGGCGAGATCACTGGAGGAAATTTATCTCTTATTGCTAGCACGATTGGAACAGCATTTGAGATTGATACGAAAGGAAAGCTGCTTTTAATAGAGGATATAAATGAAGAACCGCGTTCTATCGATCGCATGCTTAATCAATTGTATATGGCTGGAAAGCTTTCCGAAGCATCCGGCCTAATTATTGGAGATTTTAATAATTGTGTTCCTGAAAGAGAGCTTTCACTCGAGCTTGACGAAGTAATCTCTCATTATACTTATTTAGCAAATATACCTGCTCTAAAGGGATTCAAATTTGGTCATTGCTCCCCGCATATTTCAATTCCTTTAGGTGTTCATGCAGAAATGGACACATCTCAAAAGCGATTAATTATTGATAGTGGAGTCCAGTAAGCGAAAGTGTTCAAAAAGGGTGGGAGAAAATGAGAATAGACAAAATTGAAACGTATAGGGTAGCGATACCACTTATGAAGCCATTTAAAACAGCATTGAGAACTGTTCATACTGCTGATTCGATTATTGTAAAAATTACATGTGAAGACGGTACGATTGGCTGGGGGGAAGCTCCTCCAACAATTGTAATAACAGGAGAGAGCCTTTCAAGCATAGAATCAGCTATACATCATGTGCTAAAACCGTTCTTAGAAAACCAAAGTTTAAGAAACTATGAAGAAATTTTTCAAGGAATCCAATCGATATTGATAGGGAATTCAAGTGCAAAGGCTGCGGTCGATATGGCTCTTTATGATTGTTTGTCTAAGATTTGCAAGCTGCCATTATATCAATTTCTAGGCGGACATAAAGATGAAATCGAAACGGATTTTACAGTGAGTGTCAATGGACCGGAGGAAATGGGCGAAGATGCAGTTACCTATGTCCAGCAAGGATTTGACGTCTTAAAAGTCAAAGTAGGAAAGGATGATATTAAAACTGATATTGAACGTATTCGTGAAATTAGAAGCAGGGTGGGCAGGGAAATAAAAATTCGGCTTGATGCCAACCAAGGCTGGAAGCCAAAGGAAGCCATTCAGGCGATTCGAAAAATGGAAAGTCTTGATCTAAATATTGAATTGGTGGAACAGCCTGTGAAAGCATGGGACATTGAAGGATTAAAGCAAGTAACAGACAATGTGGATACACAAATTATGGCAGATGAAAGTGTATTTACTCCTAAGCAGGCATTTGACGTAATCAAGTCGAAAAGTGCTGATTTAATTAATATAAAATTAATGAAATCAGGCGGTATCTATCAAGCCCAAATCATTAATCAGCTCGCAGAGGTCTGCGGGATGGAATGTATGGTAGGCAGCATGATAGAAACACGAATTGGAATCTCCGCAGCTGCACATTTTGCAGCCAGTAAGAAGAACATCACACGTTTTGACTTTGATGCTCCCTTAATGCTTGCCAGGGAAGTGATCGAAGGCGGGATCAAATACAGTGGAAGAAGGATTACTCTTCCGAAGGAGCCTGGCTTAGGAATTAGAAATGTAAACATTGAAGGAGGCCTTGCAATTGGAGAAAAACCCTAAATGGCTAGTTGATGTTGCTGTTGCAACTTTGTGGACTTCGTATGATTCACCAAGAGAAATTGATAGGAATGCAATCAGCCATCCTGTATATGTTGAAGACTGGCTAGGCGGCTTAACGTACGAGACTAGTTTAGAACTTTGTAATAAAAACCTAGTGCAGTCACAAGTATTATACGGAGAAGAATTACAGGTGATCGAAGAGAAGGGAGAATGGGTCCATGTCATTGTTCCGAGTCAGTCTTCCTCTAAAGATAAGAGAGGATACCCAGGGTGGATGCCTAAGAATCAACTAATATTACGGGAGGATTGGGCAATGGATGAAAGCCCAGTCGCTGTTATTTCCGAAAAAAGAGCAGCCCTTTATTCTTATTACCGAAAACCACAGTTTGCATTAAGCTATCAAACAATCCTTCCGCTTATTAGCAGGGAAGGGGACTGGATTCAAGTTCAGACACCAGCGGGAGAGGGTTTTCTGAGGGCGGAGGATGTCAGTATTTATGATTCTGTAGAAAAAGTTCCTAAGGGAAGCGGAAGAAATATTGTATCGGAGGGGGAGAAATTCCTGCAATTGCCCTACTTGTGGGGCGGGATGAGCAGCTTTGGCTATGACTGCTCAGGTTTTAGCTATTCAATGTGTAAAGCAAATGGCTATATCATTCCACGTGATGCACATGACCAGGCTGAAGCGGGAAAGAGAATTGCATTAAATGAAATGGAGCCGGGGGATCTCTTGTTCTTTGCGTATGAAGAGGGAAAAGGAAGTATTCATCATGTCGGGATATATTATGGAGAAGGCAAACTGATTCATTCGCCTAATACAGGAAAGTGCATTGAAATAATCGAGTTAAAGGATACGATTTATGAAAAGGAATTGTGTGCAGCAAGGCGTTTTTGGTAAATGATTGGAGGATATAGAATGGGTAAGGATGCATTATTAGAAGTAAAGAATCTAAAAAAGCATTTTTCTTTAGGGAAGGAGCGGTTATTAAAGGCGGTTGATGGTATTTCTTTCTATATTAAGAAAGGAGAAACTTTTGGAATTGTTGGTGAGTCTGGATGCGGGAAGTCTACCGCAGGACGAACAATAATTGGATTGTATGACCGGACTGAGGGAGAGGTCCTTTATAAAGGAGAAAATGTTCATCAAATGACAGGCAAGGATCGATTTGCTTTTCAGCGAAAAATGCAAATGATATTTCAAGACCCATATGCCTCGTTAAATCCCCGTTCAACAGTTAGAGAAATTATTTCTGAGCCAATGGAGGTTCATGGTCTATATCCAGATAAGAAGCAGCGGTTGGAGCGGATATATCAATTATTAGAGGATGTAGGATTAAATCGGGATCATGCCAATCGCTACCCACACGAATTCAGCGGCGGCCAAAGACAGAGGATTGGGATTGCGCGTGCATTATCACTTGATCCTGAATTTATTATTGCGGATGAGCCTATTTCTGCCCTTGATGTTTCCGTACAAGCACAAGTTGTTAATCTGCTTAAGAATTTACAAAAAAGAAAGGGATTAACCTTTCTATTTATTGCCCATGATTTATCGATGGTCAAACATATAAGCGATCGGATCGGGGTCATGTATCTAGGGAATCTTGTTGAACAAACAGCAAGTGCAAACCTTTATAAAAATCCTCTTCATCCATATACACAGGCACTTTTATCAGCAATTCCAATCCCTGATCCGGATGTAGAGGACAGGAGGGAACGGATTATATTAAAAGGAGAGCTGCCAAGTCCAATCAATCCCCCAAGTGGCTGCGTATTTAAAACCCGCTGTCCTATGGTGATGGATGCGTGTCGAACAGTTAAGCCAGAATGGCAGGAAGTAGAGGAGGATCACTTTGTGGCCTGTCATTTGTATAATGAAGGGATTGATGGCCGTCCAAAATATACACAAGTGATGGGAATAAAATGAAGAAGATACATTTTGATGAGCTAAAGGAAAACGTGTATACGGAAGCTTCCAAGTGTAGAGGCAGAGTGGGTCTAATCATTGAAGCCGAGGATAAACGGATTGAGATAAATAGTGAAGGAAAGTTTTCTTCGGCTAGTCTAATTAAAGTTCCAATCCTGATCGAATGTTTTCGGCAGGCGGACAGGGGTACCCTCAATTTGCAGCAGCCAATCCAGATTGCATCAGTTGAAAAAGCAGGTGGAGCAGGAGTACTGCAGGCATTATCAAGTGATTTAAAATTAAAAGTAATGGATGTAATGACGTTAATGATCATTGTTTCGGATAATTTAGCTACAAATCTATTAATTGATCTGATCGGAATGGATCAAATTAATCAGGGCATGAGGGAGCTGAATTTGCAGCATACGGAGCTCAATCGAAAAATGATGGATTTTACTGCATTGAAAAACGGGCTGGATAATTATACAACTGCTTCTGATATGCTTACCTGCTTAAAGGAAATCGGTCAAAATAGGATTTTAACTAAGGAAAGTGCGCGTAAGGCTAGGAGTATTATGGAAAATCAGCAATTTCAAAATAAGCTTTCTGATCAGATTGATTTAGATGCATTCAAGATTGCTAATAAAACGGGTGAATTATTTGGCAATGAGCATGATTGTGCGATTATAGAATACGAGAATAAAAGTGTATATGCTGCTGTCCTAATTGATCAGTTAAAAGTTCCAAAGGATGGAAGGCAGACATTAGCATCTATTGGTCAATTAATCTCACAATATTTAATCGCCTAGGAATATTGTTTTATGAACATTTAGTGAATATATTATAAATTATTGACTTTTTTCCAGTAATTTAGTTAAATTATAATTAGATTGATAGTGAAATTCATTATCAATATTTTTTTGATCTTTAGTGAGAATGATTCTTAATTAGAATGATTCTAAAATTACCCTAGGAAAGAATTAGGGAATACATTGGAATTTTTTCACTTGGAATGATAATCATTTTTTTATTGTCATGCTGAGAATAAACATATTATGAGGGCTACATATGAAACTATGGATGTTGATTATTGCAACTATAGTCCTGTCATTTGTATCGCTATTTATAGGTGCGATTGATATTAAGGTAAGTGACTTGCTCGATTGGCATTCGGATGAGACACAAATTTTCTTAATTAGTCGAGTACCTCGTTTAATGGCGATTATATTGGCGGGAGCAGGAATGAGTATTGCAGGTTTAATTATGCAGTCTTTAAGCCGAAATAAATTTGTATCGCCTACGACTGCTGGTACGTTAGATGCCGCAAAACTAGGTATTTTAATCTCAATGCTGTTCTTAACAAATGTAACGTATACGCAGCAAATAATTTTCAGCTTCGTATTTGCTTTAGCAGGTACATTTGTTTTTATGCAAATTTTAGATCGTATTAAATTTAAGGATGTCATTTTTGTTCCGTTAATTGGGATTATGTACGGAAATATTTTGTCATCTATTACAACGTTTTTTGCATACGAGGCAGATCTTCTCCAAAATATTTCTTCTTGGTTAATGGGGAGCTTCACATTAGTGATTGCTGGCCGTTATGAACTGTTGTATGTAAGTGTCCCGGCGGTTATTTTAGCGTATATTTATGCGAATAAATTTACAGTCGCAGGTATGGGCGAAGATTTTGCAAAAAACTTAGGCCTAAGTTATAAACTTGTGCTGAATATAGGTCTTATCCTTGTAGCGATTATTTCTACAACTGTCGTCCTAACTGTCGGAGTGATTCCGTTTTTAGGTTTAATTGTACCTAATATCGTCTCTCTTTATTTAGGTGATAATTTACGCAAAACGATTCCGCATACAGCAGTATTAGGTATTGTATTTCTATTAATATGTGACATTATAGGACGCATTGTTATTCACCCTTATGAGATCCCGGTTAATGTGACTGTGGCAGTAATCGGTAGTGCGATCTTCTTAATTATGTTATTTAGGGGGAGAGCATATGCGAAAAAATAGTACAAAGCTGATTTTTTTAGCTGTGTTAGCAATTATTTGTATTTTATTATACGGATTTTATGATATAAAAGGCGGTTTTGATTACGCCTTTCCAAGGCGGATGATTCGTGTTACTGCAATGGTAGTAACAGCGATTGCGATCGCGTATTCGACGGTCGTGTTCCAAACTATTACACATAACCGTATCTTAACACCTTCTATGATGGGCCTTGACTCGATGTATGAAGTTGTACAAACGCTAATTTATTTCTTTGCAGGCTCTATGTCGGTATGGGTGTTAAATAAATATTTGAATTTTGGTGCAGCAATTTTCGCAATGGTTTTATTTGCACTTATTTTATATCGTTTCCTTTTCCGGGCGGATAAGCATCCTATTTATTTGCTTCTATTAATTGGGATGATTATAGGAACGCTCTTAGGAAGTTTAGTAACATTTTTACAAGTATTGATTGATCCGGTTGAATATTTAAGTCTGCAAAATCGCCTATTTGCGACCTTCTCAAACGTAAAGGCTGACTTATTATATATTTCAATTGGTATTTTACTGATAGCATTTATTTACGGTTATCGCATTATGGGTAAGCTGGATGTGATGTCACTCGGCCGAGAAAATGCGATGAACCTTGGTGTTAACTATGACCGGATGGTAATGAAAATATTAATTTTATCATCTGTATTAATTGCGACATCAACTGCTTTAGTTGGTCCGATTACGTTCTTTGGCTTAATCGTGGCGAATCTATCTTATCAATATTTAGTTACTTATAAGCACTCTATATTGATTTTGGGTGCAAGCTTAATTGCAATCATTGCATTAGTAGGCGGTCAGTTCCTTGTTGAACATATATTTGAATTACGTACAACGTTAAGTGTGATTATTAACTTTGTCGGTGGTATTTACTTCATTTACTTATTATTAAAGGAAAGTAGGGCAGCAGGATGATTGAAATCAAGGGTTTAACGAAACGATTTGGCAAAAAGCCTGTTGTAGAGGACGTATCTGTCACAATTGAACCGGGTACGATCACATCGTTTATCGGACCGAATGGGGCAGGTAAATCTACACTTCTTTCAATGGTGAGCCGATTATTAGAAGCAGATACAGGGGAAGTATTACTGGACCAAGGGAATGTGAAAAAGTGGAAATCATCTGAATTTGCGAAGAGAGTTTCAATTTTGAAGCAATCAAATTACTTGAATGTACGATTAACGGTGCGTGAGCTTATTGCTTTTGGCCGTTATCCTTATTCGAAAGGCCGTCTGACAGCAGAGGATGAAAAATTCGTTGATCAAGCGCTAGTATATATGAACTTAACAGAGATGCAAGATAAATTATTAGATGAATTATCTGGCGGTCAGAAACAGCGTGCGTTTATTGCGATGGTTATTGCGCAAGATACAGATTATGTATTACTTGATGAGCCTTTAAATAATTTAGACATGAAGCATTCTGTTCAAATTATGAAGATTTTACGCAAGCTTGTAGATGAACTTGGTAAAACAGTAGTCATTGTATTACATGATATTAACTTTGCTTCTGTTTATTCAGATCGTATTGTCGCGTTGAAGGATGGTAAGCTAGTCAAAAACGGGCCAACACATGAGATTATTAATTCAGATGCATTGCGCGAAATTTACGATATGGATATTCCTATTCAAGAACAAAATGGATGCCGCATTTGTGTTTATTTTAATTCACATGCGTAAACCCATCATATAATTATAAAATTATAAAGTTCATGCCTAGAGGAAAGGTTACTAGATTAATTGTTTTCTCTAGGTGTTTTTTTGGAAAAATATCTTTAGTAAATAAAAAGCTATATTTATCATTATAAAAATTTTCCAAAAAAGTTTATAGAATGGTATTGACGAGAGTGTGTAAAGACCCTATAATGAGAATTGTTATCAGTGATAATGATAATCATTAATGATAAGAAAGTGTTAATACATAAAAGGGGAGAACGAATATGAAAAAATGGAAGTTTGCTAGTGCACTATTAGCTTTGTCTCTAATGCTTACAGCTTGCGGCAATAAAGAAGAAGCTTCAAAAGAAGAGACGAAGGATACTGCTCAAGCTGAAGATCAAGCGAAAGAAAATAATTCAGCAGCGGAGGAGCAAGGTGCTGCTTACCCAATGACTATTTCTCCAACAGTTGCCTCAGTTGAGGGCAGAGATAGCAGTGAAAAGTATACCTTTGAAGATGTTACATTCGAGAAGATGCCAGAAAAAATCGCAGTATTTGACTTTGGCTTCTTAGATACATTAGATGCACTTGGTGTTGAAGGAATTGCAGGGGTTGCTAAAGACTCTGCTTTACCAGCTCAATTGGAATCATATTCTGATGATAAGTATGTAAGCATTGGTACTTTAAAGGAACCACTATTTGAAGACTTAGCTGAACTTGACCCGGATGTAATTTTTATTTCTGGCCGTCAATCTGTATTCTATGAAGAATTAAAAGAAATTGCTCCTGTAGTATATGTTGGTACATCTGAAGAAGATTATTGGAACACCTTTTTAACTTCAGTAGATATGGCAGCTAAAATGTTCGGTAAAGAAAAAGAAGCTGAAGAATACTTAGGTAAATTTGATTCAGCATTAGAAGAAATCAAAGCATTAGGTGGCAACTATGAAACTTCATTAGTTACGATGTACAATGAAGGGAAATTATCTGGTTTCTCAACAAATTCTCGTTTTGGCTACATTTATGATATTTATGGCTTCAAACCTGTAACAGAAGATATCGCATCTTCTTCTCACGGTTCTAACTTCGGTTTTGAAGCAATCTTAGAATTTAATCCACAAGTATTATTCGTAATCGATCGTACTGCGGCAGTAGGTGGAGAATCTAACATCAAGGCTGATATGGAAAATGAAATCGTTAAGAAAACAGATGCTTACAAAAACAATCGAATCGTATACTTAGATGGTCCACTTTGGTACTTAAGTGGAGGCGGTTTACAATCTGAACTTGCAAAAATCGAAGAAGTTATAGCAGAATTAAAATAGGTAATAAGAAGACCTGACTTGTATGGAGTCAGGTCTTTTTTATTTTGAGATAAGAAAGTAAACCTTGAAGCTAGAGAATTGTCTAGCGCAACTGCCCTATCGCCTAGCAAACTTCAGGTCTCCTCCGCAACGAGTGCGTCAACATCGGTTCGCTACCGCAAACTATGATTAAAGGGCAAGGCGTTTCTACAGCTTATGACCCTAGAGAAGCTAGGGGCGGCAGCTGGAGCTGGATTAGGAAGCCCTTCCGTGTTTGTACGGCGATGATCAAGGCGCTTGCGCTTTTCTAATTTAATATAGTCGCTTGGTATAGCTTTCTTCTAGCGCTGCTTTTATCGTTTCGCTGTTAATATCAGGCATATTGATATGATCAGCAAGGATTTTCGGCGGATAGGGAAGATCGGACTTTTGCGGCCAAGAATCTGGCTGCCATAGTTTTGAGCGTTTAAATGCTTTTGCACAATGAATGTAGCATTCTTCCACTTGTACAGCGATGCCAAGTAAGGGCGTTTTTCCATGAGAAGTCATTTCTTCAAGGATATCGGTATCCCTTATAATCTTTGCCGTCCCATTGATTCTTAACGTTTCCTCTAATCCTGGAATAACAAAAAGGATGCCAATATATGGATTAGATAGGATGTTTCTTAATGAATCCATTCGTTTATTTCCAGGTCTTTCTGGAATGATGAAGGTGTGATCATCGATGAAATGTACAAAACCGGCATCATCTCCACGCGGGGATGTATCGCAATGTCCTGAAGAATCTGATGTAGAAATGAACACGATAGGAGCCTTAGAAATAAACTCCTTACAATGATCATCTAAATGGTAAATCGTTTTATTTGCTGCTGTCTTACTAGGGGTGCCTAATAATGAGCGAAGTTCATCCTCACAAGTAACAGTTTGTTTAAAATGCATAAGTTATTTCTCCTTTCATATTAATTTAATAATCTATATTCTTTAATTCTAACTATATGTTTCTAAGATGCTAATTCCTTTCTACCTTAACATAAGAAAAAGTCAGTGACAAAATTCACTGACTTTTTCTGCTATTTCTATTATTCTCCTAAGTAGGCACTTAGCATCCAGATATGTGTATCAAGCTTGACAAGCAAACCAACTGCGAGATCATTAATGACATCATTTTCATATTGTTCTGTAAGGCTGGCAAGTTCCTTTATTTCTGTTTTTAGATGTTTATAGTCATCGATAAGGCTTGAAACCATTTCGTTTGCATTTGTTTCACCTTTTGTTTCTTCGATGGTTGCGATGTTAAGGTACTCTTTCATAGTGGCAGCTGGCTTGCCGCCGATTGCTAAAAGACGTTCAGCTACTTCATCTACAACACCTGCAGATTCGTTGTATAATTCCTCAAATTTCTCATGTAATGTAAAGAACTGCGGTCCTTTTACAAACCAGTGATAACGGTGGAGTTTTGTATATAGGACACTCCAGTTAGCAACTTGTACATTTAATGCTGAATATAATTTTTCCATTCTTAATTCCTCCTCTTATTATCTTAATTACATTATAACAGGTATAAAATTAAAATCAATACTAAATTATAATTATTATAAATAAGTTATTTATACAAGTAAAATCTTACTTCTCCATTCATATTAAAAGCATGTATGAGAAAAATAATTTACAATAGGAAGAAAATGCATCAAGTTAGGAGTATTTATGGGAATTTTTTTATTTTTTTTATTAGGGGGATGCATCAGTGTATTAGCAGGCTTTTTTGGTGTAGGAGGAGGATTCATTTTAACACCAATGCTTATGTTAATTGGCTTTTCTCCTCTTGAAGCAATTGCGACAAGCTTATTATTTACAATTGGTACTTCGCTTTCGAGCATCATAGCACATATTCGTATGAAAAGTATTCTTTGGAAAGAAGGGATGATTTTAGGCATCAGTGGGATGGCAGCTACACAAATTGCCAAGCCGTTTGTCTTTTTTCTGGAATCGAAAGGATGGGATGAATTAGCCATTCCTATTTTTTATATTTTTCTTCTTGCCTATTTTGCATTAAAGATGCTAAAGCAAGGAAAAAGAAATCAAGCAAAAGTAAAGGTTCCTCCAGCTTCAACTTCCATTATTAAAATGATCTTAATCGGTTTGTTTGCTGGTTTTATTTCAACAACACTTGGAGTGGGGGGAGGGTTCATCATCGTGCCCCTAACTATTACCTTTTTAGGGATTGCCCCTAAAGAAGCAGTTAGCTCGAGTATGTTTGCTGTGTTGTTAATTGTTGTGTGGGGTTTTATGTCTTATGCTTTTACAATTTCTATTGATTATAAAATTGGCTTTGTATTAGTAGCAGGTGGTTTAATTGGTTCACAAATTGGTGTTAGGCTAATTAAATATTATGAAAACAGAGAAATAAGCTTATTGCTGGGTGCATTATATTTAGCAACATTAGTCAGTGTTGTAATGAAACTAGTGGATTTAAGCTATATCGGTCTTATACTTTTAGCGGTTTTTGCTGGAATCTTTTTTATAAGATCGATGATAAAAGTAAGGGTCAAAAAAAGGTTTATGGCTGAAAATAAATGAAAAATCCAAAAGGAGAAGGGTGGGTCCCTTCTCCTTTTGGATTAACTTGTTTTTTTAGCAACATAGTTTGCATCGGATTCAAACATATAGTATTTTTGATGATACTTAATACTGAAGATTAGTCCCATGGCAAACATATTGCCCATTAAGGAGCTCCCACCATAGCTGATAAAAGGCAAAGGGATACCTGTGATCGGCAATACTTGTATAGTCATCCCGACATTTTGGAAAACATGGAAGGTAATCATACTTATAATACCTACACAAATATACGTACTGAAGGGATCCTTCGTATCAAGAGCTGTTTTTGTTAAGTGATAAATAAGCAGGAAGTATAAACTAATGACAATACTGCCCCCAATAAAGCCGTACTCTTCGCCAATTACACTAAAGATAAAGTCTGTATGGCTGTCAGGGATATAAACCTGTCTATCCCCAAATCCCTTTCCGGTTATAAGCCCGGAACCAATAGCGAGCAATGAATTATAGAGCTGCAGGCCTGCACCTTGTTTATGGCTTACTGGGTCAAGCCATGAGTAAATCCGAAAAAGTTGATAGGTATCAACATATTTTTCAAGAATTTTAGGGGCATAGATAACTAAATAAAGAATGACTCCAGCAAAAACTCCTCCTACTCCGAACATCGGAACGATAATCTTCCAAGTGATGCCAGAAGCCATAATAATTCCGACTAATATTGAAATGATGACAAGTGCTGTACCTAAATCATCAACTATAATCAACCCTAAAGGCACGAGTGTAACTATCCCAAGTTTGAGAAGAAGGAGAAAATCCGTTTTTACCGTTTTAGCTGTAAATTTTTCATGATGACTAACGACAACCTTGCTTAAAGCGATAATTAAAAAGACCTTAACAAATTCTGATGGCTGAATTTGCCCTAACGGAGTGACATACCATAGGGATGCCCCCTTTTTCTCTGGAACAATGCTATCTGGGAGGACAAATAGCCCAATAAGGAGTAAAATTCCTAACCCATAAAACACCCAAGACAGTTTTTTAATTTGTTCACTGTCAAAATACATGACAACAGCCACTATAAAAATACCTACAGCATAGTTTTTGATTTGTCCAAGTACAAAGTTTCCTTCATATTGACCTGATGCTTGGCCGCTGTAGATAGCAACACAGCTAATAAGAAAAAATAAAAATAATAGCAGACATAGTGTCCAATCAAATCGTTCCGCAACTTTTTTTGGCTTATTCATTTACCATGCACCTATTTCCGTTCAATTCCTTTGCTCGAGAATTGTCTAGCTCCAGTGCCTATCGCCTATCAAACTTCAGTTCCCCTCCCTGCGATAAGTCAAGCACGAATGCGCTATCGCTCTTCGTGTTTCCTATATCTTAGTCACGGCCCTTCCAGTTTGTTCGGCGATGATCAAGGCACTTCTGCTTTTCTTATCATCGTAACAAAGAAAAAATAGCCTTTCAATGTATTTCGGTTTCCTTTTCAGTAAAATTAATCTCATAATATAAGACGTAAAAAGGAGGGAGATGGTTTCCTAAATTAATTACATCAAATGATTAATAAACATTGTGGCAATCCCAAAATAGGTGACAAGTGAGAAAATATCATTCAAGGTTGTAATGAGCGGCCCAGATGCCACTGCAGGGTCAATCTTCAAACGATAAAGAATGATTGGAATAATTGTCCCTGCAAGTGTTCCGATGATTAATGTCAGAAACAGCGAGCTGCCAACTACTGCTCCTAAAACAGCACTTCCTTGCCAGAAAAATGCGATCAAAGAAATAAGAACTCCACAAACAATTCCAATGATTAAACTAACAAGAAACTCCCTCATAATGAGTTTAAAAATGACATGTTTGTTAATGTCATTCGAAACGAGCCCTCTGACAACAACTGCTAGAGATTGAGTACCTGTATTTCCTGTCATTCCCGAAATCATTGGCATAAAGAAAGCAAGAGCAACCACCTTTTGCAGAGTATCTTCATACCCGCTAATAATACTGCCGGACACAATTCCTATGAATAATAATAATATTAGCCAAGGCAGCCTTCGATAGGCTGCTACAAAAGCCTTCGTTTCAAAGTCAATTGATTTACCTGAAGCTGAGAGTTTTTCAATATCTTCATTTGCTTCTTGGATGACGACATCGATAATATCATCTACTGTCGCAATCCCCATTAAGACATTTTCGTCGCTTACAACAGGAATAGCGAGAAAATCATATTTTTCAACCAGTCTAGCTACTTCTTCCTGATCGGTAGTAACAGTTACTGAAATCACCCGCTCATACATCACATTTCGAATGGGTTCATCTGGTTCTGCAATGAGGAGATCTCGATAAGAAACAACCCCAACAAGCTTCCTGTCCTGGTCGATCACATATAAATAATTAATTGTTTCCGCAAATTCAGCAAAGGACTTCAGTTTTCCAACTGCTTCAATGACAGTATAGTAATCCCTAATCCATACAAAGCGGTTTGTCATTAATCGTCCGGCTGTTTCAGGGGGATACTTCATAATATCCTGGACAATGTCTGATTCACTTTTCTTCATCCCGGAAAGAAGAGAAGCGATTTTTTCTGGTGATAAATCGTCTAAGAGAACAGCTAAGTCATCGTTGTCCATTAAATCAAGGACTTTCCCTGTCTTTTCAATCCCTAGTTTATTTAATACTTCAAGCTGCCGATCCTTATTCAGCTCTTCGAGTAAGTCAGCAATCTGATCTATATTCATAAATAGTAAAAAGCGAGTTTTATGCTTTTCCGGCAGGTTTTCGTAAATATGTGCGATATCATATGGCTGCAGTTCATCGAGAATTAATTCAAAATCTTTTTTCTTATTCTCTTTTAATGTTTTTATAATGTGAAGAGTAATCTGATTTTCAGTCATGCTTTGTATCAAACTTCTCACACTCCTTCCGCCGGATCTTTATTTATATTATAATGCCACGCTTATTATAAAAAATTTTACCGCGGAATAAAATGTGTTATGGTTAATATAAATAAAAATATTCATTATTAGATTTATAATAAGCTAAACTTTGGTATGATCATTATTATTAGTTACTTAAATGTACGGAGGTTTCACCATTGAAAAAGAGGAATCATGGGGTTCGTGATATTATTTATATTCATATAAATGAACGTGAACACTATACAATTACTTATGGTATTGAGTTTGCCCAGTTTGCCCAGTCGTTGTTTGCCACGTTAAATAATCTCCTGCTGCTGAAACATGGTTATGAAGATGGGGATTTTAATATGCATACCTTGCATGAGTTTGTGCCAAAAGAAAAATTGAAAAAACTTATGGAAGATGATGTCTATGGGTATGGTGACTTTTGCTGGATTGATTTTGAGGAGGAAGAGGCATTAAATGAACTGCCTAGTCAGGCGATAGCTGAACTGCTTTACCTTGGTCATTTGAAAGAGCATTTAAAGCTGCCTTTTTATAATCATCTAAGCAATCGTTATGTTTATCTTGCACATGATGATGGGTGGTATAATAAGACATATTACCGGGATTTCAGTGATTTTTATTCTTTATTGGGTGAAGCTATTCCAGAAAAAATGGGGCAGATTAAAGTTGAAAAGTCATTGTTGGGGATGAAAAAGAAAAGGTCTTATCCATTGATTTCAAGTGATATTCTTCGTCTGTTGAAACCTCTGATGAAAGAAGGAGCACTGCTTTCCATTAAGGATATTGAGCAAAATCGTACAAGAATAGAAATACCAATATGGACCATTGGTGATTTTTCGAACATGGACGACATGTATGAAGAATATGAGAACATTGTAAAAGAACCTTGTGAAGCCAAGCTTGTTTTTGATAAAAAATCACGTGAATGGAAAGTTTACGGCCGATAAGGAAGAAGAATTACCCGTTTAACTCATGTTTAAGCCGCTAAGATCAATTATATTCGCCGTTGTCTCGAGTATATTGGACATAATTTTATTATATTCGACGTTCATTTGGTTTTATTGGACAAAATCATTAATTTATTCGCCAATACCAAAAAATATCGTGTATAATCGAAATTAGCGGAAAATTTCATACATATTTAAAGATAGGTGTCTTTCAATGTTTTGAAGACTTAAAAGGGAAGTTGGTGTAATTCCAACGCGGTCCCGCCACTGTAAATGGGAGCTTACTGCAATGACCACTGTACGATCATGTATGGGAAGGAGCAGATAAGCAATGACCATGAGCCAGGAGACCTGCCTGATCTTTTTGCACCACAGCCTACGAGGATAGGGGGTGTTTGACTGGATTCATACCTCTTTTGAAGATATGCCTATTCAAACATCTCCATATCAATTGTGGAGATGTTTTTTTAATTTTAGGAGGAAAGATAGAATGAAGAAGCTTTATTCATTATTATTTGCACTTTTGCTTGCAGTTGGGTTATTAGCTGGGTGCGGGGCAAGTTCAGACAATCAAAAGGAAAATGAAAATGCCTCAGGTGAGGAAACAAAGGCGCCAAAGGAAGAGTCAGCATTTCCAGTGACCATTAAAGATGCGCTTGATAATGAGGTTGTTATAGAAGAAAAACCGGAAAAAATTGTTTCTCTGATTCCAAGTAATACAGAGATTGTGTTTGGATTGGGATTAGGAGAACAAGTTGTCGGAGTGAATGATTACGATAACTACCCTGAAGAAGTAAATGAAATTGAAAAGATTGGAAGCATGGAATTTAATGTAGAGAAAATAATTTCACTAAAACCAAATCTTGTCCTAGCGCATGCATCAAGTGCACATAATTCAGTAGAAGGTCTCCAACAGCTTAAAGATGCTGGAATTACTGTTCTAGTTGTAAATGATGCGAAGAACTTTGATGAAGTTTATCAATCCATTGAAATGATTGGTACAGCAAATGGAGTAAAGGATAAAGCAGAAGCTCTTGTTGCTGAGATGAAAGGAAAACTTGAAGAAATAAAGGCAAAAGCGCAGGAAATAAAAACAGAGGATCAGAAAACCGTTTTTGTTGAAGTAGCACCTGCACCGGAAATTTTTACACCTGGTAAAAATACGTTCATGGATGTCATGCTGCAGACCATACATGCGAAGAACATTGTAACAGAAGATGGCTGGCTTCCAATGGACCCAGAAGCAATTATTGAAAGAAACCCGGATGTAATCATCACAACTCACGGATATTATACAGAAGACCCAGTTGGAAATGTAACTAGCAGAGATGGCTGGCAGGATATTACCGCTGTGAAGAATAAGCAAGTCGTGGATGTAGATTCTGATATGGTTACCCGCACAGGCCCAAGGCTTGTTGAAGGAGTAGAGGAACTTGCAAAAGCTGTTTACCCTGAAGTATTTAAATAATAAGTTCGTTGCCTACTTGATTGCCGCAGCATTTCTAACCATTGCAGTGCTGCTTGGGATATCAATAGGAACAGTTTCTGTTCCGGTGATAGACATAATTAAAATTATCGGTGCAGAAATTTTCCGTATGGCACCAAATGAAAATATAGATCCTATGTATACAAATATTGTTTTAAATATTCGTCTGCCAAGGGTTATTTTAGCAGGCTTAGTTGGGGCGTCTCTTGCAATTGCGGGAGCCGCCTTTCAAGGTTTATTAAGGAACCCTCTTGCTGATCCTTATACATTGGGAGTTTCCTCAGGAGCATCAGTTGGGGCGGTACTGACATTGTTTTTTAGTATTTCCATTCCAGTTGCAGGCATGTTTACCCTGCCATTATTTAGTATTCTTTTCGCATTTATTACTATTTTTCTTGTATTAATTTTTGCTCGCCAAATTGACCGCTCAATGAAAGTGGAAACAATTATCTTAACAGGTATTATATTTAGCTCTTTTTTAGGCTCGCTAATTTCCCTGATGATTGCGCTTACAGGTGAGGAATTAAGACAAATTATCGGCTGGCTGCTTGGCAGTGTTTCCATGAGGGGCTGGGCGTATATTAAAATTATCTTTCCTTTCTTTATTATTGGTTCGCTGCTTTTGCTAATAAACAGCAGAGAATTGAATGCGATGTCTTTTGGAGAAGAGAGGGCACAGCATATTGGGGTAAATGTCCAAAAAAGAAAAATGACGATATTAATTGCGGGCTCTATCTTAACAGGGGCTGCCGTTGCGGTTTCAGGGACAATTGGGTTTGTTGGACTGGTTATCCCACATTTAACAAGGTTGTTATGGGGACCAGACCATAGGCATTTATTGCCGCTTTCTATTTTAACAGGGGGAGGCTTTCTCATTCTTGCCGATCTAGTGGCGCGTACAATTATTTCTCCTACCGAACTGCCGATTGGTGTAATTACAGCACTAATAGGAGCACCTATATTTGGCCTTATATTGATGAATAGAAGAAAGGAAAGAAGAGGGTAGATGATGCTAAGTGTACAGCAATTAACAGGTGGATACTCCGGTGATTCAGTCTTGAAAAATATTTCCTTTGAATTGGAGCAAGGTGAATTGTTCGGAATTTTAGGCCCTAATGGCAGCGGGAAAACAACATTGTTAAAAATGCTCAGCGGGATTCTTCCTTTTTCCAAAGGAACGATTCTACTGAAAGGGATCCCAATTAAAGAGTATACGGCTAAGGAATTAGCGAAGGTAGTTGCTGTTCTGCCTCAGCATACATCTCAGAGCTTTTCTTATACGGTTAAGGAAACGGTTTCGCTTGGCAGATATGCACATCAGAAGGGCTGGTTTCAAACATGGTCCGGTGATGATGAAAAAATGGTGAGACAGGTAATGGAACAAACGGGTGTCGCTCATTTTGAAGATCATCCTATTCATGAGCTATCAGGCGGCGAAAGACAGCGTGTTTACCTTGCTCAAGCACTTGCGCAGGAACCGGAAATTTTGCTGCTTGATGAACCCACGAATCATCTTGATCTTTCCTTTCAGAAAGAATTGCTTGATTTGCTGAAGGAGTGGACCAAGGTTAGGGGATTAACCGTCATCTCCATCTTTCATGATTTAAATTTAGCAGGCTTGTATTGTGACCGGCTGCTGCTATTAGAAAATGGTGAAATTAATATTAACCATACTCCAAATGAAGTCCTCCGCGAGGAACGAATTAGAGAGGTGTATCAGACGAAGATTCAGAAGCATCCCCATCCGATAGTACCTGCACCGCAAATGGTGCTGCTCCCGGAAGAAATTTCTGAGGAAAAAGAGAGTCTTACAATTGATGATTCCTTATTAGAAGTATCAAAGGAATATATTGCGCTTAAGTGCCCGGTTCCACTTCGAACGATGTCTTCTGGAGTGGTTGGATCTGGAACTGGCTGGCATCAGTTTTTTGTGAATAGGCATGTAGATAAGGATTATGATTGCAGTGATCATCGAAAAGAAATGGTTAACTATTTAAAATCTCATCACTTTGAACCTGGGGAAACAGTTGGGATGATGACAGCCGTTTATCCTGAGGATGTTAGCTATCAACTCTATCAGGCGGATGGTTTTTCTGCCTTTATTGTTGTGACAGCAGGAGTAGGAAATGCTATTGATGCAGCAAGAAGTGAGGAGCATACCTTTAATAAGATACCTGGAACAATCAATACCTGGGTATTTGTAAATGGTGAACTTTCAGAAGAAGCCTTCATTCAAAGCATTATGACAGCTACTGAAGCGAAGGCGAAGGCGATGCATGATCTAGAAGTTAAGGATGCTGCAACAGGGACAATTGCTACAGGAACCTCAACGGATAGTATATTAATTGCGGCTATTCAAAAGGGGCAAAGACAAGACTATGCAGGGACGATTACACCGCTAGGAAAATTGATTGGAAAAGGCGTCTATGAATGCACATTGAATGCCATCCAAAAGTCTAGAAAAAGGATAAAGAAATGATTACTTACCATCTATTTGCTTTGACATTTGCCTGTATAGTAGATCGGATAATCGGAGATCCAGAGAATTGGCCGCATCCGGTTCGCTGGATTGGTACTTTGATTTATAAATTAGAGAAAAGCTGGAACAAGGGAACTTCTCGAAGAAGGAAAGGAATCGGTATGCTGCTGACAGTTCTGCTTACTGTAGGCGGAATCTCCTTTCTAATCGTTTGTTTATGTTATTTGGTTCATCCGCTTGCTGGAATCGTGGCAGAAGGAATTTTGATCTCTGCTGCTATTGCGCAGAAAAGCTTGAAAGAGGCAGCTCTTTCTGTGTATGCACCTTTAAAAAAGGGAGATATGGAAGAGGCTAGACTGAAGCTGTCTTATATTGTTGGGAGAGATACAGAACAGCTGGATGAGCCTGAAATCGTCAGGGGAGCCATTGAGACTGTTGCTGAGAATACAAGTGACGGGATTACAGCGCCATTATTCTGGGCGCTGATTGGCGGGGCACCTTTTGCACTGATGTACCGGGCAATAAATACGTGTGATTCCATTGTTGGTTATCGAAATGAAAAGTACCAGGAATTTGGCTGGGCTTCGGCTCGGCTAGATGATGCGGTGAATTGGATTCCGAGCAGAATCACTTCCCTCTGTATGCTTGCCAGCAGTCAGCCTGAATATATGAAGGTCCGAGAGGCATGGAAAATTGTTTGGCGGGATGCGAAAAGGCATCCAAGTCCGAATAGCGGCTGGGGAGAAGCAGCTGTTGCGGCAATCCTTGGCATTCAGTTAGGAGGCATTAATTATTATAAAGGAATCGTCTCTAACCGGGCAAAGATGGGTGATCCTCTTGTTCATTTAGAGAAGAGTCATATACTTAAAGCGAATAGTATTGTTGCACGTACAGTGCCTATCTTTTTATTACTTCTTTGGCTGGGAGGGATGCTCATTGAAATGGCCTGCACATGGGGCTAACCCGCAATATTTATTTGATGCATTACAAATACCGCTGCCTGACCAAAGGATCGATTTTAGTGCGAATATTAATCCTCTTGGTCCGCCGGGGATTTTAAAAGAGAATTGGAATCAGCTTTATGATGTGGTGAGTGACTATCCAGATCCTAAGGGCAATCAGCTAAAACAAAAACTTGCCAAAAAAGAAGAAATACATTCAAGTCAGATATTAGTTGGCAACGGCGGTGCTGAGATTATCTCGCTAATTGGCAGAATGCTGGCTGGGAAAAGAGTTGTCATTGTACAGCCTGCGTTTTCGGAATATGAGGAAGCCTGTCGTATCAATGGCTGTACAATTGATTACCATCAATTGGAGCCTGACAGCTGGGAGTGGCAGGAAGGAATAGCTTCTAAACTGAAAAAGGCGGATGCGCTGTTTTTTTGCAATCCAAGTAATCCAACTGGTGTTTTTTATCCCAAAATGCTGGTGTTTGAATTAATCAAAGCATGTGAGAAAAATGATTGTCTATTGATTGTAGATGAAGCCTTTTATGATTTTCTCATTGATTATGAATCTATCGTTCCATACATAAATACCTTTCCTAACCTCCTTATTATTCGATCGATGACAAAAATGTTTGCGATTCCAGGCTTACGCCTTGGGTATGCAATGGCAGATCCATCAGTGATTGAGGAATTATCGGCTTTTCAGCCTCAGTGGAGTATGAATGCACTAGCGTTAGTGACTGGTGAATGGTGTCTTGAAAGTGAATCGCATATGAATGAAACGAGAGGTATGATCAAACAAGAGCGTGAGCGTCTTTTTGCATTTTATAAAGAAAGAGGCATTCAAGTTTCTCCTTCCCAAGTTAATTTCTACTTGCTTAAGGACCCGGCTTTAAATGACCAGCTGCCGTTATTTCAGTTTTTAATTGAGAGAGGCATAATTCCTAGACATACAATGAACTTTCCAGGTCTTAGAGGCGAGTGGTTAAGGTTTGCGATTAAAGGTTCTAAAGATAATAGCCAATTGATGGAGGCGATTGAAGAATGGCGAAGCAGTCATCTTTAATCTTTATAAGCGGGGGTGTTCGAAGCGGAAAGAGCAGGTTTGCAGAGCGGCTTGCTGCTTCCATCGCGAATCAAACAGCAGGAAATCTTCATTATATTGCCGCTGGGCAATCGAGTGACCCGGAGATGGAGAGAAGAATTGTCCGTCATCAAAAGGATCGCTCTAAGAGCGGGCTGAATTGGAAAACATGGGAGCAGCCAAGGGGTTTAAAGAGGCTTTCTAGTGTATTTACTTCTAATGATGTTGTCCTTCTTGATTGTTTAACAACATTACTTAATAACGAATTTTTTTCTAGCGAAGACCTCTGGAAGGAATCTTTCTTTCAAGAACAGATAATGTGTTCGATTATTGAGGGAGTTGAACAAATTGCGAAGAGCTGCCGAGCTCTTATTATAGTAAGTAATGAGGTTCTTAATGAGAGGATCGGTAACAATGAGCTTGTTTTTATATATGGAAGAATGCTTGGAAGGCTCCATCAGCATATAGTGACAAGTGCCAAAGAGGCTTATCTTGTGGAAGCAGGCATTCCGGTAAGAATGAAAGGGGTGGATGGACATGAAGGGAGTCATGATTCAAGGAACGGCATCGGATGTTGGGAAAAGCCTGATAGCGACAGCGATTTGCAGGGCTTTTGCCAATGAAGGGATTCGAGTCGCACCGTTTAAGTCTCAAAATATGTCCAATAACTCTTATGTAACAATTGATGGGAAGGAAATTGGACGGGCACAAGGGATTCAAGCTGAGGCGGCAAAAATAAATGCGACCGTATGGATGAATCCCATTTTGTTAAAGCCGAGATCGGATCAGCAGTCTGAGGTTGTCTTATTCGGCAGAGCGACTGAAACATTTTCTGGAAGAGGATATCGCGATTTATTCTATGAAAAAGGACTGAAGGCGATTCAAACGGCCCTCCACCACTTAAATCAGGAATATGATGTGATTGTTATGGAAGGTGCAGGGAGCCCGGTAGAGATAAATTTAAAGGATAAAGAGCTTGTGAATATGAAGGTTGCACATCTTGCTGATATTCCGGTGGTTTTAGTTGCTGATATTGATCGGGGAGGTGTGTTTGCCAGTATCATTGGGACTTTGGAACTCCTAACGGAAGAGGAAAGAGCAAGAGTAAGGGGCATTGTTATTAATAAGTTTCGCGGTGACCTTTCACTGTTCGAGGATGGAGTACAATGGCTTGAGGAAAAAACAGGAATCCCTGTCCTTGGAGTAATCCCTCATATCGATAATCATATGATTGATGGAGAAGATTCTCTATCAATGCCTGCCTCTTCGGGAAATAGGGGGAAGAATTTCCTTGATATTGTCGTCCTTAAGCCGCCATATATTTCAAATTATAGTGATATTGAGCCCTTTTACTATGAAGATGATGTTTCAATCCGTTGGGTCAGCCATCTTGATGAAATTGGTCAGCCAGATGCGGTTATATTGCCAGGGACAAAAAGCACCATACGTGACCTGCGTTTTTTTAAGAAGGCAGGACTAAATGACTGGCTCCACACATTTGAGAACGGAGGCGGGCATATTGTTGGCATATGCGGCGGGTATCAAATGCTTGGACAGTTATTGCTAGATCATGAGGGCTCTGATACTGGAGTTGCTGGTTTGGAGGAAAAAGGCTTAGGTCTAATCCCAGCAACAACTACTTTTTTAAGAGAGAAGGTTACAGTTAGAGCGGAGGGGGCCCTGCACCCAAGAACAGGCATACAGCAGAAGATTACAGGGTACGAAATTCACTTAGGTGAAACGAAACTGGATAAAGGGGAAAAAAATCGTTTTCTCCTGTTAAACAATGGTAATGAAGAAGGATACTATGGGAATGATGGCAAAATCATCGGTACGTATTTGCATCACCTTTTTCATAATGATGAATGGAGAAATAGATGGCTGAATGGACTGCGGCAAGCTAAGGGGATCCCATTAAAGGAAACTGTTCATATTAGTAAGCTAAAGGATCAAAAGTATGATGAACTGGCCGACCACTTAGTGGCACATTTTAATTGGGAAAAGCTGAAGGAAATAATATTCAGCTGGAGAAACGAAAATGAAATGGCTTAAAGGTTTATTAATTAATTTTCAGTTTTTCACTTCCATTCCTATTCCAATCGAACTGCCAATGGATAAAGATCATCTTGAAAAAGCGATTAAGACCTTTCCGCTGCTAGGTTTGATACAAGGCGGAATTTATGCATTTTTGTTTTACGCGGTTATTCATTGGACTCCGTTTTCTGTTTTAACTGCAGCATTGGTGCTATGGCTTGCAGGAATCATTATTACCGGAGGAATTCATCTTGATGGCTGGATGGATGCGAGCGATGCTTTTTTTTCATATAGAGATCGTGAGAAAAGGCTAGAAATTATGAAGGACCCGCGGACAGGCGCATTCGGGGTTCTTTCTATCATTGTCCTGCTTAGCACTAAATTCTTCTTTATATATGAAATTTCACAGAAGGTTCAACCTGCAACATTCTTCTTCATTGCAATAATCCCTTTTTTTAGCAAAATGGTGATGGGTGTTTTACTTTTAAAGGTAAAAGCAGCTAAAAAAGAAGGGCTAGGTACTTTGTTTAAAAATGCTTCGAATAAAAGAACACTTTTCATTTATCCGATATATGTCATCCTACTTTTTGCAGCTGCTGCCATGTTATTCAATCAAATTATAGTCGGAATAATTGTTTTCACGATCGTATCCATACTTGTCCTGCTTATACTAACTAAAAAAGTTATCAGCTGGTTTGGCGGCATGACAGGGGATGTGCTTGGTGCGAGTGTAGAAGGGATGGAGCTTGCGCTATGGATGATACTGTGGCTATTTCATTATTTCGCCATGGGCTAACAGAAGCGAATAAACGTCATGCCTATCTTGGATGGACAGATTCACCGCTCTGCCCAATAGAAAAGGCGAAACTAGTTTGCCCTTCAGAACAATATGAGCTTATGTTTTCAAGTGATTTAGATAGATGTCTTAAAACAGCAGACATCCTGTTCCCAACCTGTCAGCCAATCCAATTATCTGAACTAAGAGAAATGCACTTTGGGGAGTGGGAAGGAAAAACGTATGCTGATTTGAAGGGTGATTCCTTTTATCAGAAGTGGTTAGATGCTCCATTTACAGTTAAACCACCCAAAGGAGAGTCCTTTGCAGAATTTTCACGGAGAGTGGAAAGCGGCTGGGAAAAGGTAGTTGAAAGAATAATGGAAGAGAATACTCATAGGGCTGCAGTGATGACTCATGGCGGAGTTATCCGATACTTTTTAACAAAGCATGCGCCTTATGTGAAGGACTTTTGGGAATGGCACATTCCACATGGCAAAGGATATGAGCTGATTTGGACGAGGGATGGATTAAGGAGGGGGAAGCAATGCATTTTATTACAGGAGGTGCCTTTAACGGCAAGTCCAAATGGGTGAAGGAACACTATAGGCTAAACGCTGCTCCTCACTTATGGCTTTCCGCCTATCATGGCCATTCAATTCCAGAGAATACAGAAAACTGGCTGGATTTTGTGGTCCTGGAAGGGATTGAGAAATGGGTGCAGGAATGGAGCGGTCAATTAGCCATTCATGAAGTAAGGGAAAAATGGCGAATGCTATTGCGAAGTTGGACTCAATGGGAGAGAGCGGAGAATAGAGAATTAATTTTAATTGGTTCGGATCTATCAAAAGGAATTGTGCCTATGCTTGCCGAAGAACGTAAATGGCGGGATGTGACTGGCTGGGTCTACCAAGATATAGCTGAAATGGCAGAAAAGGTAGACATAATCTGGTATGGGATCAGTCAAAAAATAAAATAAAAGGGGATGGAATGAATGAAAATTTATACACGAACTGGGGATAAAGGAAAAACAAGCATTATTGGCGGACGAGTAGACAAGGATGATATTCGGGTAGAAGCATACGGAACTGTTGATGAAGCAAACTGCTTTGTTGGGCAAGCGATGACACAATTAGATCCAGCAATTTTTCAAGATATACTGGAAGACTTGGAGAAAATCCAGCACGAGCTTTTTGATTGCGGCGGTGACTTAGCGAATGTAACAAAAAATCGTGAACTGAAGTTAACGATGGAAGCGGTGGAGTATTTAGAGACAAGAATTGATGCTTTTATTGAAGAGGCACCAAAGGTTGAACGATTTATTTTACCTGGCGGCACGCCGGCATCTGCATCTATTCATATTGCACGAACTGTTACTAGAAGAGCGGAAAGATTAGTTGTTTCCCTAATGAAGGCAGATCCTGAGGTTTCAGAGATCTCATTAAAATTCATTAATCGCTTATCTGATTATTTCTTTGCTCTTGCAAGAGTAATTAACTTCCGTTTGAATACAAAGGATGTCGAGTACATCCGCAGTGCAAAGGTTTTTCGTGAAGGGAAGCGCAAGGAGGATAAATAATGAAGTCAAAGAAAATGGCTTTAATTAGCCTGCTCGTTGCACTGACTGCTATTGGGGCAGCTATAAAGATTCCAGCTATCATCGGAAGTGTGGCCTTAGATGCTTTCCCGGCTTTGCTTGCTGCTGCCCTTTTAGGAAGTCCAGCTGGAGCCATTGTTGGCGGGGTGGGGCATCTGCTGTCTGCACTTCTAGGCGGCATGCCGCTTGGTCCGCTGCATTTTGTAGTAGCCGTTGAAATGGCGTTCTTAGCTTTCGTCTTTTCACTCTTTTATCGAAATGGGAAAAGGTGGGTGGCAGGAATTCTTTTTATTTTAGGAAATACTTTTGCTGCGCCATTGCCATTTTTATTTTTAATGGGTAAAGCCTTTTATTTATCAATTGTCCCATCCCTTTTTATTGGCTCTGTTATAAACACTATTATCGCCTTACTCATTGTTCCGCGGCTATCTCCAGTTGTTGAAATAATGATTTCTAAGGAGCGTGCAAGCCAATGAGGGATGTCCTGCATATTCCTTTTAACAGTGAAGAATCTGTTGTCATTGCGAGTGATAATAGCGGGGCAATCGGTCTGAAAGAGGAAGATGCTGTAAGGGTTTCTTATGAAATGGTATCCTATTACTCTTTTCGGGTAGCGGTTATGGAATGTATGGCGGCAGGAGGGGATCCGTTTGCTATTACACTACAGAACTTTTGCGGGGAAGAGGCATGGCAGGCATTAATAGATGGAATTAGGAAGGGGCTTGCTGAACTTGAACTAGCTGGAGTTTCTATTACCGGAAGTACAGAAAGTAATTTTTCCTTAAACCAGTCAGCAATTGGGATTACAGTTCTCGGGAAAACGAGGGAGAATATGTGTGAGTCTATCTACTCGGATCAAACGAGGCTGGCTGTAATTGGTGTTCCGTTAGTAGGAAATGAGTTAGTTGAGAGGGAAGAGGAAGTTGTCCCACTGTCATTGTTTAAGCAAATTTGTGCGTTGCCGGAAGTTGTGACCATGCCAGTCGGATCGAAGGGCATTTTATCAGAATTGAACGGTTTATTTTTAAATAAAGTATTTACTGAGACTGAGATTCATACGAGCTTGAATCTGCTTAAGTCCTCTGGTCCATCAACTTGCTTTATCGCAGTTTATCCTGAGGGAAAAAAGGATGAAGTGATGGCCATAGCGGGGAGTTATTTTTACGAGTTAAGGGGTTAAAATGCTACATTTATATATCATTAGACATGGTGAAACAGAATGGAATACAGAAAAAAGAATGCAAGGGCGTCTCGATTCGGATTTGACGGAGAAGGGCAAGAATGATGCACTGTTATTGGGTGAGAGGCTGAAGGATACCGTTTTCGAGCGGATTATTTCCTCTCCCAGTAAGCGAACGATAGATACGGCATTGCATGTTTGCGAGAAAAGGCAAATTCCAATAGAAACAGATGAGAGATTAATGGAAATTGCTTTAGGGGAATGGCAAGGGAAAACAGAGGAAGAAATTAAGGCACTATTTCCGGCACAGTACGATTTGTATTGGAACTATCCTTCCATGTATGAAAACCAAGAAGGTGAAAGTTTCATGGATGTAATGGATAGGGTTGCTAGCTTTTTAAAGGAATTAGTAGACACAACTCCGGTAGGAAATGTACTTGTCATTACACATGGGGTTGTTCTTAAAACACTTTATCTGCTCTGCCGAAATGCGCCGATTGATCGGCTCTGGGACCCGCCTTTTATGTATGGAACAAGCCTGACGATTGTTAAGCTTCATAATGGAAAGAAAGAGCTTATGCTGGAAGGATGCATGGCTCATTGCTGGTAGGCTCGCTCGTAATTGGAGCAAGTCTCTTTTTTTATAAAAATGCTGAGTGGCCCGTAAATTTGGCAAAGAGGCCCACAAAATGGAGAAGTGGCCTGTAAATGAGGCAAAGTGGCCTATAAATTATTGTAAGTGGCCGATAAAATGGAAATTTGGCCTGTTACCTAATCATGGTAAAGCAAAATTACGGTCGCCAATAGAGCTAATTGGCGACCGTAAAAAATGCAATTTTCATAGGGAAATGTAAAATTAATGTATTAATTCTTTTGAAATGTAAAAACGATCTACTTTATCAATCGGTTTTGCTCTTCCCATTCCTCTCTCAAAATCCCCATCCGAATGGAATCATAGTATTCCCCATTATACAAACGGCATTTTCTCAGGCGAGCTTCAAGCTGCATCCCAATTTTTTCAGCAGCGCGCATCATCCTTTTATTGCCTGACCATGTTGTAATCCCAACTCTTACTAACGGCAGCGAAGCAAAGAGGTGCTCAACCCAAAGGGATAAGGAATCTGTTCCGTAGCCGCCATTCCAATACTGCGGGTCATAGATTACAATTCCTGCCTCCAGCCAATTCGATTCGCGGTGTTCCCAATAGTAGCTTACTATTCCAATCAATTTTCCATTGACTTCTATTGCCATTCTTGGCAGGGGCTCATTGTCTGGAATCTTGATAAAATCCTTTTTAAAATCTTCATATTCTATAAAACTAAGAGGAAAGTAGGGCGCATCCCACTTTTTCCATTCTGGATTCTCTGTTCCATAAATATAATTCCATAGTTGCTTTAGATCCTCCTCCAAAATTGGACGTATAGTTACTTTTCTACCTGTAAGCATTTTTGTCATATTATTCCTCCTGTCGCTACACTTATTGTATCACCGCTTATTTGAATGTTGTAAATATTTGCATTAAAATAGTAGAAAACGAGTTTGGTGATTGCGAATGTACATACTTTTAACAGAAAATTAGCAACCGTATAAGAGGACCTCCTTGTTGGATGAATGACTATCAACCAAAAAACTGGAGGGATAAAGATGACAGAGGGTTATTTTCAATTCTTACTGAAACAGGCGGATACACGGTTTGAAGGCTGGGACTTTTCATATATTTCTGATACTGGAAGGATGGCTACCGAGCCATTTCCTTGGAGCTATACGAATTGGGTTTTACAAGAGCTATTTCATTCTAAAAGCATGCTAGATATGGGAACCGGTGGAGGGGAATATCTTTCTAAATTACTTCCCCTTCCAAATTTTACAGCTGCAACGGAAGGCTATAAGCCTAACATCCAGATTGCAAGAAAGCGGCTGAATCCATTAGGTATTGAAGTTTATGAGGTGGAGGATGATTCCAAACTGCCGTTTAAAGAGGCACAGTTTGATTTAGTTATCAATCGTCATGAGTCCTACTCACCAGCCGAAGTGAATCGGATTCTTCAGAATGAAGGGATATTTATTACTCAGCAGGTCGGCGGGACTGATAATGTACAGCTGAATGAACTCCTTGGTGCACCAATGGATTTTGGCTATGCAGAGTGGAAGTTAGCAAAGGCAGTTGAGGATATTAAAGCGGCTGGTTTTACCATCATGGAAAGTGAAGAGGCATATCCGCTGACAAGGTTTTATGATGTAGGAGCAATCTGTTACTACTTAAAAGCGATTCCATGGCAAATTGATAATTTTTCAATCGAAACGTATGAATCACAGCTTTACAAGATCCATAAGATAATTGAAGAAAATGGCTATATTGAAGTAAAGTCTCATCGTTTTATTATTAAGGCGGTAAAAAAATAGGTGATAAAAACGATAATGGAGTGTAAAATCTAAACTTTTACACTCCTTTTTTTGTTTGAAATGTCTAAAAAATTTAACCCAAACAAATGTTCTTATGTTAAAATAGGAATCATCAGTTAGATATTGGAGGACTCAATTATGCACTTTATAGAAAAGGTTAATTTACAATTTTATAAATCTGAATACTTCGAATCGTTAAGTCGATTTGAATTACCTGAAGAACAGGAACAATTTACTGCATTACCCATTCATTCATTAGAAATGACTCATGAACGGCACCCAATTGTTATTTTAATCAATAATGAACCGGTTGGATTTTTTGTGCTTCATTCAAGTGACCGAGTAAAAGAGTATTCTGATAACCCGAAGGCCATGTTACTAACGTCATTTTCCATTAATCACTCTCACCAAGGAAAAGGATTTGCGAAAAGAGGAATGCAGCAAATAGAGGATTTTGTAAAACGGAAATTTCCAGCATGCGATGAGATTGTATTAGCGGTGAACAAAAGGAATATTGCTGCTCAGAAACTTTATGAAAAAGTCGGTTATAAAGACACTGGCCGCCGGAAGATGGGGAAGATAGGAGAGCAATTCATATTAAGATACCCGGTTAGAAGTGATTCCGATACTAAAGTGAATATTAAAGGATTAAATCACTTTTTATTTTCTGTTTCAAATTTGGAGAATTCGATCGATTTTTATCAAAACGTTTTTGATGCAAAGCTTTTAGTAAAAGGGAGAAGTACAGCGTATTTTGATTTGAATGGGATATGGATTGCACTAAATGAAGAAAAGGATATCCCTCGGAATGATATTAGCCACTCTTATACACATATCGCTTTTTCGATTGACAAAGATGACTTTGATAAAATATATGAAAAGTTAAACCAATTACATGTACATATCCTTAAGGGACGCCAAAGAGATGAAAAAGATAAACAATCGATTTATTTTACCGATCCGGACGGGCATAAATTCGAATTCCATACAGGTACTTTAGAAGATAGACTGACGTATTATCAGCAGGAAAAAAAGCATATGGAGTTTTTCGATTAGAGATGGTCTGAACAAAGCATAAATTGACAGGAAGCAATATAATACGGCTGTTATTATTTCATTAAGGAGTGAGTTATATGGGTTGGGTTGAATCGCTGCAGAAGGCTATTAACTATATGGAAGAATGCATATTAGAGGATATATCAATGGAAAGTATTGCGAAGCAGGCAAACACTTCTGAATTTCACTTTCAGCGAACTTTCGCGATATTAACAGATGTATCTGTTGGTGAGTACCTTCGGCGAAGACGATTATCGTTAGCAGCTCAAGAACTATCCAGTACAGATCACAAAATTATTGATCTTGCCTATAAGTATGGCTATGACACTCCTGAGGCTTTTTCAAAGGCTTTTCGCAGGCAGCACGGGATTACACCTAGTGAGGCGAGAAAGAACATTGGAAAGTTAAATTGTTATAACCGCCTGGTCATCCAGGTGAATTTGAAAGGAGCGGAACCGATGAGGTACAAAATTGTGGAAAGAGACAGTTTTCAAGTAGTAGGAATTAAAAAAGAGTTTTCCCTTATTAATGAAGAAAATTTAAAGGGAATCCCTAAAATGTGGGATGAAGTGAATGGGGATGGAACGGTTGAAAAAATAGCACGGTTAAATAATGGGGAAATTAAAGGGATTCTTGGAGTGTGTGTGGATAAAAGATTAACACAATCCGAACAATCTATTGATTACTGGATTGCTGCAGAACATAAAGGAGAGGCAACTGCTGATTTCTTAACACTAGATATCCCAGCATCGAAATGGGGAGTATTCGAGGTGCATGGACCAATGCCGGGTGCAATGCCAAAAGTATGGAAGCAAATTTTCTCAGAATGGTTCCCTTCCAATCAATATGAGCATGCAGGGACCCCTGAATTGGAGGTTTATTCAGATGAAGATCCTTCAAGCCCAGATTTATATTCTGAGATTTGGATCCCTTTAAAATAATTACAAAGAGGAGCGGCCTATTTAAAAGGCTGCTCTTTTTATTGTCAAAAAAAGGGTTTGCATCTAATGAACAGAATTTATTAAAGATAGTTATGTGGAAGGGAGAGAATGAGATGAACGAAAAAATTATAAGAGTAGGTACAACCTATATTCCAGTCCGTGATATTAGTCGATCATCCAGCTGGTATGTTAGCAATTTAGGTGCTGAGCTAAGCTATAAAGACGAGGATAAAGTCATTCTTAATTTTGCAAATCAGAGTTTTTTTCTAGTGAGAGCAAAAGAAACTGAAACGGCTAATTTCTATGATTATAGTGGTCAGGAGCGTTTTTCTCTTACGTTCGAAGTTAATGGATTATCTGCTTTAGAGGAAGTGCATAGGGAATTTGTTAAAAGAGGAATGAAGGTCGGAGATATAGAAGATAGAGGTCATGCAGGCAGGAACTTTGTATTTAGGGATCCCGATGGCAATCTATTCGATATTTGGAGCGAGTTAAGTCCTGAGTTTAAGGATAGATTTAATATTTAATTTTTCAAAGTTTATTTCGTGGCAAGAAAATTATAGAATTCGAAGGTATGCTTAGTTCATTTGAATAGTAATCCTTAACTTGCAAATAATACACCAGTAAGGTTCATTACTAACGGAGGGAGTACGGAAATATGCAAGTAAGAGATGTAATGAGTACGAGCGTACAAAGTTGTTCGAATCAAGATAATTTAAGTACAGTTGCTTCGAAAATGCAGGCATTAAATATTGGCTCGATGCCAGTTGTGGAAAACAACCAAGTGGTTGGAATGGTCACTGACAGAGATATGGTTGTCCGTGGGTTAACAAATGGAGCCCCGAATGATTCTATTCAAAGTGTTATGTCTAATAACGTCATATCTGTTTCATCTTCTGCATCCTTAGAGGAAGCAGCGCAATTAATGTCTCAGCATCAAGTTCGTCGACTGCCTGTTGTAGATAATGGAAATTTAGTCGGGATGGTTTCACTCGGAGATCTTGCGACGCGTGAACAGGCCGATCAAAAAGCTGGTCAAGCACTAACTCAAATTTCTAAGAATGATTTTTCTTAAAGGGACACAATTAAGTGTCTCTTTTTTATTGTAAATGTAATTAAATTTCATTTTTTTTAATGAATTATTTCTAAAGTATGAAAGAGAAAAACAGAGGAAATCGAAAAAAAACAATTAAATAAACGTTTTCATTAAGTCTTGTCATTTTTGGCAAATATGTTATGATTCTATATGTTTTTAACGGTCCCGACTTTGATGCAAGTTCAAAGTCATTTTTTTTTGAAAAAAAGATAAAAAGAGGTGTTTCTTTGAAGGTACTAACAACTAAAGAACAGTGGTTTGGCAATATTAGAGGGGATATTCTTGCTGGAGTTGTTGTTGCACTAGCCCTTATTCCAGAAGCAATTGCTTTTTCCATCATTGCTGGTGTAGATCCGATGGTAGGTTTATACGCTTCTTTCTGTATTGCTGTCACAATTGCAATCGTAGGCGGCAGACCTGGAATGATTTCGGCAGCGACTGGGGCAATGGCACTGTTAATGGTTACATTGGTTGCAGATCATGGGATGCAATATTTATTTGCTGCCACGATATTGACTGGTCTTTTGCAGATTTTATTTGGTGTGTTTAAATTGGCTCGTTTTATGAAGTTTATCCCTCGATCCGTTATGACTGGTTTTGTTAATGCATTAGCCATTTTAATTTTTATGGCGCAGCTTGAACAATTTGTTGGTGCAACATGGGTTATGTATGCAATGGTCATTGGCGCTTTAGCGATTATATATATTTTTCCAAGAATTACGAAGGCGGTTCCATCTCCATTAGTTGCTATTATCGTTATTACAATTATTGCAATTATGACTAAGAGTGATGTGAAAACTGTAGGAGATATGGGGAATTTAACTTCTTCACTCCCAGCATTCTTCATTCCAGATGTGCCATTTAATTTAGAAACGCTGAAGATTATCTTTCCTTATTCCTTGGCTCTTTCCATTGTTGGCTTGTTGGAGTCTTTACTAACTGCATCTATAGTAGATGATATGACGGACACAGCAAGTGACAAAAATCGAGAAACACGGGGTCAGGGAATAGCGAATATTGTTGCTGGTTTATTTGGTGGAATGGCTGGATGTGCTATGATTGGCCAATCTGTTATCAATGTAAAATCTGGTGGAAGAGGAAGGCTTTCTACTCTTGTTGCTGGAACGTTTTTGATGTTTTTGATTTTAGTACTTGGCAATATCGTTGTCCAAATACCGATGGCTGCATTAGTTGGTGTAATGATTATGGTTTCAATTGGGACATTTAATTGGGCTTCTATTAAAGGGCTAGCTAAGACGCCTGTTACTGATTCAATTGTTATGATTACGACAACGGTAACGACTGTGCTCACTCATGATCTTTCAAAAGGAGTATTTGCTGGGATCATTTTAAGTGCTATTTTCTTTGTGGCAAAAATCTCTAAGGTTCATGTAACTTCTCAAATAGAAGGGAATAAAAAGGTATATGCGGTTAAAGGGCAAGTGTTTTTTGCTTCAGTAGATGAACTTGTTAAAGCCTTCGATTATAACGGAGAGGTAAAAGAAGTGGAAATAGATTTTACACACGCGCATGTTTGGGATGACTCAGGGGTTGCAGCGATTGATAAAATCGTATTAAAGCTGAGAGATTATGGAGTTGATGTTCAATTATCTGGTTTAAATAATCCTAGCTCGAATCTAATTGATCGATTAGCCGTCCATCCTAAAGCAGGAACAAAGCTTACAGGTCATTAATCAAGTCATTTAACGAGTCTTTTTTCGGAGAATTGGTCATTTCCTCAGTGTCTAGGACATAATCTGGATATTGGTAAATACATCAAATTAGTTCATTTTTTTATGAAAACATGTTATATTGTTTATCGCGGTTAAATAATTAAAATTAATTAATCAATATATAAATAACCTTTCTTTGAGTTTTCGGTTCACTGGATCTTAGTGGTCATACGGTAAGGCAAAGAATAGGGGAAGGTGTAAAAATGAATAAACGATTTCAAAAAGATCAAAATATATTAAATAAATATGTGATCTTTTTCTTTTTAGCAGTTGTTCTTCTGTGGATGAAAACATTTATTGTTCAATCTACACAGTTTGACTTAGGAATTGAAAATTCCCTGCAAAGGTTTCTATTGTTCTTAAATCCATTAGGTTCGTCCTTATTGTTTTTGGGACTAGCTTTCTTTTTTAAAGGAAGAAAAAAATATATTTTCCTCCTGATTATTGATTTTCTTTTATCATTTCTTTTATTTGCCAATGTATTATTTTATCGATTTTTTAATGACTTTATTACATTGCCGACTTTAACTCAGACACAAAACTTCGGAGATGTAAGCGGAAGTATTAGCTCTCTTTTAAAACCGTATGATTTCTTATTCTTTATTGATCTGTTTCTTTTGATTGGTTTGCTTGCCTTTAAGTTTGTGAAAATTGAAGTGAAGGATATTGGCCGCAGGAAGGTAGCAGCTTTATTATCACTAGCTTTAGGAATCTCAAGCTTAAATCTAGCTTTAGCAGAAGCAGATCGTCCTCAGTTATTAACTAGAGGATTTGACCGAAACTACATTGTAAAGTATTTAGGAATGTATAACTACACGATTTATGATGCAGTACAAAGCACGAAAGCATCTGCGCAAAGGGTTATGGCAGACAGCAATGATATTACAGAGGTTATTAACTTTACTCAGTCAAATTATGCGAAGCCAAATCCAGCGTACTTTGGTAAGGGTGAAGGAATGAATGTGATCTATTTGCATCTTGAATCCATTCAGAACTTCCTGATTAATTACAAGCTGAATGGCGAAGAGGTAACCCCGTTTCTAAATTCATTGACAAGTGAAGGAAACACGCTTTACTTTGATAACTTCTTCCATCAAACTGGACAAGGTAAAACGTCTGATGCTGAATTTATGCTGGAAAATTCATTGTATGGATTGCCCTCAGGATCAGCATTTACAACAAAAGGGTTAAATACGTTCCAAGCTGCACCGGCGATATTAGGTCAGCAAGGCTATACCTCAGCAGTATTTCACGGGAATTCAGGAAGTTTCTGGAACCGTAATGAAATTTATAAATCTTTTGGGTATAATAAGTTTTTTGATTCGAGCTTTTATGATATGAATCCGGAAGATTTAGCGGATTATGGGTTAATGGATAAGCCGTTCTTTGAGCAATCTATTCCGCTTTTGAAATCATTGCCGCAGCCGTTTTATACAAAATTTATGACGGTAACACATCATTATCCATATCCGATTAAAGAAGAAGATGCGACTATAGCTCCACATACAACTGGTGATAAATCAGTGGATCGTTACTTCCAAACAGCTCGCTATGCTGATGAGGCCTTAAAGCAATTTTTTGATGATCTAAAGGAATCAGGTTTGTATGATAATTCAATTATTATCATGTATGGTGACCATTATGGAATCTCAGAAAATCATAATAAGGCGATGGAAAAGGTCCTTGGAAAAGAAATTACATCTTTTGAGAACACTGGTTTACAAAGAGTGCCGTTATTTGTTCGAGTGCCTGGTATGGAAGGCGGAGTGAACCATGAGTACGGTGGACAAATGGATATCCTTCCAACATTGCTTCATTTGTTAGGGACGGATACAAAGGATTATGTACAGTTTGGAACCGATCTGTTATCTGAACAGCATGATGATCTTATTCCTTTCCGGAATGGCAATTTTGTAAGCTCAACCATTACTGCTATTGATGGCAAATTCTATGATTCAAAAACCGGCTTGCTGATTGAGGAAGACAGATTACCTGAAGCTGAAAAATTGCAGGAAAGTGCGAGTCATAAATTATCTCTTTCTGATAGAGTTGTCAATGGGGATTTATTGCGTTTCTATACGCCTGAAGGGTTTACTCCAGTTGACCGCTCCCTATATAAATATAATGAATCTGAAGTGGTTGAATCCGAAAAATAGCAACATAAAAAGGCTGCCTGCGCATTCAGGCGGCTTTTTTTATGAAATGACGTACAAGCGATAGATTAAGTAAATTAAAAGTAAAATAGAAATAATACGAAGAAAAGTTTCCTTTCTAATAAGTGATTCATACATATATAAATATGGGCGAACGCCTTCAGGAAAAAATTCCTTAATTAACATATATGAATCACTCCCTTTCTTAATAAAGTAAGTGGTAAAATAGGTAGGTGCAATTCCAAATGGAGGTTTGTTTAAATGATGAAAACAAAAATTGGTCTTTTATATGGCGGTAAATCCGCAGAACATGACGTTTCAATGCAGACGGCAATGGCTGTAATAAAAGCATTAGATCTAGAAAAATTTGAAATTCATCCAATATATATTTCTACAAGCGGGGAATGGATTAAAGGTCAGCAATTAATGGGACCTGTTACCAATGTAAAAGAACTAGCCTTTTCAAATACAGATAGGCTGCCACAGGCGGCTCTAGCACCTGCCTTATTCCAAGCATCCGAACAGGGCGGTCCTTTAGATGTGATTTTTCCATTATTACATGGACCAAACGGGGAAGATGGGACAGTACAGGGATTATTAGAGCTAATGAACCTTCCTTATGTAGGCAACGGTGTTCTGGCTTCATCAGCAGGTATGGATAAAGTGATTATGAAAAATGTTTTTGCACAGGCTGGTCTTCCACAGGTAAAATATACATGGTTTATCCGCAGCGAATGGGAAAACGCGAAGGATGATGCCTACAATAAAGTGGAAAATGAACTTGGTTATCCTTGTTTTGTTAAACCGGCGAATCTTGGTTCAAGTGTTGGCATTAGTAAATGTACAAACCGTTCTGAGCTTGAGCGTGCATTTAAAGAGGCCTTCCAATTTGATCGTAAAATCATTATTGAAGAAGGAGTTACCGCAAGAGAAATCGAGACAGGAGTAATGGGGAATGATTATCCAGAATGCTCTGTAGCTGGTGAAATTGTTCCGAAAAAGGAATTTTATGATTATAAGGCAAAATATGAAGATGGCAATACAGCATTAATTATTCCAGCTGAAATTACGGAGACGGAATATAAGGAACTAAAGGAAATGGCAATTAAAGCTTTTAAAGCACTGGACTGCTCTGGGCTTGTAAGAGCTGATTTCTTCCTGACAAGAGAAGGAAAATGGTATATTAATGAAATTAATACAATGCCTGGTTTTACTCCGTTTAGTATGTTTCCATTACTCTGGAAGCATACAGGAGTAGACTATCCGCAGCTAATCGAAAAACTAGTCAATCTTGCAAAAGAAAGACATGCAGAAAAGCAAAATATTAAATATACGATGGAATAAAGAAAAGCGGAGGCGGCTTGATCATCGCCGTACAAACTGGAAGGGCCTCGACTGAGATATAGGAGATACAATGAGCGAAAGCGAATAGATGTCGACTTATCGCAGGGTGGGGACCTGAAGTTTGATTGGCGATAGACGCCGCAGCTAGACAAACCGAAAAGCGGAGGGGGCTTGTCCAGGGGCGACAAGCATAAGACAAAACGGCAGGAAGGATGTTCTTTAACCTTCTTGACGAGTTGGTTTAGACCAAAGAGCCCCTAGCCACCGTAGCTAGAAAATTAACAGGAGACACGGCGATAGTTTTGCCGTGCTCTCTTTATACATAATGACGCATGAGGATTCTAAAAATGCTGTCTAGAAAAGGAGGTACATGAATGATTAAGCGAACGCTTCAAGAAATTGCTGGGATGATAAAAGTGGAGAATGACGTTGCGCCATTTAAAGATACTGTCATTAGTGGTGCCAGTATCGATTCTAGAAAATTAACAGCGGGGAACCTGTTTATTCCTTTTAAGGGTGAAAATTCAGATGGTCATCGATTTGTAGAAGAAGCAATTAAAAAAGGGGCATCTGCTGCCTTTTGGCAAAAGGATGTTCCAAATCCGCCATTGCATTTGCCTATTCTAGTTGTAGAGGATACATTGATTGCTCTGCAAGAATTAGCGCGCAAGTACCGCGATGAGCTTGATGTTAAGGTAGTGGGGATTACAGGAAGCAATGGGAAAACGACGACAAAGGACATTACAGCAGATCTTCTTTCTTTAAAATATAAGGTGAAAAAAACAGAGGGAAACTTCAATAATGAAATCGGTCTTCCTTTAACTATCCTTGGGTTAGAAGAGGATACGGAAATAGCTGTTCTTGAGATGGGAATGAGCAGCAAAGGGGAAATCGACTTCCTAACTAGATTAGGACGCCCAGAGGCTGCTATTATTACGAATATCGGTGAATCGCATCTTTTAGATTTAGGTTCAAGAGAGGGCATTGCGGAAGCAAAGCTTGAGATCGTTAATGGTATACAAGAAAATGGGCTGCTTGTGTATTATGGTGATGAACCTTTGTTAACGCAGCGTTTAAAGAAATTAGATAGAAGCTTTAATATGAAGTCATTTGGAAGAAATACAAGAAATGACCTTTATCCGGTGGACATTGAACAAAATGATACTGGGAGTTCGTTTGTCATCAATGCTTCAGAGAAGACATTTTTTCTTCCTGTCCTAGGAACGCATAATGTATTAAATGCGATGGCAGCCATGGCTGTTGCCAATTTTTTCGGTATTCCTTATGAAAAGATGAATGACGGTTTTACCGGATTGAAATTGACGAATATGAGGACAGAGCTGCTTCAAGGAAAAATGGGTGAAAAAATTATTAATGATGCGTACAATGCAAGTCCGACATCGATGTATGCAGCTATTGAGTTAATTGCTCATCTTCCTGGATATAAAAATAAGATTCTTGTTCTTGGTGATATGCTTGAACTTGGACCAGAAGAAGAAGAATTCCATCGCAAAATGGGCGAGTCCATTGATTCCAATAAAATAGATTATGTTTTTACGTTTGGAAACCTAGGAAGGCATATTGCTGAAGGGGCAAAAGCCTCTCTGCCAGCAAATCGAGTTTTTGCCTTTACAGAGAAACAGCCGCTTATTGATGAGCTGAAAAAAATAATGAATGAAGAAACGATTGTTTTAGTGAAGGCTTCAAGAGGCATGAGACTTGAGGAAGTGGTCTCGGCGTTACAATAGAATTTTTAGAAATCCCTGTTTCAGTTTTCTGAATCAGGGATTTTTTATTTTAGTATCAGAATTTATAACTTTGGAGTTAGAGAATTGTCTAGCTCCAGCGCCTATCGCCTATCAAACTTTAGGTCCCCTCCCTACGATAAGTCAACATCGGTTCGCTCTCGCTCACCGTGTTTCCTTTATCTCAGTCGCGGCCCTTCCAGTTTGTACGGCGATGACCAAGGCGCTTGCGCTTTTCTTATGCAAGAAATCAGTTGAAAAAACTTTCCAGTTATCATATAGTGTGTATATAGATATAAACAGTATAACAGTTAAGGAGGACTTATCTATGAGCGAGTGGAAACAGGCACGGTGGCTTGCTATGTTTGAAGTGAAGGCATCAATGAAAGGAATTATTACACTTGTTGCTTTATCATTTGGATTAGCTGTTTTTTTTACAGAGGTATTTTCGAACACAATCATGGAAGATGTTCCAATTGTTTTTGACTTGTTCTATTTATTCACTTTTTGGGTGCTTTCTGCCTCGTTCAGACCGAAGGAGCACCAATTAAAAAGGATGGGAGGAGATGTTTGGGTCTCTCCTTACTTCATCATGCTTAATCAATTGCCGATTAAGAAAAATGTATTAGTATTGAGCAGATTTATTAGTTATTTTACGATTTCAATTCCCTTTCATATATTAGTGCTTATTCTTATCTATACGCTTTCATCAGAGTATAGAGCATATATGCCTATCGGTTCATATCTAGTATTTTCAATTATCTGGCTAAGTTTTGGTGTATTATGCGGTTCCATGTTTCCGGCAAGTGATGTCGGTGAAAAGATTAGTACATTAAAGGCAGTTGTAGTTAGTGTCCTGTTCTATGGTGGAATACTAGCTGTCCTAATCGTGATTAATAATGTGTTTAATAAAGGAATTGTCGAAATGACTATGTATGCTGCAAAGGAATGGCCATTCCCTTCAATTCTTATATCAATTTTGCTGGCTGTTGCAGGTCTCTTCTATTACAAAGGCTATGTATACAAAAGAATTGATAAGGTTGATTATTTACACTAATGGATTAATAAGGAAGGTGGCGATTAAGTGGAACTTCCTATTCGCCTTTCAAAGGAATCAAGAGAGCCAATTTATCACCAAATTGAAGAACAAATAAAAGCGCTTATTGCAGGAGGGCAGCTGCCGGCTGGCACATCGCTGCCATCTATACGTGTTTTGTCTAAGGAGCTTGAGATTAGTGTGATCACAACAAGGCGTGCCTATCAAAATCTTGAATACCAGGGATTTATTCGAACGACTCAAGGGAAAGGGACATTTGTTGCAGAAATCGAGGCATCTAAGAAGGAAGAAGTGACAGTTTCTGCAGTTTATCATGCGATTGAAAAGGCTGTAGAAACAGCTCTTCGCCACGATTATACACTTGAACAGATTGAAGTGGTTTTTCAAGAAATTATTGCTAGCTTGAAAAAGAAAGGCGGACACAATAATGATGGAAAAATGGATTGAAATAAATCGTTTAAAAAAGAATGTGGATGATTTTCAATTAGGACCAATTGACCTGTCCTTTGAGGCTGGTACCATCACTGCTATTGTCGGCAATAATGGGGCTGGGAAAAGTACATTACTAAAGGTTTTAATGCGCTTAGCTGTACAAAATGATGGGGAAATAAAATTATTTGGACAGCTGATAGACAGTGAAGAAGAAGGCTGGAAAAAAAGAATTGCCTATTTACCACAGACACTATTAGGATGTGATTCTTTCAATGGGAACCAGCTGAGAGAGCTTGTCTCGAAATGGTATCCAACATGGGACCAACCGCTATTTGAGCAGTTAGTAGAAATGTACCAAATTCCGCTGTCAAAAAAGTATGGAAAACTCTCTCAAGGCGTCCAGCAAAAACTTAATCTTGCATTAACACTTGCTAGGGATGCTGAAATTTTAATACTTGATGAACCGACGGCACACATGGATATTCCTTCAAAGCAAATGCTTTTAGATGTGATTGTTGAATGGATGGATAGAGGAGATAAATTAGTCATTATCTCAAGTCATCAGGCTGAGGATATCCGAAAACTTGCAGATTATGTAGTTGTTATGAAAGAGGGGCAGCTGCTTGGGAAATTTGAAAAGGAAGAATTAACAGGCCAATATAAGCAATATTGGATGGAAGATTCCCTTCCAAACGAGCCTATCCCGGGAGTAATCGAACGGAAAAATGAACGAATCCTAGTCTCTAAATGTGCAGAGGAAACAGAGTCGTATTTAGCAGGTAAGCAATTAAAATGGCTTCGTGCGAAAAACTTAGAAATAGAAGAGATTATCACCTATATGCTTATTGGGAAAGCATCTTAATTAGGAGAGAGGACTGAAGGGGAATGAGTGGACCTGTTTTGACAGTAAACCAAATAGGTAAATCTTTTAAAAATAAACAAATCATTAAGGATATTTCTTTTGAAGTGAATAAAGGGGAAATAATGGCTATCTTAGGACCAAATGGGGCAGGGAAGTCGACGGCAATCCGCAGCATCATGGGAATTCTCCATCCTGATGAAGGAACAGTGAAATTTCATGGCCACTCAACAGGAAGTATTCCTCGCCATAGAATTGGCTATCTTCCTGAGGAACGCGGCTTATATAAAAAGGTAAGCATTATGGATATCCTGCTCTATTTTGCTGAATTGAAGGACTATCCTGTGAAAAAGGCTAAAGAAAGAGCATTAGCATACCTAAAGAAATTAGGGCTTGAAGGGAAGGAGAAAAGCTCGATTGAAGAATTGTCAAAAGGGATGGGACAGAAGGTTCAATTTATTGCTTCGATCATCCATGAGCCTGACCTTCTTATCTTAGATGAACCTTTCTCAGGGCTCGATCCTGTTAGCCAGGAGTTGATTAAAAGCGAGATTAAAGAATTAGCGAATAAGGGAACAGCTATATTATTATCTGCGCACCAAATGAATGTAGTAGAGGAATTATGCGATCGTCTATTAATGATACACCGAGGGCAAAAAGTTATTTCCGGAACGATGGAGGAAGTGAAGGCACAGTATGCTAACTATAAATGTGTGATCCGCGGGAATAATGAGGAGAGTATTTTTGCGAGGCTTCCTCAGGTTCAAAGAGTCGAGCAAAGCGGTGAACTTGCAACATTGTACTTGGAGGCAAATATTCAACCATCCACTTGGTTAAAGCGGCTTCCAGAAGAGATTCAAATTAAAGAGCTAACAGTAAGCAGAATTTCGCTTCATGAAATTTTTATAGATATCGCGACAGATAAAAAAATATTGGGAGAAGGTGAGAAGAGTGCGTAACAGTATGAAAGTAGCAAAGTGGGAATATAAGAAAAATATGAAAAACAAATCATTTATTATTTCCCTGTTAATCACGCCGCTAATCTTTATTATCTTTTCCTCATTGCCCTCATTCATGGATATGTTTAAAAGTGAATCTGACCCTGTGAAGGTTTATATTCAGGATGAGATGAATATGTGGGAAAGTGTTGAAGAAACGCTTCTTTCACAAGGGATTGAATGGGAAATTCAAGAGGCGGAAACAGATGAAAGCGGAATGAAGAAAATAATAAAGAACACAGAAAATACAGCTTACATATCTTTCAGTAAAAATTTGATGGAACAAGGAAAACTGACTGTTTATACAAATGAAGAAATAGATAAAGATTTTGAAAAGCAAGTGAATGTAATGGTGCAGCCTTTAAGAGACTTGCAAATAGAAAATCTTCATTTATCTCAGCAAGAGAAAGATATTATTAATCAGGGAATTACAATTGATGCGGTTTCGTTATCAAAAGATGTAGGTGAAGTGAAAGGAGATCCGTTAAAAAGACTTATTCCTGGTGTTTTTGCAGGCATCATTCTTTTTTCCATTGTCATGACGGGAATGATGATTTTTCAAAGCGCCTCTAATGAAAAGAAGGAAAAAGTGGCTGAAATTGTTCTCTCATCGGTAGATTCCTCTGAATTAATGCAAGGTAAAATAATCGGCTACTTTGCTCTTGGGATTACTCAAGTTCTTGCATGGATTTTAGTAATAGTTCCATATTTTATGTGGAAAAGTGAATTCCCTATTTTGGAATATTTGCTCGTACCTGAAACAATACTGCTCGTTTTTATTGCGGTTTTAGGCTATCTTCTGTTTGCTGCCATTTTTGCTGGAATTGGTGCTACCTTCGAGGATATGGACCAAACGAGTAATTTCCAAGGGATTGTTTTTTTATTGCCGTGGCTGCCAGCAGTATTGTATTCTCCAGTCATATCTGACCCAGAAGGGATTATTGCGCAGGCAGGTTCGTACTTCCCTTTAACATCACCGGGTGTATTAATTATGCGGCTATCTGTGCTTGAAAGCTGGCCGTGGATTGAAATATCTATTTCAATCATTATTCTTCTGATCAGTATATGGCTGTTTATGAAGCTGGCAGGGAAAATATTCAAAATTGGTATATTAATGTACGGAAAAAATGCTACACCAAAAGAGATATTAAAATGGCTGAGATATTAATATTAATCCCTTCAACAAGAAGTTGAAGGGATTTAATTATGAGAGCTATTAATAGTATTGAAAAAGGCCTTTAGTGTAAAATAAAACTAAATAAACTTAATTTGGCGGTGATTATAAATGATTGGCTGCATGTGTATACATGGATTTACAGGTTCACCTTATGAGGTAGAGCCTTTAGCTAGCTATTTAAAGGACCGTACGGATTGGGAAATAGTTGTACCAACTCTCCCGGGGCATGGGGATAAGCTTGATTTAAAGGGTATAGAATATAAGAAATGGATTAAACATGCGGAAGATGAATTAAAAAGACTGATTGAAAAATGTGAAACCGTTTATGTAGTTGGCTTTTCTATGGGTGGACTGATTGCCAGTTATTTGTCTGTTCATTATCCCGTTGCTAAATTAGTCCTGCTAAGCGCTGCGGCTTATTATGTCAATCCGAAGCAGCTCTTAAAGGATATTGGTGAGATCTTAAGGGATGCAGCAAAAGGGAGGCTAACAGAAAATGAAATGTTTATTAGATATAAGAGAAAAATCATTGCAACTCCTATTACAGCTACCATCCAGTTTAGAAGGTTAGTTACTGCGATACGGCCCATCTTGCCTCAAGTGAGGATTCCAACCTTAATTGCACAAGGGGAAATTGATGGAGTAGTTCCCCCAAAAAGTGCACAATATTTATATAATCGAATAGGAACTACTTCTAAAAAGCTGATTTTTTTAAAGAAGTCTAAGCATTTAATTTGCCATTGTGAGGAACGTGAGGATCTTTTTACTGAAGTGCACCGATTCTTAAAATAGTTGGGAAATTAAGTTCTCCCAATACCTGTCTCCGATTGCAATTGTGTCTAGAAAATGTTAAAATTATTTTTATAGAAACATGAAGAACACTTACGAAACCTGGACATACTCCAACTGGAGAATGTCTTTTTTCACTTTTATACTGCATTAAGTAGGATGCGGTTCACTCATTCATTTACGTGAATTTGTATATATAGCTCTAAAGGGGAATGTATCTCCTTACCACATCCTTCCTCTCAAGCGGGTTTCTTCATGTAAGGTACAGATTTCTCTATTGAAATACTAATGAAGAATCATCCTCGTACCCATTTCACGAACTATCTTACCTGTATTATTGGAAAAACGAAGATTAGAAGGAGAATGAACACATTGACAAAGTTTCAAGATTTGGGCATCAGCCCTGCAACGATGAAGGCTCTTAAGAGAATGGGATTTGAAGAAGCAACCCCTATTCAAGCACAGACGATTCCTTTGAGCTTAGAAAACAAAGATTTGATCGGACAAGCTCAAACAGGAACGGGGAAAACAGCAGCATTTGGCATACCGATGATCGACAAAATTGATTACAGCCAGGATGTAATCCAAGGAATTATCATTGCTCCAACTCGTGAGCTTGCTATTCAAGTATCGGAAGAATTGTACAAAATTGGCTATGGGAAAAGAACAAGAGTGTTAGCGATTTATGGCGGCCAGGATATTAATCGCCAAATTCGTGCGTTAAAAAACCGACCTCATATTATTGTAGGTACACCAGGACGACTGCTCGACCATATTAACCGAAAAACGCTGCGTCTAGAAAATGTTCATACAGTGATACTCGATGAGGCGGATGAAATGCTGAATATGGGATTTATTGAGGATATCGAGGCGATTCTTGCGCAAATTCCTGAAGAACGTCAGACTCTTTTATTCTCAGCGACCATGCCTGCTCCGATCAAAAAAATTGCTGAACGTTTTATGAAAGAACCACAAATTGTACGTGTGAAGACAAAGGAAGTAACTGTTTCGCAAATTGAGCAGTACTATTTAGAAGTACAGGAAAGAAGCAAATTTGATATTTTGACAAGATTGCTTGATATTCAATCCCCTGAACTTGCAATTATATTTGGACGAACAAAGCGACGGGTTGATGAATTGGCAGAGGCGCTGAACCTTAGAGGCTATAATGCTGAGGGAATTCATGGCGATTTAAGCCAGGCGAAGCGGATGTCTGTATTACGTAAATTTAAAGAAGGCTCGATTGATGTTCTAGTTGCCACAGATGTTGCAGCACGTGGGTTAGATATCTCAGGTGTTACTCATGTATACAATTTTGATATTCCACAAGATCCGGAAAGCTATGTTCACCGAATTGGACGTACGGGACGCGCTGGCAAAACGGGCGTTGCAATGACTTTCATTACACCAAGAGAAAAGTCGTATCTGCAAGTTGTGGAAAAAACAACTAAACGGAAAATGGACCGCATGAAGCCGCCGACTTTGGATGAAGCATTAGAAGGTCAGCAAAAAGCTGTTATCGAACGTATTCTGCAATCAGTGGAATCGAATAATCTGCAATATTATAAACAAGCAGCTGAAGAATTATTAGAGCAGCAAGATGCAACAACTATTGTTCAGGCGGTATTAAAGATGCTGACAAAAGAACCTGATACAACACCAGTCAAGCTAACAGAAGAAAAGCCGCTGCCGCAAAAAAGAGAACGCAGATTTGATGATAGAAATAACTCATACGGGGGTCAAAGAGGAAGACAGAAGGCGCCAGTAAGATCTCGCCAAGGTTCCCAAAATAAACGCTATAGTAACAGCAATAACAGTAATAGTAACAATAATAATCGATCGAATTCTAATAGTTACCGTTAATCAAAAAAGAGAGCATACAGCATGCTCTCTTTTTTTTGTTATTTCTCCTTTTAATATTTATATCCTTTTTAGGTCATGTATACTAGTAACAAAGTTATTTATTAGGAGGTTACACATGATTTTGGAACCGCAAAGAAGAATTTCCTCAAAGGGGCTGACCGTTTGGAGAATATCTGGTGCTATTCATTCGTTTTTTGCTCTTCTTGTATCAGGAGCAGCGGTCGCTCTAACAATTATTTTTGATTGGCCTAGCTGGATTATTGGGATTGCCGTTCTGGCTTTAGTATTATATGCCTATCTTTTTATTATACTTTTTCCAACATTACGGTGGAAGCGGTGGCGGTATGAGGTCCGTGAAAATGAAATTGAGCTTCAGCATGGCGTATTTGTCATAAAAAGAACATTAGTCCCAATGATACGAGTTCAGCATGTAGATATGCAGCAAGGCCCCATTTTGCGAAAATATCAGTTAGCAACTATAACCGTATCAACTGCCGCAACCGTTCATGAGATTCCGGCACTGGAAATGGATGAAGCAGAGGAGCTTCGTTTTTTCATTTCGAAGCTAGCGAGGGTGGCTGATGAGGATGTCTGAACCAAAACGTCTTCATCCTATAGCTACTGTAATTAATTGTTTAAAGCTGTTAAAGGAATTAATCATTCCATTTCTCGTATTTGTTGTATTTGGGAGTAAAAACGGTTTATTTCAGTTAATCGCTTCCTTAGGGGTCATTGTTTTAGTATTAATCATCGGAATTCTTACTTGGCTTAGATTTACTTATCGTCTGGAAGATGAGGAATTGCGTATTGAATACGGTGTGTTTGTCCGAAAGAAAAGATATATTCCCTTTGAAAGAATACAAAGTCTAGATTTGTCAGAAGGGATCTTACAGCGGCCATTTGGTTTAGTGAAGGTAAAGATAGAAACAGCAGGCTCGAGTGGTGAGGCAGAGGCGGTTTTAACAGCTATTTCGAAGAGCCAAGCAACTATCATTCAACAAGCTTTATCCTCCGCTAAAGATGAAACCTCAATAGACGAGCAAGAAGTCGTTAAAGAAAATAAAGAAATAATTCTTTATCAAATAACACCGAAGGAGCTTTTTCTGCTTGCCTCTACGTCCGGAGGAGTAGGGGTAGTTATTTCTGCAGTTATCGCTTTTATTTTTCAATTTGAGGAAATTATTCCTTATGAAAAAGTATTCAACGGGCTGGAGGATTTTATTTCAAGTGGGGTTCTTGTTGTCAGTTTACTCGTATTTATTGGCTTTTTAGTAGCATGGGCAGCTGCGCTGATTGGAACGATGCTTAAATATGCTGGATTTACTGTGAAGAAGAATAAAGATGACTTCATCATTACAAGAGGACTGCTTGAAAAAAGACAGCTCACCATTCCTTCGCATCGCATTCAAGCGATTCGTCTAAGTGAAAATCTCATCAGACAGCCATTGGGATTAAGTACAGTGTATATCGAAAGTGCTGGCGGATCTGCAACCGATACGGATAGCTCCCGTGAAATGCTTTTGCCAATCGTAAAAAGGAATGTTATCACGACAATTTTATCTCCGTATTTACCTGAATATAATTTAGAGACCCCCATTTTGTCTGCTCCAACTAGGTCTTTAAAACGGTATTTGTTTAGAGGATTAGTATATATGCTGCCAATGATTGTTGTTTCAGTTATATTTTTTAGGCCATGGGGATATTTATCTCTATTACTCGTCATCCCTTCTTTGCTGCTGTCATATTTGAAATTTAAGGACGCCGGCTGGAATGTTGATAGCCAGCAGCTGACTTTAAGATATCGCAGCATAATCAAAAATACAATTTTTATGAAAAGGAATCGAATTCAGTCGCTAGTTATGAGAGAGAGCTATTTTCAGAATAAAAATGAATTGGCTTCGATTCAAGCAACGGTTATGTCTGGTTCTGGTGGAACAGGTGGGAAGGTTGTTGATTTGGAAAAGAACGATGTAGAAGGTATATATGAATGGTATTCCTATTCAAAGTAAATGTGAAAAGTTGAAAAAATATTGAATATTCTTCAATTCTTGAGTCAAATCAATAAATAAAAAGGAAAAATAACCGATAGTAGTTATGGACTATGTTTTAAATTGAGTTGCCCCTCCCAGATTTTCGAATCCATTTCGGTGTAGGGGAAAAGACCTAGCTGATTCTGATAACATCTATAGTAAATAAGTTGAAGTGGTATGAAAATTGAACAATGGAGTGACTGACTATGTTTAAAACAAAAAAAGGATCGACGCAGCTTCTAGAAGAAAATACAGAGCTGAAAAATCGCTTAAAGATGATATTTGAAAAAGCTCAGCAAAATGAAGAATATCTTACTAGTTTTATTGAAAGCTTTAATAATGAAATTCATACTGCAATAGAACAGCATGAAATGGTGAATGGACAGCATAATATTCTAGCTGATTTAGTCGGGAAAATCATGGAGCGATTTGATAAAGTAAATGTTATTAGTCAAATGTCCTATGATAAATCCATTGGACTTCATGAAAAGGGCCAGAGTTTAATTGAATCTACAATTGATATGGTGAAAATATCAGAAGAAGGAAGAGATTCCGTTAGTAAAGTAGAGGGTCTTATCGCGAAGCTTGGAGAACAGCTGCATGAAACCTCAGTTAAAATGAATCAATTAAATGAGCGATCAAAAGAAATTGAAATGATTGTTAAGGTAATTAAGGAAATTGCAGATCAAACAAATCTTCTTGCACTTAATGCATCAATTGAAGCGGCAAGAGCTGGAGAGCATGGAAAGGGTTTTGCTGTCGTTGCTGAAGAGGTTCGAAAGCTGGCAGAAAATACAGCAGAAAGCACACACAATATTAGTGTTCTGACTCAGAATATTCAAAAGGATATTGATGGTTCTTTACAATCGACGAAAATGAGTACAGGGTTAATTGAAGAAGGAATCCAATTAAGCACAAACACAACAAGTACGATTGATTATATTTTATCCGTTATTAATAATGTCCAAGGAGAGGTAAAGGATGTTATTAGCACGATTGAAGAACAGCGTGACTACTCAAATGATGTAATGAATGAGATTAGAGAAACAAGATCAACGTTTGATGAAGCAAATGAAATGATCATTAAGCATATTAATGATGCCAGTGTTGTAGATGAAAAGCTAGAAAGCGGCATCAAGCAAATAGCTGAGTTAAGCAATCGGGGAAACCGGGAGCTTTGGAATGAGTATAAGGAATATAAATAATTGAATAAAGGGGCTAATGCCCCTTTTTATCTGAATAAAAAATATACGTTTTTCCAATTTGAGAACTGTCTAGCTCTTGCGCATTTCAAACTTCAGATCTCCTCCAGTTTGTACGGCGATGGGACAAGGTGCTTCCGATATTCTTATCTAAACAAAAATCCTACTAATGCAAGGATAATGATAATTCCCAATAGCAAGAGTTTAGAAGGCTCAATCTCTTTTAATGAAGGACGCTGGTTTCTAAACCGACTAGAAGAAGAACGGGTAAAGGAAAAGACCGGTCTTTTTTTATTTGAGAGTAGGGCAGCACCGATTAGGAAACCAGCTAAGAGCCCAAATAAATGAGCAACTACATTAATGTTTGGCTGCAAGAAAGTCATAATCACACTGATGATGGTAATGGTTAATATGAGCTGTGAATTTGCATAAGAGATCATGTCTTTTCTAAACATTATGATCGCTGCAAAAAAGCCAAATAACCCGAAAATTGCCCCGCTAGCTCCTACATGAATATAAGTCAAAGGCTCCAAAAATAATGTAGCTGTATTTGCAGCCACCCCAGCAGCCAGATAAACAAAAATAAACTTTCCCTTTCCCAAAATCTGCTCTAAAGCAGGACCAAATAAAACAAGTGAGAAGCTATTAAAAAGGACATGAGAAAAGCCGCTATGCATAAAAATAGGTGTAATCAGCCGCCAATACTCTCCTTCAAAAATATATAAATTCACCCCTGCAAAATGTTCAAAGAGCCATTTGTTTGGAAGAAATGGCAGGATGGTTAATAAATAAAGTACAATATGAATGGAAACGATGATAGAAACTACTGGGTAGTGGCGCAGAAATTGTTTAAAGCTTTCTGATCTTGTAAACATGAGGGGCCTCCCTTTATAAAAATAAGACAGTATAACTTTGAAGTTAGAGAATTGTCTAGCACAAGCGTCCGATCGCTAACAAACTTTAGGTCACCTCCGCAACGATTGTGTTAACATCGGTTCGCTCTCGCTTACCGTGTTTCCTTTATCTCGGTCGTGGTCCTTCCAGTTTGTACGGCGATGACCAAGGTGCTTGCGCTTTTCTGATCTCTTAATTGTTTATGCATAGGATAATTTAATTAGAAGGATGATGTCCAATGATTTCTGGTATTGGGATAGATATTGTAGAGCTTAGCCGGATAAGAAGAATTTACTTAAGACAGCAAAAGTTTGTTGACCGAATATTAACTGTGAATGAAAAGGAGATTTTCTACAATTTGACGGAAGACCGGAAGACTGAGTATTTAGCTGGACGTTTTGCGGCTAAGGAAGCCTTTTCAAAAGCTATAGGTACAGGGTTAGGCGGGAGTTTATCTTTTTTAGACATTGAAATTGTAAAAGATAAGAACGGGAAGCCGTTTATCTCCAGGCCGTTCAACGAAGGTGTTCATCTCTCCATTTCCCATAGTAAAGAATATGCTGTGGCGCAGGTTGTTATTGAAAAGCAAGAGCAGAAAGAAAAATAAAAGCTTGTCATTCCCTTTAGCATATTCTTAAAGGTTGTCTCATATATTCATAGTGCAATAGGAGAGACAAGGCTAGTTTTTAGCAGCTATGAAAAGCTTGCCTCCATCTCCTCCACGATAAGTGCGCGATCAAAGCTAATTTTCACTTTAGAAATTGGCTTAGTGCAGTGGCTGGACAATACACTGAATCGAGACTAAAGGGGTTGAAGGAATGAGAAGAAAGTGGTTAATGCTGTTAGCCGGGCTATTGATTGTCATTGCATTGTCTGCTTGCGGAACGAAATCCCAAGAAGACGTAACAAAGGAGTTGAGCGGGAAGCTCGAGGAAATTAAAAGCTATAAGGCAAATGCGAAGATGACATTGCAGATGGGAACAGAGCCACAAACGTATGAGATTGAGGTTTGGCACAAGGATCCAATGTATTATAAGGTAGATCTCAAAAATGCGCAAAAGGATCAAAGCCAAATGATTCTTCGGAATGATGAAGGCGTGTTTGTCCTTACACCTGCGCTAAATAAGAGCTTCAAGTTTCAAAGCGAGTGGCCAAAAAATAGCAGCCAGGCTTATTTATATGAATCGTTAATAAAAGATATCATTGACGATAAAGAAGCCGCATTTAAAGCGACAAAAGATCATTATATATTTGAAACAAAAACGAAATACCAAAATAACCAAATGCTTCCTACCCAAGAAATTAAACTGAAAAAATCAGATCTCACTCCTGTAAGTGTGAAGGTAATGGATACAGATAAAAATGCGCTTGTAACTGTTGAATTCACGGCTGTGAAATTCAATGCTTCATTAGATAAAAAAGACTTTGATATGAAAAAGAATATGACAAGTGCCCAATTAGAAGTTCCTGTTATGGGAGAAGTAGCAGATGAAGAATTCTCAGTTAAATATCCTACTGGGTATTCAGAATATGAATTGATTGATCAAAAGGAAATAAAAACAGCAAATGGAAAGCGTGTAGTTTTAACATATGATGGTGAAAAGTCCTTTACACTCATTCAGGAAAAGGCAGAAGTTATGACGGCCTCTTCATTAACATCTGTAAGCGGTGACCCTGTGGACCTAGGTTTCACGATTGGTGCTCTTTCTAATAATACAATTACTTGGACACATCAAGGAGTGGATTATCTATTAGCATCCAATGATTTAACGGATGAAGAATTAACGGCAATCGCCCGTTCTGTGCAAGGAAATACAGTAAAATAAGTATTCGCATTCAGGCTCTTTGATAAGAGCCTTTTTTATTTGTGAATATTCAGATAAGGATTAAATTTATTTGACAAATTTATATAGAGAGTTTGATAATAATAATATTTATGACGGTTTAAAGGATGGGGAAGCTAGTGGACAGCCAATTGGCTTATTACAGGGATACTTGGGCAGAAATAAACTTGGAACATATTTCATATAATATTGAAGAAATGAAGCGTCATATTGGTGAAGGTGTGAAGGTTTTCGCAGTTGTGAAGGCAAACGCATATGGCCATGGTGACGAAGAGGTTGCTAAAGAGGCATTAAATTCAGGTGCATCCTATTTAGCTGTTGCATTTTTGGATGAAGCCCTCGCTCTCCGCAGAAAAGGAATTGAAGCACCTATCCTTGTGTTAGGGATATGCAGACCTGAGGATGTTAGAATTGCAGCGGAAAATCGGATCTCATTAACCGTATTTCAGCAGAAATGGCTTAGCGAGGCAAAGGAAACATTGCCCTCCAATGCCAGGTTAGACATCCATGTAAAGCTTGATACTGGAATGGGGAGACTGGGTGTACGCAGTAAAGACGAGCTAAATGGGCTTGAAGCAATAATAAAAGGGGATCCTCGATTTTATTTAGAAGGTGTTTACACACATTTTGCAACAGCCGATGAGCTTGATTTTACTTATTTTGAAGGGCAAATGGAACGCTTTCAAGAAATGATTTCTTGGTTTGAGGCAAGACCAGAATTTATCCACACAGGCAATAGTGCAGCTGCATTAATACATCCCGAGACACACCATAATGCAGTTAGGATGGGAATTTCTATGTACGGACTAACACCCTCACCTGAAATTGAACCAGATCTGCCATTTAGATTGAAACCTGCCTTTTCCCTCCATACAAAACTAGTACATGTTAAAAAGATTAAGAAAGGAGAGAGGGTTAGCTATGGTGCTACCTATGAAGCAGCCGACGACGAATGGATTGGGACTTTGCCAATTGGTTATGCTGATGGATGGATACGAAAATTAAAAGGCCAAGAGGTGCTTGTTGAGGGGCGAAGAGTTCCAATTGTTGGGCGGATTTGTATGGACCAATGCATGGTTAAGCTGCCGGCTGAGTTACCTATAGGAACGGTCGTGACTCTTATTGGGACGCAGGGAGATGAGTATATTTCTGTAAATGAAGTCGCTGAAAAGCTTCATACCATTAATTATGAAATTACATGTATGGTAGCGGGCAGAATTCCAAGGGTGTATAAAAAGAATGGAAAAGTGAAAAGGATTATTAACTCTTTATTGTAATTGATATTGTCGAAAAATGTCTTTTTTACTGGAAAAATAAGATTATGCATAAAAACTTAATTTTTTAGCCGATAATACAGAAGAATTAATAAATCCTCTTTGCATAAGGCGTGTTTGATGATAATATTGAAATTGGTAGATATAAAATGGTGTGTAGTGATGGTGGAGGTGTTTGTTTGTGGCTGAGTCCAGCGCAACAACAGAGATAATGGTTAAATTACCGCAACATCTATTAACAGAGTTAGATGGTTTTGCTAAACAGGAAAACGTTAACCGGAGTGAATTCATTTATCAAGCAACCAAAATGTATTTGCGTGAACGGAAAAAGAGACAAATTCGTGAATCCATGCGTCGTGGCTATATGGAGATGGCGAAAATAAATTTGACGATTGCATCTGAAGCATTTCAAGCGGAATTCGAGGCAGAACACACAGTTGAACGTCTAGTAAGCGGAGGGTAATCCTTTGATTGTCAAACGTGGTGACGTTTATTTTGCAGACCTATCCCCAGTTGTTGGTTCAGAACAAGGTGGCGTTCGTCCAGTGCTTGTCATCCAAAACGATATCGGGAATCGGTTTAGTCCCACAGTAATTGTTGCAGCAATCACTGCTCAAATTCAAAAAGCTAAGCTGCCTACTCATGTTGAAATTGATGCGAAGCGTTATGGCTTTGAACGGGATTCGGTTATTCTTCTAGAACAAATTCGTACGATTGATAAACAGCGCTTAACCGATAAAATTACCCACCTCGATGACGAAATGATGGAAAAAGTGGATGAAGCCGTGCAGATTAGCCTTGGTCTCATCGAATTTTAATAGAAAACGCTCTTGTTAAAGAGCGTTTTTATATCTTGAACGGTTATTAAAAACATTGGTTAAAAAAGCCACCATTTTTTTATAAAAAATAGATCGTCTGCCCAAGGCAAGCATACAATGCTTGCCTTTTTTATCAGTGATATGTTTCGAAAATTCTAATTAATAATTTTAAAAATAATCACGTATAACAGGTTTACTCTTTGCGGAATTCGGGTACTTAATAGGCAAATTGGCATAAAAAGGTGGGTCATTTATGAATATTTCTATTGAAACGAAGGAAAAGGATCAATTAATAACTGTGAATATTAGCGGCGAGATTGATGCATATACTGCACCCAAACTGCGTGAGTCCCTTTTTCAATTGGCAGAAAAAAAGGAATCAGTAATCATCATTAACCTTTCTGGCGTTACTTATATGGATAGTACAGGATTAGGTGTCTTTGTTGGCGTCTTTAAAAATATCCGTTCAAATAATGGGCAGTTAAAGCTTTTAGGATTATCCAGCCGATTAATGAGACTTTTTGAAATTACAGGTTTATCTACAATTATGGATATATCTGGCCAGATTGAAGGTGAAGTAAGTTGACACAATCATTTGATTACATTGAATTGAAAATTCCTGCTAAAGCCGAGTTCTTGAGTGTTATTCGGCTTACATTATCAGGCATTGCAAGCCGAATGGGGTTTGCCTATGATGAAATTGAAGATTTAAAGATTGCTACAAGTGAGGCATGTACGAATGCGATTCAGCATGCTTATACTAGTAATGAACATGGGGAAGTAATTGTTGGCTTTGGGTTATATGGGAACCGTTTGGAAGTAATGGTTGCCGATAATGGGATAAGTTTTGATTTTCTCGCCGCTAAGCAAGGGATTGGCCGTTATGAAGAGACAGATTCTGTTGAGTTTTTGCGTGAAGGAGGCTTAGGTCTTTACTTAATAGAGTCGTTAATGGACGAGGTTCGAATTCATAACAAAGAGGGTGTGACGGTCTTCATGATCAAATACCTTGAGGGGGAGCAGGTGGAGAGGGATGTCGAAACAATCTCAACCTAAGCAGATAACCCCTGAAGAAATTAACGGACTCATAAGGGCTTTTCAACTTGAACAAGATGAAGAGGCACAGAAAATACTTGTTCTCCATTATCGAAAGATGGTGGATTCAATTGCTCGTAAATATTCGAAGGGAAAATCCTTTCATGAAGATATTTCCCAAGTTGGCCTTATCGGATTATTGGGAGCAATTCGAAGATATGATGAAACGTACGGGAAAAATTTCGAAGCATTCGCAGTACCGACAATAATTGGAGAAATTAAACGTTTTTTGCGTGATAAAACTTGGAGTGTTCATGTACCTCGCAGGATAAAGGAATTGGGACCAAAAATAAAATCAACAATTGATGAATTAACCATCCAGCTGCAGCGATCCCCGAAAATGGCTGAAATTGCGGATGTTGTTGGCGTGTCAGAAGAGGAAATATTAGAAGCAATGGAAATTAGCAAAAGCTATCAAGCACTCTCTGTTGATCACTCAATTGATGCTGATTCTGAAGGTGGAACAACAACATTACATGACATTGTAGGGAATGAAGATGAAGGCTATGAGAAAATAAACCAAATTCTTGTACTTGAAAAGATATTGCATGTACTAACTGAACGTGAAAAAAGTGTCATTCAATATACGTATATAGAGAATATGAGCCAAAAGGAAGCGGGAGAAAGACTCGCAATTTCGCAAATGCACGTATCACGCCTGCAAAGAAGGGCAATAAAAAAGTTAAGGGAAGCAATTAACGCAAAGGAAAAGAATCCAGAATAGAATTTATGAAGGAAGCTTAGTTAGCTTATCTTACGAAAAGATAAGCTTATTTGTCTTTGAAGTGCGGCAATGTGAAACGCGGGCAAGATTTTGATAAGATAAGATGAAGACCTAAAAAGCTGGAGGTAAAACCTTGGAGAAAATAGTAAATAGGCAAGAGCAAATATTAGAGATGATTACGTCAGAGCTATCATTATCGCTAAAACAAGTGAAGAATACAATTAATCTTCTTGAAGAGGGGAATACTGTTCCATTTATTGCCCGTTATCGCAAAGAGTTAACGGGCGCTTTAGATGAGGTTCAAATTCGAGATATAATGGAACGCTGGCAGTACATACAGAATCTTGAGCAACGGAAAGAGGAAATTGTCCGATTGATCGATGAACAAGGGAAATTAACGGATGATTTAACGGTACAAATTCAAAAAGCGAGTAAGCTTCAGGAGTTAGAAGATTTATATCGTCCTTATAAACAGAAGCGCAGAACAAAGGCAACGATAGCAAAAGAAAAGGGCTTGGAACCATTTGCTGAATGGCTGCTTACTTTTCCGACTTCTTTATCAATAAAGGAGAAGGCTGCCGGCTTTCTTTCTGAAGAAAAAGAAGTAGAGACGGTTGAAGAGGCGATTACAGGGGCAAAGGACATTATTGCTGAATGGGTATCGGATGATGCAGAAAGCAGAAAGTGGATTCGACAGGAAACGTTAAAAACTGGAATAATTGAGTCTGCTGTTAAAGATGAAAAAAATGATGAGAAGAAAGTGTATGAGATGTATTACGAGTATGAGGAGCCCCTAGCAAAAATAGTTCCTCATCGGACGCTGGCTCTCAATCGTGGAGAAAAAGAAGATATATTGCGGATTAGTATAAAGCCGAATGTAGAATTTATTTTAAGATATCTTCACAAAAAGTGGGTTAAAAATGAGCAATCCCCTGCTGCTGCATTTGTTAAAGAAGCCTATGAGGATGGGTACAAGCGTTTAATTCAGCCATCCATTGAAAGGGAAATTCGAAATGAATTAACGGAGAAAGCAGAAGAGCAGGCGATCATGATTTTCTCCGAGAATTTACGGAATTTATTATTACAGCCTCCTTTAAAAGGCAAGGTGGTATTAGCTGTAGACCCAGCTTATCGAACAGGGTGTAAGCTAGCGGTTGTTGATGAAACAGGGAAGGTTTTGAAAATCTCTGTGATTTATCCTCATCCGCCTGTCTCTAAATCGAAAAAGGCAAAATCACAAATAATTGATATATTAAAAACTTTCAAGGTGGAAATGGTTGCCATCGGTAATGGGACCGCTTCTAGGGAAACAGAACAGTTTGTTTCGGACATCTTAAAAGAACTTAATGAAGAAATCTTCTATCTCATTGTAAATGAGGCTGGAGCAAGTGTGTATTCCGCATCAGATTTAGCGAGAGAGGAATTTCCAGAGCTGCAGGTGGAAGAAAGAAGTGCGGTTTCAATTGCCCGCAGGCTTCAAGACCCATTGGCGGAACTCGTGAAAATTGATCCAAAATCTGTTGGTGTTGGTCAATACCAGCATGATGTTTCTCAAAAGAAATTAACAGAATCGCTAAGCTTTGTTGTTGAGACAGCAGTTAACCAGGTGGGAGTCAATGTGAATACGGCTTCTTCCTCTTTGCTACAGTATGTGGCAGGTTTATCTAAAGCGGTTGCCAATAACATCGTGAAAAAACGTGAGGAAGAGGGAAAGTTCTCCAACCGGAAGCAGCTAAAGAAAATTCCTAGGCTAGGTGCTAAAACATATGAGCAAGCTATCGGTTTCTTGCGAATCATAGATGGCACGGAGCCATTAGATCGTACAGGTATTCACCCGGAGAGCTATTCTGAAGTAATAAAATTACTTAATAGTCTTGGCTTTACCACAGCTGATCTAGGGAGTCCTGCCTTAAGGGAATCTCTTTCAGGATTGAACGTTGCACAGTTATCGGAAGAGTTGGGGATGGGGGAATTAACGTTAAAGGATATTATAGATGCTCTTGTTAGACCTGAGAGGGACCCCCGTGATGATTTGCCTAAACCTTTATTAAAGAAAGATGTCCTTAAGCTGGAAGATTTAAGTACCGGAATGGAGCTTCAAGGCACTGTCAGAAATGTTGTAGATTTCGGTGCATTTGTTGATATTGGAGTGAAGCAAGATGGACTTGTTCATATATCAAAATTAAGCCGTAAATTCGTTAAGCATCCTCTTGATGTCGTTTCTGTAGGCGACGTAGTTACCGTTTGGGTTGATTCTGTTGACAAAAATAAAGGAAGAGTGTCTTTAACAATGCTTCCGCCAAATGAATAAAAATTTTTGAGGCTAGTGGCTAACTATACAACCCCTTGCAGGTGAAAATGTTTCATCTTGCAAGGGGTTTTTTATGCTTGTTGGGGATGAACAGGCGCTTCCGCTTTTCATGATGTCCAGCTGCGGCTTCTTGCCCCTCGAGGTCATAAGCCAATCTGGCTAGAAGGTTAAAGAACAACCTTCCATCCAGCTCGTCTTATGCTTTTCGGGGCAGACCAGTCGCCTCCGCATTTCTAATTGTCTAGCTGCAGCGCCTATCAAACTTCAGGTCCCCTCCCTACGATAAGTCAACATCGGTTCGCTTGCGCTCACCGTGTTTCCTTTATCTCAGTCGCGGCCCTTCCAGTTTGTACGGCGATGGTCAAGGCGCTTTCGTTTTTCTAATTGTCTAGCTGCGGTGGCTACCCCCTCGAGGTCACAAGCCAAGCTGGCTGAAAGGTTAAGAACAACCTTCCAACCAGCTCGTCTTGTGCTTTTCGGGGGTGAACAAGCCCCCTCCGCATTTCTAAGAGCAGTGTTTTTTTCTGTAGAAAAACCAGCATTGGTTTAATAATTTTATTTGATAACGATCTTTTTCAAAGAAAGCACGTTGGATTTGATTTTGAAACCATACAGGCATATGAGTACCTCCTCGGATCAAAAGGTATATATAATGTATGCTATAATAGGTTGTCATGTTGACAATATTTCTTAGGAGTAAGAGGAAGATGGATGATATAGAGTTACAAAGATTAGTTGAGGAAATTTCTTTAGCGGAATTTGGTAAACCATTCAGACATAAGGCTTACTTTAATTCAAGACTTAAAACAACTGGCGGACGTTATATGTTAAGTACTCATCACGTAGAAATTAATCGAATATATTTAGAACAATTAGGGCATCAAGAGCTGTGCGGCATTATCAAGCATGAGCTTTGTCACTATCATTTGCATATTGAGGGGAAAGGGTATAAACATCGGGATCAAGATTTCAAGATGTTAATGAAAGCTGTTGGAGCTCCTCGTTTTTGCTCGCCGCTGCCGGAAGGGAATCGGAGGGATGGAAATAAGAAGCTTATTATCTATTCTTGTAAGAACTGTGGGCAAGAGTATTATAGAAGAAGAAATATAAATACGCTTAAATATGTTTGCGGAAAGTGTAGAGGGAAATTAGTTAAGGTGAATGAAAGGGAAAATTAAAAGGGTTGTCTTTTAGGAAATATGCAAATAAAACGGCTAATTTTTTTGAAAAACATTCTTGACTTTTAATAGACAGGTTTTTATAATAGGAAGAGTCGAAAAGATGATATGAATTATTCCGCAGTAGCTCAGTGGTAGAGCTATCGGCTGTTAACCGATCGGTCGTAGGTTCGAGTCCTACCTGCGGAGNNTATTTGGGGAAGTACTCAAGAGGCTGAAGAGGCGCCCCTGCTAAGGGTGTAGGTCGGGTAACCGGCGCGAGGGTTCAAATC
>NZ_LMBX01000019.1:89615-90741 GCF_001439605.1 Cytobacillus praedii
GAGATATTTTTAATTTGGCCCGTTGGTCAAGCGGTTAAGACACCGCCCTTTCACGGCGGTAACACGGGTTCGAATCCCGTACGGGTCATCCATAGTTTTTCAAGTATTCAGTTGTTTGAAAATGCAGTGGAATGACAAGTTTGGTCCGGTAGTTCAGTTGGTTAGAATGCCTGCCTGTCACGCAGGAGGTCGCGGGTTCGAGTCCCGTCCGGACCGNCATTTGAAGAATATAGTATATGATTAATGGGCTATAGCCAAGCGGTAAGGCATCGCACTTTGACTGCGACATGCGTTGGTTCGAATCCAGCTAGCCCAGCCANTTTGTTTTTGAGCCATTAGCTCAGTCGGTAGAGCATCTGACTTTTAATCAGAGGGTCGAAGGTTCGAGTCCTTCATGGCTCACCATTTTTAATATGCGGGTGTGGCGGAATTGGCAGACGCACTAGACTTAGGATCTAGCGCCGCAAGGCGTGGGGGTTCGACTCCCTTCACCCGCATTATTATTTCTTGACTTTTTTGTGAGATATTGATACGATTATCTTTGTCGCTATTTATATGCGGTCGTGGCGGAATGGCAGACGCGCTAGGTTGAGGGCCTAGTGGGGGCAACCCCGTGGAGGTTCAAGTCCTCTCGGCCGCACCAAAAAAATATATTGACATTCAAATCGTTTTAATATATGATATAAAAGTTGCTTTAATAAATGCGCCCGTAGCTCAATTGGATAGAGCGTCTGACTACGGATCAGAAGGTTATGGGTTCGACTCCTTTCGGGCGCGNTATAAATATAAGAATTCGGAAGAAGCAGAGATGAAACAATGTATCTTCTTCGACCTCTTTCTAATCCGGGAAGTAGCTCAGCTTGGTAGAGCACTTGGTTTGGGACCAAGGGGTCGCAGGTTCGAATCCTGTCTTCCCGACCANGATTTTATTTATAAATAATAATTATGCGGGTGTAGTTTAGTGGTAAAACCACAGCCTTCCAAGCTGTTGTCGAGGGTTCGATTCCCTTCACCCGCTCCAAAATTGCTCTTTGAAAACTGAACGAACAAAAAACGTCAACGTTTAAATCAAGTTTTAAAACTTAAGAGCTAATCTTACTCTTTATTGGAGAGTTTGATCCTGGCT
>NZ_LMBX01000022.1:0-182 GCF_001439605.1 Cytobacillus praedii
ATAACCTGCATCTGCGACAATGTGTTTTGGTAACTCGAAATAATGCTGCTCGATTTCATCTAGAAATGGAATTAACGCTTTGGTATCTGTTGGGTTTGGAAATATACTATAGGCAAGAGCGTATTGACCTTCCGTTGCGATTTGCACATTGTAACCAGCTTTCAATTGTCCGTTTTGCATAT
>NZ_LMBX01000022.1:189-448 GCF_001439605.1 Cytobacillus praedii
AATCATCTTTCATTCGCATAAATGTCGCATCCGGATCTGTTTTAGAATAACTATTACGTATGCCAAAGATTTCAAAGTCCTGTTGGTATTTCTGTTTTCGTAAGACNNAAAATCAAGCAACTGTTTACGCACTTGTTTCGGGTATTTGCGTTCACTTCTTAGAGCTTTTCTTTCTGGAACGACTGATGATGCTTCAATTTGTTTATCATACTCGGTTATGACATCGCCCACTTTTTGAACCATTTGTGTGAGCTCTTCC
>NZ_LMBX01000022.1:479-626 GCF_001439605.1 Cytobacillus praedii
TAGCTCATTGTATAGCTGGTTTGATTTTTTAATTAAACTTTGATGATATTTCTCAATCGATTTTTTCCAAACAAACGTAAATTTATTCGCATTCGCTTCAATCTTTGTACCATCGATAAAAACCGCTTCTTGATCGATCAGTTTTTC
>NZ_LMBX01000022.1:670-73261 GCF_001439605.1 Cytobacillus praedii
GAATCGATTGATTGTACGATAACTGGGTTCATATTCCTGAGCGAGCCACTTCATACGAATACTGTCTTTTAATAGGGCTTCGATTTTGCGCCCTGAGAAGACAGATTGTGTGTAAGCACATAAGATAATTTTTAGCATCATGCGTGGATGGTAAGCAGGAAAGCCCTCNATTTCGAAGAAATGGTTCGAACGCTTCATGAGGGATACTTTCAACTAAATGATGGACGTGGAAGGCAATATCATTTTTTTGTAATTTCACTTCTAAATCTAAAGGCAAAACTAATNAGATTCATGATATAATTTTTAAACATAAGGACCCTTCTTTCTAAGATTTTGTGTGGTAACTTTATCTTATCAGAAGTGGTCCTTATTTTTTATGCAAAAAATAATCAAAGCCGGTGGGATTTTACTCGTCGTAAAATTCCACCGGCTTTTTCATTTCAGAGGTGGGTTTTGTCCCAGCCTCATTTTTATTGATAATTATCTGTGGATGCCTAGTGCGAGCTGAGCATAACGTGACATTCTATCCTTTGTCCAAGGCGGGCTCCAAACGATATCTACATCGACCTTACTAATTTCCGTAATATTATCTACAATGGCACTTTTCACTCCGCCTACAATTTGTCCAGCCATTGGACACCCCATTGATGTCATCGTCATGACAATATGAACATCATTTTCTTCATTAATATTTACTTCATATATCAAACCTAAATTCACAACATCTATGCCTAATTCGGGATCTATAACCAATTCTAGTTCTTCAATTATTTTCTCTTTAAGCGCGCTGCTCATTGACTGACCTCCTTGATTCGATTCATCATTGATATCTATTATCATTATAGAAAATAAAAAAAGACAAAGCAGTGAATCGCATCACACTTTATCTCTTCATTTACATTAGGTATTGGATTAGTTTAAACTCCTTAAAGGCTGTCTGGCAAATTGGGATAAATAATTTGTATTTAACCTGCTATGCTGAGAGATTAAATAAGCTGACTGGGTTGCGTTTTCTTTTCTTAACGTATTAAGTGCCTTAATCATCCCTTCAGCAGTTTCAATCCCAATCCCATGGCCAAAATATTGTCCATTCCCTAAATAAACGGTATTCTCCCCTGTCCAAACAGGATGACCATAATCTGGATTATAAAAATAAACGACATCACCGGGAATAAAGTCTCTGCCTACTTTTGTAATGATGCCTAAATCACGGTCATAGTTCCAGTCCCAAACAAGAAGCCTCTGGAACAACGTATTAAAATAGCTTGTCGAGATCGAATCAAGTACAGCTTTATAATAAATGATTACAATGGCTGTTGAACATTCAAATGCATATTCTTGACTATTTATAAAGATATCATTAATTGCTTCAGAGGGCAGAAAAGATGGATCTAATAAATATCCGTATTTTATCTTCTTCCAAATTTTCGGGTTAAATTTAGAGGTTTGAAATGGAGCAAATGCAACCTTGCTTTCATGAAGCTTTCTAGCTGTCAGTATAATATTTTCTCTTAATTGGAGGTCAAATAGCAATTCATGGAGCGAACCGTACGTATGCTGCAATGGACTATTCTCTAGAGCAAGGTATATCTCTCGCTTTATCCCTTGAAAACTGCCGACAGCTGGCTTTAATCCATAATCGCTAAGAACGATCATTTTTTCCCCAGCCCTTCTATAAGGTTTTATTTTACCTTATGGCAATTTTCCCATCTTGGTTCCAATATCCCTTACTCTAAATAATACTTTTCCACTGTTGGGAATAGAATTTACTTTACAAAAGATTAATATAAATGCTAACTTATAAAAATAAAAAAGTTTTTTAAAAGGTGAGAGCATGAATAAAGAAATCATAAAATTCATACGTGAAAGCTATAATATGACACAACGAGATTTTGCTAAAATTGTTAGTTGCAGTTTTTCGCTAATCGCCTTAGTAGAACTTGGGAAAAGACGAGTAACCTCTAACTTAGAAAGTAAAATTAAAGTGGCTTTCGATTTAGATGATCAACAGCTGCAATCAATTGCCTCTCTGGTATCAGAATTTAGCAAAGGCATTCCACCCTTTATGTAAACGTGTGATGAATCAAGGACCCAATAATCGGTTATGTTAAAGGTGGGCAATCATAATGTTGCTCAAATAATCGTGGTGGGAGTGATGTATCATGGCAAGAAACAAACTTTTAGTACCCGGTGCTGAAAATGTCTTGGAGCAAATGAAGCAAGAGATTGCGGGTGAGTTTGGTGTTCAGCTAGGTGCTGATACGACCGCACGAGCAAATGGCTCCGTCGGCGGGGAAATGACGAAACGTCTTGTCGCTATGGCCCAGGAGCAATTAAAAAATCAGCAAGGTCAATCTTGATGATTTTTTTGGAAGAGACCCTAAAAGGGTCTTTTCCTTTTATCTGCTATTGAACTTGATCCCTCTCTACTAACAGCTTCACTAAAATCTTTGTTCCATAGATAAGTGCCTCTTGATTAAAAGACATATTTGGATGATGCAAGCCTGGACTTAAATCACAGCCTAAACCAATCATTGTTGCAGCAATGTCAGGGTTATTTAATGTATAAAAATGAAAATCCTCTGCTCCAGGAGATTTGCAAATTGGCTGAAGATTGTCTTCACTCAGAACAAAACGTATCGCACTTTCAGCTAATTTAATAGCCGTTTCATTCTTTATTGCTGCTGGCGAATACTCTACGAGACTAAAATCAATGACAGTTTCCGTTAATTCAGCAACTTTCTTAATGGTATGCTCTGATTGTTTGATTAACTTTTCCATTGTTTCATTTGTTTCTGCCCTCAAATCAAATGTAAATCTTGCAGATTCTGGTATTAAATTTGAAGCTTCTCCCCCATGTAGCTCAGTTATTTTTATTGAATAAGGATATTCATCCTTTAAACGGATTTGCCTAATTGCCTGAACCAACAGCGCTGCGGCTTCCAACGGATTATTCCCTTCTTCAGGACGAGCTGCATGTGCCTGGACTCCTTTAATTACCCCTTTAATACTTACGGTTGAACCGTGGATAATAACAGGAGATGCTTTTTCATAAGGAACCTCAAACTTTGGACGTAAATGAATGCCTCCAAGAAATTTTACATTCTTTAACGCACCTGCCTCCATCATTTTCAGTGCACCTTCCGCTTTCTCTTCTGCTGGCTGAAAAATAAACCTGACCGTATGGATAAGCTGTTCACTTGTCTTTGCAAGTGCGAGTGCAGTAAACAACACCATTGTACTATGTGCATCATGACCACATGAATGATTAGCCTGAACCCTTCCATCCACTTCCTGCACCAACGCATCCATATCTGCACGAAGCGCTATCACATCTGCTTTTCTTCCTGGTATTTCTGCCACCAGTCCATAATGATCTGGAAATGTCTGAACACGAATACCCGAAGCTTCAAGCATATCTTTTATATAGTTGGAGGTTTTCTCTTCCTTCCAGCTTGGCTCTGCAAGTAAATGAAGCTCTTTATACGTTCGCAAAATATGTTCCCGCTCGCGATCAATAAATAATATCGGATCCAATTATGTATGCCCCCTGTCGTAATAGTCAAACAAATTAATAACATCATATCCAAAATTGAATCCTATTGAAAGAAAAATGTTATAGTTGGATAGAGTAAATCTTCAATCAGTGGAGTTTTTCTTCAACCCCTCCTGATTGAATATGCACTAATCCGAATTTACGGGCTGCTGATCCCCTCATAGAATTACTTGTCCCTCTACTTCTCAAAATGGGGTCTTACATCCCTTTATCTCCGTTAAGGGCGGAAGGAGGGTAAATATGATTGCTAAATGGCTTACTATCAATTTAATTACTGTCATAACAATAATTTTTTGGAGTCTATATCAAGGGTATGATTCAAACTATATCTTTATCGGAAAAATGATCGCACAAGCCGCATTTATTTTATTTTTAATTAATGTAAATATGTATTTTGTATTCTTTCTTATTCGCAAAAGCAAGGTGAGAAATGTAAAGGTAAGGCTTGCAAAAATATCCAAAAGAATGATGAAATATCATATCCCTATTGCTGTTACTGCTGCTTCACTAATTATCGCGCATGCAATGATCATGATTGCCGCACATTTTGATCATCCTTGGATAACAAAAACAACAAGCGGTATGATCACCATGTGCTTAATGCTAATTCTTATGTATAGCGGATTGCTGCGCAGATGGAAGGCGACCGGGAAAAGAAGAAGGTTTCATTATGTAATGGCATTTTTATATATAGGATTTGTTTTTATTCATATCTTCATTTAACCATCCCCCATCACCCTTTAACACTAAAACACTAAAAAACCAAAAGATTATGATAAAATAAGCTTGAGATCCAATTAAAGGAGATGTTCATAAGGTGAAAAATGAAATTATTGAACGATTTACTACCTATGTAAAAGTTGATACACAATCGAATGCAGACAGTGAAACCTGTCCTTCGACACCCGGACAACTAACCTTAGGAAAAATGCTCGTTGAAGAATTAAATTCAATTGGCATGCATGAAGTAACGATGGATGCAAATGGGTATGTAATGGCAACCCTTCCAGCAAATACAGAAAAGAAAGTTCCTACAATCGGATTTCTTGCACATTTAGATACAGCCACAGACTTTACAGGTACAAATGTGAAGCCGCAAATCGTAGAAAACTATGATGGAAACGATATCACCTTAAATAGTGATTTACATATCGTCCTTTCAACGAATGATTATCCTAATTTAAGCCAATATAAAAGCCATACTTTAATAACCACAGACGGCACTACTCTTCTTGGCGCTGACAACAAAGCTGGAATCGCAGAAATTATGACTGCAATGGTTTACTTAATCAATCATCCTGAAATTAAGCACGGAAAAATTAGAGTAGCATTTACACCAGATGAGGAAATTGGCAGAGGACCCCATAAATTTGATGTAGAAGCATTCCAAGCAAAATATGCGTACACAGCTGATGGAGGCCCACTTGGAGAACTCGAATATGAAAGCTTTAATGCAGCTGCTGCAAAAATCACGATAAAAGGGAATAACATTCATCCTGGGACAGCAAAAGGGAAAATGGTGAACTCCGCCAAAATCGCCATGGAGTTCAACAATAAATTACCAGCGAAAGAAGCACCTGAATATACAGAGGGATACGAAGGATTTTTTCATTTATCCTCTATTAATGGAGACGTTGAGCAAACCGTTTTAAACTATATTATTCGCGATTTTGATAAAGAAAACTTCAATAACAGAAAAGCAACAATCGAGAATATTGTCAACGAACTCCGTAATCAATATGGACAAGATTCTATTATCTTAGAGATGACCGATCAGTATTATAATATGAAGGAAAAAATTGAACCTGTAAAGGAAATCGTCGATATTGCTTATGAAGCAATGGAAAGATTAGACATAAAACCGATCATCAAGCCGATCCGCGGTGGCACAGATGGCTCCCAGCTTTCCTATATGGGTCTGCCGACACCAAACATTTTCACTGGCGGCGAAAACTATCACGGCAAATACGAATTTATTTCCGTTGATAATATGGTGAAGGCAACAAATGTGATTTTGAATATCATTCGGATTTTTGAGGAGAAGGGCGAGATTTAAGATACTTTAGCCTAGGTTCAATAGTTAGATTGAAACCTAGGCTTTTTTGGTTAGATTTATTATTGTTTGATCTGCTTTCATAACACTTATTCACGCGTATTCGGATTTGAAGCGAAAATATGGTTTGTTACAATCCAAAGGTTTTAGGAATAAATAAAACCGCATCACTCCAGTAAGTAATTACAAAAAGGATAACTATTGCCACAGCTAAAAATGGCATAGTGGCTCTCATTAATTTCTCAATTTTCACTTCTGCAATTGAAGACACGATAAATAGACCTGTTCCTACTGGTGGTGTTAATAATCCAATTGTTAGATTAATACAAACGATTAATCCAAAATGAATGGGATCTATTTCAAATGCGGTTACGAGTGGCATTAAAACTGGGATTAGAATAATAAGAGCTGCAATTCCATCCAGGAACATCCCAATAACAATTAAAGCGATATTCACTAATAACAGGAACACAAACGGATTTTCTGATATTCCAAGCATAACATCTACAAGAATTTGTGGAATTTGCTCAAATGCAATCATCCACCCGAAAATATTAGCCATTGTAATTAAAAATGTAACCGTAGCTGTATTTATCACTGTGCTAATTAATATCTTCGGAAATTTCCTCCAATTAAATTCCCTGTAAAAAAATGATCCCACAATAAAAGCAAAAAGACATGCTACTGCTGCAGATTCCGTTGCGGTAAAAATACCGCTAAGGATTCCAATGATAATAATAAATGGAACGAGCATTGCAGGGAGCACATTCCAAGTGTTTTTTCTGATTTCCTGAAAGGATGCCCTTTCACTTTTTGGAAAGTTCATCTTATAACCAAGAAAACTAATTAACGCAATGAATGCAAGTCCGTATAATATTCCGGGGATTATTCCTGCCATGAAAAGTCCGCCTATAGAGGTTCCGGATAGTGTCCCATATATGATAAATATCATACTGGGTGGAATAATCGGAGCAACAATGGATGAGGCAAGGGTTAAAGCAGATGAAAATTCCCGAGTATATCCCTCCTTCTCCATTTCAGGGACCATAACTTTACTCATCATTGCTGCTTGGGCGTTTGCAGAACCTAAAATAGAAGCAAGGAACATATTTGATACCACCGTTACATATGCAAGACCACCACGTATATGACCTAAGAGTACTCTTGAAAAACGTACTAATCTTGAGGTAATCCCTCCCTCATTCATAATTTCCCCAGTTAGCATAAATAAAGGAATCGCCAACAATCCAAAGTTTTCCAATCCTGAATATAATCTCATTGGTGTCGATTCTAAAAGAGAAGAATCTCCGACGAGAACAAAATATATCACAGTAATCATTCCGAGGACCATTGAAATAGGGATACCTATCAACAGCAATACTATGAATATTCCAATAATAATAAATGTCATTCCGCTCCCTCCCTTTTTATAGAAGCTGGAGAAAGTCGAGCGATCAAATGTATAGCAGCAAAGGAAAGGCCAATTGGAACAGCACTATACGGAATCCACATTGGCAATAGCAATGAACTTGATTTTTGAATATGCACAGAAGGGAGAAAAATCCATTTATATGTGAAAAATAAAATAACACCTAAAAAAAGAATCATACTAAGCAGCTGGATGATCATTAATATCTTTTTTTGATTACCTGTAACTTTGTCCATTAAAAAAGTAATTGAGGCCTGGGAGTTATACTTCAACCCCCAGCTCCCTCCTAGAAATGTAACCCAGATCAGCAGGAATATTGACACTTCCCCAGCCCATGTAATTGGTGAATTAAAGAAGTAACGAAAGGCGACAGAAAAAGTTACTATAATAACCATAGCTGCCATTAGTATGATCATTAATATTTCTTCAATTTTTGTAATGACATCACTAATTCTTGTCATTTTAAATCCCCTTTCATTATTTACGGTATGTCTTAATAAATTCTTTGATCAGCGGGGATTTCTCGCTGTATATTTGATCAAATTCATCGATTTGTTTCTTAAACTCCTTTGGTGAGATCTCATAAATTTCCATTCCATTTTCAGACAGCTCATTTTTAAATTCTTCTTCCTGGGCTGAGCGCGTTGTAACAGCAAACTCAATTGCAGCCTCTAAGGAGTCGGTAACTATTTTACGATCTTCTTCAGGCATCCCTTCAAATTTTGATTGATTCGCGATAACAACTGATGGCCATACCATATGGTTTGTAACTGCACCATATTTAGCTACCTCATAATACTTATTAGTTATCGTAGCATCAAGATCCATGTCCATGCCATCGATTACACCCGTTTGGATTGCCGCATAAACCTCAGGCAGCGGTAGACCTTCAGGTGCAGCCCCTGTTGAACGATAAAAGTCTTGCATTGGTGGGCTTGGAGTAACCCTCAGCTTCAATCCATTCATATCAGCTGGCGTCTTTACTTGTTTATCTTTAAATATCATGACACGTTGTCCCGCAAATAAATAATCAAGTCCCTTTAGTCCCTGTTCTTCCAAGGAAGAAAGGATTTTCTTTGATATATCAGACTTTCTTGCTTCATTTGCCTCTTCAAGTGTTGTAAAACCATAAGGCATAAACCATGCGGCAAATTCTGGTGCTCTAGCACTTAAATATGCAGCGGTAATTAAGCCGAAATCGATTGAACCACTTTCGATTTGCTGTACCATATCGGCTTCAGTTCCTAGTTGGCTTGCAGGATAGATCTCTAATTCCAGCCTTCCGTCTGACCGACTCTTTAGTTCTTCTCCAAATTTCTCGGCTGCTTTATGCCACATATGATCAGTAGGGGTAATATGGGCTAATTTAAATGTCTGCTTTTCTCCGCTCTTATTTCCGGAAGATGAACCTGTAGTTTTTTCCTTACTGTTTCCGCATCCAGCTGCAAAGAGAATTAAAGTTAATATTGCACATAAAGAAATAATTCTCACCCATTTTGACATTCTTTCTCCTCCTAATTTAAACTAGTTTATCAAGTCCTAAAAATGCAGCAGCTAACTTTCTATCCCCTTTAGAAAGTAATTTTCGAATACGGGTAGAAGAGATGACTTTTCCTTCTTTACAACATACCGGGTAAATCGTTTCTACTAAGAAATGACTTTGCAGCAGAGGTATATCTCCTAATCTATTTCTTCCAAACCTAAAGTCTTCTCCAACTATTATCAGTTTTGGATTTAGTTGTTTGATATCTTTAATAAAGGCATTCGCACTCTTTTGTAGATAAATCATATTAAATTGTTCGACGATGCAATGATTGATCCCAAATGAGTGGATTCTAGCTAATTTATCTTCTAATTGTGTGAGGATTAATGCATTCTGAAAATAATGTCTTGGCGGGGGATCAAATGTACAGACAACTGTTTCAACGCCTAACTTGTTTCCCTGGTATTTAAGTTTCTCTAATACATTTTGATGACCTATGTGTACACCATCAAAAGCACCAATAGCTAAAACACATTCTGCTAATATAGGGAACTCCCCATAAGAAATTTTCATGTGAGCTCCTCCTAGAGCAATTCTTACGCTATACCCCAGTAACCCAACTCGGACGGTATTTCAATTATTCTTCAGTTACAAAAGCACTTTTAGCATATGACTTTGTGAACTCATCAATTTTTACTCTTGTCAGCGGGAGACCCAGTGCCATACTACTTGCAATTGGAGCAACAATTTCAGCATATCCAACTGGTGAAATCTAGTTAATAGAATGAACAATCAGCTTTTGTACCGACAAATGGTCCAATCGCTGCAGGATACAAATCGATAACTTGTTTGCTTATATTCTTTTATGCTTATCATGCATAATATGGACCACTGCTGTTGCCGTATCAAATTAAATACTGCAAGTTTAGGACTCTCTAAATATCCATCCATTCCATTATCAATAACATGATGACTCTATGACTGCACTTATTAATCCATCTGAATGTGGGTCAATTACATCATTACGGACATTTCCAATATTTTTGATCAATAATATTCACTAAATCCGTCCCATTACTTCGAGAACCGCTTGTGCCTACTTTTACTTTTCTTGATATTTGAAGGTTTCTTCCTCCTACTCAAAATGAATAGACACTCCACCAAGTATCTCTCCAAAGTCTGCGTAAAAAGTATCGCCTGATTTTGCGTCAATCGCTGCTGACAGTGCTCCAGATAAAATAATTTCACCCTTATTCAAAGTAATTTTAAATTCATGTAATTTATTTACCAGCCAAGCTACACTGTTTGCTGGATTACCCAAAACATCCTCTCCTTTTCCCTCATTGATGAACTCCCCATTTTGAAATAACTTCATTTTGATGGAAGAAAGATTAATATCCGATGGAGAAACATGCCTGTCACTTAATATATATAAGCCTGATGAAGCATTATCAGCAATTGTATCTGGCAATGTAATCTTCCAATCTAATACACGGCTATCAACCACTTCTATACTTGCTACTAAATAGTCTGTTGCTTCTAATACATCTTCTGCTGTCACATTAGGACCTTTTAAATCTTCTTTTAAAACAAATGCAATTTCTGCTTCAACCTTTGGCTGAATAACTGACTTTTTTGAAACCACAGCATTCTTCCCTAGTTCCATCCCATTAAGCAAATGTCCGTAATCTGGTTCATCTATACCAAGCAGCCGCTGCATTGCAATAGATGTTAAACCGATTTTTTTCCCAGTAATCTTCTGTCCGAGTTCTTGTTTGCGATTAATGGTTTCTAATTGGATTTGGTACGCTTCTCTTTCATTTATTCCAGGTAATACCTTAGAAGGAGGATCAATCCTCTTACCTGTTTTTTCTGCTTCAATAAATTTTGTAGACCATTCAATTAAATTAACTACCATCTCTTTTCTCCCTTTAATCACTGTTTGATAGTGAATGTTAGTAATTACACTATAATTTGCGAAACTAGGCTCTCCTCCTTCACGATCAATTCCTCTATGCTTTATTCCTCCGAATGAGTCCGCAACTTTCTTTAGTTTCTTATTAAAAAAGACAACCTACAGATCATTCTTTTTTAACAAACTTAGTAAGGTAAAGAAATATAGCCCAACTGTTTTGAAATAGCCTGTGCGGACCTAACAACAGACTGAATAATCAGTTTATTCTCTTTGCCTTTCATGTAATTTGGTTCTCCAACAAAATTTAATGAAGCAATCACTTGCCCATTATAAGATTTAATAGGTGCTGCTACTCCATAAAGACCAAAATCATTTTCGTCATCACTTATTGCATAGCCCTGCTGTTTTATTTTCTTTAATTCTGCATATAATTTAGTTACACTTGTAATCGTATTAGTTGATTGTTTTAAAAGTCCTTTCGCTAGTGTTGGCTGAATAAATGAGGGATTAAAGGCAAGTAAGACTTTTCCGCTGCTTGTACTGTATGCAGGCCGTCTAGTAGTACCAATGAAAGTTGGTACTACGTCAGCATCTGGGGATGTAGTTTTGAAAACAAATCTAACCTCTCCCTCATGAAACATACCAATGTGGGAGGTCCCTTTAAATTGACGTACAAGATTAACTATAATAGGACCAGCTTCTGAATGAATATCCTGTTGGTACATTACCTTATTGCTCCATTCTAGAAGTTTCCATCCAAGTCTGTATTTCCGATCATTCCCTTGGATCAAAATTCCCTCTTTACACATCGATTTCACAAAATGATGAGCAGAACTTGGATGAATTCCTAGCTTTTCAGCAATCTCAATATTACCTAACGAAGGTTCACTATCAGTAAATAAATTAAGAATTTTAGTGATTCTTTCAACGGAAGAAATCATCTTGCTCCCCCTTTTACTTGTACAGATTACAGTTCTATAGCTTCTGCTTCATCTATTATAGGTTTGGCCAATACTTCTTCCACCATCGAAAACTTCTTCCCTTTTTTATATTTATTGTAAAAGATGGCCCTCTTTCTTACAGGGTCTCCTGTATAGTACCGTTCGTATTGAAGCAGCCTCATTCCAAATGCTTCTCCACATAGATCCCAAGCTAATTTAAAGAGCTTTATTCTCTCTTCAGAGGACACCCCATGTCTTCCTGCATAATGATTATCCATATCAGCATTTAACTCAGGATGTTTAAAATCATTTTCAGTAGGCATCATTAATAACCCGCCTGCACCTATTGTCTGCATCACTTCAATTGCACGAGGATACATTTCTGGAAGCATGCCTCGTATAGTTTCAAGTGCATCTGCATCCGGCATGGCTTCACCCTTATCATTAATTGTGTATTCATATTCAGCCACACGGAGCAGCGCTCTTATTACTTCAACTGATTGGACGATCTCCCCTAAGTCCCTTTGTACATTTAAATACACATCGACTCCAATAGAATCAGCTAGTTTACAGGCAACTTCAACTATAAATGCTAGTTTTATATATCCCCTAACACCTGATTGATGGGCAGGCTGCTGTGCAATACCTGTCATCGGATAAAGAAGATTCGCGGCTTCCACATTGTTGTATAAGAATATCCGGTCCCATGGTACAAGCACATCATCAAATATTAGCAGAGCATCTGCTTCTTCATAGCGTGAAGCAAGCGGATGATCAAATTGTGATCGAGTTCCATCTTGCATTGGCTCTCGGCAGATTATTCTAAGTCCTGGTGTATCGATTGGAATCGCAAATGCTAAAGCATACTTTTCATCACCTGGTGCGAAGCCTGGGAATGAATAAATAATGACTTCATCTGTAATTGGAGCCAATGTTGCCAGCATTTTCGCTCCTTTTACAACGATCCCATCTGGAGTTTCATTAACTGTACCTAAATGTGTATATATTTCTTTTTGTTCATGGGAGGTTTTACTCCGATCATTTTGCGGATTAACGATCGCATGTGTTAGAAATATGTCATTATCTCGCAGGTATTTATAATAATTAATGATGTTTTTTGCCCAGTTTTTATTATACTTTTCAAGAAACCATGCATTTTGAGCGAGTGAAGTTACTACTACATTTAAAAAGTCAGGAGTTCTCCCCATCAATCCATATGTCATTCGAGCATAAACTTCAAATAACTTGCTTCTCTTCTGTAAATCTTCTTTTGATTTAGGAAATAGAAAAGCATTACTTACTCGCATCCCTGTTTCCTCGCATATATGAGTGATATCATCCTGATACTTCGGATCATGCTGTGCATCATATAGTTTAGCTATTTCATTTATTGGCTGTTTAAAATAAGGTTCATCATAAATATTCTCTACTATTCTTCCGCCAAGCCATACTTCTGGCTTCCTAGATTTGACTCTATTAATATAGTCCTGTCCCGTTTTAATTCCCATAATAAAACCTCCTTAATTAACAAGTACCTTAGTAGAACCCATTTTTCCTTGATAAAATAATAGGGCTTCGCCTTCTTTACTATGAAAGTCTAATATTTCTCCGATAAATAGTACATGATCACCAGCATCATATTCCTTCCATGGTTTACACTCGATCCATGCCGCACTGTCATTTATCTTTGGTGCAACCCCTGAAATCACCCAATCAATTATTAAAGAATCCTGTTGCTTCCCAGCAAATTGCCAGGCAATCTTTTCTTGCTCTGCTGATAAAATGTTTATCGTAAAATTGCATCCTTTCATTGCATTGTAAGCGTTTGCTTTTTTGTCGATAGAAACAAGTGCCAGCGGTGGATCTAAGGATACGGAAGTAAAAGAATTAACAGTAATCCCCCTTTTTTCAATTCCTTCAAACCAAGTAACTACCGTTACACCTGTAGGGAATTTTCCAAAACAATTTCTTAAATCACGAGTGTCCATCTATTTCTCGCCTCCAAAGTAACATTTATACCGTTATTATAAAGGAAACTATTATTTAAAAGATTCAGAAATTTCAGTATTTGAAATTTAATCTATTTTTATTTTTACCTTCATTTAACTTTAACAGTGCCTTAAATGACAAAAAAAATTCCTTAAAGATACCCAAATTTAAAGAATGAGCATAAAAAACGAACTAGCAGATTACCTGCATGCTGGTGCTAAATGGGATTATTATCAGTGTCTGGACATCAATATAAATAAATTATTGATGAGGCATAAAATAATCACAAAAAGAACCGTTGTCTAGCATGATCAGATGCTAAACAACGGTTCTTTTTGTGTTATATTAGTAAGCTAAACTAAATAGCCCTTTAATATGTGATAAGTAACGAACATTACTTGCTTCTTTCATTAATGAAGCAGGCATGCCTTTTAGGGAAGTATTGTTTGCACCAATTGTTGCAACCGCATCTTTGCGTCCAAGGCTAGCAAGTGTACCAGAATTAACTGGTGCAAATGCTTCAAATGTTTTGTCTTGAAGGTATGCATAAAGATTGTACCCAACAAGCTCACCCATTTGCCATGCATTTTGAGCAGTTGGTGCGTACGGACGTCCACCTTCTGCAGGGAATGCAACAGCACTGTCACCAACAACAAATACATCTTTGTGAGAGCTTGATTGCAGGAATTCATTTACTGTTGCACGGCCACGATCACAAGCAAGACCAGATTCTTCAACGATTGGAAGAGCTTGGATTCCGCCTGTCCATACAAAAGTATTGGCAATAATTTTTGTACCATCTTTTAGGTCAATTTCATTTCCGCTAACATTTGTAACAGGAAGACCCGTTAAGAATTCTACTCCACGTGCTTCAAGGCTTGCAGTTGCACGTTCGATAAGGTGATCCGGCAATACTGGAAGAATTTTTGGACCTGCTTCAACAAGCTTGATCTTTAATTCTTTAGGATCTACCCCATAGTTCTTGGCAATTTTCGGCATATTATCAACAATCTCACCAACTAATTCAACACCAGTTAAACCGCCGCCGCCGATTACGATTGTTGCATCTGCTTCATTTTTCGTATTCGCATATTCACGAATTTTGCCTTCGATATGATTGAAGATATTATTTGCATCGTCAACTGATTTCAGAACCATGCTATTTTCTTCAAGTCCTGGGATACCGAAGTAACCTGTTTTACTTCCTAAAGATACTACAAGTGCATCATACGTTAATGTAGAACCGTCAGAAAGCTTCACTTCTTTATTATCTACAGAGAATGATTCAACCTTTGCAATCTTAAGATCAATATCTTTACCTTTGAAAAGCTTTTCTAATGGCATAGAAACAGCTTGCTCAGAGATTGTTCCACCTGCAAGACGGTGTAATTCCGTAATGATTTGGTGTGTTGGATATTGATTTACTACTGTAACATAAGCTTCATTACTATCTAAATATTTACGAACAGTTAGAGCTGAAAGAAGTCCGCCGTAACCTGCACCTAGAATAACAATATGTTTCGTCATTATTTTCCCCGTCCTTACTTTGTTGTATAGAAAGAATTATTTTTGGCTGCTGCGTTCTGAAGAAATTTCAAGATAAGCTGTTATAAAACGGAAAAGTTTTTGCGCTTGAGGGTCTTTAAGCATTTTTAAAAGACCAAAAAGACCGATTACTTCATGGCTTTCTTCTGCACGATCCTTTGCTTCAATCGCAGTTGCAGCAATACTTTTCACAGAATCTTTAACAGGATCTACTATTTCTTTAATCGCTCCAACAGTATCATTCTTTAATACGTCATCAGTTGCAACTGATTGAGCAAAGTCATAAGACTTATTTAATACATTAAGAAGTTCAGTTAGTTTTGGCAATTGATCTACTAATGCTGTTAAAGACTCTTGAACTTCTGGTTTTAACAGCTGATCAATGATATCTTGTCTTTCAAGATTGGATGACATTTCTTGTTCTGGCTTTGTTTGAGTAAGCGTAGCTGTCATTTTCTATTCCCCTTTGCATCTAAAAATATTTTGAAAATAATAAACTGAAAGGAAATTGTGACTTGTGTGATATTTCACAAAAAAGTTCAAAAAAAATTCACTTGCTTGCTTCCTATCAGTTACCCCTTAACTACTATACTCCTATCTTTTAAGAATTTCAAATACATATTTAAAAATATTAACATTACTATTAACTTAAAATTCTAGATTAATAAAGATCTGCATTATCATCGGTTTTATAAGCAATTAAAATACATCCATCACTCATTCCAATAAAAAAATGCTGGTCCATAATTTTGGACCAGCATTTTTTTTATAGTTATATTTTCACATCTGACTTTTATTATTTGCATTCACGGCTATTCTTGGCTTTCTTGTTAAAGGCATATGAATTCCTGCAAAGGCCCTTGCCTCATATACAAAGCCGAATAATGCCGTTCCAATCGCTAAATGCAGGACTGCCCACGGGATATCTAGATAAGAAATAACTGTAAATGCGCCAATTAGAAGTTGCAGCAACACTATAAGTAATGAAAGGAGCATGCGATTTTGCATAGCAACTCCCCATCTTTTTGAAAATGCCCAGTAGCTGATCAGCAGCAGATAGATTGTAGATATGACCGCTAATACTCTATGTATCGTTTGAAGGATGCCAGGTAATGTATTTGGCAGGAGTGAATCCCCGCATGTAAGCCACCCACATGCTAATCCATATGATTCATGCTTAATATAGGCTCCAAAAACGAGTGTTAAAAGTAACAAGACCAATACAATATTTAGATGATTGATTATGTGTTTTCGTTTTTCAATATTTATAGAAACAGTATGAATTTTACCCTTCGATTCCTTCATACCCGTTTTCCTCCAAAGCCAAATAAGGCTTGCTAGGAATATCATTGCAACTAATAAATGTCCTGTTACAACAATTGCAGGAAGATCAAGAATGACTACAACTGCTCCAAGAAGGATTTGTACGGTTAACATGAAGAGCATTCCCCACGCAACAGAACGAATAGTTGTATTTGAATGTGATCGAATGATCTTTACGAATAATAATACTGCCATAATTCCGAGAATGGCGCCAATTACTCGATGAGCAAATTCAATTAGTGTATCACCTTGCAAAATAGGGATAACAGCTCCATTACATAACGGCCATTCTGGACCGCAGCCCATGCCAGATTCTGATGATGCAACATAGCCACCAAAAACTATCAAAAAGTATGTCAATAAAATAGTAAAGAACGCTAATCTACCGCGAGTCAATAAATACACCTCTCCCTTTATTAAAAAAATTTAGAATTTTATTTTTATTTTAATAGAGGAAAATCAACTAAACGGTGATATGAATCACAAACAATCTGCATTCGCTAATAATAGTGGTATTTCGATAAAAGAAGTGTTTATTCGCTATGATGATAATCACAGTGTTTTTTCATCATTTTCGTATAGTTAAGATAGAAAGAAATAAAGACAAGAAGGATGATTTCAAGATGTCATTTTATAAAACATTAACACCCTATTATGATCAAATATTCCCAGCAAATAAAAATACACAACAATTTCTATCCGCTCATTTATGTAAAGGCGGAAAAATATTAGATGTTGGTGCTGGAACGGGGAATATGGCACTTGCTCTTGCAAAGGAAGGATTCGCTGTCACTGCGACTGAGCCTGAAAAAAGAATGGCTGAAGAGATTCGCATGAAGGCATTAGCAGAAACTATTTCACTTAATGTTGAGACAAAAACTATGCAGCAAGTAGAAGAATTTGCTGAAACCTATGACGGCATCTATTGTATTGGCAACACGCTTGCACACTTAAGAAATTTGGACGAAATTGCCCAATTCTTTCAGCTAGCCTTCAAAAAACTAAATAAAAATGGGGTTTTTATATTTCAAATAGTAAATTTTGAAAGAGTATTAGAAAATAAGGAGTTTTCCTTTCCTGTGATAAGAAAGGAACATTTTGACTTTCAACGCCAGTATACATTAACTGGAGACAGGATCCTTTTTACTACTGCTTTAACAGTGGCAGGGCAAACGGATTCCAATACCATTCCATTATATCCAGCAACAGCGAGTCAACTGCTGCCACTGCTTGAAAGCTGCAGATTTAAAGAAATTAACACATTTGGGGATTTTAATAGCACCCCTTACTCTATCAATACACCCGCTTTCATTGTTACCGCGAAAAAATAATCCGGTCACATGCATCCCGGTCGTGGTTTTAGCTACACCCTTACCCATACAAGATATTCAGGAATTCTCCCCTGTGCATTCAGAAAGAAAAAAGCTGCAATCAGTAAAATGGATTGCAGCTTTTTCTCACATCAGTGTGTAGTATGGGATATTGGCTGTTCTGTTGCCACTCCCCCATGCTTTGGAACACGAAGTAGCAATACCCCGCCAATGGCAAATAAAATAACGAGACTGAATACCCCACTATTCGTATTCCCTGTGATTTGTGCGGTAGCACCAACGAGCACAGGGCCGGCTATCGCAGCAAACTTACCAAAAATATTATAGAAGCCAAAGAATTCATTTGAAGATTCCTTTGGAACCAGTTTAGCAAAATAAGCACGGCTTAGTGCTTGAACCCCGCCCTGAACTGTTCCAACTAGCAGAGCAAGTACCCAGAAATCTATGGCTGTTTTGAGGAAGTAAGCATATATGCAAATGAAAATATACATAAGAATTCCAACCATTATGATTCTTTTTTCATTAAACCTTTGTCCAAGCTTTCCAAATAGTACTGTAAACGGTGCAGCTATCACCTGCGTAACAAATAAGACAATTAATAGAGTTGTTGAGTCGATTCCAATGTCAGAACCATAGGCTGTTGCCATCGTGAAAATTGTATGAACCCCATCAATATAAAAGAAATAGGCTAATAAGAACAAAAATAACGCACGATAGGCTTTAATATTTTTCAATGTAGTAAAAAGCTTCTTAAAACTAGCAGAAACTGGATTCGGTACACGCTCTTCATAGTAAATTTGCTCAACATTTTTCAGCATCGGCATTGTGAAAAGGCCCCACCATAAAGCTGTAATGACAAAGGCAATCTGACTGGCAATTCCCACAGACAACGGGATAACAGCTTGCTGAGCTAAAATAATAATAGCAATAGATAAGATAAAAGGAATCGTGCTGCCAATATATCCGAGGGCAAAACCATTTGCGGAAATACGGTTCATTCGATCTTCACTCGTAACATCTACAAGAAAAGCATCATAAAAGATATTTGCCCCAGCAAATCCGATTGAAGTCAGCACAAAACAAATTAATAAGATCAGCCATTGTTCAGTTGGGACAACTGCTAGGATTAATGTAAAAACAATTCCTAAACAGGCAAAAAAGGTAAAAAATCTTTTCTTAAATCCTCTAAAATCAGCAATCGTTCCTAGTAGAGGAGCTAGTATGGAAACGATTAATGTAGCAATTGAATTGGCATATCCCCAATAGGCAGTGGATGTTGCGGCAGAAATCCCTGCCGATGTTGCAGCTGATTTAAAATACAAAGGAAAAATGGCAGTAACAACAACAATGGAATAGGCCGAGTTCGCCCAATCATAAAATACCCAGCTGCGTTCAGGTTTGGACATTTTCTTCATTAAACAACCTCCTTATAATAAATGCGGAAGGGCCTTCGGAAAGGTGTTCTATACCTTTCTGGGAGGCTTGGGTTGATGACCCCAAGTGGCTAGGCGCTGGAGCTTGACCTCCTTATTTGTCCTGTAAATTTAAGAACTTTTCTATCACTTTCCCATCCGTATTACCTAAGTCCACACCTAGCATTCTAGCTAATGTAGGACCAATATCAATAAGTCTCATATAAGGAATTTCCTCATTCGAAAGCACCCCTTTACCAGAGGCAAGGAAAAATGTAGAATAATCTTGCTTCTCTGGCGAATATCCATGACAGGCGAGCATATATTTATTATTTTCCCAGACATCTTTCTGCGTCACATGTTTTATATACTCGCCCTCATGAGGCTCAAGAAAGTAAAAGCCATGACTTGCCTCAACCATAAAAGCACATGTAGGATCTGCACCTCTACTCCCAGCCTCCTCTCCAGTAAAGATTCTTTCAATGCCGTTGTCAGGATCGGCTATTAATTCATCTAGAATATTTTTCACCGCTTGTTTCGTTTGATTGTCATTATTATTTTTCAAATAAATATATGCTGAACCGTCACAGCCATTGCAATAGGCCTTCCAATCGGTTATTTTCCCTTTAGAATTAATAGATATTAGGTTCTTTTCCCGGAAAATTACATTTAAATGAACAGCTTTATTTTCATCCAATGCACTATGATCCCCAAGAATTACAATTGTTGTTTCCTCATATCTTCCGCTTTCCTCGAGTGCATCCAAAATACGTCCAAGTCTTTGATCATGGCGGTGAATAGCATCTGTTGCCTCATCTGAAAACACGCCATAATTATGTCGCATCGTATCCAGATCAGTAAAATGAACGAGTAGTAAATTTGGTTCTTTCGTCAAAATTGTATGAACCGTTGATTCTAAAACAAAATCATCCAATTCTGGCTGGTTTAATCCATTTCGTATGGAACCAAAACGTTTATTTAGCTCCCATTGATAGGAGGGGGTTCCACTCATAAGCGAAACGAAAATTTGGTTTTGCCACGGCCGATTCGGAAATATTTCTGGCAAATTGTATTGAATACTTTTTGCTTTCCCAGTAACTGGCCATAAAAGTGCCGCTGTTATTAGGTTGGCTTTGCACGCTTCATCGTATAATGTCGTACCTTTAATTGCACTTCGAAACCAATTCCAATCAGGAGAAGCAACACCTGGCTGTAATAATGTATTATTAATCACCCCATGACGAATCGGATAATTCCCTGTAACAATCGTTGCATGACATGGATATGTAACAGAAGGATAAATCGTTTCCACATTTTTTGAAAACGATCCTTTTTGAAAAACCCGAACGAAATTTGGCAGTGAATGGATGAGCGGGAAATCTAATGCAGATAAACAATCAAAAGAAATAACAATCATATTTTTCGTTAATGCAGTCAATATGAATAGCCTCCATTTGAAAACTCTTACTATATATTTTACCATTATATAGGAATGAGTTATATGTAAATATATTTTATTTATTATGAAATTTTTGTAAATTATTAAATTAATATAAATAAGCTCCCCTCTTCAATCGAGGGGAGCTTATTTTATTTAGCTCTGCTTATACAATTTTACTTCTTTTTAATTCTGTCTTTAAGTAACTTAAAAACTCATCCGCTTTTTTCTCAGGAGCTTTCGTTATCAAACTAACTGCAATATAGAGAATCGCCGAGATAACTATGCCCCATATTCCTGAAGCAAGTCCTAACGGTTTTAATTTGGCAAATTCTAATATAATCACCATAACTCCACTAACAATTACACTAGTTATTACGCCAGCAGCTGTTCCTCTTTTCCAAAAGAACGCGCCAATTATAGCTGGCACTGTAACTAGTAAGCCTGCTGAAGATGCTACTGACAGCACGGCAATTAGGTTTACATTCATCTGTGCAAATAGATAAGCTAATATGGCAATGATTGGTATAACAATTTTCCCAACAAGGAGCTGATCTTTATCACTCGAGTTTTTCTTCATGTATCCGTATACGTCCCTTGCAAATAAAGAAGATAATGTAAGTAAAATAGAATCAATCGTCGAGATGGCAGCTGCCATAATTCCAACCATCACTATTGCCGCAAGAATTGGCGGAACTAAATCAGATGATAAAATTTTGGGTGTGGCCAGATCTGGATTTGCCAAGTCTGGAAACATAGCGGCTGCAGAAAATCCCCATATGACAGAAACTAGCGTATACACAAAACCGAATATTAAAAATCCCATCAGCATCGTTCTTAAGCTCTTCATTGAAGCTGGCATAAATAATCTTTGGCTTACTTGTGGATTAGACAAACTAAAGAAAAACCAAGGAATCGTTAATCCTAAAAAGGTAAAAAAACTAAAAAATCCGTTTCCAGGAACCGTTAATGATTGTGGTTGATTTGTCTCCAGCGTTTCAAAGAATGAACCGACACCACCTAATCCATTGATAATGAGAATGACAACTATAGTCGATGAAATAATCATGAATAATGCTTGTAAGGAATCCGTCCAGGCAACTGATCGAATACCAGCAATATAAGAAAAAACAATGGCAAGGACTGTCGCAATTACCACACCAGTAGTAAATGGGATTGCATTATTTGTCATTCCCTGCAAAAGGTAGCCCACCCCGGCAAGCTGAACTGCACTGTATGGAATTAGGAATAGACAGCTGAATATGGATACAACCATTGCGACCTTTTTATTATTATATCGATCACCTAACATTTCGGATGGTGTTACATACCCGTATTTCTTCCCGACTAACCAAAATCTCGGACCAAAAAAAGCGACTAAAGATACACCCATAAAATAGATGATTTCAAAACCAAATGCACCGACGCCACCTTTGTATGTTAATCCTGCTAATCCAACCAGCATAAAGGCACTATAAGTTGTTGCACTATAGCTTAGCGCAGATACGAAGCCGCCTAATTTCCGATCTCCTAGAAAGTAACTGACCATATTCGTTTGTTTTCCACTTCTTGATAAAAAAGCAATAAATAATGAAATAATAATATAAATAGCAATTGTCCACCAAACCATATGTGTACCCACAATTATTCACCCCACTTCCTCGTTATTAAATAATTAATTCCAATAATCGCTATTGCCAAAATTGTCCACAATAAAAAACTTCCATACCATGCAGCTATGTTCGTAAACAATGTATATGGAAGTATATAACCAAGCAAAACAATCACAAGGATTAATAAAGCCCATTTCAATTCTGTAGATTTCATGAAATCACCTCCAGCTACTAACATAAAAATATAGCAAATTAACAATCTTATTATACACCAGGATATCCAACTGTAAAGACACTTGTATTTAATTAAAAAAATAGCCCTAACTCCTTAGATAGGAATTAGAGCTATTACTGCTGTTATTTTGTCAAACATGAAACGTATTAGGCATGAACTGGTGATAATTTACCAGCTGAAGCTTTGACACGCTCCATACCTTCTGACACGATTTCTTCTGCACGGTCAGGGTATTGATTATGACCCCCGATAATCACTTCTTCAATTTGCTGAATACCAAACAGATTCATAATTTGTTTTACATAATTTACACTCATTTCAAGAGGTGCCATTTGTGGTGTTGAGTAATCTCCCCCACGTGCATTTAAAATAATTACTTTCTTTTCAGGCACAAGTCCAACTGGACCATTTTCTGTATATTTGAAAGTCACACCTGCACGGTAAATATAGTCGATGAAAGTTTGTAGTGCTGCTGGGATTGTTTGATTCCATAATGGAAATGCAAATACTACTGTATCAGCTGCCATAAATGCATCCATCGCTTTTGTTGAAGCAGCAAGAATACGTTGCTCGATATCATTTAATTCTACACCTTGTGCAGTTTTTCCCATCGCATTGAAAAAGTCCTGTCCGAAATATGGCATATCCTCTGCGAAAACATCGAATGTATTTAATTCAATATCGGATACTTTTCTTGCTTCCTCCATGAAAACTTCATACATTCTACTTGAAATGCCCTCTGTTGCAGGACGATTATTAGCTTTAACTACTAAAACGTTCATTATATTCTTATCTCCTAACTATATATCTATTTATTACCTCGAAATAAAATATGTTTAATTCAAGATACATTGATATACTACAATAATAGTCTCAAATCGTCAACAATTATAACTCTTATTATAATCGGGACTTTCATAAAGTTAAGGAAAAACCGTAACCAAGAAGAGGTTCCTAAACCAATTAAAGACATCGCAGTTATAGGAACTGTAAAAATTAATTGATACCTATCGTTTTACCGATTAGAACACTTTTAATAAATGGGACCTCACCTTGGAGTATTCCTGCAATTATTTCTTCTGTCATTTCAGCACCTTCTTTACTGACTGCTATTACTGCCAGAAACGCTGCTATTAACCGAAATACTATTTATTCCAATATTACTAATGAGAGCATCTTGAATATATGACGGAAAAACGAAGGTGAAATAGCAATCTTCATCTGGATGATTGGCAATTTCATAATCAAGTTCCAGATGAATTTGGTCAACTGATTCAGTTATTTTACTTTCAGCTTTTATTACTTCATAGTCTTTTTATTCACTGCATCCTGTCAGAAATCAACAGATTAATAGAATTGATGCTATGAATAAACAGTATACTCTCTCCATCTATTTCCTCCCCATTGACTCATAGTAGCAATTTTTATTCATTTATAAGTTCTTCTCCTTTAATTGAACAGAGACTTCTAATTGGATCTCCTCGCTGCCGAATGTAAAAAAAGTGAATCAATCACTAAAAATTGATTCACTTTCCATATTTTAATTACCGTTCCTTCTTTAAAAATAACCAAACTGCTATTGTAGCTGCTAAAACGATATAAGCAATCACAAAAATAAGATCAAACCATAAGCCATTGTTAACATTGAAATCATTGTCCATATGGTCAATAACATTAAAAACTGGCGGGAATATCCATAGGATCCATTTCAAAAAGACTGCCGTTTCTATCAATGACTTTGATGCAAGTGAACAAACTAATACAAATACAGCTGATAGCCAGGCGTACTTATTATCCGCTAAACGTGTTGCTGAAAAAAGTGTTCCGACTAAAGCTCCTAAAATAGCAAAAACAGTGTGGCAAAAAAAAGTTAACAGATAGTATTCAATTGTCATTCCTGCTTTAAAACTGCCAGTGAAAATTGGAAAAAACACTGCAAACAGCATGAGTGGAACCATCATAAGAAGGAGAGCATACCACTTGCCTCGCAAGTATCTCCACTTACTTCCCAAATGTGAGAAGAGAATATGCTTTTCACTTTCTTCCTCTATCGATAACATGCCCATCGCTATCCATGTCATTACTAAATATATTGCAATGGATGAAACTCCATAGCTGCTTAGTATTGGCACGTTTTTATATGCATACAAAATAAATATCCATGCAAGGTATAAGACGACTGGGGGAATAAACTTTAATGACCGGATAAAGTTTAATAGTTCATAACGGACAAATGCTGACACTTTCCTACCTCTTCTCTATTAATTCCACAATTGAGCAGCCACTTTCTAAGAGCCTGGTTAGAACTTCATCCGAATGTTCACTTAATACCGTTATCTCAACTGTACGTTCTTCTATATAATGAAAACGAATATTAGGAATCTCTGAAGCTACTGTTTGATTTGGAACAATAACTTTTATATATTTATATTTTTCTTTTTTTTCCTTTTTATCATCAGCAATGATCCTGCCATTGGCAACAGTTATCACCCGATTGGCCAAACCATCGATTAATAGTGACTCATGTGCAGTAAAGATGATTGTAAATCCTGTATTAATTGAAGCTAACTCGTTTAACAGTTCTACTTGTGTCGATTCATCTAAGCCTGTTAATGGTTCATCCAGTAAAAGTATATCTGGATCAATTAGCAATGCTTGAATTATTCCCGCTTTTTGCTTTGTTCCCTTTGAACATTTTTTTAAAGGAGTATTCAAAAAGTTTGTAATAGCGAATATTTCCGCATACTTATGTATTTTCTTAATGAGTTCAGACTCCGAATTGCCGTTCATTTTACCTATTAACAGTAAATATTCCTGCATTTTAAAACGGATATTCTCAGGAAAATGCTCTGGGACATACCCAGTTTTGCCCATACCCCTTCTTACTTGACCAGATGTGTTTTCATATATGCCACCAATCAGTTTTAATAAACTGCTTTTTCCTGAACCATTGTGTCCAGTGATAGCAACCTTTTCTCCTCGTGAAATACAAATAGAAAGATCATGTAAGATATTTACACCATCAATCTTTTTCCCAGCCTTATCTGCTTCAAAAATGATCATTCGCTTGCCTCTACTCTTTTTTTCTTTATTTTACCATTTATTTCTGCTGTTTTTAACTTTTTATTCCAAAGTGTATAATGGAATCTTTTTTCAATTAGATGTATAATTAAAAGTGAATTTAAACCGATAGGATTAATAAGAAATGGAGTGTTTATTAAAGTTAGGGGATGATGGATAAATGAAATTTCAAGATACTCAAAGCATGGATAAGCGACTTGAATTAATAAGCAAACTTTCTAAAACGTTTTTAGCTAGATCGGCAAAGATTGATGAAGATGGAGCATTCCCATTTCAAAATATATCTGAACTTAAAATGTCTGGTTACACATCGTTAACACTCCCAAAAAGATTTGGCGGCGAAGAAATTTCTCTTTACGATCTTGTTCGTTTTCAAGAGTTTATTGCCAGAGGGGATGGAGCTACCGCATTATCCATCGGATGGCATATGGGAATCATTCAGGATTTAGGAGAAAAAAAAAGCTGGAATGAATCCATGTTTCAGATGTTATGTGACGATGTGAAAAATGGAGCGCTAATAAATAATTGTGCTTCTGAGCCACAAACTGGCAGTCCTACCAGAGGCGGAAGGCCTACCACTTCAGCAGTAAAACAAGAAGGGTATTGGCTGATTAACGGCAGAAAAACATTTACGACCTTGTCTCCTCTCCTCGATTACTTTAATGTAACTGCTTCTATTCCGGAAAGTGACCAGGTTGCTTATTTTTTAATACCAAGAACAACTCAAGGCGTTGAAATTGAAGAAACATGGGATAGCATTGCAATGAAGGGAACCGGAAGCCATGATTTAGTATTAAATAATGTCAGGGTTAAAGAGGAATACTTAGTTGAGTATATTGAACCTGGGAAAAAAGGAGCTTCTGGATGGCTGCTTCATATTCCGGCTTGTTATCTTGGAATTGCTCAAGCTGCAGCAAGCTATGCGATTGAATTTGCCAAGAGCTATTCACCTAATAGTATCCAGGGAACAATCAGTGACCTTCCTAATGTTAAGCAAAAGATTGGAGAAATGGAATTAGAATTAATGAGAGCAAGACATTTTCTCTATTCGGTAGCTAACCAATGGGATCATTCAGCAAAGGATGAACGTGCTCATATGAATCCTGAATTAGGTGCAGTTAAACTTTCCGTCACAAACAGCGCGATTACAGTCGTCGATCTTGCAATGAGAATAGTTGGTGCACGCAGTTTATCTGAGAAAAATCCGCTGCAGCGATATTATCGGGATGTCCGTGCAGGACTGCATAATCCTCCGATGGATGACATGACGATTCTGCTGCTGGCGAATGATGCGATTAATAGATGCAATGATTGAACATAAACAATAAAAAAGCTGAATTCCCATTTTATGGACTTCAGCTTTTTATCTTCTCTAAATCTCTTTTAGGATCGATTTTTGAATTTTCCTTATCACATCGCCCCTGCTGATTACACCAACAACCCTATTATTTTGGTTAACTACTGGGAGCTTCTTAAAATGATGTTTGGACAATAATGTAACTGCATGCTCGATTTCATCATCTGGAGAGACGGTAATAAGCCCTTTGGTCTTGGCGATTTTGATGATTTCCTTCTCTGTTAGATCTTTTAAACGGCTTTGCAGATTTTCCTCCCCCAAGTATTCCATATAAAAGACGAAATCATAGACACGCTGCTCAATTGGCTTTATTGACCTCAGAATATCCCCATCGGATACCATTCCTACCAGCGTCCCATCCTTTTCGCAAATGGGCAAACCGCCAACTTTCTTTTCAACAAACATAGTCATTACTTCCTTAATGCTATCGTTTGGATGAGCTTTAATTACATTTGTTATCATGAATTCTCTAACCTTCATGCCTCAACACCTCATTGTTGGAACAAATAGTATAAAATATGAATCATAGTTCAAGTATTTCATTCTAGGTTTTTGAAGTCAAGCTAAAATGTGAACTAGAGGTCACCTTTTGCTTTCAGCTTTACTTACACACAATTTCTCCATAATTTGGGGAGGAAAAACAAGCCGGCAAATAACCTTAGCCATTTCATCATATTCTAATGGACTTCCACTTTGTTCCGCTTTTTCAGGACTGTTTTCAACCATTAGGATGATAGTCCAAGCAACAATATCTAAATCCAAGTCTTTCCATGTAAGTCCCTCATCTTTGGCACTTTGTAATCCTTTATAAATTCTTGCATGCAAACTCTTTCTTGCTTCCAGCATGACCTCTGATAGCTCTGGGTCTTTCGGCAATAGCTCTGGAAGAACTCGATGTATGCCAATTGCCTCTAAGGAATTATTGTAGTTTTCCAAAAGGGATGCAAGCAGTTGTTCAGGATTCCGGTGCATCCAATTAGGTACAGGCGGCATTAGCTTTTCCATTTTATCCTCCAATAATGCTAATAGCAGCTGCCTTTTATCAGAAAAATAGCGATAAAATGTTCCAGTTGCTACCCCAGCATAGGAGGCAATATCTTTTGCAGTTGTTTGCTCATACCCTTTTTTTATAAAAAGACTTCGCCCGCTCTCAAGCAAAGCAAGTCTTTTTTGCTGTGCACGAATTTGTTTTGGTATAGAAGGAAATGTCCCTACCAGCTGCCCTTCATCTCTTTCAGACATCAAAATCACCTCATTCTTTATCATATCACATTCGAAAGATGAACCAAGGTTCACTTTAAAATTGACAGATAATTAGTCACATGTAATAATTGAACCAAAGTTCATGTTTTTTCGCACATCTTAGATTTCCGATCTCAAATTAGATAGGGGAATGTTGAAAATGCACATAAGTAAAATTGCTAATGAAGGGGATCAAGTACGTTTTAAACGGAACAATCTTTCGATTAATGGAGAAGTTATTAAGGTGAAGGAATCGAGTGTAATTGTACAAATTAGTCCTTCGGATGCAGAACGAATCAGAATTGACACACTCTATACCGTTGTGTCTCATCGGAATTATAAGCTATTGAATACAAACAAGCATTTGTCCTTTTCAGATTCAGTGGAAGGTTTGTAACACTGGAAGAAAATATATACGAAAGACCCAATTTCTCAATAATATCCATGAGAAATTGGGCCTCGATCAGAATATATTCCATTGACACTTTATCGAATTTCTTAATACCAATAGTGCTTCATCCGATGCGTTTATTTGGATGGAACAAATTGGTGCAAGCATAAATGGCTGATTCTTCATTATAATAATTGCCTCTTCTGCTTATTCGTTTACGCGTTTAATGTCGTTAGAAGCAAATAATGTGTGATCAACACCACCGACTTTTGTTGCATTCAATCTTTCTTCTAAGGAAGGATTCCCCTTTGCACTTGTATACCAGCTGATCCCATCTGCCTGATTATCATTAAATCTTTCTTAATGTGCATGTTTCCCACCTGACTGAAGAATAATCTACCCTTTTCTAGCTGCTTCTAAGACCAGATAAACACATGGCCGAGAAAATTCATCAAACGATGGTTCATCGAATAAATCTGGATGTGCTTTTCCTTTACAGCATAGAAAATCCCGTCGTTCCTGTATTATTAAGTCCATCTAATTGGGCAATCATCCTTTTCTTCAGATAGTATTGCCTCAAAACGATACTTACTTTGCCACTGACTCAACAATATCTAAATATAATAAGTAAAATCCTCCGGCAATACCCTCTTTAAAAATTTTCTCGTACGTTCTTCTTTTGGATGGACGAAAATATCCTTTGGTGACCCCTCTTCTACAACAACTCCTTCATCCATAAAGATCACTCTGTTTGCCACATCTTTTGCAAAAGACATTTCATGTGTGACAACTAGCATCGTTGTTCCCTCTTTTGCGATATTCTTCATAACAGTTAGTACTTCACCGACCAGTTCAGGATCAAGTGCAGAAGTAGGTTCATCAAAAAGAATAATATCAGGATTAATGACCAACGCCCTGGCAATGCCTACCCTCTGCTGCTGTCCGCCTGATAATTCACTAGGATATGCATGGTATTTTTCTGACAGGCCTACCTTATCCAAAGCTTTTTTACCTAGCGCATTCGCTTCCATTTTTGGCATCTTTCTTCCGATAATCAGTCCTTCGGTTACATTTTCTAATGCCGTTTTATTATTAAATAGATTGTAATTTTGAAAGACGAAGGCAGTTTTCTTCCTTATTGAGTGGATCTGTCTCTTTGATGCCGTTTTCAAATTTATATCTATCCCGTCAAAAACGGCTAGCCCCTGATCTGCCTTTTCAAGAAAGTTGATGCATCTCAGTAATGTTGTTTTCCCTGAACCGCTTGGTCCAAGAATGACAACAACATCACCTTTATCTATTTTTAAGTCTACTCCTTTCAAGATCTTATTTTGACCGAATGATTTATGGATGTTTTTAATTTCCAGCATCTTGATCACCCCAGCTTCCTTCTCATGCATTTACTGCCTTATACTTTATTAACCGTTTTTCATAACGCTTGAAAGCATATTCTACTAAACTACATAGAATCAAATAGACTAGAAAGATATCGATATAAGCCTCTACATAATTGTAGCCCACATTTGCAGCTACTTTAGCCCTTAGAGTGATTTCTTGCAAAGACAAAGCATACCCCAGTGAGGTTGCTTTAATCAGATTAACCGTTGCAGTACAAATATTTGGTAATGCCACAACTAATGTCTGAGGGATAATAATTCTTCTAAAGGCTTGCACATTTGTTAAGCCAACAGACTGTGCAGCTTCTAGCTGCCCTTTACTTACCGTACTTATTGCCGAACGGAATACTTCAATTAGGATGGCTGTCGTATTGAAGGAAAAAACGATGAAAGCGTACCAAATTGGATTCACATCGTACACATTCATCTCGAGGTTATATTTAGTAAATATCGAATCGAGCAATAAAGGGATGCTGCTATATACAATAAAAATTTGAACGATAATAGGCGTTCCCCTTACAAAAGAAACGTATATTTGTGCAAATTGATGCAGTACAGGAATTCGGTTGATTCTTGTTAAGGCAAGTATAAAACCAAACGGAAGCGCGACAAGCAAAGCTACAATTGTGATGGCTAACGCGATAGGTACCCCTGATAGTGCAACAAAAAATGTATCAACCAAAAATTTATAGTCAAGTCCTTCCGACATTTTTTTCACCACCTTACATCGTCTTCAATGACTGTTTCCCCTTACTTAATACCCTTTCTAATTTCAAGAAGAATTGTTCAATCGCAATTGACAGAATCCAGTAAATAATTGATAATGCGAGAAAAATTTCTAACGCATGTGCATTGTAGTTACTAGCAATAATAAGGTTTGCCTTCCCTACAATGTCAATTAACCCGATGGTATATGCTAAAGCACCTTCCTGGAGCAACGCTAGCAGGCTATTGCCAAAGTTAGGAAGTGCGACAACCAACGCCTGTGGAAAAATAATTCTTCTGTATGCTTGGGCATTACTTAAACCTACGCTGACAGCTGATTCAAACTGGCCTTTATCAATCGATTCATATGCAGAGCGAATGACCTCACACATTAACGCCCCAAATTGAAGCGAGAAAGTAACAATCACAAAAACCGCTTTATCAATATCATTTAAATCCATGCCAAAATTATTGCCAATGGCCGGAATCCCATAATAAACTAGGAAAAGGAGAACAATGGAAGGTGTACACCGTAGTATCGTTATATACCCATTGGCTATATTCCTAGCAATCTTGCTTTTTCCTAATTTGGCTGCTGCTAAGATAAAGCCTATAATTGTACCAAATAGTACAGAAAAACTAGCCACCATAAATGTCACTTTTAAAAAGGGAAGTAACATTGATATCGACTGCATAATATAAGTAGCATCAAAATACTTCTCCATACTTCCTCCCTAACTGCTTTTTCTCAAGAGCTGCTATTATCTGTTTACTTTATCCAATACTTCAAACAAATCTCTGCCGTAGAATTCCACACTATATTCATTTGTCTTTTTTTCCACCTTCAGCTGTTTTACAGCTTCATCATAGGCATCAGCAAATTCCTGTTCTTTTTTATTAAAAAGCGGCCAGGTTTTTATTACTGCGAATTCCTTATAAACAACATCATTTTTTAAATGATGGTATGGACCATCCTCAGCAGTCACTTGTTTTTCAAAAGGTCCCTCAATCATAACGCCTCCGTCTACACGGCCTTCATTTACCCACTGAACAACATCAACTGAAAATTCATCACCAGCTTTTAGCTTTACCTTATTACTTGGATTAGCTATGTTATATTCATCGATAATGGTATATTGTGCATTATTCGCAGCAATTGGAGCTAATGTAAATCCTGCTGATGCAAAGTCTGACAAACTTTTAATATTCTCATTTCCTTTTTTTAATACGAGGCCCGCACTGCTTAACCCTATGAATTCTTTAGGAAATATAAATTTCTCCGTTCTTTCCTGCGTCCAGAAAGCATTCTTTACACCCACCTGATATTTCCCTTGTTCCACACCTATCAATAAGTCATCACTTGATGTACCTACATATTCAAATTCGTATCCTGGTAGTAATTCATCCACCTTTTTCATTACTTCCACATCATATCCAGTCGGATTCCCATTTTCATCAATCCAGGACATTGGTTTTGAAGCTTGATCATAGGCTACTTTTACTTTCCTTACATCAGACTGATTATCTAATGAACCACCAGACTCCGTGCTGGTCTTAGTACCTGATCCACATCCTGCCAATATCATGATGAATACAAAGCCTGTTACTAAAGATTTTAGGAATATTTTCATTAATATTCACTCCTTCACTAAATACCAATAAAACACAGTTGTTTAATCGGATTAATATTAATAAGATGTTAGCATTATCTAAATTTTCCGTCAATGAATTTTTATTAAATTTTATCAATAAAAAACGACACTCTTTGCAGAGTATCGTTTTCAATTTTATTTAAACTTATCAGGGAACTGCTTTACGATTCCTTCTGTTAGAATATCTCCCATATGGATTAAATGTGTTTCATTGCGATCTGCAGAGCGTATATCTTTGTCCCAATCCTTTTCCAATCTCGCTAAAACCTCATCTGTTGTCAATTTCAAATGGGTATAGAACATGTCTGTGAGTTCCTTCTTCGACCAATTTGGATTGGCAGCTGTTAAAAAAGCTACGATTTGATCCGCATTTCGCGCAAATGCCTTTCTATTACAAAAAAAATCATGTAGGTCCAACCTACATGATACGCTAAATGATATTACTTCAGTGCTTTTTTCATCTAATCCGATACGTATTCCTTCCAGCTCTTTTTGCCTCATAAAGTGCAATGTCAGCAGTCTTTAGAATGCCTGATTCAGTTGCATTTTCATCTGCTACAATAGCAATCCCAATACTAGTTGTAATTTTCAACTTAATATTGTTAATAATCCATGGCTCATCCATAGATTTTTGAATTTGCTTTGCAAATGACGCTGCCTCATATTCTGACTGTCTATTTGGTAAAAGAACAGTAAATTCATCCCCTCCAAGTCTGGCAACTATTTCATCGTCTTGAAGGCATTTACTAACTCTCTTACCAAACTCTATTAACACCTCATCGCCAATGTCATGACCCAATTCATCATTGATACTTTTAAAGTGATCAATATCCATGATGAATACAGCAAATCCTATTTTATTTTTCTTAGAATCGATTAATATATGAGTTAATTTCTCTTTAAATAGTCGGCGGTTTGGCAAATTGGTTAATGAATCATGGAATGCAATATGCTTCAGCTTTAGTTCATATTCCTTTTGCAAGTGTATGTCTCTTGTCACACAGACCATATGTATGAATTGACTTTGATTATCAAATACCGGAGTTCCACTTAATTCACACCAAATCCAGCCTTTTGTTTTATGCTTGTTCAATACTTGCAGCTTCCATGATTTTTCATTTTTTATGGATTGTAAGACCGATTCCCACATTTTATCTTTATGTTCCAGATGAATATTATGAAAAAAGTACTTTCCTAAATATTCCTCCTTGTTAAAGCCTAACACTGTCTTATATGAGGGGGATACATATATAATTTTCCCCTTTTCATCTAACATCGTTATCAAATCTTGCGAGTTTTCTGCAATAATTCTAAAACGCTGTTCACTTTCCTGATACATTTTCAGAATCGTTAATTGTTCGGTAATATCCTTTAATATCCAATAGATACCAACGACATCCCCATTAACAATTGTGGGTGTGAATTTTGCAATTACTTCCACTCGGTTACCAGACTTATTGGTAATAGCAATATTAAGATGTTGATTTTTTCCTTCAACTGCACGATTAAAACTATCCATTATTGCATTTATATGTTCAACAGCAACCAATGAAATAAAAGTTGAATCGATTAGGCTATTCGCATCGTAGCCAGTCACATCTTTAACAGCAGCATTGCCTTTTATGATCTGACCGTTCCTATTAATGGAAAAAATAGCATCAACATTAAATTCATACAAGGAACGATATCGCTGTTTGCTTTCAAGAAGACTGTCCCAATAGCTCTTTAATTCAAATTCACCCCATTTTTTCTCTGTTACGTCATGAACAACTGCAACGATATGTGTACATTTGTTTGATTCATCGAAAAGAGGAGATAGTGTTATTTCTGAGTAATACATTTCACCTAAAAGAGAAGTGTTTGAATCTTCATATGTTACACTTTCAAGGCTAATAACAACTTTTTTATATTGTTCAATTAAAAAATCCGCTCTTTCGGCTGCATATACATCATCTATTGATTGTCCGATTACACTTTTAGTAAGTCCGGTTTTCTCCATAGCGGCACGGTTCAAATAAACATAGACAAAATCCAAGTCATTAATAACCTTCACGATGAAGACACTTTCTTTTATACCTTCCATTAGAACACTATTTAATAAATCCCCTTTGATTTCAAACATCAATCATCACCCTTCTTACATTGCTCCTACTAAAATAATTTATTTTTCCCTCTAGTTATGAGGGTAATAGTATTTAACCTATTTCTTCAGAATAATACTACACATTTTCAATTTCCTTAGCAATAACTAAAAAGTATCATATTTTCCCTTGGTCCTTTATTCGATAAAAAATAGACCACGATAGGGTCCAAAAATCTAACGTCCGTATTCACTTGGAGAACATAAGAAAAAGACATTCTGATTATGTCTTTTTCTTACAAACTATTAATTTATAAAATATTTAGCCAAATCTTTACTGACGTTACCAGAATTAATAAAGCTAAAATCATCTGTAATACTTTTGTATTCATCTTTTTGCCGGAATGAGCTCCTAGAGGAGAAGCAATGAGACTTGCAGCCACCATGATAAGTGCAGGAAAATATTCAACTTGCCCTGTCATAATCTTCCCGGCAGCTGAACCAATTGATGAGATAAATGTTATGGCTAGTGAGGATGCAATAGTCATACGTGTAGGTATCTTTAGCACAGTAAGCATAATTGGCACTAACAGGAATGCCCCTCCCGCACCAACGATTCCTGCCCCTATTCCAACAATTAAGGCAAGGAATGCTGCAATCCATTTATTAAATACCACCTCATCCAAAGGAATATCGTCAATGCCCTTTTTCGGAACGAACATCATTAATACTGCTAGTAAAGCAAGGATTCCATAAACGACATTGATTCCACCTTCAGTCATATGAGTTGAGCCAAATCCGCCAATAAAACTGCCTATTAGAATGCTAGTACCCATGTAAGCAATTAATGTTTTATTTAAATATCCACCTTTTCGATACGCCCAAACACCGCCAATCGTTGCAAAAAACACTTGAATGGCGGTTATTCCAGAGACCTCATGTGAACTAAAATTTGCCACACCAAGTACTGTGGGAATAAACAGCAGCATCGGGAAGTTAATAATCGATCCCCCTACCCCTAGCATCCCAGAAATATAAGAACCAATAAATCCAATTAAAAAAATCGTAATAATAAATTCAATATCCATCTTATTTCCTCCTAATAAAAGGGAACCTGTTCAGGCTCCCTTTTTATATGAGATTATTTTTCTCTAGAATGTTACTATTGTACTACTCTACTTATATTTAGAGTCGATTGTTATTCCTGCATTAAGATTTATCTTACTGCACAGCGATTAGGACCAATTTCCATTTCACGTTGCTGGTTTTCATCAGGATTAATCTTCCCCATATTTGTTTGACGAATTTCCTGGTAAGCGTTTGGCTGAGGCGGCAAATTTTCAGTTACAAGTTTTCTAAACTCATGTTCATTTTCAATGTTTAATCCATGATTATTCTCAAACAAAGCACCTAATTTTTCTGCAACACTTCCATTTTCATTTATTTCATCAATGATCATAAAGTGTGCCGGCAGAACGGTGAGTTCCCAGGAAAGCTCTCGATAGCGTGAGTATAAACTTTCTCTTAAATCTCCAACCCAGTCCTCCGCCATTCCAGCAAGATCAGGTCTTCCGATCGAATCAATGAATAGAATATCCCCTGAAAGTAATAACTTTTCATCAACGACAAACGAAGTGGAACCAATTGTATGTCCCGGAGAATATAATGCGTGAATATCAATTGCTGTATTTCCAATTGTCACGATACTTCCACCTTCAAGCGGATTGTAATCAAAGGTTACCTCCTCTGCGTCTTTAGGAGGCAGCCAGTAGGCAGCATTTGTTTTCTCTGCAATCATTCTGCCGCCTGATATATGATCTGCATGTAAATGTGTATCAAATACATGTGTAATCGTTACATCCAAGTTTTTAGCAAATTCAAGATAATGATTAATCATACGTGTGGCATCGATAATAGCAGCTTCACCATTTGAAACAACCATGTAGGATAAGCAGCCTTTACCAATACGAACGAATTGATAGATTTCTCCACCGTTGTCTAGATCCCCAACTTTCACAGGCTCTAAGTGTTCACTCCAAGCCTTCATCCCTCCCTCAAGAAAGGATACTGATAAGCCAGCTTCCGATAGCATATCGGCTACCATGATTGAGGAGCCCTCCTTTGCACATACTACGAGTATATCTTTATCTGAAGGCAGCCTATCTAGGATATCATCGACCCCCTCAAGCAATTCAAAGTAAGGAACATTCAAATATGAGAAGTACCGTCCTTCAATTTTCCAATCTGCAAAATCTGCATTATTTCGCACATCTAAAATAAATAGTTCTTCTTTATTAATTACTTTTCTTGTCACTTCTTTTGCTGTCATTGGTTTAACTGTCATCACATTTACCCCCTATGGTATATAATGGATTAAAATTTTTTACCTCTATTGAACACAATCCGTATCGCCAGACCATTGACTCATGCCAGGCAGGACATTAACAACATGGGTAAAGCCTTTTTCTGTTAACTTTTGGGCAGCAAGATCACTGCGGCTTCCTGTTCGGCATACAACGAAAATATGATCCTCTTTATTTAATTCGTTTAATCGATCTTCTAACTCTCCTAACGGAATAGATCGTGCATTTGGAATATGATTAAATGCAAATTCTGCCGCTTCCCTGACATCTAGTACAACGATATTTTCATTTGCATTTCGCTTTTTCTCAAGCTCTTCATTATTAATTACATTTGGATGCTTTTTCTCAATTGTTTCATCATTAGATGATTTTCTTAAATAATGCTTTAATACATCACCCTCTTCGAGTGTTCCCAAATACTGATGACCGCTGCTCGTGGCCCATGCTCTTAAGTCTGCTTTCGAGCCTTTATCAGTCGCCAGAACTTCTATAACTAGACCAGCTTCCAATTCATTCATCGCCTTTTTCGTTTTCACTATCGGCATTGGACATGCTAATCCTTTTGCATCTAAACGTACATTTGCTTTAATCGTTTCCATTTTAATGCCTCCCAATCATCACATACCTACTGAGGTATTATTGATTAAAAATTTTTCTCTATTTTTCTTAGATAAATAAGTTTACATTCCCATCTTCTGCATCAGCCAAATATGCAGCGACACCTGCATATTCAATATTCTCTAATAACTCTTCTTGCTGCAATCCTAATAAATCCATTGTCATCGTACATGCAACTAATTTAACCTCTTGTTCTTGCGCCATTTCAATTAGCTGCGGAAGAGACATCGCATTATGCTTTTTCATAACATCTTTAATCATTTTAGGTCCAAAACCAGCAAAGTTCATTCTGGAAAGTCCCATTTTATCTGCCCCTCTTGGCATCATCTTGCCAAACATTTTTTCCATAAAGCCTTTTTTAACTTCAATCTGTTCATCTTTACGCAAGGCGTTTAATCCCCAAAATGTATGGAAAATTGTTACTTCATGATCATATGCTGCTGCACCATTGGCAATGATATAAGCTGCCATTGCCTTATCATAATCCCCACTGAATAATACAATCGTTGTTTTTTTCTTTTCGCTCATAATTTCCTCCGTTAAAAATAATTTACAGTTACCCGTATAGGTATTTATGAATCTAAAAAATTAGCCCTTTTTAATCCAAAACTTTAGCACATCATTTTCTTCTTCGTGCTTCAAAAACTCATGTCCACTTGATTTTGCCCATGCGGTTAGATCATTTTTAGCACCTTTATCGGTTGAATGAACCTCTAATACTTGACCAGATTCTAGTTCATTAATTGCCTTTTTTGTTTTGACGATTGGCATTGGACATGCTAAACCTTTTGCATCTAGTACTTTATCTACTGTCATATTTAATTCCTCCAATTTTTTATTTTACCATTACCCCTATAGGTATATTATTAAAAGAAAAAAAGAAAGTCAACCAAAAATTTATAGCCGTTTTTGTCCAACAAACTGGATCACATGGGATAAGCCTTGATGCAGATCTCCTTCATTTCGTTCAACCTCTCCCATGAAAAAGTGAACAATACGCCAATCTGAAAATGTTTGCAAAAACTCTTCAGGGGTATATAAAAAGCCAATATCTTTAGGTCCCCCGCTTTGATATGGAATTTGACCGGTTGAATATACCTCAGATATAAAATATCCACCTGGCTTAACTGCCTCTTTAATTCCTATAAGTGTTTTCATACGTAATTCTTTTGGAAAATGGCCAAAAATACATACTAGCTCATCCCAAAACCCTTTTTTCCAGTGTGCTCCATTTAAATCGACTAGTTCAGTATGAACAGTTACACCGCGAGTTTCAGCAAGCCGTTTCGTTTTTGTCAATCCGGAAGCCGCATAGTCCCAAGCAGTTACATTCATTCCTTGTTCAGCTAAAAAAACTGCATTCCTGCCTTCACCTTCAGCAATAGCCAAAGCATTACCTGATAATTGAAGTCGTTTCTGTGTTTCTGCTAGAAACACATTCGGTTCAGTCCCATAAACATAGCTCTCATTTTGAAAACGAATATTCCATGGATTCATATTTTATCCTCCTCAGTAAAGTGTTTTTGTGAAGTCTTTATAGTCGGATCACTATAAATTGGCCCCCGCCTAATATAGTTTTCGTATAATCTATTTTCACATGATCAAAATACACAAGATCTCTTTCGTTAATCAAAAAGTGAATGCCACTTTCTTCTACAATTTTATCAGTGTCTAAAGCTGACTCTTCCAGAGTCAGGCGGGCTTGGGTCCTCCTCAGCCAATTCCCATCGATAAGCGAATAAACAGTGTTTATCCATCAGTAATCACATCTTGGATTCCTTCTCTAATAATTGATATTGCTGCTTGAGTTATTTTCACCATACTGTAAACCCTTATAAAACCATCTCCAATTATCCATATGGGTATATTACCTGTTTTTTTATTGTCAATCTGCTCGATTGGAACTTATTTTCTTTTGAAAAGCACAATCTCTATAACTTTGACAGGCAACTATAAACTGAAGTAATTATTTTACTCATTAAAATAGATCTATCCAATCATCTATCAGCACATTTCATAAATAAGCGCCAATATTGATTAAAAAAAGCAGGTAAATTTCATTTGTATAGAATTCTCCCTGCTTTTTATGTTAAAACATTTTTATTGTTTTCCCAGATAAAAGCCTCTTAATTGCGTTTGAAAACAGAAGAATACGTTTTCCATCCGCCATCAACATTTTTAACATGGTACCCATTATTTTTAAGAATCCGGCTTGCTAAATATCCTCTTAGTCCAACCTGACAACTAACATAAATGGTTTGATTCTTCGGAAATGAGTCTAATTTTTCACGAAGTTCATTTAAGGTTATATTTATAGAACCTGCTATAAATCCATTTTCACGTTCTTTTGGTTCCCTAACATCAATTAATAATCCGCCTTCCGCAATAATTTCATCTACTTCATGCCATTGTACCTGTTCCAGTTCCCCTTCAATGACATTTGTTGCTACATATCCCGCCATGTTCACTGGATCTTTTGCAGAGGAATAGGGCGGGGCGTATGACAATTCTAAATGGGTTAAATCTTCAACCGTTAACCCGCCCTTTATTGCAGTTGCAATCACATCTATTCTTTTATCAGCTCCATCTGCTCCAACAGCTTGAGCCCCAAAAATCCTTCCCGTTTCTTGATCAAAAATTAATTTTAAAGAGATTGGGGCAGCACCTGGATAATATCCTGCATGAGAGCTTGGATGAATATGAACAACCTCATATAGGATGCCTAGACGCTTTAGTGTTTTTTCGTTATTACCAGTTGAAGCGACAGTTAAATCGAACACCTTCGCGATTGAAGTGCCAAGAGTACCTTGATATTTTTCTTTTTTTCCCATCATATTATTTGCAGCAATCCGTCCTTGGCGATTAGCCGGGCCAGCAAGCGGAATCATCGCCTTCATGCCGTTAATGTAATCGACTATCTCCACGGCATCGCCAACAGCATATATATCCTCATTCGAGGTTTGAAGATATTCATTGACGATGATACCACCTCGATCGCCTAAAGTTAAACCAGCCGATTTTGCCAATTCATTTTCCGGCTTTACGCCAATCGACAAGATCGTCATATCAGTTTCTATTACAGTCCCATCTGACAAGTTAATTTTCCTGCCATTGTCAGCAAATGATTGGACACCATTTTCTAAGATTAGCTTCACACCTTTATCGATTAAATGGTTATGCAAAATACTTGCCATTTCGAAATCAATCGGTGCTATAATTTGATTCGCCATCTCAATAATTGTTACTTCTATCCCTCTATCCGCGAGGTTTTCAGCCATTTCAATCCCAATGAATCCTCCTCCGATTACAACAGCATTCTTAGGGTTTTGGTTATCAACATAGCTTTTGATTTTATCTGTATCTGGAATATTTCTTAGCGTAAATAATGTTTCATTTTCTTCTAATCCAGGGATTGGCGGAACAATTGGTTTTGCACCAGGCGAAAGCAAAAGCTTGTCAAATGTTTCTTTATAAATTTCATCAGTCAGTAAGTTTTTTATAGTAACTTTTTTGTTTTCTGAATCGATCGCGATTACTTCACTTAAATTTCGAATATCCATATTAAACCTTTCAGACATTCCCTTAACCGTTTGTACTAACAATTTTCCTCTCTCTTTAATCGTTTCACCAATATAATAGGGCAAACCACAATTAGCAAAAGAGATATATTCGCCTCGTTCAATAAGAATAATTTCTACATCCTCGCTAATTCTTCTTAACTTTGCAGCAGCAGTTGCCCCCCCAGCAACCCCGCCAACGATGATAACTTTCTGTTTCATAACTTCCCCTCCAAATATATACCTTCTTAGGTATTTTTTCTATCAGTTATTATTCAACTTTTCCTTCCCACGAAAGCATACCGCCAGACATATTAATGACTTGGAAGCCATGACTATCAAGCAATTGAGCTGCTCTTCCACTTCTTCCACCAGATCGGCAAACAATAATATACTCCTTTGTTTTCTCTAACTCATGCATGCGAAATTCAACTAACCCTAATGGAATATTAACTGCTCCTGGAATCTTCCCCTCGGCAACTTCCTCCGTTTCTCGTACATCGATAATATTGAGTTCCTCACCTTCATTTAAAAGTGTTTCTACTTCTAGCGCAGTAAATGTTTTCATCATTCATTTCCTCCTCTTCACGTTATGACCAGGCGCTCATGCCGCCTTTTACATTCGTTACATTTTTAAATCCTATTTGTTTTAATAATTTACTAGCTTTATTGCTTCTCATACCGCTTTGACATATTACAATGACCTCAGTATCTTTCGATAGCTCTCTTGCTTTTTGAACTAATTGATTAAGAGGTATATTCCTAAATCCACGAATATTGCCCGATTGAAATTCGCCCGGTGTCCTTACATCAATAAATTGTTTATTTTTATTTCCTAACTCTTTTTTCAATTCTTCTGTACTAATTTGTCTTACACCTTTTGCTGGTAAGATGCGTGACAAGATTAAAAGAATGACAAGCACGAAAATAATATACTTTATATATTCCATTAGTATTCCCTCCTATTTACCCCTATAGGTATATAAAATTCTAAAAAAAGAAGTTTCCTTCTTCTTTTTTACCTGCTTTTCACAAGCAGGTTAACTGCTTCTTTAATCAATTCATCTGTATTTTCTCCCTTTCTTTCCGCCTCGAGAACACATTCCACTAGATTAGAACTAACAATGACACCTACTGTACGATCGACAGCTGAACGAACCGCTGACAATTGTGTGATCACTTCTTTACAATCTTTATTGTCTTCCATCATTTTCAAAATCCCTCGTAACTGCCCTTCCATTCGCTTTACTCTATTTTTAATTTGATCATTATACTCCATGGAATAACCCCTTTCTATCACATAAGTTCCTTTTCTTATAACGTACAGCACAGAATTAGTATGGATTTTATGTTTTTATAATATACCCTTATAGGTATATTGTCAATGGAACATTTTTAACTAAAGGAGGATTTTTTTATCCTTGCTGGGGAAAATAGCCTATGAAGTTCAAAAATACTATGTATACGTATGTTTATTTACACCAAAGGAGATAGGAAGATGACAAATGAACAGAGCAGGCATGAAACAAATGTAGAAAACGAAAATACGTTAACGAACAGGCAAGGTCACCCTGTTACAAATAACCAAAATATAAGGACCGTTGGAAATCGAGGACCTGCTACATTAGAAAATTACGATTTCATTGAGAAAATCAGCCACTTTGACCGAGAGCGTGTGCCTGAACGTGTTGTCCATGCACGAGGTGCTGGAGCGCATGGCTATTTCGAAGCGTATGGAACTGCCGGTGATGAAGCAGTTTCTAAATATACACGTGCAAAGTTATTCCAAGAAAAAGGAAAACAAACTCCTGTATTCGTACGATTTTCATCTGTTATTCATGGCGGGCATTCCCCTGAAACTCTTCGTGACCCACGTGGATTTGCAGTTAAATTTTATACAGAAGACGGAAACTGGGACCTCGTTGGGAATAACTTAAAAATCTTCTTTATTCGTGATGCAATTAAATTTCCTGATATGATCCATGCCTTTAAGCCAGATCCAATTACCAATATTCAAGACAGCCAGCGCTTTTTTGACTTTTGCGCGAGCTCTCCTGAAACATTCCATATGGTGACACTTGTTTATTCTCCATGGGGAATTCCAGCCAATTACCGAATGATGCAGGGCTCAGGTGTAAACACCTATAAGTGGGTAAACAGTGATGGAGTGGCAGTGCTTGTTAAATATCATTGGGAGCCGAAACAAGGAATAAAAAACCTAACGATGAAAGAAGCAAGCGAAATTCAAGCAACGAATTTCAATCATGCAACACAAGATCTATATGAAGCGATTGAGCGTGGAGATTACCCTGAGTGGGAGCTTCTTGTTCAAATCATGAGCGACGATGAGCACCCAGAATTAGATTTTGATCCACTTGATGACACCAAACTTTGGCCAGAGGATCAGTTCCCATGGCTTCCAGTTGGAAAAATGATTCTAAACCGTAATCCAGAGGACTACTTTACAGAAGTAGAACAAGCTGCATTTGGAACAGGTGTCCTTGTGGACGGTCTTGATTTTTCAGATGACAAAATGCTTCAAGGGCGAACCTTCTCCTACTCCGATACTCAGCGCCATCGTGTGGGAGCGAATTATTTGCAGCTGCCCATTAATGCGCCCAAAAAACGGGTAGCAACAAATCAAAGCGGTGGCCAAATGCAATATAAGGTAGATCGCGCCCCTGGGCAAAACCCGCATATTAATTATGAACCATCTATCTTAGGGGGATTAAAAGAAGCTGAACAGATAGGAAAGGAATACTCTCCACAGATTGAAGGAAAGCTTGTCCGCCAATCCATTGACAGGCAAAGCAATACGAAACAAGCTGGTGAAACGTATCGCAGATTTGAACAATGGGAAAAGGATGAACTGTTAACAAACCTTATTACAGACCTTTCAACATGCGATCAGCGAATACAAGAGAAGATGATTGCACTTGCTGAAGAAGCTGATGATGAGTATGGCAGAAGACTAAGAGAAGGAATAGCTCAAGCATCCAAAGAGGGCTCCAATCAAAAGCCGCTAGGAAACAGAGGTGGAGATAAAGCACCTAAGAAGGCAATTGAAAAAGGGCATGATGCTGATCCATATTAAATTTAAATGAGTATCCGTGAGAGTTATTCGTGAAAGGCATGCAAAACAGATTATCTTAAAAGAATATATGGCATGAATATTTGAATAAGTATTCATGCCATATTTTATTTCTGTATGACACTTTATGCAGTAAAAAGGATTACTTGTTTGATGATTTTACAAAATATTTTGTCTGACCTTAAGCCAGCTTCAGACTTCTACGCAGGTTCATAAGGTAGCATATTCGTACTTGATGCCAACTTCCAACTAGTTTAGTATTTTCTAGTGCTATAATATCCGAACTCCCACCCTCTTCAGACAGGTTTTCGATTTCATAAGTTTTCACGTCCAAATCCAGAGGACGATTTTCGGATAAATTCAGAAAAAGTCATGAGAAAAAGAATACCCAATTATTTATTTAAAACTCTGCCTCTTCGCTCTTTAAAACCCGCCAAATTCTTTCACAATGTACTTCATCATTTTTAAATTGCAAACAATAAACATCTGGATTACTTAATTGAAGCCACTCATCAAAGCCAAAAGATTTATTATAGGATTTCAACAGTAATGACATGATGTTTCCATGTGTGACGAGTACCGAATTTTGTGCATGGCTTTCGATCATTTCATTTACAGCCTGTATGATACGATCCATTGCTTCTTTACTAGATTCTCCACCCTCATACTTTAAATCCAAATCATTGAATGTCAGCTTAAGTTTTTCGAGCCAATCTGGCATCGAACTTGAACTAAGCACACGTTCAGCTAATCGCTCATCCGTCTCAATCTCAATAGTTGCCTTCTGTGCAAAAGGCATAATTGTTTCGACAGCACGTAAAAAAGGGCTTGAAATAATTCTGTCGACTTTAAAAGAACTGAGAAAATCTGCTAACCTATCTGCTTGCTTCATCCCCTCTGCTGTCAGTTGTGATTCGGGTGGCTGTCCCACAGCTTGGCAATGTCTAATCAAATAAATTTTCTTTTCCATATTTCTCTCCTCTTTCATTAATACCTGCAACGATCAATTCAAGTCCTGTGACAAACGAATCATATCCCTGCACCAAATTCCATTTTCAAAAATATCTTCCTCGTAATGTCTTATAAAAAAATCTGTATCCACACCAGTAATTCTAAATCCGCATTTTTGATAAAGGGCCAATTGTCCTACACTTGAATTCCCGGTACCTATTTCAATCGTCTTGTATCCTTTTTCCTTAGATCGATAAATGGCATCTAGTATTAATTTCTTCCCAATTCCATTTCCTTGTTCAATCTCAGATACAGCAACATTTACTAACTCAACTGTTTCAGGTCTAGTTGAAAGTAAAACATATACACCAATGATTTCTTTACTTTTTTCAATAACATAGCACTCCCCACGGTTCACATAATCCTCTACTAGTTTTCGAGACGGGTCTGCTAATAATAATAAATTCATTGGCGCTTTTTCAGTAGTATTCAATCTTCGAATTTGCATTGTATCCCCCTAATTTGTGTACATATATAGTCTCTTATAGCTGCTCGAATTCATTTATCATTTCAAGAAAAAGCCGCTGTTCCTCTATATATGGCACATGATTACTATAGTTAAAAACATACATTTTTGATTCAGACATATACCTATGAATTTCTTCTGAAAAGGTTAGCGGGCACTGGGTATCGTATTTTCCACAATAAATTATAGCAGGAGTTGAAACCTCAGATAGCAGATCAATAATGTTGTAGTTTGGCAGCTCTTGATAGGAATAATACTCTAACCTTTTTCGAACTACTCTTCCACTGCTAGGTTTAGAAAAGTATTCATTAAATTTAATAGGATGATACAGTGACATCTCAGTCCATTCTCTATTTGCTTTTATTCGATCTTCCTTTGTTGATTCAGATGATTTCATAATTGAAAATAACTCTATAAGTCTTTCATTTAATGGACTATTTACACTATACATACTGCCTTCATGCTCCATATATTTATTTGAAGCAGCTGCCCCGCCAACTAGGATTTTTATAAGTGAACTTGGATAATTTATCGCATACATAAGACCGAGCATGCCTCCTGTTGAATGCCCAGCAAAACTCCATTTATCAATATGTAATGCAACTCTAATTGCCTCTAAATCTTTACAAGATTCAAGCATGCTTAATTCTTCTACTTCTGCTTTACATGAATTCCCCGCTTCCTTTAAGTTGATTAAGAAAACCTGAAACTTCTCAACAAAAACATCTGCAAAGTAATTTCCTAACTCACTGTATTCACTGTATAAATGAGTAACGCATAAAGGACTTCCCTCTCCACAAATGAATATTTCGAACCTGCCTCTAGAAGTTTCTATCATGACTTTTTTCCACATGGAACCAGCTCCATTCTAACAAAAGCTTATTAGCAGAGGATTTTTTCATAGCAAGAACATTCGTGCACTCTTTTAAACTTTCCTTTTATATATTCTTTATCTTGTCCAACATAATGGGCAAATGCATGAACAGGAACTAGGTTTGGCAGCACAATTCTTATTTGTTCGTTTAGCTCATTCCCGCTATCCAAGTAAACGTGTAAATATGAATCAGACTTCTTAAAGTTATTTTTTTCGTACCACATATTTACCCAATCATCATCTCTCGTCCATGCTTCCAATCGATTTAGCTTTTTCTCATTTGCTAATTTCTCAGCTCTCTCCAGCAATTGTTTAGCAATCCCTCTTCTGCGAAACTCTGGATGTACCGCAATATGCCAAATCATCCCGCCAAGTCCAGTTCCTCTAGAACAAACAGTTCCTTCATTCATTTCGTATTCGATATCTATAAGCCCTACGATTTGTCCTTCATTTACTGCAACTAGTTCAATAGATGGATTTTTATATTTTTCTTTTTCTTTTAATACATGATCAAAATATGCCGTATCAAGAAATGATAGAACTCTGCAGCGCAGCCAACCTATTTCATCATTTTGCGTATAATTTCTAATTTCCATAAACGACTCCTCTTTAAATGATAGTCCAAATAAAAACTTGTTTTGAGGAACTCTTCCCTAAATAAATAAAGACCTCGCATCCATACGAAGGTCTTTGTAAGTGAATTTGCATTTCAGTTCATATTGGTTTGAAGAAGGAAAGAGTCAACGTATGTAACATCAAGTATGCAGTTTATATTGTTCATATAAACCTCCTCCTCTTCCTCTTATTTCCATACATATAGAATTATACCGAACCTTCAGAAAAAGTAAACAATAATTCGTCTCTTTTCCTTACAATAGTCTCAAAATTAATTATATATATATTGCTTCTATACTCCTTTATCCAGTAAAAAACACTATTTCTATTGGAATAGAAATAGTGTTAACATTCGCATGACCTAAAGAGGGACTTGAACACCCCGACCTGCCAATTTTGGAATTGCAAAATAAAGCCAGTTTAACTGAGCCTAATTCGTTTAAAACGCACAATTTTATAGATCAGCCTAATAAATACATCAAACATTATTATGCATCATATTTGAATGTCAATGGCTGTTCCGCTGCCAATTTCACTATGAATGGTGATTTGACCGTCATGGGCTTTTATAATGTCATATGCTATTGCCATGCCAAGCCCAGATCCTTTATGTGCAGCCCCCGTATTTGTCCCACGATAATACCGGTCAAATATCCTTTCAAGCTCCTTTTCATTAATTCCCTTCCCATTATCTTTGATCATAATATGTGTATGTTCCTTCCTTTCAATGCTTATATCCACCTTTACATCCTCATTGTTATGAACAATCGCATTAAAAATTAAATTATTGATTGCCCGTCGAAAAAGAATGTCATCCACTTCTGCCATTATGTTTTCCTCGTTTACGTGGAACTGGATATTTCGGCTGGCATATTTAGGATCGTTCAATAAATCAATCACAATCTTCCGCAGTAAAGCAACAATATTTACCTCATTTTTATTTAACGATAGTTCTTTATTTTTTAATCTGGTAGATAAATTTAAATCTTCCATGACTTCTTTGATATAAACAGACTTTGCTTCAATAATTCCAGCATATTCCCTTATTTCTTCCGAAGAAAAATCATATTCCGGATCTTTGATCATTTCTGCATATCCTTGAATCGAGGACAGCGGGGTTTTAATGTCATGAGAAATGTTGGCAATCCATTCCTCCTTCATCAAATCTAACTTTTTTCTTTCTCTTTCGCTGAGCTTTAATTGGTCAGCTAAATGATTTAAATTATAGAATACATTTTTATATAAGCCTCTTGATTCAGTATGGTGATTGAATTCATGATTGGCCAATTTTTTAATGCCGTCAATTAGCGTATGCAGTGGCTGGGTAAGCCGTTTGCTAAAAAGGTAGCCAATCAAGAGCGCGATTAAGATGTCTATTAGTAAAATAACCATGCCAATTTTAAACACTCTAATAATATCCTGATTATTAAAGGAGATAAATTGCCGTTGTAAATTTCGATTTTCAATTCCAATCAAATAGCTGAACTGACGGCCACTTTTTTCCTTTTCCCCAACATAAACGACTGTATTTGCATCTACTTCTTTATACTTATATATTTGAATCATATCTGCTGGGGTATATTTTTTCTTGCTATTTGCAGGAGTCCTGAAGCTGTATTCCTCTTTGCCATTTTCATCTAAAATTTGGATCCAGGCATTCTTTTCCACTAACTTTTTTTGTCCTTTTTCAGAAATGGCTACATCATGATTCAATGTGATAATTTCTTGTTGAAAACTTCTCGTAAATTGTTCCGGAGATATTTCCCGGTTTTGAAAAATTGGAACATCGAAGTTGATTTGTGCGGTAAGCAGCGCTATCCCAAGGATGAGATTAATGAAAATAATAAGAACAACAACCAATACAACAGATAATAAATACCTTCCAGTCAGCCTCCACTTCATCCCTATGCATCCTCTATAACGAGCTTATACCCTAAGCCTTTTACGGTCACCAGATATTGAGGATGAGAAGGCTGGTCTTCGATTCTTTCCCGAAGTCTGCGGATATGAACCATGACTGTATTATCCATTCCGAAGAAGTCTTCTCCCCAGACTGCATCGTAAAGCTGTTCTTTACTAATAACCTTGTTCTTGTTTTGGAGAAAAACCTTCATTAATCCCAGTTCTTTGGGCTTCAACTGAATCACTTGCCCATTTTTAGTCAACTGTGCCTCTTCCTCGTTTAATTCAAATGGCCCTGCCTGAATTTTTGTCTCTTTCGGCGGTTCAGACTGCATGTATTCTGCCCGGCGCAAATGAGCTTTTACCCGATAAGCGACCTCTTTGGGGCTAAATGGCTTCGTAATGTAATCATCGCCGCCGATCGCAAAGCCCAGTATTTTATCAATTTCCTCGTTTTTTGCCGATAAAAATAAAATAGGCACTTTTGAAATACTTCTTATTTGTTTGCAGACATCATAGCCTTCCCCATCCGGCAGCATAATATCTAGCAGCACAATATCAGGATTATTTGTTTGAAATTGATTAAACCCCTCTTTAGCTGTAGCCGCAGTGACCACATGATCGATCCCTTCTTTATTTAACACCGTTTTAATCAGCCGTAAAATATCTTCTTCATCATCTATAATTAATACTTTCTTGTTCGTTGACAAAATACTTCCCTCCTTGCTTTCCTATTACATTATAGTAAAAAGGAATCCTCTTTTAAAAGGATTCCTTCATTTTTACTTTGACAACTTCTCACTTACTTTTTTAGGTAGCTCTGCCTTTTTCACTTCCTGATAAGAGGTAACCCCTTTACCATCTTTTACAAATAAAGATAAATAAGCATTTTCCCGAAGCTGTTTTTGAGCAGTAAAGGTCAATGTCTTTTCTCCGCCATCTTTATCAAATGCGGGAAGATTATATTCATAGCTTATATACTTTTCCCCATTATCACTTTTATCTTCCAGCTTCTTTCCTTGACCAATAATTTGAGTATAATATTCATCGGCTCCAAGTCTATTAAAGTTTACATTTTGTAGGATAACCAACCCGCCTACTAAAATCACCGCAATCGCTGCAATCGATCCTATTAATTTTTTCATTATTTTCTCCTCTTTTCTATTGGCTCTTTTCGCAAACTTTGTTGCTTTTAACATAATTAGGTAAAAGTTGATTTGCGCTCCAGGATGGCAGCGACCCGTGGGGTGAGCGCTGAGCCTCCTCGGAGCATAGCTCCTGTGGGGTCTCACCTGTCCAACTCCTCCCGCAGGAGTCTCGCACCTTCCGCTCCAATCAACTAGTCTTTTTGGTAAACGAAAAATCCCTCTAAAAACAACACTCTTTTAGAAAACAGTCTTTCTATTTGATGATTATTTTGTAGTAGTTCCTTACTGTTAAGAAGTAATAGGCAATGTAAATACAAACATAAATGCCTATACAAATGATGACAGGAGTCATTAAATTCGTTTGCATTAATTTAGATAACGCAGTTAATGCCACTATAGAGTGGGCAATACCGGCTAGTAATGGCAAGGCAAATATAAATAAGATTTGTTTTGAAATGGATTTTTTTACTTCCTTCTTATTCACACCGATTTTGTATAAGATTACATAACGGTCTTTATCCATGGTTGCCTCTGTCAGCTGCTTAAAGTAAATAATGCTTCCTGTTGCAGCCAGGAATACCAATCCTAAAAAGCCGCCAATAAAAATGAGTAAACCTGTTGTCTCCATTCCCCGTGCATAATCGGCATAAAAGCTTGAGTAACTCGCTTCCTCCGGCAACAAGGTTTGGACCTCTTTTGTTACTATTTTTGCATCCTCTTCATTTTTCAGTTTGTAAGCTTCCATGTTGACAAGGTTTATTCCATTTGCAAGCTTAGAAAATAACTCATCACTAATAACCACCGTAATACCCGCTGTTTGGAGATTGAGTACATTATATTTCTTCAATTCTTTAAAAGTAATATTCTCGCTGTGGTTATTTGCTTTTAGCGAAATCGTTCCTCCAACATACTTCGGTGAGAAATCTTTGGAATAACCAGCTTCTAGTGCGGCTGCCTCATTTCCTTTTAATGATAGGGATTCCTCTCTATTTTGCGATTTAGCTAATTGATTAAACGTTTTATTGCTGATAATGCTGTATTCCATTTCATCTGAATAAAATTTGCTATGAAGATTTGTAATATCGGCATCCATCATCATTGTCGGAACGGACATGTGATAGATAATTTTATGATCTTTGTCACGTGATATCCGCTCTTTAATCTGGTTAGAAACATTTTTGTCTTTTGCAATAAACATCATGCTATTCGGATTTGCTAGTTCGGCATTACTTCTGTTGTTATAGTAAAAGCTATAGGCCGCTCCTACCGCAGTTAATGTAGTTGCACTCAGAACAGCAATAATGGTTAATGTACGTGCATTTCCCTTTATTCGGTAGAGAAGTTGGGACGTACTGATTAAATTGATTCCATTCCAAAAATGGGTTTTATTTTTTCGTAATAGCTTTAATAAATAAACTGTTAATGTACTAAATAATAAATACGTACCAAGAATGACTGTGACTAAAATGACAAGCGGGGTTATCAAATAGCCTATTTTTCTCCACACTTCTGATTCCAGCATATTTTGCAGTGCAAGCCAGTACCCAGCTCCAACTAACAGAACAGAGATTAACGCAGTGATGACAGAAGCTTTTGGTTCTTTTTCCCCTTCCTGCTCGGCTTTGAATAACTCAATTAGTTTAAAGCGGTAAATTAAACGATATCCGTGTATTGAAGTAATTGCCGTCATTATCGTGAAGACGATAATTGTATTTACAATTGCCTGCGGGGAAATAGCAAAATTTCCAAGCGCATCAAACCCCATGACCTTCATTAAAATGGTGACAAAAAACTTTGACAAAAGGGATCCAAGGATGATCCCAATCAATAGTGCGATAATCCCCATAAGAAAGTTTTCATAAAATAACATTCGGCCGATTTGCTTTTTGCGAACGCCAAGTAAAGAATAGAGTCCGACTTCTTTTTTGCGTTTCATTGTAAAAAAGGAATTGGAATACCAAATAAATACAGCTACAAATATCATGAGCACTACGGATGCACCATTAAAGACCGAGCTAATTTTGGTGGACGAATCAGCTGTTTCCAGTATGGTTTGATCATATTTTAAAGAAACAAAGGTAAAGTAAATAACAATACTGAAAATCATTGAACCGACATATAAGAAATAATTCGTAAAGTTTTTTCGGATATTTTTTCTGGCGATGCTAAATAACGTCATTTAATGCCCACCTCCAAGTGAAGCAAGGACATCGAGTATTTTTTGAAAGAATTCCTGACGAGATTGCTGCAATTTATGAATTTCTGCATAGATTCCGCCATCTTTAATAAATAAAATTCGCTTACAGAAGCTTGCTGCGAACGCATCATGAGTGACCATCATAATGGTTGAAAGGTTCTGCTCATTAAGTGCTGTTAAGCTTTCTAGTAAATCAATAGCAGATTTTGAATCCAAGGCTCCTGTAGGCTCGTCCGCCAATATGAGGCTCGGTTTTGTCACCATCGCCCTTGAAGCAGCTGTTCTTTGCTTCTGGCCCCCAGAGATATGATAAGGATATTTATCAAGTATGCCTTGAATTCCAAACGTATCTGCAATTTTCTCGACACGGTTTTCTATTTCTTTTGCCGGCACTTTTGACAATGCCAGTGGCAACAAGATGTTTTCCTTAACCGTTAACGTATCAAGCAGATTATAATCTTGAAAAATAAAGCCGAGATTGTTACGGCGAAAATCTGATAATTGCTCTTCCTTCATCGTGACAATATTTTGATCAGCAATCATAATTTCTCCTGAAGTTGGCGTATCAATGGTGGATAATATGTTAAGTAATGTGGATTTACCCGCACCCGATGGCCCCATAATGCCGATAAATTCTCCTTCTTTTATATCAAAATTAATATCTGCCAATGCTTTATATTGATTTCCTTTCGATCCGTATACTTTTTGAACGTTTCTTGCACGTAAAATGGTTTTCATTGTAAAGTCCTCCTTGAATGATTACAAATCTGATTATACTGACTGAACCTTACAGCATTTTAATCTAAACCTTACATAAACCTTAAAAAAAACAGCAAATCACATTATAGGATTTGCCGTACTAAATAATTATCATTTCCTTGGATTGATATCTGCCACATAATCAATGTGAGGATAAAAGCAGAAAAGTTGAAAGCAAGACAAAAAAAGCAGAAAACCTTGATAACTCAAGGTTTTCTGCTTCAAAAATTCTAATGACCCGTACTGGATTTGAACCAGTGACCTCTTGCCTGTCAAGCAAGCGTTCTCCCACTGAACTAACGAGTCATAATGGAAATTAAGGGATATCTGCTACCCTTTCAAGGTAGTGTTCTTCTGAACTTGAACACATATCTAAATACATATTTAATTATATGAAAAAACAGGAAAAAGTCAATACTTTTTCATTCAATTACACTTCTCCAAATTAATTAATGCAAATATTTCATTTTTTCGTAAGTTATTAAAATAGGAAGCTCCACTAATGGAACTTCCTATCATTTTATATTAAGCAGCTTGTGGTTTCACCGTATCATCGCGCTTAAAGACATACTGCAGAACGATTAGGAGAACAAATATCACTAATCCAACTATATCTGAAACACCTTCTGGATAAATGAGCAATAATCCTCCAATTACCCCTAAAACCCGCTCTATCCAATTTAGTTTGCGCAGCCAATAGCCAATAACACCTGCGCCGATTGCCATCATTCCTGCTAGAGCAGTAAATACCACCCATATTAAATAATACCACGTTGTATCAATCATCAATAATTCAGGTGAGAGAACGAACATATATGGAATAATGAACGCTCCAATTGCCAGCTTGGTGGCGGTTACTCCCGTCTTAATTGGGTCCCCGCCTGAAACTCCTGCGGCAGCAAATGCGGCAAGCGCAACTGGAGGTGTAATATCCGCAATAATCCCAAAGTAGAATACAAATAAATGTGCGGACAAATCAGGAACACCCAGTAATATAATCGCAGGTGCTGCAATTGTTGACGTAATAACATAGTTTGCTGTTGTTGGTGAACCCATTCCTAGAATGATAGCCGCAACCATCGTAAGCATTAGGGTTGGAATTAGAAGTCCGCCAGCAAGGTCGAGGAGGCCATTTGCCATTTTTAAACCAAGACCTGTTTTTACAACCACACCAACGATAATACCTGCAGCAGCTGTAGCCGCTGCTACTCCTAATGCTGTTCTGGCTCCATCAACTAGTGCATCGATGAAATCTTTTATACTTATACGTGTTTCTTTCCGTATAGCGCTGACTAAAATCGTTATAACAATAGACCATAATGCGGCTCGGATAACGCTCATCCCGCTCATTAATAAAATGATGACAGCCAAAATCGGCAGCAGAAGATATATTTTCTTAAGCACTTCTTTACGATTCGGCATTTCCTCGTCTTTTAATCCTCTAAGACCTAGACGTTTAGCTTCGAAATGTGTCATAATCCAGACGCCGGTAAAATAAAGAAGGGCTGGGATTGCCGCAGCTTTCGCAATTTCCCAATAAGTAATGCCACCGCCAATGAACTCAACCATTAAGAATGCAGCAGCTCCCATTACAGGCGGCATGATCTGTCCACCGGTAGAAGCTGTAGCCTCAACCGCACCAGCAAACTCTTTCTTATATCCAAGTTTTTTCATCATTGGAATTGTAAATGATCCTGATGTAACTACATTAGCAACAGAGCTGCCACTAATCGTTCCTTGCAAAGCACTAGAAAATATCGCAACCTTAGCAGGTCCGCCAATCCTCTTCCCCGCAATAGAAACAGCTAAATCATTAAAATATTGCCCGACACCTGTTTTCACAAGGAATGAACCAAATAATAAAAACAGGAAGATGTAGGTCGATGAAACTCCTAATGGAGTTCCGAGAATTCCTTCTGTTGTGAAGAACATTGTTTGGATTAGGCGATCCAGATTTAGCCCTCGATGCGCTAAGAAGCTTGGCATATACGGACCAAAGATTCCATATAACAAGAACACAACTGCAATAATAGTTATTGGAAGTCCAACTGCTCGACGTGTTGCTTCAAGAACTAATAAAACAGCTAACAACCCAATATAGAAATCAATTTCTGTCAATCGGCCAGCTCTCATAACAATTTCATCAATGAATAATGGCCAATAGGCACCAACGGCAACACCCAGAATGGCGAGGATAATATCATACCAGGCAACTTTATGCTTACGTCCCCTGTCTTTTTTCCGGGCTGGGAATAATAAGAATATAAGGGCTAATGCAAATCCCAAATGGATTGAACGCTGCAGCTGAGCTGTGAGCATTCCAAAAACCCCTGTGTAGAGGTGGAACAATGAGAAAGATAATAAACCTATAAAAACAATCCATCCTATAATCCCTTTTAATTTCCTTGTTCCTGCTTCTGGGTCGTATTTCTCCAGGAGCTTCTGCTGTTCTTCTAATGATAATGACTCCATATTATTACTCAAGGATGTTCACTCCTTTCAATTGCTGAAAAAGATTTATTTTTTCAATTTTTATTCGTACCCAAGTACCTGCCTCGATATAATTTGCAAGCGGGTATTCCCTATTTTTGTATAAAACCCGATGATTTGCCCTTACCTTGCCAATTCTAAGATCAAATAAGGGAAAGGTGCGATTCATATTTTTGATATAATATTTGCCGTCCTTTTGTTCAAATATTTCTCCATCAGTAGCATTTTCAGGCATTCCAATCGCAAAGTCCTCATACATAAGCTCATATTGCTTTATCTTTTTTTCTTCCGTCACAGTATAGCTTTCAACCACATCTGATAGATGAATGGAATGTGTGTATTTAATTTTAAAATTCTTTTCCTTAGAAAATGGGATGTAGGCAAGCACCTTCCCAGTATTCTGGTACTCAAACACCAATGCTTGCTTAATGGGAATGAAAAAAATAATTGCGATGGATATAAGGATGAGGGGGAGCAGAATTAGGATTTGTCTGCCCGGTTTTCTTTCTTTCATGTAAACCCCACCTAATAAATTTACGTACAACACAAAATGTATCTATTAAAGAGAACTTGACCGGTGTAAAAAACCTCTTGAGGTTTTACAGCCGGTCAAGTCTTTATTCATTAGAATTTAGCAGGCTACTCAGCTTTAATTCCTTTTTCATCATAATATTTCTGAGCGCCAGGGTGAATTTCAATTCCTACACCTTTAATAGCATTTTCAGCTTTAATAAGTTTCCCTTTTGCATGAGTAACTTTATCAAGGTTTTCAAATATTGCCTTAGTCACATCGTATACAACATCTTCTGAAAGATCATTTGATACGACGAGCATTGCCTGAACAGCAACTGTTGGCACAGCATCTTTTAATTTATATGTGCCTGAAGGGACCTCGTCTTGAATGTAGTAAGGATATTTCTCGATTAGCGCATCAATTTTATCTTGAGCAATAGGAATAATTACGATGTCTTCTGTTGCAGAAAGTCCTTCAACAGCACCTGTTGGCGTTCCAGCTGTTACGAAAGCTGCATCGATTGTACCGTCTTGAATTCCAGCAGTTGATTCATCGAAAGAAAGGTCTTGCTTATTAATATCATCAAAAGTCATTCCATGAACTTCAAGAATTTGTTCAGCATTTGGGTTTGTGCCAGAACCTGGAGCACCTACAGAAACCTTTTTGCCTTTTAAGTCCTCAACAGATTTAATACCTGATTTAGCAGTTGTTACAATTTGGATCGTTTCAGGATAAAGGGTACCAATCGCACTTACATTGTCTACCGCTGCTCCTTCAAACATTAATTTGCCATCTTTCGCATATGAGGCAATATCAGTTTGAGAGAAAGCGATTTCAGCAGCGCCGTCCTTTAATGTGTTCATATTCTCTGCAGAAGCACCGGAAACTTCAGCATTGGTCTGAATGCCTGTTGCATCAGAAATAATTTCTGCAAATGCTCCACCAAGAGGATAGTATGTACCACCTGTACCACCTGTAACAATACTCATAAACTTAGGCTTATCTGAACCTTTCTTTTCACCATCGCCCTTTTCACCAGAACTTTCCTCAGAACCTCCACATGCAGCAAGAAACATAGAAAGTGCTAATAATAAAACAGCTGTGAGAAGAAAACTTTTCTTTTTCATATTTTTGCCCCCTTTGATAGTTTTACAGATTCTCAGTCTATATATTAACATAAATATTATCATAATTGTCAATAAATACTCAATTTACTAAGTAATCGGTATAACAGAATATTGCCTATTATTAGTTTTCTTTATATATTTCACATCTTAATTTCGCAATTAACTTGCAAAGGACAATCCTTAATTTCCCCTCATCTTTAGTTAAAATTTATTTATTTTCTAGGCATGTTTTCTGAAATTATATCCATATTATAACAGACTTGTTTCTTTCTGGTCGTTAAATGTAAATATCACTCGTTTTTTAGAATCTGAAAAAAGCATTTCCACTTATATTATGTTAAAATATCATGCAAAGCTATACATATCATCAATTGGAGGAATCATCGATGGAAAATTCTAGAGGATCAATTAGAGATGTAACATTCTCAAGTAAAGAGCTGGGGGAAGATGTTGAACTGCTTATCTACTTGCCGGCAACGTTTACTCCTTTATATAAGTATTCAATTTTAATTGCTCCTGATGGAAAAGATTATTTTCAGCTAGGAAGAATTGGCAGAACTGCAGATGAATTATTAAAAAATAGAGAAATTGAGAACATCATTATTGTAGGCATTCCATATAAAAATGTAGAGGATCGCTGGAAGAAATATCATCCAAACGGAGAACAGAACAAAGCATTTATACGTTTCTTAGCGCATGAGCTAGTACCATATTTAGATCAGGAATTCCCTACATATCAAATGGGAATGGGCCGTGCATTAATTGGTGATTCACTTGCTGCAACTGTATCCCTTATGGCGGCTTTAGAGTACCCTCATACGTTTGGAAAAGTCATGCTTCAATCACCGATGGTTGATGAGGTAGTCATGAATGCTGTTAAAGAAGTTACTCAGCCACATTTAACAAGTATTTATCATGTCATCGGGAAGCAAGAAACCGCTGTTCAAACGACTAAAAAAGAAGAAAAGGATTTCCTTACACCAAATAGAGAGTTATCTAAGCTGTTTAGTGAAAAGGGATTCCCTTACTTCTACGATGAATTTGACGGTGACCATACATGGACACATTGGCAGCCTGATTTAAAACGTGCATTAAAGAAAATGTTTTCTTAATATAGTAATTAACCAGTATAGCTTGTTGTTTATGAAGAATGAGCGAAGCCTTGCAATTAGGCGTGTTTCGCTCATTCTTCTAAACTTTTTCAGATAATTCTTTTACCTATTCCTGAAAATTAAGCATTCCTATACTTTATATTTGGAAAATTTGTTATAATGGGCATATACACTCTTTTCTTGTTGATTTCAAATGAAGTTTATTAAATCTATTCATGGAGGTTATGTTATGAAGCTAGGTATCGTTATTTTTCCTTCAAAAAAATTGCAAGATGAAGCGAACTCATATCGAAAACGATATGACCCGAATTATTCTCTAATCCCTCCTCATTTAACGCTCAAACCAAGTTTTCATGCATCAGAAGATCAGATTAAACAGTTAACTATCATTTTAGATGAGATTTCAAATTCTTTTGAGCCTTTTCAAATAAAAACCACAAAATTTAGTTCATTTAAGCCAGTAAATAATGTCATTTATTTTAAAATTGAGGCATCAGAAGTACTTGAAGAACTGCAAAAAGTAATCAATGAGAAAATTTCTGCGGATATGCCTGAATATGCTTTTGTCCCGCATATTACAATTGGGCAGCAATTATCTAATGATGAGCATTCAGATGTATATGGCTCATTACGAATGAACCAGTTTAATTATGAAGAAACTGTCGATCGTTTCCACCTGTTATATCAGCTTGAAAACGGCTCATGGACAGTTTATGAAACATTTCGGCTTGGAAAGGAATAATGAATTGTGGAAGTAAAAATTGTATCTAATGATAATCAATTGCAAGAAGCTTTTTCTATTCGTAAAAAGGTCTTTGTTGAAGAGCAGCAAGTACCGTTAGAAGAAGAAATTGATCAATATGAAGAAGAGGCCGTTCATTTTCTTCTTTATGATCAAAACCTTCCGATCGGTGCAGGCAGGTTCCGGTCAGTAGATGGCATTGGCAAAGTAGAAAGAATTTGCGTACTGGAAAATCATCGTAAGTCAGGCTCAGGAAAAGCTATTATGGATAAAATAGAAGAGTATGGAAAAGGGGAAGGGGTAAAAAAACTAAAGCTTAATGCGCAAACTCATGCCATTCCCTTTTATAGCAAACTAGGTTATGAAATTATCTCTGAAGAGTTTTTGGATGCGGGAATTCCACATCGTACAATGATTAAGCAGATTTAAAAAACTTCTGTCCAGTGGACAGAAGTTTTTTCATTTAAGAAAGGGTTATATTTTAAACAGACTCATTATAAAAAATGCCCTTTCCTGTAAGTTGACTTTGCAGCTTTTCTAATCGTTCATTTTTATTTTTGCCACTAGAAATTGATTGTTCTTGACTCATTTTTGATCTTTTTATAGGATGAGTCTGTCCATTTAGTATCGGGTGATCGTATTCTCGAGGATTCGTTGAGGGCTTAATTCTATTGATTGGAACAAATCGGTAGGGATCATACCCTTTACTAATAACTCTTTCTGCATACTGGCTATATTGATAATTTGTAACAGGTGCAATATATCCCATTATACTCCCCTCCTATAAATATAGACATACGAACCAATATTTGATTTTATGCTCCCTTTCGTAATTTCTTTTATTTTGTTATGATAAAGGTTGTCTTTATTGTGCTGAAATAGGTTGAAAAAGAGGAATTTATATGAAAAAAGCAATGCTACATAATAAAATGATTAATATTAATAGAGTAAGCAGAGAAATGTTTCAGTCTCTGCATGACGATGGGAAAAAGGGACACTTGCAATGCCCTGTGTGCAATGAAAAAGTTCGGTTATATATTGGAATTAATCAGGAGCCTCATTTCTATCATATTCCTGAGCTTAATCATACGTGCAAAGATCCGGATGATACTCCTTCAATGCCGCAAGAAAAAGTAGAGTATGAGGAGCGGAATGGATTTAGAATTCCTGTATCACGTACCATTACATCCGCTCAAGAGCCAGAATGTAAAATTAAACAAACTCAGTCAGTAAAAAACATTCCTCCGTTCATCCCAGAAAGTATGAGCAAATGCCATTCCCCCTTTCAATATTTACATACATTAGCCCAATCCGGAGTAATACTTGATAGCGAGCAAGCTGATGCGGTGACTCGTACAGAAGGACCGCTTCTCGTGCTAGCTGGTGCTGGGAGTGGAAAAACAAGGGTTCTAACAACTCGTACAGCTTTCATGATACAAGAAAAAGAAATTGATCCAAAATCAATTATGCTCGTTACTTTTACCGCAAAGGCTGCTGCTGAAATGAAAGAAAGACTTTCCCGTTATCCAAAGATGGAAAGCCTCCAAATCCGGCAAATAGTTTCCGGGACTTTCCATAGTCTTTTTTATCGGATCCTCTCGTTTCATGTGCCTGAGAAGTGGTCCTCCGATAAATTATTAAGCAAAGGCTGGCAGCGTGAGCAAATGATTAAGAATGCTGGAAGAGAATTAAATCTAGATGAAAAAGAATTTGCATATGACCTTGCGCTTCAGCAAATAGGATTTTGGAAGAATACGCTCGTTTCACCCGAACAGGTTAGACCCACTTCATCGTGGGAGGAAAGTGTGCTTAATCTGTATAAAAAGTATGAACAAGCAAAGGAAAAAGAGGGTTTATTTGATTTCGATGATATGCTGACAGGCTGTTATGATTTTTTCCTGCGTCATCCTTCTATTCTCGAAAACTATCAAAATCGTTTTAAATACTTCCTAATTGATGAGTTTCAGGATATTAACAAGATTCAGTATGAACTGATAAAAATGCTTTCAGCTAAGTCTAAAAATGTTTGTGCTGTAGGAGATGATGATCAGTCTATTTATGCATTTCGCGGCAGTGATCCCGAATACCTGCTAGATTTTGAAAAAGATTTTCCTCATGCAGAAGTTATTGCTTTAAAACAAAATTACCGTTCCACTCACGAAATCGTTTCGACAGCGAATCAAGTGATTATACAGAATAAGAAAAGAAGAGCAAAAAAAATGAAAGCTCAGTATACCGGAGGGAAGGTTCCTTGTCTCTTCTTTCCTTTTGATGAGGAAGAAGAAGCAACATCTATTGTAACGGATATTCAGGAAAAAATTGAAGAAGGCTTTGAACCAAAGGACTTTGCCATTCTGTTTCGAACGAACACCGGCAGTCGTGCTGTTTTTGAACGGCTTGCCAACTCAAGCCTGCCTTTCAGAATTGATCAGGATGCTGAATCCTTCTATGACCGGTTTATTGTGAAAAGTATGCTTTCCTTCTTGCAATTAGCTTTAAATGAGGATGATAAAGGAGCGATGCAAAATATCCTTCCTGCCCTTTTTATGAAGCAAACAGTTATTAAGGATATGATGGCAGAAAGCATTTTAAAAGACTGCACGCTACTTGAATGCTTAAAACATGTAAAGACAGGATTTGCTTTTCAAGAAAGCAAATTAAAAAAAGTGATTCCAGTTATACGCGCCATTGCACATCTCTCTCCCATTCAAGCGATTGAAAAAATTGAGAAAGAACTCGGCTTTCAAGATTTCATCAAGAAACGCGGCAATGAAGGGAATAAAATTGAAAAGGGCTCTGATGACCTTAAGGATTTGAAAGTTGCGGCCAAAAGCTTTACAGCCATTCGAGATTTTTTAGAACATGCGGACCATATGAGAGCTATGAATAAGGAAATTAAGCAACAAAGCAAGAAAAATCAAAACGCAATTACCTTAAGCACCGTTCACCGTTCAAAGGGATTGGAATATAAGGTAGTTTATATTATCGGGGCTGTTGATGGCAGTCTGCCACATGATCATGCCCTGGAGGCCTATAGAAATGGCGATTTTGCCCCGATTGAGGAAGAACGCCGTTTAATGTATGTTGCCATTACACGTGCAATGGACCACCTCTACATTTCTATTCCAGAAAAAAGCCGTGGAAAAAAAGCCTATCCATCTAGATTTCTATCGCCGTTAACTAGAGAAAAGGCAAGTAAAAACTAATCCCGCTGTTTCTTCCAGCCTTATATTAGGATGCTGGCCAACCAAAGTTAACGAATACAGGTAGGAAACCTGAAATTTGATAGGGACGTCCTCCATCCTAGGCAATTCTCTTACAGTAAGTAATTTTTTCATGCTAAAAAAATGGACCTGGGTTATTTGCCAGGTCCATTCCCTTACTTTTTATTAATCATTTTTGAAATTGTACTAAAATCAAGCTGCTTTCCATCTGTAACAATTGATTTAACAATTTTATCTTCTGTTTCTTTAGATACTGGTTTGTTGGCAATTTGTGAGACTCTCCGAATCACACCTCTAACTGTTTTTTCATCTTTGAAATTTGCACTTTGCAGTGAATTGGCTAATTCGAAAACATCATTCATATTAACGCCTGTTTTCTTTTCCAGGTTTTTAAAGAAGTTATTATCCATGTAAAGATCACGCCCCTTATAGTAAGCTACTTTATATAGTATGAAGGAGCGTGAAAAATGTGAGAGGCAACTATTTATTAATGCAGCAGCTGCCAATCTTTTTTCTTCTTATTAATTATAAAAGCTTGCACCAACTATAATTAGAAGAATAAACAATACAACTATAAGCACAAATGTAGATCCTGCGTAACCGCCACCGCCATATCCATAGCCTCCGTAGCCGCCGCATCCTCCAAAGCCAAAGCCCATACCTTTCACCTCACTTATTCAAGTCTTTACAACATATGTAAATAAACTATAAGGTGTATAGGCAAGCCCCTAAGTATGGTTTTTTATCCTTTCGGCTTAAAGATGAGTGCACCAATAAATCCAAAAACAATCGCAGCTGATATACCAGAGCTTGTTACTTCAAACATACCTGATAGGACGCCAACAAGCCCATGTTTTTCTGCTTCCGCCATCGCCCCATGGACAAGGGAATTACCGAAACTGGTAATTGGAATCGTTGCTCCAGCACCTGCAAAATCAATTAAAGGCTCATATAGTCCAACACCATCTAAGATTGCACCGATAACAACAAGTAAACTTAAAGTATGCCCTGGCGTTAACTTTGCGACATCAAATAATAATTGACCAATAACACAGAACGCCCCTCCAACAACAAATGCCCAAAAGAACATTGCAAGCATATTTCTCCCTCCTTATTATTCCATCTCAATAGAAACCGCATGTGCGATGCAAGGGATGGTTTCATTTTGCTGAAAAGTTAATGGGGATAGAAGTGCACCTGTGGCCACAACAAGAATTTTTTTATATACCCCTTGCCTCATTTGATTCAATAAATGGCCATAGAGAACCGTTGCTGAACAGCCTGCACCACTTCCTCCAGCATTGACAGGCTGGTCCTCTTTATAAATCAATAATCCGCAATCCTGAAATTTCTCCCTTTCTATTTTCAGACCGGCATTTGTTAGTAATTCGTAGGTTGTATTCTGCCCGATTTTCCCCAAATCCCCTGTAACAATAAGATCATAATAAGAAGGATCAATCTGTAAATCTTTAAAATGAGCAGTTATTGTATCGGCTGCTGCTGGAGCCATTGCCCCTCCCATGTTAAATGGATCAGTCAGCCCCATATCTACGACTTTTCCGATGGTCGCTGATGTTGTAACAGGTAAATTTTTACCCCCTTCATTTACTGATAAGACTGCCATACCTGCACCTGTAATCGTCCATTGTGCTGTCGGCGGCTTTTGCCCGCCATATTCAGTCGGATATCTGAATTGCTTCTCAACTGCCGCATTATGGCTTGAAGCACCAGTCAAAATATGCTTGGCGCCTTGATAATTAATCATAAAAGAACCAAGGGCCAGCCCTTCCATTGAAGTGGAGCACGCACCAAATATCCCGAAATAAGGAATTTGATTGGTACGTGCACTCATACTTGATGGAGTAATTTGATTAATTAAATCTCCAGCGATAAAGAAATGGATATCTTCCTCCTGTAAATTTGCCCTTTGAAGTGCTGCTTGACTCGCTTCCTCAATTAATACACGATGAGCTTTTTCATATGAATCCTGCCCCATCCATAGGTCATCATGAAGAATGTCAAAATCACTGGCAAGCTTCCCATTCGCTTCAAATGGACCGCCAGAAACTCCAGTTGCTGTGATTACTGGGCGATTTTTAAAGATCCAGGATTGTTTTCCCCTTAGCATTACAAAACCCCCCATTGAATCAATATCGTTTTAATCAGCGCCACGACAAATGCTGAGAATACACCAAATAGGATAACAGAGCCAGCCAGTTTAAACATATTCCCGCCAACTCCAAGTACAAACCCTTCTGTACGATGCTCAATTGCAGCTGAGATGACGGCATTACCAAAGCCAGTGACCGGTACGGCGCTCCCTGCACCCGCATACTGTCCAAGATGGTCATATACCCCAAACCCTGTCAGGAGCATTGAGAAAAACACCATCGTAGCTACTGTTGGGTTGCCCGCTGTTTGCTCAGTAAAATTAAAGAAATAAATATAGAAGTATGTGACGGCCTGGCCAATTGTACAAATGAGGCCGCCCACCCAAAAGGCTCTCAGACAATTTTTTAAAATTGGACGTTTCAATTCATGCTTTTGCTGAAGTCCTTGATATTTTTGTTGAGCAGGAGTCATTTTTTTCTTTTTTTTATCTGCCATTGCCAGTTCCCCCTTCTATGCCATTTCCTGTTTCAATTTAATAATTTCCTTTAACCTTTTATTTGCCTTTTTCTCCGAATAATCGAGTTTTTGCATTTTTTCATTTAGCTTTACAGCTTCTAAAAATATCTTATAATCACTTGATACAGTAAATTTTTCATCTGGAAATTTCTTTTCAAGCTTCTCCTTTATTTTCTTCTCAATCTTCTTCATATGAAAGCGCTGAAGATGCTTAACCTTGTACACAACAAGTGTTTCCTTTTTCCCCTTCACGACAGCCACATCATATATTTCCTTATAAGATGCGATTGCTTCTTTTATGTTTGCAACTAAATCTAAGTTGCCTTTCGTATTTTCATCAATTAAAACTGGATTAGGATCCGTCTTTTTGATTAGGGCCAATTCGCTTTCTTTTGATTCATTTTGACTGCAGCCTGCTAACCCAAGCACAATAAAAAGGACGATATGCAAAGATATTCTCATGATTTAACCCTTCCTATTCAGATTTCATTTATGATTATTGTCCACGAAAAAATGTGAAATTATGAATGAATTCCCATAGGCTCTTATTTCCAATTTATAAAAAAACTGCACCCCACTGTTAGTGATTTCTAACAATGGGGTGCAGTTCAAGCACCAGCTTTTATTTAACTCATTTTCTTTTTTCCGCACCCACACCCTTTTTTTTTCTTTTTTACTGGCTGTGGCTTTATTTCACCTGTTTGAACGTTTTTACTGATCAAAACATTCGCCTCCCCTTATTATATTTATCACTTTAATTGCTGTTCTCCATTCAGATTAAACAAGTATTTATTTTAGTATATGAAGATTGCATTTTCTTGTGTAACACAGATGCCTATGGAAACCAGTATTATAACTATTTGTGCTAATCTTCCATCCATTTCTGTATGACGGTTTCAATCATTGCTGCTAAGCCAGCAACAGCTAATACAAGTAGGATTGGCAATGTAAAAGGCGTATTGTATAAATACAATACACATAAAAAGATAGATACCCACACACCTGTACACCAGTAACAGCTGAGTAAATTGCCAAAGAATCCGCGGATGGCCCCTTTTTTTGGGACCAAATATATTTCTGCTTCACCGTCTTTATTCATCTCTTCTAGTTCTTCAAAAAACGGCCGTCTAATAAATTCAGTTATTTTATCATAGACAAGCAGCCTAGTTAAGCGAAAGCTAGCCAATGCTAATATAAGCAATTCCATAAATGAAATAGACATATCCATTCCTCCAGCACTTATTTATTTCGAAAAAACGCCTATTTTTTCAAAAAACAAGGCGTTTGTCCGTTACCCATTGGGTACTTCGGCAATATGTTATTAGTGTAGTATCACAAGAATCAAACAAGGAGGAAATAAAATGGGTTGTGGAAAAAAAGACCACTTCAAAGGCAACGGCTGTGTGTGCGAAGTTGTTCGTGCAATAAAAGATATTCAAGATAATGCTGAAGATGTATGTGAATGTCCTTCCAATTGTTTCTTAGAGCCGCTAGGTCATATCTCACCAGGGAATAAGAAACATAGACATCCAGACACTCGGGTTTTTGTCTTAAAAACCGCTGATGGATCACCGTTTCATGCATTCTTCACAGGAAATGAATGTGCATGTGTTTCCATCTTCTTCAGAGTAGAAGAAATCTTTGATAATTGCTGTGCAGTACTTCGTGTGCTTGAACCAGTTAACAGAATTAATGGACCAGATAAGACAGTTGACCTAACAAAAAATTGCTGCATTGATCTTGAAAAAGTTTGTCAGGTTGACTATTTTAGAGCAACGGACAGCTGTGTAACAGTAGATTTAAGCTGCTTCTGCGCAGTTCAATGTATCGATGACGTTTTTCTTGGCATTTGCGAAGATTAAATTTCAATCAAAATGCAGCCAGTCGTAAATTCTCGACTGGCCTTTTTTAATCAATTATCTTCGAAAACCAACCATTTTAACGTCCTCTAACTCTGTTAACAAAATCTTCATGATCTTCCCGTTAAGCAGTTTAATTTCAATATATTCATTTAATTGATCGTTTAGAAACCCCTTAAATGTATTTCCGTTCGCAATAAATAAACACGGGACTGGGGGAAGCTGTTTTGGAAACTCCATTAAATATTGGAGCCTTTCCATAATACTCATTTCTTTAAAGCTCTTTACTCGCTGAAAAGAAGGTTTTCGTTCTGTTCGAAATGCACTAGCAGTATTTTCCTCCTTCTTTCTGCGATCTGTTTCAAACGCTTCCAGTTTATCCTGGACCATTTCATGCTGGAATGAGTCATTCTGATTTAATTTTTCTTCCTCGGCTCCTTTTTGAAGCTTCGTGCCAGCATCCTTATCCTCTTCTGCTACCTGTTTTGTATTCATCTCTATCAATTTGTTCATTTGAGCTTTTTCAAGTGGTTCAGCTCTTTTGCTAGAATAAGTTTCCTGCATTTTTATGGTAGGAAATTGGAAGGTAGGCTGTTGAATGTAAAACAATGGTTCCTTCTCTTTCCTTTTTGTCATAATCATCCACCTCCAAGACATATGTGTTCACCCTATATGTATGCAAAATCGCTAATGACGTTGCTTGAGGAATAAAAAAAACCTGCTTCACTTATGTGAGCAGGTCGTTTTATTTTTATTTATTTAGACAATATGGAAACCAGAATCAACGTGAATATTTTCGCCTGTAATTCCTCGCGATAATTCACTAAACAAGAATACAGCCGTATCGCCAACCTCTTCCGGAGTAGTTGTTCTCCGAAGTGGTGAACGCTCTTCAATTTCTTTCAAAATTGAATTGAAATCACTTACACCTTTAGCGGATAATGTACGGATTGGTCCAGCAGAAATGGAATTCACTCTAATTCCATCTTTACCTAGGTCTGCTGCTAAATATTTCACACTTGCATCAAGTGAAGCTTTAGCTACTCCCATGACATTATAGTTTTTGATCGCACGCTCACCGCCTAGATACGTTAACGTCACGATACTTCCGCCCTCCATCATCAGCTTCTTCGCTTCTTTCGCAACTGCAGTTAATGAATAAGAGCTAATATTATGAGCTAGCAAAAAGCCATCTCTTGTTGTATTCATGTAATCGCCTTGAAGTTCTTCTTTATTTGCAAATGCGATACAGTGTGCCACTCCGTGGATTGTACCAGCCTTCTCTTTAATTTCTCCAAAACATTTTGCGATTTCTTCATCGACTGTTACGTCACAAGGAAGGACTAAAGATTGCCCATCCCCTAGTGATTCCGCAAGTTCACGAACGCCTTTTTCCATTCTTTCACCTGCATATGTGAAAATTAAGCGAGCTCCAGCTGTATGAAGAGATCTAGCAATTCCCCAAGCAATACTGCGTTTATTAGCAACACCCATAACAACAAATGTTTTTCCATTTAATGAAAATGTCATGTTAAACCTCCTGAATTATTACAAGTTATTAGTACCTAGTGCTAATTTTACTATACATTTAATAAAAAGAAAAGGAATCTTATTGAAAAAAGGCAGTAAAAAGCTAGTCTGCTGATTAACTTGCAGACTAGCTTCTATTAACTTTAACACCATTCACAAAACTCCAGCTCACGCTTGAGCTCATCAACATATTCCTTTGTTCCTGTAACAATTAATCTGTCATTTAATTGAAGCTCGGTATCCCCATGTGGAACAATGGAGTCGTGTCCACGGAATATTCGTACGAAAATAACATCCCCAGTGAACGGGAATGCTCGTAAAGACATTCCTTCAAACTGGTTATTTAACAGTTTAATTTCATAGAGTGCTGTTTCCTGGTTCGTTAAAATATTCATTACACTTGGTGATTCAATTAACGCTCTCAGCAATGTTTTTTGCGACATTAATACTGAAAATACTTCAATATCATGTTCCCATAAACTTTCCTGAAGGTCAGGACTTTCGAGACGGCAAATAACCCGTTCAACCCCATATTCTTTAAAAGCAATAGCCAAGGTCGCATTTGCTTCTTCTTCCCCTGTCGAAATAACAACAATATCAGCATTCGATGCGTCTGTTTTTTCGAGCGACTGAAGCGAAAAATCCTCCAATTCGATAATTTCAAATAAGGAATCCGATATCCCTTTATCTGCCTTTTCTAGTTTTTTATGATACAAAATTGGTTCATACAAACCAGATTTCAGCTCACTATACACTGGCAGAGTTAATTGATTTGCACCAATAAAAGCCACTTTTCGTTTCTTCTCCGTATTATTTTCCTTAGGGAAGAGCTTCTTAAAAACAATTGGTGTAAAAATACTCGTTATTACTGCAACTAGGATAAATGTTCCGCTCATTTCCGAAGTAATGACCCCAATCCGTTCCCCAATCGTTGCAGCTGCAATCACTAAAGATAAAGTAGATGTTAATAAAAATGCCGAAGCAATAACAGTATTTTTGTCATACCACCGTTTTAATAAATAGACAGGAAGAATTTTCGAAACGAGCAGTCCAATTAGTAATAACGGAATTAACATCAGCATTTTCTTATCACTTAATAATGACCAAACATTTAAATCCACCCCAACCATCACAAAGAAAATGGGGATTAGGAAACCATAACCGAATGAATCCAGTTTATGGACCAGCTCTTGATTTGGCGCTAATAAGGATACAAGTACTCCGGCAAGAAAAGCTCCTAAAATGTTTTCGGCACCTACTGTTTCTGATAGTGCTACTAGAAAAATTATGAGTGCAAATACAGCTCTTGTTCCGATCTGCACGGTACCTGTTGCCATCGCCTCAATAAATTTGCGATTTTTGAATCTTCTCCCAATGAAATACAGCAGAACTCCGGCTGCAAAGAGGATGAGCAATAACCATGTATTTCCCTGTCCTCCGTCATATAAAGAAACAAAAACAGCAAGTAAAATCATTGTTACAAGATCAGCAATGACTGCTACTAACAAAATAATTTGCCCAATTGTCGTTTTCATAAGATGTGCTTCCTTTAAAGTCGGAACGACCACACCTAATGAAATCGTTGAAATAATTAAGGTCATTAAGAAAACATTATCAATAAATCCCATCAATACAAATAGATAAGACAATCCAAGGGATATCACAAAAACCCCTATAAAAATGAGCGTTGAAACTAAAAATGCATTTGGTTCTAATTTACCGCTAGGGAGTTTTTCTCTTTTCTTTTTCCCTGAAAATGCTGAGAAGTCTATTTCTAACCCACTGAGAAACATGAGAAAAATAAATCCAAGCGTTGACAATGTTTCAAGCCACATATCAGGATGAACAAGATTAAAGCCGCTCTTTCCAATGACTAATCCCATTAAAATTTCTGCTACAACGACAGGCAGAAAATTTAGCTTCAAACGATGAAGCAGAATGGGCGTTAGGAAAGCAACGATAATAACAATCACTAATGATGCAACCGATGCGCCATGTTCTTCCATCGAATCTCCCCTTTCAAATAAGAAAAATGTCCACTCAAAAAAACAAACAACCCAATTTGTCCACGATTGGTGAAGGAAACCTTAAAGTAAATAATTCATGAATAAGGTTGCCATGCCAAAATAGATTAAAATACTAATTAGGTCGTTAATTGTTGTAATGAAAGGTCCTGAAGCAACAGCGGGATCAATCTTAAACTTATGCATTAGTAGCGGAATTAGGGCACCTGCTAAAGTTGCAACAATCAATGTACTTAAAATAGAAATACCAACGAGTATGCCTAAATAGATATTCCCTTTCCATATAAAAACAATAATTGACACAAGAATTCCGCAGATTGCACCAGTTATCACTCCGGTACCCGCTTCCCGAACTATTAACTTCCATTTATTTTCCTTTTCTAAATCTCCAGTAGCAATCCCGCGAACGGCAACTGCAAGTGCCTGTGTTCCCGTATTCCCAGCCATACCGGCAATCAAAGGAATAAAGACCGCCAGAATAGCAACCTTATTTAAGGTTTCTTCAAAACGCCCAATTAAACTCGCTGTCATCATTCCAAGAAACAATAAGATGATAAGCCATGGCAGCCGCTTACGTGCAGCTGAGAGTGGACTACGATCGATCGTATCCATATCAGATACAGCAGCAAGCTTGGAATAGTCATCAGATGCTTCTTCCTCCATAACATCCATCACATCATCAACCGTAATGATTCCTAATAGATGATTTTGAAAGTCAACGACAGGTAAGGCTAAGAAATTATAATCCTTTATTTTTCGAGCAACCTCTTCCTGGTCATCTCCAACAGAAACAGAAACAATCCTGTCATTTGTAATATCTGCAATCATAGTATCATCATCATTAACAATTAAGTCTCTTAAAGAAATGACACCTAATAATCGTTTTTGCTCATCTAAAACATAAATATAATAAATTGTTTCTGCCTTAGGTGCCTCATTTTTTAAAATATACATTGCTGATCGTACCGTTTGATTAGCTGATATCGAAACAAAGTCAGTTGTCATAATACTTCCAGCTGTATACTCTTTATAATGCAGAAGATCTTTTATCTCTTGGGCTGCTTCCTCATCCATAATGGTTAAGTAGCTAACAGCCTGGTCCTTTTCAAGCTCATTTAAAACATCAACTGCATCATCGACATACATCTTTGAAATCATGTCTGCAGCATAATTAGGATTCATTTCTGCAAGGACATCTTTATATTCATCATCATCTATTTCTAGGTTTTCAAATAGAGTCGCCATTTCCTCAGGTGAGAGGTAATGATAAATTTTCTCTCGATGCTCCTCATCTAATTCCTTAAAAAATGAAGCCTGGTCATAAGGATGCAATTCCAAAAATTCCGTCCGGAATCCTTCAATATCTTCATTTTTTAAAGAATCGATTAATAAATCCTTATTCATATGATGGACTGCATGCTCCTCTTTAACTTCTTCCATCTGCATTCCCTCCTTCCTTTTCGTCTTCAATACCTCATAATACTAGCAAATCTTCACTTTTTTGTCGCTTACTATTATTTAATTTCCTTTTTTTATTTACTTTCCCCTGAATTAAGCATTTAAATCATTAGGGAATTGAGTCTTGTCAATTGATTGAATAGAACAGATGATGAAATGATAAAATGAACTATATCAGAAATGCCAAGGTGGGAGTATAAGATGAAATTAGATATCATTGGAGATATTCATGGATGCTATGCAGAGTTTCAGGAACTGACAATAAAGCTCGGATACGATTGGAATTCTGAAGGAATTCCAATAAACACTAACGGTAGAAAATTAGCATTTGTTGGTGATTTAACAGATCGCGGACCGAACTCACTAAAAGTTGCGGAAACCGTTTCCGCCCTTGTTAAAAATAGCTTAGGCTACTATGTTCCAGGGAATCACTGCAATAAGCTGTATCGCTTCTTTTTAGGAAATAAGGTACAGCACACACATGGTCTTGAAACGACGGTTGCCGAATTTGAAGCGCTGGATAAAATGAAAAAGAAAGAGATTCGTGAAAATTTTATACATTTGTATGAAAATTCACCATTGCATATGATCCTTGATAACGGGAAACTCGTTATTGCCCACGCAGGCATACGGGAAGATTTAATAGGGAAACCCGCAAAAAAAGTCAAAACTTTTGTTTTGTACGGAGATATAACGGGTGAAAAGCATCCTGATGGCTCACCTGTCAGACGTGATTGGGCAAAACAATATAAAGGTGATGCTGTCATCGTTTACGGACATACACCGGTAAAAGAAGCACGCATTGTAAACAATACATACAATATTGATACTGGTGCGGTCTTTGGAAATAAATTAACAGCATTAAAGTATCCTGAGATGGAAATTGTTTCAGTACCTTCCAGCATGCCGCTTGTGGAGAAGAAATTCCGAGAAATTTAATCTTTTGGTGGCTGAAAGCGCAATTTAGAGGAAGTTTTTATTTTTTTTGGATTTTAACTAAATTTATGTGAACGTTTTTTCTAGTTTTTTACTTTTTGGGGTGCCAAACGAATTTTACGTGACCGCTTTTTCTAATTTTTTACTTTTTGGGGCGCCAAACGAATTTTACGTGACC
>NZ_LMBX01000022.1:73271-74499 GCF_001439605.1 Cytobacillus praedii
ACTTTTTCTAGTTTTTTACTTTTTGGGGTACCAAACGAATTTTACGTGACCGCTTTTTCTAATTTTTTACTTTTTGGGGCGCCAAACGAATTTTACGTGACCGCTTTNTTCTAGTTTTTTACTTTTTGGGGCGCCAAACGAATTTTACGTGACCGCTTTCCAGGTACCAACAAAATTCAACTTATTTCATCGTTTCAGTACAAAAAAAGCCGGGAGCTCCGGCTTTTTTAGATTAGCTTCCTCATATCCTCAGGAAGCTCAAGCTTAAAAGATAAATGTTTTTCCAAAAGCGGGTGAAAAAAACTGAGTTCACAGCAATGAAGGGCTTGTCTTTTCATCACGTCCACTCTTCCGCCATATAAATCATCCCCTACTAACGGATGACCTAAATAAGATAGATGAACGCGTATTTGATGTGTTCGGCCTGTTTCTAATTGCAGTTTTAAATGGGTAAAAGACTGATAACTATAAATCACTTCATAACGTGTACAAGCATATTGTCCGTTCTGATTGACTTCTCTTTCAATGATGCTATCTTTCTTACGTGCAATCGGCTGTATGATTACCCCGTTCTCATTCATCAGTACCCCTTCTGCAAATGCCTCATAAACCCTTTTCACACCTTTTGCTTTCTGCTGCTCACTTAATAGATGATGAATATGGCGATGTTTTGCAATAAGCACAATCCCAGAGGTATCCCGGTCAAGTCTTGTGACAATATGAGCTGTTGCTTGCAGACCTTTTTGCTCGTAATATCCAATCAATGCATTAGCTAAGCTTCCTGCAGGATGCTCTCTCGAAGGAATTGTACTCATACCTGCTGGTTTATTTACTACAAGTACATAATCATCCTCATATAAGATATGTAGTGGCACTGGCTCACCTTTCATACCCTCACTTGGATGTTCTGCAGGAAAGCTAATGGTGAGCACATCACCCACCTTTAGCAAGTATCTAACGGTTTGTTCTCTTCCATTTACTAAGATAAAGCCGCCTTTAAACTTAATATCAGTTAATGCGGCCTTCGATACTTGCTTTTCTTTAAAAAAATCCTTAATGATTTTATTTCCATCGGATTCTATAATTTGCCATTGTAATTGAAATCTTTTCATACAATACCTTTCTAACTGGCTCGTGTTATGCTTGTCGCAGATAATCAGGCGTCTTCCGCTTTTCCTTGTCTAGCTCCAGACGCCATCGGCTCGAGGTCATAAGTCATCTCGGCACG
>NZ_LMBX01000024.1:0-55231 GCF_001439605.1 Cytobacillus praedii
TCATAACGAATCGCATCTGTACGCTCTACCCAAATATCTCCGCCTAATCCAAGCATTGGAGAAATCGCTTCATAGGCTGGATCCCACTTGCCTGATTTGAGCACAACTACTTTCTTCAAGCGATTATTAACTTGCTGATACAATGGTACGGATTTCTTCGCACTTACACAGCCGATTGCATTATCTTTTCCACATGTTTTTCCATCAAAGAATGCTTGAGCACCTTCCATATATACAATGGTAAAGGTACTGAACTTAGAAACCGTAAACTCCAATCCTAATTCCGTTTCGTTTTTGTATGGAACTACCTTCCCTCTTAGAAGTTCCTTCGTCCCATCACTATGCTCAACATAGATGCCGAGATTATCGAGCATTTTTTGGCGTTCCTTTGCATCAGCCGGCAAGCTGTTCTTTAACGGAAGTACAAGCGATACTTCTCTGCTTTGCATATTTGTTTCGATTTCCATTGGTCGGCCTAAAACTTGGACCGTCTGGTTTTTTGCAGCTTCTTGAATGATTTCTTCCTTCTTCGCACGTTCTTCAACCTCTTGACGCTCTGACTCTTCCTTCATTGGAATCAGACGGAAGTATAAATCATCTTCGAACGTTTTCAATGATTGTTGAGGAATGGCAATTCTTACATTCTCTGTATATATTTCAAGGTTAATATTATTTTCTTTAACTTCTTTTGTCGCCTCTTTAGGCACATTGACAATTACTTTAGATACCTTGTCTTTCTCGTCCGGTATGACGATGCGTGCAGTATTTTGCCCTAGCTCTTTTACGAACTTTACCGTATCCTTCGCACGGTCTGGTGTTAATATCACATCATCTGTTATCTTGCCATTTGATTCTGTCGTCCGTGTAATCGGGGTCTGCATGACTGTCGTACTATTGCCGATATTGCCAGTGTCCACTGGCACCGTAATAATTTCTTGATTTGACTGACCCGAATTTGAAGAATCACCGTTGCCGCCATTATTCGAAGGGGGTGTTCCGTTGTCTCCACCAGGATTAGGAGATAATGGAACCCATTTTGCATATAACGATACATTGCTAGTTCCCATTTTGAATGTCTCATTTACTGGATAATTCGTTCCACTTCCATCTGCGGATGTATTCCAGCCAATAAAGTTGTAGCCAGTTCTTACTAGATTGCCAGTATTCCCATGAACTGATACAGTTTCTCCTTGTTGATAGGTATTATTATCAGCAGGTACGCTGCCCGCTGTGTGGTTGTTGCCATGATATGTTACATTATATGAAGTTTGTGGGGTATCGTCTTTTACAGTGATAACCAAATCTTGAGAAACTCCTGCACTAAATTTAAATGTTAATGTTTCTTGACCTACTTCTTGTTGGGCTAAATACTCTTTCTTTACCTTTACCGTATTATCTTCCAGCGTGTAATCGGTTCCTAAAACCAACTCGTTCGGTCCATTATAAATAGATTGCAATGTATTTCCATTCAGCGTCATCGTTACTGGAATATCATCCTGGTTCGCTTCCTTTTTATCAAAAGTTGCTGTTGTTGGTGTTATTGTGCTGTTTTGTGTTGTCGATTCCTGTATCGTTATTCCTAAAAATTGTGGGTTCCCTTGACTAAATAAAAACACTAACCTAACTTGACCTACTTCTTGTTGAGCTAAATACTCTTTCTTTATCTTTACTGTATTACCTTCTAACGTGTAATCGGTTCCTAAGATTAGTGGGTTGGACCCATTATAGATGACTTGTAATGTATTTCCATTTAGCGTCATTGTTACTGGAATATCGCTGCCCGTGTTTTTCATAAATAATGTATTTGTTGGATCGATGATTGAATGAACTATTGGTTTGTACTTGTTAATATAGAAATGATCTGAATAATATATTTCATCTGTATCATTTACGGTAATTCCATAGTACATACCCCCCAATTCATTAGAAGTGATAAAATTTTTCACTTCATTAGGATCACTGAAATCAATTCTATTATCACTTAGGTCGGACTTTAAAACCTTACTAGCTCCGCCATTTTGCCCTTGAATTGTGAAAAACATATTTCCTTCTTTATCAAATGAAATGCCATTCAACCTTTTTGTGCTAATGTTTATGACCTTGTTAGTATCTGTATTATTGATTGGGAATTCATTTAAATCAGTTTTTGAAATTTTATATAAATTATCATCTCCCCAGTCAGTGAAATACAAATCTCCTTCAGGACTGAAAGCTAAATCATAAATAGATTTAAACCCTCTTAATATAGTAGTTAATTTTGAAGAGTCTTCACTCGGATCAAGAGGCACTGGATTTTCAAGAGTAGGTAAATCTTTCTTTAATACTCTAAATACACTGTCAAAATAATAAATATCTTTGACAGCATAATACATATTCCCATCAGAATCGAAAGCTATTCCGGTAATAGGTTTCTGATAGTTGGTCGAAGCATTTTCAATTACAACTTCCGAACTTCCGTCATCTGATATTCTTTTTATTGAATATGTATCTAAACTGCTTCTATAACCAGTATAAAAGTAGCCATCGTGATATCTGATTCCATATGAATTAGTAGCCTCTACCTTATCAAAAGCTAGGACATTTTGAATGACTAATGACGACATCATAATAAAGATAATTAATAACAATAAAGATTTTGAAAAAAAATTACCCATAAACGTTCTCCTCATTTTGAATTATTAGCCTTGCTTAATAGTAAACTTCTAGATCAACTATTGTGGAAGGACTCCCAACATAGCTTTCTACTTTAAGATATTATAAAAAAGAATCTTAGCCTCCAATCTTATGAAGAAAGTGCAATAGTTTCCTTCCTGAATCAGACTAAATTACTATTTGTTATTATAAATATTCCCACTCAACAAATTCTCAACAAATTAGACAAATTTCGCTAAAATATGACAAAAAAATCCACCAAAATATGCATTCTGGTGGATTAAATAATTATTTTATGTTTTTTATCATATCTTCTAATATTTTCGAAGGATTAATACCTAACTGTATCCAAAGGGATGTTTTGTACTTATCATAAACATTTATAGCCTCTCGTTTGTTCCCCTGCTGAATATAGTAATGAATTAACTCCCTGGTAAAATGCTCTTCCCACGGATCTAAATCAATCAGCTTTTCAATCGCCTCTTTATAGACATGATCTGATTTTTTTTCATCAGGGGTAATATTAATAAATGTTCTTAAATATTGTGTCATCATTATCCGGAGCTGCTCCCGCTCGTTAATGGACCAATAATAATCTTCTTCAACTAAATAATCACCCGTATAAAAGGAGAGCAGCATCTTTACATCTTTGCTTGTGAATTGTTTGAGTTTCAGGATTTGTTTTATTAACAACACATCGCTGCTTATATCTATTACAAAGGAATATCTCTCATCCACATACCTGATTGCTTCATGGAATCCGCGATTTTTCAATTCTTTTCGTAGATGATATACACTTGTATGCAAAAGCGCCGAAGCTTTTTCTTGCGGTTGCTCTGACCACAGATCTTCCATAATTTTATCGCGATGAATAGGCATATTTTGGTGAATTAGATAGGCACAGAGCTCTTTAACCTTCTTCGTCCGCCAGTTCATTGGCTTTCCCTGCAGATCTGTTAGACGAAAGCTGCCTAGAAAACTCGCTTCCATTGCTGACCTTTGAAGTGGCAATGATTGAGAAGATTGCCTCCTTCGATTGGATACTCTCTGCACCGTTCTATTTAAACGATCCTTATCAATCGGTTTCAAAATATAATCAGCGGCTTGGACATTAAATGCTTCGAGTGCATACTGATCATAGGCAGTAACAAAAACAATTTCTGCTTGTCCAGCCAATTTTTCTAGTTTCTCGGCCAGTTTAATGCCGTTCATCTCTTGCATTTCAATATCTAAAAATACAATATCAGGTTTAAGATGATCGATAATCTCCAACCCTTCTATAGGATTTGTAAACTTTCCGATAATATCAACCCCGCCATTTTCCTTAAGCATCGCTTCTAATAAGTCTAATGCGAGTATTTCATCATCAACCAATATTGCTTTTAACAATGGGTTCCCCCCCTTTTCAAACGGCAGCCAGCCTAAAAACTATTGGCTACCGCAGTTAACCATCATTCATTTAAAGTGTACCTAATAATAGCAATTAGTTGTCCTGTTTTGCTATCCCACCTGAACTTGTACTCAATCACGGCTTATCGATATCTCTAATTAGGGGGAATCTAATCTCAACGGCCGTACCTCTATTTTCATCACTTTCAAAATGAATGGATGCTTCCTCAAAGTATTTTAGCCGTTTGGAAATATTATGAAGTCCAATCCCTCGGTTCATTAGCCCCTTTCTAATATCATTTAGTCGTTCCTCAGGAATCCCTTGACCATTATCAGTAACCCTGCATACAACCATTCCGTTTTCCTCTTTGATTTCCAGAGTTACCTTTCCGCCTTCTCTCTTTCCTTTAAGTCCATGCAGAATTGCATTTTCTACAAGAGGCTGCAGCAGCAATGGAGGGATAAAAGAATTAATTGGATCTATTATTTCTAGTTCCCATTCCATCTGATCTGGAAACCTCATGAGATGTATATTCACATATGATTGGATAAGTGAGAGCTCCTTTTCAAGCGGTACAAGTCTGCTTGTATTCTCAAAGGAGAAGCTTCCCCTCAAAAAATTTGCAAAGTCTGTAATCATTGTTCTTGCCTTATCCAAATCTAAATAGCTTAAAGATAGAATCGAATTTAAAACATTATAAATAAAATGCGGCTTAATCTGGGCTTGTAAAAAAGCAACCTCCATCTTTGTTGCTGTCTCTGCCGATTCTTTCATTAGAATAAGGTTTCTTATCCTCGTTTTTAGTTCAGAAGCATCTAGCGGTTTATGCAAAAAGTCATTAGCTCCTGACTGAAACGCGGCAATCATATCTTCTGGCCGTATTGCGGCAGTAAGCATTAAGATAGGAAGCTCTGAGAGTGGATAAGACCTCCGAAGTTGCTGACACACTTCGTATCCAGATATTTCTGGCATCATAATATCTAGAATCACAATATCCACATCAGGGTGCTTCTTAATTTGTTCAAATACAGCCCTTCCACTATCGACAGCGATAATAAAATACCCCTCTTGTGTTAGCGTGTCGATCAGTACTTTTAAATTTATATGATCATCATCCACGAGTAAGACTTTTGTCTGTCCCTTATTTTCAACAATGTAAGGAATAGGCAGTTGAACCAGACGCCGTTCCCTATAGTCTTTCTTGTCAACTTTTCGTTTTTCTCCATCCACTATGTTTACGCGAGGAAGAGTGAAGGAAAAAGTTGTTCCTTTCCCAACTTCTGAATCAACAGTAATCTCCCCTCCCTGGATATTAACAAGTTCCTTTGTGACACTTAAACCTAAACCAGTACCCCCAATTGAATTTTCAAATTGCCGGAATGGTTCAAATAACGTCTCAATATTTTCTGGAGGTATCCCAATTCCTGTATCACTTATTTCAATGACAACATAGTCTCCCTGTTCAAAACAGCTGATTCCTACTTTTCCTTGATTCGTATATTTAATTGCATTTTCTATTAAATTATAGAAAATTTGCCGAACTCTTTCTTCATCCGCTAAGACAAATTGTCCCCGTTTGATGTGATTAACGATTTCTACTTCTTTATCTACCATGTATGAAAATGTCTCTACAACTAAATGTGTGATAGAGAATAAATCTACAGGAGCAATCGTAAGCTTCAATTCTCCTACCTTTAATTTAGAGAAATCTAATATATCATTAACAAGATGGGATAACCGCTGAGCAATATTAACAATTAATGATATTCTCTCCTTCTGATCATTTGTCAAAGGGGACTCATTCTTATCTAACATCGATTGCGATATAGCAATGATCCCATGCAAAGGAGTTCGAAATTCATGAGATGTTTTTGCGATAAATTCATCCTTTATTTTGTCAACCTGCAATAATGCATTTGAAAACTCCTCTTTTTTCAGAAAGGAATTCGTAAACCGATGTGAAATATAAAGAGCAAGCAACGTTAAGCAGATAAACGGAAATAACGGCGGCAGAGCATTTAATTCAATATCTGTCATCACATTTAACGTTGCAACGATGAAATAAACAAATATTGTTAGTGAAGTAAAGATTAAATAAGTTGCCCCAACTGATTGTTTATAAATAGCAATGATTTGAATATAGATGATGTAAACTAAAACAACAAAGATATAAAGTGAATTAGCACTTTGTAAGTTAGAGTTAATATGAACGGGCAACAATGCAGAGCATAACAATATAAATCCAATGCTGCTAAGTACTTTCACCATTTTTCGGTGAGTAAATTCCTTTAATGCATAATGAAAATATAACAGTACAAACAACCCAATTAAAATACTTGACATAAATTGAATTCTTTCAAATACTCCGTAAGTAACTGCAGGAAAAAGGGCTAGTAAAACCTTTTCTCCGTGAGAGAATGCATATAACACATTTGCAAAACAAAATAATGAAAAGAAAAACTGATCTATACCAATTCTCGCATGTAAATAATTACCTAAGAAAAAAATAAACATCGTTAAAAATGCTGCAATCGTTACCCAATCATAGACGATGGAGCTCTCCCGTAATTGCCCAATCCCTTCTTGCCCACCTAAGAAAATGGATCCTAAAATTCCCCCGCCTGAGGCATAGTCAAAATTAGCCACATGGATTAAAAGTTCGATTTCCTTTTTATCCGGCAGAAAATAAGAAACATATGGGATATTATGTGGAGTATATGATGAATCCTCTGCAGGGCTTCCACTTTGACCAATCAGCTTCCCATTCAAATACACGGCATTGGACATTCGAATATTGCTTGTTTTTATTCCCAAAATATTATCCGCATCATCTATTTTGATCTTTAAGCGATACGTACCACTTGTATATTTCGGTACCTTCTCCCCATCTAGTACGTAACTTGTCCACAAGGATGGCACTTGGACAAGATATGTTTTTTGATTAGCAAATTCACTAGAGCTAAGCAATTTCCCCGGAACAAACTCCCACTCCCCATTCAACTCAACCGGCTCATCATGACTGAAATCGTATGAACGCAGATCTAAAATCCCATTAACTGCTTTTGGCTGAATAGTCTTTTCTTTATTTAACAATGGGTAGAAGGTAATTGTACAAACCATTAAAATGCTTATAGGTAAAATTACTGTTAAAAATAGTTTCTTCATTTTGTTAGATATCCTTATGTTTAATTAGAAAGATTTATGGCAAACTGCTATATAAAATAATCATACTATATATTATTTCCGCTATATTGCAAAGAACTTCAAAGGAATAAAAAAATCCCTTCTATTGTCATGTAATGATTTAAGTCTTTTAACCCTTCATTTATTCCCATAAATAAATCCATGATGCGCCTTTCTATGTTTTATAGTCCAAATGGAACAGTTTTCCATTTCTGCTTATTAGGTACATTTTGCCAACGTTAGACCTTTTTACCCTTGAACAATTACCATATTATAGTAGGATTAGAGAATAATTTTTATTTGGAGGTTGTTTAGATTTATGCCAAAAAAACTAGTTACCTTGCTCATTTCTATGCTAGTGGCTGCATTCGTTTTAGCCGGGTGTAGTGGAGATAAGCAAGCATCTAAAGAGAAAGAATCAGAAGGTTCTAAAGAAACAGCTTCAGCTGAAGCGGATAAAAAGGGAAAAAGCGAAGATACAGAAAAGGAAGCAGAAGACACTACTGAAGAAGCCAACACAAAAGAAAATGAAGGCTCCAGCGACTTTTCGGAATTAATTAGTTACATGGAAAAAGAAACAGAAGGAACAACTAAAATTCTTTATGAAAATGACACTCCGCAAAAGCACGAGATGGAAGGTGTTTCTGTCTCATTAGATGCATATAAACTTGTTGAACTAAAGGACTTTCATACGGATTTTATGATTCCGTTTAATGATCAAACAAATGGCGGCGTCATCATTGCCAAATATACAGTGAAAAACGAGACAGGTAAAGATGCCTATTACATGCCCGCATTTTATTTGAATTTCACAGGTGCCATGAAGGCCTATGATAATTATAGAGATCTATTACCAGAAAACGAACAGCTCTCAACAAAGCTAACACATTCTACTGGCTATCTTATTAAAGCTGGTGAAACGATAACTGGTTATTATACTTATCCATTTGGTGATGATCATTTAAAACAAGTACTGAACGTATCAACTGCAGCAGTAGAAGTCCCTGCCCCGCTAGCTGTAAAGGATGATTTTTCTTCGTCATTCGGAAAAGAAGGGCAATTCACACTGTCACTTAATGCAAGCGGCGAGAAAAAAGTAGAAGGCAATAAGAGTTTCTATCAAGATAAGGCAACCATTGATGATATGGGTACTAAAACAATGATCGAGGAGAAAAACGGAATTGGTAAAAGTGAGCCTCTTGGGGATGCTACCGTTACTTTAGATGGGTATCAATTCACTGAATTTGTACCAAACGAAGTGGAAGCACCGCGATTTGAATCGTTCAATAATGGGGTTGTTCTATTAACTGTAAAGTTTAATATTGATAATAAAGGTGCTTCAGAGATTGCCCAAAGTTCAATCAGCTCTAAGCTAACGGTTAATGACGGAACACAATATATGCTTAACGAAGGCATGTTGCTAAATTATAAATATAGTGATGTAATTGCACCTGGAGCTAAAGGTGAGCTTCTGCAAATCTATGTATTAGAAAAAGAAATGTATGATAAAATTTGGAAAGATAAATCATTCGAAGTTGAAGTTGGACCGATGAGAGATAAAGAAGCAAAAGATCTTTCAAAAGGGAAAAAGATTACATTTACTTTAAAATAAACTATTCTTCCTTAAGCCTTTCCTCATTTCTAATTGAGGAAAGGCTTTTTTTGAGACAGAGGGACAGTTACAGTTCCCTCACCCCAGAGTATTCTAAAGTACCTCATATCGCTGCACTTCTTTCGAAGACCCGGCAAAACGATCTCCTGCACGGTAAAAGAAAACACTAAGTAAAACAATAAGGGCCATTGTCCCAAACAAATAGGCTCCACTTCCAAATATCAACAGCCATCCGCCTATAATTGGTCCGGCAAAGCTGCCGATATTTCTAAATTGAGCCGCCCCTAAATATGTTCCCTTTTGATCATCAGGTGCAATTTGATCAATAAGAATATTCATAGATGGAAACGTAAAAATTTCCCCTAGTGTCACGACAGTGATAGCCACAATAAGCATCGGGAGATTTGTACCAAAAATAAAAAGGATATAGCCCGCAACAAAGAAGAAAATCCCAATGGTCATAGAATTGACAGCCGATAATTTTTCACTCCAAAGACTGATTGGAAATTGCAGAAGAATGACAATTGCAGCGTTTAATGATATAAGAACTGAATATAAATAAACTCCATTTTCGAAATTCATTTCTAAAAATTGCGGAATGGTTGAATCCAATTGAGAATAGCCAATATTAATAAAGATTGCCCCTAATATAAAGAAAACAAGTGCGCGATTAGAGGACACAATTTTTAGCATTTGATAAATATGGACCGGTGACTTGCTGATTACTTGCCGCATTGTATAGCGATTTAAAATAACGAATAGGAACACACCATACACACAATACATAACACCTGTGATAAAAAATGGAATGCTTTGTGTTGAAACAGTAGCAATGTATGCACCCAGCAGCGGACCAATTACCCCCGCAATATTAATGGCAGTATACCGAAGTGTAAACATCCTTTTGCGCTGACTAGGTTCGGTGAAGTCAATCATTAACGCCTGGGTTGATGGCTCAAAAAAGGAGCGACATAACCCGTTTAAAGCGTTCAGGAAAATAAACAGATAAATACTCTTAGCTAATCCAAAGCCTATAAAGACGAAACTCCAAACAAATATGGTTGTAAGAATAACCTTTTTTCGGCCAAATCGATCGGTCAAATACCCGCCAACAAAACCGCCAATTGTCGCAACAAGCGGTGCGACTCCAACCGTAATTCCAATTAATACCGGATGAACCCCCTGTGTATTATGCAAATATAAAGCCAAAAATGGAATAGCCATAAAACTCGCTATTCTTGTAAAAATCGTGCCCCCAAGGATAACCCAAACAAGGATATGGAAGGATTTTGTCTTTTTCATTATGTAAGTATCCTTTCTAAAAGAAACTGCCCATTCAATTTGCAAAAAGATTGCCACAAAAAAACACACGTTCGATTATGTTGATTATAATCGAAGGCGTGTTCCTTTTAAATATATTTTTGTAATTAATCATTTATACTATTTTTTTATTCACGCTAATTCAAACTAGAATTTTCTCAAGTCTTTTTACAGCGGTCTCGTTCGAACATACATTTTTAAAGTGAGTAAGGAGATACTTCCTAGCTTCCTCCCTGTCTAGATCAATGGATTCTATATGATTTCTTTTCGCCCAAGAATCATATGTTTCAAAAGAAGTGCTGCTCCAGCCATTCTTTTCCCCATTCGCATCCGTTTTTTCCTGAATGCCCGAAATAACAATATCCATTGAACCTTGTAATTCAACTAACGCATTTTCAAATATCTTCTTTTTTTCCTTCTCCCGCATATCTGCTTTCGTCCTCAATGCCCTTGTATCGATCCCTTCGTCAAGATGTATAATCCTGAACAAATGCAGTGCTTCTTTTGATACATTCCCATTGTAATAACGTTCTTCAACCGTATCATTAAAGCCCAGCACCATTTTCACATAAGGGAGTAGCCGCCGGGATACGAGCACTGATTTTTTCTTCATAAATTTCCCGTACCCCGCCACCCCATCTGAAGAAAACTTCGTCCTCCAATTCCAAGGGTCAAATTCTGTTCCAGAATGCCACGCTTCTTCCAATGTAATGCTATTCAAAGATGGGTAATCAGGTATCAAAGGGGCTAGTGGCAATAATCCAATCTCCTCAATTACTTTTACAGCTTCTTCATAGCTTTTTACTTTATTTCCCATCAGCATAGCTCCTTTATAAAAAGTACTTTCCTACTATCTTCGCTAAATCCTTCAAAATTTCCTTTATGGCAGATTATATGACTTTCTTTAAAGCAAGGATAAAATGGGAAGGGTTTCCGGTCCCCGCGTTCTCGGTGTGGATATGCCTTTAGGCAAATTCTTTCATCTTTTTTTATGAGATGTGCCATAATAAGAAAGCAGATTTTCAGAGATTAACAAGTAGTTATATAAGAGCAGGAAGAAGGAGTATTACAATGAATTATAAAAATATCACAGTTGCTGGGAGCGGTGTTTTAGGCAGTCAAATAGCATACCAAACCGCTTTTAAAGGATTCAATGTAGTTGTATATGACATTAATGATGAAGCATTGGCACGTGCAAAAGATAGAATCATGAATTTAAAGCCGCATTATCAAGCAGATTTAGGAGCAACAGAGGAAGAGGTCAACACTGCTTACAATCGCATTTCCTTCAACAGTCATTTGTCTGAGGCAGTCCGTGACGCAGACCTTGTTATTGAAGCCATTCCTGAAGTGGTTCAAATTAAATCAGATTTTTACACAGAGCTTGGGAATGTTGCTCCTGATAAGACGATTTTCGCAACGAATTCTTCTACATTGCTGCCAAGCCAATTTGCAGAGGCAACTGGACGACCAGAAAGATTTCTAGCTTTACACTTTGCCAATGAAATTTGGAAAAACAATACAGCTGAAATTATGAAGCATCCAGGAACAGATGCGAAAGTATTTGATGAAGTCATTGAATTTGCTAAAACCATCGGTATGGTTGCCTTGCCATTACAAAAAGAGCAGCCCGGCTATATTTTAAATTCTTTATTGGTTCCTTTATTAGATGCAGCGCAAATGCTATTAATTAAAGAAATTGCTGATCCAGAAACCATTGATAAAACATGGATGGTAGGAACAGGCGCGCCACTTGGTCCATTTGCAATTTTAGATGTAGTAGGCATTAATACTGCATATAACATCACACTTGCAAAAGCCCAGGCAACCGGAAAGGAAGAGTTTGAAAAATTAGCTGAGCTGTTAAGGACTGAGTATATCGATAAAGGAAAACTCGGACGGGCAACAGGAGAAGGCTTCTACAAGTATCCGAACCCTAGCTTTATGCAACCAGACTTTTTAAAGAACTAATCACTTCACGTAAGTAAGACAATCAAGTAAAAGTTTTTCTGTAGTATTAAAGTGAGTTCAACAAGAAAAATGGGACGAGGTCCCTATCCCCTCGTCCTGTTAAATATCCCCTAATTTATCGACTAGTTTAATGGAAAGGTAAGCACTGGCAGCTCCTAAAATGCATAGCACAAAATTCACTAGGTCTGGATTCAGATTCACCTTCAGAAGATAAGAGAAGTTTTGAAATTGCATAAGAAAGATCGCACAAAGAACTAGCGGGATTGTTGCCCTTTTCCATAATCCAAATAGAAAGAGCGGGATTAAACTAATAAGGGTAATAATAATAGAATGGGAAATCATTTTAATGAAAAACGTTGAAATATCCGTACCTGTCGGCTGCCCATTAATAATGGAAAACGCCTCATCAAGCAAATAGGTGGTTATACCAGTCAGTAAAAAGGAAACGAGGGTTATAAGAAAAACAAAAAGTGAGATAAACAGCACCTTAGCCATAAAAAGTTTTTTGCGGCTTATTGGATAGCTGAATGAAAGGGATATCGTTTTATTCTTATACTCGTCAATCACTACTTGATTAATAAGCGATGCACCAAAAAGGACAAACCCCATTTGAATCGGCAAGATCAGTTCGATCATCGATGCATAGCTCTGACCAAAGTCAGGAATAACCATTTTTATAAAAAATGTTGGTAAGAACATTACAATTAGCAAATAAATAACTACTTCGCCAATAATAGACTTCTGCCTTAATTTCCCCCATTCCAGCTTCATTAATTTAAACAATGTTCCCACCTCCATGTATTTGATTATAAAAATAGTCTTCCAATGTGCTTGTATGTTTTTGCATTTCTTCAATCCCAATATCATGCAGTACTAACATCTTTGAAATTTCATTTTGTGATTGGGACAAATCGTATATCCGAATTCTATTTCCTTGCACAATTTTCATGTTGGAAATACGAAGTTTATTTTCAAGCAGATACACAGCTTTTTCTACATTAGAAGTCACAAGCTCTATATAATCTGTCCGCTGCTTCCGTATATCAGCTAACATTACTTCATTCAAAAGCCTTCCCTTATTAATCACACCAATCCTGTCAGCTACCTGTTCCATTTCCCCTAAAATGTGGCTGGATAACAGGAAGGAAATTCCATATTCCTTATTAAGCATCCGGATTAAATCACGCATATCCTTTATGCCAATAGGGTCAAGTCCATTTGTCGGTTCATCTAATATAATCAGCTCTGGCTTTGTTATAATTGCACGGGCTATCCCTAAACGCTGCTTCATTCCAAGCGAAAAATCCTTCACTAGTTTATCTTCAATCCCCTCTAAATGGACCATATCCAACGCCTGTGCCATTGCAGATTTATCATAGAACCCTAAATATTCACAATGGATCATAAGATTCTCCATTGCTGTTAAATGCTCAAAAAAGATCGGATACTCAATAATACTCCCAACCCGTTTCAAACTAGACTTCGATTCTTCTGTAAGCCTCTGGCCAAATACCTCTATTTCACCTGCTGTTGGGCTTAATAATCCAGTAAGTAATTTCATAATCGTTGTTTTTCCCGCGCCATTTTGCCCAAGGAAACCATATATTTCTCCTTTTTTAATATGGAGATTGACATTAGATACCAGCGTTTTTCCTTTGACAATTTTCGTTAATCCACTTGTTCGAATAATGTAATCCATTCAAATGACCCCCTTAACTCCTTCTACTCCTATCATAAGCAGGAAAAGTTTCTTTTCTCTTTCGCATTCATTACATGTTTCTTACGTTTCACGCAAAAAAAGAGCCGTTCCTGCAGAACACCTCTTTTCGCGAAGGATTAATAGGTAATTTGTTTAAAAATACAAGTGAAGATTGTTTTTTCAAATGGCTTGCTGCTTAAGTGGATGGAACCCTTCATTGTTTCCATTAACCGTTTCGTAATGCTTAGACCTAAACCGCTTCCATGAAATTGGAGATTTCTTGCATCATCTAATGTATAGAGCCTTTCAAATACACGATCTTGATGGATCTCTTCAATTCCTTTCCCTTTATCCCAAATATCAACAGCAACCGCTCCTTCCTCTTCACGAAGGGCTAAACCAAATATCCCCCCATCACTTCCATACCTAATAGAATTTGAGATTAGATTGTTAAGTACACGGGTTAACGCTTCCTCATTGCCAAGAATATAAAAATTTTGTTCAGGAATGTTAATTTCTACCTGAAGTCCTTTTGCTGTAAGCAAATGATAAAAGTCCAATACGGTCTTCCTGCAAATCTCATTGATTGAAATCTTACTTAATGGGATGACATAATCGTCTGATTCTATTTTTACTAGATCAAAAAATTGGCTGAGTAAAGAGATTAAGCTCAAAACCTTTTCATGAAGGCGTAAAAGGGTCATTTCCTTCTCTTCCTCAGTTATCTTTTTATCCAGCTTTAATTTTTCCACATATCCTAAAATAACGGTCAATGGTGTTTTTAAATCATGTGACATATTGGAGATCATTTTCCTCAAGCTATCTTTCATTTTTGCATAATCAGCAATGACTTTTTGGTTGTAATCCAAAAGTCGATTAATTTGAATGAGCAAAAGCCGGATGAAATGCTCATCCGTTTGCAGCAGCACTTTTTCGGCAGTCTCTTGTTGGATGATTTCCGTTAATTTTTCACTAATCACATTTAGATCTTTGTTTATTTTCCTGCGGGAAACATATTGCCATCCATTCATAACAGCTAATAGGATAATAATGACACATAGAAAAAGGGTCATGAATTATTCACCTAATTTATATCCAATTCCCCAGACTGTTCGGATATACTGAGGATTGGACGGATTCTCTTCAATTTTTTCCCTTAGCCTTCTTATTTGTACGTTAATCACATTTTCATTCCCATAATAATCTTCTTCCCAAATAAAATGGTATATTTGTTCCTTTGTAAACACTCTGCTCTGATTTGTCAGAAATAGCTTTAAAATATGGAATTCCTTTGATGTAAGCTGCACCGTCTTCCCCTTTACTTGTGCAGAAAAAGAATGAAAATCGAGGGATAATTCCTTAAAATGAATCGTACTTGGTGCAGATTCATTCACAACAGGCGTATATTGCGTAGCTCTTCGAATGGCCGCATGCACTCTGGCTGTTAATTCAATCATGGAAATAGGCTTGCTTATATAATCATCTGCACCAAAACCAAGGCCCAATGCTTTGTCTATATCACTCCCTTTGGCTGAGATTATTAATACGGGAAGTAAGCTTGTTTCTCTTATCTTTTTCAAAAAATCCATCCCGCTTAATTTAGGAAGCATTAAATCAAGTAAGATGACATCAAATTCCTCTTTAGCAAAAAGAGCCAAAGCTTCCTCTCCATCAAATGCATGCCATACTGAAAAACTCTCCTGTTCCAAATGATCCTTTATCAGCTTGCTTATCTCCCTATCGTCCTCCACAAGTAAAATTCGCTTCTGCATACATTTCACTTCCCATCAATTGCGGGACACGGGGACAGGAATCATGTCCCCCACCCCATCATTTAAAAAGAAAATAAACATAATCCGTTGGAATTCCTCGTTCGCCTTGCTGATGCAGCATGGCTGATATGTTTCCGCGGTGGTAGGTGCCATGATTAACCACATGATGAATGAGATCAGCAAGTACGAATTCCGTACGACCAAATCGAGGATGCTCAGTAATAATGATTTGCTCACTATCCTGCTGCTCTGCAAAAAAACGATAATATTCTTCTGAAAGCGAACGATAAAGCCCTTCAAGTTCGTCGATTGATATTTCAGATGCTTCTTGTTTTCTGCGGTTAACCGTTGAAACTGTATCCTGATAACTGCTTCCCTTCATTGTCTCAAGCCATGTAACATCTGTAGCATACAAATGGACCATTACGTCTGAAATCGAAGAGAACACACTATTGATCTGCTCTTTATATAACCTCTCAGGCAATTGTTTCAAATGCTGGAATAATTTCTGGTTAGCCCAAACGTGGTAATCGTACATTTTCTTGGCTCTGTTATCATCCATTTTCCTTTTCCTCCCGCATGTTATATTTCTATTTACTACAAAAATCTTTATTCTACATATATTCTCTAATCCCTTTTCACATAGCTTCGAAAAATACACTTGATTACTATTTATAACAAAAAATGGGACAAGGTTCCCGTCCCCTTGTCCCATCACTATATTTTATTTGAACCATCCTTTAATCCATAATCCGATTAACATAATAGAGCCAACTACAAGCATAACTGTTAATACACCAAAGTATCCTAAATGCCAGGTGAGTTCTGGCATATATTCAAAGTTCATTCCATAGATGCTTGCAATAAAAGTTAAAGGGACAAAAACAGATGTCATCACGGTAAGCGTCTTCATAATCGTATTCATTCGATCGGAATTAATGGAAAGATAACTATCCCGGATATCTGCTGTCATTTCTCGATTAGACTCAATCATTTCAGAAAGCTTGAGTAAATGGTCGTATATATCCATAAAATATATTCGCTCTTCTTTTGGAATAATTAAATTCTCAGAGTTTAATATCCTATAAAGTAATTCTCGCATAGGAAAAATGGTTCTTCGCAATCTTAGCAGTTTTTTCCTGATTTCATAAACGTCTTCAATTAGATTTTGATCTGCATCCTTGGCTTCAATTTCATTTAATTCATCTTCCATTTGATAAACACTCGGAAAAAATCCATCTACAATTTTATCCATGATCAAATAGTAAATATACTTAGCCCCTTTACTCAAAATAGTCCTATCCTCTAACAATCTTTGTTGAATGAAGCCAATTTCAACCGATGAAGTTAGATGAAAAGTTACAATGAAATTATGTCCTACAAACACATCCACCTCTTCAGGCATTAGCGAAGATTGGTTTAATGTATGCAAAACAAAGAAATCATAGCCCTCATAATGGTCAAGTTTTGGCCGCTGCAAAAAGTGCAAGCAGTCTTCTATCGCAAGTGGGTGAAAGTTAAAATATGTTTTAAGAAGTTTTGCTTCCTCTTCTGCAGGAGAATCAAAATCAACCCAATACCATTTAATATTTGGATCAGATAAACGATCCATTGGTATATCCTTTATTAGTTCTAGATCATCAGTAACAGCAAAAATTCGAATCATTTGTAAGATACCTTCTTTATTTTTGTCAATACAAACTGGGCTTTTACAATCATTATAAAATATATTAATTGAAAGAAATCTTAAGAAAAAAACTGCAGCTCATTTCAAACGAATCATAGTGCTGTTTGGGATAATCTCTATTCTTTTCATTTTAATGCTGGCAGTCCTGACAGAAATACGTTTTACGCGAGGAAATCTCTTTCATTACTATCAGTGAATGACAGCGTCTGCAATTTTCCCCTTCGCGGCTATGGACATACATTTCATAGTCTCCTGTTTTGCCATCCCCCTTAAAAAGGGGCTCCTCCATATAACCGCCCTGTTGAATTCCCTTTTGAAGAATATACTGCATCGATTCGTATAAGCGGGCAAGTTCATCCGTATCTAATTCATTTGTTTTTCTTTCTGGCAGAAGCTGTGCATGCCAAAGAATTTCATCCGAATAGCGATTCCCGATACCAGCAATGACCTCTTGATTCAACAGTGTTGTCTTCAATCCACCTCTTTTGTCTTTTATGATAGTTTGAAAAGTATGGAGAGAAAAACTTTGATCAAGCGGCTCAGGACCAATATGCTGAAATTCCTGCTGTATCATTTCAGGTGATAAAAGATGCAAATACCCTAAACGGAGCCCGATAAAGTAAAGGTGATGATTTCCAAAGGATAATTGTACCTGCACCGTTCGATCTGGACGGTCCTCTTCCTTACCATAAAACATCCTGCCCCCAAGCATTAAATGCAAAAGTAAACATGAGCCATTTTGCAGATGGAATACTAAATATTTCGCTCTTCTTTCAATGACATTTATTTTCTGATGTAATACAAGAGAGGCAAATTCTTCAATTGGTACATTTATTGATTTCTCCCGGTTAATCATGACCTCTGTAATTGATTGACCGCCAATTATTAGTTGCAGCAGCGATTTATATGTCTCCATTTCAGGAAGCTCCGGCATGATTTCACTCCTATTAAACATCACTATTTGCATTATTCCTCCATACTTATCCCCCTATTCTGAATCCCTATAAAATCAGAATCAAAGATCATAGGGACAAGGATCCTGCCCCCATGTCCCGCTTTGATTAATTTCCATTTATTTCTTCGCTGAAACGCTCGATTGCCTCTTGAATACTTAAGACACCTATATTTCCTTCCTTACGCTTTCTTATTGCCACAGATTTATTCTTCGCCTCTTGATCACCGATGATCAGCATGTAAGAGATTTTTTGCTTTTCCGCTTCTCTTATCTTAAGGCCTAGCTTCTCTGACCTCGAATCCAATTCTACCCGTATTCCCGCAGATTCTAATTGTGATTTCACCTCAGAAGCATAATCGATATGAGAATCTGAAATAGCGATTATTTTCGCCTGAACAGGTGCTAGCCATAGCGGAAAATCACCAGCAAAATGTTCAATTAAGATTGCCATAAACCGCTCAACTGATCCATAAATCGCACGATGAATCATAACAGGGCAATGGGGTTTTCCATCTTCACCTATATATGCGCAGCCAAACTTTTCTGGCATTTGGAAGTCAAGCTGAACTGTTCCGCATTGCCAGCTTCGTCCGAGTGAATCCAAAATATGAAAGTCAATTTTAGGTCCATAAAAAGCTCCATCTCCAGGATTGATTTGGTATGGCATCCCTTTGCTTTTTAAAACAGACTCTAAAGCGAACTCAGCTTCATCCCAAATTTCTTTTGAACCCATGTATTCTTCAGGTCGAGTTGATAGCTCTACCTTATATTCAAAACCAAAATGAGCATAGAATTCATCAATCAAGGATAATACCTTATCTATTTCGGATTCAATTTGGTCTACCCGGACAAATAAATGAGCATCGTCTTGTGTAAAGGAACGCACCCTTAGCAGCCCATTAATAGATCCTGACAGTTCATGGCGATGGACTAACCCAAGTTCAGCAAAGCGAATCGGCAATTCACGATAACTTCTTCGTTTATTGTTAAAAATTAAAATCGCTCCGGGACAGCTCATTGGTTTAATCGCATAACTTTGTTCATCCACTTGGGAAAAATACATATTATCCTTGTAGTGCTGCCAATGACCTGACTGCTCCCAAATTTCCTGTTTCATCATAATAGGTGTTTTAATTTCCTGATAGCCTGCCTTTTGGTGCTTCTCTCTCCAAAGGTTTTCAAGCTCATTTCGAATGACCATTCCTTTCGGCAGGAAGAAAGGCATCCCTGGTGACTCTTCCATTGAAGTAAAAAGCTCTAACTCTTGACCTAACTTTCTATGATTTCTTTTTTCTGCTTCGATTTGATTAGACATCTTATGGTCCCCCTAATTTTTATAATTTTTATAAATAAAAAAACACACTCATCCCAACAAAAGGGACGAGTGCGGTCGTGGTGCCACCCTATTTCCATAAGGCAAACATAATGAAATGTGCTTTATGCTCAAAAAGATAACGGATTTACCGATTATGGTTAATTTGGTTTCAAACCAGTTCCCCATAATTGCTCCAAGGCGGTAAACTATTTCCTTTTCTTCAGGGCTTCCAGCCAATGACCCTGTTCTCTGGTAAGAAATTTAGAAATAATTCATGTCCTTTTCTACGCGATAACTATTGATTTAATAAAAAAAACGCACCCATCCCTATAAAAGGGACGANGTGCGGTCGTGGTGCCACCCTAATTCCATAAGGCACATAATAAAATGTGCTTTATGCTCAAAAAGATAACGGATTTACCGATTATAGTTAATTTGGTTNTCAAACCAGTTCCCTATAATTGCTCCAAGGCGGTAAACTATTTCCTTCTCTTCAGGGCTTCCAGCCAATGACCCTGTTCTCTGGTAAGAAATTTAAAAATAATTCATGTCCTTTTCTACGCGATAACTATTGATTTAATAAAAAAAACGCACCCATCCCTATAAAAGGGACGANGTGCGGTCGTGGTGCCACCCTAATTCCATAAGGCACATAATAAAATGTGCTTTATGCTCAAAAAGATAACGGATTTACCGATTATAGTTAATTTGGTTNCAAACCAGTTCCCCATAATTGCTCCAAGGCGGTAAACCATTTCCTTTTCTTCAGGGCTTCCAGCCAATGACCCTGTTCTCTAGAAAGAAATCCAAAAATAGTTCATGTCCTTTTCATAGCTAATAACAGAATGTATTATTATTGGAAATAACTCTAATACAGTTATTTTAAAATGTCAAGTGGAATTAAGAAATATCACATTCACCATACTTTTACTTTTCTAGCATAATTTCGCAATGCATTCTTGCATAACTGTAAAGCAGACAGCTCTTTTGTTAAGGCTGTTCTTTTTATCAAGTAAATACCTATTGCCCGTAAATACAGACTCTATTTCTTCCAGATTGTTTTGCTTGATATAAAGCTTTATCTGCATCCTCTATTAGCTGAGTTGGGTCTATAGTCGTTTCTTGATAGCATGCTACTCCAACTGAAATAGTAAGGTTGATTTCTTCTCCTGAATTTAATGTAAAAGGATTATCCTCGACATTTTTTCTAATACGTTCCGCTAATTCATTAGCTCGATTTAAGGGGCAATTTAAAAGGAGAACTGTAAATTCTTCTCCGCCATTTCGGCTTACTATATCAAAGGCTCTAGTACTTTGCTGAAGTCTTAATCCTAATTCCTTAAGAACCACATCGCCCTCTGAATGCCCGTACGTATCATTTACCTTTTTAAAAAAGTCTATATCGATAAATAGTAGAGCTAATTTCTGTTCATTTGTTTGTAAATCTTTGATTAAATGATCAAATACTTCTTCAAATTTCCTCACATTGTTTAATCCTGTTAGTCCATCAGTTGTAGATTCTGTTTGGTATTTATTAAATAGTTTTTGGCTTTTTCTTATATAGGCTAAAACATAAAATGATAAATAGGCCGATAAATAAGAAACAATCCAATAGATAGGCAACACCTTTAATACGATGATGAAGCTGCTTACGAGATAACTAAATACAATGGAAAACACCAAATTATTAAAAGTGACGATCCCCAAGATTTTTATTTTCTTAGAATAATTTTGTTTAGAAAAAAAGATGGCAAACAAAGTACCTGATACACTAATAACAATTGCTAGATAAGAAGATAAACTCGCTGAAATTAGAAACCTTCCTGCAAGTGTCATAATCATGGAAATAAATGCAGGTATCCCTCCACCATAGTAGGCTAATAGAATAGTTGGAATATGCCTGAGATCCACCATTGTATTATCAACCGGGATACTGTATTGCATAAGAATATTACTTAACAAGCCGCCTAACACACCTATTAAAATCTTTATTTTAAGTGTAGACTTTGCATGCAGCGGATACTTATTTGAGACTTGAGAATAGAAGAACAAAACTGAAACGAGAATAGCTAGATTCGTAAAAAAATCTTTAATCATCATTTTAATCACCAAGAAGAAAGATAGCATACTTTCCAGCCAATGAAAATCCTTATTTCCTTCTACCCCTAACTAATTTACATCTTTTTACTTATTTTATATATATTAAAAGAACCATCAGTTTGACAGCTCTTTTGCCGTTTCTGGCTTATCTGATAAATTCAAAAAGATCACTCCGCCAATAATAAGAATGATGCCTGATAATTTAAGCATGTTAAAAAGTTCATCCCATACGAATACCCCAATTAAAGCAGTTAAGGCGGTGCCGACACCTGACCAAATCGCATAGGCCAAGCTTAATGGGATCGTCTTGAGGCACAGCGATAAACAATAAAACGATAGTGCATACCCTATAATCACTCCCAATGAAGGGAATATAACTGTAAACCCCTCTGACATTTTAAGCATGGACGTTGCGAATATTTCTCCGATTATAGAAATAGATAAAAAAGCATATCCCTTCATTTTTATGTCCCTCCACATTTAATGTGCTCCACCAAAATTCAATAGAATGACTCCACCGATGATTAAAACTAATCCTATTAGCTTTTTGCTGCTAAACTTTTCTTTGTAGATCGTAAATCCAACTATCGCAGTAAGAGCTGTTCCTAATCCTGCCCATATTGCATAGGCCACTCCAAGGGACAAAGTTTTTAACGCTAAAGATAAAGCGTAGAAGGCAATACCATATCCCACTACAATTCCTATAGAAGGGAGGATTTTCTTAAACCCATTTGAGACTTTAAGCATGGAGCTTCCAAATACTTCACTTACAATGGCTATTAATAAAAGGACAAAAGCATTCATCCTTATTCCTCCTTGTTTGTCATCTTTACTAATTTCTGGAATACTGCCTTCTGCATATCCTTATCCACTGGAGCTACATTTAACAATTGTGAATAATATAGACCATCTAAAGCTAAGCGAATGATCGTGGCAGTTACAGGATCGATCCCATCATCTTCTAGCTTAGATAAGATAGATTGATAACTTTCAGATATATTATGAACAGCAGCTGAATTTAATAAAGCAGCAGCCGAAATACCCACATTCAGCTCTGCATTATGCTCCAAGTCAAATTTTGATGCTTCAATTAAGGCGCGAGACCATTTTCCTTTCTCAACAGGATCCTTTTTAGAGAAGTCTTCAAAATTCAGATAAAACTCATCGAAGATGTGGATAGCGATTCCCTTAATTAATAAATCTTTATTTGGATAGTGATATAACAGTCCACCCTTGCTTATTCCTGCTCGTTTTGCCACTGCATCCAATGTCAAAGAATGAAAACCACTATCAAGGGCAATTTGCGTTGCAGCATTCAAAATTAATTCGCGTTTCGCATTGGCTTTTGAATCCATTTAGCTCTTCTCCTTACTTATACTGGAATGATTTCTTTTATTATACCGTCTGGACGGTTTTTTCTTCAACTGAGTACTCCTCAAAAGAAAAATATTATGTCTATATAACAATACATTCAGATAGAATAAGGAAGTTACATATATTCGTATTCTAATTTATGTATCCTTAAATGAATTTAGGAAGGAATCAGTTTTATCTTTATAGAAAGGATAAATTTGGACAAACATGACTGGATAATACATTAGCAGTTGTTTACATAAGGATATGCTTATATAATAATATCAGCTTACCAATTTATAATAATAGTAGGATTGATTGGAGGTTTACCATACAAATGAAACATGAGTTAGATATAGAAACAGCAGCTAGTATTCTTAAGCTCTTAGGAGATAAAACTCGTTTAACCATGATAAAAATACTTTCTAATCACGAGTGCTGTGTTTGTGAATTTGTAGCACTTTTTCAAATGACCCAACCGGCTGTTAGTCAGCATTTAAGAAAATTAAAAGACAGCGGTCTAGTAAAGGAAACGAGAAAAGGCCAATGGGTATTCTACTCTTTAAATCCATCACACCCTTATCATTCTTTTGTATGTAATGTAATCAGCGATTTACCGAACCAACTATCTAAATTAGAAGAATTAGAGGCACGAGGGGAACGTATTTCTTGTGACTAACAGCATGGGGGATTAACATATGATTTCATTTATTTTAGCCATTATTATCTTTTTAGCTACGTTGACTTTAGTCATTTGGCAGCCAAAAGGATTAGGCATCGGCTGGTCTGCCTGTGGCGGTGCCATCTTAGCCCTTATCGCTGGTGTTGTCGGCTTTCATGATGTCATCGATGTAACATCAATCGTATGGAACGCAACCTTAACGTTTATAGCCATTATCATTATTTCCTTGATCCTTGATGAAATTGGGTTTTTCGAGTGGGCAGCACTACATATGGCCAGAGCAGCAAGAGGAAAAGGGATTCTCATGTTTATCTATGTTTCCTTACTTGGCGCAATAGTAGCTGCATTGTTCGCGAATGATGGTGCCGCGCTTATTTTGACACCCATTGTATTAGCCATGGTTCGAAACCTTAACCTTAATGAAAAAATGGTATTTCCATTTATTATTGCTAGTGGATTCATAGCAGATACTACTTCGCTTCCGCTAGTCGTTAGTAACTTAGTGAATATCGTTTCAGCAGACTTTTTTGGAATTGGGTTTGCTGAGTTTGCTTCACGAATGATCATTCCAAACTTCTTTTCATTGGCAGCTAGCATCCTTGTTCTTTATCTATTTTTCCGAAAAAGCATTCCGAAACATTATGATATGTCTAAATTGATGCAGCCCGCCCAAGCCATCCGGGACGACAAAATGTTTCGATTGTCCTGGATTGTGTTAGGCATACTTCTTCTTGGATATTTTGCTAGTGAATTTACAGGGATCCCCGTATCAATTATCGCTAGCATCGTGGCGGTTTTTTTCCTTTTCATGGCTAGAAGAAGCTATGCTGTAAATACACGTACAGTTATTAAAGGTGCTCCTTGGGCTATTGTATTTTTCTCAATTGGCATGTACGTAGTTGTTTATGGATTAAGAAATGAAGGACTTACTAATGTGTTAGCCGATCTGATTCAAGTCACTGCTGATCAAGGTTTATTTGCGGCAACAGTAGGAATGGGATTTATCGCTGCCCTTCTTTCATCGATCATGAACAATTTGCCAACTGTTATGATTGATGCACTTGCCATTGCGGATACTCAAACCACTGGGATTATAAGAGAATCACTTATTTATGCGAATGTAATCGGATCAGATTTAGGTCCAAAAATTACACCAATTGGTTCCCTCGCAACTTTACTATGGCTCCACGTCCTTTCGCAAAAAGGAGTCAAAATCTCTTGGGGGACCTATTTTAAAACAGGGATTGTGTTAACCATTCCAACCCTGCTAATAACATTAGTTGGCCTATATATATGGTTGTTAATTATTCATTAAGCATTAATGGAGACCGCAAAAGGACGAAAGAGAGAGCATTGGGGATTTGATGACCCAGCAAAAGCAGAAGGAATAGAAGAAGAATGGACTTTCTTCCAGCTTGTGCGTGATGAAATTAGCGACAAATTAAAATGTTTTGCCAACTGCAATTATAAGAAACGAGTTTATGAAAAAACCCAACTTTGATTAAAAAGTTGGGTTTTTTTCGATTATTCGATTATTTCTTTACAGCATGTATATAATGAATCGTTTCAAAGGCGGATAGATAATCTTCTCGGTTGCGAAAATAACGAGCATCAATCTCAATCGGAGTAAGGTGTTCATAAATGAGTAAACCTACACTCTCTAATAAACTTTCCATTTCAGCGTAGGAGAAACAGGATTTCATCGGTTCCCCTCCAACTGCTGCCATGGCTACTGTATTTTTCACTCGATTGGACAGCCCAGACTCGTGAAATAAATTCTCATCTGCATAGTCAAATATAATGGAACTGCCAGAAGGAAGTTGATCAAAAAAATTCTCAATTAAATCTTTGATTTCCTTTTTAGCCAAATAGTACGTGACACCTAAAAGACTAACTACTGTCTTTTCCCCCTTGAATCCCTCTTTGACCAATGCATCTTTAGTGAATTCCTTAGTAAAGTCCATAGGAACAAAATGCAAATTATTTGGTATTTCCATATGCGCATCTGCTATTCTATTCTCCTTAGAATCTTGTGTAATTGGATGATCAATCTCATAAACATTTAAGCTGTTTTTTAACTCTGGATAGCGGAAAGGAAATGTATCCATTCCGGCACCTAATATGACGTATTGTTTAACTCCCAGCTCTATTTCATTTAATAATACGGACTCACAAAAAGCTGCCCGTGCCAATGGTGTAGGTGAAAGCTGTACTTGTGTAATCCATTTTAATATTTCATCCGGATTATTTTTAAACCGTTCAGCAATCTCTTTATTGAAAAATTGAATCCCTTGGATCATGTTCTTTTTAATATCTAAAAATTCATTTTCAGTTATTAGTTCCTTAGCTATATAATCTTCAAAAATCTTGGGTGTATCATATTGGCTATGATACGCTCGACAAAATGCTGAAACTAATGATGTAACTGATTCATTTTTTTGCACACAATCGTCCCCCTTCACAAATGTGGAAACGCCTTAATCACCCCTGTAAGACAAGCCTCCCAGGAGGGAATCCTTTATCTTTTGAGAAGCTTAATCTTGCGACCTCAAGGGGTAGGCGCTGGAGCTGGGCATAGACCAACTCGTCACAAAGTTACCCACAACATTCGATTATATAATGTCCGTAAAAATAAAAAGAGATTCCCCTGGCCAGGAGAATCTCATTATACTATCAATAATATTAACTGTAAATTATAGCATGAATAAAAATTTTTGTCAAGTTTATTGCTTTTTTTAAGGATTTACATTAGGTACTTCAATTATTTCTCTAGTAATACCTTGTTAGTTTACACTCATTCTATTAATCCTTTAAATTTTTATCCCTCAGCATGCTTATTAACCCAATACTAAATATTAATATACCGATTATGATATATGAGTGTATGAATCCATTTAACAACGGAATATACTCACTAGTTAAGTTTTTACTAGAGTAAACTAAATTGATTGATAGGTGAGCTAAGGGTGTACTAAATAATATGACAATCAATCCCAGTAAGAAACACAACACCTTCTTCACAAACCCTTTCCCCCTTTATTGTAAATACATAGGTTCATTCATTTTGAATCAACTTATAACAGCAAACTCATAGAGACTGTTCTTATGCTAAATCCTAATTTCTCATACAGCTTAATGGCATGATTGCCTGCAAATGCACTTAGCCGGACTTCTGAATGCCCTTCTTTTTTTAATTGGTCAATTCCTTTATTCATTAACTTTGCAGAAATCCCGTTCCCTCTAAATTCTTCTAAAACATATAATTCATAAATAAACCCATACTTTTTATCAGTAAATTGGTCCTTGCTTGTTCCTATAAGGATCCATCCCATTAATGTATTGTTTTCTGTTGCGATTATATAAGTGCTGCCCTTTTCCAGAAGCGGCTCTATAAGCTGTTTAACTTTCTCATTGGTCGGTTTTATTTCACCCAAAGTACCATCAAGTATGGCTTGTGGTGAAAGTGTAATAATTTCATTAAGTTCCAACTTAGTAGGTTCTCTAATATCCATTTATCGTTTCTTCCTTTCAATGCCCTTTAAAAAAATTTATTGTTAAAGGACTATATTTTGATGATTGTTTTTATTATTCAACAATTAGTATTCGAGGGGATGTTTTAGAAATAACGCTTGTCGACAACCAACAGCTAAGACAGGCAGCAATGATACTTAAACATGATATTCCTAAGGCCATGCCCCAGTTTATAATAAGGGGGAGTTCAATTAATCCGTACTGCGATAATATATTCTGCAAAACTAAGGGAAGCAGCTTTACACCTACAACCACTCCGAATAATGCACCAACTGCAGAAAGAATGAAGATTCCAGATGTAATGGACCATCTAATTTTGTTAGAGGTCATTCCAATTGATTTATAAATTCCATATGTGCTGCTTTCTTTTCTAACGTTAATGCGGGAGATACTGAAAATCATGATGAATGTGACGGTTATAAACAATATTCCCATGAGACTCAAGGGCATAATTAATAGAGCAACCGCTTCTTTAAATACAGAATCGAGTAACATCTGTTGTGTTGAGACTGAAATTGATTCATTAAAAGTCTCGTTTAATTCATCTGCAACCTGATTGGACTGTGTGACATCGTTTAAATTTATGAAAACGATATCTGTCGTATTAGTTTTTGCGACCTCTGATGTAATCCTTGCAGAATAAGACTTATTTGCTATTGATTGATAGATCCCTGTAACAATAAGACGCTGTTTCTCTCCTCCTAAATAAACATCCAGGATGTCGCCTACATCTTTTTTTAAAGCTCTTGCGACATTTACCCCTATCGCAATTTCGTTTTTATTGTGCGGGTTTCGTCCATGTATATTCTCAAATCCAAAGTCATCATAGCTTCCCTCAACTACACTAATATTAATGTTCAATGGCGGAGATGAATCGCTTGGGAAAACACCTGTTAGTTCCCCGACCCAGCCAAAATTTTTAATTCTTTTATCAGAAAGTAAATACTCTTCAAAGTTATTCTTGGAAAAAGCAGATTCATTAAATACAGTTACAGCAATATTTGATGAATCATATCCCCATGATGGTGCAGTTTCTTTAATCGAGATAATACTATTCAGCAGAACAAAGCCAAATACTAATACAGCAGAAGTAAAAGTTGTAAGTAGAATCATTAGAGCGGAACTTCTCATATTCTTTGAAAGATTTTTGATCCCAATTTCTACTTGAAAAGGCAAGCCTATAGAATGTAATATTCGATTTGAGTGATTTAGACGCCGGGTTATTTTACTGCTCTCAGCCTCTGACATCCCATATCTTATTGCTTGCACAGGATCTACACTCCGAGTTTTTCTCGAATAGAAAAATGTAGTGATTACTACGATTATCAAAATCGTACCGCCAATTAACAAATAATTTGCGAGACCTTGCACGTTACCTAAGCTATCCCCAGATTGCAAAAAGGACAAAGAACTTTCAATAATTACACGTGACAAAATGCTGCTTAGCAATAGGCCAGGAATAATAGAAACAATCGAGAGAAACCCATACTGCATTACGTATACCCCTATTATTCCTCGAGAAGTAACGCCTATCGACTTGATTACTCCAATTGTTTTATAATTTGACAATATAGCATCAGAGATACTAAATCCAATGATAAATAAAGAGACAGACATCATGATGGTTCCCAGGAACACCATGACAAAGCCAATTACTTTATTGATGATTAAATAAAAAGAAGCGATTGATTCGTACTCCATTTTTGACTCAAGATACGGCTTATTTAAGTATCGCTCGAAGTTCTCCCAATATGCTGCACTTTGACTATATTCATCAAACCTTAAAGCCATCATGTGTTTTTCCTTACCTGTCATGGCTTGCAGCTGTTCTTCGTAATCCTGCTCATTCATCCACACCCGCGCATTCGTTGTAAACGGACCGCCAAACGGCATGTCTACTACAATGGCAGATACACTTAGTTTAAAAGTATTTTCACCTGTATGAAATTCAATATCTTCTCCTAGAGATATTTCATAGGAAGAAGCCATAGAGGTTGGTATCCATATTGTACCTTTTTGGGGATGCTTTTGTTTTTTTCCTTCTATAACAATCAATTGATCGACGGAAACTGGAGTCTCTGGTGTATTCATCATGAATAAATATAGATTCGGAATTTCCTTCCCATTAATCTTTATTCCCGATAAATTCTTGAAAGGCATGAGCTCCGATGCAGTTACTCCCTTTTGACTATCCCACCATTTGTTCACTACTTTTGGATCGTGAAGCTCTTCTCCCATTGTTAAAATTTGATGGGCTCCATTCGTTTCTTCATGTTTTTTCTCGAATAGATTTTCTGTATTTTGAATAAGCGTGATGGAAGTGGCTAGCAGCAAAGTAGAAAGCATAATAAGTATGACAATTAATCCATTTTGAATTTTCCTTTTTCTTATATTCCCTATACAAAGAGTGACTATTGTTTTCATCTAAATCACTCCTTCCTTGTAATATAAGAAAAGATGATTTCTTCTCTGTCTGGAATATCATTTTCTTCATACTTATCGAAATTTAAAATCCCCTCAATTTTTCCATCCTTTACAAGAATAAGACGATCTGCACGGCAAGCAGCTTTTATATCATGAGTAATCATGACAACAGACTGACCTTGTCTATTTAAATTAGTTAATATATCTAATATAGCTATTCCATGTTCATAATTTAGACTTCCAGTCGGTTCATCAGCAAATACAACATCTGGGGCATTCACTAACGCTCTTGCTATCGCAGCTCGTTGCTGTTGACCCCCAGATGTTTGAGACGGGAGGCGATTCCGTTGATCTTCAATCCCCATAGCTCGGATAAGTTTCGTCACCTTATTATGCACACTGCTTTTAGGTACTTTAGCAATATATCCGGGAAGGGCTATATTTTCAAACAATGTTAAGTCTGGAACTAGATTGATACTTTGATAAACATAACCTATTTTTTTTGATCGAAAGTTTGCTATATCCCTGTCACTGAAACGATCAATTCTTTCTCCACGAAAATAAACTTCTCCAGCAGTTACTGTATCTAGTCCGCTTAAGAGATAAAGAAGGGTTGATTTGCCTGACCCAGAGTTGCCCATTATAACTGTAAAATCTCCCTCATAGATCTCAATGTCTAAATTTTTGATAGCATGGAATTGCTCACTTCCAGATGAATATGTCTTACATAGATTTTTCGCTTGAATAATAGCCGCCTTTTTCAATAAAAGCCCTCCCATAAAACTGTTTTTTTATAGTGTAAAGGGCAGTTCTTACATGATGCTTATCAAGATATTAATAAAGTATTACATTGAAATCTTTAACTTATTGGGAGCAAAAGAGTAAAAACAGTTCCTTCTTTTTTCTTGCTCTTAAATTGGATAGAACCATCATGAGCTTCCATAATATGCTTACAAATTGATAATCCTAAGCCTGATCCTTCATTTTTAATGATAGATTGATCTGCATTTCTATTTCCTCTAAAATATCGTTCAAAAATAAATGGCATATCCTGAGGGAGAATTCCCTCTCCGGTATCTGAAATTTGAATCTTCAGCATTTGGCCGTCAATATCAGCCAAAATACTAATTGAACCCCCAGGGGATGTATGCTTTAAAGAATTGGTAACCAGATTTGAGATCACCTGCTCTAATCGATGTTCATCTACCTTGATTAGTACATTAGGAATTTCTGCAGGTTCCATAAAGCTTATCCCTATCGTTCGAACATAATGACCAATAGGATAAATGATGCTCGAAAGAACTTTTCTACTATACTGTTCTTTTGGATGTACAGGGATGTGCCCTAGCTCTTTTAATGAATGAATGAATAAATCATCTATCAGTCTAGACATTTTTTCTGTATTAGATTGCATAATTTTAACGTACTCCATAATCGATTCCATATTAGGGCAAATCCCTTCATAAATGGCATCCAAGTATGCTTTCAAGGTGGTAAGAGGCGTTTTTATGTCATGTGAAATGCTCGAAATTAATTTTTTTTGGCCCTTCTCTTGCTCATCCCGTTGGATACTAAGTTCCATAATTTCAATTCTCATTTGTTCAAATACAGCATATAGTTCTCCTATTTCATCATTTTTCGCATATTCTGCTGATTGCTCATAGCTCCCTTTTAAAATATCTTCTGTACTCTTTTTAAGCTTTTTTATTGGCCGAATGATGTCCACTTTGCATTTATAAATAATCATACATAGAAGACCTAATAGAAAAATAGATAACAAACTTATGAAAACCAAAATTAAGTAGTTATTAGAGGGCTGTGATATATCTTGGACACTATTTTTATCTATTGTAAAAATAGCATTTCCAACCTGGGTTTGTGTTTCTTCGTCCACAACCGGAAACGCTATTTTAAACATATTCCCTTCAACTTTAGAGGCATATAAATCATAATGAAGATCATGTTTCAAATCGAGGTATAGAACAGAATCGTCCTTCGAAGAGTTAAAGATGACTCTTCCGTCCAGCTTTGAGAAGAGTAGGTCGACCTTTTGATGAACGCTCATTTTTTGCAAGGTATCATATACATTCGAGTCGTGTTCAAGATTACGATAATTCTGCTCTATATATAATAATAAGTCGTTTACTTTTACACGAACCTGATTAATGACTAAGGAAGTTTCATCACTTTCCCTATCTTTGAATCCATTATTTACAAGCATGTATGTAACACATCCAGCAAGCAGCAATAGACAGACCAGCATGGCAACAAGCCATTTTCTCATCCATTCATTCAAATACATATATCTCTCCTAATTATTCATTATTTGTACTAAATTTATATCCGATCCCCCATACTGTTTGAATATAAACCGGATTAGATGGAATGGCCTCTATCTTTTCTCGTAATCTTCTGATATAAACAGTAATGGTATTTTCGTCTCCGTACTCGGCGTATCCCCATATTTCATCCAATAACTGTCTTTTAGAGAAGACCTGATTGCTATGTTTTGATAAAAAATAAAGCAAATCAAATTCTTTTGCTGATAAGGAAATGACTTTATTGTCCAATGTAACTTTGTACGCCTTTTTGTTTATTTTTAATTTCCCGAAACAAAGAATCTCGTTATCCTTTTGAGTATTTAACAAACGCTCATGCATGCGTAAGTGCGCATTTATTCTTGCCACTAGTTCGCTTAAAGAAAATGGTTTTGTCATATAATCGTCTGCGCCAAATCCTAGCCCAAGTACTTTATCCGTATCACTCCCTCTTGCACTTAAGATCAGGATAGGAATATGGCTCTTCTCACGAATTTGACGGCAAAGTTCAATACCATCGTAATCTGGAAGTGTTAGATCGAGGATAATAAAATTCAGATCCGTTGTTTCCGCTATATCTCTCGCTTCTTTCCCCGTTGCTGCAATCATCACATCAAATTTATTTACAGTAAGATAATCTCTTATTACGTGGGCAATATCTTTCTCGTCCTCAATCACTAGAACCTTTGCCGGCTGAAACAATTGCTTTCCCCCTTAATTTATAGAGATTAGTAAATTCTTCAACACCTATTGTATGAGACCCCCTTTTCCAATTATAGGATAATTCAGCCCTTATTACAGTAAATAGTTATATGGTTTCGGATTCCCAAACAATTAGAGAGAGGCCATCCTCTTTATATCCTTTTACAATTCAGATTCAGAAAGATATATCTTGCGAGTTAAACGAATAAATGCTTCCAATGGAGGTGTCATTAATTTATCTTTATGCCAAGCAATTTGTGTAAAAAGCGGGGAATCGGAAGTGGTCCACGCAAATTCCTTCATTCTTCCCTCTTTAATATCTTTTTTTACAACCATCTCTGGTAATAGTGCAACACCTAGTCCCGCTATGACACATTGCTTGATTGCTTCAATACTGACAAATTCTATTTTATCTAATGGATATACACCCGCAGACTTAAGCGAGTCTTCAAGCATTATTCGATAAGAACATCCCGTTTCTGTCAGTAACAGCGTTTCATACTTAAGATCTTCAAGTGAGAGAATGGAATTATAATGGTCGGGTGCGACAACCAGCTTCAATTCCTCTTTGATAAGTTCCTCTACTCTCAAAGAACCCTCTGGTCTAACCTTATCCATAATAAAAGCAATATCTAATGCCCCTTCCATAAGCTGTTTTCTCGCCATCTCATCTGAATGTGCCGGTTTAAAAATGAGCTTAACTTTTGGAAATGCATCCTTGAATTCTTTAAGAATCGGTGGCAATCGATAGGTGCACTGGCTTTCCTGAGCCCCTATTGTTAAAGTACCTGTTGGTTCCTCCTCTCCATTTGCAGCCAGTATGGCTTCTTCACTTAACCGAATCATCTTTTCAGCATATTGCTTAAACATGTGTCCAGCCTCTGTTAATATTAATCGCTTTCCTAGACGTTCAAATAAAGGTTTGCCAATTTCATCTTCAAGGGCTTTTATTTGTGCTGTTACACTTGATTGGGCAAAATTCAAAAGTTTAGCCGTCTGCGTAAAATTCAAATTTTCTGCGGCATGACTAAAAGTAATTAATTGTTTAATTTCCATGTGAACCGCCTTTTATAATCACTTTTTTCGATTTAATTAATCAAAATAATCATCTTTATCGATTTATACATTCATTATAAGATAGTGCTAATCAAGGAACAATTAGTATACAAATTCATTTGGATAAAAGGAGAAATTTACAATGACAATTGCGATTTTAGACGGAGGAACCCGACCTAATGGCAATACCAAGATACTGACAAACCACGCCATTCAAGGAATAAATGCGGAAATAATTTACTTGAAGGATAACCAAATCCACCCGATTATTGACATGCGACATGCACCAGAAGGCTTTCAGGACAGAAATGATGATTATAATTCCATTATCGATCGTATTCTTCCTCACGAGATTTTAATATTCTCTACCCCCATTTATTGGTATAGCATGTCAGGAATAATGAAAAACTTCATTGATCGATGGTCTCAAACATTAAGAGACCCTAACTATCCTGATTTCAAAAGGAAAATGGCTGCAAAAAAAGCATTTGTCATTGCGGTTGGAGGAGACGATCCAACTATTAAAGGACTGCCGATGATTCAGCAATTTAAATACATCTTTGACTTTATTGGAATGGATTTCGCGGGTTATATTCTTGGGAGCGGAAATAAACCGGAAGATATCTATGAAGATATTGAAGCATTATTTAAATCTGAACAGCTTCAGAAAAAGCTAAATTAATACCATGGATTAGGGATTTTATACGATAATAGTAAAGGAATGCCCCTGAAAAGGCATTCCTTTACTTAAATATGAAATCGGTCTAAGGGTTTAAATCGTATATACGCCCTTTTATCAAATAGGCTGCACTCTCTGCAATATTCGTGATATGATCAGCTGTTCGTTCAAGATAACGATTAATAAATAATAATTGAACTAACTGATTTGTTTCCTCTGGATGCTCGCTCAAGTAGCTAGTGATCCGCTTATATGTCTCACCATAGTACTCATCTACTTGATCATCCAAACCGGCTACTTCTTTTGCAAGCACCATGTTTTCATCTAAAAATGCCTGCACCGCCTTTTGCAGCATCATAATCGATAGTTCCTTCATTTGTTCAATATTTGTCATGCTTAATAGAGATTGAGGGTTTCCAATTTTAATTGTAGACTTTGCAATATTTACTGCAAAATCCGCAATTCGCTCAATATCTGAGGAGATTTTTAAAGCGCCAATAATTCCTCGTAAATCTCTAGCAACTGGCTGCTCTTTTACCATGAGCCACACAACAAATTGATTAATTTCCGCTTCCAAATTATCAATGGCCGTATCTTCTTCGATTACTTTTAATGCCAATTCAATATCTTGCGTTTTGAAAGCAGTAAAAGCCTTTTCAAACGAAGAAACCGTGAGCCTATTCATTTCTATTATTTTATCTTTTAATTCCTGCAGTTTATTCTCATAGTTTTCACGAACAACCATTTATTCTCACTCCTACGTTTAACCGAATCGGCCAGTTACATAATCTTCCGTTCTTTGATCCTTCGGCATGGAAAAGATATTATTTGTTTCGTCATATTCAATAATTTCTCCATTTAAGAAAAAAGCTGTTTTGTCGGAGACTCGTGCTGCCTGCTGCATATTATGAGTAACAATTACGATTGTATAATCCTTTTTCATGTTGGCAATTAACTCTTCTACTTTTAATGTTGATATTGGATCTAATGCAGAAGTCGGTTCGTCCATTAAAATAATTTCTGGCTTCATCGCAATCGCACGTGCAATACAAACACGCTGCTGCTGCCCGCCTGATAGTCCAAGTGCAGATGTCTTCAGACGATCTTTCACTTCGTCCCAAATTGCTGCACCACGCAGGCTCTCTTCAACAATTTCATTTAATTCTTTTTTGCTTTTTATCCCTTGCATTCGCGGGCCGTATGCGACATTATCATAAATGCTCATTGGAAAAAGATTGGGCTTCTGAAATACCATCCCTACTTTTGTCCGCAGCTTAATAACATCATTCGTTTCGTATATATTTTCATTATCAATCATTATATCCCCTGTAATTTTCACACCATCGATGAGATCATTCATACGGTTTAACGAACGTAAAAAGGTAGACTTCCCGCATCCAGAAGGGCCAATTAAGGCCGTTACTTCTTTTTCATGAATATCTAGTGCTACTTTATAAAGTGCCTGTTTATCGCCATAGAATAAATCTAAGTCTTTTACATTAATTTTAGTCCCACCTGATTGTTGCTTCATCTGTGATTTTCTTACTCCATCTTTACGCTCAATCACTGTTGTCCCCATTCATTACACCCCTCTTAATAGTCAGCTTTGTTTAATCTTTTTGATATAAACGTTGCCAAGAAGTTCAGAATCAAAATAATTACAATTAATACGATTCCAACAGCAGCTGCAAGTTCGATGTCACCTGACTCCTGTGTAACTAAAAAGGAATGAACCGTTAACGTTCTTGCTGATGAGAAAATACCGTCTGGCATGGCAGCAACCGTTCCTGCTGTTAAAAAGATCGCTGCAGATTCACCAACAATTCGCCCGATTGAAAGAATAATCCCAGATAGTATACCCGGCATTGCACTTGGCAAAATGACTTTATATAGCGTTTGAAGCTTCGTTGTTCCCAAAGCAAGCGATCCTTCTCGATACGATTGCGGAACTGTTTTTAACGCTTCCTCTGTTGTTCGGATAATGACTGGCAATACGATGATCGTCAATGTTAACGAAGCAGCGATGATTGACATCCCAAATTTGAGCGTAGTCACAAAAAATACTGCACCGAATAGTCCATAAATAATCGAAGGAATTCCTGTTAAGCTTTCCGTTGCATAACGGATTAGTCTGACCAATCGGCCTTGCTTTGCGTATTCCTGTAAATACACAGCTGCTAAAATCCCGATTGGTGTAGCGATTATTAAAGAAATGAAGATTGTATAAAGGGTCGTTACAATCATCGGCCATATGCCGCCATGCCCTACTGGTGAGTAATCACCAAAAATAAAGTTGAAGTCAATTAATCGAAATCCTTTGTAAAAGATATATCCTACAATAATAATGAGTACGGCAACAGTTAAGAAAGCTGAAGCCCATAAACATCCACGCAACAGATGATCCTTAAACTTTCTCAACTTATTTCCCACCCTTCGAACCGATTTTTGCTAAGACAAAATTCAACAATAAAATAAAGGAGAATAAAACAATTCCTGTTGCAAATAGCATTTCTTGATGGGTTCCGAATGCATAGCCCATTTCCAGCGCAATATTCGTTGTCAACGGCCGAACACTGTCAGTTAAGCTCGTTGGCAGAATAAGACTATTTCCTGCTACCAAAATAACAGCCATCGTTTCTCCAATCGCTCTCCCCAACCCTAGTACAATCGCTGCCATAATTCCTGACTTTGCTGCCGGAACAACGACTTTAAAAATGGTTCCAATTGGAGATGCCCCTAATGCCAAGGAACCCTCGCGATACATTTTTGGAACAGCGCGAATAGCCGTTTCAGCTACAGTAACAATCGTCGGCAGCATCATAATGGCTAATACAAGGATAACCGCTAATAAACTTTGTCCTTTTACTAGCCCTAGATTGTTTTGTAAAAAGGGGACAATGATAGCAAGTCCGAAAACGCCATACAATACGGATGGAATACCTGCCAGCAGCTGGACTGCTGGAGAAATAATTTTAGCTACCCTTTTTGGTGCAATCTCAGCTAAGAAGATAGCTGTAAATAATCCTACCGGAACGCCAAGAATTAACGCACCCATTGTGGCGAATAAAGAAGCAACGATCATTGGGAAAATTCCAAATTTATCTTCACTCGGTACCCAATCCATCCCAAAGATAAAGTCTAAAAAGCTATACCCTTCTGCAACAAATGGATGGGAGCCTTTATAAAATACAAATCCGACAATTAGCAATAAGCTGATCACTGAAAGAAGTGCACAGAATAGAAATACTCTTCCTGATAACTTTTCCAGCATATATTTCCTTCTATTTGATTTTTCGATAGTTATAAATTGCTTTTCATTAGATATGCTTGGCATGTTGCATTCCTCCACGGCCGCTTTTACGTGCTGTTGATCCCTCAGCAAGTTAATCTTCGATAATGTTTTATGAGAAGCCATAAGTACTAGTTTATTATTTTACCGGTATGGCTCCCGCTTCAGATACAATGGTTTGTCCATCTGAACTTAGAATATAATCAATGAATTGTAGCCCTGCATCTGTTAAGTTTTCTTCCTTGTGGACAAATAAGAATGGCCGTGACAAGCTATATTTCTGCTGCAGTACATTTTCTGCTGTAGCCTCTACCCCATCTATTTGTAACGTCGAAATAGAGTCATCTATATATTCAAATGATATAAACCCTACTGCATGCTTGTTTGTAGCGACAGTGGTTTTAATATTTCCATTGCCGCTTGCAATAATGGCATTTCTAATTAATTCACCCGAGCTATACCCAACTATTTCTTGGAATGCATCACGTGAACCTGAACCATCCTCTCGAGAGACAACAACAATTTCCATGTCCTCTCCACCTAGTTGGCTCCAGTTTGTCACTTCACCTGTAAATATTTGCTTCACTTGCTCTAACGTTAGATCTTTCACCTTATTGCTAGGATGAGTGACTACTACTATTCCATCGTAAGCGATAATTGTCTCCTTCAACCCATTTGCCTTCTCTTCTTCTTTCAAATCACGTGAAGACATACCGATCTCTGATACACCGCTTGTTGCATTTGTAATGCCGGCAGATGAACCAATCTGGTTAACTTCTATATTAATTTTCTCATTTTTGTCTTTAAATTTTTCTGCTAATTTTTCTGCTAAAGGCCCTACCGATGTAGATCCCGAAATAGATACTGTTGCTTTACTGCCGCTCGATGATCCTGTGTCATTACCAGCAGTTTCGCCACATGCTGATAAAATAGCAGCTAAAAACAACACCAATATGCCTATTGTTGTTTTTCTATTAAACTTCATAATCTAAGCCTCCAAGATGATCGATTGGCAACAACTCTGTTCCCTTCTGTTATCTATAATAAGCTCGCTTAGTAAATGTTTTATTAATGGTTTGTAAAGAGTTTGTAAATTTTATAAATGATACGTAAATAAATTATGGTATTTATGTAAATAAATTGTATCTAAGCCTATTTTCCCATTCCTGCTATTAAAAAAGCTGAGATCTTAGAAAATCTCTTCCTCTTAATAAAAAAAAACCTGATAAAATCAGGTTTTTTAAAATAATTATAGATTCATATTCACCAAGATTTTACATTGGCTGCGATCTTTTGTTAACAATTCAAATCCCTTATCTACAATATCATCTAATGAAATCTCACTTGTTATAACTGCCTTCCCATCAATTACACCACTTGCGAGCAGACGGATGACTTCAGGGAATAAACGAACATATGCATAGGATCCACTAATCTTCGCTTCTGATCTTACAATCATATTAGGATCAAAATTAACCGGCTTTTCCCAGACACTTACAACTTTGAATTCACCGCCTGGACGTACAGAGCCGACTCCATTTGTAAATGTCGCCTGAACACCTGCAGCATCATAGGCTACATTCACTCCACCATTTGTTTTTTCACGGATAAACACGGCTGCATCTGTCTCGATTGGATTAATCACATGTGTAGCTCCAAGTTCTAGCGCTTTTTGACGGCGTTCATCTGATACTTCTACTACAAAGATTTCACTGGCTCCTGCTGCTTTTACAGCTTGTAATAATAATAACCCGATTGGGCCAGCACCAAATATTGCAGCAGAATCCCCTAGCATTAATTGGCTTTGACGAACGGCGTGAACGGCAACAGCCGTTGGTTCAACAAGTGCACCAAGCTCTAAACTCATAGTTTCTGGCAGATGGAAAATATTCTCCTGCTTCACCACTGCAAATTGAGCAAATCCGCCTGAAACCGTGTACCCATACCCTTGCCGAGCTGTGCACAAATTGACAAAACCTCTTTGGCAATTATCACATTTTCCACAAGGAAGGAGAGGTTCAACAGCTACACGATCGCCTACTTTTGTATTTGTTACCCCTTCTCCAACGTCCACAACTACACCCGAAAACTCATGGCCTAAAACAGGCTGAGTACGTATTGGATAAGCACCTGCTAAATACTCATGCATATCGCTTCCACAAATACCTGCATACTCAACTTTTACCTTCACCATTCCATTTTTAAGAACAGGCATGTCTGCTTCTTCTACTCGAATATCTCTTGGTCCATATATTTTTGCTGCTTTCATTTTTCCTAACCTCTTCTCTTACTCTTGAGTTGCTTGAAGTCCATTGATGATAAAGCTTACAGCAAGATCTGCTATCTTTTCTGAAGACAATTCCGATTGAGTCCTGTTCAAAAAGGCATTATTGTGAGATTGCATTAAGGTCCCCATTATAAAATTAAGCGCTGCATCGACCGATGGAAAACCAATTGCTTTTTTATCCTGACATTCTTGTAATATCACTCGAAGCTGTTCCCAAGATGGCAGAAAGACATCTGTCAGCATTTCTAATCTCGGACTGTTCATCACTAACTCTTGCTGTAATATTCTAATTAATTCATGTTCTTCATTTCTAAAAATAATAAACTGTTTACAAAAGCTCCTAAGTGCACATAGAGGATCAGATAAATCATATTTCATATTCATAAATAGCTGTCTGATCGGTTCAAATAGATGAAAGAAAACATTTTCTTTTCCTCCAAAATGATAGGACACTAAAGCTAAAGAAACATCTGCTTCCTGACAAATCTGTCTAACGGTTGTCCCTTCATATCCTTTTTCTGCAAACAATAATTTAGCAGCAGAAAGGATTTGATCTTTAACCTCTTTATTTTTTTCATTCCCTCTAGTTTGTTTGAATTGACTCATCCCCTTTATCAATTTTAAACAAACGTTTTGAACATCTGTTCAATTTTCAGTATACTCTTATGGCTTTATATGTCAATGAATAAGTCAATGCCGCCGTATAAAATAAACGGCCATTCCCTGCATATAGTGAATAGCAAGGGAGGCGTTTCAATGAACAAAATAAAAAAGGATATTCAACAAATACAAACAGAATTCGGGAAGTGGCCAAAAGCAAAGAAGATTGTTCTTATATCTATTTTGAGCAGCATCGGTGCAATTTTTCAATCAGCAGGAGGGTTCTTACCAGGAGTTGGTTACTTCATTAGCCCTTTGGCGACTGCCCCCATCATGCTATGCACAATTTTCTCAGTCCCGCTCGGTTTTGCTTCCTACGTTTTAACAGCTTTATTGCTTGTAATATTACAGCCTTCGGAGCTGATTATTTTTCCATTTACTACAGGTCTGTTGGGGCTATTTATTGGAATTTCCTTTAATCTATTCCAAAGAAGATTAAGTCATATTTTGAACGGAGCGGCAGGCTTGGTGATCGGTATCTGCCTTTTATTATATGGTATAAACTTCCCAGTGCTGGGGCCTGCCTTCTTCCGTCCATTTAACATTGCCATGATAGGGTTGATTTTTATTTTCTCTGCTTTTTATAGCTGGATCTGGGTTGTTTTATGCACTAAACTCATAAAAATAATTAAAAGATTATATTTTCGTAACCTCCCAAATTGACATCAGTCTCAGGTAGATTGTCTAATACACCAATGTCAGTACTATACAAGAATATCCGCATGATATTCTGCCAATGAGCATTACTCATTCACTAATTTAATCTCAATCAAGGTGAATTCATTTTTCGTTAATGCTTTATCAAGTATTTCCTCAAATTCATTAATAGAAGCTGGCCGCTCTCCTTTTATGCCAAAACTTTCTGCAAGCTGGACAAAATCAGGGTTCCCAAAAGCAGTTCCATAATCATTGCCCAATTTCTGCATCATCATTTGTTCTTCCAATTTCAGCTTCGAGTCGTTAAGAACAATGATTACAAAAGCTAACCCTAGCCTTACTGCCGTTTCAATTTCCGCAAAATTCATCAGGGCACCCCCATCACCAGTTATACAAATAACCGGATCAGATGAGCATGCCAGCTTTGCCCCAATAGCACCAGGAATGGCTATCCCCATTGAGGCTAGTCCATTTGATATGATAACTTTATTTGGTTTTTTCGGCTGATAGGTTTTGGCTATAGAAATTTTATGGGAGCCGACATCCGAAAGAACAATCGTATTTTCACAAGTACGCTTTTCAATGGCTTGTAAGATAGAAGTAATGGATAAAGAAGATATACCCTTTCCATATATATGGTAAGACTGCTTTATTTTCTCTCGTAAATCTCCAGATGGCTCCCACGGCTTAGGTACAATCTTAAGATCAATCATCGCTTGCATAACCCGTTTTACATCTCCAACGAGCTCGCTTTTTAATGGATAATATTCATCCGGTTCAGCTGAAATAGCATGTACATGGATAACCGGCACCTTCTTTTTATTCCATTCCTTAGGAAGGCGCTCTACAAAATCATAGCCGATAACGATGAGCAGATCAGCCTTCTCAATTCCCGGCAGCACCTCATCCTTTTCGCTAAAGCCAAATGTAAAGTAATTGAACGGGTTGTCTTTCGGGAGAATTCCTTTCGCTTTCATGCTATGGATAACTGGCGCTTGAAGACAATCAATGAATGCATTCACCTCTGTCACTGCTTTTGCTCTAAAAACCCCGTTTCCTACAATAATAAACGGCCTTTGGCTATTATTGATTTGATCAACTGCAGCGATAACCTCCTCGTCTACGGACATGAGGGTGGGTGCTGGTATAATAGTTATCGCATCATCAGAAATCTCTTGCGCCGCTAAATTTTCGGGCAATTCCACAATAACAGCGCCTGGCTTTTCCATTTTTGCTGTTCGAAAGGCTTTATGTACTACCTCAGCCAGCGTTAGAGAATCCTTTATTTGAATGCTCCACTTCGCTGCAGGCTCGAATATTTTAACCAAATCCAAATATTGATGGGATTCCTTATGCTGTCTTTCAAATCCTGCCTGACCGATTAACGCCACCACGGGTGAAAAATCAAGAGTAGCACTGGCAATTCCGGTTAATAAATTGGTTGCACCCGGCCCTAATGTGGACGTACACACACCTGCTTTATGAGACAGCCTTGCATAAACATCTGCCATAAAGGTAGCCCCTTGCTCATGCCTAGTATTCACAAACTGAATTTTCTTTGATCTGGAAAGGGAATCCACTAGATCCAGCGTTTCTTTTCCCATTACTCCAAAAATATACTCCACACCTTCATTCTCTAAACATCGAACTAGAACATCAGTCGCTTTCATATGATCCTCCCTAATAGACTTTTCACCTACATGAATAAGTTGGTTATTCATAGCTTTGCCTAATATTTCAAGAATCATTAAATGTAAAAGGAAGGGGGATTTTTCTTTCCCCCTTCCTTTGAGTTTCATAAAAATAAGACTAGATTACTTATCAACTAACAATTTGGTTATAAACATTCTCAAAACCATAACGATCAATGAATTTGGCAAATGGTTCTCTTTTTTTACCATGCTGCGAATAAATATCGATGATCGCGGTAACAGCTTCATATAGTTTCTCTGGTGTAAGCTTTCCTAGAATTAACATACCTGCTCTAGCATCCGCTCCCTTTGACTTTCCGCCAATATACAAGTCATATTTGTCCTTTACTTTCATTACACCTATATCATTGATCAACGGTTCACCACAGCCAATCGGACATCCTGTATAGGCTGGCCGTAAAGGGAATGGAACGGGTCTTCCAGCCAATAGTTTATTTAATTCAATAGCTACAGGCATTCCCTCTTCTTCTGAGCCCTTGCAAAAATTACATGTTCTTAAGCTCTTTACAAAGTTTCCAACTGGATAACAGAATAAACCCACTGCATTAAATTCCTTTTTTATTACTTCTAGCTCACTTTCTAGTGCTTCAAAATATAATTGCTGAAAGGTTGTTAATTCGATTTCGTCTTCTTCCTTCATGTATTTTGCTATGACCGATAATTGCTTTGCATTTAACCTTGAGCCAAATGCTATCCCCCCATTAATCGCAATTTTCACCATCATACTCATTCCATCTCCCACCCTTTAATTTTAATCTAGGTGCTCATTTCTCCATCAACATACCTCCTCTAGGTATACTGATAGATATTTTTAAAACCAGTAAAAATAATTACTGGCTTACTAAATCAGCCTTATTACTTTAGTGGCCCAGGAATTGGATAATTGCTTCCTCATTCCCTGCTGGCGCCGTCACTCGATCCACTTCTACTCCATTTTTAAAAAGAATAAGGGTTGGAACACTCATAACTCCAAATTTTTGTGCTAAGTCCAGTGACTTATCAACATCGACATCAAAGAACGCTATTTTATCACCTAATTGTTTTTCTACATTCTCAACAATTGGAGCCAGCTGCCTGCATCCGGGGCACCATTCTGCAGTAAACTTAAGAACCATAGGTTTTTTTACTTTTGTAATTTGCTGCTCAAATTCATTTAAATTTATTTGTTTTAACATTCAGGTATTCGTCTCCCTTCGAATGGTTATTACAATTACATATTACCATACCCCTGTAGGGTAAGTAAATAGGTATGTCATTCATTTATTTGCATACATAGTTGACTTTACCCTTAGGGGAAAGTGTATAAATGAATGGAACAATATTATTGATTTTTTATAAAACTTCAGTTAAATAAAGCAGGAAAATGGAGGTGGTCTTTTGCTATCGATTGGCGAATTCTCAAAGATATGCAAAGTATCTACAAAAACACTTCGTTATTATGATGAAATTAGTTTAATTACTCCTGATGAAATTAACACCGAGAACGGTTATAGATATTATTCCATTCGCCAGCTAAAAAAGATGCTGATCATTAATCGCCTGAAATCCTATCATTTTTCTCTTGAAGAGATCAAAGCTGTTTTGGATCTGGAGGAGGATCAATCAGAAGAGGGACTTTATTCTGCTCTCATTCGCAAGAAAAAAGAAATACAGGAAAGACTAAATGCATTTGAATATACCCTAAATCAAATAAGTAACGATATTGTAAATGTAAAGAATGGGATCCCCATTATGGCACACCTTGATCATTTAGAAGTTCAGCTTGTTGAAACTCAGCCATTAAATCTTCTTTATATACGCCAGATGATGAGCATTGACGACTATGCTGCAGGATATGGCAAGTATTTTAACCGGCTATATGAAAAGATTGCTTCTGAAAAACTCACCTTACTTGGCACCCCCATGACGATTTATCATAGCCAGGAATACAATCCTGCGGGTAATGATACTGAGTTTGCGATCCCGATAGCGGAATGTATAAAGGGAACTAGAGATTTACCTGGATGTCTTTGTGCGAAGTCTGTATTGAAGGGTCCCTATACTGAATTGACATCGGTATATGCCAAGCTGAGGGAATGGGCAGAAAATGAAGGATATCAATTAGTGAAATCACCTTATGAAGTATACGTAACCGATCCCTATCAAGCTATGGTTTCTGAAGATCATATTACCGAAGTTTATTTTCCTGTAAAAAAACAGCAGGCTTAACTAAACAAAATACTTCTTTTAGAAGGAGGCATTTATATGCAAAGAAATTACTGGCCAACGACAGAATGGCAGATTGCTGACCCAGCTGACCTGGGAAAGGAAACAGAAAAGCTTTCAAACCTTGAACCTTTAATAACAACTGAGTACAGCAATTTAAACGGGATTGTAGTTGTGAAAAATGGTGTGATCGTTTATGAGCGCTATTATAATGGCTATGGTCGGGATCATGTGCACCATGTGGCTTCTGTAACGAAAAGCGTTCTATCTGCCCTTATTGGGATTGCCATAGATTCAGAATCTATTAAAAATGCAGACCAGAAGGTACTGGATTTCTTCCCCGAGTATAGTGCTTTAGATGCCAGCAGGCAGAAACGAGAAGTCACCATACGCCATCTTCTTACGATGACAGCTCCTTATCCGTTCGAGGACTGGCACGAGCCGCTGGATAAAATGTGTATGCAACCAGACTGGGTAAACTATACACTTGATATACTGGGGCAAAAGGGGAGCATTGGACCTTTTAAATATTCCACTGCGGGTGCACACCTGCTTTCAGCTATCATTACGCGCAGCACAGGTCAAAGTGCCCGTGAATATGCCAATGAACATTTATTTAAACCACTAGGTATGAGAGAAATCCCTGATTATACGATGGAGGCATTTGGGTTTGATGATCTATTCGGGAAAAATGTGAAGGGATGGGTTAATGACCCAAACGGCTACTCTACAGGTGGATGGGGACTCACGCTAACTCCCCGTGATATGGCACGCTTTGGTTTTCTCTATCTGAACCACGGCATGTGGGATAATAATCAGATTATCTCTCAGACATGGGTCCAGGAATCAACAGCGATGAACCCCAATAATTACGGGTATCTATGGTGGTTACGAAAAGAGAATGGGTTTTATGCATACTCAGCACTAGGAGATGGCGGGAATGTTATTTGCTGCATTCCCGAAAAAGACCTAGTTGTAGCCATTGCATCAGAATTTATGATGAATCCTCGTGATAGGTGGCCGCTGATAAAAGAACTTATTATCCCAGCTTTTATAGACTAAATCTTATTGCCAGCAGGTCTACAAAAATATGAGTAGAATAATTAGAATTGCTATATTGGCTGCGAGAATGGGACAATGTACTTTTTCAATTATATAGTTATTAATACAATAATAAACCCCTGTATAGCACAGGGGTCTTCTTTATGAGTGAATGTACATATAATCTTATTCTTCCTTAAAAATCTTTACAATATTCACTACAAGTACCTTTGCAATGGAATAAGCTGGGATAACAAAAATAATCCCGATAATCCCCATGAAATTTCCAGCTGATAATATCAATACAATAATAGTTAATGGATGGATTTTCAGCGTTTTCCCCATAATATTCGGAGAAATGATATTTCCTTCAATTTGTTGGGCAACTAGCATGATAATCGCTACATAAAGAGCCATAATTGGATCTTGAAATAACGCTACTAAGAATGCAGGAACGACTGCAATATATGGTCCTAAGAATGGAATGACATTTGTAAACATTCCAAACATCGCTAAAACAAGTGAATAGTTCAAGTCAATAATTAAGTAGCCAATATACAAAAGTACTCCGACAATCACACTGACAAGCATTTGACCTTGAATATAGGTTGAAATGGTTTTGTCCATTTCCTTTAATATGTTTTTCACATGTTCCCTTTTAGACTGTGGAAACAAAGCAGCCACACTCGGAGCAAAACGATGACTATCCTTGAGCATATAAAATAAAATAAATGGAACAAGAACAAGATAGAAAATTGTATTGATAAAACCGCCAATCCATCCGAAAACACCCAGAATGCCATTGGCAATATTTCCAACATTGGATTCCAATCTCGTTTCTAACTCTGTACTTGCAGTAAGCAATGCTTCTTGAACGAAGTCTGGAAAAGTAGACCGATTTTCCTGAACATACTTTACCCCATCCATAACGGTGGAAACCATAACAGGCAAATTATCCACAAACCGTTCTAATTGGTCATTGATGACTGGTCCAACCAATCTTATAATGCCATAAATAAACAAGATGATAGCAACATATGCAACTAAAATGGCGATCCATCTTGGTACTTTCTTCTTTTCCAGCAAGGCAACTAATGGCCGGCATAAATAAAATAAAATACCTGCTACTACAAACGGCAGAAATATTGTTTTAAGCAAAACAACGATTGGCGTTAATATAAACTGATTTTTATTAAGTAAAAACACAATGATTAAAAATAGGATAATACCAACCATACTTTTAAACCATCTTTTTTCTAACATCGACATATACTATTCTCACTTCCTACTGCTGCTAATATTTCCCTCTCTAAAATATTACAATTAAATGGATGAAATTCCAATCATATGATGTTGGGATATAAGAATATTGCCGTGATTCGCTGCCTTTGGCTTTCTATTCTATTAAGCCCCTTTGCCACCACTTCTATTTTGTATTATTTTCTTATTCTTTCTATTGTGTTTTTTTCTATAATTACTTCCTCATTAGAGTTTTTAATAATTATATCAAAACGCTGACTGTATGGATGCATAAACAGTTCATATTGAATCCGGCGCTCTTCATGTGACTGCCTCAAGTAATTAATATCTGTTCCCCTTTCAGCAATATCACGACTCGATCTTCTCACTAATTCTGTTTCACCATCTGTATATAAGTATATTTTCAAATCAAATAAATCTGGATGAATAAATGCAACACTCATTCCTTCTACAATTGTAACCTTATTTTTTGAAGAAATTAACTCGCTTTTCCCGTAATGCGTAGCTATCGTATATAAATCTAAACCTTTTCTAACCATCTGAACATCTCTTTCTAGAGACGGCAGATGATGTGCTGATGGATGACACGCTGTCATTTTATAATGGTGATTTTCGTTTTGATAGATATAGTCAATTTTTGTATGCTTTCGTATGTCCGAACTAACAATATATGGATCTGTATTTATATAGTTTACTTCATTTTCGCTAAATAAGTTAACGAGCCGATTAGCAAAGGTTGTTTTACCGGCAGCGCCATGTCCTGAAATGCCAATAATAATCTGTTTATCCATAAATTTAACCCATTTAACAATATCTTGTAATAACCTATCCATCATCAGCCTCCACCTTTTTCAAAAGAATTTACTAAATAAAATTTTTCTAGCTTCTAGATAAATTTTGTTATTACAATTTCACTGTCTCCAACTGTAACTATTCTGTGAAGCATAAAATAAGAAAATCATTCAAAATGAATAAGATAGCGTACAAATACCGACAGCCATCCTGCTTCCCCCTTTTTGGAGTTATACTCTCGACTGCCTCCTATTTTGTAAACATTGTTCTCATCATTAAAGCCATGCGAAGGTGAAGGGAGTTTTCCGAGTCATGTACAGAGTAGCCTAGAATTTCCTCACATTTAGCAATGCGGTATTTTACTGTATTGCGATGGACAAATAATTTTTTGGCTGTTTTGGAAATTTCACAATGATAATCGAGATAAACAATTAATGTATGTAGTAAATCCTCCTCATCCTTTGATTTAGGATAGGAAAGAGAGCGTAATGTATTTTCATAGAACTTTTTAATATTTTGCTCAGGGAGCAGCTGCATTAGTTCTTTTAATTGCTTTGTTTCATAGAAGTTAATAAATTGATATTGAAACAGATCATAACCGTTTTCCCATGCTTCAACAGCCTCACAGTATGTAATTGCTATATTGATTACTTCATTTACGAGACTTCCCGCACCAAAGGAAAGTGAAACCTTAATGCTTTCCTTCACTTCCTGCTGAAATTTTTCAAGCTTATTTTTGATTAAGCTCTTAACAGGCTCATCTGTGCTCAGTGGGAATTGCAGCAAAATAACGAAATAGGCATCCTTTAAAAAGACAATCGGATGAGCTTCTGTTTGACAGAAAGATAGTTTTAAATATTCGTTCATATAGTCGTAGATTCTATTCATCATATCTGCGCTTTTTTCTTTATCAATCGTACAAACAATGCAAATATACTTCTGATGATCAAGTAAGCCGTGCTGCTTTCCGCGATGAATAATTTCCTGTTTCGTTGTAATATTGCCATCAACTAACGACCCAAAAAAGTTATTCTCTAGCATTCGGGTATTTTCTTTAATCGCTTCATTTTTCAATAATGTAAAGGATATAACCGTAGATGCCTGCTCTATGGCTAATTGTGAGGAAGGATATGGCAGCCTATCATAGTTGAAGATCAGGAGCAGGAATGGATATAGACGAGTTGTTTTAACAGGAAAAATACGAATTGGCATTCTTATTTGCAATGAATTAGGGCTCTGAATGAAGAACTCATTCTTTTCTCTGTAATAGTCTATATCGCTTTTAAAAATAGAACGGACTTCCTCCTTCACATTTTTCATCCCATTTTGTTCGAAATGATGAGAATTAGAAACAATGTCGCCAATTGGATTAAGCAGCAGAACAGGGCACTTTAACAATGTTCCTAAATTTTCAATAAGTGTTTGTAATTTATAGCCCTTCATCATCATATTCGTAAATTTCCTATGAACGTGAATGGCATAAAATAACTCTTCAATTTTGTTGTCCCATAGAAAACCTAAGAGCTGATGAGCGACAGTTCCTAAAGTCAAAGACTCAGGTATTCGAATGATTGGGAATTCTAATGAATTTGCTAATTTGATTACTTCGGCTGGAATTTCATCAATATAGCGTTTTAGTTTAATGGCCATACCGGCGCATGGCCGTTCATTGATTTCAGAGATAAGTTTGCTAAGCGTACGAGGATCTTCTTGAAATGCATAGCCAGTCGTTAACAATAAAGAATTCTCGGCCATAAAGTGAAAGACGTCTGGCGTTTCTGATATTTCGATTGTATCAACTCTTCGTTTTAGCCCTGCATGCCCCGCTATAACTTCCGCCTCTTGAAAAACATCAACAATAAATAAATCTTCTAGCTGTTTCATAGGATTCCTTTCATTTCATCAAATTTAAGATAATTTTATTGTAAAGTTACTTAGATGAAAAAGAAATAATCTTTTGTTTAAAATAGACAAAATAGAATAACTGTTTTGTTTATTCTCTATAATGACGATTATCAATTAATACCCTACAATTTTTAATAGAAGACATTAAATAAAGGGGATTGAATAGAACAATGAACGTTACAAGACAAGAACTGGGAAATTTAATCACAACCAAGCTTCACCGTGCTGGATTAACTGAACAACATGCAGAAGTAGTAGCAGATGTGCTAGTCCATGCGGATGCAAGAGGAGTACACTCCCATGGAGCTATGCGTGTTGAATACTATGCTGAAAGAATTTCAAAGGGAGGAACAAACACAGAACCAAACTTTACTTTTGAAAAAACTGGACCATGCTCCGCCATTTTCGATGGTGACAATGGGGCCGGACATGTTGCTGCTAAACAGGCTATGGAAGAAGCCATTCAAATGGCGAAGGAAAATGGCATTGCTGTTGTTGGAGTTAGAAGAATTGGGCATAGCGGTTCTCTCTCTTATTATGTTGAAATGGCCGCTAACGAAGAGTTAATCGGGCTTTCAGTCTGTCAATCAGATCCAATGGTTGTTCCTTATGGCGGTGCAGAACCCTATTATGGAACAAACCCGATTGCTTTTTCTGCCCCTGGAAATAATGGAGAGCATATTATTTTTGATATGGCAACAACTGTGCAGGCATGGGGGAAAGTTCTGCATGCCCGGTCGAAAAATGCTCCGATTGAAGAAGGATGGGCCGTTGATAAAAATGGAGAGCCGACGACAGACCCGTTTAAAGTAAATGCTTTATTGCCGATAGCAGGACCAAAGGGCTATGGATTAATGATGATGGTGGATATTTTATCGGGGGTGCTTCTAGGCTTGCCGTTTGGAAATAAGGTGACATCCATGTATCATGACTTGACAGAGGATCGAAATCTAGGTCAGCTTCATATCGTAATTAACCCAGCATTTTTCACGAGCGTACCTAAATTCAAAGAAAATATCGTCAGAACGATGTCTGATTTAACAAATGTAAAACCCGCTCCGGGCTTTGATCAAGTATTCTATCCAGGGCAGATTAATACAATATGTGAAATAGAAAGTAATCAGAATGGGATAGAAATTGTTGATGAGGTTTACCAGTATCTTATTTCTGACGTCATTCATAATAATAGCTTTGATCATAAAGACCCCTTTGCAAAATAAACTGGTGTCTATTTATAATACGAACTGCGATACATCAATTATGATGGTCGCTTTTTTTCATCTATAGGAGCAGTGTCTTGCTCAATTCCTTAGCTGCAAATGGGGGGAAGCAGGGAAAGCCAATTATTATTCGTACTATTATAAACCTCGCAACTTTATTTCAACACTGCAACCGCTTGTATTTTTGAAGTATTGCACCTGATAATTGAAGAAGATTTAGTTTATTTGAGTTAAAATTAACCCTCAACCATTTTTAAATATGGTATTTCTTCCCCTTCAACAATTACAATGTAGGCTGGTGTATCTGTTGCAAATATTTTGGCTCCTACCGGTAATTTATTCGCTGTACCGTTTTTAAATTTGTATGCCTTATTTGCTTGAACTGTTATTTCTCCGATTTGTTCCCCTAATTTATATTCCAATTCAGTTACCCATACCACATCTTTTGCAATAGAAAACACATATCCATCAAGGAGAAAAATATCAGCATTATCATACTTTAAATAGTCTTTTGCTGTTGGATTACCTGTAGATGGACTTCCAGGGTAACCATTATTACAACCAGCTAGTAATATAAACAAAATACTCAGTGAAAGTAGTATTTTAAGAGAATTCATTTTGGACCCCTCATATATTAATTAGACGATATAGCTTCAAAAAAGTGGCAGTTATGATCTCCGTCGCTTTTAAAGATTCATATGAATATAGGAGTAATACTGTTAGTTAAAGATATTGTTTTAAAATGGTATGTAGTTTTTCTTTTATGGAATCAACTAATTCGGAGGGGCTTTTGACCATAGCATCTTCACCATAATTAATAAAAAATTCAGTAAAGAAGTCAGTATCGCTTTTTAAGATCATTCCTTTCAAAAAACCTGTCCCATCTTTTCTTTTACTCAACTCAATATTTGGCCATTTTGTAGATTTATATTTATCCACACCCTTATTTGTTAATTCCACATGTAATTGATATGTTTCTTTATTTCTATTTATAAGAGAAAATCGGTTAGTTAAATAAATAGTTGATAAGTCAATAGGTACAGTATTTTCATCAAGTTCAATAGTTTTTATGCGATCACATCTGAATACACGATAATCCTTTCTTAAAAAACAATAAGAGGGACAATACCATTTTCCTTCATTTGCATAAATACCAATAGGTTGAATACTTCTATACGTGATTTCCCCATTTATTTCATAGCCTACTATAACTATTTCTTGTTTGATTGATACCTCTAATAATTGTTTTATATAAGGGGTTTCTTCCTGTTGGTAAACAGACACAAATTCAACTCGATTTTTCATCTTGTCTATCGTATCTCTTATGTCTCCAGAAAGATTTAAATAGAACTTCTTGATAATAGATTCATATTCACTATCAAAAGGGAGGGAAATGTAGTGTCGTAATGCGTGAATTGCAAAAAATATAGAAATAGCCTCACCTTCATTAAATGCAATTGGGGGGAGAATTCTTTCATTAAGTACTTGATACCCACCAAATGGACCTGATTCAGAATATAGAGGGACGCCCATCTCACTTAATTCTTGTAAATCTCTTAATATGGTTCTTTTTGACATGCCGAATTCTTGTGCTAATTCTTTAACTGTAAACCTTTTTCTTCGATTAACCATCATGATCATTTCATTTAATCTTTTTGCTTTAGACATTCATGATAAACCTCCTAAAAACAAAAATAACAGTGACAAAAGCTGTCACCATCATAATGTATAATCACAAATAGATAAAGGGGACATACGAAAAAGTGTTTAATATCGGTAAGACCAATATCATGGTTTCTGACATGTTCCTTGGTTTGCCTTATCAAAACGGCAACAATTGTTAATATCTGTATTTCGACCAATGAAATAGAGAAAACCAATAAGTTTTTCGAATTGTTGAGCCAAGAAGGTCAAGTAATGATGCCACTTTACAAGTTCACTTTATCACAGCTTATGGAAGCTGTAACAGACACATTCGGTGTTACCTTTCAAATTTTCACAGCATTATCAGAAGATGCAGTAAAAAGAGGACATCAAAAGGATAGGTAAACGCAATGAATTTGTTTCACCCTTGGGAATTGTCAGATAGGAAAATTCCAAAAAAGTAACATTTAAAGAATAGAGGAGATATAACATGTTAAATAAATTAAGTAATAGTATTTATTATTTATCTAATCAAGATGAACGAGACCGACCAACATTAGGTTTGGTATGTGGAGACAAACACAGTCTGGTAATAGACTCAGGTAATTCTGTACAACATGCTAAGGATTTTTTACAGGAAATAGATAAACTAAACGTACCACCTGTTAAATATGTGGTTATTACACATGCACATTGGGATCATTTTTTAGGTATGAATGAATTTGATGCTACTGTTATAGTTAATAGTCAGACAAATAAAGTGATTAAAGAGTGGCAAGGCTATCTATACGATGATAGTTCCCTGCAAAAGTATGTAAATACTAATAAAATGACTTCTATGTGTAAGGAAATAATACAGTCTGAAATACCTAACAGAGAAAATTTCAAGTTAAACTCTCCAAATGTAATTTTTGAAGATTCATTAACTATTGATTTGGGAAATAAATTTTGCTTCCTTGAGAGGATCAAAAGCACTCATACTGATGACTCTACAATCATTTATATTCCTGATGAAAAAGTTATTTTCTTAGGTGATAGTGTTTATGGTGCTAATACAAATTCTTTATTCCATTTCAAGCAATCATTGTTATTGCCCATGATAAAAGACATTCAAAAATATGGTTCAGAATTTTTCTTGCTGGGTCATGAATCTATCTATGACAAAGATAAAATGAATATGTATTGGAAAGAGTTAACAGCAGCAAGTCAAGCTACAAAATCCACATCACTAGAAAGTGCTATAGAGTGTTTTAAGGCAGATAATAAGAGAGAGCCAAATGATAATGAATTATTCTTCATAGAAGCATTTGTGAATGATCAAATTATTCGATCACAATAGTTTTATAGATTTATCATCAAAATTATGTTGAAGAGGAATCCAATTAGATCAATCTTTTTTAAAATAGATTTTTCTTATTACCTAAATATTTATTCTTTAAAAAAACAAGGAATATCCTGTATGAAAGGGATATTCCTTGTTTTATTTAGAGAATAACTTAATTTCTATTTAATATTCAATACCTTGTTTTAAAAATACAGGTTTTTAGGTCACTATTGAGTTGTTGTTATACAAACAAGTGTTGCATAAAAAAATAGTTCTTTACTAAAGGTTATAAAAATCCTATTAAAATCAATAACGTGCAATTAATGAAAGAAAAGAAAGTCCTTTACTAGTTGTAATACTTATCATAAAACCAGTTGCTTTAATTATAAAAATGTTCTTTACTAGTTGTTCCATAGTCGCGCCCTTTAGCTTAATAAGAAAACCCCTTATTCAAATACAACCATTTCTCCGACATCTATAAATCCAAATCGCTTATAGATATTTTTCCCATCATCTGAAGCCTGTAATACAACTGGTTTTTGTTTATCCTTTGTTTGATTTAGAAGAAATTGAAACATTTCACTGCCAATTCCTTTACCTCTAAATGTTTCTTTTGTCATCACATCATAAATACCATAACTATCTTTGCTTTCTATTAATAAACCAGTAGTTACAGCCATTTCGTTTATGCACCCAATAAACATTTGAACTTCTGAACCTAATTTTATTTGTGAAAACTTATTAAAATAACTTTCTAATGCATCTCTTTCTGGTGTACCTTCAAATAAGCTCATAAATACCTCTGTATATTTTAAAAGTTCTTCATTATTTTTC
>NZ_LMBX01000024.1:55240-61180 GCF_001439605.1 Cytobacillus praedii
GACCAACATTAAGTGTGTTTTCAAGTTTCATCATTACATTACGTTCGGTTTCTTTTAGGTCATATTCTTGCGTAAGTATTTTCCAATCATCGTTTAAATACTGAGCATCAATCCAAATACTAAAGGGATATTCTTTATATGAAAAATTATCGATTCCATGTCTAATCTTAACTGCATTTTTGATAATTGGAGATTTCGGCAATAATATATTGAATGTATCAGTAGGAATTTCTGTATTTGCTATANACGAAATCTTCTTCCTGTGTAAGTTCTCCACTAACTGCATGAGTAAATACTTTTAATTTTTCTTCAAAATTATTTATTACTAATTGTTGATTTGTAATCATGTTTTTGNACACCTTTCAATTTAATTTAGCGCGCTCTTTTTATTTTAAAGCCACAGCTAAAAAAGGTGGATTATTTATTCTTTATCCATTGTTAAGAGTCAGTGTTGATGGTAGTATATGAATATATACAACGAATATTCATAAAAAATATTCGTATAGATAATTTGTAAAGGAGGTGTTCACTTGTGGCAAGAGGAAAAAAAGTTTTTTCAGAAGAAGACAAAATTCTGATTAAAAGTAAATTGAAAGATGAATGTATGACATTTTGGATTTCTCAGGGTTATAAAGAGACGAGCATTGGCGCATTGTGTGAGAAAACAGAAATATCAACAGGTACGTTTTATAAATTTTATTCAAGTAAGGAAGAACTTTTTTTTGAGGTTTTGTATGACCTTCAAGAAATTATTTACGGGAATTTTATTGAGCGAATTAAACAACGCCCTGAAAAGTCCAGCTTTGAAACAGCAATAATTCAGCTTTACTACGAATACGAAAGCAAACCATTTATTTATGACGTAAAAACGACCGATTTCACATCATTTTATAGTAAATTATCCGAGGAAATGAAAGAAAAACTAGCATTTGATAGTAACGATCTTTTTCGTACTGCGATCAAACGAGCAGATCTCAAATTAAAAGTTCCTGAAAATTTAGCCTTTTCCACTTTCTCGGTACTTCTTTCAAGTATTGCAAGTAAAGAAGGAATTTCAAAGAATTGTGATCATTTAACTGCTTTTAAATTTATGACTAAACAGTTGGTAGCAAGTGTTTTTGAGTAGAAGATTAATTTCATATGAATAGGCGGGATAGAAATGAGTTTATTTTGGAGTATTGTAGACTTTCTTAAAGAAACTGCACCTTTCTTTATCTTATTTGATATCAGTGTAGCAATTGCCCTATTAATCTTAGGGTTAATTTTAATATCAATATCCAAAAAGAATAGAGAACAGAAGAAGAAAAAGTTTGTCGGATTGGTTTGTTTATCAGCTTCGTTGTTAGCTTTTTTGGGTGCTCTTTCTAACGCTTTTACTTCTTACATCGTATTTTAAAATTAGGAGAAAAGAGAGGGATAAAAATGTTGGACAAAATGTATACGATAATGGATGCTGCTTGTGAATGGGGAAATAAAAATCTAGGAACCTCTATTCGATTCCCTAAACCAACAAAAAAACCCATAGTATTCAGTGCATTTTCAAGTGGAATTATATGTATTGTAATTCTGATGTATGGATTTTTTTCTAACCACTTATGGGTTGCATTATTTGGTGGCCTTGGAATAATAAGCAGTGTTTTCATATATCAACAAAGTGTAAAAATGATTAGCAGATAAGTAGTAACATTTTCGAGTAGGTGGTGAGGTATGGACTATACTTTTTCGTCCATATCTTCATCTATACCTAATTATTGTAAAGTGACAGCTTTTTCTTTTGTATTGTAGTTACTGAAAAAGCAACTGTTTCCCCCATAATATTACTAAACATCGTACCTCTTATTGAACTAAACTGCATCATTAGTTTAAGTACTTTTCTTCACAATCTCCTTTAAAAGGTAGCTAAGAAAACTAAATTTTCATTAAAGAGGTTACTCCACAATCTGGCCCTTTAATGGAAGATCATTCAACATTTTCAAGAACCTTTTAGCTACTCACATAAGATATAATGTAAAGGCCCTTGGATAGTTTAAAAGATATTGCCCAACCATATCGTCTTTTGGATCCATGAACCTTGTGGGATTCCTCATATTTCCAACATACATACCCATTCGGAAATTCAAATTATTAAATGATTGATCGAGCAATTCTAAATCCGATATCATCAATATAAAAATCAGGCATACTCTTTCGACGACAAGTAGCTCCACATCCACGTTCTTCTTCTGCCCAGCTTCCTCCTCGAATTATTCTGTAATTACCAAATGTCTCTTCATTGTATAAGTCCCAGCACCACTCCCAAACATTACCAATCATGTCATACAAGCCCCAATCATTAGGCTTTTTTCCACCAACTTGGTGTACTCGTTCGCTAGAATTATCTTTATACCAAGCAATTTCATCAATTTCACTATACCGGTATCCTTTAGAATTTGCCTTACATGCATATTGCCATTCAGCATCTGTCGGTAAACGAAAACCATTAACACTATAATTGCAAAAAACTGATTTACTTTCATTATCAAGAGAATAATACCTTTCATAACTCAACACATCAGATAATAAATTACAAAAATTCACTGCATCTATCCATGTAACATTAACAACTGGTTTTCGAGCCTCAGTTTTTGTTAAAAATTTCTTCTCCATAATTATCGCATAAAGTTCCTCTGTCACCGGATATTTGGCAAGATAAAATGGCTTAATCTCAACATTCCAAATAACTTCCTTTAAATTTTTTCTACTACCCGGCATTCCGTATTTATAGTTTGAACTAATCCATTTTTGCTCATTTCGAAAATCCCGCAGGCGTATTTCTCCTTCAGGAATATATACCATCAATTCTTTTAAGTAGTCATTTAAGTTTGCCAACATCGTCCTCTCCTAAACTTGAATTATTGTTATTCGACACAACTCTCGCATTATTCAGATATTTTTTAAGGGCTATTATTTAAGTATTTCTTCACAATTTCAACCTAATATTAACATAAATATCCAGATTTATTTGGCAGACGATTCAAGAATTTGGCCTGATTACTGAAATAGGCACAATTCCTCTTCAAGAATTGCGCCCGTTGTTGAAGATGGACTCTGATCAGTAGATTTGGGGTTTCAACCATTGCAAAGGATACTTTTTGGCCATGTTTTAGAAATCTGAATCCATCAGGAAACCTTTCCGTATCAAGTAATATAGAACTGAAATTAAGAAAAGAATCGCTGATTGGTGAGTCTATTATAAACCAGTGAAAGCAACAACTATTATAAAGTGCTTTTCGGCTTTTTGATTGATAATTTTTTTAATATGTTCCTTCCAGCTAACAACGCAAAATATAAAGAAATTGTGACTAGTAATATTGCATAAAAGTCTCGTCTAGCAAGGTAAGTTGTAGAGTGAAGACCTTTTATAAGTAAGTGAGCAAACAGGTAGGAGATTGGCAATAGAATAATTTTTTCTAGTCCATTTCTTATTTTTTCGTTCTTACGGAATATGGCCAATCCAATTCCACATATAAGTAAAAATCCTATAGCAAACAACACATAGTAGCTTAAAACTAGCCGAGGTAACGTAATGACAGAACCATCCGTTATTGGATCTCCATAAATTAAAATATTTTCACTTCCATCGGTATTGTAATAATAGATTGAAGCGACCGTTTCTCCATTCGGGTTTATGACAGTATTTTCTAGGTTGTTTTTGCTTATTTTCTGGTGCCAGATCGTTTCCCATGTAGTTATATCATAGACATAACCTGAATTGTCTGCTGCTGGATATTGTTCTACATGGAATCCAGAGACTTCTTCACTAAATTTCAAAAGTACAGTTCCGTCATCCTTCTCGATGATTGAAACCGCATTTTCATTATAAGAAATGTATGCTGGCGCTGTCAGATAAGCCATTGTAACCACTGCAAAAACCAATGTTACCATGACTGAAAGAATAATCGTTTGTAGCTTTTCCCTTCTCAATGTATTTTGTATGTTTCTTAAGGGAGCTATATCGGTATCTACTGGCAGTTCTTCAAGAGTCCTCATTTCTTCAAGTCGTTTTTTGCAGTTTTCACAAGAAGCCATATGTTCTTCAACTATATCTCTAGTATCTTGACTTGCCATATTCTCGACATATAACGGCAGTATATCCCTAATCATATTACAGCTAATTTTCATTGATAATCCCCCAATCGTGCTTTAATCTTTTCTCTAGCACGGTAATAAGTAACACAAGCCCAGTTATCACTTTTTGCAAACAATTTGCCAATTTGCCTAAATGACAGTTCTCCAAATACACGGAGCGTAAAGACCTTTTTATATGGCTCTTTTAAATTCTGGATAATTTCATGTACCTTCATAGACGCTTCTGAAGTGGTTATTTCTTGTTCTACATTGTCTCCACTAGCTGGTTCTGGAACCGACTCAAAATCTACAAAGCTTTTTTTCTTACGCAAATAAGAGTAATAACTGTTTTTGGCAATTTGGCATAACCAAACACGGATATCACTATCCCCTCTGAAACTGTCTAGCGATGTTAATGCCTTCATAAAAGTTTCCGAAGTGATATCTTCAGCGATATGCTTATCGCCAGATAAACTATACACATATAAAAATACATCTTTAAAGTATGTATTATAAATATCCTCAAGCTGTGTCACCATCTCACCTCCTTACATATAAGACGCGATAAACTCAAATATCTTACAAAAATATAAGAAAAACCGAACAAAGTACGCCCGGTCCTTTTTCTTCTACCATAATTATTGGGCCCTGTAGTCGATACTTCTTCCCATGTATCCCTTTATAATATTCAGGGACCATTTCTCCTCCACATTGTTCACAATGAAATCGGTTTATTTTAAGTGAAATATATACAATCTTTACACTAACTAATATCTTATTACCAAGCGATCTTCAACAATCTGGCCCAATTGTGGAATAAAAAAAATTCTGCTTTTATACACAGAGTTATTAATCAAACTATATAATAAATTATCAATCCTTATTTTTATATTTTCGAATTTTGTTTTTAATGATCATTGTACCTGCCCATACGAGTGCTGTTATTAAAACAAACGTAATTTCCCTTAAATGAAAATAAGCGCTGATCCTTATTACAGGAAAGCGCCTATAATGGATTAACTAGAGCATGATCTCAATCTTAATTGTAGAATGAAAAATCACCATAAAAATGTTAAATTAGGGTTTACTACTACAGTGTGTTATACTTGGTCTACCATTTGTACTATTACCGATTTTGTTTCATGATTGTTGCATAAGCCCTATTCATTTATTTGAATATGGCTTTCATTCTATAGATAAAGTCTCTTGTTCTGTTTATCATCTGGAATTTGCAACCCTACTGTCCCTTAGTACAAATAAAAACAATTTAAGCAAATAAAAAACAGACCCTCCATTTAGGGTCTGCCACTTGATATTATTTAAGCTTTTTGAACGTTTGTAGCTTGTGGGCCACGTTGACCTTGTTCAACTTCAAAAGTTACACTTTGACCTTCGTCTAAAGATTTGAAACCTTCGCTCTGGATTGCTGAGAAATGTACGAATACGTCTTCTCCTGCTTCACGCTCGATAAATCCAAAACCTTTTTCTGCATTAAACCACTTAACTTTACCTTGTTCCATAATTGTTACCTCCTCGTGTGAGCCTCACACATTGTGTTACTATCCTTGCTCAAATACCTTAGACGAAAAACAAAATCTATTCTCAATCTTTGAAAAAAGAACAAAAATAATTCTTCCTAAGAGTAACAGACCTATCATGAAATAGCAAATTGTATAATTCTCATTTCTTATGAAGATATTTCTTTATCGAATGTTATTGAAGAAAATGCTCCGATATAAAAAGAACGCCTTCTTCAAGAATACCAGCTAATATGAGTCAACACTTTTCATTTAATGTTTTAAAATTAATCATGTTATAATAAATTTAGGCATA
>NZ_LMBX01000026.1:0-46656 GCF_001439605.1 Cytobacillus praedii
TTGTTCTATTTCTATTTTAAAACAAAAAAGACTGTAGGCAAACTCGATTTTCATCGAGTTTGTCTACAGTCTGAAAGCTGTTAATAACAGCTTTTTCTTTTATATTGCTTTTACAGTTTTTTGTTTGCCCATTACTAAGGTTAGCTCATGAAGGGTGATTTCAGGACGGCTCCCCACACGGATATTCAAACCTGTTTGACCAAGCCCTTCACTGATATAAAATGGTTTTCCATCTTGTTTATGAAACCCCTTTATGATATTCATTCGGGCTAGTTTTCCCATTTTGGCTAAGTGATAGGCTTTGGGATAACAAATTTGTCCACCGTGGAAATGACCGGCAAGTAAATAATCAAAATGATAATTTTTCATGTGCAGCACAATATTTGGGTCATGCGTTAATACTAAGATTGTTCCTGAAGTAACTCCTTTATATGAAGTTTCTAGGCTGCTTCGATTTGTACTAAAGTCATCGATTCCAATGATATTAACCCATGTTCCCTGTACATAGATAAGGTCATTTTCATTTTGTAAAACCTTGCAGTTATTTGCAGCAAGTGTCTTGATTAAGATTTGTAAATCCTTTTGGCGCAGGACATAATCATGGTTGCCTAAAACAGCATAAATTCCATATTTTGCTTGTAGTCGATTCAATACTTCAAGATATGGGGCTAGCTTCGGAATCGTACGTTTTCGGTCGAGAAAATCACCGGTAAGTGCAATCAAATCAATAGGCTCATCTTTTAATTTTTCATAAAGTTCATTAGGAGAAATTGAAATATTTTCAAGGTGTAAATCAGAAAGCTGGAGAATATTTAATTTCGGAAATTGTTCGCTGGATAATTCTTCAGTGATTTTCAATTTATTGATCACGACATCTTTTGTGTTTTTATTTCCTTTTTTAAAGAAATAATAAAGAAGAAACGCTAAAACAGTAATGAATAGTATGTTCAATTGTCATGCCTCCTTCCTGATAAATTATACAGGAAGAAGGCTGGTATTTTTATAAGTAATAGATGGGAAAAGTCCCATTTGGTTCTATTATTTTTTTGCTGAAGATAGAGTTAAGCTGTTGGGGTGTAGATCTAATTAACTTTCATTTTGTTGCATCCTATCAAATGAAGGTATGTTTAGCTCGTAGAGGTATATCGGATTGAAACATTTTTATACAGGAATACCTATTCCACAACTAGCTGAGTATAAACAAAAGCCAATTTCTTCTGTGTTAATTTCAGGAAATTAGCTAGTACAAAATCTTTTTAATATTTGGGCTTTAGGCTGTTCATTTCATTTTATGTCTCAAGCAGTTATCTGCCGGTATTATGAAATGTAGTCCATTTGAAAAAGATGTCAGCATTTTCTAACCGCTGTAAGCAAATATTAGATAATGGAAGTGAAGGATTCACTTCTAAATTCTCTATAGAGGAAGTGCTTGAAAATGAATAGCTGGATTGCAGCGCTTTTCAATACAATGAGTATGCAAAACACCATGAAGATATTTGGCAGAAAAAGAAATAATAAAGGCATTGTCTGGGCATCAATAGTAGGTCTAGGAATTAGTGCAGCTGCATATGGGTTAAAAAGAAATCAAAGCAGCAATAGGTCGCTGCCTATTCAAAAGATTTTGAACAGCATTCAAATGGGGACAAATAGCAATAAACAAAACATTCCTGCTTTAGCAGAGTTTGCGAAAGAATTAGGACCTGATATAAAGTCTTTAACAAATAAATAGTCTTCACCTAAAAATGCCCATATTGTGATGGGCATTTTTAGGTGAAGACTTAGAATTAAATGCAATTGGGAATAATTGTTATTAAGCGAAAAATAATGCGAAATTTCATCTAAAATACTACTGGTTTTTGGAGACAAAAAAGGCACTGTCTATTCTATCAAATGGGTATTAATGTCCTGCCAAAAAAGAGAGAAGCTTCGTCAATAATGGTTAGACCTACATAATTTAATTGAACCAAGGAAACGGTCATAAAGAAAGATAGAAGCAGATAAAACGAATACTAGCAGTCTTGGAAATGTAGAATATAGTTGTGAAAAGAACGTGGTTTTAGCTGTAGATGGCTTTTTGATACAAAAATCACCTTAAGAAACGCACAGTGAGAAAACGCAATTGTTATAATTACTTTTGAATAGTTTTTAAATAATATAAAAAAACGGCCGTTTAAACAGCCGCTTCCATCTATTTCAATTTCCAACTTGCCAAGGACGGCTAGCTGATTTGTTTTTTATTTTCTGCTTGGGTCCCAATTCTTCCCTTGTCATTCTGCGTGGCTCCATTCCTTTTTCAAATCGGGTTCGCAGTTCTTTTGAGTAAGAAAAAAGATTAGGAGGAAGATACACGCGTGTAGATTCTTCTAAACAGTCTGGACATTCTGCCCGATCTTTTTTCCCGGTCATTGTCTTTAAAATCAAGGTAAAATCACCGCAATTTTGGCAGCAAAATGTATAACTGGGCATCAAACTCCCCTCCCAACCATTTATTTCGGCATGATATCTTTATCAAATATTTGTGTTGGAATCGCAACTGTACAGCATGCATTTGGAATATCGACTATTCCATTAATTCGTCCTTCAACAGGAGCAGTGCTTAATAACATATATGCCTGTTCACCTGTATAACCCAATGTTTTTAAATATTCAATTGCATTTAAACATGCTCTTTTATAAGCGATATTAGCATCTAAATAATGCTGCTTTCCATCCTTGTCATCTACTGATATTCCTTCAAATACAAGGAAATCTGAATAAAGGGGATCAACTGGACCTGGTTTGAATACTGGATTTTCTTGAATTTTATACTTTTCCATGCCCCCTTTAATGACATCTACCTTAAGGTCTATCCAGCCTGCCATCTCGATTCCACCGCAAAAAGTGATTTCCCCATCCCCCTGTGAAAAATGAAGATCACCTACTGAAAGTTTGGCGCCCTTAACAAAAACTGGGAAGTAAATTTTTGAACCCTTTGAAAGATTTTTAATGTCGCAATTTCCCCCATTTTCCCTTGGAGGAACAGTTCTTGCTCCCTCTTTTGCTACTCGGTCAAATTCGGCTCCTTTAAGGGTGCCAAGAACTGCTGCTTCAGGGTTAGGAGTGTTGGCTAGTGGAGGTACTCGGTCAGGGTCTGACATCTTTAATTCATTTTCTCGTTGATTCCATTTTTGTAAAAGCTCAAGTGAAGGTGCAACACCAATTAAACCAGGATGAATGAGTCCAGCAAATTTCACACCCGGCACATGTCTTGATGTTGTGTAAATGCCTTCAAAATCCCAAATCGATTTTGCCGCTTCTGGATAATGATCTGTTAAAAAGCTCCCTCCATTTTCTTTTGCAAAAATACCGTTAAAGCCCCATTCATATTCTTGAAATGTGCCAATATCCAATATGTCAACAACTAAAAGATCCCCTGGTTCAACCCCATTTACATAAACAGGACCACTCAAAACATGTACTCGAGCTAAATTCACATCCCTAATATCATTTGGATTATCATTATTCTTAATTTGTCCGTCCGTCCAATCTTGGCATTCCATTCGAAACGCGGTTCCTGGATCAACAGAGAAAGCAGCTGGAATATCTGGATGCCATCTATTATGCCCAGGGTGAATTTGCTCCTCCATTGGTTTACTTAAATCAAGCTTGTACATGGTTTTTGGCATTTTATTTCCTCCTAAAATAAGTCATTCATTTCTAATGGAGTAAAAATATGTATGCGTTTTCTTGTACAAGTATATGTTTCGGAAATCGATTTATTCTAATTAGCCCTATTCATTCAGGCAATTAAACTTTCATGTGAAACAAATAAACCGCATACGTTAAAGCTTCCCTGCTGCATTTCATAGCATAGGTTTTCATTCGTTATTAAAGCATAAAAAAACACCGCAGGAGACTTTCTCACAGCGGTGCAGATCTATCTTATACTTTTTTTAATATTAAATATAAACGATTGACACGTTCTTCCTTTTCGTCATTTGATGATAGATCGTACTTTTTTAATAGATGGAAGACTTCATTTAAGATGTCTTGTGTATGTTCTTTTTGAAAAAACTCATCAAATAAATGGATTGTATCACTTGGTAGAAATTCCATTTGCTGCTCATATTTAGCCTTTACATCATCGTGGGAATGATCTAATTTACATTCGCTCATTTGGTTTCCCTCCTTGTATGTTTTATTTTACTACTCTTTGAAAAAAACACCAATGCCAATTAGATGAACAAAAGCACTTACTATTAAAGGGTGTTTACTTAGATATGTAAGAAGTGGATTTAGGATTATTTGTTTGACAATTATATGTAGTATGACCTGTCTCTTTCACTGACTCATGTTGAATAAGGTACTCCATAGTCTGAAATGAGCTCATTATTTCGGCAATTCAACTGTAATAATGTACTCATTTACAAAAAAGATTATTTTAAAAAAACGACTCATAAATTTTTTAAAAATTTTAGAGCCGCCTTTTTCAACTTGACTTTATTTATAATTGACTGTCCCTACGACTTTTTTGGGTTTCTCCCACATCCACAGCCACCGTGTTTATATTTCTGCTTATTAGGATTCGCTCCTCCTGGTATGGTATTGAATTTGATCTTATGTCCCATATAGGGGACGGACTCCGGAGATTGTTGAGTTTCAAAAGTTCTCTTTTGAATTTTTATTATCTGTTTTTTTATCAAAATTCTCCCTCCTGGATATTTAGGTGCTCTACTCTTAATTATATGTTTCATAAAAATATGACGTGTTTCAATTAAAACCCATTTTTCTGTTTCAAGTAAAAACTCGTAATGTAAATAAAAGAAGCGGCGATCCGCTTGACCCGCCGTCTTCATTCACTCTTCTACAATGATTAATTTCAATGGGGTAACCATACCCTCATTTATTTGAAAACAACCCACTTCTACTTTCCCTTTATAAAAAGAAACAATTATATAGGCTAAATTCGGATAAGGAGTATTTCCTATATCATGTGAAGATGGATAGGCAGGTGAGCTTGGATGAGAGTGAAAGATACCAGAAATCTTTTCACCCATTTTATTTGCATTCTTTGAAGTAAGTTCGATTGACTCCTTAGACATAGAGAATCGGTTAGATTTTAGGGTTTCATTTTTTATTTTCCATAAATTTGTGCCATTAAATCGCATGCCCGATAGTAACCCGCACGCTTCAAAAGGGAGTGCTTGCTGACAATACAATATCATTTCCTCATAAACTGCTTTTTTTATTTTAAAAGCAGCACTGCGAATGTCTAAATTATCCAAATTACCTTTGATTCCCGTAGTTTCCCATACCTGCGGGCTGGGTTGTTTTATTACGTAAGGTAAAGAAGTCCATTGTTCCCTGCTGCGCATTTTGGCTTCTGGGTAGGGGCTGATAGCCACGCTGCTGTTGCATCATTCTTTGGAACCAGTCGGCTGGTTGTGGAGCTTGTTGTTGAGCTTGTTGTTGAGCTTGTTGTTGGGAAAGCTGATGAGCTTGTTGTTGAGCAGAAAGTTCCTGCTGTTCTTCAGGCTGGCTTTGTTGAGCAGGCTGGCTTTGCATTGTTAAAGACTGTTCATGCTGTGATTGAACTGGCTGATCTGGATTAAATTGCTGAAGCGGATTTTGATGCTCAAGTCTTGTTTGGGAAATTGGCTGTTGAATATATTGCTTAATAAATATCTCTTTTTCTTCCAAAGTAGATTCCAAAGAATTAAATTGAGCTTTCATTTGCTTCATTTGCTTATCCCAAGTATCTCTGTCTTTTTCATACTGATTAATTTTTAATCGATACATTTCAATTTCTGACTGGAATTTTTCTATCTGCTGCGAGAGTATACGTTCTCCATCCTTTTTGGCTTTATAGATTTCAATTTCTTTCGCCTGAAGCTCTGCAGTAAGCTTTAAATTATTCTGTTTCATTTCTTCCATTTTCACGATAGTTGCTTTTGTCTCTTTTAGTTCCGTTCTTAATTCATCAATTTGCTTGGACCAAGACCCTTTTTCTGTATCAAAAAGCTCAGACTTTTCTTTATATACATTTACTTGATCTTGAACATGTTCAAGAACCTTAAGATACGATTCTTTCTCACGCTGATAATGATCTGTAAGCATATTAAATTCATCAATTTTTGATTCTAAATCCTCTTTAAGCTTTAGTTTCTCTGTTTCGAATTTCTCAAGCTTCGTTAAGGAACTTTGTGCTTTCAGTAATTCATTTCTCATGATCTCAATTTGGTGTTCTAACTCATTCTTTTTAGCCTCTGACTTCTCATATTCTTCTGTAAGCAAAATGACTTCTTGCATGAGCATCTCCTTCTCTTTTTTTATTTTACTAAGTTCAAAAGTCTTTGCTTCCAATTGGTGTTTTAATGATGATGTCATCCGTACTAACTGCTTTGTCTCTGCAAAAACCTCATTTAAGTTAGAAGTGATTTTTTCTAATCTTTTTTCATCGGATTGCCTTTGTGAGGATATGTTTGAAATGCTTTCATGAATAGAAGCATTTTCTTCTTCAAGAAGCGCAATCTTATTTAGAAGTGTAATTTTTTCCTCATTATACCGATTGTTTGCTTCTTCTAATTTACTCATTTCTTTCACATGGTTCTCCAGGCGGTTTAACATTTCTAATTTCAATGATTCCAATTCTTTTATTTTGAATTTAGCTTCTGATAATTCTGTTTGCAGATGACTTGCAGACTCAACAGCAGTACTTTTCTCTAATTCCAATTGGGGTATCTTTTGTTGATAAGATACGTTTTTCTGTTGTAATTGTTCCTGTTTTTCCTTGATTCCTTGAAAGTCATGGCCCATTTTTTCATATTGCTTAAACAAGCTATCAAATTCTTCAGATCTTTGTTTTAATTCTTCCTCCAGTTCCCTCACTTCGTTTTTATACTGGTTGATTTGTTCATTAGCTTCAGTCAAATTAATGGACATTCTGTCTCCATGCTGCATGTTTGTTCTTTCTTTTTCTCTATATGCTTCTATCTGTTCCTTGTATATAGCAATTTTCGTTTGCAGCTTTTTATTATTCTCTTGCAGTTGGCTATTTTCAACTTCATGATCGTCATCCAGCTCTAGTTGGACCGGACTTTTTTCAAGGACTGCCATTCTTTCCTGCAATGCGGTATTTTTCACAAGCAGTTCATTATAATCGGTTATTAACTCATCTCTCGCTTGATTACATTGTTTATTTGCTTTCGTAATTTCAGAGAGTTCTAAAGTCAACCGCTCATTTTCGCCCTTTAACATATTTATTTGTTCCAGGTACCTCCTATCTCTCGTCCGACTGTCCCCTCGGTAAAAGGAAAGTTCAGACTCTAGATGAATCACCCTCTGTTGAAGCTGTATATGTGTCAGTTTTTCAAACTGATTCCTTCTAATCATCAGTTTCTCCTCCTTAGTCATTAGCCCAGTTCTTTTTTTTATTCTATGCTTCCTAGGCAAAAGTGTAACTGGATATACTGCATCCAGACGCATGTTCAACAACTAGAGCTTACAACAGATTTAAATAGGCTTATTTCATCCCTAATTTAAATCACACCTCTACAGGAAGGGAATATATTATGTATGGGTCAACTGTACGTAGAATTTCTTTCTCTAAATACGCCGAAAAGTTTCAACTAAAAATACACTCCTGCCTAAACACCGATCAAGGATAAACGCATAGTATACAGTAGGCTCAGCCCTATTAACAAAATAGTTGAGGAGATGATTGTTTCATGGATTTTAAATCAATTAGCGGTGGCCAAGAAACTTTATGTATAAAAGTTAATAAAGTTTACGACTGGGTCACTCGCCAAGCAGATGTGCCACTAATCGCCTTCACTGGCCCTGCTTCTCTTGTTGATATTGGTTTTGATTGCCCAAGTGGCGTAACCCCTACTCCGGGCGGTGTAGGTGACCCATGTGCTTTTCTAGGCGGAAATCTGACAGTAGAATGCTTCCCTACTGATGAAGAAGGAAACCCCATTGATCCGTTAGCACCTGGGGCAATTCTTTGCCAGGAGATCCCACAGCCAGAAGGACGTGCAAGTGGTCAATTCCAATTGCCTGATGGATCGACTGTAACACTCCAAAAGGTAAAAGTTTTGAAAAAGGGATTTGTAGTTGTCCGCGTATCAAACGCTGTTGGCCAAAGCTGTACTTCTGATCCAATTCCTTGGGCTGTATCTGAGAAGTTCTTCCTATGTGCGCCTCCAGGTACTTTCCTACAATGTGAAATTACTGACTTTGAGTGCGATGCGAACATCATTTGCCGCCAAGTTGGAATTACTCCAGGAGTATTCGAGTTCCAGCAGCTTGATATTTCAATCAATCTATGCCAAAACGTTCAAATGGAGGCAATGGTCAAACTAGAAATTACTGCAGACTTCTGTCAGCCACGCCCTGATATGCCGTTTGTTTGTCCGCCATTGGCATTCCCTCCTCAATGTCCAACAGTGTTTCCAGGACCTGGACCAACACCGACAGGGATTTAAAAAGAAATTGATTTCATACAGCAGGTTAACTGAGGAGTTCCCGCTCCTCTTTTTTGATTGTATAAATATTTCGAAGTATTTCATCTCATTACATGCATAGAATGTAATGATATCTTCGGAATATTCAAGGGGGATCGATATGTTTTGGAATAAAAAACCGAAGGAAACTGCTGAGGCTTGTGTCTGGTTCAGCTACACTGTTATGCTTCCTGAAAATGATGAGGACGACAATGAAGTGACAGTGATTGGTAATATGATTATCAAAAATACAGGTACTTCTGTCTTAAATACACCCATGATTTGTATTCGAATTAAGCCTCCTGAAGATGTTCGACTTGGCGGAAAAATCGGTTCTGTCACTCATACTGCTTTAATGATAGATGGAACGAACAGCGAATCATGGCACTACTTCCATGATAACTGGAAGGAACAAGCAGAAAAAACTGGAGAGCATTGGCTTAAGCCTAACAGGCACCTAAAATTAGAACCCGGTGAGAAATTATCGTTTGAAAACGAGTTGCGAATACCAACGACAAAAAGAGAAAAATTCGTTTTAATTGAGGGCTTTTTCTATAGTGAAGAAATCAAAAATGGAATCAGGACTTTGAACAATATTTCTATTAATCTGTAGGAGAATGAAATGAAAATCCTCTTTATTTCTTCAGGCTATAATGGAATCTATGACCATTTTGAAGCATGGATAGTACAAGAGTTAGGCAAAAAACATGAGGTACAGTACTTTCAGTATAAAAACGGCCTTCGTACATTACAAACACTAACAAAATCATTTAAGCCTGAGGCTGTCATCACAATGGTAGGCTTTAAGTTGCCAATTAATATGGTCCAATGGCTAAAAGCAAATCATATAAAGACTGCGATTTGGTTCACAGAAGACCCCTACTTTATGGATCAAACAACTGAGCTTTCCCGTCATTATGACTTTGTTTTTACCATCGATGCCGCAGCACTAGAATTTTATATAAATGACGGCCATACGCATGCTTACCAATTACCGCTTGGTACAGAACCAGAAATATTTAAGCCCAAAGAGATGGAAGGGAAATTCAAAAGCGATATATGCATCGTTGGCTATCCTTATCCTGATCGAGTAAAATACATCCAATTTCTTTTACAAAACACCCCTTACAATATTAGGGTTGTAGGAAATTGGAGAAAACCATTGTATTATTATCAAAATAATCCAAAGCTAATCATTAATGAAGGCTGGTTCAAACCATCCATAGCAGCAGATTTTTATAACTCTTCAAAAATCATTTTAAATACACACCGGCCGTTTAACCTGAAGCATAATCAAAACCGGCTTGGCATAGTAGGAAAAAGCATTAACAATCGAACCTTTGATGTTGCCGCATGTGAGGCCTTTCAATTAATTGAATTCAAAGAGGATTTACCTAACCACTTTGTTGAAGATGAGGAAATAGCAGCTTTTAAAAATAATGAAGAGATGCTAAAAAAGATTGACTATTATTTACAAAACGAGGTAGAGCGGCAAAGAATAGCGGCTAAAGCCAGAAATCGAGTATTAAAAGAGCATACATTTGAGAAGAGGCTCGATAAATTAATTCAGATTATTTCTAATGCCTCCAATTAATATATCGTTTGAATAAATCTAGCAATCAATATTTTAGGAAGAAGCGATTGAGATGACAATCGCTTTCCAGGGTCTTTTTATCTGTAACTTCCATACTTGGTCACCATATTAGGGGTTTTTTTGACCATCACTTGAGATTGAGATGGTGCAACTTTTGTCATTTGCATGGGTCTTCCATGATACCGCCCATCAGCTGAATATATTTTATTAATCTTATTGCATAGACACATAAGATCACCTCACCTTCTTAATGTATAATATGAAAGTATTTTATTTTTGCTTGTACTTCTGTACTGAATTGTCCAATTTAAAGAAATAGCAAAATAAAGCCCTAAAAATAACCATCATAATTTTGAACGAATATCAACCTGTTTTCTTCGTAGCCGTTTAAGTTTACTGTCCCTGTTGCATGGAGACACCACGGACTTATTTGCCTTGGAACTCCAACATCATATCCTGCTTTCTCAAATTCTAAGCTTTGAGAAACATCATAGAAATGCCAGCCTTGAAATAATTCTTCTCTCCATTCAAGATCGTACTGGGTCACCATAATTAATCCATCGATCACCTTAACTTTCTCATAATCTTCTATGACAGGGCGATTCGCTAGGGTTCCTATTGTCCTTTTGCCTTTAGGGGTATAATAGACAGCTCCATATACGAGCTTGCTATTCCACCAAACCCCATTTGGGAGCGTTTTAGCACCTACCATTCCAAGCATTCCTAATTTAGGAAATTTATTAAATAACGAAATGATATCGTAAATGAAATGTTTATTAAAAATATAAGTATCCTGATGCAGATATACTTTATATTTAGCATCACTTCTTTTCATCCCTTGATTGTATCCTGAAGTCAGACTTGAAGCATTCTCAATTGAAATCGTTTCGATTTCATAGCCTTCTGGTATCTTTAAAGAATGAATATATTTTAATGCTGTATTGTATTTTTCAGCATGATTAACACAGGAAATAAAGCATATTTTTTTGTTATTCACCTTGCCGTCACCTCTACATTCGTATCATATATATATTCATAGATTTTCATTCACTTTCATTTAAAAATATTTTGAAAGAGTATGTACGCTTTAGCATAATAATTAAAAAGGGGCGATATAAGTGAAAGAAAACCATAAGAAAAGGTATCCGCTCGTTTCTATTTTAATTCCTACATATAACCGCCCACATTACTTTGATTTAGCTTTAACGAGCGCTTTGGAGCAAACATATCCGAATATTGAAATTCTAATCGGAGATGACAGTTCGAATGAAGACACAATAAACCTTGTGCAAACCAAATATTTACCTGCCCATTCGAATATTACTTTTATACGCAATCAACGTACTCTAGGGCTTTTGGATAACAGCTTAAGCTTATTTGAAAAAGCAAATGGGAAATACATTAATTACTTAATGGATGATGATCTATTTTATCCAGAGAAAATAGAAAAAATGATGGCTTATTTTTTGAATGATCACAAAGAGGAAATCTCATTAGTTACTTCTCATAGAAACCTGATCAATGAAAATGGCACACCTTTTCCTGATGGGCATTTGAATCAAAAAATAAGCAAAACAGATACAATTGCCTCTGGAATTGAAGTAGGAAACCAAATCTTAATGAATTGCCATAATTATATTGGTGAACCAACTACTCCATTATTCCGGAAACAGAATTTAATAGAGCCCTTTGGAACATTAAAAGGCCGAAGATATCATTTCAGTGTTGATTTGGCATCTTGGATTGTATTGTTATCAAAAGGAAATGTTGCCTTTATTTCAGAACCTTTAAGCTGCTTTCGATTACATCGAGATCAACAATTACAGTCATACTCGAAACAAATAGATGGTATAGAAGATTTAACTCATCTAATTGTTACTGCTAAACAATATGGTTTTTTGCAGGAAAGGGAAAAATGGGAACAAGCTTTAATTGAAGTGTTAAATTGGATTCAAAAAGGCTTTCATTATTATCGAAAGGACAAAACTGAAATAAAAAATAGATTGTTTCAATGCCAGGAGCTTGTTCATAATGAATTAAGTTTCCCTTAAAATCAGGCTTTAATATTTGCTAAACTCTGAAGTTAGATTGCTCATTACTCTTGCCCAGTTATATTTCTGAGCTGTTTGTATTGCATTTTCGGTAAGATAGTTTGCTAGTTCTCGATCTGTTAGTACTCTATAAATAGCATTTGCTACACCATCAGCATCTCCACTATTCACCATTAAACAGTTATGCCCATCTATACAAAATTCTTCATTTCCATTCGCTCTCGTAGTAACTACAGGTGCACCGCTAGCCATTGCCTCAAGGATGGGCATACCGAATCCTTCATGAAAGGAAGTTTGGACAAATACGCCACAATTTGCATAAAGGTAGGCTACTGTTCGATCATCAGGGACAGAAAAATGCAGTAAAGGGATATGAGGAATAGTAGGCTGTTCTATACCGAATGTAACTAAAGATACGCCATTTAACATTTGATGAACCTTTTGTACGGCTTCTGCCGTTACTTGAAAGCCTTTCAAATGTTGACTTTTTCTACTGCAAGCCAAAATACGAAGCGGATCATAATCATGCGTTCTATTCGGTCTGAAAACATCATGATCAATAGCGATTGATACATTTGCTGCTTGCTTTTGAAAACGCTGTGCCAATTGATTAGTTGTCCAGTCAGCTACCGTTAAATAATGAATATTCTTCTGGTAGGTTTGAAGAACTCTTGCCCTCATTTCTGGTGAATGCGGGTAATAGCTCTCTTCAATATCTTGTACAAGGTAAAATGGGATCCCGCGTCCGTTTTGAGACGGATCACAGCTAGCAACCACGGTGTCTAGTGTATTCCACCAAGTTGCAACTTTTATTGCATCCATTACTCTAAGCTGCTGCAGCATTTGCTGATAGTTTTTAAATCTACTAACCTGCACCTTTAACGGAAACCATCGCGGCTGATGATCCAATGAAAACAAATGAACTCGATAACCTATATCATGTAAATGGTTTATATGTTCAAAAACATTCTTAACTCCTCCTGAAACACCATTAGCTTCAAGTACATAAACAATCTCTCTATGATTTAAGGATGTGATAATAACCCCTCCATTTCAAATCAAATTGTTTCCTTGCTTCAAAATCCTTTTGTTTGTAAAAATTAATTTTTTGATGGCCTCCTCTTGTTTGGCCTTCCAAATGAATGGCTGCAGCTGAACCGCAGTAAACCACCCTCAATCCTCTTAACCTAGCTCTGAAGCAATATTCCACATCCTCAAAACCAGTAAAAAAATCTTCAGAGAAAAGACCTAAATCAGCAATGACATCCTGTTTAATTAGTAATAGGGCACCTGTGACAGCATGAACATCATCAATGGCAAGGGCAGGTGCATAATCTGCTGGTAAGCCAACGTATCGATGATAAAGATCAGCGTTCATTCCTCCATGCTGAATCGTTTGATTTGGATATAGCAAGCGTGCACCAACAACACCAATTTCAGGTGAGCTTTGCATGGTATTAAGCATTTTCTCTAGCCATTCAGGTTGATGAAAAATAATATCATTGTTAACGAGCACGATATGTTTACCTCTAGCGTGTCTAATCCCTTGATTGACGGTACAGCTAAAACCCTCATTCTGGTTTTTTAGGATGACTTTAATATTTTCCTGTGATCCCCATTCCAGCAGCTGCTGTTGAATTTGAATGGCACTTCCATCATCAACAACGATAATCTCGTAGGAAGTTTTTGTTGTCATCGCTTTTAAAGTGTTTGCACATTGTTTGACTAAATCAACTTGATTAAAGCTTGGAATGATGCAGCTTACAATATTTTCAAAATCAACTTTCCAAGGAGGATGAGGTGAACTTAGAAGTGAAATACATTCCTCGGATGTTAATATATTTCCTAAAACTGTAATCCGATTTCCTTGTTTCTTAAGCGTACCTACAAATCCATACAACCCTGCTTGATCAGGCTCACGATATAATAATTCCCTGTAAAGGCTTTGTACAAATAAAGTTTCATTCGATCGAAAAAACGTTCTTAAAATTCCAGCGATTGTTTGTTTTTGTCTGGCGAGAATGGCAGGAGGGTGATTGTAATGCTGTATACATTCATTACTTTGCAGGACTGAGTTGATAATGGAGATTTTGCTGTGGCCAGACATGAAAAGATTATGATAATGCTCGATTTCAATGGAATTCGCTTCCCGTAATAACAGCTCCTTATATAAACAAGTAACAAAATCTGTTCCATCTTTTTGGTAAATATCATATAACCTTTGAATGATTCTCAACTCAACCACCCCAGAGAAAATATACATGTTAATTATTCATTTCATGTAATTATTAATTGTAAAAAACTAAAAGGGAATATTCTTTTTTACTTTCAGGAGGGATTTACAATAGAAAAAAGTGACGTACATTCTGGAGATGTTAAAATAGATTTAATAACAGAAATTCTGCTTCCGCCTTGCTTTAGGGTACTTATAAAGCCATGCATTCCATCTTCATCAGGTTCACGAAACAGCAATTCTCGATAAAGGCATTTGACAAAATCCACATCGTCGTATTTGTTGAATGTTCTTAAAACTTCAATAATCGTTTGATTGTATCTATATAGCGCATTGAGCGGCCGGTTGAATTGCTGACCACATTCTTCACTTTGCAAAATTGCCTCAATAATTGATATTTTACTAAGGCCAGTGAATAATAAATTTCGATAATGATCTAATTCAATTTGGTTCGGCGAACGTAATAATAATTCATTATATAAACCTTTAATGAATTCAGAGGACTCGCATTGATACAACTGATGGATTTTTTCCATTACTCTTAATTTGTTTTCGTGATACGAATGTATTTTATTTGTACTATCTTGAAACCTTCCACCAGTCAATTGGTTTAAAGCAAATGATATATCCATAGCAGCCTGATCATAGGTAAATGTTTGGTCAATGAAGCTTTTTAGATTATTTCCTTTATCTGCTGCTTCTATTTTATCTGCATAGATGTTCCTCATCCTCTGTTTCAAATTTTCAACAGAGGGTTCTGCCCATAGCTGATCACCTCTATAACCGTGATAATGAGATTGTTGCTTTACTGGCACTAAGTGATAAGGAATTAAATAACTGTTTTTTTCATTAAGAAAGTCAAGCTGACCTCCCCATGCTGTCGCAATGACCGGGAGACCCCGTTTGCCAGCTTCAAGCATTGGGTAGCCAATTCCTTCCCCTCTGCTTGGAAGAACAAAAGCACTAGAATGATTATATAAACCTTCCATTTCGAATTCATCTCTAATCGACAAATCAATATAATATCTTCCCGGATCATTATATTTTCTGCTTTCTGCAGCGATTAGTTCTTCGATCTTTTGGTTATTATGTGCCCCAGTTTTAATAATAAGCACTACGTCTTCGTTTGATGAAAATTCCTCGAAGTAGGCTTTGAGCAATAAATCATACCCTTTCCTTTCTATCCACGTAAATATAGATAAAAAACGAAATGAAGGGAGCTGATGCATGTAATGTGGAACTTGACTAGTAAAAAAAGGCAAGATTTCTGGAGATAAACATGGCCTTATTTTAAAAACAGGAACAGTTAAACCAGCTTGGCGCATGATCTGAACATTATGTTCACTTGAAACAAACACTGCATCCATTTCATTACATTTGCTTATCCAATGATCAGGAATTTTTGATGTTTCCCAATAAGTGAAACCAATCGTTAATCCAGGCATCCGTCTCCATGAATCAGGTAGCTGATGTAAGATATATACTTGATTCCCGTAAGCATTTGGTTTTTCAATAAATCCTTTGAAAAGTTTGCTTTGATCTGGAGACAGATTTAACTGGTAACCATGGTTAATTAAATCAAGCTTTACATCAATTCCTTTGGAATGTAGGGCTAAAAGATATTCTCTAGCAGCTCTGCTGTATCCCGAATGATCATAAACTGATCCTTTCCAGACAATTTGCATAATCATCTCTCCAATTTCCCTCGTCCACGAAAGAATGAATCAAATTCGCCTTGGCGTATTTGCGCCCAGCTTTTTATCGATCACGCTGATAAATTCCTACAAAAAATCTACGGCATCTGCCGGAGGCTTAACTTATTCAGCCCAAGTTTTAACTCCCATTGAATTCGATACCATTTGCATTCAACTCATCACCTATAAAAGTGGGGTTCTTTGCATTATAAAACTAACTCAGTATTTCTCGAAACCTGTCCATCATTCTTCCAGCACTTATAGACCATTTATAGCTATTTAACAAGGTTTCTCTAGCCAGCTGTCCCTTATTTTCAGCTTCATTTTGATTCATATAAACATGTCTCATTAAAGATCTTAAGTGATCTTTATTTGGCTCTGCCCATAATAGTTCTGTATTCCAAGCATTTAGCTTTTGATAGCCTTTCACATCGATAAGATAACCATTTGTATGATTAATAAAATCAAGATGTGCTGACCAATTAGTGGTAATAACAGGGAGTCCTGTTGCCATTGCTTCCATAACAGTCATGTTCCAGCCTTCACCGCGTGTAGGCAGAACATAGCAATTCACACTGTTATATAACTGTGCTATTTTCTCTTCACTCCAGTCATCTGTTGATGACAGAAATATAATTGAATCTCTTTTTCTTCCTGCTATTCTGCTAACAAATTGAGTGACCCTCTCCTGCTGCTGCCGGATCTCTTCTTGGCTGCTTGCACGGATTTTAATGATTAAACAAACATCCTCTTCTTCTCCAAACTCTTCAGCAAATGCCTGCAGCAATACATCGTATCCCTTGCGAGCATCCCATCCAGATGAACTCAAAATTAAAAAGGAAAAACTGCGTTTGCCATTAATATTTAAAGGGGAAGCTCCTGGCCGATAAGTGTTCGTGTCAACTCCCAATGGCATTACTTTAAGCTTTTGAGGCTGAACCCCGCTATGAATAAAGGTGTGATAATTAAACATAGATGGAACCCAGATTTCATCCATTTGATTGCATGCATGGGTCCAATCCGCTGGGATTCTATTACACTCAAACATTGTCAACCCAATACTAAATTGATTTGGATCTTTTTTTAAATAGCTCGGAATAAAGTGATAAAAAACAAGATGGTTCTCCTGTAAAGGTCGATGGGAAAGACTTTTTAACAATGACACTTCAGCTGGATCCATGGACATCGGCTCCCTTTCATTTACACAAGGTGTAAACCGAATATTTGCCTCTTGTTTGACCATTTCTAGTATTAAAGAGCGATTTGATTTTGCATAGCCTGTCGGTTCAAAAAAAGATCCATAGTTATGAATGTTTACCTGATTATCGTTAAGCAAACACAATCACCTCCTAAAATCTTACTGTTTCTTTATATGTTATGTTATGCCTTGGACAAGCGGAACAAGGTCAATTGCCTTTTTTCCTGCATTAAAATAGCCAATTAGTAGCATAAAATGTGAATTAAAGGAAAGTAGAAAGGGGGAATAATGCAAATTCAATACTTGTCCAATCACAATCATACTTCGAAACATATTTTATAAGATAAAAAGTTTATGCGGTGATTGACAAAGGTAACAATACTAACCTTCCCAGTGAGGCTGTCCAATTAGTCCGATTCCAAAACTGCTAAAGCAGCCGAGACTAATTGATCCTCCTGAGCAACAATGCCTTTGGGAAGAGTCATGACCAGCCGGAGCGCAAAGAATCAGCTGTCATTTCAATGGAGAATTTGTCAACCCTTTTTGTTTCCTGAGTACACTAAAGCTTTTGTTAGAAGCTTAAAAAATTCCATTCCAAGACTTTCATTTTCCTAAAATATCACTGTTTTCTTGTTTAGTCTTTGGAAGAAAACGTAAAAAGATTGGAGGTTTGGTAAATGAGTGTTTTAGATAGAGACACTTTTTTTAAACTTTTTGGCAGAGGTACCTTCCATGGTGAGCCGTCTATTTACTTGGGGTTTAATGATATCGAGCCAATCTTAGCATTTGTACAAACTTTTCATATAAAAACGATCATTGAAATTGGTATTCAACGCGGAGCTACAGCAAAATGTATCTTAGATAATTGTTCATCTGTAGAAAGGTATATTGGAATAGACCTTACACCAGACTCTCAAACTACCTTGTCAATTCAACAAGGAGAAATCCCCAAAATTGCTGGAGAATTAGTTAAGGATTATCACCAGGTTGAACTAATTTTAACACCAAATGGTACAAGAGATTTATCTCCTGTCCATCTCCCAGCAGCAGAATTAATTTTAATTGATGGAGACCATTCTGCAGAAGGTGTTTTATTAGATACCATATTAGCGCGTCAAACGATTCGAAAAGGCGGAATCATTTGTTGGCACGACTACGGAAATTCACTAGTACCAGATGTAACAAGAGTAATTGATGATTTGAATTTAAACGAAGGGAATCAAATTTTTCTGATCGAAAACGGATTTTTATGTTTTCAAATTTGCAGGGAAGGAAGATAGTTCTCCGTTATAAAAAATACGGTAGAATAGCTGAATTGGCTATATTCTACCGTATTTTCTTATATTTTCTTGGGATTTGTCATTGATATTTTTGTAGATCATTTTCTACCATCATTTTTACTAGCTGTTCAAAATTCACTTGTGGCTCCCAATTCAGCTGCTTTTTAGCTTTTGTTGGATCACCTAATAAAATATCTACCTCTGCTGGCCGCATAAATCGCGCGTCTTGAACGACGTAATCCTGCCAATTTAGGCCAACATGTTCAAAGGCGATTTCAATTAATTCTTTCACAGTATGAGTCTCTCCCGTAGCAATAACATAATCATCGGGCTCTTCTTGCTGCAGCATCAGCCACATGGCTTTCACATAATCTCCTGCAAATCCCCAATCTCGTTTTGCATCTAAATTACCTAAAAGGAGTTTGTCTTGAAGTCCAAGCTTTATTTTGGCAACTGAATCTGACACTTTTCTCGTCACAAACTCAATTCCCCTGCGTGGCGATTCATGATTGAACAAAATTCCTGAGCATGCATACATACCATAACTTTCGCGATAGTTTACCGTAATCCAATGACCATATACTTTTGCTACACCATAGGGACTGCGAGGATAAAAGGGAGTATTTTCCGTTTGGGGAGTTTCTATCACTTTGCCGAACATCTCGCTGCTTGATGCTTGATAAAAACGTGCATCGGGTTTTGATAAACGTATAGACTCAAGCATATTTGTTACACCTAGCCCTGTAACCTCACTAGTATAAATGGGTTGTCTCCAGGAATCACCAACAAACGATTGAGCAGCTAAATTATAAACCTCGTCTGGCTGGATTGCCTGAACTGCTTCAGCTAGAGAAGTCATATCACGAAGATCTCCTGAAAAAAATTCAATTTCGTTCTGAATATGCTTGATATTTTCAAAATTAGGTGTAGCCGTTCTCCTTTTTAATCCATATACTTTATATCCCTTATCCAACAACAGGTCAGCTAGGTAAGAACCATCTTGACCTGTTATCCCCGTAATCAGCGCTTTTTTCAATTTTCAGTCCTCCCTATTTATGCAATGTTATATAATATGAAGGAAATCTTATTTCGATCATTTATCCTTGAAATTATTCTTTGGTATGTTTTCTTTATTAAGAAATTTTTTTATTGTTTGTTCTTTAGATTTGTGACATACCAAAATTCCCTCATCGGTTGAGGCGACAATAAGATCCTCTACCCCAATAAGAAGAGTCTTCCGTTCAGAATATACGATGCAATTTTTTGATAAAGCTGACATGACATCGCCGATCAGGTAATTGTAATTATGATCAGATGAGTGGATACGCCCCAATGAAGTCCATGATCCTATGTCATCCCATTCAAAATTTACAGGGACAGTAAAAACATTCTCTGCCTTCTCCAAAATCGCATAATCAATAGACACCTTCGGTAATAAAGAATAGACTTCTTGTAATTTAGTTTGATTGTCATTGATGATTTTCCACAACTCGGGTTGATGCTTGGAAAAGTTATAGGCTATTGTTGAAGGTTTCCAGACAAAAATGCCGCTGTTCCAGAAAACATTCTCATCCGAAATCAATTCTTCCGCCTTTTTTAAATCCGGCTTTTCGATGAATTCTTCTACTTGATAGGCTGAAAAAGAAAATGGAGTTTTTTTATTAGCTTTTATATAACCATATCCCGTCTCAGGTCCTGTTGGTTGGATACCGAGAGTAACGATTGAATTATTTTGTTCCGCTACAGTTTCTGCCAGTGTTAGTGCCTTATGGAAGACTTGGCCATTCCCTATATATTGGTCAGATGGTGCCATTACGAGGACCTCATCATCCTTTTGATTAAGAAAATGCATAGCAGTTAAGGCAATGCATGGTGCTGTATCACGTTGATCTGGCTCTAAAATAATTTGACAATCTTGCAGTTCAGGTAATTGTTTTACTACTAATGGCAAATATTTTTCTGTTGTAACGACAAACACCTTTCCGGCAGGCATCCAGTCTCTAAAACGCTGATAAGTCTCCTGAAGCATTGAATCATTAGAAATTAAGTTCAGAAACTGTTTAGGTTTGTCTTCAGAACTTAAAGGCCAAAACCGAGTACCCTGCCCTCCTGCCAAAATAATTGCTTTCATATTTTTCCACACCTTTTTTGTATTTTAATATCTTAGAAGGAGATACTTCACTGTCTAACTAATCTCCATTATATGAATCAACTAAGTGGCGGGAACTCGGTAAATATCTATTTTTACTCGATTTATTACTATTTAAATTAATCCCGACTCTGTAAGCTCCCTATTTTAATGCTATTTTTAGTGCATTGAGTATTAGGGAGTACTTGGACCAACAAATCTGCATTTAAACATGAATACTAGTCAGAAGTGGATAAACGAGGATGGATATTTCCCAACAATTAACGATTATTTTTCCAAATATTACTAATATTTCTATCTTTATATTTTCCAGCTTCCTTTACTTTGATCATCTAAATTCTAGAAATATCCACATGCTCACCTATATTATTTGAGGGAATTTGATAGCAATCCGATCGCATAATTCGGTACTTCCCCAGATCCTTTCTTTAAACATAGCAACTAAAATAAGAGTTATCATATATTCTTACTTCCTAATAAGTTTATTTCAGAATGAATTGTGTGAATTATATAAAAAGAAACACTGAGGTATTATATGGGGATAAGTCTTCGGGGATATAGGTGAATACCTAGAATTAAACAAATAAATTTACGGAATAAACCTAACCCTTTTAGTTTTTACGACGTGAAGGGATTAGGCTTTTCAAGTTATATCATTTTGTGGGCTGAGTTTGAACTTCCTGAAAGCATGGAAAAACGTCATAAGAAACTCCATGTCCTCTTTTAGTTATAAATATTCAGAATGAACAGAATGTTCAGTATCATAGATAATCACAAATATTAACAACTTGTGATATGAACTGCACCCGATTTGTTAAACACTTTGCTAACAATTTGGGGTGCAGTTTTTAGTTTTTTATCTTTCATTTTAAATTGCTATATTAATAATAAATTCTAGGATCTTATAACAAAAGTTTGATTATTTTCGCTGTTTCTTCATTTGAATGATCATCCATCGTGAACAGTTCCAGCTCTCCAAAATCTTCGCAACTACACAACTGATCACAAAGCTTATTATTACTCTTTTAATATAATTGATCCTATTGTGGTACTTGGATAAATATAATCTAGTAAAATATATTTCTAATAAAATCATGGACGTATTGTCTATCTTTATCCTGAAGAAGTGCAGCATTTTCATTAATTATTGTTTGAACATGTACATCAGATGAAACAACATATGAATAAATAATATTTTTAACATCATTTTTTTTCTGAACATCTATTGGGGAATGGTTAATTCCAAGATTATATTCTTTAAGAATACTAGTCATAGGGCTATTATTAATTTGATCCTTTAATTCTTCACTAATCAAATATTGGGATATATAATTGTACTCCTTTTGCCAAAAACGAAAGGTCATCAACTTCTCATCCACCACTACTACATCTCCTAATAATAAAATTTCTAATCTTAATGGAAAGTCATTAGCGATGGTTTCTTGTAATCCCCTTGTTTTTCTTAAAGCCTCAGTCCGATATATTCCCCAAACTAGCCAATCAGAAAAAACTGTAAGAACTCTATTCGAATAATCAAAGTTAGATGTATCTATCCAATGTTTGTCCCCTATGTTATTTCCTTCTCCATCAATAAAATCAGTTTGGCTTATACAAAATGCTGCATTAGGATTTTGCTCTAGTTTATTTATACATTTTTCAATATATGTCAAATCCCATAGGTCATCATTGGCTGCCATCATTATATAATCGCCTTTAGCAAGCTCAATCACTCGATTAAAATTTCTGGCCATACCGGTATTTGTTGAGTTGCGAAAGTATGAAATTCGTGAATCTATATTTTCGTACGATCTGCAGATTGCCTCTGTAGAGTCGGTTGAGGCGTTGTCTGAAATAATTAATTCAATATTTTTGTAAGTCTGATTCAATAGACAACTTAAAGCAGACTGTATATATTTCTCCCCATTATATACAGGCATACATATACTTACTAAAGGTAAATTCATAAAAATGTCTCCTTTATCTGACAAATTATTATCGATTATTGCAATATATTCATTAAACACAATAAGATAACGGTAAATGTCCCAACCAAACCCTTTTAATTGAATATGATGAATCCATCTTGCACCAAACCAAACCTGGGAAAAAATTTGTAATTACAAACCTTAAGTTATATCTCTAAATTTTTCTTACGCAATACTAAAGACCATTTAGTTAATATTTCTATTAGATAATTGGTTCATCTAATGTTATAAATTGTGAAAAACTGCATAGATATCATTAAAAGAAAAGCATCAGTCTTTTCAATTTATATATTTATTCGGGAGGATGAGTATAGTGAATAGGTTCTGGGAAAAAATTGTAAAACCAATTTTAATAAAAACGGAAGCCAAAAAAATTATTGAAATTGGATCTGGTCTTGGTAATAACACTAGAAATTTGCTTGGATACTGTCAGGCGATGGATGCTCAATTAACTGCTATTGATCCAAAACCACTTTTTGACGTTAAAACGTGGACAGATCTTTACCCTGAACATTTAACTGTTTATCAACAGCCGAGTATGCAAATTTTACCTCAACTGGAGGATTATGATGTTGTACTTATTGACGGTGATCATAACTGGTACACAGTTTACAATGAGTTAAACTTAATTGAGAAAAATGCGTTAAAAAACCAGAAATTACCATTAATTTTCCTACATGATACAGATTGGCCATTTGCTCGAAGAGACTTATATTTTTACCCGGAAAGCATCCCCGAAGAATATCGACAACCTTATGCTCAAAAAGGAATAGTTCAAGGGAAATCTGAACTAGTCGATGAAGGAGGATTGCATAGTTCTTACTTCAACGCACTATATGAGAACGGAGAAAAAAATGGGGTTTTAACTGCTATTGAAGATTTTTTAAAACAGACATCTTTGCCAAATATTTTATTTAAAGCATATTCAAATCGTGGCCTTTGCACAATTGTTCCTTCCGATAATAAAACATTAGTAAAATCTATTAAATATATTTTTGATTCCTCAGGAATGTAAAAGTATCCAGCATCAAAAGACAACAAAGTTTATTCCCTTTCCCCTTAAAGCAGACAGTATTTACTGTTTTTCTTTAGGGGGATTTTTATTGAATAAAATTATGTATCAGCTTACTGTTTATACTGAAATAAATATGGCCCCCTATACATTTGGATGAAATAACCCTCACTATTTATATAGCCCCGTAATATACTATTTTGTGATAAGAACCTTATAAAGGGTTTTTCATGTCTAACGTTGAAGACAAATAGTCAATTTTATTCTCGACTTTTAATATCTAATAATCGTGTTAGTAAAATTAAAAGGGGGCGACGCTTTATGCAGGTTGTGATATTAGCTGGGGGATATGGAACTAGAATTAGTGAAGAAACACATCTTAAACCAAAACCAATGATTGAAATCGGAGGCAAGCCTTTACTATGGCATATTATGAAAATTTATTCTCATTATGGAATTAATGATTTTATCATCTGTCTTGGCTATAAAGGCTACGTAATAAAAGAATATTTTTCAAATTACTTTTTGCATATGTCAGACATTACTTTCGACATGTCAAAAAGTGAAACAATTATTCACCAGAATAAAGCAGAACCATGGAAGATTACTCTAGTAGATACTGGTCAGGAAACATTAACTGGAGGGAGGATTAAAAGGGTAAAAGATTATATTAAGGATCAGACTTTTTGTTTAACTTATGGAGATGGACTAAGTAATATTAATATTAGTGAATTAATTAAATTTCATAATAAACATGAAAAGCACGCGACAGTTTCAGCCGTTCAGCCACCTGGAAGATTTGGAGAAATAATTCTTCAAAACGATCAAGTCAGCGGGTTTAATGAAAAACCTAAGGGTGACGGGAATTGGGTAAACGGAGGATTTTTTGTTCTTGATTCTGCTGTTTTTAATTATATTTCTGATGATAAGACAGTTTGGGAAAGAGAACCTCTTGAGAGGTTAGCAAAAGAAAATCAACTGGCTGCCTTTCAACATAAAGGATTTTGGCAACCGATGGATACGTTGAGAGACCGTATGAAATTAGAAGATATGTGGAGTAAAGATAAGGCTCCATGGAGGGTATGGCAATGAAGGAAAATAAATTTTGGAAAGGCAAGAAAGTACTTGTAACCGGACATACGGGTTTTAAAGGAACATGGCTTACATTATGGCTTAATTCTCTTGGGGCTGAGGTATATGGCTATTCACTTGACCCCCTATCTATTCCGAATCTTTTTCAAATCACTGATGCATCACAGGAGTGTCATTCGTGTTATGGTGATATAAATAATCTACAGAAACTACTGCAATATATGACTACAATACAACCTCAAATTATTTTCCACTTAGCGGCACAACCGATTGTAGGCACCTCTTATGAAGATCCAATTAACACATTTAATACGAACGTGTTAGGTACTGCTCATGTTCTAGAAGCAGCGCGAAAAACCAAAAGTGTTAAGATTGTTATTAATATTTCAAGCGACAAATGTTATGAAAATGATGATCTTCCTAATAGACTTTTTAATGAAGAAGATCGTCTGGGTGGCAATGATCCTTATGCTGCAAGTAAAGCTTGTGCCGAGCTAGTTATTAAAGCTTATCGTAAATCTTATTTTAACCAAGATTCCCAATCTAAACAAATTGTCTCCTCTGTAAGAGCAGGGAATGTAATTGGGGGTGGGGATTGGTCAAAAGATCGTTTGCTGCCGGACATAAGCAGGGCATTTATTGAAGGAAAAGGAATAAAAATTAGAAAACCAAATGCTGTTCGACCTTGGCAGCATGTACTTGAACCACTTAATGGTTATCTGCTTTTAGCTGAGAAAATGTGGGTAAATAAGGAATATAGCGGTGACTGGAATTTTGGTCCGATGGATGATAAATACATGACTGTAGAGGAATTAGTTAATTTGAGCATGGAACTATGGGGTAAAAAGATTAATGTCGAATATGACTCCGATTATCATTATGAATCTACCTACCTAAAGCTTGATAGTTCTAAAGCCATTCAAAAAATAGGATGGAGACCAAAATTAACAAAGAAAGAGTCTATTGAATGGACGGTTCAATGGTACAAAAACTATATATCTGGTAACGATATGAAATTGTTTACTTTAACTCAAATTAAGGATTACCAATCTATTTTATAGTTTTACCATGTATTTATAAGGTGAAGTAAAGAATCACATAACATGGCATTTATTAGACTTTAAGGTTGAAATTATGTTTTCACAATTCTGCAACAGAAGAGATCTAATTAAGGACGGTTGTATGTATGAAACGTATTCTTGTTACAGGCGGAAGCGGTTTTGTTGGTAGTCATGTTCTAAATTTATTGGCAGATGGCGGATTTGAAGTGCACGTAATAAGCAGTCGAACTGAATTTTCTCTAGATAATCGATGGCAATGGCATCAGGTTAATCTCCTCGATTTTCAGCAAGTTGAAAATCTAATAAAAAAGATTAAACCGACTTATTTGTTACATCTTGCTTGGGGTGACATGGCACCGGGAAATGTTTATAAATCTAAGGATAACTATTTATGGGTTCAAATCAGTCTAGCATTAATACTAAACTTTATACAATATGGCGGTCAAAGATTGGTAATGGCTGGGTCTCTAGCGGAATATGATTATAGTTATGGCTATCTTTTGGAAAATATTACTCCTAGTTCCTATCAAACTCCTTATGCTGCCTCCAAGAACGCTCTTCGATTGTTGGTTCAATCCCTTTCAGAACAGACGGGTTTAAGCAGTTGCTGGGGAAGAATTACCTTTATATACGGACCTGGCGAGCATCCTAAAAGGCTTATACCATCAGTAACTATCTCTTTATTAAAAGATGAAGAAGCTCTATGTACTCATGGTGAGCAATTTCGAGATTATTTACATGTTTATGATGCTGCAAGGGCATTGGTCCTATTGTTAGAAAGCGATATCCAAGGAACTGTTAATATTGCCTCAGGACAATCAGTTCAAGTAAAAGAAATTGTTTTAAAAATTGCACAAGAGTTAGGAAAACCCCATTTAGTTCGGCTAGGTGCTATTCCATTTCCTGATTCTGAACCTTTATTTATTCAGGCAAGTACTGAATATTTGACAAATAAAGTGAGATGGAAACCAGATTTTGATTTAGATTCAGGACTTAAAGATTCTATTTCATGGTGGAAGCATAACCTTACTAAGGATTAGATCACATCATATGTATAAGAAGTTTGATAATGAATACCTAAAAAACTTTAACAAAATAGATATAACAGTAAGCTATTTACGGCCGTTTCACTAGTTTTCTTTATCCGTAAGCATCAAATAATCCCCATCTGATGATGGGGATTATTTGATGCTTACACTGATTTGAATGTACAATATAATTCACCATAAACGGTTGGTTTTATTAGTTCTGTAAGATGAGAATAATCGGCTGGTTTAACTAATGAATCATCAAACCTATTAATAAAGTAAATATTTGGGTAAATTGATTCCAAGAGGTTATATAATTCTTCAGGATTATCACCAGAATTCTCAGAAATTTTTTCCGGAAAAAATTCTACAATCACATCTGGTCTTGTATTATGAATAGTGTTTATGGCACCTCTTATCACCCTGGCCTCAGATCCTTCAGTATCAATTTTTATTAAATCAATTTTATTAATTCCTTCAGTTTGAACCCAATCATCCAATCTTACACATGTAACAACTTCGTTAGGCTGTGTAATCGATTCCGTTCCATTGAATACAAATGACCATCCTCCGCCATCGCTTATATTACAAAACTCCATGTCTTTATTCTGATCGTATACCCCAATATTGATGGGATTGATATTTGCAACATAATTTTCTTTTATATTCTGTACCAAATAGGAGAAATTCCTTTTTGAGGGTTCAAAAGAATAAACTTTGCCTTCAGTAGCTAAATAGCTTAAGGCAAGTGAAATTAAACCTATGTTAGCTCCTATATCCAGGCAAACACTTTTAGAGTCCGTGATTTTTTTTAGAAGATTGATGATGTGATTTTCATAATATCCGTTGGCTTTAATATACTGAAATATACTTCTATCTTGTTGACTTCCATATACGATAAAAGATTTTTGATCAAATGGCAAATTAAATATTGTTTTTTCCATTTACACCCTCTCCACTCTATTTTTAATAATGAATACATGAATTCTAAATATTTTTGGCAATATCAGCATAGGAATAAACGAATATTTTTTCTTAGCTGATATTACTAATAAAGTTAAATAAGAAGCAACTTCTCCTTCATTGCATTATTCTGGGGATAGATAATACTAATTACTATTATCATAGAGTTTTCTATTATTTAATCCCGTTACAATGAAAAATTTGTAGGCAGTTTAAAAACTAAATTGATCATGATTTTTAAACTGAGTAAGTTTCATGATTCAAATCACATGACATGACTTAAGTTTTTATTACTAAGGAGGGCCTCTCCAACATCCCGATCCTATAGTTGCATACTCTAACTGAATGAAAGAAAGAAAACTCCCTATCTTAATTTCTTATGACTTAACTAAATCTAAATATTTTTTTGAACATTCTATCCAGGAATAATTTTTGGTTTTCTCCTTGGCCGCGTTACCTATAGACATCCTAACGTGTGGATATGCTACCAAATGTCTCAACCCACTTCGAAGAGTTTTTATGTCATTAAAAGGAAATAAAAACCCACATCCATCTGATAATAATTCTTGAGCATAATAATAAGGAGTGGATAGGCATGCTTTTCCTACATATGCTGCGTAAGTTAGAGTTGCACTAGAGTTTTGTTCAATAGTTTGATAAGGGGTAATATAAATATCAGCTGCTTGTAAATAATCCATTATTTCTCGATCTGATAAATAATAGGGAATAAATCTAACGTAATTATTTATTTTTAATCGGTTAACTATATTAAAAAGTTCATTACGGTATGCTTCACCATTGCTTTGTAATACTTTAGGGTGAGTAGCACCAACTATTAAATAAAGGAACTCAGGGTGACTTTTGATAACATATGGTATAGATTGCAGTACTAATTCAATTCCTTTACCTGGACCTAACAATCCAAATGTTATAGCTGTAGTTTTGTTAGTCAACATGAGTCTTTCTTTTAATTCTTCCTTTGATTGAGTCGGGTAAACGGGAACTCCATTAGGAATTACTACTATCTTTTCTGAAGGAATATTATGAATTGATGCCAAAATGTGTTTTCCTTTTTCAGAAAGAGCAACTACTTTGTCACAAAAATTAGCAATACTCGATAAGCCAAAAATTCCAGAATCAGTTAAAATAGAATGAAATGTAATAAAAACGGGCTTTTTTATTTGTTGTATAAAGAGGTTAATATAGTTACACGTTACTCCCCCATAAATACTATATTCATGTTGAATAATTACTCCATTAATGGCATCTGAGTTTAGATAATTGATAGCATTTTCGTAATCACTCCAATTGTCAGATTTAATTTGATGAACAACTTCATTACCGTAATTTGTTATATAGGAGTCACTGACTGCAATGACAGGTACATCAATTTCTCCCAATTCTAATAACCCCTGTCTCAAGTATGAAGCAAATTCTCCAATACCGCATTGATTAGGAGGATAAGTACTAACTATTGCAATTGCCATTAAATCTTCATTCCTCTCTCCTATATGGAAAATTTCCATTGTTTAAAGTTATTGTTCAGTGACCTGAATTTTAAATTAAAGATATGTTTATAAGTTTAAACTCACAATAAATATTTGCTGATTTGTGAGTTTGTTATTTTTAAATAATTCTCATGGTCTTGATTTTAAAAGATACTTCTCTAATTATTAGTTATTTATCCACTTAGCATATTAAAACACTAATAAACTTTGATAAATTATAATTATTAAAAATATAATCCCCTAATTTTAGCCTAATTAATATAATTTCCGAGAATTGTCAACCATCATCAGAACAAGTGCCTCAAAACTTATTTAAGGAAGCCATTTAAGTTTTGTTTTTGCTTTTATAGGATCCCCAACAAGATATCTACCTCTGCTTGCCTAATTAGTTGTGGAACTTGAACGACTTAATCCACCCAACAATTTAATCCAACCTATCTAAGTGCGATTTCCACAAATTCTTTAACAGCATGTGTATCTCCTTTAGCGATCATATAATCTCCCGCATAACCCCAGTCTCGTTTTGAGTTTAAATATCCTATAAGGAGTTTTTCTTGATGTCCAAGCATTATTTTGGCAACTGCACCTGTCACTGTCCTCGTGACAAATTCAATTACCCTGCGGGGATATTCATAATTGAACAATATTCCATAGCATGCATATATGCCATAGCTTTCACGATAGTTTGCCGTAATCCAATAAACATACACTTTTTACTACACTATAGGACTGTTAGGGTAAATTTGGTAGATGCTTGGAATTCTCAATAATTCGAGGTAACCGTTCTCCTTTTTAATCCGTATTTTTAATAATACTCATCCAATAGCAACGATGTAAAGTGAACTATCTTTACCAGTAATTCCAGTGTTTAATACTTTTTCAATTGTTAGCCCACCATTTTCACTCAATGTTATATAATATGAAGAACTTTTTTTTTCGATCATTCTCCTTTAATAATTTTTGTAATGTTTTAATTATTAAATATTTTTTTGATATACTGTTCTTTTGATTTGTGACATACTAATATTCCTTCATCTGTTAAAGCGATAATAAAATCTTCTCCTCCGATAATAATGGTTTTCCGATTAGAATTTACGATGTAATTTTTTGATGAGTCCATCACAACAAGGCAGATATGGAAGTTGTTAATATGATCAGACGACCAGATAGGTACCAAAGAAATCCAAGTTCCTATGTCATCCTATTCAAAATTTACTGGGACAGTGAACACATTCACCGCCTTCCCCAAATTCTCATAAACAAGGGACACCTACGGTAATAAAGAATGTAATTAAGTTTGCTTGTCATTGATGAGTTTCCACTACTCCGGTTGGCGCTGAAAAAATTATAGTCTATTGTTGAAGGTTTCCAGATAAAAATGCTGCAGTTCCAAAAAATGTTCTCATTCGAAATCAATTCCTCCGCTTTTATTAAATTCGGCTTTACAATAAATTCTTCCACTTTATAGCTAGTTGGAAAAAAATGCTGATTTTTATTCGCTTTACTATTACCATATGGTCTCAGGTCCAGTCGGACGGTTACGGAGAGAAACGATTGAGTCATCCCGTATCGCTAATGTTTCCGCTAGAGTCAGTCATGTTAAAATGCTTGGCTATTGCTATATATAGTTCAGACGGGGCCGTTGCGAGGACTTTATCATCCTTTTGAGTGAAAATACAAAGTGGTTAAGGTAATACATGGTGCTGTATCACCTTGTTCAGGCCTAAAATACTCTGAGTCTTTTGCAGTTCGGACAGTTGCTCTTCTACTAGGGATAAGTACTTTTCAATTGTAACAACAAATACCTTTTCGGCAGGTAGCCTGTTTCTAAAATGCTGATAAGTCTCCTAGAGCATCGGCTCACAAGAAATTTAGTTCAGAAACTGTTTATGTTTGTCTTCAGAACTTAATGGTCAAAACCAAATTCCCTGCCCATCCGCAAAAATAACCGCTTCCATATTTTTCTACACATTTTTTGTATAATATTTTCTTAGATGTGGTTTGAAGAAAATCCTTCATAGTCTAATCAATTTCCATTATATGAATCAACTTAGGGACGGGAACTCGGTAAATATCTATTTCCCCTGAATTTATCACTATTTAGATTAATCCCAACTCTGTAAGACGTGATTTATACTTCATGCCAATGTTTTTTGACGATAAATCTGACATAATCGTTTTTTGGGCATTTAACCCAATAGTATTAGCATAACCCCTGTCTTGAACTAGCATTGTCATATAGTTAGCTGCTTGGAAAACATTAGGATCAGCCCATACTTCATTTGGATGATAAGGCCCGTGATTTCCCCCTATTTTTTCTAAAGTGAAATCTACCAGACAAGCATTATTATTATTCATAAAATCAACATTTCCTGACCAATTAGTGGAAATGACTGGCTTTCCTAAGGACATTGCCTCTGCTATAGGCAAACCAAATCCCTCTGCTCGGTGAAGAGAAACATAACAGTCGATTTCATTAAACAAGCTATTTATCTCTCGCCGACTAAAAACTTTGTCAATAAGATAAATATTTTTGTAATTTGCCATATTTTGTTTAAGCACTTTTATTTCTTGTGGAAAGTGGGTGGAATTATTAATTTTTAGAATGAATGCAACACGATCGTCATTCTTCTTAAAAGCTTGTTTGAATGCCTCTGCTGCCGCTTCTGGATTTTTTCTGGCCGATGTACTGTTCGTATCGTACATAGTTAAGAATAAAAAACGATTTTCTGGTAGTCCAAAATATTTTCGATTCATATTAGTAGGAGATTCAACTAAGATACCGTGTGGCATGATAACAACGGGTTTAGAGGTATTTTTAGAGATTGATTGAAAAGTAAATTGAGATGGAACCCAAATTTCATTTATTAAGTTAAAACTTTTATTCCAATAAATTGGAAAATTCGGCAACTCCCAATGCCAATAGCCAATATTATACCGATTTATAAACCAATCCCTTTTTAAGCTGTTTTTATTGTAATGGTAGTACATTTGGTCAGCATTGATGAAAAAAATATTTGTATTGTATAACGGTGCAGCTGCTTCTTTATGTCTCCAAGACAGATCATTTTGCCGAGAAGGAGAGTAAGGGAAATTTATGATGCAAAAAGGAATACCAACGGATTCCAATGATTTTGCCGCTAAGCGGCATACTTCTCCTAATCCAAATTCAGCCCTGGCATACCCAATTAAATTAACCCCTTTCTTCATGAGGTGTTTATTCATTTTTCTTCCCCTCTCTGTTACGTTCGTGGATGGGATACGAGTGCTTCAAAATCCCCATTAATCGTAATCATCCCTATTTGCGCAGGCAAAATAAAATGATCGCCTTTTTGAATAGTGTATGTTTCCCCATTTGCTGTTAATATTCCAGTGCCATTAATCAAACTTACTAATTGAAACGGCTGGTCTTGTACCATTTTAGCTTCTTCATAAATCTCCCATTTATATACAGTAAATTCTCTAGCCTGAATAAATGTGGTAATCGTATTTTTACCTTGTTTTTCAACTTTAGGCTCTATTTGATTTTTAATACATGGCACGTGTATAACCTCAAGAGCTTTTTCGATATGAAGTTCTCTCTTTTTTCCATTTCGATCCTTCCTATTGTAGTCATATACTCGATAAGTAATATCAGAGCTTTGTTGTGTTTCCAATACCAAAATGCCCTCACACAAAGCATGAATAGTTCCGGAAGGCACATAAAAAAAATCTCCAGGTTTTACTATAATTCGATTCAGCAATTTGTCCCATTGACCTTTTTCCACCCTATCAGCTAATTCCATTTTAGACTTAGCAAAATGTCCAAGAATGATTTCGGCATTTTCTTTACAATCAACAATATACCAGCATTCTGTTTTTCCAAGCTCCCCATTTACATACTTTTTTGCATATTCATCGTCAGGGTGCACTTGGATCGACAAATCTGCATTTGCATCAAGGATCTTTGTCAGCAGCGGAAAGACCGGGGACGGATAGTTCCCAAACAATTCGCGATTATTTTCCCAAAGATCACCAAGAGTTCTCCCTTTATACTTTCCAGCTTTTACAATACTTTGACCATTTGAATGACCAGAAATTGCCCAGCACTCCCCCGTTTTTTTTGATGGGATTGAATAACCAAACTGATCATATAGTGCTGAACCTCCCCAAATCCTCTCTTTAAAAACTGGATTTAAATATAATGGTTGTATTTTAAATACCTCCTTTGTATTAACTTTTTTAAAGTTACTATGGAGTGAAGAAAAATCTGATACTTGATGAAAAAATAAATACTGAGGTATTATATGGGAATTTTTCTTTAGAGGTATAGGTGAAAATCTAAGGATCTAAAAAACTTATGATATAATGTACAAAAATACAAATAAGACTGGGTCTATTGCGCCCAGTCTTATTTTTTCATATAGAAAATCATAAATGATGCTATTTAAATAACTTCATTCTGATTAAAAAGATTATTTATTTTAACTGAAAATTAACTTCCTTTTTATAACAGCAAAACTTATACTTCCCACTTTTCCCACAGGGACATGGGTCGTATAATCTATCCTTCATTTTAACTTTTAACGCTTTTTTTAGCTGTGAAATGTCAACTTTAGGTTTTATTTTAATAATTGACTGAATACCAAAATCATTGCAGATTTTTGCAACCTGTGCGAGCTGTTGCTCATTTACTACATGACATACAATTGGCCTTTCTCTCGGTGGGTTTATTCTTGCCAATTCTTATTCCCTCCTCATTATCGAAATTTCGTGTCCCAGCTAAAGCCAATGGATGGATCATTCCACTCGATTCGTTTCTCATCAGGGTTCTCACGATCGTAAGATTTTGTTGTAAAATAGATAATAGTTGCAGGTTTTTCCCCTAAAACTCGGTACCCGTGTGCGATTCCTTTAGGGATTAGAAGCATAATTGGATTTTCTTCTCCTAAATAATAAACATCCGTTTTTCCTTTGGTAGACGAGCTATCCCTCAAATCATGAAGAACAACTTGGGCATTGCCTGAAGGAAAAAACCATAAATCATCTTGCTTTTCGTGATAATGAAAGGCTTTAATGACCCCTGGATAGCTCATAGACCAGGATGCCTGGCCGAACCCCGACAACAAATCAGGTTCATCATCACGAACAAGCTCTGCGAAAAATCCCCGGTCATCACAATGTTTGACAAGCTTTTTTATCTTCACTCCTTCAATCACTGACATATCTCCTTTCGAATAAATTCTTTTAGAGCTTCTTTCCATGGTCTAGGAAGCGTAATTTCTTCTCTCAGCAAAGCTTGATGACTCAAAACCGAAAATTTCGGCCTTGGGGCAAGAGCTTTATATTCAACTGTTGAAATAGGAAGAACTAAGTCGCGATTCACGCCAGCTTCTTCAAAAATGACCTCTGCAAATTCATGCCAAGTACATGATCCTGAATTGCTAATATGGTAAATTCCATTTTTTTTATGCATTAATGTAAGAATCATTTCAGTGAGATCATTCACATAGGTTGGCGATCCTAACTGATCGTTTACAACCCTAATTTCCTTTCCTTTCTTAGAAAGGTTTAACATCGTCTTGACAAAATTATTCCCTCCATGCCCGTAGAGCCAAGATGTGCGTATAATTGTTGTCTGATCGCATAGCCTTGTTAATTGCTCGCCCATCCACTTGCTCAGACCATATATAGATTGAGGATTCGGCACATCCTCTTCGGTATAAGGCTGGTTTTTCTTTCCATCAAACACATAATCTGAACTAATATAAAACATTCGAGCCTGAATTTTATTAGCTGCCTGTGCGATATATTGTGTTCCGAGTGCATTAACTTCCATTGCTTTTTTTTGCTCAATTTCGCATTGATCTACAGCTGTAAAAGCAGCAGCATGAATGATTATTTGCGGTTTATAATGAGATATTATGTGATCCACTCGATTTTTGTTTGTAACATCTAATTCCTTTTTTCCTAAGCCAATGACAGAATGGGATGGGCATAATTGTTTCACTAATTCTTTTCCTAATTGTCCATGAGCTCCAGTTATTAAAATATTCAATTGATCACCTGCTATCATGCTCCTGTTTTTTATACCATTCTATTGTTCTATCTATTCCTTCAGAGAAAGAAACGAGTGGCTTCCATCCTAACTTACTTGCTATTTTCCCAGAATCCATTGAATATCTTCGATCATGGCCCTTCCGATCTTCAATAAAATGTATGAGTTGATCGCTTTTCTTCAGCTTATTTAGGATGATTTGTATAACTTCTAAATTTGTTTTTTCTTCATAGCCGCCAATGTTGTACACTTCTCCAGGAACACCATTTTCAAGTACCAATTTTATTGCTCGGCAGTGATCCTCCACGTATATCCAATCACGGATATTTAACCCATCTCCGTACACAGGGATATCAATATTATTTAGAGCGTTTGAAATCACTTTAGGAATGAATTTTTCTGCATTTTGAATAGGGCCGTAATTATTGCTGCATCGGGTGATGATTAATGGAAGCTGATGTGTTTTGAAGTAGGATCTAACAAGCAAATCTGCTCCTGCTTTCGTGGCCGAATATGGATTATTAGGTGCAAGTGGAGTCTCTACTGTAAATGGAGGATCTGTTGATTGCAGAGAACCATATACTTCATCAGTGGAAATTTGGATCATTTTCATCGCTTTTCCATTTAATACAGCTTGTAAAAGGTTAAATGTGCCATTAATATTCGTTCGTATAAACGGGGCCGCGTCCACAATACTTCGATCCACGTGTGATTCGGCAGCAAAGTTGATGATTGCAGCATATTTTTGATCAAATATCGCATCCAAATCTTGCTCGTTGCCAATATCACCATGAAAAAACCGATATTGACTCGATTTTTCAAATGGTTTGATGGCTTCCGTATTACTGGCATAGGTCAGAGAATCAACATTAGTAATATAGTAATTTGATCGCTCCAGCAAATATGAAATAAAATTTGCTCCGATAAAGCCGGCTCCACCAGTGATCAGGAGATGGTTGTTCATATATTCTTCTCCCCAATCGGGTTATTGTTTACATATTGAATAGCTTTAAATAATGATTCATGAGTACCTGCATCAATCCACCAGCCTTTTAAAATATCGTATTCGAGTTGGTTATTTTTAATGTACATATTGTTTACGTCTGTAATTTCAAGTTCATTTCTGTCGGAGGGCTGAGCAGCATCAATATACTGAAAAACTTCATGATCATACATATAAATTCCAGTTACACAATAGGAGGATGGAGGATTGATAGGTTTTTCAATAATGGAGAGAATTAGTTTTTTGATCGGTTCTATATTTGGCACCCCATATCGGATTGGATCCATGACTTCTTTAAGAAGGACTCTTGCACCTTTCTTCTGTTCTTTAAATGTTTGAACAAAAGGTGTTAATGAATCTTCAAAAATATTATCGCCAAGAATTACAATAAACTTTTCTTTATTTATATAATGGCGTGCACCTAATAAAGCATCTGCAATCCCCCCACCTACATTAGGCTGAATTTGATATTGAAGCTCTACGTTTAGGTTTTCTCCGGATCCTAATATCTCAATAAAGGAAGGAACATCTTTAGGATTTGTTATAATTAGAATTTCATCGATTCCCGCTTCCTTTAATTTCAAAATGGGCCAATAAATCATTGGATACTTGCCAACAGGCAACAGATGTTTGTTAATTACTTGAGTAAATGGTTTTAAACGAGTACCAGAGCCGCCAGCAAGAATAACCCCTTTCAATGATGAAACACTCCTTTCATAGTATGTTCAAGAGTACAAAACCTCATTTAAACTTTGTCATTCAAATAAGAAATATCTATATACTATATGAAAAATATCTTCATTTGATCTTAATCATCATCAGCCTATAGCAATCCAAGCAACGACAATGGGTACGCTCCAAATTCATGAAAACTGTAATTATAGGAGGAACTTTTCGGCATAAGAAAAACACCTCCTTAGATTGATACATTAATCGTACTAGGAGGTGTGGCGTGTTAAAACGTATTGATGCATAATCCTTCGAGGAGCATCGGAGCTTTATTGAGAAAAATTTGCCTGGCAGCAAAACATTTCATCCGCACGTCTAGTTAGATACACTTCCACCCTTAAGAGCAAATTTCTGACAACGCAAAAAGGAGTGAAGATAACTTCACTCCTCCCCCTTTATTGCTGTGTACCAAGCCCGTTTCTCTCTTCCTTAATAGGAATATCCTTCTTAATATATTGATAATCATTACGATCTATCGGTTCATAGCCTTCTGGTTTATAGAAACGAAGCAAATCTTTGTAAACAATTTCATCTGACATTTGAAGCTCAGTTCTTGCCTTCTCAGCTAGTGACTCGCACCCTGCTCCTTCTACGAGCTCACCTGTTTCAGTAGAGTAACATTTCTCTTCAATCTGAGAAACTTCTGGAGAAACAAAATCGCCATTTCGGAATGGTACAACTTCACGATGATTTTTTGATAAAAGGTCAGAACCTACTGTCAAATAATCTTTCGTATCTATTCCTAAAAGATGCAATAATGTAGGCTGAACATCCACTTGACCGCCAACTTTATTCACTAATCCGCCATCTACTCCTGGCACATGAATGAAAACTGGTACTCGCTGAAGCATGGCATTATCGAATGGAGTAATTTCCTTGCCGATAATTTCTTCCATAGCTTTATTGTGATTTTCAGAAATTCCATAGTGGTCCCCATATAAAACGACAACCGTATTATCGTATAATCCCGATGTCTTCAAATCATTAAAGAATTGCTCTAATGCTTGGTCCATATAGTTTGCAGATTGGAAATACTGGTTTACAACATTATCGTCAGTTTCTGCAGCAGGAAAATCTGTATCACCCTCATCCATTTTAAATGGAAAGTGGTTGGACAACGTAATAAATTTAGAATAGAAAGGCTGTGGCAGACTTTCTAATATTGGCATCGATTCAGCAAAGAATGGTTTATCTTTTAGACCATAATTTTTTGTATTTTCATCTGTCATATTATAATATTCTGCATCAAAAAACTCATCATACCCTAAGGAACGGTACATTTCATTACGGTTCCAGAAGGTTTTGTAGTTTCCATGGAATACTGCAGATTTGTATCCAAATGATTTTAAAATCGCTGGAGAAGCTTGATACGTATTTTGTGCCTTATTTACATAAACTGCACCTTGTGACATTGGATATAATGAGTTATCCATTATAAACTCCGCATCACTTGTTTTCCCTTGTCCTGTTTGGTTAATAATATTATTGAAATAAAAAGTTTTCCCATCGTGTGCTAATGAGTTCAAGAAAGGAGTAACCTCTTTCCCATTTAGCTGGTAATCAATCATAAATGTTTGCAATGACTCCATTGAAACATAAATGACATTCATTCCCTTTGCTTTCCCAAAGTATTCAGGATTTGGTTCAGCATAATTCGCCTTTATATAGTTTTCAACTTCTGTAATATCATTGGAGTCTGCCAATGCTCTTTGACTGGCAGAACGTGCATTTTGAATGACATCATACACAGAAAAATTATAAGCACCTAAATATTTAACAAGATAATTTCTGTCAAATGAACGTGTTAATAGCTCAGGGCGATCCTTTTCCGCAAGCCCAAGATTCAGCATAAACGTCGCTACTGCGGCAAGAATAACAACTGCTCCTGGTTTTCTGCTTACTAATTTTCCTGGGTTGTACCATTTCTTTGCTACGAAAAGGATGAGCAAAATTGTATCCGTAAAGTAGAAAATATCAAGCGGAGACATTAAAGATAAAGCACTCTCTCCCAATTGTCCCCCATTCACTTTTGTTTGCATGACGACTGGAACAGTAATAAAGTCGTTAAAAAAGCGATAATAAGCGATATTTGCATACAAAACAAACGAAAGCAAAAAGTTCATTATAATGAATATGGTTGATTGAACTTTGCCTTTAAATAATAATGCGATCCCAAAGAATAAAAGAGCTGAACTTAAAGGATTAATAAATAATAAAAACTCCTGCATTTTATTATCTATTCCTAAATTAAACTCAATTCGATAAGCCGCATATGTTTTTAGCCAAAATAAAATGACAACGAAAAAGAACAGCGGCAAATTCCCTTTCATTTTTTCATTTATTGTTGAAAAAAGTTTTTTCATAATTCACACCTCACACATTTAAAAATCAGAAAAACTTAGCAAGCGCTAAGTTTACATAATTTTTCTATTGACCATCAAAATTTATTAGGAAGCTGAACGATGTTATCTAATATATCATAGAATTGAAGGATTGAAAACTAAAAACCCTGACAAAAATTTAGCCAGTTTCCCCCTATATCCAACAAAAATAGACAATACTCCCTAAATTTCTTTTTGTTTATATGGACATTAGATGAAGCAAGTATTTCCCCTCCAACATAATGTATAGGGAAGGGAGGGACAGAAATATGCAACTACTAATCTTGCTTTATTTAGCCTCAATATTGTCAGGATTTGCTCTTATTAATGTGCCAACATCTGCAATCATTACACCAGGAATTGCAAACTTTTTCGATATTGTTGGTGGAATTGCAATTGTTGTATTCTCATTCGTATTGTTATATCACGGGATTAAATCACTTATAAAAAAATAACTATTTAATCAGAGACCCCACTAGGGTCTCTTTATATTTTTATTTCATATGAGGTTAAGAAAGAATTATAATAATAATTGGACATATCATTTCAAAAAGAGGAGATGTACATATGGCATACCCTAATATCGATGAAACCCTTCAGCTTTTGAAAGAATTGGTTTCTATCCCAAGCCCTTCTGGAAATACGGAAAAAGTGATTTCTTTTGTGGAACAATACTTGAAAGAATTAGGTGTGGAAACAAGCAGAAACCGCAAAGGGGGATTAATTGCAACACTTCATGGCAGAGATGATAAAAAGCACCGCCTCCTAACAGCCCATGTGGATACGCTTGGAGCAATTGTTAAGGAAATTAAACCGAGCGGCAGACTTAAACTTGATCTAATTGGCGGCTTTAAATACAACTCCATTGAAGGAGAATACTGTGAGATTGAAACATCCAAAGGAAAGAAATATACAGGAACGATTTTGATGCACCAAACTTCTGTGCATGTCTATAAGGATGCCGGAAAAGCAGAAAGAAATCAGGATAATATGGAAGTTAGAATTGATGAAGTTGTTCATAGTGCGGAAGAAGTACAGGCGCTGGGAATTGAGATTGGAGATTTTGTTTCTTTCGACCCACGGGTACAGCTTACACCTTCAGGATATATCAAATCGCGACATCTTGATGATAAGGCAAGCGTTGCACTCTTATTGCAATTAATAAAGCAAATAAAATCAGAGAGCATAGATCTACCCTATACTACTCATTTTCTTATTTCAAATAATGAAGAAATTGGCTACGGCGGGAATTCCAATATTACCCCTGAAACAGTAGAATATTTAGCAGTAGATATGGGAGCAATGGGAGATGGACAGGCAACAGATGAATATACAGTTTCAATCTGTGTTAAGGATGCCAGCGGACCGTATCATTATGAGCTAAGAAAAAAATTAGTGCAGCTTGCAAAGGATCATCAAATTGACTATAAGCTTGATATTTATCCCTACTATGGCTCAGATGCTTCAGCTGCCATTCGTGCAGGACATGACATTGTTCATGGGTTAATCGGACCAGGGATAGATTCATCCCATGCTTTTGAAAGAACTCATAAAAAATCGATCGAGAATACAGCAAAATTACTATTTCATTATTTACAGTCTGAAATGGTTCTTTAGTATAAAACAAAGCCTCCATGACTGGAGGCTTTGTTTTATTAAAAATTATAATGCCGTTCTCACCCCAAGATAACGAGTCTTCCAATACGATAGACTCATATCACTGATCGTTACCCCTGTTGATGAACCAGAGTGAATAAATTGATTATCTCCTAAATATATTCCTGCATGTGATGGGCCCGAGCTTGTGTTAAAGAATACAATATTCCCTACTTTCGGTGTCGAAACTGGCTTCGTTGCGTCCCAAATGGTTGCTACCGTCCTAGGAATGGAAATGCCAACATTATTGAACACATAGTTTAGATAGCCGCTGCAATCAAATGCAGCTGGTGTACTTCCCCCCCATTTGTAAGGAACTCCGATATACTTTTTTGCCTCAGCAATGAGCACATCCACCTTAGAAGTATTAGTGGAAGGAGTTTGGCTGGAAACTGCTGTATTTGATACCTTCAATACTTGTCCAACAAAAATAGCATCTGAGCTTAAATTATTTAAAGACTTTAACTGTGAAACCGATAAATTATGGCGAGTTGCAATCATCCAAAGGCTATCACCGCTTTGGACTGTATAAGTAGTGCTTGAATTAGCAGAGCTGGCTTGTCCACCTTTAACAACTAATTTTTGTCCAGGATAAATAGTATCCGTATTTAATCCATTTAAATTTTTCAGCTCTCCAACCGAAAGATTGAATTTTCTTGCAATTCCCCATAAACCATCGCCATTTTGCACTGTATAAGTTGCTGTTTGATCATGACTGTGTGGTGCTAGTAAACTTAAATTTTGACCTGGATAAATAGTAGAGCTAGATATATTATTCCATTCAATAATTTGATTGACTGATAGATTATTCACTTGGGCAATTTTCCATAATGTATCACCCGATCGAACCTCATATGTATTTTCATGTGCACTTGCATTCCCTTGAAGTGCTAAGAAAAGCCCTGCAGTCGCTGCCATTGTAAGTAGTTGCTTTCTCATGGTGTTCACTCCTTATTGTTCTATGGATTTTATTTTATAGAAAATTCACTTTAATATATATCTGTAAAAGCTGGTGAGAATGGTATATTTTCCGCCTGCAGCCACTTCTCCCCACCATCACCAAAAAGCATCATATTTTCATAGGTATTTGTACCTAATAATCAAATTTTAGTGTAAAAGGCAAGAGAAAAATCTAAAGAAAAAGAAGCCTTTCAAAAATATTTTGGCTTCTCATTTCATTCTATCTATTTACTTTTCTATCCATATCCTTTTATTCTCTATTCTTTTTGTTATACCCATTGCATCCAAACGTTCCAAAAACGGAATCATATACTTCCTTGAAAGATCTAGAACTTCTTTAGCATCACCAACCTCAAATTCCGGACCAGTACGTCTCTTCAACTCTTCAACCGCATGTCTAAAGTGGGCACAATGCCAATAATATTGATCATCAAGCGGGGCAATCACAAGTTCTTCTACTAAAAATCTCATAATATCAGGAACTAGCTGCTTCGGTATGCCCGCTTTAGTAAAATAGTCACTTATATATTTCACTTTAAACCCATCACTTTTAAGTTGTTCAAGCAAGCCGTCTGTTCTTTTTTCCCAATTCGAAGGTATATGAGGCTTAAAATTCCGAAGATGAATGTACTGTCCCCTCTTGCAGAAAAGGGAAGATTCAATTGCCTGTTCTAATACATATTCCAATAGCTGTTTCGGATACATCTTTTGCATAGGCTGTAATAATGCCGCTTTACTTTCACCAGGCTTCATCGGATGATCATGATGAAAATCCTTCATTCGGTCATATATGTCCTCTTCAATAAAGTCCCTTATGGAGGATAGAGTATATTCCTTCCCATTATAATAAAGAAACTCTTCCGCCTCACTTAAAATTGGCATTAATTCTGATTCATCAAGTGAAGTTCTTGTTATTAATTCAGTTAGTGTCAAACTTTTTGCTTCCGATATTGCAGCCATCATTCTTTCCTTTGGGCTGCCCTCTTTTTTCTTTGCTAATTCCTCAATCGTTTTTTGGCCAAAACGATATTTCTCTCCTCTTGGATCGATGACCCAGCCGCCGCCAATTGTTTCTTGAGGACTCGGCCGTCTTAAAATAAAACGATCCCCACGCTTGGTGACAATCTCCTCATCTAATCGTATTTGACAAAGAATTTCACTATTTTCATCCTTCATTTCATTCCGGTCAAAAAAGACAATTCGTCCCATCACTTCTGCTGTGCCAATGTGACATTTGATTGGCATTCTCTGTTTAACTATATAATCTAAATCTCCTGCTACTTTTATTGAAACATCAATTGTCCGTGTAATAATAAAATGCTCTGAAGACACAAGGACATCTCCACGTTCAATATCCTCCTTAGATATACCAGAAAGATTGATTGCTACCCGCTGACCAGCATATGCATGTCCAGCATGCTGATGATGAACTTGAAGCTGCCTTGCGCGTGTTTCCAGTCCTTTAGGCATTACCATTAACGCTTGCCCTTCTTCTATTGAGCCTTCATAAACGGTCCCCCTTACAACCGTACCCTGCCCCTTAATGGTAAAAACCTGATCGATTGGAAGCCGAAAAGCCCCTCTAATATCCCTTGTTTCCAAGAGTTTTAGTGTATCGGTTATCATATTCTTCAGATCATCTATTCCTCTTAATGAAAGACTATCGACTAGCATATAAGGTGACTGTTCAAATACAGTCCCCTTTAATTCTTCAAAAATGTCATCCTGTACTAAATCAATAAATTCTTCCTCTACACGGTCAATTTTTGTAATGGCAACAATTCCATTCTGAACACCTAATAACCCTAAAATATGTAAATGCTCTCTTGTTTGGGGCATAACCCCTTCATCTGCTGCCACAACTAGAACTACTAAATCAATGCCTGCCACACCAGCAATCATTTGGCGAATAAACCGTTCATGGCCTGGTACATCCACAACCGAAATTTGTATTTCTTCATCTTCATAAAGAGGTGCAAACCCAAGCTCAATAGAAATTTGCCGTTCTTTCTCCTCCTTTAATCGATCCGTATCCACATTTGTCAAAGCTTTTGTTAACGTTGTTTTTCCATGATCAATATGTCCAGCCATACCAATTGTAAAAAACCTTTTCATCGATGCCACCTACTCCTGCTTTACTTATGTATCTTTCACATTATCGTTTAAATAAGAAAAATTCAATCATTTAGGTTATTTGTCATATAATTTCCTTGAAATCCGATTTTTCTTTGCAAAAGGAATGAGTAAAAGGAAAAACAGGAAAAAAGCAGCTGCTTCTAACGCCAATATATAATAAGGATAAGGACCAAAATAATCTAATAAGGAACCATTGCTAGGTTTGCTAGCAAGGAACATATAATTTCCGCCTGTTAATTTATTTGCTATAAACGCAGCCCCGGCACTTCCATTTAAAAATAAAAAGGAAGCAAAAAGACCTTTTCTTGTTGGTTTGAACTTATGGACGAACACAAAATAAAGACAAGTCCAAATAATAAGCATATGAGTAATAAAAAATTGAAAAAACCGGAAATGAGGAAACCCTAGAAATAATTCAGGTGTCAGAATTGCCATAAAGGCACCTGTTATTCCAATAAAATAAACAATCTGAAAAATAGTTTGTGCTCTTGTTGCTAAAAGAATTAAACATAAAATGAGACTAAGTGAACAAAGCTGCAGAGGAAGAGTAAATGAAATATCCCAATAGCCATCTTTATATAACCAAAAATGATACGAGGTTTCTAATAAGAAAAGAACTAAAAACATGATGCCCCTTGCCCAATGATCATATTTCCTTAAATGGTTTCGAAACCTAAAGAGAAATACAGATCCGGATAAAAAAATAACAATCATTAAAAAATGAGATACAGAAAAGGCTTCAAAAGGAAAAAGGTCATATTGATGGTCAAATAGTATACTCATTTAACTAAGCCCCTTTTATTCTTTTGGTATTAGTTCAATTTTTTGAAATTCATACTTTTGCGTTGTTTCAAACTTGATGATTTCTGGTTGTTCAAGTGCAATCCTTGCTTTAAAAAGTGGACCATCTGATACAAATGTATGGTATTCTCCAGACTCTCCCATCGGACAGCAATCCCTTTTTATAATATCATCAATGAATGCAGAATCGAGCTGTCTGCCAAGCCATGTATTTTCAAGTACATCTTCACGGACTCGAATGACAGTCGCCTTATAGCCTGACTGAACAAAGGTCTTCAAAAGAGGAAGTGCATCTTCTTTTCTTCCCCACAATGGATAAATTGGTTCAAGTGATGTATCCTTTGCTAATTGTTCTCCCCACTCCCGGTGCCCTTCTAGATATAAGTCACCAAAGGCAATTCCATCCAATTGATATTGAAGTTTATAATTTTTCAATGCATCCGTAAAACTGCTTGTATAATCCTCAAAGGTGCAGGAGACGAATTCTAGTGGAATATCTAAGGCTTTCGCTTGAAGCCTAACTAATTCCATTTTTTCTCCATGTCCAAAGGTTCGGCCAATTTCTATCGGAATCGTTGTTATTAAACAGGCAACCTCCACCCCTGATTTAGTTAATTTATCAAGTGCCATACAGCTGTCTTTCCCGCCGCTCCATGATAAAGCCACACGTTTCTTCATGTTCGATCATCCTTCTATCACTTTTTTCTTTATTCTATCACATCCATTCCTAGTAAACTGTAAATAAAAGGATAACGGGTACTAATAATAGAGTCACGACCTAACGCTGGTTTCAATCATTTTCGAAATAAAGGACCTTACTCTAATTATTCGGCTGAGGGCTTCCCTTCATCTTTATGATAAAAAACTGTTCGTTTTAATTTCAGATGAATATTATCTCTCAGTAATCCGATGAACAACTGCTCTCATGCTTTTTAACCTAGTATTGGACTTCATTCACCTTATGAACGACCTTTCTCATGATTTTCAACCTAGTTTTTGCCTTCATACCCCCAATGAACGACCTTTCTCTTGATTTCTAACCTAGTTTTTGCCTTCATACCCCCAATGAACGACCTTTCTCTTGATTTTCAACCTAATTTTGGCCTTCATACCTCTTATGAACGACCTTTCTTATGATTTTTTAGCCAGTTTTGGACTTCATACACCCTGTGAACGACCTTTCTCATGATTTTCAACTGAGTTTTGGTCTACATTCAGCCTTTGAACGACCTTTCTTATAATTTCCAACCTAGTTGTGGACTTCATACACCCTGTGAACGACCTTTCTCATGATTTTCAACCTAGTTTTGGCCTTCATTCACCCTATGAACGACTTTTCTCATGATTTTCAACTCGGTATTGGCCTTCATACACCCTATGAACGACCTTTCTCATGATTTTCAACCTAGTTTGGGCCCTCATACACCTTATGAACGACCTTTCTCATGATTTTTAACCTAGTTTTGGCCTTCATTCACCCTATGAACGACCTTTCTTATGATTTTTTATCCAGTTTTTGCCTTCATACACCCTATGAATAAGTCCTCTCATGATTTTCAACCTAGTTTTGGCCTTCATTCACCCTATGAACGACCTTTCTCATGATTTTCAACCTAGTTTTG
>NZ_LMBX01000026.1:46721-46808 GCF_001439605.1 Cytobacillus praedii
TTTCAACCTATTTTTGGTCTTCATACCCCCTATGAACGACCTTTCTCATGATTTTCAACCTAGTTTTGGCCTTCATTCACCCTATGA
>NZ_LMBX01000026.1:46883-60410 GCF_001439605.1 Cytobacillus praedii
TAACGACCTTTCTCATGATTTTCTACCTAGTTTTGGCCTTCATACCCCCAATGAACGACCTTTCTCTTGATTTCCAACCTAGTTTTGGCCTTCATTCACCCTATGAACGACTCCACACATGCTTTTCCACCTAATTTTGGCCTTCATATCCCAAATGAACGACTTGACTCTTACTTTCCAGATAAATGTTGCCCTTCATAGAATAGATGGAAGGCTTTCTTATATTTATTCAGTTTGGGATAGTCCTCCTGCATCTCGTTTCCTAGATTGTCTTTTTATACAAAAAGTTCGCTTCATAGCAAGCGAACTTTTTGTATTTTTTAGATATGGCTTTATTATGACAAAAACTGAAATTCTGTAGTGCTCCCTGTTTGGGCTGCGATTACTTCAAGTCTTGCGTCAATACGCTCTTTAAGTTCCGGCACATGTGAAATAATTCCGACAAGTCTTCCACTGCTTTGGATGTCAATTAACGCTTCAATAGCCTGATCAAGCGACTCCGGATCAAGCGTCCCAAAGCCTTCATCAATAAACATAGTCTCAAGCGAGACGCCTCCAGCATATTGTTGAACGACGTCTGCTAATCCTAATGCGAGTGCGAGTGCGGCTTTAAAGCTTTCACCACCCGATAGTGTTTTCACATGCCGCTCTTGGCCCGTATATTGGTCAAATACGAGCAATTCTAATCCGCTTTGAACATTCCCTTTTGAACGATCTGTTTTCCGGATGAGCTCATATCTTCCACTCGTCATTTTTCTAAGCCTGCCATTTGCTTCATTTAAGATATCGTCAAGAAACGAAGCTAAGACAAATCTTTCGAAAGTAATCCGATATGTGTTTTGGCCTTTAGCAATTTCATATAAATGGCCAATTACCTTGTATTTTTCTTCAAATGCTTTCATTTCTTCATTTATATGGTTTATTTTAGCTGCTAATTCCTCATTATCTCTTTTCTTCATGAATAGATTTGTATATACATCCTGCAGTGATTTAATTCGTTCCTCAATATCAGTAAACACTTCATTTAGCTTAGCCATATCAGGTCTCTCAATATTTATTAAGAGCTCATGCAATTCATTATAGCGATCATTAACTGATCGAACTTCCTCGCGATAATCGATGAACGTTTTCTCTAGCAGCTTAATTTCTTGATTCGATTTCTTTGCCCCATTATACTCTCCATAAGTTTCAAAGCCTTGTTCCTTCATCCGGTTAACAAATGCTTCCCTTTCCTTTCCAAGCTGCTCATTCGTTTTCTTCATATTTATTTCAATTGTTTCGTACTTCGTCTTTACAGACAGCAAGTTTTCTCTGCTTTCCTGATACAGACGCTGAGCCGCTTCCAATCTATGAATTAGTTCATCTTGTTTTTTAACTGACTGCTTTAGACGTGATTCAAAAGCGTCGATGGAGCGAAGATCTTCAGGAATGCTATCCATCATCCGATTTAAATACGTTTTCTTTTCCGTATATAGAATGGTAGATTCATTTAACTGCTCATGTTTTTTTTGAAGCTCACTGCCATATTTTTCTTTATCCTGTTCAAAGGTCTGCAATTCCTTTTCACAAACAGAAAGCCGTTCAACACTTGTTGCCAGCATAGAATGTGTTGCTTGAAACTCTTGACGCTTTGACATGATTGATTCTTTATATACTGAAAAATCATCCGGAGATAAATTTGGCTGCTGACTTTGAATATCTCCCATACTATTTTTTAACGTTTCTTCTAATGATAGAACGATGGATTGTGCTTCATAAAAAGCTCTTTCAGCACTGCCCTTTTCCTTTTCAATTTCATCATATTGCTGTTTTGCCATTTTAATGTCTTTTTCATTTGGAACTTCTGTACTTGTAGTTGCAAGTTTTGGATGATGCTCAGAACCGCACACGGGACATCCTTCCCCTTCGTGCAGCTTACTTGCAAGTAAACTAGCTTGTCCATGTAGCCATTTTTGTTCCAATTCCAAAGTCATACTCTTAGCATCAGCTAACCTAGCAACAGCATTAGCAAAAAACTCTTTTCTCTTATCAAATTGACTAGTTGCCTGTTCCAATCGGGAATGTTGATCCTCGAATTTATTAATAAGTGCAATTTCACCAGCTAACTGTTCAAGCTTGTGTGTAACTTCTACTAACTTTAACTGATTTTGATCAATAGCCAGTTTTTCATCTTTTAACACCACAATGTTTTTTTCGATTCTTTTTCCCAATTCCTCTAATGCAGACTTCTCCCTTGAGCAAATGTCCAGTTCCCTTCCCAGCTCCTGAACTTCCTTTTGAACACTTGCAAAAGATTCAATATCTGACTTTACATTATTTAAATAACTGATTTGCTCGCCAATTGCTTTTCTTTCTGGCTCCCGTTCCTTTTCGGCTATCCATTTCTCCTCATGCTCTTTAAGCTGGATAGAAAGATGAGTTATTTGCTCCTTTATGGTAGAAAGCTCACGATTTGATTCATCTACTTCTTTTTTCAAGTGATGGCAAAGTTCTTCCTGCTGTGCTAGGACTGCTGCTTTTTGAGCGAGATTAATTTGCACTTCCATTAATGAAAATTTTTCTTCTTCCTTTTCAAGTGCTGCCTTCCTAATATGCAAATCGTCCTTCGCCTTTAGCTGTTTAGCAATTGCTTCAGCTTCATATAGCTTTTGCTGAATAGAATTTCTTTCCTCTTGCTTTATCTTTAATTGATCTGCAAGTTTCTCAAGCTCCTCAGACATTTGGCTAATTTCCGCCTGTAATAATGGCATTAAAAGGTGATCATTTAAACTTCCAGCAGCTAGATATTCTTTTAGTTCTTCATTATAAAGCGCTTTGATATTTTGTATGGCCTGGTTACGATGGTCCATTTGCTTTTCTACCATTCTTCTTAGATCCACTGCATCTTCCTTTAATTTTTCTTCAACCCGTTTGTAGATTTGCGTTTGGAAAAGCCGCTGCAGTATTACTTCCTTATCCTTACTTTCAGATGTAAGCAGCTTTCGGAACTCCCCTTGAGGGATCATTAATATTTGTCTAAATTGGTTACTGTCAATAATCATAATTTCTTTTACTTTTTCATCCACATCCCGAACATTCGCTGCTAGCAGCTGTCTACTCCCATCTTTGCCATATACATATAACTCTGCCTTTGCACCTATTGTTGTAAATCCATCTCCACGCGCTTTTTTCTTTTCCTGCTGGGGAGATCTCGTAATGAAATAGGTCTTGTTTCTTAAAGTAAATTCTAATGATACCTCTGTCAGTGTTTCATCTTTAGCAAACTGGCTTCGAAGATCAGGGCCGTTTCGATCTTCTCCACTTGCCTTCCCATAAATAGCAAAGCTGATCCCGTCAAATATGGTTGTTTTCCCTGAACCAGTTTTACCTGAAATAACGAACATTGTCCGGCTGCCTAGCTTTGTAAAATCGATATGCTCACATCCCGCATACGGTCCGAATGCTTGCATCGTTAATTTTAACGGTCTCATCTTCCCGCCTCCTCCTTTAACGTTTTCTCGATTACTTCAGCCATCACTGCATTTTTTTCATCTGTAAATTCCGAAGTCGTCATTTCCTCATAAAATTGTTTAAACAGCTCAAGCTCTGACTTCTTGTCTTCCTTTACTGAGGAAAAAGAATGCTTTTTCTTCATATCCGTCATGGCTATTTTCCGTTCAAGATGCAGCACATTCGGATAGATTTGCCTTAGCTTATTTATTGGATCAATTAATGCTCCTTCATCATGTAATATAATTTTCAAGTAATCATTCACATTTTGTTTTTCATAAATACTTGGATCCATCAGCTCATCCAGATGACCTTCAAGCTCCCGTAAATCATTTTTCGGAGTAATAGAACGGATGCGTAAATCAAATTGGCCGTTTTCCTTCATTTCAATAATCGAAATTGATTTCTCTTGCTTGGCTTCTGAGAAGGAGTATTTTAAGAGGGAACCTGAATAGCGGACCTTTTGATGCTTAATCGCATCCGGACTATGCAAATGTCCTAGTGCTGTATAGGAGAATGGTTCGAATAGTTCTGACCCCACGCAGCCAGAGCCTCCTACAGATAAGGTTCGCTCTGAATCACTCGTTTGACCTCCTAGGACAAAGGCATGTCCAACAAAAACATTAGGCTCATTAGGATTCAAGTGTTTTTCAATTTTCCCTATTGCAGCTTTCATAGCATCTTGATGCGAATGAATAGTTTCGTCATTTAGAAGATGTCTAACCATTCCTGGTTCTGCATAGGGGACAAGATAAAAGTTCACACCATTTATATGTATGGGCTGAATGTCCGATTCCAGTTTGCCAGATAAATAGAAACGGCTTTGCTTATACCAAGAACTTCCGAATGATAATCTTTCAGCACTATCATGATTGCCCCCAATAGCCACAATGGGTGTTTTTAATTCTACATTTATTTTAAATAGAATTTCATTTAATAGTTCGACTGCATCTGTTGGCGGAACAGAGCGATCATATAAATCTCCAGCAATGACAACTGCATCTGGCTTCTCTTCTTCAACTAAATCAACAAACTTATTTAGAAAGTAGCGCTGATCCTCTGTCATATATATGCCATGAACCAGCTTTCCTAAATGCCAGTCAGCCGTATGAATAAATTTCATTTTCGTTCTCCACTCCTATCATTCATTTATATTATTATATCAAAATTCATTTTTAGGCGGTTTTTTCTTTGCTGGAAAAAAAGGCACATAAGGTGCCTTTTACATTAGTTTAATTCTTGAGGATGTGGCTGACTATTCCTTCACTAATTTCCTGAAAAATATCATTTGAATGCTCATTTTGTTGAACTTGCTGTTTTGGTGAGTTCAGCAGCATAAGCCCCATCAAATTTTTAAATTCACCAACAGTTAATGGCTTTGCATCATCCATTAATTCATAGCCCAGCTGACCAATGCGCTCTAATTTTGCCATTTTCACATCCGAAATTTTTGTGATGCCATTTGTTCTTAATCTCATCTCTAATTGATCAGCAGTTAATCTTAGCTTTCTTAAGTTTGTTTTTTCTATTTTTCCATTTTGAATAACAATTTTTGATTTACCTGTAATAAACTTCTCGATAAAATTAAATTTTAGCTGTAAGAATTCCAAAAGAATTAATGAACCGATAAAAATCACAGAGGCAATTATCGTTTTCCACACACTCGTTTCTGCAATTGGCTGAATAATAATTGTACCAATTGAAATCATTACCACTGTTTGGGCCAATGTCATTTGTGAAATCGACTTCCTGCCTGCTATCCTCTGCAATAAAACACCAGCCAAAAACATTAAGACAGACTGCCAGACAAAATTCATATCCTTTAAACCACCTTAACTTTTCTTATAGCTTTAGGTGAATAGGAAGATATTATTCCAATGTCCATAAAAAAACAGCCCTGCCAGATGACAGGACTGTTTCATTATTAGTTTGTCAATTATAGTTTAGTTACGTTAGCAGCTTGTGGTCCACGAGCACCTTCAACAACTTCGAAAGATACTTCTTGGCCTTCTTCTAAAGATTTGAAACCTTCTGTTTGGATTGCAGAGTAATGTACGAATACGTCGTTTCCATCTTCAGCTTCGATGAATCCGAAACCTTTTTCAGCGTTAAACCATTTAACTTTACCGTTTTTCATAAGAAAAAATCCTCCTATTGGCAATAACTAGCCATGTGTTAATTCACCATTTACAACGATTATAGCTTTTACTCATCATTACTCATCCAAACAATTAAATCTTTGGAAAAATCGGGTTGCAAAAATATAATGCGATGCATAACGGCTATATTAAATTTAACACTATTAGAAAAATAAGTCAATCTAACAAGAGATTATGGTAGTCTTGTTATCTATTCTTTCAGCCGTTCTGGCAAGCTTTGAATGGATGTAACTACGACATCCAGTTTGGCCTCGATTCGGTGCAGCAAAAAAAGCGTTACAATAATCGGAAACCCAACTTCACCAATAATCGGGATTAACTCTTCCATCATCCTCCAAACTCCTTTCTTCACCTATTTGAAAACCGAAATGCGGGTGCCACTGTTCTAAGCATACTGACTTATGGCCTCTAGGTAACAAAACAGACATCCATAAAGGCATCACTATTAATCGTGCGATGCGTCGCTGTGGAAGCTTTCCTAGTCCTGTCGCATGGTTGACACTATATGTCCTGTCAGTCGCTGCTACGAGCCGCAGCTAGTTAAAAGGGCTGTTCATACAAATGAACAGCCCAGTGGTGGTTACACTAATTCGTAATCTGTAACATTCCGTTCAATAACTCTTACACCTTCAGCGGTTACTAAATCCCCATTCACGGTTTGAATAATATTTGCAGAAATTATTTGTTCCATAGCCTGCTTAATTACAGCCGGATTGATCGGTTCCTTTGGGTTATCTACTGAAAGCTTGGATAATTTTCCGTTCTCTGTTAAGAAAGATAATTCCAATGATTTTGCCATGATTTCACCTCCTCTACCTATTTTTGTTCTTACTCGCAGTAGCCAACACTATTACCCTACAATATCAAAACTGTCATTCCTTACAACCGTTACTAGTGGGTCATTGCAAAGAGAAGCAAGTGCTTGAGCTGTTTCATGAATTTGATCTGCACTTGCAGCTTTCTTTACATTCCCGATTGTTTTCGACTTATACACAGGTTCACCTTTATCATTCAAACCTGTTTCAAAGCTTAGCCGAATTTTTGAGTCAACCATCAATGCTTGTGCCATGTTTATCACCTCCCCTCACCCTTTATATATAAATAAAGAAGAGAAATGGACATGTTAATAGCAGATTTATTTGTATGTTTCGGGAAACTTTGGATAAAGTAACAAACAAAAACCTCGAATTTTCATAGAATAGTAGGGAACAAGCAAGGAGGTGAACACATTGGATTTACTATCTTATTTAAATCAAAACTACCTGATGCTCGTTCCCGCACTATGGGTGCTCGGATTCGCTTTAAAACAAACACCAGCTATTCCTAATTGGATGATTATCTGGGTCATTCTCCTAGTCTCTATCCTCATCGGAAGTTTAGCATTTGGCTTTTCCGTCATCGGGCTTATTAATGGAATCATTGCCGCAGGGGTAGCCGTATTAGGTCATCAAATGCTTAAACAGACCTTCTTTGACAAAAATGGGAAAAAGTAAGAATAGGTATCTTCAAAAAATATAAAAAGTACTAGCATCAACATGCTAGTACTTCCTTTGTGCCCTATAAAATTCCTTTTTTATTACTTCTATTATAGTTTAAGCTTTGATGCAGCAGACTGCATTTCGGCTGAGATCTTTGCAAGCGTTAAAGATAAAGCGGAAACTTCCTCTATCGTAGCCAATTGTTCCTCCGTAGCTGCAGATGCTTCCTCCATAGCCAAAACGTTCTGTTCGGAAATGTCTTTAACATTTGATATCACATTCGTTATTTGTACAGATAGCTCAGACAGTTTCTCAAGAAGAATAGAAACAGCGGATACTTTCACTGTCGCATCCTCCATTGTTTCCGCTATTTCCGAAAATGCACTCCTAGTTTTTATCGAATCCTCAAGTACAGCCAAAACATGATTATTGCTCGCATTCATTGCATGAACAGCCTGATTTGTCTCTGCCTGGATCATTTCAATCATGGTTTGAATCTGTTCTGCTGAAATCCTTGATTCCTTTGCAAGCTTACGGACTTCATCAGCAACTACAGCAAACCCTTTTCCATGTTCTCCAGCTCTAGCCGCTTCAATAGCAGCATTTAGTGCTAAAAGATTGGTCTGTTCTGCAATATTTGTAATCATTCCTATAATATTCCGAATTTCTATTGAACGATTTTCGAGTATCTGGATGGCTTTGGCAGCAATTTCAACGGACTTATTCACTTCGTTTAATTGCTTACCAATATTTTCAACCGATTGCTCTCCATCGATTGTGAGAAGATTTGCCTTTTCTATTACATCCTTCATTTCTAAGCTGCTCTTTGTTATTTCTTGTATACTTTTACTCATCTGATGGATGGCGGTTTTTGTTTCTTGAAAACCAGTTATTTGCTTTTCCATGCTGGCTGCACTTTGCTGAGTAATCTGAGCTAGCTGCTTAGAAGCATTTGCGCTTTGCTCTGCACCTGCTGCTAATTCTTCACTGCTGGAAGCTAATTGTGAAGAACTTCCTCTAATTTGTCCAACCATATTTCTAAGATCCTTCACCATGCGATTTAAGGATTGATTGAGCAATCCAATTTCATCATTAGAATTCACCTTTAATTCATCCTGATTTAAATCACCTTGTGCAATCCGGTCAATTGATTGTGCTGCTAATTTAATTGGTCCGGTTTATCATTCTGCTAATGAACAATGCAATCAAAAAATCGCTAGAATAAAGGCAGATATACTGAGAATAATAACAAACAGCTGGGTAGAAAATATATCATTTGACGTATTCTGACTGTCTTTAGCTAATTTCTCTTCTTGATGCTTCATCAATTCCTCCGTTTTTTTAATAAATGCTTGTCCAGCCTCTTTAGCAGAGTTCTGAATAAGCTCCATTTAGGATGCTTCATTGTTGGTAATCTTGAATTTAATTGCAGAATCAGAAATGTCTTCAAAATTAGTATGTAGATTCCTAAGTTCTGTGACAATTTGCTTGGCATCATTGTCAACTGTTGTTTTCATTAATTCTTCAATTCGTTGATGCAGCCTTTTCCTTGCCATATCGTAATCTGTTAAGTAAATGGAGTCACCAGATAATAAATACCCTCGAATTCCGTCTGATTCAATCATTAAATCCTCTTTAAAATCCTTAAACGATAAGAAGCTTTTGAACATCTTTGTCCAGCAAACCGGAGTACCGGTCATATACTTTTTTAAGTTGATAATTTGAAAAGACCGCTACCTTTGCAAATAACAAAAGCACGAATAAAAATCCAGAAATCAACTTTTTTCTTACGGTAGTTCTCATTATCGTTCCTTATTTCATGCTGTTTTAGAAGCGCTTTATATATTTCACCATATTTCTAGGTCTTTTGAGGCAAATTCATCCAGTGAGAACATGAAAAAAACCGCTCATCATCTAATGTAATGAACGGTTAAAGGTAGACCACAGACCTTAAGGAGGAGATCTTCCATACTATATTATTTAAATACAAACAAAATTGCTTGGACAATCCCCTAAAATCAATAATTTTTCTTAATAATTTCTTACAAAAGTATCTTCCATTTATACTTATATATATAAATCTAGAGAACGGCTAACAGGTAGAATAACCTTAGGTATTTACACCCATAAAACAATTTAAGGAACTCCTCCACTAAATAGTGAAAGACCTAACAAAAAACCATAAATATTATTTGGTAATTATTGATGAGCCACTAATTTTCACTTTCTCCCGTCCTCCATTAAGAGCAGTTTCAGAGTATATAAATTAGAAATGGAAATACTAAAGGGAAGGTTTATTATATTCAGGAGGGCTTAAATTGACCGTATATGTATACCAAACATTTCAAATGAAACAGGATAAATTCAACGAAGGATTAGAAAATTTAACAGCAATTAAGAATTTTAGAAATGAGAAATTTGACCACAAGGTAGACATCTTAACCCCTATTACTGGCCAAGATCATACGTATGCACTTCTTTGCACATATGAAGGATTAGCAGAAATGGAATTACAGAACAAAAAAATGTTCGATGATGAGGAGTATTTAAAACTTATCAGTGAATTCTTCTTAGAAAATATTGCTCAAGGCAGTATGAATACGCAATTTTATCGTTCAATGCCTGATAAGAAAAAAGAGGATTCAGATGACAAAGAGAAGAAAAAGGAATAAACCAACGGCTCAAAGCTTGAAGAATTCTTCAGGCTTTATTGTTTTTTCCCTTTTTTACTAAAATGATATAATCATAGTAAGAATGGGTTTGAATGAAAGGGTTGTTAATGTGAAAAAGTTTGGTATCCTTACGGGGATTTCCGTATTTATTCTAGTGATCGCTTACTTTTTAGTTGGAAATTATTTTTATAATTTTGCCTTAAATGCAGCTCAAGAAAAGGATTTTTTAGAAGGAAACCCACATTTAGCTGGGTCAGAAGCAGTTTCAGCAAGCGTTGCTGAAGCTAGTAAACTAGCTGATGCTGAGTTTTCGAACAGCCATCAGCCAACGACCCTAAATGTTGTTTCATCTGATAACTTAAAGCTAAACAGCTTAATGTATGAAAATCAGGATTCGAATCATAAATGGGCAATTGTTGTTCATGGATATACAGGAAATAGTACCCAAATGATTAGATATGTGAGGAATTTTTATGAAAAAGGTTATAGTGTTTTAGCTCCTGACCTTCGTGGCCATGGAAAAAGTGAAGGAGATTATATTGGAATGGGCTGGGATGACCGTAAAGATATGCTTCTATGGATAAATCAAATAATTGAAAAAGACCCGAATGCAGATATTGCTTTATTCGGCATCTCGATGGGCGGTGCTACAGTCATGATGACGGCTGGAGAAAAATTACCTCCCAATGTAAAAGTAATTGTTGAGGATTGCGGTTATTCCTCTGTAATCGATGTATTTACCTATCAGCTTGATGATCTATTTGGATTACCTAAGTTTCCTGTAATGAATGCTGCTAATTCAATAACAAAAATTCGTGCTGGATATGATTTAAATGATGCTTCAGCAGTCAAACAAGTCGCAAAAAGTCAAACACCGATCTTATTTATTCATGGAAAAAAAGATACATTTGTCCCTTATCCAATGTTGGATGAGGTATACGATGCCGCAAAAGTTGATAAGGATCAATTAATTATTCCAGGCGCTGGACATGGAGAAGCTGAAAAAGTAGATCCTGAAAAATATTGGCGTACCGTTTGGGGATTTGTAGAGAGATATATTAACTAAAGAAAACTCCCTGTTATCACAGTAACAGGGAGTTCTTTTTAATTATTTTTTCTGTTGATTGAACCAGTTAATAAAATTATCAGCAACCATATCTAGAAATTTAACCGTAGGCTCATGTGTAAGATTGCCTGATTCATCCATCTTTTCATGAATTACACCTACATACACTTCATTTCCTGGTAAAAGAGGTGAACCAACACCTGGGCAAAATAAAATATCACGCAAATGCTGCTGAGCCCTTACTGTACCTAGAGCACCCATTGTCGCACCCATTATCCAAGATGGCTTTCCTATCATGACTTTTTCGACACGTGATAACCAATCAATTGCATTTTTCAATACACCCGGAATGGAATAATTATATTCAGGTGTCACCCATAGAACAGCATCTGCCTCTGCTACTTTACTTTTAAATTCTGTAACAACGGCAGGGGGATTCAATTCAATATCTTGGTCATAATGAGGAAGATCGGCAATAGGTAAGATCTCCAATTCAAATGAGTTTTTATATCTTTCCTTCACATACTTTGCAAGTTTCAAATTATATGATTCTTTTCGGATACTGCCAACGATTGCAACAATTTTCATGGATTAAACCTCCAGTTAATTTAATCATTTGATACATCAACCTCATTCAGATGCACACACCAGCAGTCTAGAGTTGTTTTACATTATCACGAATTTTTATAAGAAGGGTATGTAGTTCTGTGATGTCTTCAATGGTCATCCCTCTTGTAATCACTTGAAGGATTTCCTTATTAATTGGAATAACCTCTGATCCAAGCTCTCTTCCTTCGGCCGTTAAATATATTTCAACTGAGCGCCGGTCACTCGGACATACCTCTCTGCGAATATAACCTTTTTTTTCAAGAGCCGAAACCATTCTAGCTATACTAGCTTTATCCTTGTTTAATTTTGCTGATATTTCATTCTGGGAAATTCCTTCTTGCTCCCATAAAATCGCCATAATTAAATTTTGCTCGGAAGTTAACTTGTAAGACGCTAGACGATTATTTACATAGTTTGTGATTTCTAAATCAATCGTATGAATAAAGACCCCTATATTATCCAATGGTATGTATTTCAATTGCATCATCCTAATTAGTTGATATATCAACTGTTTATAAGTTAATTATAATCAGGTCTATTGTTCCTGTCAAAATATTGGTCTTTCCTTAGCAATTTGAAATTGTCTTGCTCTCTCTTTATTACCACTTTGCCCTTGATTAATTAAATGAGTCTCTAAAGCCTGAAGCCTCTTTTTTCAGTAATCTTTTGATTTCATTTTTGTTCACCAATAGTCTTTCCTCTTTCTCGAAGGCATAAAGATTACTCTCATTAATAAGCTTTCAGTACGAAAACTATGTTATAGGGAAACAGAAGTTCTAAGATCAGCCAGAATGGTATTGGCATTTTTTCAACTCTTTCATTTTTTGTATAACACTTCGCTTTATTAGTTTCATTTAAAAAATGAAACTTTTTCCAGTTTGTTTCGTATTTGAACTAGAATAATGGCGAGGTGATAGTATTGAAAAAATTACTATTAATTATTTTGCTCACCTTTCTTATATCAACTATTGTATCTTTCCTTTTAGGATATTGGCAGATTGGTATTGCTTTAGGTGGAGCATTTATTTGGATTCTAAACCAAGTTTCTGAACATTATTCAATAAAAAACACTGAATATCTTTACAGCAGTAGAACTCATACACGGAAGAATTATAAAAAGTATGATGATTAGATACAGGGAGTGCCATACCCCCGATTATCACAGTGCCACCCCTCCCTAGTAAACTTAAGAAATTCTTGCACTTCCTAAATTACCCATATAAAATTTATAGAAACTGGTTGTGAATCGATGTCTATTTTTATGTTTGTATTGATCCACACATTTATTGGAATAGCCCTTATTGTTGCAAAGAACAAGTTGCCTAATCCCCTATTTACTTTCATTAGTTTATTTTTAATATTAAGCTTACTTTATTGGTGCATGATTATATTTAGCAATTTAATTTAGGCAATATTAAAATTCCATATTTAGTTGAAACTCACGTAGCGTTATATTTTATACTCCTTATTAGGAGGCGATTGTAATGAAAAAATATTTTCAATGGAAAAACATTATTATTGGAAAGATTGACAAAAATCATCCTCAATCAGCTGAAATCAAGAAGGCTGCTGATGAAGCCTTTACTTCTGTTGGTAAAATGATAAATGACATAACAGCGATTACTGCCAACAAACGTAATTAACCATATTTTTTAGCGGGCACTTACTGGTGCCCTCTTTTTTAAGGAAACATAGTACAAATTCTATTTCTCAAACAAGGCCTCCCTAAACATCGATATAAAATATGGTTTTATTCGAATCGGGACCCCTACACATTCCCATTCACTTATTGTCTGAATGTCAATACCCATAACTAGCAGTTTTTAATTTTGAAGGATTAACGGGCTCGTTTACTCGCTTTTCGTTCCCGTGTATCTGCTTTTTACTCTATAACGGGCTCATTTTCTCATTTTTCGTTCCCGTGTATCTGATTTTTACTCTATAACAGGAACAATTACTCACTTTTCATTCCTGTGTATCAGTCAAGTCCGGATTATTGTGTAAAATCAAAAGCAATTGTTTTCAGCTTTACCTTTGAATATTCTCTATCCATA
>NZ_LMBX01000028.1:0-28133 GCF_001439605.1 Cytobacillus praedii
CTCCCTCGTATTTTGAAAAAGGGAGAACAGTATCGAGTTTATCGATATGTACCAGGTATGTATGATTTAGGTAATGGAAAATACATGGTGCAGGATGACTATGTTATTTTTAATAGCTTAAATTAATTTAAGGACATGGGGACAGGATTACTGTCCCTATTTTTATTTATATAAGAAAAAAATAAAATATTATATCCAACCGAAAAATCTTTTATTGGATGGGCTTTTTGTCGTATTTTGTTACTTTTTGTCTAATTTGTTGAGAATTTGTTTAGAATCGTCTATTAAAATGGAAATATAGGAAAATAGTATGGAGAAAAGAAAGAGGTATGCTAGTGAAAGGATTAAAAAGGTTTTTTATTATAGCTTTATGTTTGTGTGTCATGATGGTTGGTGTGGGAAATAATGGCCTATTTGCAGTAAAGGCTAATGCTGCCTCAGCGGGAGAAATAATAAAGCCTGCTTCAAAGAATGCAGTGTGGAATGAATATTATGGATATACAGATGAATTAACAGAACACACGGGAGGGAAGAGCTTTGATTGGGGATTCGAAAGATCGGCAATTCAATTTGATTTATCCGACATTAATCAAAATATTAAAAGTGCCAAACTGAAAATTTTTGTAACTAGTATAAGTGACGGGGATTCAAATGCTCAAACTAAACCGTATGTAACCGTTTATGGAATGAATACAGATGTCTGGCAAAAGGATTCTCTAAATGTTGAAACAGATCAATTAATTATTGCCAAAGATTCCAATATAGCTACGGGAGTCTGGAAAGAAATTGATGTAACAAATTTTGTGAAACAACAAATTACTAACAATGACAAGATTATCTCCCTGGCTATATTAGGGAATGAAGAGAATGCAGAAAATATATTTACCTATGCTTCTTATATTTTCCCAAATTCTTCTTTGCGTCCGCAACTGGTACTAGAAACAGGAACTTCTGATAGCGCATCACCGAACCTGCCAGATGGAACAATTCGAGCTGACAACATTAGTACTTCAGAAGTTACATTAAACTGGTTGAGCGCAGTTGATGATACTACTGTTACGAGTGATTTGGAGTATCGAGTTTATCAATCTACTAATAGTAATTTTAATACTGTGAGTGAAATCGAGAGCGGTGTGCCATTAGGAAGCGGATTTGAAAAAAATTTAACATCGTTTCATGCAGCGGGATTATCTCCGAATAAAACCTATTATTTCAATGTAATCGTAAAAGATGCAGCAGGAAATAAAAATGCTTATCAAATGAAAGAAGTAACAACATTAAATGACGTTAAAACTCCAGGAGTAACAGTAACCATTGGTAATGTTACGGTTGGAAAGGGATTGACAGAAAATATTCCTGTTTCTATTAATACGCCTATCACAGGAATAGCAGGATATGGCATAAAGGTAAATTATGATCCGAATATACTTGAAGTGCTAGATATTATTCCAAATAAATCTGTTAGTGGAATTTTTGATTTCAACATTAGTGAGCGAGAAGATAGGCTAGCGGTATTATGGTTCGACGATACACTTGGAGAGTCCCTTATAACGACTGCAACTGAGCTATTCAAGGTGAAAGTTAAAGTAAAAAGCAATGCCGTTTTAGGAAATTCCGCATTGACAATTGATAAAAGTAATAAAGAAAATCTTAATTTTTCAGACAATGAAATTCAGGATATTATGTCTGATGTGAAAAATGGATCTATAAATATAGTAAATAGCTACAATAGTAATTTTAATACCGCTGGTGGTAGTTCGGTCGATTCTCAACTTATTATTGAAAATGGAAAAGTGAACAAGCCTGAGAATCCTACTAAAGCTGGTAATTCATTTATTGGGTGGTACATGGACAATACATATACAACTGAATTTGATTTTAATTCAGAAGTGAATAGTGATACTACGTTATATGCGAAGTGGGCGGAGGATACTGCAGCACCTATTGTCACAACAGATACAAATGTAACGGATATAACATCAGAAAGTGCAGTAGCCAGTGGGAATATTGTATCGGATGGCCATTCAGAAATAACGGATTGTGGAATCGTATACTCAACAAGCGAAAATCCTATAGTAGATGATGAGCATGCATTGAAAGCATCTGTATCATCTTGTACTCAAGGAATAATTACTGCCGACCTTGCATTTTTACAGTCGAAAACAATGTACCATTATCGCGCATATGCAACAAACTCTGCTGGTACGAGCTATGGTAGTAACGAGACTTTTACAACGAAAAATAATAATGCAAACTTGAGCAATTTAACACTGTCTGCAGGTGAATTAAATACTGTGTTTAATAAGAATACACTGACTTATTCTGCAAGTGTTCCTTCTGCTACAGAAAGTGTTACTGTTATTCCGACACGAGAAGATACTACTGCAACAGTAATGGTGAATAATAAGTCTGCAAGTCATGCGGTGAACCTTATCACTGGAAAAAATACAATAGATGTAACGGTAACAGCAGAAGATCAGTCAACAACAAAAACTTATACGATCATCGTTTACCGATTAACCTCTGCACCTAATGTATTTGCAGATGATGAAAATAATAAAATGATCAATATAAATATTCTATTAGAATATCAAATAAACGGAGGAGCTTGGACTCAATATGATTCGTCGAATCCTCCTGATTTAAGTGGAAATAACACGGTGCATGTACGAATCCCTGCGAATCCATTAGAGGGAACACCAGCGGGTGAGGAAGCTAGTTTAACTTTTACAGGAAATCCAAGAAACGCAAAAGCGCCTCAGGTCACAAATGCAATAACAGAAGAAGATAGAGTAAATTCAAGTGGATTAAAGATTGCCCCACAGGAAGAAGATTCGAATGTGACTCACTTCAAGATAACTGAAATTATAGGCGGAGAACTTTATAAAAATGATGAAACTACTCCTATACAGGATGGGGCATTTATTACAAAATCTGATGGTGAGGCTGGATTGAAATTTAAACCCTCCGCTGATGCTAATAGCTCAGCTGGGGATGCATTTTCCTTTAAGGCTCAAGCATCACTAAATGATTCAGGACTCGGTCTAAGTGAGGCGGCAACAGCAACTATAGCTGTTAGTGAAGTAAATGATGCGCCAGAAGCTGCAGATGATTCATTGCTATCTGTTTCGGAAAATGCACCTGAATTTAGCATTCCTTTCGATACGCTGATTGCGAATGATTCTGCTGGACCTGCTAATGAATCTGGTCAAACATTAACGGTAACGGATATAGCGAATTTTGTTGGAGGTACAGTCCGAATTGAAGGACTGAATATTATTTTTTCACCGCAGTCAAACTTCCGAGGAATTGCAAGTTTTGATTATACAGTTAAGGATAACGGTACAACGAATGGCGATCCGGATCCTTTGACACATGTAGGGAAGGTTTCATTTACAATTGAAGCTCCTGCAGATCAGCCGATAGTAACAAATGCCGTAACGAACGAAGACCAACAAACTACAAATGGTTTAGTAATAACACCAACTGATGCTGGAGGGGCTCCCGTAAACTATTATAAAATTACAGGTGTTACAGGCGGAATCCTTTATAAAAATGATGGAACGACTATGATTAGTCAGGGTGACTTTATCACTGTAGCGGAAGGCATGGCAGGATTGAAATTTACTCCAAATCCTAACGAATATGGAACTACAGGCTTTGGTTTCATTGTTCAGGCTGCTCCAGGTACAGATGGGACAAAATTAAGTGATGGAGTGGAAGCATCTATAATTGTTACGGAAGTAAATGATTCCCCAATTGCTGAGGATGATACACTTTCTGACTTTGAAGCAGGTTCACCAATCACCATTTCATTTGAAGATCTTTTAATAAATGATAAACAGGGACCTGATAATGAGAGCGATCAGAAACTAACGATTAAATCTGTTGAAGATCCTGAAGGCGGTCAAGTTGAAATTCGGGATGGGAAGATAATTTTCACCCCTGATACGATCGGATCAGCAAGCTTTAACTACACCATTGAGGATAATGGAAAAAGCAACTCAATGAATGATCCTCTTACGGATCAAGCAAAAGTTAACTTTAATGTGGCTGATAAAAAAGGGCCAATCATTTCTCTAGTTGGAGAAAATACGGTTTATTTGAACAAAGGTGAAGTATATGTCGAGCCTGGTTACATGGCATCTGATGAAGTAGACGGAGATACAAGCGGCGATGTAACAGTGACGGGTTCAGTTGATAAGTCTAAATTAGGTACGTACCTTTTAAGATACAATGTTTCTGATTCGAAAGGGAATGCTGCTGTTGAAGTAATAAGAACGATACATGTTGTATCATCAGATTTAAAAACATTAATGGTTTCATCGGGAGATTTTATGCCTTCCTTTGACCCGCAGACACTTAATTATTCATTAACTGTACCGTTTAATGTGACGAATATTGATATAACTGCGAGTACTATAGACCCAACAGCAAGTACAGTTGTAAATGGTCATATGATGGAAAATGGCGGCTCACAATCACTGCCATTAGTAGAAGGTGATAACTCGGTTTCTATAATTGTTACGGCAAAAGGTGGAAGTACAAAGACATATCTATTACAAATTAATAGGGGATTTAATCCGCCAGAGCAACCTCAAGTGTCGGCGAACGATGAACGGAATGTTATTATCGGTGCGGACAGTACAATGGAATATTCAAGTAACAACGGAACTGCGTGGACAAGCTATGATTCAAATAATGCTCCCGCATTTCCTGGTAATGTAACAGTATTGGTACGCGTGAAAGCGACTGGGAATAAGCCTGCAGGTGAAGCAACAACCGTAACATTCACTAAAAATCCTGCTCCGCCTAGTAATAATGAAGAGTCAGTCCCGCCGTCAAATTCTGAAGAAATCGTTGTCGATGTTGATGGGGCAAACGGAACAAATTTAACTAAAACACCAATCACACGTACAACGGAACCAGATGGCACGGTGAAGGATCACGTTTCCATGTCAGAAAGCATCGCAATAGATACTGTTGAAAAAGCAAAACAACAAGGTGTTGATACAGCAAGAATTGTCATTCCAGATACAAACGACAAAGTATCAGAGGTAAAAGTGGAAATTCCAAAGTCAGCTCTGAAACAGCTTAACGATGGCAAAATAAAGCTTGTAATTGCCACTGACAATGCGATCATTGCGATTCCAACAGAGTCCATTTCTTCTTTCAATGACGATTTATATTTCCGCGTTGTTCCGCTTAAGTCAAAGGAACAACAAAAGCAAGTAGAGGAACGTGCAAAGAAGGAAGAGATCATTCAAGAAATTGCGCATAATCAAAAAGTACAAGTTCTTGGCCGACCGATGGAAATTGAAACAAATATGCAAAGCCGTGAAGTTTCCATTATTCTTCCATTAAAAGACAGCTTGCCTGCAGATGCCAAGGAACGAGAAAAAATTCTTGATAATCTGGCTATCTTTATTGAACATAGCGATGGAACGAAGGAAGTTTTACGAGGAAAAGTAATTCCATATAAGAACAATGGTGAATTAGGGCTAGAATTCAGTGTAAACAAGTTTAGTACCTTTACAATTGTCTATATGGACGGTGCTCAAACATACTTTGATGGGAAAACATGCGGAAAAGATGCTCTTTCAACTGACGCAATCGGCTGTGTAAGTGCGAAGAAATCAGTACCAATATACGAGTTGGTTAACAACCGCTTGAAAAAGGTGGATGCATTAAAAGCAGGGCAAACTGTTCCAGCTTATGAAGCGATTTCACCGATGCTTGGATTAGGCGGAGACATTTGGGTTGAACGAACAAATGCGATTCGTTATGAAACCCCATCGAAGTCCATGTTAGACAAAAACGCACTAACAGGTTCAAAACGGACTAAGCAAATGTGGAAAGGGCTTGAATTACGCCCGGGTCAAATCGGAAAAGTAACTGTCTTACAGGATACAGTTGTTTGGGAAAAAATCAACAAAACAAAAAAACTCCCACGTATTTTGAAAAAGGGAGAACAATATCGAGTGTATCGTTATGTACCGGGCATGTATGATCTAGGTAATGGGGAATACGTAGTTCAAAATGAACAAATCCAATTTCAATCTTTAAAATAGATCGGAAGTTGAAAGGGAATAATTTTAAAGCAACCAGCTGCTGTTTTTTTACAGTAACTGGTTGTTTTTTTGCCTTTTTCTGAGGTTGGCTGATTCGCTTTCCTTTTGATCCTATTGCTGATTCTCTGCGGGGACACGGTTTCTGTCTCTCTGTCCCGTAAGTGGATGAAGTGCATTCGTGTTATTGATATAAATAAAGGCATCGTATCGTTCGGACATTTTTGAGGGTACGTAATTTCCTAAGTGTTCGTATAGAGGGTTATATACGACGCCAATGGCACGATGTCCGATGGGATAATTGAATACATGCCTATTTTCATTATTGAATAGTAATATTTTATTTTTAGCATTGGCCCTGTGCATAAGATCTTCCCAGCTGCCAGCTTGTGCTGGAGGGGTCATCATCTGTTTGAAGTTTTTGCCCCATTGGTCAGCAGCAATGACTGATCCGCGATGTGTGCCAAAACCAATAATATAGAGATTTTCGTCTCCTTCTTGTTCCCTCAATAATTGCCCCACGTTCACGATTCCCTCATCTGCCATGTCTGTTGCCCTGGCATCGCCAACATGGGTATTATGCTCCCAGATAATTCCCTTTGCCTGATTCCCGAAGAACATCATGATTCTGTTTAATGTTTCAACCATATGGCGGTCACGAATATTCCAGGATTCCTTATCGTCTGTAATCATTGTCCGATAGTAACTTTCCGCATTTGCCGTAATAAGTGCGTTGACTTCAAGGTTTAATCCGCTTTCTTCATTATCTAAATAGATATTCCTTTTTAAGGAAATATCCGTTAACAATTTAATGACTTCATCCTGACAGCCATCTGAGTAGAAGGCTGCAGATACACCATATTTTTCGGGTTGACGATTGAATGGTTCAAAGCATGCTATTGTTTTTCTTGCTGCTTCAACATTAGGAGAGTTTGTTTCTTCTAAATAGTTAACTATTTCATCTAATGACTCCCAAAGACTGTAGACATCAATCCCGTAAAATCCAACTTTTCTCTCAAGAGGCTGTCTTTGATTATAGGCTTTTAGCCATTCTATAAATTCAACCATTTCCTCGTTGGCCCACATCCAAGTTGGCCAGCGGCTAAATGCCTGTAATACGTCTCGGGCATGGTTGCTTTTCAGATCCCAGCCTTTAATATATTCATTGACTTTCTGGCAAGAGGGCCAATCACCCTCAACTGCTAAAAAGGTATATCCCTTTTCCAGAATAAGTTTTTTCGAAAGTTCTGTTCGAAGATGATAAAATTCCGAGGTTCCATGTGAGGATTCACCGAGTAAAACAAACTTTTTATTGTTAATTCCTTTTAATAGGACATCAAGATCTCGAAGATCATTGAGTGGGTGTGCAAAGCTTTGAATAGCTTGAATGAACTTTTTCTCCAATTCTATCCCTCAATATCGTTTGCTTTTAATCTAAAGATTAAGGGTTATTGTTTCCCGGATATTGTTTTTCATACTCTTTCTACTTAAAGAAATCATTTGAAAGGGACAGGTAATCTGTCCCCAACTTTAAAGCGTGGCATGCAGTTTAAATTTACTCGTCCTTGTTGACTAGAAATGAAAAATAAAATTTTTATCTCCTGATTATCTTCTCTTCTTTTTTGTATTGTCTATAGTAGGTTTGTTTTTACTGACTGTCTCTAGAAGAACTTGTACATGGTAGTTTCTCTCATCTGAACTAGTAACGCTTGAAACCTTCCCCTTACGTCCTTTAATGGTTAGGGTTTCACCAACAGATGGGACATTATTGAGCAATTGGCTTAATAAAAGATTTTTGTTTTCAAAAAAATTTACTGTGATCATTTTCGTCTCCCCTATTTCAAATAAAATGTGATACTCTACTCTCTAAAAAATATGTGATGATCGATAGATAAAGACCAAAATTATATATAGAAAAAATTTTTCATACCTTTCTATTTTTTTGAAAGGGACTAAATAACTAGTTCTTTAGTATTGTTTGTGATGGTGAAAACGATACTATAAGAATGTTTCGGACACAAAAAAAGTGGAAATCTATAAAAATCTTAGCTTACAAAAATAGTTCGATTTACTAAGGTTTACATAGTGTTTATGTGAATGAAGAACCTTTAAAACGTCACTAATATGAGTAATTAGTATGATTTTTAGAAGAAGAAAAATTCATAACCTTAATCAATTGTAAAAATCATGCAATTATACCCATTTTATTGTAATAACAGTATGATAAAATCATAAATGGGTAATTTTGGTATAGCATTTATTGTTGTTAATTTATTTATGTATGAGAGATTGGGAGGAAAATTTTATAATGAAACGATTGGTATTAATGTTGTTTGTACTATGCATGATGTTTAGTACAACAGTGGCAGCAGAAGAAGATTATAATTGGATTGAAGGGGGACAACCCGTTGATCTTGGCGGAATTGCCACAGTGGATCTTGACCCAGAATTTGTCTTTCTTGATGCAGAAAATACGAAGAAAATGAGTATGGATTACGGGGATCCAGTTTCAGGTCTTGAAGTGGGCAGCATCTTTCCTACAGATGAGAATGCAACATGGGCAGTCTTTTTTGACTATGAAGAGACTGGGCACATTAAGGATGCAGAAAAAGAGAAAATAGATGCAAAGGCACTATTAAAGAGTTATAAAGAAGGTACAGAAGAAGCAAATAAGGAACGCCAGCCGGGTGACCGCTTCTATGTAACTGGCTGGGATATTAAGCCTTTCTATGAGGAAAAAACGCATAACCTGACTTGGTCTATGTTACTTGAAGATGAAAACAAAGAAACCTTTTTAAATTACAATACAAGAATCTTAACAAGAGAGGGAAACATTTCGGTTATTCTAGTAACTGATCCACAAAACAGAGAAGCGGATAAAAAACTGCTAGATGAAAAAATCCTTTCAAAGTTCAAGGTGAATGATGGAAAAAGATATGAAGACTTTGATAAATCTACTGATAAAGTAGCAGATTACGGTTTAACTGGACTTATTCTTGGCGGTGCGGGTCTGGCAGTAGCTAAAAAGGCGGGCATACTTGCTGTTATTCTTGCATTTGGGAAAAAATTTGGAGTAATTGCGGTAGCTGGAATTGTAGCTTTATTTGGTTTCATTCGAAAAAAGAAAAGGAATAACCAATCAAACAGTTCAGATGATTCTTTAAATCAATAAATGATGATTTAGAGTAAGGGAAAACCTCTTAGGCATTTATGCACCTAAGAGGTTTTCTTTGCTTTTGCCATTTATGGTTCTTCATTATAACTGCAAAAAAACTTTGGACACAGATTTCCTGTTATCTGACTGTTGACAATTATTAGATAAAAATGGTAATCTTCAAGAACACTAAATAATTTTTACAAAGGAGGAATGGACAATGCGAGATCTTAGAACATGCTTCAAAGCTATTAATTTCATACATTGTCCTTGCCTCTTCTCTGTATAATTGTGAATTCCTTTATACGATAAAAGGTGTAGGTACGACTTCTATGCCTTTTCTAGAGATGCATGCTCTTTCTGGGGGTATGCATCTTTTTGTTGGTGGAATTTTTTGGTGGAATATTAAAAAGGAGTCGAGGATGATGCGGTACAGATTTAGATGGTTGTTTTTTAATAGTGAGTTGCTGGATAGCGGGTAGCGGTTGTACAACAGCTCAAGAAGGGAAGAGGGTATGATACATGTTTGATGTTTTAGGGAAGCTAGGCTGGTTTTTTAGACAATATTGGAAGCAATATACCATAGCGATTATCTTATTAATGATTGCCACTTTGTTAGAAGTGGTCCCGCCTTACTTACTTGGATCCATTATCGATATAATAACAGCTGGAGAAATGAACAAAGCGGTATTAGGCCAATATATACTAATTTTTGCTGCCATTATTGTCTTTGGCTATTTTTTGAATTTCTTTTGGCAATATCGATTATTTGAAGGCGCACTAAATCTTGAAAAAGTAATGCGCCGTAAATTAATGCGGCAATTTTTGAAAATGACGCCGACTTTTTATGAGAAAAATCGGACCGGTGACTTAATGGCACGCGCAACCAATGATTTGAATGCGGTCTCTTTAACTGCAGGATTTGGAATCATGACATTAATGGATTCTACGTTATTTTTAGGTTCGATAATATTTGCGATGGGCTTTATGATTTCATGGAAATTAACGTTTTTTGCGATGCTGCCTGTGCCGATCATGGCTGTTTTAATTCAGTATTTAGGGAAGCTTGTACATGAACGATATATGAAGGCGCAGGATGCATTTGGTGAACTGAATGATAGTGTCTTAGAGTCTGTGGCTGGTGTGCGCGTGATTCGTGCCTATGTACAAGAGAATAAGGATGAAAAGAACTTTGCAGATATGAGTGAGGAAGTATACAAGAAGAACATGCATACGGCAAAAATTAATGCGTTATTTGGACCGATAACAAAAATCGGAACAGGCATTAGCTTTGTCGTTGCACTTGGTTATGGTGCATTTCTCGTGTCAAATGGGGAAATGACTGTCGGCCAGCTTGTAACTTTTAATGTCTATTTAGGGCTAGCTGTATGGCCGATTTTTGCCATTGGCGAGTTAATTAATGTTATGCAGCAGGGCAATGCTTCACTAGACCGTGTGCAGGAAACACTTAATTATAAAGCAGATGTACAAAACACGAATGACCCTGTTGCAATCAAGTCACCAAGTACGATTGGTTTTGATGACTTGATGTTTCAATACCCAACGAGCCAGGTGAAGAACTTACAGCAAATCTCCTTATCATTGAAAAAGGGTGAAACACTTGGGATTGTTGGAAAAACAGGTGCAGGAAAAACAACATTTTTAAGACAGCTGCTGCGTGAGTATCCAATTGATGAAGGGCAATTAAATATTGGCGGCATTGATATAGCCTCCCAAACAAAGGAGCAGATTCTTGATTGGATTGGTTATGTTCCACAAGATCATGTGCTATTCTCACGTACAATACGAGAAAATATTTTATTTGGAAAAGATGATGCAACGGAAAGTGATTTGAAGAAAGCCATTCATCTTGCCTATTTTGAAAAGGATTTGGAAAATTTACCGATGGGGCTTGAAACGCTTGTCGGGGAAAAAGGTGTCTCCTTATCAGGGGGACAAAAGCAGCGGGTGTCGATTGCTCGTGCACTCATCAAAGATCCTGAAATATTAATCCTGGATGACTCGCTATCAGCAGTTGATGCAAAGACAGAAACGAGAATTATCCAAAACATTCAGAATGAAAGAAGTGGGAAGACGACAATTATTACGACCCACCGTTTGTCAGGTGTACAGCATGCAGACAAAATTATTGTGCTCGATGAAGGGCAGATTACTGAACAAGGAACGCATGAAGAGCTGCTCAGACAAAATGGCTGGTATAAGGAACAATTTGACCGTCAACAGCTAGAAGGAGGCGCGTCATGAGCACAGGTAAACGATTAACAAAGTACGCCATGTACTATAAGGGACCTATTTTTCTAGGGTTAATCTTCTTGACGGCTGCAGTTTTTACTGAGCTTGCAGGTCCTTTTATTGCTAAATATATTATTGATGAGCATATGACCATTGGAAAAATTGAAATGGAGCCAATTGCATGGCTGCTTTGTTTATATTTAATCTTAGCGATTGCAACAGCTGTTTTGCGTTATTTTATGTATATTTATTTGCAAATTGGTGCGAATCGGGTGGTACAAAAGCTGCGTAAAGATGTATTTGGGCATATACAAACGCTTCCTATTCAATATTTTGATCACCTTCCGGCTGGCAAAATTGTTGCACGCGTCACGAATGATACAGAAGCAGTAAGGAATTTATATGTGCAGGTGCTTTCTAACTTTGCAACAAGCTTCATTTCTATTGCGGGTGTATATATCGCACTGTTTATTTTAAATTGGAAAATGGCATTGATCGCCTTGGTCATGATTCCGATTGTATATCTGTGGATGATTTTATATCGAAAATTCGCATCGAAATATAATGAAGTGATTCGTACAAAAATTGCGGATATTAATGCAATGATTAATGAATCCATTCAAGGGATGACAATCATTCAAGCCTTTCGCCGTGAAAAGCAAATGACGAATGAATTCGATGAGATGAATGAGGAACATTATGCTTATGGGAGAAAACTATTGTTCTTGGATTCGGCCACCTCATTTAACCTTGTAAATACATTACGGCTTATTATGTTTACAATATTTATCATCTATTTCGGGACGCAATCGTTAACAGCGGTTGAGCTAGTGTCTGCTGGAACGCTTTACGCATTTGTTGATTATTTAACAAAATTATTCAATCCGATTACGAATGTTGTTAATCAGTTCTCGCAGCTTGAACGCTCTCTCGTTGCTGGAAAACGTGTGTTTGAAGTATTGGATTTAACTGGAGAAAAGGTTTCACAAGAAACAATGCCAAGATACGCAGGAAATGTTATGTTTGAAGATGTTTCATTTGCCTATAAAGACGAAGAATATGTTTTGAAGAATTTATCTTTTGAAGCGAAGCGCGGGGAAACAGTTGCACTTGTTGGTCATACAGGATCGGGGAAAAGTTCAATTATGAATCTGCTATTTCGCTTCTACGATCCATCGAAAGGGAAGATTTATATTGATGGAGCAGATGTTACGGCTATACCTAGACAAACGATACGCCAGCATATGGGGATAGTTTTACAGGATCCATATCTATTTACAGGTACGATTGCTTCGAATGTAAGCTTGAATGATCCGAGAATTACACGGAAAAAGGTCGAAGAAGCATTGAAAGCGGTAGGTGCGGAACGAGTACTTGGCCATCTTGAAAAAGGCATTGACGAACCTGTGATTGAAAAAGGCAGCACGCTATCTTCCGGCCAGCGTCAGCTTATTTCATTTGCTCGCGCGCTTGCCTTCGACCCGGCAATTTTAATATTGGACGAAGCTACATCTAATATCGACACAGAGACAGAGGAAATTATTCAGCATGCGATGGATGTGTTAAAGAAGGGCCGTACAACATTTATCATTGCACACCGACTATCAACCATCAAAAATGCTGACCGCATTCTCGTATTAGACCGCGGCATCATTAAAGAACAAGGCACCCATGACGAACTGCTCGCCGAAGGCGGCATCTATAATCAAATGTACCAAATGCAAGCAAAATCACTTCAGGTTTAGGAGAAGGGACAGTATTCTGTCCCTTCTTTTTGTATTGAGAAAATGGACTTGTCCGCATCTGTCCCGACTGAGCAGATGGCACAAAGTACCTAATTTCTTTTGAGAGGAAATACTTTTAATTAAAGTAGTTTAGTGCTAAACTATATTTGTTGATAATTTCTAAAAGGGGATGTTTGGATGGGGAAATTACAAGATAAAGTGGTTATTATTACTGGCGGTGCAGGCGGAATCGGCAGTGGGATGGCAAAGGCAATGGCAAAGGAAGGGGCAATAATAGCGATTGTAGATTTAAATGAAGAATCTGGAAAAATAATGGAAGAGGAATTGCAAGCCATTTCTCCAAAATCAATGTTTCTTCAAGCGAATTTAATGGATCGCGAAAACCTTAGTCAAATTATTAAAACAGTTGCTGACAAATACGGTAAATTAGATGTGTTAGTAAATAATGCTCATGCTTCAAAACAAGTAACGATTGAAGAAACAACTCAAGCTGATTTAGATTTATCATTTGGTACAGGATTTTATCCAACATTCTATTTAATGCAAGCGGCACTTCCGTACTTGAAGGAAACAAAAGGAAATGTGATTAACTTTGCATCTGGTGCCGGACTTGCTGGACACGAAACCCAAGGTGCTTATGCTGCGGCGAAAGAAGCGATCCGTGGAATTTCACGAGTTGCAGCAAATGAATGGGGACGATTTGGTATTAATGTAAACATTATTAGCCCGCTTGCCTACTCACCAGGTGTACAGGCATGGGCAGAAGCACAGCCTGAATATTATGAAGCGGTTAGAAGCAAAATTCCAATGGGACGTTTCGGTAATGTAGAAAATGATATTGGTCGAGTTGCAGTTTTCTTAGCTTCAGAGGATTCCCAATACATTACAGGTCAAACAATTATGGTTGATGGCGGCTCATTAATGCTCCATTAAAATACACGATTATATTAGGAGGAATTTTTTGAATCAAACGAATATTTTCAAGCTTATTCAGGCAATTGAACAAATGAATAACGATAACATCATGAGATTTACAAAGGCGTTTCCTTATCCGCTTGGCATTTCGCCAATTTTGGTACTAAGTGAGCTGCGTACCAAAGGACCGCAGAAGCAGGTAGAATTAGCAGAAACGGTTGGCTATACAAAAGGAGCCATGACAAATATTGCAACAAAGCTTGTTAACCTTGGTCTTGCTGAAAGATTATATGACGAGAATGACCGTCGGATCATTCAGTTGAAGATAACAGCTGCTGGAGAACAAGCACTGACTGAAGCGCAGAAGATTGGCAAAGATGTTTTTACACAACTTTTTGAAGTATTGAGTGAAGAGGAAATCGATCAATATTTAATGATTCAAGAGAAGCTGGTAAGAAGTATTCATGATAGGAAGAATCACATATAAAATAATATATTGGAGGAATTAGCATGGGCAGATTAAATGGAAAAGTTGCGATTATTACAGGTGGGGCACGTGGAATGGGGGCTTCTCATGTACGCACTTTTGTAAAAGAAGGCGCAAAAGTTATGATTGCTGATATTCTTGAACAAGAAGGACAAGCATTAGCAAATGAACTAGGAGAAAGTGCGAAATTCATTAAGCTGGATGTTACTAAAGGAGCAAATTGGGAAGAGGTTGTTGCAGAAACTGAAAAAGCCTATGGTCCTGTTAATGTATTAGTGAACAATGCAGGCATCAGTATGAATAAATCAATTGAAGAAACCTCAGAAGAGGATTACAGAAGAATTCTTGATATTAATCAGGTTTCTGTTTTTCTTGGCATGAAGTCAGTTATCCCTTCGATGAAAAAAGGCAATGGCGGTTCAATTGTAAATATTTCATCCATTAACGGCCTTGTTGGCGGTGCGATCGGATATACAGATACAAAATTTGCAGTAAGAGGAATGACAAAAGCAGCTGCGCTTGGATTATCACAATACGGTATTCGTGTTAATTCCGTTCACCCGGGAGTGATTGAAACGCCAATGATCGTACAAGAAGATTCAAAAGAGGCAATTAAAGAATTTGCCAAATATATTCCAGCAGGAAGAGTGGCTAATCCTGAAGAAGTTTCTAATCTTGTTTTATTCCTGTCTTCAGATGAATCCAGCTACAGCACAGGTTCTGAGTTTGTAGTTGACGGTGGATTAACCGCACAATAAGAAATATTAAAATGGAGATCCTAATATATAGGAGCTCCATTTTTTGTGTTTTACAAAGCGTTGCGATAAAATGATTGACTCTATAGCTACTATAGGGTTTATATTATTTCTTATACGTTTTGGATAGAAAGTGAGAAGGTAAAAGATGAAAAATCAAAATACGATACTAGCCATTTTATTGATGAATTTATTTATAGCATTTCTAGGTATTGGCCTTGTCATCCCGGTTTTGCCAACAATTATGAATGAACTGCATCTATCAGGATCAGTTGTTGGTTATATGGTCGCAGCGTTTGCTGTTTCACAATTACTTCTATCTCCTCTTGCAGGCAGATGGGCTGATAAATTTGGCCGTAAGAAAATGATCATTCTAGGCTTACTCTTTTTTAGTGTTTCAGAACTGTTATTTGGTGTTGGAAAAACAGTGGAAGTGCTTTTTATTTCTCGGATGCTTGGCGGGGTTAGTGCTGCGTTTATTATGCCTGCGGTAACCGCGTTTATTGCTGATATTACAACAGTTGAAACACGTCCGAAGGCATTAGGGTATATGTCAGCAGCTATTTCTACCGGTTTTATCATTGGACCGGGAATAGGAGGGTTTTTAGCTGAAATTGGCGTGCGTATTCCATTTTTTTCAGCAGCATTACTGGCGTTAGTTGCTGCGATATTATCGACTATTACGCTTCGTGAACCAGAAAGAAATCATGAAGAGCAAGCAGAAGAGCAAAAGTCGGGAATGAAACGAATATTTGCACCCATGTATTTTATTGCTTTTATGATCATTTTAATCTCGGCATTTGGTTTAGCCTCATTTGAATCATTATTCTCCCTATTTGTTGATCATAAATTTAGCTTTACACCAAAGGATATTGCGATTGCTATTACAGGGGGAGCGATTATTGGGGCGATTGCACAGGTTGCATTATTTGACCGGTTAACTTTATACTTTGGTGAAATCCGTTTGATCCGCTACTGTCTTGTTTTTTCAGCAATTCTTGTAGTGGTAATGACTGTCGCTAGCTCCTATTTAAGCATTTTAATTGTTACTTTTGTTATTTTTGTCGGTTTTGACCTTATGCGCCCAGCTGTTACATCCTATTTATCGAAAATTGCTGGTAACGAGCAAGGATTTGTTGGCGGGATGAACTCTATGTTTACAAGTATTGGTAATGTATTTGGTCCTATTGTCGGCGGAATTCTTTTTGATGTGGATTTAAATTATCCGTTCTACTTTGCTGCAATCTTTTTGGTGATTGGTATTGCTCTTTCAGTTGTTTGGAAACAACCTGAACAAATGCAGAAGGTAAAACCCCAAGAAGTAAGATAGAAAAATGGGTTTATAAAAAAATTACAAGCTCATCCTATTTAAAAGGAAATGATGGAATGGAAGAAACGTTATATACAATTGGTGATGTAGCAAAATTGGCGAATGTCTCGATTCAGACACTCCGATACTATGACCAAATTGGTTTATTTAAACCTGCTTACGTCGATCCGGAAACAAACTATAGATATTATAAAGATTTACAGCTATATCACTTAGATTTAATTAAGTCGCTTAAATACATTGGCACATCACTAGAGGATATAAAAAAGGTTCAGCGGTTAAAAAGGGAAGATTTACTGCAGTTTATGAACGAACAAGAAGAGATTATTGAGGCTCAGCTTGCTCGTTTAAGAGAGATTCAGCAAAATGTGGTGCATGCAAAAAGACGTATTCAAAAACAGTTGAACTATCCCGTTTTTGGTGAAGTGGTTATTCGGCAAGAGGAAGAGATGCGCATTATACAAGCGGCTGCCAAAAATTTAAATCCTTTAGATCTTTTAAACGCATCGTATAGTGAATTGAAACGAATTGTTGAGGCGGAAGAGGGAGTGATCAATAATAGCTATGGGGCGATTATTTCTTATCAGCCATATTCCCATCTTGATGAAATTACCTACAAAAAGATTTTTACACCAATTTTAACAGATAAACGAATCTCCACTATTTCCACTGAGATAGAGGTTTCGAAAATACCAGAGGGCCGTTATGCTTGTATTTACTATACATTCTCTCCAGAAGTATACTTCTCTAGCTTAAAAAAAATAATGGATTATGTCTCCCATCACAATCTTCAAGTAACGGGAGATATTTATGAATTATTTACGTCAAGTAATTATTCTCCAAACGAACATGAATATATTGTTGAAATGAAAATCCGTATAGCTGATTAACAGGGACGAGGGAAAAGAAACCTTGTCCCTCTGTCTATTTAGGAGATACGAGACCTGCCCCATACACTGCTAAATTTGCATATATGGCTGAGAGTAGGGTAGTTTCGATTCCTTTTTCTGCTGCGTGCTGAAGAAGATAGCCGAAGAAGTGATCGGCCTCTGTTTGCTGTTCTTTCTCCATATCTCTTTGCAGAGAAGATTTCATTCCATAATTAAGTCCAAATATTCTTTTCATCTGAGTTTCTTCAATATGGATATCAATAGGTGCTTCAATGGCCCTCATGATGGCGGCTGTTTCCTTTAGAAGTATTTGAATAGTTTTGTGGCCGTGCTCATGCTCACGGATAGGTCCGATCGGTGAGCGGAATAGGGAAGTGACCCCAGAAAAAGTCGTGATAAATAAATATTTATGCCACATATCCTGTTCGATATTTTCGGAAAGAGTAAAGGCCGCTTTTGTCCCTGAAAAAGATTTTTGAAGTGAGAGGATACGATTTGTTTTTCGCCCTGCTATTTCGCCAAAAACTAACTCATGAACAGGACTAGTTTGAAGGATTTTTCCACTGTGATCAAGTGTAGCTTCGATAAAACATAAGCCTCCTAGGACACGTTCCTCACCAAATTCATTAACAAATTTATCAAGATGTGCATACCCATTTAAAAGGGGCAGGATCATCGTGTTTTCATTTACATAGGAGCGAAAACTTTCTATTGCCCCATCGAGCTGATAAGACTTTGTCGACACAAGAATAACATCAAATGGCTCCGCACTTTCTCCGCACAAAATAGTCTTTGGCTCCAAGTTCAGATCCCCATGGACGCTTTCAATCAATAGCCCTTTCTGGTCAAGCTGCTGCTTTCTTTTCTCTCTAACTAGGAAGGTAACCTCTTCTCCCTTTTCCATCAGACGTCCGCCGAAGTATCCACCAATGGCTCCTGCTCCAACGACCAAAATTCTCATTCGATTGCCTCCTATTTCAATTTAAAAGTGCACGTGGAAACGTGCACTTTTGGTATTTGACTATACTAAACTAACTGTTAACAAACCTCCCGAAATGACAATGACTATAATTATGATTTTTATAAATATAGGAAGTGAGTCATTTCCCTTGAGGTTTACTATCTCTTCTTGATCATTCACCGTTTTACGATAATTAGGATTGCAGCAGCCCATTAGGCTGCCTTTCTCCAGTTAGACACATCATCTTCGAGCGGAAGGGCAAGTGATCGGTTCTTTTTAGCAGTATGGAAGAATAAGGCGACAAGGATGACGGTGCCAATGGCAGAACCAATCCATGAAGTAGTCATCGGCAGACGGAACCCGATTTGAGCATTTAATATATAGGCTAAAACCATGACTAGCATAAAGGTTCCAGGTATGAGTGAAACCCAGTAATTTTTCTTAGCGATATATAGGTACATTGCTCCAACGAATAAAGCAATAACAGCTGTCGATTGGTTGGCCCAGCTGAAGTATCTCCAAAGAATATTAAAATCTATTTGAGTTAACGCGATTGAAATGACAAAAAGTGGAACTGCGATCCATAACCGGCTTGAAATTTTCTTCTGCGCAAAATTGATATAATCAGCGATAATCATACGTGCACTTCGGAAAGCAGTATCACCTGATGTAATTGGCAAGACAACAACCCCAAGAACAGCAAGTGTTCCACCAATACCGCCAAGCATCATTTTAGACACTTCACTCACGATTAGCCCTGGTCCGCCAGCAGCCAATAGATCGTTCAATCCGTTATAGCCATCGAATAGGCTCATAGCAGCCGCAGCCCAAATCATAGCGATAATTCCTTCTGCAATCATCATGCCATAGAAAATTTTGCGGCCTTGATTTTCATTTTGTGTAGTTCGAGAGATAATGGGTGTTTGTGTAGCATGGAAGCCTGAAAGGGCACCACAAGTGATTGTAAAGAATAGTAACGGAAAAATCGGTGCATTGGCAGGATGGAAGTTGCTTAAAGAAATTTCCGGAATATTGGCGCCTGTAACGAGTAATCCGATAAATACACCAACAGCACTAATTAATAATAATGCGCCAAAATATGGATAAAGGCGACCGATAATTTTATCAATTGGTAAAAGTGTAGCTAAAATGTAGTAAATGAAAATGGCTCCGACGATTAGAAATAAGGCTACTTTGCCATCCATTAGAACGTAAAGAAGATCTGCAGGAGTGGTAACAAATACAGTTCCAACTAATAATAGAAGCAAAAGAGCAAATGTGTTAACGACATGCTTCATCGCTTTCCCTAGAAATTTGGTCGCAAGTTCAGGCAGATGAGCCCCACGGTTACGAATGGAAATCATTCCAGTTAAATAATCGTGAACAGCACCAGCAAAGATACAGCCGATGACGATCCAAATAAAAGCAACCGGTCCATAAAGTGCGCCCATGATTGGCCCGAAAATAGGTCCTGTTCCGGCGATATTAAGCAGTTGGATTAATGAATTCTTTTTTGTACTCATTGGAATGTAGTCGACGCCATCCGCTTGAGTTAGGGCTGGTGTCGGACGTGCCGCTTTCACGCCAAACATTTTTTCCACATATTTTCCATAAGTAAAATAACCAATAATTAAAAGTGCGATACAAGCGAGAAATGTAAACATAAAAAACCTCCTTGGGAAAATTGAATACGTTTACATAAAGTATAAGAGAGCTAGATTTATATGTGGCTATTTTGTGTCTAAAATGCAAAAATGACTGATTAAAAGGCAGGTAATGCAGATTAAGATGCACTAGTATTCTGTATTATCTGACAACCATTAAATTTCTAAACGTGCTCTCAATGCCTTCACATAGTTTCGGCTGACAGATAGCATTTCCTTTCGATTCTCCAGTTCGAGTTGATAGGCACCATTAAACCATGGAGTAAGCCGAGCAACAAATTCCAGATTCACTAGGTAGCTTTTATGTATCCGGAAAAAGGAGAATGGAATTAGACGGCTTTCCAGCTCCTTAAGCGATATTTTTGTTTCATAGTTTCTGGATTTAGAGATGATTCTGGACACCTTATCATCTCTATACATATAGATAATATCTTTTGGTTCAACATAAATGATTTCTCCATCCTCTTCGATGGCGAGTTTTCCAGCTGTTTTTATCCTTTCGTGTTTAGCTGCAGGAAGTAATTGCTTTTCAATTCGCTGGACCGTTTGTCTAATCATTTCTTCGTCATACGGCTTTAGTAAATAATCGATTGCTTCATAACGAAAGGCTTCAGCTGCAAATTGCGGATAGGCGGTTGCGAAAATGATTAATGGGACTTTTTTTAGTGCCATTAACGATTTAGCCACCTCCATCCCATTCATTTTTGGCATCTCAACATCGAGAAACACGACATCTGGCTGAAGGTGGACTGCTTTCATAACAGCGGTCTCCCCAGATTCTGCTTCATCAACTACCTGTATCGAAGAAAATGCCTTTAGTAAATGTTTTAGTTCATCCCTGCTGTACCGTTCATCATCAGCTATTAACACTTTGATTGTATTCCCCATTTATAATTTCCTCCGCTCGTGGAATGGCAAAGCCTATTGTAGAGCCTTTACCAAGCTCACTTTTGATGAAAAGAGCCGAATTCGTTCCAAACATCATTGTCAGTCTTCGATTCACATTATAAAGTGCGAGTCCTGAGCCTGATTCAGACTGAATCGTTTCTTTACCAATTCTTTTTACTTTTTCTTCATTTATTCCATGTCCGTTATCGATTACCTTTACGTATGTCATTGTGTGTTGTTTTTTTATAGAAACCTTAATAATGCAATCGTGATCCCTGTCCTTAATTCCGTGCGTAATCGCATTTTCTACAATTGGCTGTAACGTTAAAGGGGGGATTTTTTCGAGAAGAGCATCTTCATCAATTTCATAAATGACCTTCAGTTTATCTACAAAGCGGGTTTCTTCAATTGATAAATATGCCTTTGTGTGCTTAAGCTCTTGTTCAAGCGTAGTCTTGTTGACAGTTGTTGTTGATAGGTTTTGTCTTAAAAAGTGGGACAGAGACACAAGCAGTTTTCGAGCTTTATCAGGATCAATCCGAATTAAGGAAACAATGATATTTAATGAATTAAATAAAAAGTGAGGACTAATCTGTGCTTGAAGTGCTTTAATTTCTGCTTCCTTCGCCAGCTGATACGCTTTGTCTGCCTCAGAAATTTCAAGCTGGTTACTTAGAAGTTCGCTGAGGCCGGAGATCAGCTCAATAGCCAGACTCGTTACTTCCTTGTCATTGTTGAAGTAGAATTTAAGTGTCCCAATTGTTTCGCCTCTCTGTTTTAACGGGGCAATGACAGCAGCGCCAAGCGGGCAACTAGATACCCGGCAATGAATGGTTTGATCGTTTGCCACAATCATTTTTCCGTTTTGGATGACATCTCTTGTTATCTGAGTCTGAATGGGGCTATTTGGCTTGTGATGATCATCACCAACACCTACATGTGCGAGAATATCAGTCAAATTCGTCAGAGCAACAGCTTTTGTTTGGATTTCGTTATGCAGGATTGTACAAACAGCAAGAGCCGAATCGGTATTAAGGCCTTTTCGCAAGTAGACAAGCGTTTGATCAGCAATCCGCAGTGCTAATTGGGCTTGTGATGCTCCTGCCTTCTCTTCTTCGTTCATAACATTTTTAATAATAAGCAGAAAAAGTGCTGAGCCTAATCCGTTTGCGATGATCATGGGGAGTCCGATAATTTCAACTAAAGTAAAAGCCTTATCAAGTGGGCGAGCAATGAATAGAATAATAAGCATCTGTACACTTTCTGCCAAGGCTCCTATAAAAAAGGCGGTGGTCAGCTTAACATGCTTATTTTTCCAATGGAAAAATCCAGCGAGAATGCCAGAGATAATCGTGGCAGATCCACATGCAATACCAGTAAATCCCCCTAAGGTAAAGCGGTGAATCCCTGCGATTAACCCAGCTCCAATCCCAACTTTATAGCCCCCAAGCAGTCCAGCGAGTACAACACCAATGACTCTTGAATTAGCAAGGGCCTCATCTGAGGAAAGCTCGGTTGCCCACCGGTTAAAAACTTGTGTATCGGTATTTAAGGAAAGTCCAGAATAGGTGCCAATAATGCCGAAAAAGCCAAAAAATAGAATGGCCGTATATTGCTGGTACCTATTTAATTTCTCTCCGTAGATCATATCCCGGAAGAACTGAAATCGAGTTAAGATAAATGCAATAGTCACGATAATTCCAAGTCGTTCAAGCATAGTCAGCAGCAGTTCGAGCATGCAAATTCTCCTCCGGAAGATACCTTTTATGATACTTTCTATTTTACTAGAGTATCGAATGTTTAGAAATATCAAAAATTATCACATAATAAGAAAGGCAGAATGCAAGTAGTAAGCATTCTGCCTTTTCTTTATTCAATTTCATAATATCTAAAGAGCAAGTAAGAAACCCATTTACAATGAGGATGTTTTCGAATGTTCTCAAGCAGGCCTTTCACAATAGCGGGACTTAAAGTGGGCTCAACCAGATGTTGCTTTAATAGAATTAAAGACTCTTTCTCAAGAGGCTCTTCTATTTCTTTAGAAATTTGTTCAATCATTTCGATAATCTGCTCTTTTGTTATTTCCTCTTTTATTGGGTGTTTAAGCATTTGAAAATCTTCACGTGTTATAAATGGAACGGACGTATGGCTGGCTAAAAGGTTCGTTTTTTCTACAAGTGATTGGCATAGCAGTTCTCTATTTAATGGGGCATTGTTAAACAAAAACAATGCAGAATAACTATTCATTAACCCTTTGATACAATAAATTAAATCATACTTTGTATTCTCTACCTTTTCTCCGTATAAACGCTCAATTAATGATAAGATAATGCCTTCCATTAGTCGATCGTAATAATGAATTTTCACAATAAGTTCTTCATTGAATGATTGTGTTTGTTCTTTAATGAAGATTTTTGCGAAGTCGGAATGCTTATGAAAAGAATGAAATGTTGTGTAGTAAAAAGTATATAATAACTCCGCATCATTCTCAGTGTTTTTGACCATGTAGTCAATATCAGCGATGATTTGGATCATGAAATGATCAATTAATGCTATGATCAGCTCGTCTTTTGACTTGAATGATAGGTAAAATGCCCCTTTTGAAATACCGCAATAATCAGTTATCTGTTGGACGGGAGTAGCTTCAATTCCTTGCTGTGCAAAGAGTTCTAGAGCTTTCTCCATAATTAGTTGTTTTTTAATCATCTATATAATCGCTCCTAGGCCTTTTTGTTGACAAATGACTTATTAGTCATTATTATAAAAAAATGAGCTTAATAAGTCAATTAAGGGTAGGTGTAAGAGTGAAAGGCTTAGTCAATTTTGTACTGAAGAATAAACTAGCAGTATGGTTGCTTACTATAATTATAACCGTATCTGGTATATATTCTGGTACGCAAATGAAAACAGAGACGATTCCGGATATTTCGATTCCATACTTAATGGTAATGGGTGTTTATCCTGGTGCAACTCCTGAACAAGTAATGAATGATATATCCATGCCATTGGAGAAAGCAGTAGAAAACCTTGAAGATGTGAAAGCCGTTTATTCCAATTCATATTCGAACATGGCAAATATCCAAGTGGAGTATGATTATGGAATTGATATGGATGAAGCAAAACGTGCATTAGAATCTGCGATCGATGCAGTGACTTTACCGGAAGATGCACAGAAGCCGACCGTTACAGCAATAAGCATGAATATGATGCCAGTTGTTGCATTGAGTGTCAGCAGTAAGAAAGAGGATATTGTTGAACTGACATCAACAGTTGAGGAAATTTTACTTCCTAAGATCGAGAAAATCGATGGGGTTGCCTCTGCGACCATTACTGGTCAGCATATCGAAGAGGTTCAGCTTACCTATAATGAAGCAAAGATGGCTGAACTTGGTTTAACGGAAGATAAAGTAAAAGAAATGATTCAAGCAAGTGACTTGGCTGTTTCATTAGGACTTTACGAGTTTGAAGAAGGTGAACAGGCTGTAGCGATTGATGGAAAGTTCATGACAGCGGATGAATTAAAGGAAATGCTTATTCCTGTTACGCCATCTGCTACACAGCCATCACCATTCGTGAAGCTTAGCGATATTGCTACTATTGAAGTAGTAGGTAAGGTGCAATCTGTTTCACGTACGAACGGTGAGAATGCGATTGCGATTCAAATTGTCAAAGGACAGCAAGCAAACACAGTTGATGTTGTAAACAGTGTGAAGGATTTAATTAAAGATGAAGAGAAAAAGATTGATGGTCTAGTAGTAGATGTATCACTTGACCAAGGGAAGCCGATTGAAGATTCCGTTTCAACGATGGTTGAAAAAGCATTATTTGGCGGATTAATCGCTGTATTGATTATTCTTCTATTCTTGCGTGACTTTAAATCAACGATTATTTCCATTATTTCAATTCCAGTCTCCATTTTTATGGCATTATTGCTATTAAACTGGCTGGATATTACGTTGAACATTATGACGCTTGGTGCGATTACTGTGGCGATCGGCCGTGTAATCGATGACTCCATCGTAGTAGTGGAAAATATTTATCGTCGCCTCCATTTAAAGGGAGAGAAGTTAACTGGTCGTGCGCTTGTGCGTGAAGCGACGATTGAGATGTTCAAACCAATTTTGTCATCGACATTAGTAACCGTTGCGGTATTCGCTCCGCTTATCTTCGTTGGCGGGATGGTCGGTGAACTGTTTATGCCATTCGCTTTAACAATGACGTTTGCGCTTGGTGCTTCGTTAATTGTAGCAATTACAGTTGTACCAGCGTTATCTCACTTCTTATTTAAGAAGAAGCTATACAGTGAAAAGACAGAAGGCAGCCATAAAGAGGCTGGTAAACTAGCTAAATCATACAAAGGAATTCTAAATTGGACATTAAACCATAAAGTGATAACGTCGATTATTTCTATTGTATTACTAGCAGGCAGCTTGGCATTAACACCATTAATTGGCTTTAGCTTTATGGGCAGCGAAGAGGAAAAAGTGATGTACTTAACGTACACACCTGAAACAGGAGAGTTAAAGGAAGATACATTAGCCAATGTAGCAGCTGTTGAGGAAGAGATGTTAAAACGAGATGACATCGATATTGTTCAAGTTTCTGTTACTGAGAGTGGCGATGAGATGTCGGCAATGATGGGCGGAGGCGGCGGAGGTGCATTAATGTACCTAATCTTTGACCCTGAAATGGAAGACTTCCCAGAAGTTCGCGAGGATATTGAAGATTATGTGTTCAATATTGGCCAAACTGGTGAATGGAAGAGCCAGAACTTCTCGTCTATGTCGATGTCAACAAATGAAGTGAGCTATACATTCTATAGTGAAGATTTAGATAAACTAAATAATGCTGTAAAAATGGTAGAAGATGTCATGAAGGAAACAGATGGCTTAGAAGATGTTTCCTCTAGTGCAGAAGATGCTTATGTTGAGTATACATTTAAAGTAGAACAAGATGAATTACTGCAGTACGGGTTAACAACTGGTCAAATTGTTATGATGTTGAACCCGAATAAAACACAAGATGTATTAACTACGGTTGAAAAAGATGGGGATACATTAGAAGTTATCGTTCAGCAAGAACAAACTAAACAACCAAAATCAGTTGATGATATTTTAGCAACAGAAGTACCAACAGCACTTGGCACGACGATGCCGCTTTCTAAACTAGTAACAGTTGAGAAGGGGACAACGTTAAATACCCTTGCGCGCAGTAAAGGGGAATACTATGCAAGTGTTTCTGGAACAATCATTGGTGATGATATTTCCAAAGCAACATCTAAAGTAGATAAAGCAATAGATAAATTAGATTTACCTAAGGGTGTAACAGTTGGTGTTGCCGGAGTGCAAGCAGACATGACTGAAACATTTACACAGCTTGGTGTAGCGATGATTGCGGCAGTCGCAATTGTATACTTCATCCTTGTTGTCACATTCGGTGAAGGTGTTGCGCCGTTCTCGATTCTATTCTCGTTGCCGTTTGCGGTTATTGGTTCATTTGTTGGTTTATTAATCGCGGGTGAAACGATCTCTGTATCTGTCATGATGGGTCTGCTAATGTTAATAGGTATTGTCGTCACAAATGCGATCGTACTTGTAGACCGTATTATTCATATGGAACGTGATGGAATGACGATGCGCGAAGCTATACTAGAAGCGGGAGCAACGCGTCTGCGTCCAATCCTAATGACAGCAATCGCAACAATCGGTGCTTTAATTCCATTAGCACTCGGCTCTGGCGGCGGCGGTCTAATCTCAAAAGGCCTAGGTATTACAGTAATCGGCGGATTAACAAGTTCAACGCTATTAACATTAATCGTTGTACCAATCGTCTATGAAGTATTATCAAAGCTATTTAAGAAAAACCGTAAAGACATTCAGGAAAACTAGTTCCCATCGAACAAAAAACCTGCAAGGCGAAAATAGCCTTGCGGGTTTTTTTATTAACAGAAGGTTAATATGTTATAAATATTCGGAATTTTGTGTAATAATATTTTACAGATTTATCTTCTATGAGTTATATTATGGATGAAAGAATACTAAAATGAGGTGAGTCAAATGGGATTGCAAGCAAGGCAACTATATCTAAATTTGCCGGTGAAAGATCTAAACAAAACTGTTGAATTTTTTTCGAAAATTGGATTTGAATTTAATGCTCAATTTACTGATGAAAATGCAACGTGCATGGTAATCAACGAGAATACATTTGTGATGTTATTGGTAGAAGACTTCTTTAAGACCTTTACGAAGAAGGACATTTCGGATACAGCAAAAAATACAGAAGCAATCGTAGCCATATCAGCTGACAGTAGAGAACAAGTAGATGAGATTGTAAACAAGGCATTAGATGCTGGCGGAAAGCCTTCGAATGATCCAACTGACCATGGATTTATGTATGGATGGAGCTTCCAGGATCTTGATGGCCATCTTTGGGAGGTTTCCTATATGGATGAAAGTGCGTTTGGTCAAGAGAATTAAAATAGTGATCCTGAATAAGGAATCCATGTTGAACAAACACGTTCAACATGGATTTTTTAATTTTGGGGCTTATTGATTCCTGGGAAAATAGCAGACAAGTCTTATGGATTCCCTAAAACTAGCAGAAGGGCAGAAAAATGAACTCAATAAGCCGTATTGATTCCCGAAACCTAGAAGAAAGTTAGAAAAGTGAACTCAACAGGCTGTATTGATTCCCGAAACCTAGCAGAAGGGCAGAAAAATGAACTCAATAGGCCGTATTGATTCCCGAAACCTAGCAGAAGGGCAGAAAAATGAACTCAATAAGCCTCATTGATTCCCTAAAACTAGCAGAAAGTTAGAAAAACGCCCCCAATAAGCCCTATTGATTCCCGAAAACTAGCGGAAGTACAGAAAAATGACCCCAACAAGCCGTATTGATTCCTGAAAACTAGCAGAAAGGGAGAAAAATGAACTCAATAAGCCGTATAGATTCCCGAAACCTAGAAGAAAGTTAGAAAAGTGACCTCAACAGGCTGTATAGATTCCCGAAACCTAGCAGAAGGGC
>NZ_LMBX01000028.1:28193-28550 GCF_001439605.1 Cytobacillus praedii
TGACCTCAATAGGCCGTATTGATTCCTGAAAACTAGCAGAAAGTTAGAAAAACGACCTCAACAAGCCGTATAGATTCCCGAAACCTAGCAGAAGGGCAGAAAAATGAACTCAATAGGCCGTATAGATTCCCGAAACCTAGCAGAAGTGCAGAAAAATGAACTCAATAGGCTGTATAGATTCCCGAAACCTAGCGGAAGTACAGAAAAATGACCCCAACAAGCCGTATAGATTCCTGAAAACTAGCAGAAAGTTAGAAAAGTGACCCCAATAAGCCCTATTGATTCCCGAAACCTAGAAGAAAGTTAGAAAAGTGACCTCAACAGGCTGTATAGATTCCCGAAACCTAGCAGAAGGGC
>NZ_LMBX01000028.1:28606-57278 GCF_001439605.1 Cytobacillus praedii
CGACCCCAACAACCTATATTGATTCTCGAAACCTAGCGGAAGGTAAGAAAAACGACCTCAACAAGCCCAATAGATTCCCGACAACTATAGATAGTGCAGAAAAACGACCTCAATAAGCCCGATTGATTCCCTAAAACTAGCAGAAGTGCAGAAAAACGACTCCAATAAGCCCGATGGATTCCCGAAAACTAGTAGAAGTGCAGAAAAACGATCCCAACAGGCCCAATAGATTCCCGAAACCTAGCGGAAGGGCAGAAAAACGCCCCCAATAAGCCCGATGGATTCCCGAAACCTAGCAAGAAAGCCAGAAAAACGAATTCAACAAACCCCATTGATTCCCCGAAAGTAGCTGAAAGATAGAATAGTGTACCCAATGTGAAGCATTTTCAAAAATAATCTTCAGTAATCTATTTATTCATAATAGGACCACTGACCATATCCGATTGTTTTATAATGCTCCCTTAGTATTCTCCATATTATTTTTTTAGATTTTACCAACTGACACCAATCATAAACAGTATTGGTTGTAACCTTTGTATCTGGGAAAAGCAGCTTGAATTCCTCTACGCTTCGAACGACAGCCGTCTGTATATTTTCCTTATGCCCGCATTGATCACAGACTACTTTTCTTTCACTAATTATGAGAAGGAATGATTGGCAAGCTGCACAAGTTATCCCTTTCCGAAGCTGGCCATAATGATAAGTAGGTAGCCGGGTGTAAGGTGATTCTGAGATATGAGCCTGTATTAATAGGTCGGCTAGTTTGCGGTGCAAGCTATTGAGGTTGGATGGTTTCATATTTAAGTTTTTTATTAAGTAATTTAATTGTGGCGGGAAGATCATTTTCTCATTTTGGGGTGCGTTGTATAAGAAGAATTCGGGGTTAACAAAGGTAAGGTAACCTTTTATTGAAAGGTTGAATCCGTACTTTTGAAGAAATTGGCGAAGCAGTGTTTCAATGCGATTCAATTGATGTAGAGGATTCGTAATTTCTTTTCCAGTAGAACAAATATGAAAATTCTTATCTTGGTAATAGTAATTGCCTTCATAATTTTTTACTTCGAAGGGGATAATCGCATCTTGTGTAATGAGTAAAGAATCGATTTGAAAGGTAGTTTTGTTGCTTTCGAGAAGAAGGTCATTCAATATAAGAAATTTACTATTAAGATTGGCGATTAATGAGTCAAATTTCATTTCTCCTTCAAGGCCTTTCTTTAGGTTTAAGTGATGCTGTTGTTCATTTCCTGTTAACTTCATTCTGGCATGTAATAATTTTAAAATGACTAACTCCATCGATTCATTTCTATTTTTTATAAGCATATTTCACTTCCTTTCCATCCTGTTATGTTCATTCTATAATAAGTAGAACGAGAATTTTATGGAAAATTCATGAAATTTATTAGCATTTTTTAATTAAGTATTGGATAACTTTAGTATAGAATATAGATTGATATTGAAAAATAGGGAGGCTGCTAAAATGAGTGAGTTATTATTTAAAAATATGGAATTAACACGGGGTTTCTTTATAAAAACTATTGCTGGCTTAAATGAAGAGATTGTAGATGTTCAGCCTGAAGGCTTCAACAATACAATTAAATGGCATATTGGACATGTGTTAACTTCAGCAGAGCAATTTATGTTTGGATATCCTCACAAATCAGCAAGTATCCCTGCGAATTATTTGGAGCTGTTTGCAACTGGCACAAAACCTTCAGATTGGCAGGGTGAGATTCCTTCTGTTTCTGAACTTACAGCACAGTTAAAAGATCAATTAATGCGCATGAAAGAGATTCCAGCAGAACGCTTTAGTGAAAAATTGTCCACACCTTTTTTGGGTCAGGAAACGTTCGGTGAGATTAGTAATTTTTCATTATTTCATGAATCCATTCATTTTGGTCAAATTCAAGCAATGAAACGTGTAATAGAAGCAGCACAGGCTTAATAAGTAATTAGAAAGGGAGGGCAGCTATGGCTCTCTTTTTCTATATATTTTGTGCAAGCGATTGCATTATTGTTGTGGAAATATTAAAATAATTCCATCGGAATATTAGTAGGTGGTGGAGGAAATTGACCCAGTCAATAGATCCGTGGTGGAAAAAAAGTGTAGTGTATCAAATTTATCCGCGAAGTTTTAAGGACTCTAATGGAGATGGAATTGGTGACTTGCAGGGGATTATTTCAAAATTAGATTATTTGCAAAGGTTGGGGATAGATGTCATATGGTTGAGTCCAATCTATGATTCTCCAAATGATGACAATGGCTATGATATTCGGAATTACCGGGCAATCATGAAAGAATTTGGTACAATGGATGATTTTGAACAATTGATCAAAGAAGCAAAAGACCGAAACATTCGAATTGTGATGGATTTAGTTGTGAATCACACATCTGATGAACATGAATGGTTTGTTGAATCGCGCTCATCCATAAATTCAGCCTACCGGGATTATTACATATGGCGTACAGGGAATGAACACAATCCTCCGAACAATTGGGGTTCTGTTTTTTCTGGGTCTGCTTGGGAAAAAGATGAAAATACGAATGCGTATTATTTGCATTTATTCTCAAAAAAGCAGCCTGATTTGAACTGGGAGCATGCACCTCTAAGAAATGAAATCTATGACATTATGACCTATTGGCTGGAAAAAGGAATTGGCGGATTTCGCATGGACGTGATTAACTTTATTTCGAAAGATTCGCAATTACCTAATGGAGCAATTCCTCCTAATCAAAAGTATGGAGATGGAAGCCCATTTTATATGAATGGACCAAGGATTCACACGTACTTACGAGAAATGAATGAAAGAGTATTACGCCATTATGATGTGTTAACAGTAGGGGAAATGCCTGGAGCAACGACTGAGGATGCACAAATCTATACAAATCCGGAGAATCAGGAAGTGAATATGGTATTCACTTTTGAACATATGAACCTCGACAGTGGTCCTTTTGAAAAATGGGATGTTCGGCCATTAAAGTTAAAAGAATTAAAGCGAAACTTTGAGAAATGGCAGAATAAGCTGCATTATGTTGGATGGAATAGTCTGTATTGGAATAATCATGATCAGCCGCGAGTTGTCTCAAGGTTTGGGGATGACCAGATGTATCGGGAGGAATCTGCGAAAATGCTGGCCATTTGTCTGCATATGCTCCAAGGGACTCCATATATTTACCAAGGAGAAGAGCTTGGCATGACAAATGTGCAGTTTGATGCGATTGATGATTATCGAGATATTGAAACGCTCAATATGTATAAAGAGAAACGGGAATTGGGAATCTCTCATGAAAAAATCATGGCAAGTATTTATGCGAAAGGGCGGGATAATGCACGTACTCCTATGCAATGGACAGCAGAAGGAGGATTTACAGATGGGGTTCCTTGGATCCAGATGAATCCGAATACAGTTAGAATAAATGCTGAGGAAGCCATTGCAGATCAATCCTCTATTTTTTATACGTACCAAACACTGATTCATTTGAGAAAAGAGCATGACATCATTGCTAATGGAAGTTTTCAATTGTTATTGCCAGACCATCCATATTTATTTGTTTATAAAAGGCAAACTAAGGAGGAAGAATGGCTCGTTGCAGCCAATTTCTCTAAACAGATGGAGCAGTTAACCTGTGAGGAATGCAATGTCCCGCATTGGAAAGGGAATCTTATCATAGCTAACTACAATACTTGTAAAATAGAAAACGAAATAATAAAACTTCGCCCTTATGAGGCGTTTGTGCTTGCTTATGGAAGGAGGCAGTAAGGTGGGAAAAATAGCTGGTATTGATATTGGAGGAACAAAAATCCGTTTTGGTATTGTAAATGAGTTAGGGGAAGTATTGGCCGAATGGACGATTCCTACAAAGATTCCTCTATATCCATATTTAGAAGAACAGATTCTTAGGATGAAAATGGATTTTCCTGATCTTTCAGGAATAGGTATTGGTACAAGAGGAATGGTGGATGCAGAGACAGGTGTAATCACTTTTGAAAAGGAACTGGAAGGATGGCAGGGAACTGCGGTTAAATCCCAGTTGGAAACAGCAACGGGTCTGAGGGTTGAATGCAATAATGATGCGAACTGTGCAGCTCTTGCGGAAGTTCAATTAGGAGCAGGAAAAGGTTTTCGGAGGGCTGCATGTTTAACGGTTGGAACAGGACTCGGAGGCGGATTCATTTTCGATGGGCGGATAATGAATGGGGCCAACGGAGGTGCCGGAGAAGTCGGCCACATGATCTTATATCCAAATGGGCTGCTTTGCGGATGCGGCAGAAAAGGCTGCAGTGAACAATATGTGTCTGGCACAGCATTGAGAAGGCTCATTCGCGAGGAGAATGTCATCGATCCTGAAACACGTGATCTTGCGATGCCGCAACATCTTTTTCGGTTAGCAGTGGATGGAGTAGCAAGTGCAATCTCGGTTCGTGAACGCTTTCTTTCTGATTTTGCTATTGTTATTTCCAGTCTCCAGGCGGTGTTGGACATGGAATGTGTCGTAATCGGCGGAGGAGTATCAGATTCGGCAGATGATTGGTGGGATCTCCTGCTTGAGAGAGTAGAACCATTAAAGCTTAAACCATTCGAGATGAGGCGGGCTGTTTTTGGCAATGAAGCAGGTATGCTTGGTGCAGCAATGCTTATAGTCGACTAATTAAACAAGAAGGATAGCAAAGTGAATTCAAGAAATCCTCTGCAAACGAGAGAGTGAATTTTTTTAAATGTACAATAAGCCCTATCGTAAAAAACAGAATTTTAAATAAACTAGTTGTGATAGCCCAGACGATGTGATAGGATAAATTTAAATCTACATTGCGCAAACGCTTTCATTAGCTTTGCTCTTCTTTTTGTCCATTTGCGCAAACGTTTTCACAAAATAATAAATTTTGGGGGAGAGAAAAATGAAAAAGAAATGGCGAGCAGGAATTTTGGCAGCTTCAATCGGTTTAGCTGGGTTTTTGACAGGCTGCAGTTCAGACGAAGCAGGCAAATCGGATAATAATTCGAAAAGTGAACAAGTTGCATTAGATATTTTTCAATTTAAAGTAGAATTTAAAGACCAATTCGAGGCAGTTGCAAAAGCGTACGAAGAAGAAAATGAGAATGTGAAAATTAATATTACGACTGTTGGCGGAGGAGAAGATTATGGTGCTGCACTTCGTTCGAAGTTTGCTTCTGGCAACGAGCCAGCTATTTATAATATCGGTGGGCCGCAGGATGTAGAAGATTGGAAGGATAAATTAGCTGATTTATCCGATTCAGCAGCAGCTGATGCAGCACTAGATGGAACGCTTGATGGAGTCACAGTAGATGGTAAGGTGCTAGGACTTCCGTATAATCAGGAAGGCTATGGATTTATATATAACAAAAATATATTCGAAAAAGCTGGAATCGATCCTTCGACTATTGTTGACTTTGCTTCTTTAGAGGCAGCGGTTAAGGAATTGGACAGCAAAAAAGGCGAATTAGGTCTTGAAGCGGTATTTGCTCTTCCAGGGAAAGAAACATGGGTAACTGGATTGCATTTATCCAATACGTTTATTGCTCCAGAGTTTGATAACAATGTATTAAAAGCTTTTGAGTCAAAAAATATTGAATTTCAATATGGGGATGCGTTCCAAAAGGTCCTCGATCTGCAGAATGACTTTTCAGTGCAGCCGACTGTTAGCCTTGATTATTCGAAACAAGTAGAAGAGTTATTCTCCTTGCAAAAAGTGGCGATTATTCAACAAGGAAACTGGGTGTATGGGTCCATTGCAGGTATTGATGAGGAATTTGCTAGTAATGGAATTGGATTATTACCGATTCCGGTAGAAGGGTACAAAGGGGATCATATTCCAGTAGGGATTCCAATGTATTGGGGAGTAAATAGCAATGCAGATGAAGCAGTTGTTAAAGAGGCGAAGAAATTCCTGGATTGGCTTTACACTTCAGATACAGGGAAAGAAACAGTGTTAAATGATTTCAAATTTATACCTGCGTACAACGGCTATGATTCTTCAAAAATATCAGATCCTCTTTCAAAAGCTGTTTATGAATATGCAGAAAAGGGCAAAACGATTGGCTGGACATTCATGGGATATCCAACTGGATGGGGGCAGGATGAATTAGGGGTTGAGATTCAGAAATACTTAAGTGATGAAGGAAGCTGGGAAGACGTGATCAATGCTACGAAGAAGGCGTGGGAGTCTTCGCGTCAGTAATTATCCATGCGAATGAGAAACAAAGTAGCCTTTGCGCTACTTTGTTTTGTGAGATTGAGAAATGTAAAGAATCTTTCATTTACGAAGAGGTGAACAAATGCGTAAACGAGATCTATCCTATTGGCTATTTTTAATGCCGGTGCTAGCTGCGTTACTGCTAGTTGTCATCGCCCCTTTATTGCTTGGGATTTATTATTCATTCACAGACTGGAATGGCATTCAGACGAAGGGATTCGTAGGTTTTGATAATTATATCGCATTGTTCCAAGACGAGCGTTTCATGGATTCACTTTGGTTCACGGTAAAATTTTCAATTGTTTCTGTGATTTTGATTAATCTAATAGGTCTATCACTTGCATTAATCGTTACAGCAAAATTAAAAACAAATAAAGCATTAAGGACCATTTTCTTTATGCCTAATTTAATTGGCGGACTTATTCTCGGTTTCATTTGGCAGTTTATTTTTACTAAGGCATTTGCAGGCTTTGGTTCCATAGTGGGAATTGAAAGCTTACAAGGCTGGCTTTCAACGCCAGGAACTGGGTTCTGGGGACTTGTTATATTGATGAGCTGGCAAATGTCCGGGTATATTATGGTGATTTATATTGCTTATTTAGAGGGTATTTCGAAAGAATTAATCGAAGCAGCTGAAATAGATGGTGCTAATGCTTTCCAGCGTTTCCGCCATGTTGTGTTTCCGTTAGTTGCTCCAGCGTTTACGGTAAGTATGTTTTTGACCTTGTCGAATACGTTTAAGCTATATGATCAAAACCTCTCTTTAACAGGTGGGGGCCCATATAATTCAACACAAATGGTAGCGATGGAGATTTTTAATACAGCATTCGGCCGTTATGATATGGCCTACGCACAGGCGAAAGCGGTTATCTTTTTCTTGATTGTTGCAGTTATTGCTTTACTGCAAGTCTATCTTTCTAAGAAACGTGAGGTGGAAATGTAGTGCGGAAAAAGCATTTAGTTCCTCTAGAGGCAGCTGGGATATTTTTAGCGCTTATTTGGCTGGCGCCCTTCTATTTAATGATCGTAAACTCGCTGAAAACTAAACGGGAAATTTTTGAGGATACATTGAAGCCGCCTAGTACGGTTACATTTGAAAACTATGTGCAGGCATTTTCAGAATTGGATTTTTTAAGAACCTTCGTCAATTCAGTTTTGATTACCGTGCTTAGTGTGGTCATTATTGTTATTTTTTCATCGATGGCAGCATATGCCCTTTCACGTGTAAAGAGCCGTCTAAGTACAATTATTTTCTTTGTATTTGTGGCTGCGATGCTCATTCCATTCCAATCTGTCATGATTCCGCTCGTGACAATCTTTGGGAAGTTTGAAATGCTCAATCGCGGCGGATTGATATTTATGTATTTGGGGTTTGGTGCAAGCTTATCGATCTTTTTATATCATGGCGCCCTATCTTCTATTCCCAAATCATTAGATGAGGCAGCTACCATTGATGGAGCGAACAAATTTCAAGTCTTTTGGTACATTATTTTCCCAATGTTAAAGCCGATAACAGTGACTGTTGCCATTTTAAATACGATCTGGATATGGAATGATTACTTGCTTCCATCGCTTGTTATTAACCAGAAAGGGATGGAGACAATTCCGTTAAAGATGTTCTTTTTCTTTGGAGAGTATACAAAGCAGTGGCATCTAGCTTTGGCTGGGTTAACATTGGCGATCATCCCAGTCATTATCCTGTATTTCTTTGCCCAAAAAGAAATAATAAAAGGTGTGTCAGAGGGAGCCGTAAAGTAAAATGTAAAAAAAGGAGGGTGTTCGAATGGCTGTGACAATCATTGATGTAGCGAGAGAAGCCAATGTTTCCCCGTCTACCGTTTCACGTGTAATTGCAGATAGTCCAAGAATTAGTGAACAAACAAAGCGTAAAGTAAGAGAGGTAATGGAGCGCTTAGCATATCATCCAAACTTTCAAGCGAGGAACTTAGCTGCAAAAAGCACGAAAACAATTGGCGTAATCATGGCGCACTCTACTTCACTGGCATTCCAAAATCCTTTTTTTCCTGAAGTCATTCGTGGGATTTGCACAAGTGCGCATTCAAGCCAATATGGAATTTATTTATCTACAGGCGGTACAGAGGAAGAGATTTATCAAGAAGTTGTGTCAATGGTGCAAGGAAGAAAGGTAGATGGTATTATTCTGCTTTACTCTCGTGTGAATGATCGGACAATGAACTTTTTAAAGCGTTCTGGCTTTCCGTTTACAATGGTAGGCCGCCCATATCAATACGAGGATGAGATTACATATATTGATAATGATAATAAGCAAATAGCACATGAGGTAGTGGATTATCTATTTAGCTTAGGGCACGAACAGATTGCCTTTATTGGAGGGAATCTCGATTATGTCGTTTCATCTGACCGTTTGGAAGGATACCATCAAGCTCTAATGGAGGCTGGTCTTTCGTATTCAGATGCCTATTTTATCCATGATGATGTATTTAAATCACAAGGAAAAGGCTCTGTTCATGACTTGATGAAGCTAGATGCTCCACCAACTGCCATCGTTGCACATGATGATTTGGTTGCATATGAGATCATCCGTTATTTAGAAGAGCTTTCCATTCAAGTCCCTAAGGATATCTCTATCGTGAGTTTTAATAACCACGCACTGTCTGCTTATGTGAAGCCGCCTTTAACATCTGTTGATATTTCAATTTTTGAACTAGGCTTTGAAGCAGCAAACTTTTTATTAGAAATGGTTAGTAATCCTGAGGTGGCTGTGAAGTCTCATTTTGTGTCAACGGCTTTAATTGAAAGAGAATCTTGTAAAAGAATGAACGGATTGGTTGAATAAACAACAGACAGATAAAGAGGGATAATATGGAGAAAATTTGGTGGAAGGAAGTAGTTGCTTATCAAGTGTATCCACGAAGCTTTCAAGATTCGAATGATGATGGAATTGGAGATTTGCAAGGACTTCTTTCTAGATTAGATTACATTCAGGATTTAGGGATCGATGTCATTTGGATCTGCCCTATGTATCAGTCACCGAATGATGATAATGGATACGATATTAGCAATTATCAAGAAATCATGGAAGAGTTCGGCACGATGGAAGATTTCAATCAGCTCCTTAAAGAAGTGCATCAGCGCGGTATGAAGATAATAATTGATTTAGTTATTAATCATACGAGTGATGAACACCCTTGGTTTATTGAATCCAGGTCTTCGAAAAGTTCCGAAAAGCGTGACTGGTATATTTGGAGAGATGGGATCGACGGGAAAGAGCCGAATAATTGGGGAAGTATTTTTAATGGATCCGCTTGGGAATTCGATAAAGAAACGGAGCAATACTACTTACACTTATTTTCGAAGAAGCAGCCTGACTTGAATTGGGAGAATAAGAATGTAAGAGATGCTTTATATGAAATGATTAAATGGTGGCTAGATAAAGGGATTGATGGATTCCGAGTAGATGCAATCAGTCATATTAAAAAAGACACAACATTTGCCGATATGCCAAATCCAGATCAGCTTCCTTTTGTTCCTGCATGGGAGAAGTATATGAATGTCCCGGGAATCATGACCTTCCTTGAAGAATTAAAACAAGAAACTTTTGCGAAATATGACATTATGACTGTTGGAGAGGCAAATGGTGTTGGAACAGAGGATATTCATGAATGGGTGGATTGGGCAGATGGAAAATTCAATTTGATTTTTCAGTTTGAACATTTAAGTCTATGGGATGCTGAAACGAAGAAAAAGCTCAACATTACGGAGCTAAAACATGTTTTAACAAGGTGGCAGAAAGCATTAGAGAAAAGCGGATGGAATGCGTTATTTATAGAAAATCATGATCAGGCTCGCTGTGTATCTACTTGGGGAAATGATAGAGAATTTTGGAGGGAAAGTGCGACGTCACTTGCGACGATGTATTTCTTTATGCAAGGAACGCCATTCATTTATCAAGGACAGGAATTGGGTATGACCAATGTGAACTACAAAGTCATAGAGGAATATAATGATGTGGCTACAAAAAATTTATATAGGCACCGAATAGAACAAGGAGATTCCTCTGAGCAGGTAATGGACATCATCAGGAAAACAAGCCGAGATAATTCACGAACGCCCATGCAATGGTCTGCTGAAGAAAATGCCGGATTTACAAAAGGAACCCCATGGCTCAAAGTAAATCCAAACTATACTAAAATTAATGTAAATACCGAGAAAAAAGATCCGCACTCTATATTGAATTATTATAAAAAGATGATTCACTTACGTAAATCAAATGAGATATTTGTGTATGGTGCATATGATTTAGTGTTAGAAGAACATCCATCGCTTTATGCTTATACTCGTACATTAGGTCAAGAGAAGGTGCTTGTTTTGTGTAATCTATCGGAAAAGCAGGTGTCTGTTGACCCGGTGGAAGGAATTATCTATAAAAGGCCAAATCTAATGCTGGCAAATCTTGAAGTAGAGGATCATGAGGAGACAGGGGCTATCAAGCTTGCTCCATATGAGGCGAGAATTTATAAAGTATAAAGGAATAAATAAAAATAAATATTTGTTTTTCACCCCGTCCTAAAATAGAACGGGGTATTTATATTGAATGTAAAAGATGCTAATTTCTACTATGATAAAAGTAAAGTAATTATAAAGTTTTAAATCCTATCATTTTTTCATGCTATCTTTGTTTTGGGAGGAAATAAGATGGAAGCAAACATTTTACTAGTAGAAGATGATACCGAAATTGCACGTATTATTCGTGATACGCTAATAACAGCAGGACATAAAGTGACGTGGGCAACAACGGGACTAGAGGGGTTAAATGACTTTCAGTCAGGCTCGTATGATTTGATGCTAGTCGATTTAATGCTTCCTGAAATGGATGGATTTGCATTATGCCGCAATATACGCTGGAAAAGTGACATACCAATTATCATTATTAGTGCGCGTAAAGATGATGTTGATAAAATTGAGGGGTTAGGACTCGGAGCGGATGATTATATGTCCAAGCCGTTTAGTTTAGCAGAATTAAAGGCACGCATTGATTCTCATTTGAGACGCTGGTTCCGTTATAACCGTATAGAAGAAGAAAGACATGAACTTCTTTATGATCAAGGCTTAACAATCAATTATAGTTTACAATGTGTATTTTTATTTGGGGAAGAGCTCCCATTAACAAATAAAGAGTTTGAGCTGCTATGTTTGCTAGCTGAAAATGGCAACCGCATATTTTCTAAGCATGAGATCTATGAACATGTATGGCAGCAGGCAGATATAGAAGGATTACATACTGTTACAGTCCATATTAAATCTCTTCGAGAAAAACTAAAGGACCCAGTTAAATCTCCGCATTTTATTCAAACCATCTGGGGGAAAGGATATCGATTTATTGGTGTGCCGTCGTGAAAATAAAAACTTGGCTGCTTGTTTCCTATCTAATCGTTATGATCCTCCCGCTAGTTGCAGCATACGTACTGTTTCTTTGGATTAATGCTTATCATCAAGAAAAAAATGTAGAAGAGTATTTTGAGAAATGGGTTGAGCTCCAAAAAATAATAGAGGTAATAGATACACCAGAAATGTTCCAGCTCGGCAGAACATATGAAGAACTTAATAAGTTAACAGGAGCGCATATAGAGATCAATCTATATTTAAAGGAGGGCTTTTTATTATATACGTCCAATCCAATAAAAACACAGATTGATACAATTGCCAGCACCGATAAGCTTTATAAAAACTTATATGAATTTGAAAAAGATTACTATGCGTATACCTATCGATCGCCAGTTCTACAAGGGAAAGATATTATTGGCATTTATGAGGTCAAATTAGCACGTAATGAGTGGGTGAAGGGTGTTTCTGATCGAACCTGGCTGGTTATTGGCATCTTTGTACTATTCTTTGTTGCTAATTTTACTATTGTTGCATTTCTTGTCAATCGTAAATTAAATAAGCCGCTTCGATTGCTAATGAAACAAATGAATGCTTTCGCGGAAAGAAATGAAGTTTCCCCTATTTATGAAGTAAATGATGAAATTGGCGAGCTCGCAAAAAGTTTTGATGAAATGCGCCTTCAAATTATTACTGCTAAACAAAAGCTTATAGAGGAGCAGGGTGAAAAAGAATATATGATAGCAAGTATTTCTCACGACTTAAAAACGCCGCTTACGTCGATTCGAACCTATGCAGAGGCACTAGTTGGTACGATTCCTAACGAGGAGAAGATCAGTGAATATAGTCAAGTGATTGTCGATAAATCGAACTATATGAAACATATGCTAGATGATTTATTGATGTACACACTCCTTCAAACCCCAACGTATGAAATGGATCTTATAGAAGTTGAAGGAGAAGAATTTTTTGACATGCTTATCTCAGATTATGAGCCGCTTTGCATGGAAAAGGGGATTTCACTTGAATTACTATGTACAGTAGAAGGACTTTACCTTGTCAATCCTAAGCAAATGCTTCGAGTGGTGGATAATTTAATGAGTAATGCGATTAAACATTCGGATTCCAAGGATCATATATTGCTAGCTACGATCCATTCGAAACACCTTCCCCTTTCCATCATGCCGTTTGTTAAACCGCTATTAACAAAACAAGAAGGTATGTATTTGATCGTTCAGAATAGCGGTGAGGGAATTGAACAAACGGAGCTAGAAAATGTCTTTAAGCCTCTTTATCAGGTAGATTCCGCTCGTACAAAAAATAGAGGTTCAGGTACAGGTCTTGGATTAAGTATCACAAAACAAATTATTGAGAAGCATGGCGGTACAGTAGAAATAGCGTCAGACAAACAAGTTGGTACATGTGTGATTTGCTGGCTTCCTTCAATAAATAAAGGAGAATGAAGAGGATGGAATTTTTCAAATCATTAAAGGTTATCAGCGCAGCCGCTGTTATGTCTATTAGTTTAGTAGCTTGTTCGACGGAGGGGAATGAATTTTCTCCGGAGCAAGTAGTACAAAATGCGTTGGCAGATAATGCGAAAATGCCCGCATACTATGGTGAATCTGTCATGAAGTTTAATGATGGAACAGGAAAGATGGAATTAAAGGAATGGGTTTCAGAAGATGGAAAGCGCCGAACAGAAGCGGTAATGCCGGATACAGGGGAAAAATCTATTACAGTAAATGATGGCAATGAGTTGATTTCATTTGACGAAGCTGCGAATACGGCATTTGTTATTGATATGAAAGACAATACACTTATGAATATGTCTCCAAAAGAACAGGCGGAAATGCTTTTGAATGCCATTAAAGACACGCATTCCATTAAACTAGTTGGTGAAGAAAAAATGATTGGTCGGGATGTGTACCATCTAAAAGCGGAAGCAAAGGATGAAAATACATTGTATGGCGACCAGGAAATTTGGGTGGACAAAGAAAACTGGTTTGTTTTAAAAAGTACTTCAGCAAGTGGGGATATCCAAGTCTCGGTTGAATATAAGAAAATAGAATTTAATCCAACTCTTAAGGATTCATTATTCACTTTGGAGCTGCCAAAGGATGTTGAAATGAAAGATATTTCAGCAATGACAGAGGAGAAAGAAGTGCAATCTTTAGAGAAGGCAGTAGAGATAATGGAAAAGCCATTCCTATACGTACAAGAAAAGAATGGTTTAAAAATTGAGCAGATGACTGTTATGTCAGGTGGAAGTGACGTCAACCCGGAATTATCATTAACTTACTTTAAAGACAATCTGCCATATTTCTCATTAAGTATTTTCGCAATTGAAGAGGAAAATAAAGAATTTGATGGCGAGGGAATAAATATTCGCGGATTAAAAGGGGATAAAACAGAAATAAAAGACTTCCGACTGCTAAACTGGGCTGAGGATGGATTCGGATACAGTGTAATAATATCACATCCAGAATTAACATTTGAAGAGATGAATAAAATAATTGAAGAAATGGGATATGTCGAGGTTAAATAAATCCATTTTTTGCAATTATAAAGTGAACACCAGGCCCAAGGAATAAAAAAGATGTCCAATATACTGGACATCTTTTTTATTCCTATTATATCTTTTAAATAAGACAATTGCTGAGGTGTTCATATATGAGTAAATTCCATTCAGATTACATGATTACAATGAAAGATATAGTCCAAGAGGGAACAGATGTATTACGAGTAAAAACGAAAGAAGTGAACATCCCGCTTTTAGAAGAGGATAGAGAAGCTTTATTATGTATGCTTCAATATTTGAAAAACAGTCAGGATCCTTCAATCGCAAAAAAATATAAATTACGCCCAGGCTCTGGGCTGTCAGCAAACCAAATCGGTCTTGATAAGCGGATGTTTGCTGCACTTTTTACAAATGAAAAAAACGAAGACGCTGAATACATGATGATTAACCCGAGAATTGTTAGTCATTCTGTAAATATGATTTATCTTCCTGAAGGGGAAGGGTGCCTTTCGGTGGATCGTGATGTAAAGGGGTATGTACCTAGATATGAACGAATCAAGGTAAAAGCGTATGATATCAATGGACAAGAAGTTGAATACAAATTGAAAGGCTATGGTTCAATCGTTATTCAGCATGAGATGGATCATTTAAACGGCATCATGTTTTATGATCGCATCAATAAAGAAAATCCATTTAGATTACCAGAAAATGTAGAGATACGCAGCTTGTATTAATGCGTGAAAGGAAGTGTACGTGCTTTTATGAAAAAGGATACAATTCCTGATCATTTACGTTCAAACTGTGAGGATTGTTTCGGTTTGTGCTGTGTGGCTCTCCCTTATGCAAAATCTGCTGATTTTGCTTTTAATAAGGATGGGGGAACTCCATGTCCTAACCTGAAAGCAGATTTTCGCTGTGGGATCCATAATCATCTCAGGGAAAAAGGATTCCGAGGCTGTGTTTCCTATGAATGTTTTGGTGCCGGGCAGAAGGTATCACAATTGACTTATCGTGGAAACGACTGGCGTGATCATCCAGCCTTAGCTAAAGAAATGTTTGATGTTCTACCGCGCATGCAGCAGCTTCATGAAATGCTTTATTACTTAAATGAAGCGCTTTGTCAGGAAGAAGCCAAATCAATCTATAGAGATTTGCAGGCTGCTATAGAAGAAACAGAATCTCTGACAAACCTACATTCTGAATCTATCTTAAGCCTCGACATACCAGCCCACAGGATGAAAGTGAATGAATTGCTTCTTCGAACGAGTGAGTTAGTACGTGCTAAAGTTAATTTAAAGAAGAATAAAAGCAAGCATAGAAAAATAGGCAGGGGAAGTGACCTGATCGCGGCAAAATTAAGAGGGGCTGACCTTAGAGGCGCCAATTTAAGGGGAGCTTTGTTAATTGCTGCAGATTTAAGAGGTGCTGATATGAGAGAGGCTGACTTAATTGGTGCGGACTTTAGGGATGCTGATTTAAGCGGGGCTAATCTCACAGGGAGTCTTTTCCTTACTCAAGCTCAAGTGAATGCGGCCAGGGGAGATGTTCATACGAAATTGCCATCTGCTTTAAGGATTCCAGAACATTGGTTACAAGTAGGTTAATAATTCATGGAGGCGTATTTTGAAATCAAAATACGCCTATTATAGTATTTGGCAGATGAAGCTGAATGAACTCTGACTTTGAATTATTAACGCTAACTCAATCAAATAAGCTCTTGAATTATCTCTGCCAGCCGAATGAGCCCTTTTTCTAATTGTTCGATTGGAGCATAGGAATAGGATAATCGTAAATGCTGCTGGTTATTTCGATCATATATATTTCCAGGGTTTAATAGGATCCCTTCTTTTAACGCTTGCCTAAACAATTGATGAATGGAAATTTGTTTATTGATAGAAAGCCAAATATAAAAGCCTCCTTTAGGTACATTCCAAGTGGCAATATCTTTGAAATATGTATGCAGTATATTTATAGTAAAATCTCTCCGTGCGAGTAACTCAGCTCGTATCTCCGCTAAATGGTCATTGTAAAGCCCGCTTGACAGCCACTCCGCAACCGCAAATTGAGATAAAGAGCTTGAGCCATAATCTGTTTGCATTTTTATATCTGATAAACGATCAATGACAGGCTCCGGACCAACAATCCAGCCTATTCTCAGACCTGGACCAAGAGTCTTAGACATGCTCCCTATGTATAAAATTTGCCCTTGCTCATCCATCGATTTTAAAGGGTGAGGTGGCGGATTTTCGAACCATAGGTCCCCATATACATCATCTTCAATTATAGGGATTCCTTCTTTCATACACTCATTTAGCAGCTGCGTGCGTCTATTTAAAGACATGACTATCCCTGTTGGATTGTGGAAAGTAGGAATGGAATAAAGTAATGCTCCATTATGCTGCCTTTTTAGACGCCCGATTGATTGAGGTTGAATCCCTTCTTGATCCATGGGAATACCAAATAAATTCATTCCTGCTGATTGGAAGACATGAACTGAATTTAGATAGGAAGGTGTTTCAAGCAGGACAGCGGATCCCCTGTGCAATAAGCCAACAGAGATCAAGTGTAACGCTTGAAGTCCGCCAGATACAATCATAATGGACGATGGGGAGGCGTTAATTCCTTTACATTTGATGTATTCACTTATCATTTCTCGTAAATATAGATTTCCCTTTGGTTCCGAGTATCCTAAAGAAAGCGAAGGGATACGATGGAATATTTGTTTCATTTTTTGTGCTGGCAATAGTTCAGGAGAAAGCTCCCCTGTACCAAGACGAATGATAGCAGGGTCTGTTTCTGCCGCATTAATGTCTTGGATGATTTGCATATTTGGATGATAAGCACCTGATTTTACATAGCTGATCCAATCAGGGGGTGGAGTGGCAGCAAGCAAACTCCAAGTGTTATTGACAACTAATGTGCCTTTTCCTACTTTAGCCTCGATTAATCCATCTGCAGAAAGCTCTCCCAATGCATTAACGATCGTACTGCGATTTACTTGGAATTTTTGCGCTAGCTCCCGTTGGGGTGGAATCCTCGTTCCGACAGACCATTCTCCATTGATTATTTTCCTTTTTAAATATTCGTATATTTGTTGATGAAGGGAGATTGATGATGATCTATTTAGTTTCCATTCTTCCGGCATACAATCACACTTTCTTTTTTTATACTATTATAAACTGATTGGTTGGGTATAAATACAACCAATTGGTTGGAGATTACGTCATTTAATTCTTATACAATGGGAGCATGAAGAAAGTGAGGGATGTATACATGATAGAAGCAATTCTTCATGGGTTCATATTAGCATTTGGGCTAATCTTGCCATTGGGTGTACAGAATGTATTTGTTTTTAATCAAGGTGCGGTTCAGCCTCAGTTTCGAAGAGCACTGCCGGTCATTGTGACTGCTGCTATTTGCGATACACTATTAATTACCCTGGCTGTTTTAGGGGTGTCAGTTGTTGTTCTTGAATACGTTTGGTTAAAAGCCATACTTCTCACTGCTGGTTTTTTATTTTTAATCTATATGGGGTTTGTTACTTGGAGAAGTAAACCGGAGAGTAAGGAACAGACAGCAATTGTTTCGTTCACCCCGAAAAAGCAAATGGTGTTTGCAATGTCTGTCTCACTGCTTAATCCACATGCGATTCTAGATACAATCGGTGTAATAGGTACGAGCTCATTAAAGTATGCAGGCAACGAAAAGGCGGCATTTGCTGCCATGTGCATCCTTGTTTCTTGGGCATGGTTTATGGGGTTAGGCATTGCAGGAAGAATAACAGGGAAGATGGACAAATCAGAAAGATTGCTAATGGTATTAAATAAAGTCTCGGCAATCGTCATGTGGGGAACAGCTATTTATATTGGGTGTTCACTTATCATATGAATCTCGTAAAAAGGAATTTCATAAGAATAGACGAAATAGTTACATATCCCTTTAAAGAAGGAGCTTTCCAGGATGCTTAAAAGTAAAGAAGATATCATTGCAATAATTGAAGAAGACCAATGGATGATGGAGCTTTTACGGAATGCAAAAAAATTAAATTTACCTGATTGGTGGATTTGTGCGGGGTTTGTTAGATCGAAAATTTGGGATGTGCTTCACGGCTTTATGGAGAGAACGAGAATACCAGATGTAGATGTTATCTACTATGATCAGACCAATCTGGATGAATTGGAGGAAAAAAGGCTTGAAAAGGAGCTTTATTCACTTCTGCCGGCTATCCCTTGGTCAGTAAAGAACCAAGCGAGAATGCATGTTATTAATAATTTTCCTCCGTATCTATCTTCTGTTGATGCGATTTCGAAATTTCCTGAAACAGTTACCGCACTAGGAGTTAAGCTTGATGATGACGACAATTTGATTTTGACTGCACCTTGTGGAATTAGGGATGTATTAAATATGGAGGTAAAACCTACCCCGATTTTCAAGGAAACGAAAGAGCTTACGTTAATATACGAGGAGAGGTTGAAGAAAAAGAGCTGGAGCTCTGTTTGGGATAAGGTAACAGTCACCCATATATAGTAGGAGGTACATGAAGATTGAAGCTGAAAAAGAAATTAAATAACCAATTCCAGTCTGTTGAATTACATGCTAGAAATACATCTAACGCGGTCGATTGTTCCGGTGCAAGTGTAATGGTTATTCACAATGATCAAATTGTTACAGAAGCATACTGGGGAAAACACTCGAAAGCATCTGATGCACGTCCGGTTCAAGAGGATTCCCAATTTCATGTAGCGTCTGTCCGAAAAAGTTATATCGGTTTTGCAGCTGCATACGCGATACATAATGGTTACATTTCTTCAATTGATGATGAAGTAACGAAATATCTGCCTAATGTAAATACTGAACTTTTCGCTAAAACGACGATTAGGCACCTGCTAACACATACCCATGGATTGCATACAATTGAGGGAAAGACCATTCGTGAATTTCCGCCAGGTCAGAGTTGGGCATATCGTGAAATAAGCATAGAAATCTTGACGCAAATAATCCACCATTCCACAGGAAAACCAATTGCTGAAATTCTAAAAGAACAGGTTTTCAATTCTTTAGCATTTAATGAAACGGGCTGGCATGATGAACAAAGCGAGAAATTAGCAGAAGTGATCAGAGACCCAGATAACAAATTTTGGTCCACTGATAAAGGGACGGATGGGAATAAGAAAAACATGTATGTATCCACAAGAGAGCTTGCTTACTGGGGATATCTTCATTTAAAGCAGGGGTTAATTGATGGAAAGCAAGTCGTAGCGAAGGAGATCATTCAGCTGGCTACCTCTCTGCAAAGTCCTGAATTAATAAATAAGGATCTTCCCCAAAACGGCTTTCTGTGGTTTGTGAAAGATCTGCCTGCAAAGATGACGGAAATAGGAGAACTAGTGCCTAAAGGTTCTTTTCAAATACTTGGCTATACAAGTGTAGCGGTATTAGTAATTCCTAAGCACAATATTGTTGCTGTTCGCATGTTTAATAGCTTTGGTTCCCCTCCTGGATATGATTATTCAGCAGATATTCGCGCATTTGGGGATACGGTAATGAATTGTGTATAGAGATATTGAGCATATAATGATTTATCTGCGAAAATAGTCCATTTATCTGCGAAAAATAAATTATATCTACGAAATTGACGAATATATCTACGAAATTAAGGATATATCGATTTTTGGATAAAAATTGTCGCAATCCATTTTAAATATTTATAATTTTTACGAAATTACTTGTACGATTAGAATGAATTCGTTATAACTATATAAAACGCTAAAGGATGAGGGCTATGAATCCATTACTATTTAACTTTCCTGAGGAGTTTGAAACAGAAAGACTAATTATACGAATGCCTAGACCAGGAGATGGAAAGGCGGTTTATGATTCTATTAAAGCTTCAATACCTGAGTTGAAGCCCTGGATGCCGTTTGCACAGAAAGAACAGTCGGAAGCGGATGTAGAAGTTAATATTAGAGAATCATATATTAACTTTTTAAAAAGAGATGACTTAAGATTGCTGGTTTTCTTAAAGGAAACAGGAGAATTTATCGCTTCCTCTGGGTTACATAGAATCAATTGGTCGATTCCGAAATTTGAAATAGGCTACTGGATTGATACAAGACATAGCGGCAAAGGATATATGACAGAGGCGGTTCAAGGCATTACAGACTTTGCGGTAAACGAGCTAAAGGCTCGAAGAATAGAAATACGCTGTGAATCAACAAATAAGAAAAGCCGTGCAATTCCGGAAAAATTAGGCTTTGTTTTGGAAGGAATCCTAAAAAACGAGGGATTGTCTGCTGAATCGAATGAATTAAGAGATACTTGTGTATATGCCAAAGTAATAAATTAGTAGGAATTATAAGGCTGTCAGATGGCAGTCTTATTTTCGTTTATTAAAAATGTAAACAAGGAGGATATTATGAAATTTGTGCTGATATTTGGCCCGCAGGCAGTTGGGAAAATGACTGTAGGACAAGAATTAGAAAAAATTACTGAATTGAAACTGTTTCATAATCATATGACTATTGAATTAGTTAATCAATTTTTTCCATACGGAACGAAAGAAGGGAATCGATTAGTAAGCCTATTCCGCCAAGAAATATTTGAGGAAGTGTCCAAGAGCAAGTTATACGGATTAATTTTTACCTATGTTTGGGCATTTGATTTGCAATCGGACTGGGATTATATTGATAAAATCTGTAAACTTTTTGAATCAAATGGAGGGATTGTTTATTTTGTAGAACTTGAAGCAGAAGTAGGAAAAAGATTGGAACGCAACAAAAGTCCAAACAGACTGGAGCATAAACCTTCAAAAAGAGATATTGAGTGGTCTGAACAAGATTTAATCTCCACTATGGAAAAGTACCGATTAAATTCAGTTGAGGGAGAAATAACAAGAGAAAATTATATAAAAATAAATAATACGGCCATTGGTTCAGCGGAGGCTGCCTATATCATTAAAGAAAAATTTCAATTATAGTTCATACACTATTTGTGATCTAATGAAAGCGGGAAAGAGAAATGATTAAAGCGGTTTTATTTGATTTAGATGGAACGCTGTTAAATCGAGATGCATCGTTAAAATATTTTTTAGAAGCACAATACGAGCGGTTATATCAATATTTAGGGCATATTCCAATAGAGAAGTATACTTCAAGGTTTATAGAATTAGATCAACGAGGATATGTTGGAAAGGATCTAGTATATCAACAATTGATCATTGAATTAAATATTAGCGGAATATCCCGAGAGAGCTTGCATCAGGACTATATAAATGAATTTAGCAACTGCTGTGTTCCTTTCCCTAATCTCATAAACATGTTAGAAAGTTTAAAGGATAGATCAATCCTCTTAGGGATCATAACGAATGGAAAAGGGAAATTTCAAATGGATAATATAAAGGCTTTAGGGATTGAAAACTATTTTGATACCATTCTTATTTCTGAAAGGGAAGGAATAAAAAAGCCGAATCCTGAAATATTTAAGAGGGCATTAAGTAAATTGGATGCCGCAGCCTATGAAAGTATGTACGTGGGTGACCATCCAGAAAATGATGTGCTCGGCTCTAAAAAATTTGGAATGTCAGCAGTATGGAAAAAGGACATTTACTGGGGACATGCTGAAGCGGATTTCGTTATTAATGATTTAATGGATCTGCTTAAAATTGTCGAATCCCAAAAAGGAAGGACTTATTAGCAAATATGAATTCACCACAACAAATCCAGGTTAAGAAACCATTAGCGAAAGTATGGATGGTCCTTATATTGGGCTCCTTGACAGCCTTTGGTCCATTATCGCTAGATATGTATTTGCCATCCTTGCCAATTGTGGCTGATGATTTACAGACAACGGCCTCTCTTGCACAATTGAGTTTAACTTTTTGTTTATTAGGGCTGGCACTCGGGCAATTATTTTTTGGACCATTAAGTGATATACAAGGGAGAAGGAAACCGCTTGTACTGACATTAATCATTTATTCGGTCTCGTCTATTTTATGTGCTTTCAGTCCGAATATATGGATTCTTGTTTCGCTCCGTTTTATTCAAGGACTCACCGGTGCAGCAGGGATTGTCATTGCCCGTGCAACCGCACGAGATCAATATACAGGCAAAGATTTAACAAAGTTTGTTTCTCTCTTAGCCCTTGTCAACGGTGCGGCGCCGATTCTCGCACCTATTTCGGGTGGGGTTATTTTGCAGTTTGCTAGTTGGCAAACCGTATTTATTATTCTAGGAATCATCGGATTATTGATGTTTCTCGTTGTTGCCTTTTTTCTGCCAGAAACCCTGCCTGAGGAGAAAAGGGCAGAAGGCGGTATGCTGGCTACACTAAAGACGTTCCGCAATCTTATTAAAGATCGCCTGTTTATAGGATTTGCACTGACTCAAGCGTTTATATCAACAAGCATGTTTGCGTATATTGCGGGTTCCCCTTTTGTCCTGCAAAACCTTTACAATGTAACGCCGCAGCAATTTAGCTTATTATTCGCGCTGAATGGAATAGGAATTATTGCTTCGGCTCAAATAACAGGGCGTTTAGCTAGTACCATTAGTGAAGTGAAACTATTAATGGGCGGGATTGTAATTGCAGCAGCAGGAAGTATAGTTTTGCTTTTTGTTACCTTTTTACATCTTTCTTTATTTGCTATGGCAATTGCGTTATTTCTGGTTGTGGCAAGTGTTGGAATTGTATCGACAACCTCCTTTTCATTAGCGATGCAAAGTCAAGGAAGGTCTGCTGGAAGTGCTTCTGCACTCCTTGGTTTATTGCCGTTTATAGGGGGAGCCATTGTTTCTCCGTTAGTAGGTATTGCTGGTGAACAAAGCGCAGTTCCAATGACAATTATTATTGCGATTTTTAATCTAGGTGCTTTGCTTTTATATAGCATACTTTTGCAAAAGCAAAATAAATAGCCATTTGCACTATTAAATGTTAGTAGAATAGGGGAAAAAGAATTTAGTATCTCTGTGAGAAAGGAGGGAAAACGTTGGAAAAGAAGGATATCAATTATTATCAGACATTTATTACCGTTGCACCAGATTGTCCGTCAATGGAAGGAACTGTACCCCCTCTTCGTAAGGGAGGTGCAACCAAATCCCGGATTGAATATGATCTTCTCTCAAACCATCCATATACATACACTCAGGAAGATCTTATTTATGAAGTATATATACGCCATAAATTGATTCCAGAGGAAGAGCTGCTGGCAAGAGGAACTCAAATTAGAGAAGAGCTATTTCAAAAATCCCAGGCTTGTTTAAGAGCCTCTATGCTTCCGAAAAAATATGGATGGGGCATTCATTTTGATTGTGCGGGTAAAATAGCCATCTTCGGTGTTGAGTCTTTGGATTATCAAAAGTATCTTTTGAATGAAGGTGATGAACTAAAAATACTGCCAGCTATGCGAAACAGCCGTTTACGGTCTTAAGATTAACAGCATCATTATTGATTCTGGAGAAAGATCAAGAACGGGCACTGACATGCCCGTTTCACTATTTATAGACGTTTAACCTTCATGATTATTTGTATAAATCAGTCTATTCTAATTTATCTATAGACTTTTTATTAGAAATCAATTATAGTTGTTATTAATATAACTACTATTATGGAGGGCTTATGGAGGATAAAGCAATTATTGAATTGCAAAAACATGGTTTTTCAAAGTATGAATGCAAGGCATACATAGGCTTATTGAAATCACCTGCGGTTACCGGTTATGAATTAAGCAAGCGTTCTGGCGTTCCAAGGTCCATGATTTATGAAGTGCTGGGGAAACTCCTTGATAAGGGAGCAATCCAAACGGTTCCTTCCGATCCTATTGTTTACAAACCAGTTGAGCCGAAACAGCTGCTTTCTCGTCTAAAGGAAGAGATGAATACATCATTGGAATGGCTGGAATCGTCGCTAACCATGTTTGAAAGTGATCAGAAAGTGGATGTGGTGACAAGGATTGTCCATTATGAGCATATCGTTCAAGAAATGATTTCTATGATTCGCCTTTCGGAAAAGGCAATTTGGCTATCTGTATGGTCTCCGATTGTGGAAGAGATTGAAATGGCTATTCGGGAAAAGGAAGGATCCATCCCGATATTTACAGTTTTATTTGGAGCTGAAGAAAAGTCGCTAGGTCATACGTATCATCACAACTATATGGCACCAGATATTGTTAGTAAACGAATGGATGGATATTTGACGATTGTCATTCGGGATGAAGAAGAAGCGCTAATTGCGAAATTTAGCGATAGAGGTTCTGAATGGGCTGTAAAGTCAACGGATCCTGCCCTTGTTCTTATTGCAACTGAATATATTCGGCACGATATTATGGTAGAAGAAACTATTAATATGCTCGGTCCCGAAAAGTTAGAAGCACTTTGGAAAAGTCGAGAAGACTTAATTCAAGTAATGACGGGAAAAAACAGCTTAGAGTAAGCTGTTTTTTTATCAAATGAACATAGTTGTTATTGTTATAACTACTTAAGGAGGAATCAGGATGTATCCAAAACTTAAATTCGCACTCTCGATGGCAATATTCGGTTCCATTGGTTTATTTTCTATAAAAACTGGACTTCCATCTATTGAGTTGGTTTTTGTTCGGTGTGTATGTGCAAGTGTTCTTCTAGGATTCATCTGGGGAATTCATTCGTTAAAAGCAAAAAATCAGATAAAAGCGGCTATTCCACGCCGTGAGTATATACTTGCACTGCTTTGTGGTGTGTTTCTAATCATTAACTGGGTTTTTTTCTTTCGTTCGTTCGAGGTCATGCCTATTACTGTGGCGGTATCCATCTATCATTTAGCGCCCGTCATTGTTCTTCTACTAGGTACTTTTATCTTTAAAGAAAAAATTACCGGTTTAGGATTGGTGTTTTTCTTTATCTGCTTTTTAGGAACATTGTTGGTTGGAGGGATTCACCAACAATCATCCATTGCCGATTTTCTATCAAATGGAGTTCTTTGGGCATTTGCAGCAGCATTATTCTATGCACTTACTTCCATCACGGGGAAGGGGATCCAAACCCTTAGTCCGCTAGCAACTACAGTTATTCAAACAACATTGGGGATTATTTTATTGTTTCCATTAGTAGATTGGTCAAACTTTCTTCATCTTACCTTTGAAAATTGGTTTTATATTCTTATTACAGGGTTCATTCATACTGGATTTGTCTTTTATTTATTTTTCAGCGGTTTGCGTGAACTAAAAGCGCAAACGATTGCTATTTTGGTATTTATTGATCCGATTGTTGCTATTTTACTAGATGTGCTTATTTTGAATTATCGTCCTGATATGTTGCAATTAGCAGGAATTCTTCTGGTGTTTGCGGGGATTAGTTATTCTCCTAGAAAAGCTAAGAATATAGAAAAAGTAGCTGTTGGATAGCAGGAGTATTACGATGGGAAAGCTAATATAGATAAAGGTAAACTTATCCAGGCTAGGAAATAGAAAGTGAGATGGAAATATGTCTCTTCACATCCGTGAAGTAACAACAGACAATTGGCGTTTAGTGGCGGGGTTATCAGTATCTGAACAGCAAACCCAATTTATTGAAAGCAATGCTTATTCCTTAGCAGAATCAAAATTCGAAAACAATGGTGTTTCTGTGGGGTTATACGATGGTGAAATACTTGTTGGCTATGCGATGTATGGATGGCCATCTGATGTAAATCGAAGTGCTTGGCTAGATCGTTTTATGATTGATTTTCGTTATCAAGGAAAAGGGTATGCTAAACAATTTTTGCCTCTTTTACTTGAACATATTCAGCAGCAATATGCTTGTCAAAAAATTTATTTAAGTCTTCATCCCGATAATAAACCTGCTCAAAAATTATATGAATCGTTTGGGTTTTATTTAAATGGAAAAGTAGATGACAGTGGACCTGTATTCGGCGTCGTTATGGAATTAAATGTAGAAGAATAAAAAGAAGAACAGCATTTAGTGCTGTTCTTCTTTTGTTAGTTATCTTCTATTATCTGCTTCGCATGGTTTGGTGAAATGTTTTTACTCCACCTCCATTGCAGAACGTGTATACATAATGCTGAGAAAATGCCTGCTAATGCTCCGATCATCCAGTTGAGTTGCGGCATATGTTCAAACAGCCATCCGCCGGCACCTTGGCTGATGCCTCCCCCAATAGCCATTGCAAGCAATGAAAAACCAAAATAGCTGGCCGAAAACTGTGGGGGTGCTATATTCGCTGTGTACTCATAAGAGGTTGGTTCCACGAGCATGATTCCAATCGCATATGTGCAAAAACCTATCCAAAATAATAGAAAGGCATCAGATAATCCAACTAATAATATTCCTGCTCCCATTATGCTCATTCCTACTTTAATAACGGATAGCCTCTGAAATCTCTTTGTCAATTTTTGCAATGGGTATTGAAGGAATACAACGATCATTCCATACACGATAAATAGACTTGAGACAAATGATGAATGGTTAAATACTTTTGCAGCATGTAATGGAATCGTTAAATATAATTGCATGAACATGAACCAAAACCCCGTCATGCTAACAGTAAAGAAGATAAATAAGTGATCTGACCTAACTTTTCTCCAAGAATCAGCAAAAGATTGCTTCGGCACAGCGATCTTTTCGTTCGGAAGAATTAGAAAGGTAAGAATGCCGCTAAAGATAAAGATCCCGCCGCAAACGAGAGAAGAGTAGAAAAAGTCTAGCTGCAATAAGAGTCCGCCTAATATACCAGCGCAAATGATCCCTGAGTGCCGCACGATTTTATCGAGAGAAAAAATGTCGCCTCTCTTTTTAGGGGGAGTAAAGATCGTTAGCGCTGCTTTACTTGTTGGTTCAAATAATGATCCGCCTATCCCTGTAATAATGGCTGCAGCTATTAACTCAAATGGGGAAGTACAAAAGGCGAACATCGTGAAACCTGCTCCACGCAAGATCATCCCAATACTAATCATTAGCCGGTAATCAAAGCGATCGCCAAGTATTCCCGACAGAAAGGAAGTACCTTGCTGTGTTAATTGGCGGAGCATAAGGACAACTCCGGCAATTCCAGCAGAAAGGGCTAAGTTTCCTGTAATATAAGCAGATAAGAAGGGGATAAACGCAAAAAAACTTACGTTCATAAGAAATGAGTTAACTAATAATAATCGAATGGCTTTCATCTGGTTCCCGCCTTTGGTTGACTAATTTAGAAAGAAATGAATGGATGGCTATATTTAATTAAAAAGTCAGCGCTGCTCTTTAATACAAAGTGTATCAACGGCTTTACAATTTGTATAACGAATAATTACAATAATATTAATTATAAAAACGAATCGTTAGGATGAGAAAAATGGAAATTCAACAGCTACGTGCCTTTTTGTCTGTCGCACAGACAAAAAACTTTACCAAGTCTGCTGACTTACTGTACGTGTCGCAATCAACTATAACGATGAGAATTAAAGCGTTAGAACATTCCCTTGGTAAAATGTTGTTTGATAGGGATAATCGACAGGTTCATCTGACTGCTGCGGGAAAGGAATTATTGGATTATGCTAAGAGAATTGTAGAACTTGTTGATGAAGGGGCAAGAAAGCTGAAATTGGAGGAAAGATTCGATAGCTCATTAGTCGTAGGAAGTCTACATTCATTATGGGATTATTTGCTCTTCCCTATTATGAAAGAATTTCAAATAAAATATCCTAAAACGGCTCTTCGTTTTATAACAGGTCATTCATGGGATATCGTGCAGCATATCCTTGATGGTGTCATTGATTTTGGCGTCGTCTATATTCCTCCATCCCATCCGGAGATAGAGGTAGTAAACTTTAAAAGTGAGGAAATTAAGCTGGTTGCCAGAGCGGATAATAATTTTACCGAGGAAATTGATTTAAGTAATTTAACGGCATTGCCATATATTCATATGGAGTGGGGACCAGGTTATAAATTATGGTTTGAAGAATGCGTCGGTAAGCAAGTTTTTGCTTTACAAGTTGATCATGCCTCATTATATATTCATTATTTGCAAAGTGATAATTTTATCGGACTGCTGCCATCGGCTATTGCTAATACACTCATCCAAGGAGGGGAGCTTACAGAGCTTCGTTATCGATCAAAAGTAAAAGCGCCTTTCATTCAAAGCTATATCATTTATCCTAAACGCAAGCATGAAGCAGTAAAGTCCTTGTTAGATTACATGATGCAAGCCGCTGATAGAATGTAAAATAAGTTAAGCGAAAGTAAATGACTTAGAAAATGAAATTCATTTGCCGGTATAAATTATAAGAAGTAGTAATGTCTTAATTTTTGTGAGTGATCAATATCGAAAAAAAATTCTAATTTGCTATTGATTTTTAAGGGAAATGATTGTAATATAGTAAATCTCAGCTGAAAGATCAGATGATTGATTTAAAGTTTCAGTTATTTAGTCTTTAGTTGTTGACAAAAATCAGTTTGATTTGATATGATGTAAATCTGTTGTTGTGACAGAAAGTTATTTCAAAAAAATAATTGACAACACTTCAATGGTATGATACAATCAAATCCTGTGATAAAATAGTTCTTTGAAAACTAAACAAAGCAAAAACGTCAACGTTTAAATCAAGTTTTAAAACTTAAGAGCTAATCTT
>NZ_LMBX01000029.1:0-157 GCF_001439605.1 Cytobacillus praedii
GTTTGAGGTGGAAGCATGGTGACATGTGGAGCTGACAAATACTAATCGGTCGAGGACTTAACCAAAATGATTACTCATAATTCTTCTTTAGCATTATCTAGTTTTGAGGGAACAAACCTCATCATAAATAGGTCTAGTGACGATGGCGAGAAGGCCA
>NZ_LMBX01000029.1:235-56937 GCF_001439605.1 Cytobacillus praedii
ATAAAGGTGCTCTTTTCTTGTTAATAAATGGTGGGAAAAATAAAAAGCCCCATTAAGGAGCCGATCAAGAGAAAATTTCTGGATTTGTTATTTTTCTTAATTGCTTTAAGAAGTATTTATATTTAGGATTACTTGTATCTGTAGAAATTAGGTCATGTTCACAGTCTACACAGATAAAAGAAGTGTATAGATGTATTCCTTTTCGTTTCGCTTGCTCGCAAATGACACACTTTTCCCCAATTTGCTTCTTTGCCACTAACATCCCCAACTACTCCACCTCCATACACCTAGTCTGTCCGGTTATGAATTGTTGTATACAATATTTAGAAAACTCGACTATAAACTCCCTTATTAGCTATTGTATGTTTTAAAAGTAATTTGATTGTATGTCTATTATGTAATTCTTTTACTGCTTACTAATGTTTATGAATTTAAGTAACAGTATCACTTTAAACAGCTATTTGGTAAAATAAATGGGACTCTAACAAAGATAATTGGTGATTATAAATGAATCAGAATAGAATGCCTTTATTCGAAAAGCTAAAAAGGCATGCCGAGCAAAATCCGGTGTCATTCCATGTGCCGGGTCACAAATATGGGAAGCTCATGACAGGAGATACAGAAAGTTATTATAAAGAATTGCTAAGGATTGATGCAACGGAGATTAGCGGGTTAGATGATTTGCATTCTCCGGAAGGAGTAATTAAAGATGCAGAAGGGCTTCTAGCACAATTATACGGTGTGAAAAAGAGCTTTTTCTTAGTGAACGGCTCAACCGTTGGAAACCTGGCGATGATCATGGCAGCAGTTAAGGAAAATGATATAGTTCTTTTACAAAGGAATTGCCATAAATCGATATTGAATGGGATTCAACTTGTAAAAGCCAATCCCGTTTTTTTAGGTCCAGTTTTTGATGAGGAATGGGGGGTTGCAGGGGGAGTATCTGCAAGTATTGTTAAACAAGCAATAGAAATATACCCACATGCAAAGGCGCTTATTCTTACATACCCTAATTATTATGGAATGGTTAATGAATTAGAGGAAATTATTAAAGTTGCCCATGGTCATCGGATTCCTGTTTTAATTGATGAAGCCCATGGGGCCCATTTGATTGGCGGAGAGTATTTTCCGCCATCTGCCATACAACTAAAAGCAGATATCGTTGTTCAATCGGCACATAAAACACTACCTGCTATGACAATGGGAGCATATTTGCATTTTAATAGTGAGCTTCTTTCAGCAGAGCATGTGAGCAGCTTTCTTCAGATTCTGCAATCTAGCAGTCCTTCCTACCCTATTATGGCATCTTTAGATATAGCAAGAAACTATTTAGCGACATTTACAGATAAAGATGTTGAATCACTAAAGCAGAAGGTAACTGAGTTTCGAAACGAGCTACAGCAGATAAAAGAAATCAAGGTGTTAACATATAAAGGGGGAATAGGTGACCCTTTAAAGGTAACAATTCAATCGAATACTTCGTTAAGTGGGTTCGACCTTCAAAAAATATTTGAAAATAAAGGGATATATCCAGAAATGGCTGACCCTTATAATGTTGTTCTTGTATTCCCATTATTAAAGTATGGAATGGAATATCCGTTAAGGGATATCATTACTCGTCTCCAGTCTGCATTGGAATCTGCTTCATATACCAAAGTGGTGAAAGAAAAGGCTTCGTACAATATTCCTCATATTTCAAAATTGGCATTGAATGCAGATGAACAAGCACGATTAGAAAAAATGAATATTTCGGTGGAGGAGGCCATTGGAAGAATAAGTGCACAATTAATTATTCCATACCCGCCTGGGATCCCCTTATTATTTCCTGGGGAAATAATAAGAGCAGATACAATCGAACATATTGAATTACTAAGAGCGTCCGGGGCTAGATTTCAAGCAAATGGGGACCTAATAGATGGAAAACTAACAATATATATAACCTGACTAAATTTATTATAATTGAATCATCATGGGGGTTACCAAATGGAAAAAGGGATTTTTATTACAGCAGAAGGACCGGAGGGAGCAGGAAAGACAACAGTCATCGGAATGCTTTCACACAAACTTGAAGAAGAAGGATATCAGATCCTCCTAACGAGAGAACCTGGGGGAATAGAAATCGCTGAACAAATACGAAGGGTCATTCTAGATAGAAAGAATACACAAATGGATGCTCGAACAGAAGCTTTATTGTATGCAGCCGCAAGAAGACAGCATCTAGTTGAAAAGGTTATCCCTGCTCTTGAAAAAGGATACATTGTATTATGTGATCGATTTATTGATAGCTCCTTAGCTTATCAGGGCTATGCTCGCGGGTTAGGGGTTGAAGAGGTGTTTTCCATTAACCGCTTTGCAATAGAAGATATGATGCCGAAACTTACATTGTATTTTGATATTGAACCAGAGGTTGGGCTTGAAAGAATAAACAAGCATAAAAATCGAGAAGTCAATCGTCTTGATTTAGAAGATCTTGAATTTCATCATAAGGTTAGAGAAGGATATGCAAAGTTAATGAAGGAATATCCCGAGCGAATGGTTAAAATAAATGCCTCCCAGCCGATTGAATCCGTTTTAAGGGAAGCTGAATCAAGAATAATGGAAATTATTCAGAAAGCAAGTGACAATGACCTTAAAGAGTAATCTTTAAGGCCATTTTTCTAACCAAAAAAAATTCCCATTTATCGACAATGAATTAAATATGTTTGATTCCTTAATAATTGGTATAATGTAGATAGGAATAATTATGGAACAATGAAGGGGGCTGAAAGTATGAAACTTATATTAGCGGTTATTCAGGATCAAGACAGCAATAAATTATTAAAAGCATTGGTGGATCACAACTTTCGTGCGACTAAATTGGCAAGTACAGGCGGTTTCCTAAAGTCAGGAAATACGACTTTCATGATAGGTACAGAAGATATTCGTGTTGATAAAGCATTGCAAATAATAAAAGAAAATTGTCAGTCAAGAGACCAGCTAGTTGCCCCAATCTCTCCAATGGGAGGAAATGCCGATTCGTATGTGCCATATCCAGTAGAGGTGGAGGTTGGCGGTGCAACCGTATTTGTATTGCCAATTGAAAATTTCCTCCAGTTTTAGATGGAAGGGTACCGTGGAGGATTATGATGAAAATTAATCAAGAACTTCGTTTAAACATGGATAAAGTGAGACCTGAGCAAAAGCATTTAGGCAGTGGCGGAGCTAAGTTTTCTGGTCTAGTTCAAAAGCAAGATCAAAAAATGCAAAATATGCAGCTGCAACAGCTGCTAAAGGATATCAATTTAGCTGGAGACAGGCTTGGACGATCAAGAACTTTTAAAGACTTAGCTAAATTTAAAACATTAGTGAAACGTTTTGTGAAAGAGGCGGTTGATTATGGGATGGAGTTGAAGCAATCCCATAGCTGGAATCAATTTGGGCAGGGAAGATCTTTACGAGTTGTTGAAACGATTGATAATAAGCTAGTTGAGTTAACAGAGGAAGTTATGAAAAAAGAAGAATCTTCTATAGATATATTAGGGAAAATTGGAGAAATAAAAGGACTTTTGATCAATATATATACGTAAGTGGTGATGGAATTGGCGAAAACATGGGAACAGCTACAGGAAATTCAGCCTATCGTTTTAAAAATGTTAAAAAATAGTATATTAAAGGGGCGGCTTGCCCATGCCTATTTATTCGAGGGAATGAAGGGGACTGGAAAACGTGAGGCAACTACGCTATTGGCGAAAAGTATATTTTGCCAATCCCTTGTAGAAGGTTATATCCCATGTGAAACCTGCCTAAACTGTAAAAGAATTAACAACGGAAACCATCCAGATGTCCATCTTGTTGAACCAGATGGACAGTCTATCAAGAAATCTCAGATTCACTCGCTGCAAGAAGAGTTTTCGAAAACAGGGGTTGAATCGAATAAGAAATTATACATGATTGTACATGCGGACAGAATGACAGTAAATGCAGCAAACAGTTTATTAAAATTTCTCGAAGAGCCACATCCTCACACCATTGCCATTTTGATGACAGAACAGTCTCAGCAAATACTCCCTACTATTCTTTCTCGCTGTCAAACTATTTCATTTAAGGCCCTTTCTTCTTATCAAATGATTGAAACGCTTACATCAAATGGAGTGGATCGATTTACGGCGCCAATACTTGCCCAGATTACCAATAATTTAGATGAAGCACTCGAATATAGTCGAAATGAATGGTTTGTACAAGCGCAAAAAATAGTGTTAAAATTACATGAAGTGCTTAAAAAAAACCCGCTTGAAGCAATGGTAACCCTTCAGGAGGAATGGTTTTTTCACTTTAAAGAGAAAGAACAAATGGATTATGGTTTAGATCTATTATTACTTATTTTTAAGGATTTATTATATATTCAGGTAGGCAAACAGGATCAAGCTGTTTTTCAAAACGAAAAAATCCGCTTTGAGCAGTTTGCCTTGCAATCCTCGAGCAGGCGTATATCAGAGCAGATGACAGCCATTTTAGAAGCAAAAAGGAAATTGCAAGCAAATATGAATCCGCAGCTGCTAATGGAACAGCTTGTATTGAAATTGCAGGAGGGGTCTTCATTTGTATGATGTCGTAGGAGTCCGCTTTAAAAAGGCGGGAAAAATATATTATTTTGATCCCGGTGGATTAATGATTGCAAAGGATGACTTTGTAATTGTTGAAACCGTTCGAGGAGTGGAATATGGGAGGGTAGTAGTAGCTCCGAAAAAGGTTGATGAGCATGATGTTGTCCTTCCATTAAAGAAAGTCCTCCGAATTGCGGATCAAAAGGATCGAATGATTGTTGAAGAAAATAAACAAGCGGCAAAGGAAGCCTATGAGGTTTGCTGTGAAAAGGTAAATACACATCAACTTGATATGAAACTAGTTGATGTTGAATATACATTCGATCGTAATAAGGTGATATTTTTCTTTACTGCTGACGGAAGAGTCGATTTTCGTGAATTAGTAAAGGATTTGGCAGCCATTTTCCGGACAAGGATTGAATTGCGCCAAATAGGGGTAAGAGATGAGGCGAAAATGCTTGGGGGAATAGGCCCCTGTGGAAGAATGCTATGCTGCTCTACTTTTTTAGGCGACTTTGACCCTGTGTCAATTAAGATGGCGAAGGATCAAAATCTATCATTAAATCCAACAAAAATCTCAGGGCTTTGCGGAAGATTAATGTGCTGTTTAAAATACGAGAATGATGAATATGAGGCAGCTAAAGAACAGCTGCCGGATGTAGGTGAATGGATTGAAACACCAGATGGACCTGGGAAAGTAGTAGGGTTAAATATTCTTGAACGAGTGCTTCAGGTCGATGTGACTTCACAGGAACGAGTGTTAGAATATACACATGATGAAATATTAAAACAGGATGCTGTATCAGTTCAATCCACAGATTAATGAGGTGGAACACGTGGATAAAAAAGAAATCTTTGACTCAGTAAGTAGTATGGAAGCCCAAATCGGACATTTATATCAGCAGCTTGGTGAGTTAAAGCAGCATTTGGCAGAAATACTTGAAGAGAATAATTCTTTAAAACTGGAAAATAATCATCTAAGACAACATTTAGAATTGCGAACAGATGAGGTAGAAAAGCCGAACAAAAAGAGTCAAACAGCAAATGCGAAAGTAGAGTCAGCGGCAGAAAAGCTGATTGATATAGGGGAAGGCTACGATAACCTTGCCCGTTTGTACCAGGAAGGCTTTCATATTTGTAATCTGCATTTTGGGAGCCCGCGGAAAGAAGGAGACTGCTTGTTTTGTTTATCCTTCCTTAATAAGAAATAATCATGATGGCCTTCCTATCAAAGGAAGGCTATTTTTAAAGACAAGAAAATATAACAATGAATCAGAGTTTTAAATAGTGTAAGCAGCCTATCACCCGTCAAACTTCAGGTCTCCTTCCTATGATATGTTAGCATCGATTCACCCACGTTCACCGTGCTTTCTATATCTCTTTCTTTAGAAGGCGAGGTGAATGACCAGCTACAAAGAATAGAATGGAAGGCGGCGTGAGATTGGCAGCTTTTCTAATTTGGACGGCGAAGATCAGGGTGCTTGGCTTTTCTGACTCGAACGGCCGTTAATACGATTTGGAGGAAAGTGAATGGACTTTTTACAAGGAGATGAACGTTTAGACTATTTGTTGGCAGAGGATTTGCGAATCATTCAAAGCCCAACAGTCTTCTCTTTCTCACTTGATGCTGTATTATTAGCAAGATTTGTGTATGTACCTATCCAAAAGGGGAGCATACTTGACCTATGCAGCGGAAATGGTGTAATTCCATTATTTTTGAGTGCAAGAACAAAAGGAACAATAACAGGAGTTGAAATCCAGGAAAGATTATACGATATGGCTAAAAGGAGCATAGAGTTTAATACTCTTCAGGAACGTATACAAATGATTCATGGGGATATAAAAGAGATGCCTAAGAGGTTAGGACACGGAAAGTATGATGTCGTTACATGTAATCCTCCGTATTTTCCTACTCCTTCTGCGGAGGAAAGAAATGAGAATGAGCATTTAGCCATTGCAAGGCATGAAATCTTATGTACATTAGAGGATGCCATACAAGTTTCCAGCCAATTAGTAAAACAAGGAGGGAAAGTGGCATTTGTTCATCGTCCCTCCAGATTTCTTGATATTGTTACTTTGATGCGAAAATATAGACTTGAACCCAAAAAAATTCAATTTGTATACCCAAAGCAAGGGAAAGAAGCAAATACACTGCTGATTGAAGCAACTAAAGATGGCAATCCTGATTTGAAAATATTGCCGCCGCTAATTGTATATAATGAAGAAAATGAATATACTCCAGAGTTGAAGGAAATTTTATATGGAAAATAACCACCATTATTTTTACGTGCTGCACTGTAAAGATAATAGTTTGTATGCAGGTTATACAAATAACCTAGATAGGCGAGTCAAGCTCCATAATGAAGGCAAGGGTGCCAAGTATACAAGGGGGAGAGGACCGGTAAAGCTGGTCTTCTCAAAAGCATATGATAATAAACGGGATGCATTAAAGGCAGAATATGAATTTAAACAATGGCCCAGGAAAAAGAAAGAAGACTTTCTAGTAAAGGAATCAGGTGGAATATATGTGGCAGCAAAAAAGCTTTAATAATGAGGAGCATAAGGGAATTTTGTATTTGGTTCCAACCCCAATTGGAAATCTTGAAGATATGAGCTTTCGGGCGATAAGAATAATGAAGGAAGCCGACTTTATTGCTGCGGAGGATACAAGAAATACGAAGAAGCTTTGCAATTACTTTGAAATTGATACACCTGTTATTAGTTATCATGAGCATAACAAAGAGGTGAGCGGGCAAAAACTGTTGGAAAAACTAGAGGCCGGTGCGAAGATTGCTCTTGTGAGTGATGCTGGGATGCCAACGATCTCAGATCCAGGTTATGAGCTAGTTGCAGCGGCTGCAGCTGAACAATTAACGGTTGTCCCTCTTCCGGGTGCAAATGCAGCTTTGACCGCACTGATTGCATCTGGCCTAAACCCGCAGCCTTTTTACTTTTATGGATTTTTAAACAGACAAAAGAAGATAAAGAGGCAGGAGCTTGAAAAGCTTGCCAAATTTACAGCAACGACAATCCTATATGAGGCTCCGCATCGCTTAAAAGAAACACTTACACTGATTGATGAACAGATGGGTGGTAGAAGGATTGTTCTTTGCCGCGAATTAACGAAGAAATATGAAGAGTTTATCAGAGGAACAGTAAAAGAAGTATTAAATTGGGCAACAAATGAGGAAGTTCGGGGAGAGTTTTGCCTGATAATAGAAGGTTCTTCAACTGAAGAAAACGAGGATGAAGAGGCATGGTGGGAAGAAATGTCTATTGAGGATCATGTTACTCATTATATTACGGTTAATGGGATGTCAAGCAAGGAGGCTGTTAAACAAACGGCTAGTGATCGCCAGATGAGTAAAAGAGAGGTTTACCACACATACCATATTAAAGAATAAAAAGCTTCTCAAATTTTTGAGAAGCTTTTTTTTTATACTAATTCAAATCTATTTTGAATTTCTTTTAATAATTGCTCTGCACCTTCACGGCTAACAATTAACTTGCCATTAGCTAAAGTAAGGTTATCATCAGAAACTTCGCCAGTTACTTGGCATGTCATATTTGGCTTATATTTTTTTAGGATGATTCTTTCATCATCCACATAAATTTCAAGTGCATCCTTCTCAGCAATATCTAATGTACGTCTTAATTCTATAGGAATAACCACACGCCCAAGCTCATCAACTTTACGAACAATACCTGTAGATTTCATTTAATATTCTCCTCCCAAAATATATGATTCTATTTTTTTAGTTATCATTGATTCGTCATAATTCGACAAAATTCATTGTACCTCAATAATACCAGTCATTCCAAAAAACGTCAATTAATTTATTTCTATTTTATTTGGTAAATATAGCCTTAAGGGAAAAGCTTGATATAAGTGGGTTTTGGCTATCATTTCAATTTTTTAACAGGGATTAATTAGCAGCTTGAATATATTCCTTTGTAAATATAATTCGACAAAATTCTAATGCTATTTTTCGACATGTATTATAGTATTCGAAGGGAAAACTAGTTTTATAGGGATAATTTTAAAAATTTGGATGAAAATAATAATTGGAAGAACATAAAAAAATATGTGTAATGTTATTTGTATGGCTTAATATGTTGATTTTGTTGCACAAATGCTAAATTTTAGGTATATTTTGATGATATAAGAGGTAAAGATGACGAATATAGAAGCATGAAAATCTATGCGTTTTTTATCGATATCTTGAATAATTTTCATTCACGTTTTTATTTGGCTAATTTGAAAAGATGGTGAAATATTACTATCAATTTGAGAGATTTGACTAGTGTTTACGTTTTCTATAGGGAGGGAATTTCATGGAGGAACAAGTAAAAACCTTTTATTTAACTACACCTATTTACTACCCAAGTGGCAATTTACATATAGGTCATGCCTATACGACAGTTGCTGGAGATGCAATGGCTCGTTATAAACGTATGCGTGGCTTTGATGTTATGTATCTTACAGGAACAGATGAACATGGACAAAAGATTCAGGAAAAGGCAGAAGAGAAGGGCGTAACACCTCAAAGATATGTTGATGAAATTGTTGAGGGAATCCAGGAACTTTGGAAGAAACTCGATATTTCTTATGATGACTTTATCCGTACAACACAAACGAGGCACAAGCAAGTGGTTGAAAAGATCTTTGCTCAATTATTGGAGCAAGGTGATATTTATTTAGGGGAATACGAAGGATGGTATTGTACACCTTGTGAATCATTTTTCACAGAACGTCAGCTTGATAATGGGAATTGCCCAGATTGCGGACGATCTGTAAATAAGGTGAAAGAGGAATCATATTTCTTCAAGGTAAGTAAATATGCAGATAGATTGCTTCAATATTATGAAGAAAATCCTTCTTTCATTCAGCCTGAGTCCCGTAAAAATGAAATGATTAATAACTTTATTAAACCAGGCTTGGAAGATCTTGCTGTTTCAAGGACAACCTTTGACTGGGGAGTCAAGGTCCCTGGAAATCCAAAGCATGTCGTTTATGTTTGGATTGACGCATTATCTAACTATATTACTGCACTTGGATATGGAACAGAGGATGACTCTAAATACAAAAAGTTTTGGCCTGCAAATGTCCACCTAGTTGGAAAAGAAATTATTCGTTTCCATACGATTTATTGGCCAATTATGTTGATGGCATTAGATCTGCCACTTCCTAAAAAAGTGTTTGGCCATGGGTGGTTATTAATGAAGGATGGAAAAATGTCTAAATCGAAAGGGAATGTGGTTGATCCTGTTACCTTAATTGATCGATATGGTTTAGATGCCTTGCGCTACTATTTATTGCGCGAAGTTCCTTTCGGCTCTGATGGTGTATTTACACCAGAAGGCTTTGTTGAAAGGATCAACTTTGATCTTGCAAATGATTTAGGGAATTTATTAAATCGAACATTAGCGATGGTGGATAAGTACTTTGATGGTGTAATCCCAACTTATAAAGATTCGACAGGCGCATTTGATCAGCAATTGCTTCAAGTTAATAAAGAAACGGTAGCTAAATATGAAGAAGCAATGGAAAATATGGAGTTTTCGGTTGCATTAACAGCAGTATGGCAATTAGTGAGCAAGACAAACAAGTATATTGACGAAACACAGCCATGGGCTTTAGCAAAAGATGAAGCAAACAAAGGAGAACTAGGCAATGTAATGGTTCATTTGGCAGAATCATTAAGAAGAATTGCTATTCTCCTGCAGCCTTTTTTAACAAGAACGCCAAGGGAAATCTTTGCCCAGTTAAATATTAATGAAGAAGCTTTAACTTCTTGGGAGAGCCTTGAGTCATTTGGATTAATTCCAGAGGGAACAAAGATCGCAAAGGGTGATCCAATATTCCCGCGCCTAGATCTAAAGGAGGAAGTAGAATATATCAAAATAAAGATGCAAGGTTCTGCTCCTAAAGTCGAAGAGGTAAAAGAAGAAGTGAAACCAGATAGTGAAGAAATCACTATTGATGACTTTATGAAGGTAGACTTACGGGTAGCTGAAGTCATTCAAGCGGAACCGGTGAAAAAGGCTGATAAGCTGCTGAAACTTCAATTAGACCTAGGATATGAAAAACGCCAAGTTGTTTCAGGGATTGCGAAGTTCTATAGGCCAGAAGATTTAGTTGGCAGAAAAGTGGTTTGTGTGACAAACTTAAAGCCAGTTAAACTTCGCGGAGAGCTTTCTGAAGGAATGATTTTAGCAGGAAGTAAGGATGGCGAATTATCACTAGCAACCATTGCAGAATCTCTTCCTTTAGGTTCTAGGGTAAAATAATAAAAAGTGAATAACATAGAAATGTTTCACGTGTAACATTTTACGTCGAACATTTCTATGTTTTTCTTTTATAAAATAACTTTGTAGTCAAATGTGTATCGATTTAAAGGGATATTACCCTTGAAATACTTATATCTACATAATTTTAGATATATTTGAATATTATTTCAAAGAAGCGATATTTCATTTGTTATTTAAATGATAAAAATGTAATGAAAAATTAATTTTTGATAAAAAGGAGTATTTTGATGTTATTTGACACACATGTGCATTTGAATGCGGATCAATATAAAGAGGATTTAGAAGAAGTTATCAATAGGGCGCTTAATGAGGGGATTTCTCGAATGGTTGTTGTTGGTTTTGATCGTCCGACAATTGAAAGGGCAATGGAACTGGTGGAGAAATATGATTTTCTTTATGCAAGTGTTGGCTGGCATCCTGTTGATGCGATTGATATGAAAGATGAAGATCTTCTTTGGATTGAGGAGCTTGCAAGCCATCCGAAGGTAGTCGCAATTGGAGAAATGGGATTAGATTACTATTGGGATAAATCCCCGAAGGATGTCCAAAAAGAGGTATTTAGAAGACAAATCCAACTGGCTAAAAAGGTGAAATTGCCAATTATTATTCATAATCGAGATGCAACGGCAGATATTGTTGAGATTCTAAAAGAGGAAGAGGCAAAAGAGGTTGGGGGAATCATGCATTGTTTCAGTGGAAGTCCAGAGACTGCAAAAGAATGTGTGGAGATGAATTTTTATATTTCTCTAGGAGGTCCAGTTACTTTTAAAAATGCGAAAAAGCCAAAGGAAGTCGCTGAAGCGATCCCGTTAGAAAAGCTGCTTATTGAGACAGACTGCCCTTATTTAGCTCCTCATCCATATCGGGGGAAGCGGAATGAGCCTAGTTATGTAAAGTTAGTTGCTGAGCAGATTGCAGAGATAAAGGGAATTTCTTTCGATGAAGTAGCTGAAGCAACAACGGCCAATGCAAAAAAAATATTCGGCATAAATTGATAGGGAATATTGTCGTTTTTTTAGATAGCCTGTCCTATTTTTTTCTATTTCTAAGAAGTTCTACATTTCCTTCTCCCTTCATAGGATAACCATGTCGATAAGTCTCTCTTTCCTTTCTATTGAAGTTTTTGCATAATAGGGAATAAGTTTGAGAGGGGGCTGGTTATTCTACTTGGAAAGAAAGATTACGACTAAATAGTTAGAAAGCTGTCTGTCTCCTTTGTGTAACATTCTTACTTGACGACTAAATACCAAGGAGTTGACAGCAAGCTCGATAGTCTATATAATCACTCCGAGAGAAAAGGAGGCGTTTTTCATCGTATTCAAAAACATGAAAAACCTGTTATCCAAGTCTTTGAGTAAAAAGAAATTAGCAATTATTGCTGCGAGTTTCTTAGTTTTTGCGGCGTCTTTTGGCTTCTTAATCTTTGAAACTACTAAGAAAACAGTGGCAATTACATTAGACGGGCAAGAAAAAAATATTAAAACTCATGCGGCAACGATAAGTGAGTTATTCGCAGAGCTAGAAATTTCTTTACACTCAGAGGATTATGTGTTTCCAGCAAGAGACACAAAGGTGGAAAATAATTTAGAAGTTGTTTGGAAGCCGGCAAAACAGGTTCACATTGTAAAAGACAACGAGAAGAAAACGATTTGGACAGTATCCGAAACAGTTGAAGAGCTTTTGAATGAACAGAAGATTGCCTTATCTGAACATGACAAAGTTCAACCAAATCTTGAAAACAAAATAAAAAATCATTTAGAGATAGAAATAGATACAGCATTTCCGATCACTTTGTCTGATGGCGGAAATGAGAAACAGGTATGGTCAACTTCGACTACGGTCGCTGACTTTTTATCACAACAGGGGATTACACTAGGAGAGTTAGATCGTGTTGAACCGAAAACAGAAGAAAAAGTCAAAGAAAATGACGTGATTCAGGTCATTCGAGTAGAAAAGGTCACCGATGTAGTGGAAGAACCAATAAAGTTTGCTGTTGTAACGAAAAAGGACAGCAGTATGAACAAAGGGACAGAGAAAGTTGTTACACAAGGGAAGGAAGGCCTTCTAAACAAGGAGTTTGAAGTTGTTCTAGAAAACGGCAAAGAAGTTTCCAGAAAATTAATTAGTGAGAAAAAAGTCAGAGAAAAAACAGATAAAGTAGTTTCTGTTGGATCGAAGACAGTCAATTATGTTGTGTCTCGAGGAAATGAATCAGGCGGCAAGGAAATTTATGTCTCCTCAACAGCATATACAGCAAATTGTAATGGTTGTTCAGGGAATACTGCAACAGGCATTAACTTGAGAGCTAATCCAAATTTAAAAGTGATTGCAGTGGATCCAAGAGTGATTCCATTAGGAACTAAAGTATATGTTGAGGGCTATGGGTATGCTGTAGCTGCTGATACTGGATCCGCAATCAAAGGAAACAAAATTGATGTATTCTTCTCATCTAAATCGGAAGCTTACCGCTGGGGCCGTAAGACAGTTAAAATTAGAATTCTAAATTAATAGTATTATTCACAATGCAGGGGCTTTTAAAACCTCTGCATTTTTGTTTTTTCCATTCGGGAGTTTTTCATATATAATAAAAGTCATTATTTAATGTTCATCTATATAGACGATTTACATTACAAAAATGTTTCAAGTTTTTATCAAATATTTTATTTAATGATACGAAGGATAACTTTGGAATTAGAGAATAGCAACAGCGCCTATTACCAATCAAACTTCAGATCCCCTTCTTGCGATAAGTCAAGCACGAATGCGCTATCACTCTTCGTGTATCCTTTATCGAAAGGACCGGCCCTTACAGTTTGTTCGGCGATGGTCAAGACGCCTACGCTTTTCGTCGCCTTTAGGAGGAAATATGAAAATTAAAGAAATAATAGTTGTCGAAGGAAAAGATGATACAACAGCAATAAAAAGAGCCTTGGACGCGGATACCATTGAAACCAATGGGTCAGCAATTAATCTTGAAACGATTGAAAAAATAAAGCTTGCCCAAGAAACTAGAGGCGTTATTGTTCTTACTGATCCAGATTTTCCAGGACAAAAAATCCGTAATACGATAAAAGAGCAGGTTCCAGGCTGTAAGCATGCTTTTATAGAGAAAGAAGACGCTATTCATAAGTATGGAAAAGGTGTAGGTGTTGAACATGCCTCTCCCGAAACGATCCGAAGGGCTCTTCAAGCCGCGCATGTGATGCATGAGGAGACAGTGGAGGAAATAACGCAGGAGGATTTAATAACTGCGGGTCTCATTGGTGGAGAGGGTGCAAGAGAGCGCAGAGAAAAGCTTGGAAAGCTGCTGAAGATTGGTTTTGCAAATGGAAAGCAATTGCATAAAAGATTAATGATGTTCCAGATTAGCAAGGATTCATTTGCTGCTGCTATCCAAGTTATACGTCAGGAGGAAGACAATGCATAAAGATATTGCCACCCCAATTAGGACTAGGGATATTCTAGAAAAATACGGATTTTCTTTTAAGAAAAGTCTCGGACAGAATTTTTTAATTGATACGAATGTATTAAAGCGAATCGTTGATCATGCAGAACTAACGGATGATTCAGCAGCCATTGAGATTGGTCCGGGAATCGGCGCATTAACGGAGCAGCTTGCCAGAAGAAGCAAAAAGGTAGTGGCCTTTGAAATTGATCAGCGTCTATTGCCAATTTTAAAGGAAACACTAGCTCCTTATCCAAATACGAAGGTTATACATGAAGATGTATTGAAAGCGGATGTAAAAGGAGTAATTGAAAACGAGTTAGGTGAGATATCAGATTTAATGGTTGTGGCAAACCTCCCTTATTATGTAACAACGCCAATTATTATGAAGCTGCTTGAAGAAAAGCTGCCGATTAGAGGGATTGTTTGCATGCTTCAAAAAGAAGTGGCTGATCGAATAGCAGCCAAGCCAGGAACAAAGGATTATGGTTCCCTTTCGATTGCCATCCAATATTATACTGAGGCTGAAACAGTAATGATTGTTCCTAAAACTGTTTTTATTCCTCAGCCGAATGTGGACTCAGCGGTCATTCGATTAACGAAGAGGAGGGAGCCGGCTGTATCAGTAATTGATGAAGGATTCTTTTTCCAATTAATACGAATAAGCTTTGCACAAAGGAGAAAAACGCTCCTGAACAATCTTACGAATGGGCTGCCAGAAGGAAAACAAAAGAAGGAAGACATTCTTTCAGCATTGAAACAAGCGGAAATTGATCCTGGACGAAGAGGAGAAACTCTATCTATCGAAGAGTTTGCCCGTTTAAGTGATCAACTGTTACCTAGCTTTTCTTAAGGTCTGCATATGCAGGCCTTTTTGTATAGCGGGGATTCTATCCCAGCTGCTGACTGCGGATAACGCACATGTTTATGGACGTATGCATATTTTATGAGAGGAATATATTCGAATAGATCGCTCTTTATATGTATAGGGCTAAATGGAGTGACAACAGTGAGCATAAACATCATGGATATTGTCGGCAGAGTCTCTTATCAATGTGATATTATGTTTCGGGTTATTGATATACGTGAACAAAATGGCAAGAAGATTGCTATTTTGTACGGGGAAGATATTCGGCTGATTGCGGATGCGCCGCTTGAGGATCTGCTGGCGGTTAGCCAGTCGATGAGGGAAAAGAAGGCAAAGGAATTCTATACACGAGAGGAGCAATCTCTTCAGTTATTTCAGCAGGATGTAGATCTGCTAAAGCAAAGGCGAGAGTATGAAGCAACAGATGGATACAGCAAGGCATATAATTATTTTCAGATGCCCGGAAGAGTGCTGCATTTAGACGGTGACCCGGCTTATTTGGAAAAATGCTTATCCTTATATGAAAAAATCGGTGTTCCTGTCACGGGGATTCATTGCAATGAGAAGGAAATGCCAATAAAAATTGGGCAATTAATTGATTATTACAGACCTGATATTTTAGTTATTACAGGACATGATTCATACTCAAAAGCCAAGGGGAAAAAGGAAGATATTAATGCATATAGACATTCTAAACATTTTGTTCAAACAGTTAAAGAGGCAAGGAAGAAGGTCCCTCATTTAGACCAGCTCGTTATCTTTGCAGGGGCTTGTCAGTCTCATTTTGAATCACTCATCCATGCGGGAGCAAATTTTGCAAGTTCACCATATCGAGTGAACATCCATGCACTTGATCCAGTGTATATTGTAGCAAAAATCAGTTTTACCCCCTTTATGGAGCGAATAAATGTTTGGGATGTTTTGAGAAATACATTAACAGGAGAAAAGGGGTTAGGGGGAATAGAAACAAGAGGAGTACTAAGAACAGGTATGCCTTACAATAGAGAACAAAATACTGAATCTTGATTTGTAAGCCGTTCTTCATGAAACGGTTTATTTTTTTGTATGCAGAGAATATGAAGTATGCTTACATAATTTCATATGTATAGGGGCAATCTATAATTGTAGAAAAATAGAAGAAATTGCGGATTAAAATATATTGACAATCTTTTTTATTTCCTGTTATAATTTATATTTTTAATTTGACTCCATTGTGTCAACGTGATATACTTAACATAGTGAGGTGGACCGAATGGGAAAAACATTAAATGATATCAAAAAGGCTCTTGATTCAAACCTTGGGAAAAGACTTTTGCTCAAGGCCAATGGCGGACGGAGAAAGACGATTGAGCGTTCAGGTGTTTTAGCTGAAACGTACCCATCCGTATTTGTTATTGAGTTAGATCAGGAAGAAAATGCGTTTGAACGCGTATCTTACAGCTATGCAGATGTCTTAACAGAAACGGTTCAAATTACATTCTATGAAGATACAACAGGACAAGTTGCTTTAAATTAATAGATGATTTTGCTTCACATGGGGTCGCTGAGAAATCAGCGGCTTTTTTATTTTGTTTTTTAAAAAATTAGACACGTGATGTGAATGCAAAAAAGATTGGTTGACTGGAGAGGAAGGTGTGAGACTTCTCGATAATGCTGTCCCGTTTCCTTCATGCGATGACTATTCACAGTAGCTTATTCAACATCCCGTGAGTGGAAGCTCACCACTCGGAAAGCGAGCAACCTAGAGTGAAGTCAACATCTACCCTATATCTCTCATGAAAAAGGAAATTTGCCTCATACTATACATACACAGTGTGGAAGGGGATGTTAATCATAGGCAGAAGAAGAGGAGTTATGTCAGAAGGATTTAAAGAGGAGCTCGCGAAGGAATTAGGCTTTTATGATACTGTCCAAAAAGAGGGATGGGGAGGCATAACTGCCAGAGATGCAGGAAATATGGTCAAAAGGGCTGTCGAAATTGCCCAGCAAAGTCTTCAGAAGAGCCAGTAATCTTTTAATGACTGTTAAGCATGCTTTATTATTAACTAAATTGAAAACACTGTGTGAAACCGGGGTTATCTGCCCTGGTTTTTTATTTTGAAAATTCCGTGAAACAAATAATTTGTGACGAAAGTCAGATCAGAGGTCTTACTTTTGCTGTTTTGTGGTAAAATAGGACAAAAAATGGAGTCGTTGAAATATATAAAGTAGGTGGAAATGTGAAGCTTTTGGTGAAGGCACCAGCGAAGATCAATTTATCATTAGATGTTTTACATAAACGGGAAGATGGCTATCATGAAGTTGAAATGATCATGACAACAATTGATTTAGCGGACCGCCTAGAATTAACTTTATTAGAGCAAGATGAAATAAAAATTATCTCACATAATCGATTTGTACCGGATGATCAGCGGAATCTGGCTTACCAGGCTGCACTCCTTTTAAAAGAACGATTTCATGTGAAAAGTGGCGTAGAGATTGCCATTGAAAAGACTATCCCAGTTGCAGCAGGTCTTGCGGGCGGCAGCAGTGATGCAGCTGCTGTACTAAGAGGGCTTAATAAGCTTTGGAAGCTTGGGCTTTCAGTTGACCAGTTAGCTGAAATAGGAGCAGAGATTGGTTCTGACGTCTCTTTCTGTGTATATGGCGGGACAGCTCTTGCGACAGGCCGCGGGGAAGTAATTACGAAGCTTCCTGCTGCACCGACTTGCTGGGTCGTATTGGCCAAGCCATTTATAGGTGTTTCAACAGCAGATGTGTATCGAAGACTAAATATAAATGGGATTCAACATCCGCAAACAAAAGAAATGATTCGAGCGATTGAACAAGGAGATTATGAGGGTGTATGCGGTCATGTTGGCAATGTTCTTGAAGATGTAACATTTTCCTTACATCCGGAGGTAGCACAAATTAAAGAACAAATGAAGCGTTTCGGGGCGGATGCAGTATTGATGAGCGGCAGTGGACCGACTGTATTTGGACTTGTTCATCACGATTCTAGAATGCAACGGATTTATAATGGACTAAGAGGTTTCTGCGATCAAGTTTTTGCGGTCAGAATGCTTGGTGAAAGACATATGCTTGATTAAATCCGGATAATAATGATATATTATCGATAAAATATTCGGATTTATTGGGGGTCCTATGATGAAATTTCGTCGAAGCGAACGTTTAATTGACATGACGAATTATTTACTAGAACATCCACATCAATTAGTTTCTTTAACATTTTTTTCGGAGAGATACGGATCAGCTAAATCCTCAATTAGTGAAGATTTAGCTATTATTAAGGAAACCTTTGAACAAAGACAGATTGGTACTTTGCAAACAGTGCCAGGTGCTGCTGGTGGGGTACGGTTCCATGTAAAGGTGTCGGATGAAGAGGCAAGATCATTTATTAAAGAGCTTTGCGAATTAATTGCTAGCCCTGAAAGACTATTGCCTGGCGGGTATTTATATATGACAGATATATTAGGAGACCCAACCATTGTGCAGCGAGCTGGCCGCTTATTTGCTTCAGCTTTTGCGGATACAAAAATTGACGTGGTTATGACAGTTGCTACAAAGGGGATTCCTTTAGCCTATGCAGTAGCAAATTATTTAAATGTTCCTGTTGTCATTGTTAGAAGAGACAGTAAGGTGACTGAAGGCTCAACTGTTAGCATCAACTATGTCTCAGGCTCTGCTAAACGAATTCAAACCATGCTGCTTTCTAAGAGAAGCCTTGAAGAAGGCTCAAGGGTTTTGATTGTTGATGATTTTATGAAGGCAGGCGGGACGGTAAATGGGATGGTGAGTATGCTGGAGGAGTTTAAGGCATATGTTGCCGGGATTGCTGTGTTAGTTGAGGCAGAGAAAGCAGAAGAGCGTCTCGTAGATGAATATTTATCCCTAGTTAGGCTTTCAGATGTTGATGAAAAAGAGAAAAAAATCAATGTAGGTGAAGGAAATTATTTCAAAAGGTCATTATAAGGGGGAAAATCAGTATGAAAACGATTCAAACGAACATGGCTCCAGCAGCAATTGGTCCTTATTCTCAAGGAATGATTGTAAATAACTTATTTTATAGTTCTGGGCAAATTCCACTGACAGCTGATGGTGTAATGATCGAAGGCGATGTAAAGGCTCAAACGCATCAAGTATTTAAAAATCTCCAAGCAGTACTTGAAGAGGCAGGAGCTTCCCTGGATACTGTTGTAAAGGCGACTGTGTTTATTCAAAGCATGAACGACTTCGCAGCCATTAATGAAGTGTATGGGGAATATTTTCATACACATAAGCCAGCTCGATCCTGTGTAGAGGTAGCCAGACTTCCTAAGGATGCATTAGTTGAAATTGAAGTAATTGCCCTAGTTAAATAAAAAATAAAAAGCAAGCTTATTAGTTGATAAGCTTGCTTTTTATTTATAGGTAACAAGGTATTGTAGGCTGAATTATTTATAAATTAAAATTTTTTTGTATATTATTACAGGAAACTAGTCATAATGAATGAGGAAATATAAGGTAAAATGTGACATCTTGCCCTTTCAACTGAATAATTCGAAAATTTTTTTCAACTTAAAGAAGGAGAAACAAGAATTATGTTGAATTTATACACTAGGTTTGTATCTTCTCGCAAAGGTGGTGAACAGGATGGAAGTAACTGACGTAAGATTACGCCGTGTTAATACAGATGGTCGGATGAGGGCTATTGCATCCATTACTTTAGATCATGAATTTGTTGTTCACGATATTCGAGTGATTGATGGGAATAACGGTCTATTTGTTGCGATGCCAAGCAAGCGTACTCCAGATGGTGAATTTAGAGATATTGCTCACCCGATTAACTCCGGAACTAGAGGCAAAATTCAGGAAGCTGTATTATCAGAATACCACCGTTTAGGTGAATTAGAAGTTGAGTTCGAAGAAGCTGGAGCTTCCTAAACAAATAAACATCAAGGGCCTACTTCCATAGTATGGCTCTTTTTATTTTCATTCCACTCTTCTATCATTCCCCCCTTTTGTTTCCATCTAAACCTTATCTGATAAAAAATGTTCATTAAATTGACAAATATAAGTAGTTTTTTTCATTCCTTGAAATAGATGGCTAATTAAGATATATTTTTAATGGATAAAAAGGATATAATTACGATGGCTTTTGACGTGATAAAGATATATTTTGGAATGGAGGCTGCGTTAATGTCTAATCGTTATGCGGTTATATTAGCCGCGGGCCAAGGGACAAGAATGAAATCAAAACTTTATAAAGTCCTTCATCCCGTTTGCGGTAAACCAATGGTACAACATGTAGTTGACCAAGTTTCAAAGCTTAATATAGAGAAAATGGTTACCATTATTGGCCATGGAGCAGAACTGGTTCAATCTCAGCTTGGTGACAGTATATTATATGCCTTGCAGAAAGAGCAGCTGGGGACAGCTCATGCCGTAATGCAAGCAAAAGATATCCTAGGAGAAAAAGAAGGCGTAACGATTGTTGTATGCGGTGATACTCCGTTGATCAAGCATGAAACAATGGAGGCACTTCTTAACCACCATGAAAAGATGAAAGCGAAAGCTACAGTCCTAACGGTATTAGCTGATGATCCTTCTGGATATGGCCGTATTATTCGTGATGAAAATGGGCATGTAGAAAAAATTGTTGAACACAAGGATGCAACAGAAGCAGAGCGAGAAGTTCAGGAAATTAATTCTGGAACCTATTGTTTTGACAATAAGGCATTATTTAGTGCTCTTAATCGTGTAAACAATGATAATGTACAGGGTGAATACTATCTGCCTGACGTGATTGAAATTCTAAAAGATGATCAAGAAATCGTTACCGCTTATCAAACGGATGAATTCGAAGAAACACTTGGTGTAAATGACCGTGTAGCACTTTCTGAAGCAGAGCAATTTATGAAGAAGCGGATAAATGAATTTCATATGAAAAATGGTGTAACAATTATTGACCCATTAAATACATATATCGGTCCAGATGTTATAATTGGAATGGATACAATCTTGCACCCAGGAACAACCCTTTCTGGAAATACGGTGATCGGCTCTGATTGTGTGATTGGTCCACATAGTGAAATTGCTGATTGTACAGTAGGAGATCGTACCGTCATACGTCAATCCGCCGCATTTGATAGTCAAATAGGAATTGATGTGCAAATTGGTCCTTATGCCCATATTCGTCCAAAATCAGAAATTCACGGCCATGTAAAGATTGGCAACTTTGTGGAAGTGAAAAAGGCTGTTTTTGGTGAAGGAAGCAAGGCTTCGCATCTAAGCTATATTGGTGATGCAGAGGTTGGGCGTGATGTGAATATTGGCTGTGGCACAATCACTGTTAATTATGATGGGAAAAATAAATTTCTGACAAAGATTGAGGATGGGGTTTTTGTTGGCTGCAATTCCAATCTTGTAGCGCCTGTAACGATTGGCAAGAACGCTTATGTAGCTGCTGGTTCTACAATCACAGAGGATGTACCAGGGGAAGCGTTGTCAATTGCGAGAGCGCGTCAAGTGAATAAAGAGAATTATGTGGGAAAACTGAACAGAAAGAAATAAAGCGATGGAGGCTCAACATGTCTAACCAATATTTGGATCCTAATTTAAAAGTTTTTAGTCTTAACTCAAACCGTGACCTAGCACAAGAAATTGCAAGTGTAATTGGAGTAGAATTAGGGAAGTGCTCAGTACAGCGTTTTAGCGATGGAGAAATTCAAATCAACATTGAAGAGAGTATTCGCGGCTGTGATGTATATGTGATTCAATCAACAAGCTCTCCTGTAAATGAGCACTTAATGGAACTTTTAATTATGATCGATGCTTTAAAGCGCGCTTCAGCTAAGACAATCAATATCGTTATGCCGTATTATGGATATGCGCGTCAGGATCGAAAGGCGAGAGCACGTGAACCAATTACTGCTAAATTAGCAGCTAATCTTCTTGAAACTGCTGGAGCAACACGTGTGATTACACTTGATTTACATGCACCGCAAATTCAAGGATTCTTTGATATCCCAATTGATCACTTAATGGGTGTGCCTATTTTATCTGAGTACTTTAAGAAGAAGGCGATGGATGGAGATGTTGTCATTGTATCTCCGGACCATGGCGGAGTTACTCGTGCACGTAAAATGGCTGAGCGTCTAAAGGCTCCAATTGCTATCATTGATAAACGCCGTCCAAAGCCAAATGTTGCTGAAGTAATGAATATCGTAGGTAATATTGATGGGAAACTAGCAATTTTAATTGATGATATCATCGATACAGCTGGAACGATTACTTTGGCTGCCAACGCGCTTATTGAAAATGGAGCATCTGAAGTATATGCATGTTGTACACATCCAGTATTATCAGGACCAGCAATTGAAAGAATTCAGAATTCAAATATTAAAGAATTAGTTGTTACAAATTCAATTGCTTTACCAGAAGAAAAGAAAATCGACAAAATTGTTGAACTATCTGTTGCACCTTTAATTGGAGAAGCAATTATTCGTGTTCACGAAGAGGAGTCTGTAAGCACGCTTTTCGATTAATAGAAAGAAAAGTGTAAGCGCCTTGCCTTGTTTAGCGTCGTATAGACTGGACCGCTCCTGACGAGATAAAGGAAACACGAAGAGCGACAGCGATTCGATGTTGACTTATCGTAGGAGGGGAAGGGAAGTCCAATAGACGCAAGGAGCTGGTGCTAAACAGTTCTCGAACTCAAAATATTTAATAATGCTTTAGCTAAAGTCAGCAGGCTTGCATTAATGCAAGCCTGCTATTATTGCATCTTTTGGTGTCGATGATTTTGAACTTGAAGGTTTAGTTTTCCTCATTTTAGGGCATTTTTTATATAGAGTGTCTTACATTACAAATGAGGAAGGGGATCAAATGATGACAGCCGTATTGCAAGCACAGGAGAGAAAAGAATTTCGAGGATCTGCTTTAACTCGTATACGCCGTGATGGAAATATTCCAGCTGTAGTCTATGGAGCAAAGTTGGACAGTAAGTCTATTTATGTGAGCGAAGCGGATTTTACTAAGGTCATCCGAAAAGTAGGAAGAAATGGCGTTATTTCATTAGATCTAGGCGGAAATAAACATAATGTAGTACTAAGTGATTATCAGGCGGACCCGATTAAACATGAAGTAATCCATGTTGATTTTCTTGCTGTGGATATGTCGAAGGAAATAACAGCAAATGTGAAAATCAATCTTGTTGGAGATGCACCAGGAGTTAAAGATGGCGGTGTGATGCAGCAATCTATGCATGAGCTTACTGTTACAGCAACGCCTGATAATATTCCTCAATCGATTGATATTGATGTTTCAAATCTCCAAGTAAATGAAACACTTACAATTGCTGATATTCAAACAAACAGCGGTTATGCAATAAATGAAGGGGTTGAGGAAGTGATTGCTTCCATCCTTCCTCCTAGACAGGAAGCAGAAATTAATAGCGGCGAAGAACAAGAGCCTGGAACCCCTGATAACGAGGAAGGCAGAGAAACGAAAAGCAGTGAGGAATAAAGGCTAAAAGGGATAATGCCTTGCCCGAAAGAAAGGGACTGGTCCGAATTTATTGGTCAGCCCCTTCTTTTTAGGCAATATATATAAAGATGGTGGGAAAATGAAACTAATTGTTGGACTGGGAAACCCCGGAAAGCAGTATGAAAAGACAAGGCATAATATTGGATTTGAGGTAATTGATGCACTTTCCGATCGTTTGAATATTCCGTTAAACCAGGCGAAGTTTCAAGGTATCTATGGTGTTGGCCATGTACAGGGAGAGAAAGTATACCTGTTAAAGCCTCTTACCTATATGAATTTATCAGGGGAATCTATTGCCGCTCTAATGGACTATTTTCAAATAGAAGATGAAGAGCTTGTTGTTATTTATGATGATTTAGATTTGCCGGTTGGGAAGATTAGATTGCGGCAAAAGGGCAGTGCCGGCGGTCATAATGGAATAAAGTCAACCATTGCTCATTTGGGAACACAAGAGTTTAACAGAATAAGAGTAGGGATTGACAGACCCCCAAGCGGAATGAAGGTTCCGGACTATGTTTTAGGAAGATTTTCGAAAGAAGAGCAGGAAATATTGGGTGAGGTTATTCTAAAATGCGCAAATGCCTGTGAGGATTGGATGTCCAAGCCGTTTTTACATATCATGAATGAATATAATCAGTAATCCATCATATTTTTTTATTAGTATCATAAAATAATATATCTTTTTATTTAAGAATCATCAAAGAAGAGCAAACTTGAAATTAAGTGCTTCCGCATGTCGGATTGTCTAGCTACATTGAATAAGTTCCTCTTATAGCGTTCATACTAATAGTATTGAACTGTTTTGCAGGGAGGGACATGCATGGCGATACATTATCATTGCCGTCATTGTGGAGTGAAGATAGGAACAATTGAAAATACAGCAATAAGCACGGACTCTCTAGGGTTTCATCTATTAAATCAATCAGAACGTCAGGAAATGATCTCATATGATCTTTCAGGAGATCTTCAAGTAAAGGCAATATGCGAGGATTGTCATGAATTGTTAGAGCGCAATCCGGATTATCACGAACATGATTTTTTGATTCAATAATAGGCTTTGGACTAACATCCAAAGCGTTTTTCTATTTCTAATTATTGCGAATTGTCGGTGAAGGCAGAAGCAGCTTGGACATTTCAGATATACAAAGTTTAGCATTTTGATTTTCGATAACTGTTTATCTCCAGCGCCTGACCCCTCTTAGCTGGGGTAATAAGCCAACCTGTCTAGAAGGTTAAAGACCAGCCTTCCAGCCATCTTGTCTTATGCTAGTCGGGTCTGACCAAGCCGCTTCCGCATTTCAGATTGGAGGGTAGCCATGATAGGGCTAAAACATATAATTAGTCAGCAAGATGATGTAAGGTCCGTCTTGTCTGGCATAAAAGAAGGACTGAGGGAGCAGCTAATATCTGGCTTATCCGGTTCTGCTCGTACACTTTTTCTAGCATCTGTTTATGAACAGACACGAAAGCCAATGCTTGTTGTTACACATAACCTGCTTCAAGCACAGAAATTATATGAGGATATTGTTAATTTAGCTGGGGAATCGGAAGTATTTTTATATCCAGCTAATGAATTGATCGCTGCAGAAATTAGCATTGCTAGTCCAGAATTAAAGGCACAGCGAATAGAAGTTTTAAACTATTGGAGCAATAGTAGGAATGGAATTTTAATTGCCCCAATGGCAGGGTTGAGAAAAATCCTTCCACCCGCATCGCTATGGAAAGCTTGCCAATTAACATTAAAAGTAGGAGATGAACTTTTAGAAGATCAATTCCTGCAATTTGTTCAAATGGGATATACAAGGGTTGGAATGGTTTCATCCCCGGGCGAATTTAGTATTAGGGGTGGAATAATTGATATTTATCCTTTAACGGAACCAGACCCTATCCGGATTGAATTATTTGATACGGAAGTAGATTCGATTCGTTCCTTTTCATTGGAGGATCAGCGTTCAAAAGAGAAACTATCAGAAGTGACAATCGGACCTGCTACCGAATATCCCTTACAAGCTGATCATTTTAGTAAAATCATTGAAAAGCTTGAAAAAGGATTAGGATCCAGCCTTAAAAAGATAAAAGATGAAAAGGCAAAGGCCCTGTTAGCACAGAATGTTGGTTTTGAGTTAGAACAATTAAAAATGGGCAATAAACCTGATCAACTATTCAAGTATCTCTCCTTCGCATATGAGGAAAGAAATAGTTTAGTAGACTACCTTCCAGAGAATGGTCTTATTGTTATTGATGAAATTAGTCGTGTCCAAGAGATGAATGACTCATTGGAGAAGGAAGAAGCAGAATGGTATACGAGTCTATTAAGTGAAGGCCAAATTATTCATGATGTGAAAATATCTCATAATTTACGAGGGTTTTTAAATAAGAAGAAACAGCCTGTTATATATATGTCCTTGTTTTTAAGACATGTCCCGAATACGAGTCCTGAAAATATTATTAATGTAACGTGCAAGCAAATGCAGAATTTCCACGGGCAGATGAATGTGTTAAAAGGCGAACTGGAACGATGGAAAAAGGCAAATTATACGGTTGTTCTTGTAGGTCCTGGGGAAGAGCGGGTAAGGAAGCTTCAAAGAGTGTTAGAAGATTATGAAATTGATACGCTGTTTATAGATGAGAAACAGCCGCTCCTTCTTGGAAGGGTTCAAATCGTGGAAGGAAATCTTCAGACGGGATTTGAATTGCCAATACAAAAGCTTGCCGTGATTACGGAAGAAGAGCTTTTTAATAAACGGACCAAAAAACAGCCTCGTCGCCAAAAGCTATCAAATGCTGAACGGATTAAAAGCTATTCGGAATTAAAAGTTGGCGATTATGTTGTCCATGTGAATCATGGAATCGGGAAATATTTAGGGATTGAAACACTGGTAATTAATGGTGTTCATAAAGACTATCTTCATATACGCTATCAAGGCAGTGATAAGTTATATGTTCCTGTCGAGCAAATTGATCTAATTCAAAAATATGTAGGCTCTGAGGCAAAAGAGCCAAAAATATATAAATTGGGTGGGAATGACTGGAAACGGGTTAAGAAGAAAGTTGAATCCTCTGTTCAAGATATTGCGGATGATCTAATTAAGCTTTATGCGGAAAGAGAAGCCTCGAAAGGACATGCCTTTAGTCCAGATGGAGAAATGCAAAGAGAATTTGAATCGGCATTTGCTTATCAAGAAACAGAGGACCAGCTCCGTTCAATCCATGAGATAAAACGGGATATGGAAAGAGAGCGGCCGATGGACCGATTGCTTTGCGGAGATGTCGGTTATGGAAAAACAGAGGTGGCTATCCGTGCAGCCTTTAAAGCAATTGCTGATGGAAAACAAGTGGCTATCCTTGTTCCAACAACGATTCTTGCCCAGCAGCATTATGAAACTATGAGGGAGAGGTTTCAGGACTTTCCGATTGAAATTGGTCTCTTAAGCCGTTTTCGATCAAGAAAGCAGCAAACAGAAACAATTAAAGGGCTGAAGTCTGGTGCAGTTGACGTTGTTGTTGGTACGCACAGGATTTTATCAAAGGATATTTCCTACCGAGATTTAGGGCTATTAATTGTCGATGAAGAGCAGCGCTTCGGTGTGACGCATAAGGAAAAAATTAAACAGCTGAAGACGAATGTGGATGTATTAACGCTTACAGCAACTCCAATTCCTAGGACTCTTCACATGTCCATGCTGGGTGTGCGTGACCTTTCTGTTATTGAGACACCACCAGAAAATCGTTTTCCGATTCAGACATACGTCATGGAATATAATGGCGGGATTGTCCGCGAAGCGATTGAAAGAGAACTTGCGAGAGATGGCCAAGTGTACTTTCTCTATAACCGAGTTGAGGATATTGAAAGAAAAGCGGAAGAAATTTCTATGCTTGTACCAGATGCGAAAGTGACCTATGCACACGGCAAAATGACAGAAAATGAACTGGAATCTGTCATGCTGAGCTTTCTGGCGGGAGAATCGGATGTTCTTGTGAGCACGACAATTATTGAAACGGGTGTTGATATTCCAAATGTGAATACCTTGATCGTTCATGATGCTGATAAAATGGGACTTTCCCAGCTTTATCAGCTTAGAGGAAGAGTTGGCCGTTCGAATCGGGTAGCCTATGCCTATTTCACCTATCGTAAGGATAAAGTTTTAACAGAAGTGGCAGAAAAACGACTTCAAGCTATTAAGGAATTTACAGAGCTAGGGTCTGGATTTAAGATTGCTATGCGTGATTTATCGATTAGAGGAGCAGGAAATCTGCTAGGTGCTGAACAGCATGGCTTCATCGATTCAGTTGGTTTTGATTTATACTCGCAAATGTTAAAAGAAGCAATAGAAGATCGAAAAGGCAATATGAATGAGGAAATTAAACAGCGAACAGAAGTGGACCTTGAGGTGGATGCCTATCTTCCTGATGCTTATATTCATGACGGTCATCAAAAGATTGAAATGTATAAACGATTTAGAGGCGCTTCTTCATTAGAAGATCTGGAGGAGTTAAATGAAGAAATGCTAGATCGGTTTGGTGAGTATCCGGATGAAGTATCCTATTTATTCCAAATGACTGAAATGAAGGTTTATGGAGAAATGGTTGGTATCGAAACGATTAAGCAAGCTAAGAATGAGGTTTTAATTCTATTATCTGAAAAGGCAAGTTCTCAAATTGATGGTCAGAAGATCTTTGAAGTAACAAGTAAATATGGACGTACAGTTGGTCTTGGAATGGATGGGAAAAAGCTTAAGGCTGTTCTTTATGTTAAAGGAATGAAAACAAGAGATTGGTTGAATATTGCCTTTGAAGTTGTCCGTGGCTTATATGGATCAAGAAAAGAGGAGCAGACGACTTCATAGAAAATGTTTTAATTGCTTAGGATAAGGGTATTTAAAAAAGAGAACTTACTGTGATGTTTAACCAATTCTGGTTATTGCCACACCTGCATGAGAAAAAAATAATTGAGCGTGTATATAACTTTCCAGATGAAAGATACTAAGTTCAAACATGGCGATGCATTCATTTTCTCCCAATTAAGGCATTGCTAAAGGAAAAGCAGCTGAGTTTTAAGTTAGACTGCTGTCTAGCGCAAACGCTTTTCAAAATCATCAGATGAAAGTGAGGCAACATTAGATGAAGGCAACTGGTATTGTTCGTCGAATCGATGATTTAGGTCGTGTGGTTATTCCTAAGGAAATACGCAGAACATTGCGTATTCGTGAAGGGGATCCTCTCGAAATTTTTGTAGATCGTGATGGAGAAGTGATTCTAAAGAAATATTCACCAATCAGTGAGCTTAGCGATTTTGCGAAGGAGTATGCAGAAGCATTATATGACAGTCTTGGCAATCCAGTATTAATTTGCGACAGAGATACGTATATTGCTGTTGCGGGCGGTTCGAAGAAGGAATATTTAAACAAAAGTATTAGCGAACTAGTTGAGAAAACCATGGAAGAACGCAGTTCGGTTATTATGAACCAGTCAGGTAATATCTCCTTGGTTGAGGGAAATTCAGAGGATTTAACCGCTTATACAATTGGTCCGATTATTGCAAATGGAGATCCAATTGGTGCAGTAATTATTTATGCAAAAGAAGGATCCTTAGGTGATGTAGAACAGAAAGCAGTAGAAACCGCTGCGAGCTTCTTAGCAAGACAAATGGAATCTTAAGAAATACTCCAGAATCCTAACGCAAGAATTTGCAAAAGAATATTTTTGAAAAAGGGGTAGCGAAATGCTGCCTTTTTTCTTTTTTCAGACAGGCTCAGCAATTAAAGCTGAGACGATCTGTCTAGCGGGGATAAAAGAACAACCTTGCTAGACAGCCTTGTCTTATGCTAGTCGGTGCTGAACAGTCACCTCAGCATTTCTGTGTTGTCTAGCTGCGGCTCCTAACCCCTTGAGGTCTTAAGCCAAACTGGCTAGAAGGTAAAAAAAACCTTCCAGCCAGTTCGTCTTAAGCTTGTCGGGGCTGAACAGTCGCCTCCACATTTCTGTGTTGTCTAGCTGCGGCTCCTAGCCCCTCGAGGTCATAAGCCAATCCGGCCAGAAGGTTAAAGAACAACCTTCTACCCGGCTCGTCTTATGCTAGTCGGGGCTGAACAGTCGCCTCCACATTTCTGTGTTATAATACTTCTGAATTATTGCTATGTGTTTTGGGAGGAGTTGGGCTTATGAGGCCCGAAAAGGATTCTCGAGATCTATTTAAAGGAGCGCTTATTTTAACGATTGCTGCCTTGATTACTAAAGTATTAAGTGCGATGTATCGCGTGCCGTTTCAGAATATAGTAGGAGATGTTGGGTTCTATATTTATCAGCAGGTGTATCCTTTCTATGGGGCTGCGCTAGTATTAGCTACGAGTGGGTTTCCTGTTATTATCTCTAAGCTTCATGCAGAGCAGGCAGTGAAGAAGGGGAGAAGTGGAGTCCACCATTTATTTGCCATCTCTGCATTTATATTAATGCTAATTGGTCTCTCTGGATTTTCAATCCTTTATTGGGGAGCAGAATGGCTTGCTGCATTGATGGGTGACCCAGGTCTTGCGCGTTTGCTGCGAATAATTTCAGTTGTGTTTCTAATTTTTCCGATTGTGTCTGTTCTTAGAGGGTATTTCCAAGGAACTGGCAACATGGTTCCGACAGCAGTTTCTCAGGTTGGAGAACAGTTTGTTCGTGTGCTAACTATTTTACTCACAGCGTGGATTCTGACAACAAAGGGATATAGCCTATACATAGTTGGAAGCGGGGCCGTTCTAGGTTCGGTGACCGGTGGAATTACAGCTATTCTCCTATTGGGAGCATTTTATTGGAATAGAAGAAGACGGGCATTATTCTCAATTGAGAAAATGGATTGGATAGAGAGCAGGAAGATAGCAAGTGCACTTATATTTCAAGGCCTCGCTGTTTGTATAAGCAGCATGCTGCTCGTTTTTATCCAAATGGCTGATTCATTGAACTTATATTCCATTCTTCTTTCTTCCGGATTTACTAGTGAAGGGGCAAAGGAATTAAAGGGGATTTATGACCGAGGACAGCCGCTAATACAGCTAGGGACGGTAGTTGCAACTTCCATGTCTCTAACTCTCGTTCCGATGATTACGAGTGAAAATTTGAAAGAACAAATGAGATATATGCATGATAAAATCCGCCTTGCTCTTCAAATTGGCTTGTTCGTTGGAGTAGGTGCTACATTTGGCTTATGGAGTATTATTAAACCTACTAATCAAATGCTGTTTGAAAATAATGAGGGGTCTGAGGTCCTTGCGGTATTATGTTTGCTGATTTTATTTATGTCCATAATCATTACCACAACGGCTATTCTGCAGGGGTTAGGCAATTTTCTTTTCCCTGCTTGTGTAATTCTTTGCGGGTTTGGCGTGAAATATGGTTTGAATATGATCTTTGTTCCGTTGTTTGATACTATGGGTGCAGCGTTTGCATCCTGTCTAACATTAGGTATGGTCATGGCTTTATTGTTATACAGGCTTCGAGTGTTATTAAAAACATCTATTTTAAGCATACGTTTTTCCTTTGTTGTAGGTGCAGCTGCACTTGTCATGGTGATCGTTTTAAAGATTTATATATATGTTACGGGTCTTTTCCCAGCCTTTAATCATGATCGTCTGTTTGCAAGCTTTCAATCTGTAAGTGCTGTAATTGTAGGAGCAGCAGTCTATTTATGGATTGTTTTAAAAGGGAGCACCTTTAAAGAGGAGGAACTTGCCATGCTGCCGTTTGGAAGCAAGCTATTGTTTTTTCTGCCAAAAAAGAAATAGGAGTTGAAGATGCAGATGAAAAAAATTCGTATACTCGGGCTTGGAGCAGGAGATTTGGATCAGCTTCCACTTGGTGTGTACCGTGCATTAAAGAAAGCGGAACCACTTTTTTTGCGTACGAAGGAGCATCCAGTTGTGAATGAGCTGGAAAAAGAGGGATTGGTGTTTACATCTTTTGATTCTGTTTATGAAAAGCATGATCAATTTCAAGCGGTATATGAGGAAATTTGTTATTCCCTTCTTGATGAAGCTTTATCGAAGGGGGATATTACTTATGCAGTGCCTGGCCATCCTCTTGTAGCTGAACAAACTGTACAGCTTTTACTCGAAAAAGCACCTGAAAGAGGTGTGGACATAGAAGTTGGCGGTGGACAAAGCTTCCTTGATTCCCTGTTTCAAGCGTTAAAAATTGACCCCATTGATGGTTTCCAGCTTCTTGATGGCACAAGCCTGAAAAAGGATGAAATGGAAGTGAAACAGCATTTAATTATTGGTCAGGTGTATGATCAATTTGTTGCTTCAGAAGTAAAGCTTACACTTATGGATATCCTCCCATATGACTATGAAATATATATTGTGACTGCTGCAGGAAGCCAGTCCGAACGGATTCAAAAGGTTCCATTGTATGAACTGGATCGGGAAATGGAAATAAATAACTTAACTTCTGTTTATATCCCGCCAGTCAATGATGAATCTATTTTATATAAACAGTTTTCAAAGCTGCGTCACATTATTGCTGAATTACGTGGGCCCGATGGCTGTCCATGGGATAAAAAGCAAACACATGAATCTTTAAAAAGGTATTTAATAGAAGAGGCATATGAACTTATAGAGGCGATAAATGAAGAAGATATTGATCATATGATAGAAGAGCTTGGTGATGTCCTCCTTCAAGTTCTCTTGCATGCACAAATTGGGGAGGATGATGGTTTTTTCACTATAGATGATGTCATTGAAAGGTTATCCGAAAAAATGGTTCGCCGTCATCCGCATGTATTTGGGCATACAACAGCAGAAACCGAAGAAGATGTTTTGAAGAATTGGCAGGCTATTAAAAAAGAAGAAAAGGGAATAGAAGATAAGTCTATTCTTGATCAAGTAGGAAAGTCTCTTCCTAATTTAATGGCAGCTGCGGAAATTCAAAAGAAAGTAGCAAAAGTTGGCTTCGATTGGAAGGAAGTAGGACCAGCTTGGGAGAAAGTAAAAGAGGAGATACGCGAATTTGAATTAGAAGCAGAGAATAATAGTGATAAAATGTCAAATGAGTTCGGTGATATTCTCTTTGCCTTTGTTAATATAGCTAGATTTTACAATATTGATCCAGAAGAGGCATTATACCAGACAAACCAAAAATTTAAACGCCGCTTTTCATATGTGGAAAAAAAGGTAAAGAAAAGCGGAAAGCCATTCGAAGAGTTCGAATTAGAGAATCTCGACCAATTTTGGGATGAAGCAAAAGAAAAAGGTCTATAAATAGAGGAGCGTTGTCATGAGATTAGATAAATTCTTAAAAGTGTCACGGTTAATTAAAAGAAGAACGCTAGCGAAAGAGGTGTCTGATCAGGGGCGTATTTCGGTTAATGGACAGCAGGCCAAAGCGAGTACAACCGTGAAGGTTGGAGATGAATTAGTTGTTCGCTTCGGCCAAAAATTAGTGACTGTGAAAATTGATCGTATACAGGAAACAACAAGAAAAGAAGATGCTCCAGAAATGTATACGATTATAAAAGAAGAGAAGGTAGAATCGGAAGGCTAAGCAGGCACCTCCGCATTTCGAATTGTCCAGCTGCGGTGGCTAGGGTCTCGAGGTCATAAGCCAACTCGTCAAGAAGGTTAAAGAACAACCTTCCTGCCGATTTGTCTTATGCTTGTCGCCCCTGATCAAGCCCCCTCCGCATTTCGTTGTTCTATTTCATTTCATTCATTCATAAATATGTACAAAAAGCTTGTACTTTGTGAATGTGAGGGATGAACGAATGAGTCAATATTACGAGACAAATTCAACACCGAAGACAAATGTCCAGGAACATGATGTCATCATGCGAAGCAGAAGGCTGTTAGATATTACTGGAGTTAAGCAGGTTGAAAGCTTCGATAATGAAGAGTTTCTGTTAGATACAGTTATGGGTTTTCTAGCGATAAAAGGCCAGAATCTGCAAATGAAGAATTTAGATGTAGATAAAGGGGTTGTTTCGATTAAGGGAAAAATCTTTGATCTCGTCTATCTGGATGATCAGCATGGAGATAAGGCTAAAGGGTTCTTTAGCAAGTTATTCCGATGACATTATCAACCCAATTTATCACTATGCTAGCTATGGTTGGCATGGGCTGTGTCTTTGGCGCTGCCCTTGATACATATAATCGTTTTTTAAAGCGGACAGAGCGAAACAGACTAATCGTCTTTATAAACGATATCCTCTTTTGGATTGTACAAGGGCTGGCGATTTTTTACATTTTGTTTTTAGCTAATAAGGGGGAACTAAGAGGGTATGTATTTCTTGCCCTTTTATGCGGATTTGCAGCCTACCAGAGTTTATTTAAGGGAATCTACCTTCGTTTGCTAGAAATCTTTATTACAATGATCATCAATTTTTACCGCTTTTTGTTGAAATTATTTCATTTTGTTATTTATAAACCGATTCGTGCATTAGTTGTTGCGATCATTTCTTTATTTATTTTATTAGGAAAGGGTCTTTTTTCACTGTTAAAAGCAGTATTAAAACTAGTATTATTAATATTGAAACTCATTTTACTGCCTGTAAAGTGGATTTTTTTGCTAATTTGGAAACTTTTGCCGAAACATATTAAAAAAACAGTCGATAAGATTTATAATAGAATGGCAGGAATTATTAAACAAATAAAGAATTACTTCCTTAGATGGATATCTAGGTGGAATAAAAATAAAAAGTAAGGGAGGGTGCGAAGTGGGTGCCATCAAGAAAAGAAATGTAGCCAAAATACAGACAAGCTATGCAAAACAGCAAGAAGTAGCTGAGATTAATGTGAATATGAAAAGAAAACGTCTTTATAGAAGATTATCCGTATTTTTTATAGGTGCAGCTGTCCTTTTTGTTTTCATGATCTCTACACTCGTTTCGCAATCCTCTGTTCTGGATGAGAAAAGGGCAGAAAAAAAGAAACTTGATCAAGAGTTAGCCTTACTAAAGAAAAAAGAAGTGATGCTAGAAGAAGAAATCGTGAAATTGAATGATGATGAATACATCTCAAAGCTTGCAAGGAAGGATTATTTCCTTTCCGAAAATGGGGAAGTCATTTTCAATATCCCTGATAATAAGGAAAAAGATGACAAAAAGGGAAAATCAACTAATTAGACCTTGTATTGAACTCTTTTTTCATATTCTGTATAATATATAGTAAGTTTGATTTTTTTATATAACTCAAGGAGGCAATATCTTTTTATGTCAATCGAAGTGGGCAGCAAGTTACAGGGTAAGGTAACAGGAATTACAAATTTCGGAGCGTTTGTGGAGTTACCGGAAGGCTCAACAGGTCTGGTACACATTAGTGAAGTTGCAGACAATTATGTTAAGGATATTAATGAACACCTTAAGGTCGGTGACCAAGTAGAGGTTAAAGTCATTAATGTCGAAAAGGATGGAAAGATCGGTTTATCCATTAAAAAAGCTAAAGACCGGCCTGAAAGAACAGAGCGTCCTGAAAGAGGCGACAGAAGAGAGTCAAGGGGACATTCACATTCTCAACGTCCACGTCAAGGCAGATCAAATGATAATCGTCCTTCCCGAGAAAACTTTGAATCTAAAATGGCTCGTTTCTTAAAGGATAGTGAGGATCGTTTATCATCTTTAAAACGCAATACTGAATCAAAGCGTGGGGGAAGAGGCGCTAGACGAGGGTAACTTGCTGCTTAATTGATATATATTTATAAATAGCAGGGTTTATCGTTTATTATTCCCATAGGTTAAAGACAAGTCTAATATAGACTTGTCTTTTTTTTGTCAAAAATCGCTGCGTTTAGATATATAAATAGTTTATATTCGTTTCCCTAGCATATGAATGAATTTTTTATAGGATTATGTCGCATCTAAAACGATCATTTCGTCAATCTTTTTAGTATAAAGGCAAATGAAACAGCCAATTTCGTTTTTTCACCCCTCAAAAGCCTTTAAAGATTTAAAAAATTGGAATAGGCGGGTGAATCATTCGATCATTTTGTTTACTTATTAGGTATTTCAGTGAAATTAGTCGAACGAAAAAAACAGCCTTGTCCACCATTTTGACAAACTTCTTTCCATTTCAAACTTATAATGATTTGCAACGATAAAAAGTGGGGAGTGTAGTTAAATGGCAAATAGTGTAGAAAGGAATGTAGTCCAACCGCTTGGAGAAGTGAATTTTACTAAACCTAAATGGGAGTTTACAAAAGGATTAAATAAATTTCAGCAGATGTGTGAGACTATTTTTCTTAAAAAGGGCTATCTCCTTTTATTGATCGGTTTTTTACTTGGAAGAGCGCTGATTTTAGCCCAGCTAACACCTTTTAGCCTCCCTTTCTTCGCAGCTGTTTACTTTTTAAGAAAGGAAAAGGCACCGATCGCTCTTATAGGATTGATCGCTGGAGCTGCAACCTTATCCATCCCTCATGCTGTATCTGCATTTGGGATTAGCTTTTTATTTTTGCTTGCCTATCGAATAGCAAAAAAATGGCTTACTAACGAGATAAAGGCATTGCCGTTTTTTGTGTTTTTTACAATCATTACAGGAAAGCTACTAGAAGCCTTTATAGTAACGAAGCAGCTTGCGCTTTTTGATGGAATGATGGCTGGTGTTGAAGCAAGCTTAGGTTTTATCCTTACACTGATTTTTGTTCAAAGTCTCCCATTATTGTCTGTTAACAAGCGAAAGCAATCGTTAAAGATAGAGGAGATCGTTTGCCTAATTATTATGCTGGCTACCGTCATGACTGGAACGATTGGCTGGACTGTTTATGGGTTATCCATCGAGCATATTATGTCAAGATATTTAGTGGTATTATTTGCCTTTGTTGCCGGTGCAACAGTAGGCTCTACGGTAGGCGTTGTAACAGGCTTAATATTTAGTCTTGCCAATATAACAAGTTTCTATCATATGAGTTTGCTAGCTTTTGCTGGTCTGCTAGGGGGTCTATTAAAAGACGGAAGAAAGATAGGTGTGTCGGCAGGTCTTTTGATAGCCACTCTCTTAATAGGGATGTATGGTGAAGGAGGAGGCACTCTCTATAAAACTCTCTTAGAGACAGCGGCAGCTATTTTCCTGTTTATTTTTACACCTCAAGCGTTATTAACGAAGTTAGCGAAACATATTCCAGGCACAACTGAACATGCTGCAGAACAGCAGCAATATATGCGCAAAATGCGAGATGTTACAGCTCAAAGAGTGGCACAATTCTCAAACGTATTTCAAGCCCTTTCAAAAAGCTTTTCATCCTATGATAAGCCATCAGAATGGGAAGAGGATGAAGGAGCGCGTGAGTTAGATTATTTTCTAAGCAATGTAACCGAAAAAACATGCCAAACATGCTTTAAGAAGGATCATTGCTGGACAAGAAACTTTGATACAACATATGACTACATGAAAGAAATTATGAATGAAATGGAATATAATCATGGCGATTTATCGCCTAAGCTATCACGAGAGTGGGAAAAACATTGTACGCGGTCGAAGAAGGTAACAGATACAATCCAGCAGGAATTAACCTTTTACCATGCGAATCAAAAGCTAAAGAAGCAGGTACAGGAAAGCAGAAGATTGGTAGCTGAGCAATTACTAGGTGTATCAGAGGTGATGGGTGATTTCGCAAAGGAAATTCAAAGGGAAAGAGAAAATCATCATAAACAGGAAGAGCTTATTTTAGAAGCATTACAAGAGTTTGGTATTCAAATTGAACAAGTGGAGATATACAGTCTGGAACAGAGAAATGTTGATATTGATATGACTATTCCCTACTGCAACGGGCATAGAGAATGTGAGAAACTGATTGCGCCGATGCTTTCGGATATCCTCGGAGAATCCATTGTTGTCAGTTCAGAGGACTGTTCAACCTTTCCTAATGGTTTCTGCCATGTAACTTTCCGTTCGTCTAAAGCCTTTACCGTTGAAAGTGCGGTTGCGCATGCAGCAAAGGACGGGGGATTTCTTTCCGGTGACAGTTATTCTACGATGGAGCTGGGCTGTGGAAAGTATGCCATTGCTATTAGTGATGGGATGGGGAACGGAGAACGGGCACATGTGGAGAGTAAAGAGACACTTCAGCTGCTTCAAAAGATCTTGCAATCAGGGATAGAGGAAAAGGTGGCAATTAAGTCGGTAAATTCTGTTTTATCCCTGCGCACAACTGATGAGATTTTCTCAACATTAGATTTAGCGATGATTGACCTCCAAAATGCGGGCGCAGAATTTCTGAAGATTGGTTCGACACCAAGTTTTATTAAAAGAGGGGACAAGGTAATAAAAATACAGGCTAGTAACCTTCCAATGGGAATTATCCAAGAGTTTGAAGTAGACGTTGTCAGTGAACAGCTAAAAGCAGGGGATTTATTAATTATGATGAGTGATGGCATCTTTGAGGGACCAAAGCATGTCGAAAATTTTGATTTATGGATGAAAAGAAAAATTATGGAATTGAAAACGGAGGACCCTCAGGCTGTAGCCGATTTGATTATGGAAGAGGTTATTCGTTCAAGATCTGGCTTTATTGAAGATGATATGACGGTCATTGTTGCAAAGGTCAAGCACAATACACCGAAGTGGACCAGCATTCCAGTTCATAAAATTAGAAAAATGGCTAATTAGTTAATTTAACCTAATAGCTAATAATATATGTATATTTCCCTTCTTACCGGTCGAAAATGGAAATGAAATGCGGAAGCGCCTTCGGAACAATCAAGAGGCAAATTGTTGCTGCGAAGATCACTCAGGGAAGCTTTCCTTAGTGTTCAGCCCCGACAAGCACAAGACGAATTACGTAGGAAATCCTGATTTTCGAAGTGATTTGGCTTATGACTCGAGTCGACACTTGTGCGTTCTATACGTCGGGGCTAGGCGCTGGAGCTGGACAGATGTCTAACTTAAAGAAGCAAAACATTATCCTTTTTGAAAATGGAGGGGCGTTTTATGAAAACTGGAACATTGAAGCAGATTTTATTAATTACGGACGGCTGCTCGAATCAAGGAGAGGATCCAATTGCAATGGCAGCGTTAGCCAAAGAACAAGGGATTACGGTGAATGTTATCGGTGTGATGGAACATGATATCATTGATGAAAAAGGAATGAATGAAATCGAGGGTATCGCGATGTCTGGCGGAGGCGTTAGTCAGGTTGTTTATGCAAAGCAACTATCACAAACCGTTCAAATGGTTACGAGAAAGGCAATGACACAAACGTTGCAGGGAGTTGTTAATCGGGAGCTGCAGCAAATTCTAGGTGGCAACAAAAAAGTGGAGGACCTCCCGCCAGATCAAAGGGGAGAAGTGATGGAGGTTGTAGATGAGCTTGGTGAAACCGTTGAGCTGGAAGTACTCATACTAGTGGATATGAGTGCGAGTATGAAAGAGAAGCTTCCAACTGTAAAAGAAGCCTTGCTGGATCTATCATTAAGTTTAAATGCCCGTTCAGGTGATAATCATTTTAGCGTGTTTGTTTTTCCAGCCAGAAGGAAAGAAGTCGAAAAGGTTTTGGATTGGACACCGAATCTTGGTTCGCTCACAAGTATATTTGGTAAATTAACAACTGGCGGAATCACCCCAACTGGTCCCGCTATTCGTGAGGCATTAACTTATTTTAAGAAAAAACGATCATTAAGGAGTCTGTTCTCTCGTGATGATGAATCATTCTTTGAAGAATCAGTTTAATGTAAAGCCAGGAACACTAATAGAGGGAAAGTGGCACCATAATCAATATAAAATTATAAAGGAATTAGGATTTGGGGCCAATGGCATTGTCTATTTAGCACAATTTCGCAATCAGACGGTTGCGCTGAAAATGAGCGATAATGGAATGTCCGTTACGAGTGAAGTGAATGTTCTAAAATCCTTTGCAAAGGTCCAAGGGTCTGCCCTCGGGCCTTCTTTGCTTGATGTTGATGACTGGCAGCAAAGGGGAGGGCAAATCTCCTTTTATGTAATGGAATATATCCAAGGGCCAGATTTATTAACCTTTATTCAGCAAAACGGGCAAGTATGGACAGAGGTGCTTATATTACAGCTTTTAAACGATTTGCATACACTTCATAAAAATGGCTGGGTGTTTGGGGATCTGAAGCCTGATAATTTGATCGTAACAGGGCCGCCTGCCCGAATACGCTGTATTGATGTCGGGGGAACGACCATTCAAGGAAGGGCAATAAAGGAGTTCACAGAATTCTTTGATAGGGGATATTGGGGCCTTGGATCAAGGAAGGCTGATCCGAGCTACGATCTTTTTGCTGTCGCCATGATTCTTATTAATATCTCTTATCCAAAGCGGTTCAATAAAACCTCTGGTGATCTTAAACAGCTGGAGGCCATGATTAAGGGAAAAGATGAGCTCAAAAAATATGAAAGCACCTTACTGCAAGCTTTAAAAGGGAACTTTTCAAGTGCGAAGGAAATGAGGACGACGATGCTGCAGTTCAATCAGCCCCAGCCAGATCATAAAACGCGCGATCCTAAGAGAAGACAGACTCAAACAAGACAATCGAATAAAAGTGTAAGCAGGCAAACGTATACTAAGAAAAAGAAAAAAAGAGGTCTTTTTGAAACCGCCTTAATTTTTATTATTATTTCTCTTCTCTATATGTTCTATATTTATGGTCAATTAACATAAAAAATTAAATGATTAGTTTCACCCAAGTCATATATGCTATGCTTCAAGGAGAACATATTTAGATATTATATTTTTATGATAAGGAAGAAGCATATGCTGGATGCCAAGGTTAAAGCTTTTTTACAGCGAAAAGGATTAGACCTAAATAATAAGAAAATTTTAATTGGAGTGTCAGGTGGACCTGACTCACTTGCCCTTCTCCATTATTTGTGGGAAAAGAAGCAGTCATTCAATCTTTCTATTGTTGCTGCCCATGTTGATCATATGTTTAGAGGGGAAGAGTCTTTTGCTGAAGCACAATTTGTTCAGCGATTTTGCAGGGAAAGAAATATACCCTTTGAAATGACGAGAATGGATGTTCCTAACTATATTGAAGAGACAGGCAAAAGCACTCAGGCTGCATCTAGAGAATGCAGATATCAGTTTTATGAACAAATGATGGAGAAGCATCATTCAGACTATCTTGCCCTTGGTCACCATGGAGATGATCAGGTCGAAACAATTCTAATGCGGTTAACTAGAGGAAGCTCAGGAGATGCTAGAGCGGGGATTGCTTTTAGCAGGCCGTTTGGAAATGGGTATATTCTTCGGCCCTTTCTATGCTTGAATCGATTGGAAATTGAAGAATATTGCGAAATCAATCATCTTGATCCGCGCCGAGATCCTAGTAATGAAAAGGGACTTTACAGCCGCAATCGCTTTCGGAAGGAAGTCATGCCCTTTTTAAAAAAGGAAAACCCTCATGTTCATGTTCATTTTCAGCGATTTAGCGAAGAAATTCAAAGTGATGAAGCTTTTTTGCAGGAATTAACGATCCAAAAAATGAATAAAGTAATGGAAAAGAAGACAACTAGGGAAATAATAATAAATATTATAGAATTTCAAGAAATGCCAATGCCTTTACAAAGAAGAGGGATTCAACTAATATTAAACTATCTTTATAAGGAAAAACCTACATCTTTATCTGCCTTACATATTGAGAATGTTTTTGCATTAATGAGCAGTCCCCACCCATCTGGAACACTTCATTTCCCAAACGGTTTGAAAGTTGTGCGTTCATACGAGAAATGTCAATTCCTTTTTCGTCTTCAACCAATACAATCCTATCGTTTTGAAATGAAAGAACCTGGAAAATTCGAATTACCCAATGGCAGCTGTATAATTCTTGAATTCACAAACTGTCCTGAAGGTTCTATTCAAGCAAATTCCCTTCTTTTGCAGCGGGACGATTCTTTGCTTCCTCTTGTTATTCGAACGAGGAAAGATGGAGACCGTATGTCATTGAAAGGAATGCAAGGGTCGAAGAAGGTAAAAGATATTTTTATCGATAATAAAGTGCCTTTGCAAGAAAGAAATTCTTGGCCAATTGTTACAGACAGCAACGGCCAAATCTTGTGGGTGCCAGGATTAAAAAAATCCCGTTCTTCAACAGGGCAGCAGTCGAATGCTAACTTTATTCTTTTAACTTACATAAGGCAATGATTCTTCTAGGAGGCACGCTAATAATGAAAAATGATATCGAAAAAATTTTAATAACAGAAGAAGAAATTCAAGAAAAAATTAAGGCGCTGGCTGGAGAACTAACAGAGGCGTATAAAGACAGCTTTCCTCTTGCGATTGGTGTTTTAAAAGGTGCTATGCCTTTTATGGGAGATTTGTTAAAACGTATCGATACGTATCTTGAAATGGATTTTATGGACGTTTCAAGTTATGGCAAGTCAACTGTTTCATCTGGGGAAGTTAAAATTGTTAAAGATCTTGACACATCTGTTGAAGGAAGAGATATCTTGATCATTGAAGATATCATCGATAGTGGTTTGACTTTAAGTTATTTAGTTGAATTATTCCGCTATCGCAAGGCAAAATCCATCAAAATTGTAACGCTGCTGGACAAACCAACTGGACGTAAGGCAGATATTAAAGCCGATTATGTTGGATTTATCGTTCCTGATGAGTTTGTTGTTGGGTATGGTCTTGATTATGCTGAGAAGTATCGAAACCTTCCATATATTGGTGTGCTAAAGCCTGAAGTATATAGTGATAATAATTAAGTCAATAATTCTAAGAGGAAACATCCAAGAATGATCCTTTCTACATGAAGAAGTGAACCACTTTTGTCAAGTGCAAATCCTTGTATTGGCACGTTTTTCTATGATACTATACATTATAGTTTGTTTACCGTGGGAGGAGGTAAAGGATGAATCGGATCTTCCGGAATACCATCTTTTATTTATTGATATTTTTGGTAATTATCGGCGTCGTTAGTTTCTTTAATGGGAACAATGAGCCAACGAAGCAAGTCTCTTATGATGAATTTGTTACTCATTTGGAAAATGGTGACATTAAATCCATTACGATGCAGCCTGAGAGAGGCGTATTTGAAGTAAAAGGTCAGCTTGAGGGCTATGAAGAAGGCAAGTATTTTGTTACTTATGTTGTAAACAGTGATAAGATCCTTGATCGAATTGATGCACTTGCTGCACAAAATGCTGAGGTGGATTTTCAGCCAGCTAAGGAAACAAGCGGCTGGGTTACATTCTTCACTTCAATTATCCCTTTCATCATTATTTTTATTTTGTTCTTCTTCTTACTAAACCAAGCACAAGGCGGAGGAAGCCGTGTGATGAACTTTGGTAAAAGCAAGGCAAAGCTTTATGATGACAGTAAAAAGAAAGTTCGCTTTAAGGATGTAGCTGGAGCGGATGAAGAAAAGCAAGAGCTTGTTGAAGTCGTTGAATTTTTGAAAGACCCTAGAAAGTTTGCGGAACTAGGAGCCAGAATTCCGAAAGGTGTTCTTTTAGTAGGACCTCCAGGTACAGGTAAAACGTTGCTTGCGCGAGCTGCAGCTGGTGAAGCTGGTGTCCCATTCTTCTCTATTAGTGGTTCTGACTTCGTTGAAATGTTTGTTGGTGTTGGTGCATCACGTGTGCGTGATTTATTTGAAAATGCTAAGAAAAATGCACCATGTATTATATTTATTGATGAAATTGATGCAGTTGGACGCCAGCGTGGCGCTGGATTAGGTGGGGGACACGATGAACGTGAACAAACGCTTAACCAATTGCTTGTTGAAATGGATGGCTTTGGCGCCAATGAAGGAATTATAATCGTGGCTGCGACAAACCGCCCAGATATTCTAGACCCTGCATTGCTGCGTCCAGGACGTTTTGACCGTCAGATTACAGTTGATCGTCCAGATGTTATTGGACGTGAAGCAGTTCTTAAAGTACATGCACGCAATAAGCCGTTAGATGAGGGTATTAATCTGAAAGCCATTGCACAGCGTACCCCTGGGTTCTCAGGTGCTGATTTAGAGAACTTATTGAATGAAGCAGCTCTTGTTGCAGCCCGTCGGGATAAGAAGAAAATTGATATGACTGATATTGATGAAGCAACTGACCGTGTAATTGCTGGTCCTGCGAAGAAAAGCCGTGTTATTTCTAAAAAGGAAAGAAACATCGTTGCCTTCCATGAGGCGGGTCATACGGTGATTGGTGTAGTCCTTGAAGAAGCGGAAATGGTTCATAAAGTAACGATTGTCCCTCGTGGGCAAGCCGGCGGATATGCTGTTATGCTCCCTAAAGAAGATCGCTTCTTTATGACAAAACCAGAGCTTCTTGATAAGATTGTCGGTTTGCTAGGCGGACGTGTAGCCGAGGAGATTGTGTTCGGTGAAGTAAGCACCGGCGCCCATAATGACTTCCAGCGTGCTACAGGTATCGCAAGAAGAATGGTTACAGAGTTTGGAATGAGTGACAAGCTTGGTCCATTACAATTTGGTCAATCCCAAGGCGGTCAAGTCTTCTTAGGAAGAGATTTCAATAATGATCAGAATTATTCAGATGCAATTGCTTATGAGATTGATTTAGAAATTCAGCGTATTATTAAGGATTGTTATGCAAAGGCGAAAAAGGTCCTTACTGAAAATCGCGAAAAACTAGATTTAATTGCTAACACGCTGCTAGAAGTAGAAACGCTTGACGCAGAACAAATTAAACATTTAATTGATCATGGCACATTACCTGATCGTTCTGTCAAATCAGATGATAATACTTCTGGAGACGTTAAGGTGAACATAAACGTGAATAAAGAAGAACTTCCTGAAAAAACGACAGAGGCAAAAGAAGATTCAGCTCCTTCTGCAGAAGAAACTCAGCAAGAAACGAAGGACGACCGTAAAGAATAATTGGAAAAGCGCTCTTACTGGAGCGCTTTTTTTGCGGTTTAGGAAACTATATAGTCGAATGTTGTGAATAGTGTTACGAGTTGGTCTGCATCCTGCTCCATTAGGAAGGTTCTGATGCGTTATATCGCACAAATATAAGCAGTGGATTATAGGGAGGAGCGCCTACCCCTGACGTACAGTTTGTACAGAGTTGACAATGCGGGACGACGTCACTCCTACGTCGACGTCGAGATCACAATCCGCTCCTTCAGGAAGGCGAAGGATAAGGCTAAGATTTTAATGAGGCTCATGTTGTGCTGCGCCTTAGGCTAATCAAGGCGCATGCACAATTTTTTTAAGAAATTCACTTCAAGTTAATTCCGATTACACGTTGCTAACCGAGTTATGATATGATGTGTTCAGTGAAAACATTGTCGAATTTAACTATAAAAAAAGTGGTGAGAAGATTGATATTCGTATTTGATATAGGGAATACAAATATGGTTCTAGGTGTATATGACGGAGATATTCTGAAATACCATTGGAGAATTGAAACGAACCGAAATAAAACAGAAGATGAATATGGCATGCTAATTAAGTCGCTATTTGACCATGTAGAGTTGAAATTTGCTGATATAGATGGAATTATTATTTCTTCAGTTGTCCCACCGATAATGAATGCACTTGAAAGAATGTGTCATAAATACTTTCATATAAAACCGCTTATCGTTGGCCCTGGTATGAAAACAGGGTTAAATATTAAATATGAAAATCCTAGGGAAGTTGGGGCAGACCGCATAGTAAATGCAATTGCTGCCATCCATGACTATGGCAGTCCGCTTATCATTGTTGATTTTGGAACAGCGACTACCTATTGCTATGTCAATGAGCATAAACAATATATGGGCGGTGCGATTGCCCCGGGAATTGGTATTTCAACTGAGGCATTGTATTCAAGAGCTGCCAAGCTGCCAAGAATTGAAATTGCGAGGCCAGATGATATTATTGGGAAGAATACGGTGGCAGCGATGCAAGCTGGAATCTTATTTGGTTATGTAGGTCAAGTAGAAGGAATTGTTAAGAGAATGAAGGATCAAGCAAAAGGAAATCCTACCGTTATTGCAACCGGTGGATTAGCGAGCTTAATTGCAAAGGAATCAACAATAATTGATATAGTTGATCCATTTTTAACATTAAAAGGCCTTCAAATTATTTATAAGCGTAATATGGACACATTAAAATAATGAACACAGGGGTTGAAAGGGGTTTACAAATGAACGATTACTTAATTAAAGCACTTGCATATAATGGGCAAGTCCGGGCGTATGCGGTTCGGACGACAGAAACAGTTGGTGAGGCTCAGCGCCGTCATCAAACATGGCCAACAGCTTCTGCCGCTTTAGGGAGATCCATGTCAGCTGGTGTGATGATGGGTGCTATGTTGAAAGGCGAAGAAAATATCACCATTAAAATTGATGGCGGGGGTCCGCTTGGTCCTATCTTAGTTGTTAGTAATTCAAAAGGGGAAGTAAGGGGATATGTAACGAATCCGCAAACCCATTTTGATTTAAATGAACAAGGGAAACTCGATGTACGCCGTGCAGTTGGGACAACCGGAACATTAACTGTTGTTAAAGATATCGGAATGAGGGAGAATTTTACAGGTCAGGTTCCAATTGTATCAGGTGAATTAGGAGAAGATTTCACCTATTACTTCGTCACTTCTGAACAAACGCCATCTTCTGTTGGTGTAGGAGTGCTTGTTAATCCTGACAATACCATTCTTGCTGCAGGTGGATTTATTTTGCAGCTTATGCCTGGAACAGATGAAGAAACAATTACAGATATTGAAAATCGTTTAAAACAGATTCCTCCTGTTTCTAAACTCATCCAGCAAGGACTTTCGCCAGAGGAATTATTAAGTGAGCTATTAGGGAAGGAAAATGTGAAGGTGCTTGAAAAATTACCTGTAAGTTTCACATGTACCTGCTCAAAGGAAAGGTTTTCAGATGCAATTATTAGTCTTGGAAAAGAGGAAATCCAGGATATGATTGAAACAGACGGCAAAGCAGAGGCACAATGCCATTTCTGTAATGAAGTGTACCATTATTCAAAAGAAGAATTAGAAGAATTAAAGCAAGAAGCGAAGTAAATGGAGAAATTTTAGGGGGAGGCCAAGGTGAAGAGGGAGAGGTTGAAGAGAGAGAAAATTTGGATTATAATAGCCGGACTCATTTTGCTAAATTGCTTGACCGTAGCCTTTTTCATTTCTAAAGGGAGTACAGGAAATACTGAGGTTGTGGCAAAGGTAGGAAAGGAAAAGATCACACGGCAGGATTGGCTGAATGAAATGGAGTCAAGATATGGAAAAGAAATACTGAGTGAGCTAGTTGACCAGAAAATTATTGAAACTGCTGGGAAGAAGTACGGAATAAAAATTTCCGATCAAGCAGTTGAACGGGAACTCATGGTTATTAAAACAATGTATGGCTCATCTGGCGGTTACCAGTCATCAGATGAAGAAAAAATGCGTGAGCAAATTAAAAGCAGCCTGATGCTTGAGGAAATCTTAACAAAGGATGTAAAAGTATCAGAAAAAGAAATGAAGAGTTATTTCGAGCAGAATAAAAACCAGTTTCATTTGCCTGACTCCTATCATATTTCTAAAATTGTTGTCCAAACAAAAAAAGAAGCAGAACAAACGCTGAAGGAATTGGAGCAAGGGTCTAGTTTTGCTGTGCTGGCAATGGAACGTTCAATTGATGAGTTTACGGCAAATCTTGGAGGAGATGCTGGATATGTAAATGAAGACAGCGATCGCTACTCAAAGGATTTTCTTCAAATAATTAAAAAGCTAAAGCCAGGTAAATGGAGTAATAAACCAATAAAGCTTGAGAATAGCTATGCAATTGTTATGCTCCATGAAGCTGTTAAAGGCAAGGAATATAAATATAAGGATGTAAAAGATCAAATTAGAAGGCAAATTGCTTTAGAACAAATGGAGATCCCTGTCTCTGCGAAGCCATTATGGAATGAAACAGATATTGAATGGTTTTACGGGGACCTTGAAGCTAACTAGGTATGAAACACGGACCAAGTCCGTGTTTTTTTCTGAGTTTTAGGGGTAGGTTAATGAAGATTAGGCAAAAGTATGAAATTTAATTGAAAATTGAATTTTTCGATACAAAACAATTGACTTTATAGGCTTTACTTGGTAACTTTTAATTAAACCAATAAAAATACTCGGAATAAGAGGTGGGGCAAGTGGTACGTGTTGCAAATTCAATTGCAGAATTAGTAGGCCAGACTCCAATTGTGAAACTGAATCGCATCGTTGATGAGAATAGTGCAGAGGTGTTTGTTAAGCTAGAATATATGAATCCCGGGAGCAGTGTGAAGGACCGTATTGCTTTAGCAATGATTGAAGCAGCGGAAGAAAGCGGAGAATTAAAAAAAGGAGCAACCATCATTGAGCCGACGAGCGGGAATACAGGAATTGGTCTGGCGATGATTGCTGCAGCGAAAGGGTATAAGGCGGTATTAGTTATGCCTGATACAATGAGTATGGAACGGCGCAACCTTCTTCGTGCTTATGGGGCAGAGCTTGTTTTAACTCCTGGAGTGGAAGGAATGAATGGAGCAATTCGTAAAGCGGGAGAGCTTGCAAATGAACACGGCTACTTCATGCCTCAGCAGTTTCAAAATTTATCTAACCCAGAAATTCACCGGAAAACAACTGGGAAGGAAATCACTGAACAAATGGGTGATCAGCTGGATGCATTTATATCAGGAATTGGAACTGGTGGAACAATAACTGGGGCTGGAGAAGTTCTTCGTGAGAAATATGAGAATGTCAAAATTTATGCAGTAGAACCAACTGACTCTCCAGTTTTATCAGGAGGAAAGCCAGGTCCGCACAAAATTCAAGGAATTGGTGCTGGATTTGTTCCCGATATTCTTAATACAGAAATCTATGATGAAGTAATTCAAGTGACGAATGATGAGGCATTTGAGTATGCTCGCCGTGCGGCAAAAGAAGAAGGAATTCTAGGAGGCATTTCATCAGGAGCAGCCATTTTTGCTGCGTTAAAGATTGCGAAAGAGCTTGGAAAGGGCAGGAAAGTGCTTGCGATTCTGCCAAGTAATGGAGAACGTTATTTAAGCACTCCATTGTACCAATTTGAAACGGAATAATTAGCAAAAGCAACTGTCACAAGCGGCGGTTGCTTTTTTTTGTAATTTTTTAAATTAAAATGAAAGACGAGCCTTCTTCATGTATGATGAAAAAAGAGAATACATGGGGGTGACCTTCGATGAAAAAATATCATATACATGCCAAACAAATTCCTTATACTTATCGTCGTCTATTTCAGCAATATCGTCAAATTGCAGCAGGAAAAGAACATCATATCTTATTGGAAAGCGGGCGCGGCGGACGCTACAGCATTGCAGCTTTTGACCCAGAAACTGTTTTAATCGGGAAAAATTCAAGATTAGAAGTTATACATAAAACCGGAAAACAAACGCTTGAGGGAAATCCACTTCATTTGCTTAAAGAGTGGCTCAGTCAATATGAAACAGAAAGGTATGAGGAGTTCCCCGATTTCCAAGGTGGCGCCATCGGTTTAATTAGCTATGATTATGGCCGTTATATTGAAAAGCTGCCGGAAGCAGCAAAAGATGATCTGCAAATACCAGATATTCACTTTTTAGTTTTTAAGGAATGGTTTGTGTTTGATCATAAAGCTGAAGTTTTGTGGCTCATGTGTCTATATGATGAGTCTGATGATAAGGAAAAGCTAGAAGATAGAGCAGAAGAATGGAAGAGGCATTGGATGGCGGAATTTTCTCTTCCAAAATCGAAAAGGACAGCTGAAATAAACAGTCAAAAAGAATTTTCAATGAGTGAAGAGGTGTTTATTCAGGCTGTTCAGCGCGTACAGAATTATATTTCGCAGGGCGATGTTTTCCAGGTGAATTTATCTGTCCGTCAAAGCCAGCCAATTTCCCTTCCGGCAATGGATGTTTACGAACAGCTGAGAGTATTAAATCCCTCTCCATATATGGGGTATATCCATACTCCAGAGTATCAGCTTGTTAGTGCTTCGCCTGAATTATTGATTAAGAAGAAAGGCAGAGAGGTTAGCACCCGGCCGATTGCAGGAACAAGGTCTCGCGGAAGAGATGAATCAGAAGATCTCGAACTGGCAAATGAGTTAATTGAAAATGAAAAGGAACGGGCAGAGCATGTGATGCTCGTTGATTTAGAAAGAAACGATCTTGGCCGTGTTTGTAAATATGGATCAGTTCAAGTAGATGAGTTTATGGTTATCGAAAAGTACTCTCATGTCATGCATATAGTCTCAAATGTAAGAGGAGAACTAGATGATGGGAAAGATGGGTTTGATTTAATTGATGCTGTGTTCCCTGGAGGAACGATTACAGGTGCACCGAAGATTAGAACAATGGAAATTATCGAGGAGCTAGAACCAGTACGGAGAGGGCCGTATACAGGTTCATTCGGGTGGATTAATTTTAATGGGGATCTTGAGCTGAATATTATTATTCGAACAATGCTTGTGAAAGATGGGTTCGCACATGTTCAGGCGGGTGCGGGTGTGGTTATTGACTCAAATCCGAAAAATGAGTATAAAGAGTCATTAAAAAAGGCAATTGCTCTATGGAAAGCAAAAGAAATGACAGAACAGGAAGCAGGTGATTAATTGTGATATTCATGATTGATAACTATGATTCATTCACATATAATCTCGTTCAGTACTTAGGTGAGCTGGGAGAAGAATTAGTTGTTAAAAGAAATGATGAAACATCGATTGATGAAATTCGTGAATTAAACCCAAGATTTTTAATGGTATCTCCTGGGCCTTGCAGTCCGAATGAAGCAGGAATGAGTTTAGAAGCAATCCAGGCATTTGCTGGCCATATTCCAATCTTCGGGGTTTGCCTTGGGCACCAATCTATTGCCCAAGTCTTTGGTGGGGAAGTTGTTCAGGCAGAGCGGCTGATGCATGGAAAGACCTCTGAAATGCATCATGATGGAAGGACGATCTTCCGTGGCTTGCCTAATCCTTTCCCGGCAACAAGATATCATTCCTTAATTGTCAAGAAGGAAACGCTGCCTTCCTGTTTCGAAGTATCTGCATGGACGGCTGAAGGTGAAATCATGGCCATTCGCCATAAAGAGCTGCCGGTAGAAGGTGTTCAGTTTCATCCGGAATCGATCATGACAACAGCGGGAATGGATTTGCTTAAGAACTTCCTGAGTTATTATTCGAAAGTGGAAGAGATTAAGGAGTGATTAAGCAATGTTTATCTATATGAATGGCGAAATTGTCCGGAAGGAAGAGGCTGTTATCTCACCGTTTGACCATGGATACTTATACGGTATGGGGCTATTTGAAACATTCAGAGTTTATAGTGGACATCCTTTTTTATTGGATGATCATCTGGAACGTCTGAATAATAGTCTAGAAGTGTTAAATGTGAAAATTTCTTATTCTAGGGATGAAATATTGTGTGCGCTTCGCCTGCTTTTAGCGAAAAACCATTTAACTGATGCTTATATTCGTATGAATGTATCCGCAGGGGCAGGAGAAATCGGACTGCAGCCAGATCCTTATCTTCACCCCAATCTGATTATCTTTGCGAAGCCTCTGCCTCTATCAATGAGCGGACAGGAAAAAAAGGCTGTAATATTAACCCTGAATCGGAATACTCCTGAAGGTGTAGAGCGCTTAAAGTCACACCATTATTTAAATAATATTTTAGCAAAGAGGGAAATAGGGGATATGCCTGATTGTGAGGGAATCTTTCTAACAAAAGAAGGGTATTTGGCAGAGGGGATTGTCTCAAATTTATTTTGGCTAAAAGAGGATGTGCTGTACACTCCTGCTATTGAAACAGGCATCTTAAATGGAGTGACAAGAAAATTAATTATGAGGTTAGCCGAAAAGAATGGGATAACCGTTGAGGAAGGCTTCTATCATGTGGATCAAGCCAAAAAAGCAGATGAGGTTTTTGTTACGAATTCCATCCAGGAGGTTGTTCCGATTTATTCATTTGATGGGACCAAGATGCCAGGCAATAACGGCAGTTTCTTACAAGATCTTCAGAAGCGATATAAGAACCTTAGCAGGTACTTGTGGAGCAGGAATGAGTGGTAAAGGGAGGTAAAATATTCATGTCTACAATTATTCAATGTGGTCCTTATTCATTGGACTACAGCAAGAAGACACTAATTATGGGGATATTAAATATTACGCCTGATTCCTTTTCTGATGGAGGGAAGTATCATCACGTGAATCAAGCGGTGGAACGGGCTGTGCAAATGGTGCAGGATGGTGCAGATATTATTGATATTGGGGGAGAATCGACCAGACCCGGATTTATTAAAGTATCTGCTGAAGAAGAAATTGAGCGGGTTATTCCTATTATTCGGGCTGTTTCAGAAGCAGTAGATGTACCTATCTCGATAGATACATATAAGGCAGAGGTTGCAAAGGAAGCAATTCAGGCAGGTGCGCATATTATAAATGATATTTGGGGTGCGAAAGCGGATGAGGACATGGCGAGGGTTGCGGCTGACCTTCAAGTCCCAATTGTATTAATGCATAATCGTACAAACCAAGATTACTCCGTCTTTTACCGTGATGTCGTTAACGATCTGTTTGAAAGCATCTCACTTGTAAAACAAGCGGGAGTCAAGGATGAGAATATTATTTTGGACCCGGGAATTGGCTTTGCTAAAGACTTAACTTATAATCTAGAAATGATGAGAGATTTGGACAAGCTTGTGTCCCTTGGATATCCTGTTTTACTTGGAACTTCTCGAAAATCTATGATTGGCGGGGTGTTAGACTTGCCTGTTAATGAGCGGATGGAAGGTACTGGGGCGACCGTTTGTTATGGAATCCAGAAGGGATGTCACATTATGCGTATACATGATGTGAAAGAAATGGCTCGAATGGCAAAAATGATGGATGTACTAGTAGGTAAGGGAGTTTATCATGGATAAAATTATTTTAAATAAGATGGCTTTTTATGGATATCATGGGGTTTTCCCTGAGGAAACCCGTCTAGGACAAAGATTTATGGTCGATTTAACTGTGGAAACTAATTTAAAAAAAGCAGGGGTAACGGATCAGCTCGAATACTCTATTAATTATGGAGAAATCTATCAAGTATGCAAAGAGATTGTTGAAGGAAAACCTTATAAGCTTGTCGAGGCAGTTGCTGAAAAGATTGCCGGGGAAATGCTTGCTCGTTTTGAACCTATATCCCAAGTGACTGTGCGGGTAATTAAACCAGATCCGCCTATTCCAGGCCATTATGAGTCAGTTGCCGTTGAAGTAACAAGGAGCAGAATGTAATGAATAATGAAGCATATATTGCATTAGGCTCCAACATTGGGAACCGTTTCGAGAATTTAAAGCAAGCGATCAAAGAGTTGAATGCTCTTCCAGGTGTGAATGTAGTGGATACCTCGTCCATTTATGAAACGGATCCAGTTGGGTATGAGGATCAAGAGCAATTTTTAAATATGGTCATACAAGTGAAAACAGCATTAAATCCATTTCAACTGTTGGATGAATGCCTTGCTATTGAAAAGGATCTTGGGAGAAAAAGGGAAATACGGTGGGGGCCTCGAACGATAGACCTTGACATTTTGCTGTATAATCAAGAAAATATTAAAACAGAGAAGTTATTAGTTCCTCATCCTCGGATGCAAGAGAGAGCGTTTGTTATCATCCCTCTACTTGAGATTCAGTCCAGCATCAAGCTTCCGGCGATGGAAAAGCCTCTTCAAGCAAGTTTAGAGGACATACCTGATAGAGAGGGAGTACGGATATGGAAGCGGAAAAATGGGGAAGACGTATTCGCGCTTTTCGAAAACTAAAAGGCTTTACACAAGAGAGTTTTGCCAAAGAACTTGGTGTATCAGTATCGATATTAGGGGAAATTGAAAGAGGGAATAGAATGCCTGCTGCAGACTTTTTAGGGCGGGTTGCTTTCATGCTAAATATTACCCTTGAAGATTTAACTCCCCCAGATGAAAATAGAGAATAGATATTTTTAAATAAGAAATGTAACTTTTAGGTTAAATAATTCCAACTGCTGCGCCTTGAGTGAAAGACTTGTTTTATGCTTGTCGTCCTCAACAAGGCGCTTTCTTATTGCAAAATAGGAGGTTTATAATGTTTAAAATTGGCGATATTGAATTAAAAAACCGTGTCGTACTTGCGCCGATGGCAGGGGTTTGTAATTCGGCCTTTCGGCTAACGGTAAAAGAGTTCGGTGCGGGATTAGTATGTGCGGAAATGGTCAGTGATAAAGGCATTGTTATTAAGAATGAAAAGACAATGAACATGCTTTACATCGATGAAAGAGAAAAGCCGTTAAGTTTGCAAATTTTTGGCGGTGAAAAAGAGACATTGGTTGAAGCGGCGAGATTTGTTGATAAAAATACAAACGCGGACATTATCGATATTAATATGGGCTGCCCTGTTCCTAAAATTACGAAATGTGATGCAGGGGCAAAATGGCTGCTTGATCCAGATAAAATATATGAAATGGTCTCAGTTGTAACAGATGCAGTTGAAAAACCAGTCACCGTTAAAATGCGTATGGGATGGGATGAAGATCATATTTACGCTGTACGTAATGCACAGGCAGTTGAACGTGCGGGCGGAAAGGCTGTAGCGATGCACGGACGTACACGTGTACAAATGTATGAAGGAAAAGCGAATTGGGATATTATTCGTGAAGTGAAGCAAAGCATCAATATTCCTCTAATCGGAAATGGAGATGTCCAAACCCCTCAAGATGCTAAACGGATGCTTGATGAAACAGGCTGTGATGGTGTAATGATTGGCAGAGCAGCGCTAGGAAATCCATGGATGATTTATCGTACAGTTAAATACTTAGAATCAGGGGAATTATTGGGGGAGCCGAGTGCACGGGAGAAAATTAATGTTTGCATCCTTCATTTAGATCGTTTAATCGCTTTGAAAAATGAGTATATAGCTGTTCGTGAAATGCGTAAGCATGCTGCTTGGTACCTAAAAGGAATCCGTGGCAATGGAAAAGTGCGAAATGCGATAAATGAGTGTCAAACAAGAGACGATCTTGTTACATTGTTAAATGCACTTGTAATAGAAATAGAGGATATGGAACAGAGTCAAATCCAAGCTGGATAACAAAGGTGATGTTTGACTTTGGAATTTTCTTTATCTATAATACTTTTGAACGAAAGAGAACTGCCAGTGACCTACTGGCAGTTTTTATTCTATTTATTCATATTATTGATGTCTGTCCGGTCCACATTGTGTAGAATAATAAGAAGTGAGAAATCTTTTATTGTGCATAGGCCCTACATAAAAAGATTTACAAAATAATGGAGATGATATAAGTGAGCCAGAGTCATGAAGAATTAAATGACCAATTAATCGTCAGAAGGGAAAAAATGAATAGCCTTCGAAATCAAGGGCTAGATCCTTTTGGAAAGCGTTTTGATCGTTCTCATCAATCTAAGGAATTAATTGAACAATATGAAGCGCTTGAAAAAGAAGAGATTGAAGAAAAAAATATAACAGTAGCACTTGCAGGCCGTATCATGACAAAGCGCGGCAAAGGAAAAGCGGGTTTTGCGCATATCCAGGATTTATCTGGACAAATTCAAATCTATGTTCGTAAAGATGCAATTGGTGATGAAAAATATGAAATTTTCGATTCAGTTGATCTTGGGGATATTGTTGGTGTTTCAGGAACACTTTTTAAAACAAAAGTAGGCGAACTTTCTGTAAAGGTTCAGGAATTTGAACTATTAACAAAAGCATTGCGACCACTTCCTGATAAATTTCATGGTTTAAAGGATGTTGAACAGCGATACCGTCAACGTTATTTGGATTTAATCATGAGTGAGGAAAGCAAAAAAACATTCGTTGACCGCAGTCGGATTATCCAATCAATGCGCCGTTATTTAGATAGCCAAGGGTATTTAGAAGTGGAAACCCCGATGATGCACTCAATTGCTGGTGGAGCCTCTGCCCGTCCGTTTATTACACACCATAATGCACTTGATATGGAGCTGTACATGCGTATCGCAATTGAACTTCATTTAAAGCGTTTGATTGTTGGCGGTTTAGAGAAGGTGTATGAAATCGGCCGTGTATTCCGTAATGAAGGTGTTTCAACGCGCCATAATCCGGAATTTACGATGATTGAATTATATGAAGCATATGCTGACTATCGTGATATTATGAGTCTAACTGAAAACCTAATCGCTCATATCGCACAGGAGGTACTGGGAACGACCACGGTACAATACGGTGAATATGAAGTGGATTTAAAACCGGAATGGAAAAGACTTCATATGGTTGACGCGATTAAGGAATATACAGGGGTAGATTTCTGGAAAGAGATGAGCAAGGAAGAAGCGCAGCAATTGGCAAAAGAGCATGGAGTAGAGATTACTGAACATATGCTTTATGGTCATATTGTAAATGAGTTTTTTGAGCAAAAAGTTGAAGAGAAACTAATTCAGCCAACATTCATTTTTGGCCACCCTGTAGAAATTTCTCCACTTGCAAAGAAAAATGACGAAGATCCACGATTTACGGATCGCTTCGAGCTATTTATTGTTGCACGTGAGCATGCAAATGCATTTACAGAGCTTAATGATCCTATTGATCAAAGACAGCGTTTTGAAGCGCAGCTTAAAGAACGAGAGCAAGGTAATGATGAAGCTCATATGATGGATGATGACTTTATCGAAGCATTAGAATATGGAATGCCTCCAACAGGAGGACTCGGAATAGGTATCGATCGCCTTGTTATGCTTTTAACCAATTCTCCTTCTATTAGAGATGTTCTTTTATTCCCGTTAATGCGTCATCGTTAATAACTATTAATCAGAGGTAAAGCATGTAATTTTAGGTGCTTTACCTTTTTTGTATTACAATAAATTATATGAATATTTTTTCTTTCAATTCTAATGATAAATATTGAAAAAACATATTGCAACCATGTTGATATGGTGGTATATTAATATCTGTTGTTGCGAGACAATAACTTTTGAAAAAAGAATTTAAAAAAGTTGTTGACTTAAACAGCTTGATTATGATAATATTTAAAAGTCGCCTTGAGCGGCAACATGATAACAATCATTGCTCTTTGAAAACTGAACGAACAAAAAACGTCAAC
>NZ_LMBX01000002.1:0-129367 GCF_001439605.1 Cytobacillus praedii
GTAAGATTAGCTCTTAAGTTTTAAAACTTGTTTTAAACGTTGACGTTTTTTGTTCGTTCAGTTTTCAAAGAGCAATTCGATGATATCGCTCAGAGGCGACTTTCTTAATATAACATGTGTTAACTTTTTCGTCAACACTTTTTTAAAAATAATCCGTCAGCTGTAAAAATGTTTTTCTCACAAATCGCAGCGACGGATATTAATATATCAAGTATATCAACAAAGGTCAATAGCTTTTATTGTTTTTTTAAGATAATTTTTTCCCGAGCTTATAGTACCGATGAAAGACCCCTTGCCCTTTTGTCTCTTTCATAACTACTTCAATGATGCCTTTATCAATTAAATACTCAAGAAGCATAGTAAGATCAACACTATATAGTTGGACTTCCTTATGACTAATCATTTCATTAATAGTCCAAGAATCTTTTTCAGCAAGCACATCAACTAAATGCTGTATCCCGCTTTTCATTTTTGAATGGATCAAAAACTCACTGGCTAGAAATAGCAGCTCTAGCCTTTTATCCAGTGGCTCATGGCTCGTAACAAGCTCTTCATACAATTTGGTGATTTCTGGATCCATTTGCTTTACCTGCTGCCACACTGTCACTTCCGGATGAAATCCCTGCTCAATCACTGCTAATCTTGCCAGGTGATGAAGTGAATGGACAATATGATTGTATGCATCTAGATATTGGTCATTTTCAAAAAAAGCTTTCCCATTCATATAACGGCGAATAAGCTTGGCAAATTCCAGACCCATCTTCAACTTTCTCCCATAGAATGGGAACTCCAATAATTCAGTTTTAATGTTTTGGATATATTCATTGCGGTCGAATAGGATCTTTCCATCGTATAGCCAATCAAATATTTTCTTATTCGAGCCATGCAAAATCCATTCATTCAGCTGCTGTTCAGTCACAATATACAAGGCTGCTTTTTTATCATGGTACGTATAATGCTTAATCGATACGGATGAATCTGCTTCAGTTACCAGAACAAGCAAAACCGCATCAAATGTGTCTGTAACTGGAATATCCTTTTGTCGTTTCTTTATCATTAGTACACCAAGCGTATTCGCCTGACTTGCACGTTCTTGATAAATAGGACGGAGAATGTCTTCCATCATCATTCCTCCAAATTTATTGATAAGAATATATCTTCGACAATTTTTTATCATATTCCTCCCTTTAATAACTTAAAATCTCCTGCTTTCTTTTTATTTATCTTCTATTAAGCAATATGATATAGTTATTCTTTAGGGAGGGACATGGATGGCTAAGTATACAATGTATTCAAGTAAAATTAATAAGATCCGTACATTTGCCCTGGCATTGATATTTGTTGGATTTATCGTCATGTACATAGGCATTTTCTTTAAAAATTCCCCTCTGCTCATGACAATCTTTATGTTTTTGGGTTTCATATTCATGATTGCAAGTGTCGTCGTGTATTTTTGGATTGGGATGCTCTCAACCAAAACCGTCCAGGTAGTTTGCCCGAATTGCGGAAAACACACCAAAATACTTGGACGAGTAGACATGTGTATGTATTGCAATGAACCATTAACACTTGATCCAAATCTTGAGGGCAAAGAGTTCGACGAAAAATATAACAAGAAAAGATAAAAGCTTGGCCCCATGCCAAGCTTTTATCTTTTTTAAAGCAAATAGAAAAGCTGACAGCCCTTTTCGGCTAGCAGCTTCATTGCGGCAATATTTATTAATGGGCTTCTTTACTAGCACAATCCGGACAAGTACCATATATCTCCATCCGATGATGGCTAATTTTAAATCCAGTCACATGTGATGCTAAATGCTCTACTTCATCAAGTCCTGGATAATGGAAATCAACAATTTTCCCACACTGTTCACAGATCACATGATAGTGATGGGTTGTGACAAAATCAAAACGGCTTGATGCATCCCCATAGGTTAACTCCTTTACAAGTCCAACCTCACGAAATACTCTCAAATTATTGTATACAGTCGCAACACTCATATTTGGGAATTTTCCTTCAAGAGCTTTATAAATATCGTCGGCAGTTGGGTGTGACATTGAGTTAATTAAATACTCAAGTATCGCATGACGCTGTGGTGTTATGCGCACTCCAGTATCCTTTAAGGTATCTAATGCTTCCTTTAATTCAATATGTGCCACCGCCATGCACCTCTTTTCTAAAAAGAATTCTTATTTTATAATCTTTATAAATAGTGTACTAATTTATTATTACTTTTGTCAACATTACAAACCCTCAAACAGCAAGTTTATTCCAATACCAGCTATTTCGCCTGCACTCCATCCCCTTTACCTAATCATTCTTCTTATTAATATATGTATGTGGGTAATAATTAAAAACCACTTTCTTTTTGAAACAAGATTGTCTTTAAATATTTTGACTTCTTCTCACTGTGAACGCTGAGCTCCCTCTTAAAAATGCCTGTTGGGTCTTTAACTGTCCACTTCTCCCGCTGGAATCTTGTACAAAACAGCTTTTATTAAATGAGTTTTCAGCAAAAAAAAAAGCGAATCTCTAAAGATTCGCTTTAAAAGTATCTGAGGAGGTATGCCCTAATAAAATGATATTCAAAAACCACTTAAATGAATGGACATACGCCTTGAAACTAAAAAATAGGCTAGAATTGAAGACTCCTTCTTATTTAAGAAAGGCTGTCCTCAATAAATTGAAGGGCTTCCTCCACATGCCCTTTCACCTTTACTTTTCTCCATTCCTTTACTAGTCTGCCTTCTTTATCAATAATAAAAGTCGCACGTTCAATTCCCATATATTCTTTTCCAAAGTTTTTCTTCAATTTCCAAACATCATAAGCCTCGGCTACCTGATGATCTTCATCTGCCAGCAAAACAAACGGCAGAGCATATTTCTCAATAAATTTCTCATGGCGGTTGAGAGGATCCGGACTTACACCTAAAATAACAGCATCTAGACCAGAAAAGCTTTCATATTGATCTCTGAAATCACAAGCCTCAGTAGTACATCCCGGTGTCATATCCTTAGGGTAGAAATAAAGGACCACATTTTTGCCGCGATAATTAGATAATTTAACGATTTCTCCATTGCTGCCTGCTAATGAAAAATCTGGAGCAAGTTCTCCTACTACAGCTGTCATGCTTTATTCACTCCTAATGTAATAGCAGCTTAACATGCTATTGCTTTTTTTATAAGCCTAGCTAATTTCTATAATAAAAACAACTAATCTACTTCGTCTCCAAATCAAATACGGCTTTAAAAACAAAAGCGGCTGGGATTGTATAGCCGATTAATGCTTCAAGAACAGCGATCATCCTCCCAATTCCAACGGGAGAAATATCCCCATACCCAACCGAAAACAATGTGACAGCACTAAAGTAAAAGCCTGTTTCTAGACGATTAAAAAAATTTTCATACCACGCATCCGTCTCTTCTAAAAATACATTAAATCCATTCAATTCCAGAAGAATATATATGAGACCGAACCCGAGCATCACAGTTATATAAATACAAGCCAAATACAAAAAGTTTTCAAAGGAAACTTTCTTCCCTTTAATTTTATGCGGCAAGAATAAAGTGCGCAAACTCATAACCATGCAAAATACAATTAATACCAGGGACAAATAAAACACCATATGGCTCCCTCTTTTCCCTTATGTTCTATCTATTTATACGCGCATTGATTATTTTGTATGACAAGCTAGATGGAAGGACAAAAAAATTGTCGCAATTATAAGTTACAGCATTCTTAACTTGAAAAATGGTAAGATAATATAAGCGAAAGACTTATTGTGATTTTTCATTTTGTAAGGAGGATTTATATGCAATTCACGAATTCAGAACGCATACATAAAAAAGCACTTGAACATATCGTAGGAGGAGTAAACAGTCCTTCCCGCTCTTATAAAGCGGTTGGCGGAGGCGCACCAGTTGTAATGGAGAGAGCAAAAGGTGCTTATTTCTGGGATGTGGACGGCAATCAATATATCGATTATTTAGCTGCTTATGGACCAATCATAACCGGACATGCTCATCCGCATATTACAGAAGCCATCAAAAAAGCGGCAGAAACAGGTGTCCTTTACGGAACACCAACCCCACATGAAGTAAGATTTGCTGAAATGTTAAAGGAAGCCATGCCGAATCTTGAAAAGGTCCGATTCGTAAATTCAGGAACGGAGGCAGTAATGACAACCATCCGTGTCGCACGGGCTTACACAGGCAGAGATAAAATTATTAAGTTTGCCGGCTGTTACCATGGTCACTCTGATCTTGTGCTTGTTGCAGCGGGGTCAGGCCCATCTACACTTGGCACACCTGATTCAGCAGGCGTTCCAAAAAGCATTGCTCAAGAAGTCATCACCGTTCCATTCAATGACATCGAACCATATAAAGAAGCATTAGAAAAATGGGGTGACCAAATTGCTGCCGTTCTAGTTGAGCCGATTGTTGGAAACTTCGGGATTGTTGAACCAAAGCCAGGCTTTTTGGAGCAAGTGAATGAGTTAACACATAAAGCCGGTGCACTTGTTATTTATGATGAAGTAATTACCGCTTTCCGATTCATGTATGGAGGAGCCCAGGATTTGCTTGGAGTGACTCCCGATTTAACAGCAATGGGAAAAATTATAGGCGGAGGCCTGCCAATTGGTGCTTATGGCGGCAAAAAGGAAATTATGGAGACTGTTGCCCCATTAGGACCAGCATACCAGGCAGGAACAATGGCAGGGAACCCAGCATCCATTCTATCAGGAATTGCTTGTCTTGAAGTATTAAAACAAAAAGGCGTGTATGAATACCTTGATCAATTAGGTGCGATGTTAGAGGAAGGAATTACAGCGGCAGCGAAGGAATTCAATATTCCAATAACCATTAACCGCTTAAAGGGTGCATTAACCGTTTATTTCACAAATGAAAAAGTTGTTAATTATGAGCAGGCTGAAGATACGGATGGCGAAATGTTCGCTAAGTTCTTTAAACTCATGCTGAAGCAAGGCATCAACCTTGCCCCTTCCAAATATGAAGCCTGGTTTGTAACAATCGCTCATACAGAAGAAGATATCCAAGCAACCCTTCATGCAGTCAATCAAGCATTTGAAGCATTGCAAAACGAAAGATAAATGTAATCCTATTTTAGAAATAGCAGTCAGCAAAGGAGCGATATATCGCTCCTTTTTCCTATGTCTTTAAACTTAAAATCCATCTTCAGTGTAAAGTTCAAAAAAATGCCCATTGTGCTTCTTCGGATATCCATGTATAGTACATTAATGTCATAGACTTAACAAAAGCTAGAGGCACAATCAAAAAACTTTATTCGATTCTGTCGGATAGGGTAGTATTATTTAAAAAGAAAGGAAATATGTACGTATGAAGCTTGGCGCCCGCATATTAAAAACGGGAATCGCAATCATTTTATCATTATTATTATCGGAATTATTTCAGCTCCCTTCCCCTGTCTTTGCAGCAATTGCAGCGATTTTCGCTGTACAGCCGACCATTTACCGGTCATTTTTATCCATAATTGAGCAAATCCAAGGGAATTTCATTGGAGCAATCATTGCTGTAATTTTCGTTTTATTACTAGGAAATCATATCGTCATCATTGGGCTTGCGGCGATTATTGTGATTACGATTAACCTGAAGCTGAAAATCGAAAATACAATCTCACTCTCTCTCGTTACCATGATTGTTATTATGGAAACACCAGGTGATGAGTTTATCCAGTTTGCACTTATTCGCTTTTCTACCATCATGCTTGGGGTATTATCTGCTTTTATTGTAAATTTAGTTTTCTTGCCTCCAAAGTATGAAAAGAAGCTATACTATAAGATTTCTGATGTAACAGAAGAAACGACCAAATGGATTCGCCTCACGATTAGGCATGCATCAGAGCATCGTCTCCTTAAGAATGATATTGGGAAAATGAAGGAAGCCGTTCGTAGCCTCGATCATTTATATGTGATGTATAAAGAGGAACGCAACTACTTCAAAAAAAATACATTAGTGAAATCCCGAAAGCTTGTCATATACAGGCAGATGATTTCTACTGTAAAAAGATCGCTTGAAATGCTGAGGAGATTGCATCGATTTGAAAATGATCTTCAAGAAATGCCCGCAGAATTCCAGCATGCGGTTCAGCAGCAATTAGATTGTCTTATCCATTACCATGAACATGTTATGCTTAAATTCATAGGAAAAGTTAAGCCTAACGTGACCTTTGAAGAGGGAGACATCATCCTAAACAGCAAGGAACTGCTCAATCTCTTTTTTGCCAATCAAAAGGAAGCAAAAATTGAGGAGGAAGCGACGCTTTCACATACAGTGCAAATCCTTTCAGCCATTATTAACTATGATGAACAAGTCGTCCACCTCGATAAGCTGATCACGAGTTTCCAAACCTATCATAAGAAGACGAGTGAAATTATGATAGAAGAGTAAAAGCAGCTGATTTTCAGCTGCTTTTTCTTATTGCTTTGCTATTAATTTTTCATTCGAGGATCAAGGGCATCTCTTAGGCCATCCCCCATTAAGTTAAAGCCTAATACGGTCAGCATAATCGCAATCCCAGGAAAGAACATCGTCCATGGCGCTTGCATTAATAGCGGTCGCGCATCTGAAAGCATTTTCCCCCACTCTGGATTAGGTGCAGTCGCTCCTAATCCAAGAAATCCTAGTGCAGCCGCTTCAATAATCGCTGTTGCAATAGCCAATGTCCCTTGTACGATAATCGGAGCCATGCTATTTGGAAGCACATGTCTGAATAATATCCGGCTATCCTTCATTCCGACAGCTTTAGCAGCCATGATATACTCTTCCTGCTTTACACTAAGCACACGGGATCGAATTAACCTTCCAAAGTTTGGAATATTTATAATCGCAATCGCTATTAGAGCATTTTTCAAAGATGGGCCTAATACAGCAACAATCGCTATTGCTAATAGAATACTCGGAAAAGCAAGCATAATATCAAATAGACGCGAAATAATAGTATCTACCCATTTACCATAATAACCGGCCACGATTCCTAGAAAACAGCCAACAATAATAGACCCCATTACAGCAAGAAAGCCTACCCATAATGAGATTCTTGTCCCATAAATAACCCTCGAAAAAATATCTCTTCCAAAGTCATCCGTACCAAACCAATGCTCACCTGATGGAGCCTGCAATCGTTTTGAAAGCATTTGCTCATTAATTCCTTGGGGAGCAATCACCGGTGCAAATACCGCAATGACGATAAAGAATAGAACAATTAATGTGCCAATCAGGGCTAATTTATTCTTTCGAAAGCTTCTCCATGCTTCAAGCCAAGGGGAAACGACCTTGTCTTCTTCAGGCACAAGCTGTGGCTGTAAATCTTTTTGAGTTGAAAGTTCCAAGTGTGTTCCCCCCTAATTATATTTAATTCGTGGATCAATTACTGCATAGAGCAAGTCCACAACTAAGTTAATCATGACGAAAATAAAGGCAATGATTAATATCCCAGATTGAATAACAGGATAGTCACGGGCATTAATCGCATCATAAATATAGCGTCCCATTCCCGGCCAGCTAAAGATCGTTTCTGTCAGGATTGCTCCTCCCAGCAAAAGACCGGTTTGAAGACCGATAATCGTAAGAACTGGAATAATCGCATTTTTTAAAGAATGCTTATAAACGACCCAGAACATCCGTAATCCCTTCGCTCTTGCTGTACGAATGAAATCTGATCTCATCACTTCAAGCATGGACGATCGTGTAATCCTTGCAATAATCGCCATTGGAATGGTCGCTAATGCAAATGCAGGGAGAATCAAATGTTTCACAACGTCCCAAAATTGATCCATTCTCCCTTGCAGCAATGTATCAATCATATAGATATTGGTGATGGATGTGACAGGATTTCTAACTTCCTCTCTTCCCGATGTGGGAAGCCAGTCAAGATTAATCGCAAACACCCATTGTTCCATCAATCCAAGCCAGAAGATTGGCATTGATACCCCAATAAGTGCAAGAACCATCGCAATATAGTCAAACCATGAATTTTGGTACCAGGCACTGATGATGCCAGCGTTTACACCAATGACAATCGCAATCACAATTGCACAAAAGGATAATTCAATGGTTGCTGCTAAATATGGCCAGATTTCCTGGCTGATTGCCGTTTTTGTCTTTATCGATTCACCTAAATCCCCGGTTAATAATCCGCCGAGATATGTAAAGTACTGAATATACCAAGGCTGGTCTAAACCCAGCTGCTTTGTTAATTCTTCAACAGCCTCTTTTGTCGCTAATTGTCCAAGGATAATCTGTGCTGGATCTCCAGGAATAGCCCGAATCATAAAAAAGACAATCAAGGATAGACCTAACAAAACTGGCACTAAGGACAATACTCGTTTTATCGTATAGGAAAACATCTTTTTCACCTCACTGGAAGGTTGTCCAAAAGTCAATGGAGTTGGAATGAACAAATGCGCAAGCGCCTTGCTCACCCCCGACAAGCACAAGACGAGCCTCTCAAAAAAGGTGTCCTTTACCTTTTTAGGGAGGATTGGCTTGTGACCTCGAGGGGGTAGGTGCTGGAGCTAGACGCAGACAACCTGTCACAAAGTTATCCACAACATTCAATTTTATAATTTCCTAGAGTAAGAAAAGGGAGTCACTGCTGAACTCCCTTTTCATAAGTCTTATTTTAATTCAACATGAGAAAGTAAGTCAGAGCCTGTTGGATGCGGCTTAAAGTTAGAAATACCAGCTTTACCCGCTAGGATTGGTCTTGAGTGAACAAGCGGAATCCATGGGGCATCGTCTTTAATAATGACTTGAGCCTGCTTATAAAGTTCTTCACGTTCTGCTTGATCAGAGCTTGCTTGAGCTTTTAATAATATTTCATGAAGCTCAGAGTTCTTGTAGTACGTATAGTTATTTGAGCCAATTGCATCTTCATCTAGAAGAACATAAAGGAAGTTGTCTGCATCCCCGTTATCACCTGTCCAACCAAGTAAGAACGAATCAGCTTCCCCTTTATTTGCCTTTTCTAAGTACGTACCCCACTCATATGAAACGATTTTTGCTTTCACACCAATTGCTTCAAAGTTTGCCTGTAATGCTTCAGCAACCTTCTGGCCATCAGGCATATATGGACGGGCAACAGGCATTGCCCATAGTTCCATTTCAAAGCCATTCTCATATCCTGCTTCTTTTAATAATTCCTTCGCTTTTTCAGGATCATACGGATAGTCTTCAACTGCATCATTATAGCCAGCTACAACTGGAGGCATTGGGTTAATTGCCGGATCAGCTGCTCCAGCATAGAACGCTTCGATTAACGCTTTTTTATCAACTGCATGATTAAGTGCTTGACGGACAAGCTTATCCTTAAGCGGTCCGCGTGTATTTGTTAACCCAAGGTAAGCCACGTTCAATGTCGGACGCTCGAAAACTTGTAAATCTGGATTTCCTTCAATTGTTGGTACATCACTAAAGTTCACTCCATCGATTAAATCGACCTCACCTGATGCTAACGCATTTAGACGAGCGGAGTTTTCCGGAATCGAACGGAAAATAACTTGATCTAACTTTGGAAGACCCTCTTGCCAATAATCAGCAAACTTTTCAATCGTAATCCGGTCATTACGCTTCCACTCTTTAAATACGAATGGACCTGTTCCAACTGGATTTTCGATAAACTTTTCCCCATGCTTTTCAATTGCTGCAGGGCTTGCAATGCCAAACGGCGACATTGCTAGGTTTTTATAGAATGGTGCAATTGGTTTATTTAAATTAAATTCAACCGTGTACTCATCAACCGCTACGACACTATCAATTTTGTCGCCAAATTGAGAGTTATAATAATAGAATTGCTCTGCATTTCCAGCTTTCCAACGCTCTAAGTTAAAAACTACAGCCTCAGCATTAAAGTCTGTTCCATCATGGAATTTAACGCCTTCACGAAGCTTTAATGTATGCTTTAACCCATCTTCACTTGTTTCCCATTCAGTCGCAAGTCCTGGTTCAATTTCAGTATCCTGCTCCCCAAAGTTAATTAATGTTTCAAATAAATTGTCAGTAACCTTGAATGCTTCTCCTTCAGTTGTAACAGCTGGATCAAGAGATGTGGAATCTCCGCCGCGGCCAAATACTAATGTACCTCCACCTGCTCCTTCTTCTGTGTCTTTTGTTCCTTCTGTCCCTGTATCTTTTTCTCCCTCTTCCTTCGTACCCCCAGTTGAGCTGTTACCGCTGCAGCCAACCAATGCGAGAGATAGAAGCAAAGCAAAAACTAGAAATAAAATCCCTTTGCGCTTATTCATTGTTTTCCCCCTTTTTCTTTTGCCAAAGGCATAATACATTTCTTACTTGCTATCTATCATTCATGCAGCATTACCAAAAGAATCGTTTAATTCTTCTTATACAAATGGCATGCCGCAAAATGACCCGGTTCAATTTCCTCTAATTGAGGCCTTTCCGTTTTACAAATGTCCATACATTCTCTGCATCTCGTATGAAATGCACAGCCAGATGGCGGATTTGAAGGACTTGGAATATCACCTGTTAAAAGCTCCCTCTCCTTTTTCAATGTAGGATCAGGAACAGGAACAGCACCTAATAATGCATTTGTATATGGATGGAGCGGCTTTTCATATAATTTCTCAGCTGTAGTAATTTCTACTAATCTTCCAAGATACATGACACCGACTCGATCACTAATATGTTTAACAACCCCTAAATCATGGGCAATAAATATATAAGTGAGCTGGAATTCCTCCTGCAGATCTTCAAGCAGATTCAGCACTTGCGACTGAATCGAAACATCCAATGCAGATACAGGCTCATCGGCAATAATGAGCTTTGGCTTTGTCATTAAGGCTCGCGCTATACCAATCCGCTGTCTTTGTCCGCCGCTGAATTGATGCGGATAGCGTTTTGCATGATAGCTGCTTAGGCCAACAACCTCAAGCATTTCTTTTACTCTTTTTTTCCGCTCCTCTTTATCACCTATTCCATGAACGATGAGCGGTTCTTCCAAAATCTTTTCCACTGTATGACGGGGATTTAAGGATGCAAAGGGGTCTTGGAAAACCATTTGCATTTCCTTGCGCATTTTTCTCATATCCCCATCCGATAGGTTCGTTAACTCTTTTCCTTCAAAGAGCACCTTCCCATCCGTTGGTTCGATTAAGCGCATTAGCATTCGGCCTGTTGTTGATTTCCCGCAGCCCGACTCACCAACTAGACCGAGCGTTTCCCCTTTGTTAACAAAGAAGCTAATGTCATCTACCGCCTTTACTTCTCCAACCCTTTTGCCGAAAACTCCCCCATTTATCGGAAAGTACTTCTTTAATTGATTGACTTCTAACAAGACCTCAGCCACTAGCCGCACCCCCTGATTCGTGCAGGAAACATCTTACTGTATGCTGATCAGCACCTTCTACCTTGTATAATGGAGGGGTGTCTGAAAGACAGCGTTCATGTACGAATTCACATCTGGCTGCAAAACGGCAGCCCTTCCTTATCGATCCTGGTTTTGGAACATTTCCAGGAATAGAATAGAGACGTTCTTTCTTCTCACGAACATCTGGCACTGATTCCAGCAATCCATGTGTATATGGGTGTTTCGGGTTTTTAAAAATCTCTATTACTGGTGCCTCTTCCACGACCTTCCCTGCATACATAACTATCACACGTTCACAAACTTCGGCTACTACACCTAAATCGTGGGTAATTAACACAATGGCTGTATCAAGCTTTTCATTCAGATCTTTCATTAAGGCTAGTATTTGAGCTTGAATAGTTACATCTAATGCAGTGGTAGGCTCATCCGCAATAAGCAGCTTCGGGTGGCAGGAAAGCGCCATGGCAATCATGACCCTTTGCCTCATTCCTCCAGAAAGCTGATGAGGATATTCATGCATAATTTGTTCGGCACGCGGCAGCCCGACTAGCTTCAGCATTTCAACTGCTCGCTGAAAGGCCTCTTTCTTCCCAGCCTTTGTATGTATTTTGATGCCTTCAATCAGCTGATTGCCGATTGTAAACAGCGGGTTTAATGAAGTCATTGGCTCCTGAAAAATCATAGCTACTTCATTACCCCTAATTTCCCTCATTCTTTTCTCAGAGGAATGGACAATATCCTCGCCATTAAGCAAGATTTCACCACCAACAATTTTCCCTGGCGGCTGAGGGATCAGCTTCATGATTGATAATGAAGTGACACTTTTTCCACAGCCAGACTCCCCTACAATCCCTAGAATTTCTCCTTTATTTACCGAAAAACTTACTTCATCAACTGCAGGTATTTCTCCATCCGCTGAAAAAAATGATGTCTTCAACTGCTTTACATCTAATACTGGAGCTTGTGTCACAGTGATACTCCTTTCTAGGTGTCCACCCATTGATTAATTTCCGAAAAATCGGAATTATCTATCGCTTGCTTTTTATTCTATTAAAAAAGTTTCTTCAAGTCTACTGATTTATTTAAATTATATGAATATATCAATAATTTTATATTTTTCGACAAATACACATAAATTTAGACATGCTGCTTCAGTCATCTCTACTATCTTATGTTGGAGTTAGGCAATAATGACTATTCGACTTGCTAAAAAGAGGGCCTTTACTTGTTCGAAAGAATTGGCTTGTAACCTCAAGAGAAGCAGACCAGTCGTCACAAAGCATCATCTCATATATTTTCTTTACCAAATAAAAAACTGACCCCATCCTTAGGGTCAGTTCAAAGTTAATGCTCTAATTGCTGTACTTGGAAGAGTTTATAATAATTTCCTTGCTTTTTCATTAATTCATCATGGCTGCCGATTTCTACAATTTCCCCATGCTCTATAAGGATAATGCGATCCGCATGTGTGATGGTCGATAAGCGGTGAGCAACAATAAAGGTTGTCCGATCTTTAGCCAATTGCTCGAGTGCCTCCTGAATCAAATGCTCACTTTCTAAATCCAGTGCAGATGTCGCTTCATCCAAAACCAGGATAGGCGGATTCTTTAAAAAGATCCTGGCGATCGCTACCCGCTGCTTTTGGCCCCCTGATAGCTTCACACCGCGTTCTCCTACTTTTGTCTCATATCCTTCTGGCAAATTCATAATAAACTCATGGGCATTCGCAGCCTTTGCCGCTTCAATGACCTCCTCATCTGTTGCTTCAGGTTTTCCTAATAAAATATTCGTTTTCACCGATTCACTAAATAAAATATTATCCTGGAGTACCATTCCAATTTTATCTCTTAATGAACGAACCTTAAACGAACGGATATCTTCCCCATCTAGCAGAATCTTTCCATCTGTAACATCATAAAATCGGGGAATCAGTCCGACTAAGGAGGATTTTCCTCCTCCACTCATGCCAACAAGGGCAATCGTCTCTCCCTTTTGCACATGGAGAGAAATATTTTTTAAGACAGGCTCTTCCTTTTCGTTGTAGGAAAAGCTTACCTTTTCAAAATCGATATCTCCCTTTACATGTTTACATTCAATCGCATCTGGCGAATCATCGATATCATATTTCTCATCGATTAAATCGAAAACTCTATCCATGGATGCAATTGCCTGTGTCATCGTTGTTGAAGAATTCACAAGCCTTCTAAGCGGATTGTATAATCGGTCAATATAGGCAATAAATGCCATCATCGTCCCAATTGACAGATCTCCTTGTATCACTTGATAACCAGAATAACCAATGACAATTAATGGCGCGATATCTGTAATGGTATTCACAACAGCAAATGCTTTCGCATTCCATTTCGTATGGTCAATTGCTTTTGTTAAAAAGTTACTGTTCTGCTTATCAAATTGTGTTTGTTCATAATCCTCGATCGCAAAGCTTTTAATCACAGCCATCCCTTGTACACGTTCATGGAGATAGCCCTGTACCTCAGCAAGTGCCTGCGACCTTCTTCTTGTCAGCTTTCTTAAATTGCCAAAGAAGTATTTCACGGAAAATCCGTAGAAAGGGAATAAAATTAATGAAACAATTGTTAATGTAACATCCATTTGCATCATAATAACCACTGCGATTATAATTGTTGCAATATCCAGCCACAGGTTCATTAATCCTGTAATAACAAATGTTTTTGTTTGCTCAACATCATTGATGACTCTTGAAATAACTTCCCCTGCTCTTGTATTTGCGTAATATTTAAAGCTCAGCTTTTGAATATGTGTAAACAGCTTATCTCTAATATCGTATAAAATTTTGCTTGCGACCCATTGGGCATAATATTGACGGTAATATTCAATAGGCGGCCGAACGACAACAAATATAATAATCATAATGCCCATAATCATAAACAGCTTGCTCGTTTGCTCTCCGCTGCTTAAAGCAGTATTGCCTGCAATATCATCAATTACATACTTAATTAAAAGCGGAATCATAAGCGGGATGGCAAACTTAATAATCCCAATGATGATTGTTACAATAATTTGAAGTCGATATGGTTTCACAAACTGCATGTAACGCTTGATGCTATCCAACTTTTTCCCCCTCTTATCCGTAACTGGCCTTATGGAATAATTGTTAATAGATAATAATTTAACATTATTTTTCCACATAAAAACCTGTTGATCTTAGCTCAACAGGCGTTACGTTTTCGCACATTCATCCAATGTCATTAGCGTCTGTATGTTAAATATCTTTCATACCACATATCAATAAAATCTGGAGCAAATGGACCTTTTCTCTGTCTAATCCAATGAATGAGCTGATCAACATTATACTTCAGAATCCGGTCAATTGGCTCTGGATAATTCATTTCTTGGCGATGACGCTCGTATTCATCTTCATCTAGCAGATTGAACGTCATGTCTGGAAACACCTTAATATCAAGATCATAATCAATATACTTTACGGCCTCTCCGTCAAAGATAAATGGAGAGCTGAGATTGCAATAATAATAAATGCCATCTTCACGAATCATGCCAATTACATTAAACCAATATTGCGAATGAAAATAACAAATAGCTGGCTCCCTTGTAACCCATGTTCTGCCATCTGATTCCGTAACAATCGTCCGATCATTTCCGCCAATTACTAGATTTTGCGTTCCTTTTAATATGGTTGTTTCATCCCAGACGCGATGGATGTGCCCATTATGTTTATAACTATGAATTTGTATCGGTTCTCCTTCTATGGGTACGGCCATTCTTTCTCCCCTACTTTCATATACCCGGGCTTTGAAACCTAACTGAAATGCGTAAGCGCATTTGAACAAGTAATAAGCTTGTGTCTGCGAATTTTGCCCTCTAAGCAGCTTCCCTTAGTACTCAGGGGCTTTCGATCCTAAGACACCCCTGCAGTAAAGTTAGTATTTAACCTTTTGTCAGATTGGCTTAGCACAAAGAGCTCCTAGGCGGTGAAGCTAGACACGGCCTAATTCATCCAGTTGCTATACGAATTTCAACTTTCTAAATATCTCCAAAATCAATTAAAGGCAACAAAGTACGAATCCTTTTTCTATTTATTATAACGGTTTCAGTAGAAATTTAAAACAAAGAGCCATTGAAAATCCTCAATGGCTAATAGAAAAAATATAAAATAGTTTCAAAATCGAACTTTTATACTGAAACTTTCACCTCTTGATAAGAACGGATGACTTCCTCCGTTTGGCTTTCAAATACACGATGAATTTCTCTTAGCTCCTTTTTCATTGCAGCAATTTCAGTTTGGAGACTTTCCAGCTCATTCTCCTGCTGAAGTGATATTAGCTCTTCCTCTATTTCTTCACAACGCTCAAGCTCACTTTGCAGATATAATAGTTTTTCCATTGTTTGCATTTGTTCTGTGACTAATAGGTCAAAGCTTTTCATCATTCGAGTATCACCGTCCTGTTTGTTTTTCTGTATTATGTATTCTCTCATTCCTTCACGATTCCTTTGACTACTTCTGTTGAGCCAAGGGAAGTTTTGTCGAAAGGAACAAAGACTCTTTCCCTACACATTATTGCTCTTGTTTCCATTAATTAAACAAAAAAAAGGCACCCTTCCGAATGAAGAGCGCCTTTCTTTGATATTACTGACCTTGAGGGCCTGAGTTTTTCGCTTTACGTGCTTCTGCTTGTTGGTTTTGTTGTCTTACCTCTTGTGCATTTGTTTCGCTAGCAAATTCAGTTCCGAATTGACCAGCACCAGCTCCTGCACCAGCTGATTGAGAATTTTGCTGTCTTACTTCTTGAATGTTAGTACCCGTTTGAGTTTGGTTAGGTTGTTTTGCCATTGTTATCACCTCCACGCCTATTAATTTGTCCAAGCGCAGAGGAAATATCCACTTATTTTTTAAAAATAATTTCGAGCTGTCCGTGCAAATTCTAGCAAGGGATTGGTTCTTCTAGTACTATGCTATCCAAAAAAATTTACTCTGAAGCTGGTCTAAGAGTATGGACTCGGCTGATCTTGGAATGGATTTGCTTATCTAAAGCAGTCCTCGTTTGAACCCGATTCCTCTTGACACCCTCTGTCTAAATTGATTGCTATCAAAGCTGCCTTTCTTGTCTGATTCCACTCCACACAAGAACACAGGTTAAACTAGCAATGATATTCCCCCATCAACGATAATTGTCTGACCGCGAATCATGCTTGACTCATCTGCTAAAAGGAACATTACGGCATTGACCATATCATCAATTTCGACCATTCTTCCTGCTGGCGTTTTCTCTCTTGCTTCAGCCAGCAATTCTTCACGGTTAGGGAAATGCTTTAAGGCTTCTGTATCTACCGCTCCCCCTGAAACTGCATTAACTATTATGTTTTTAGGAGCTAATTCCACAGCCAAATATCTTGTTAATGCTTCTAATGCTGCTTTTGAAACCCCAACAACTGTGTAATTTTCTAAATATCTAATCGAGCCTAAAGAGCTGATGCTGACAATTTTTCCGCCATTATTTTTTTCCATCAGCTTGGCAGCTTCCTGCGCACAAAATAATAGTGCTTTGCTGTTAATATTCATTGTCCAGTTCCAATGAGATTCTTCAAGCTCCATCACAGGTCTTTGGACTCCTGATGCTGCGTTATTTACAAATACATCAAGTCTGCCGAACTCATGTTCAATTTCCTCGAATAAGTATTTAATTTTTTCCACATCGCCAACATTCGCTTTTACTGGTAAAGCTTTTCTGCCGAGTGCTTCAATTTCAGCAGCTGTTTCTAACGCTGCTGTTTTGCTTCTCGCATAATTAATAACGATGTCATAGCCTTCTTTTGCCAGCCTTAATGCCGTTGCCTTTCCAATACCTCTGCTGCTGCCTGTTACTAATGCTACTTTTTGTGTCATTCGAAAAATCCTTTCTTTTATAGCGATCTCATTATTTAAACTCTTTCTTGTGCCCATTTTAACTTTTTCATGTATATCAAGCAATCCAGTTCATAACAATAAGGATAATATAATCATGAAAGGAAGTTGCCAATGTATAACGGGCGAGATATGACTGAATTATCAATGATGGCAAAAACAGATTGGAAAAATGATGAGCTTGCTTTCTTTCATCACTCTTTCCAGCAAATTGTCCCCTATTTGAATACAGAAGGTCAAGTGATTCAGAAAGAAATCGTTGAAGAGATCCAAAATCGGGGAGGTTTAAAAAATCTTAAAACCGAATGAAAAGGGTCAGCTCCCTTTTCATTCTCATTCACTTTCAATAAACTGCTGAAAGATTTTTTGATGGGATACCGAAAAAGAAAATTCCTTCATTTCCTCCGCAGTTACTAATCTTAAGTCCACAGCTTCCGTTTCCATAAAGTGAACTTGTCCTTTATATGCATTTATATTCCATGTCAAATGTGAGAACACATGCTCAATTTGGCCAATCATTTCACTAATTTGTATGTCCGTTTTGTATAATTCCTTTACTGCATCCTTTAATTGATCTTTTTCATTTATGTGAGGGAGCAGTACCTCTATATTAGGAAATTCCCAAAGGTTGGCTAGCAGTCCTTCACTTGGCCGTTTATGAATTAGAAACTTCCCTTCGCTATTTGTCAGCACCGCAGCTGCAATTTGAACATGCCGATGCTTTTTCGTTTTTGTCTTAACAGGCAATTCTTTTTCTGTTCCTTCATGAAAAGCATGACAATGTTCTCTAACCGGACATAATAAACAGCTAGGTGATGTAGGTGTACAAATTAAGGCCCCCAGCTCCATTAATGCCTGATTAAAAAAGGATGGATTGCTATGAGAAATTAGCTTTCTTACTGCTGCTTCAAAAACTTTTCTTGAGGACGCTTTAGCGATATCCTCCCAAATGGATAGGATTCTTGAGAGTACTCGCATCACATTTCCATCAACAGCTGGTTCGGGAATGCCGTATGCAATACTTAAAATTGCCCCTGCAGTATAAGGACCTACGCCTTTTAAAGTTGAAATTTCCTTCGGATCATTCGGCACTTTTCCATCATATTTCTCATGAACTTCTTTTACGGCTGATTGAAGATTTCGAGCTCTTGAATAATAGCCAAGTCCTTCCCAAGCCTTTAATACTTTCTCTTCGTCAGCATTCGAAAGGGCTTCAATCGTTGGAAATTGTTCAATAAAATTGAGAAAATAGGGTATAACAGTATCAACACGTGTTTGCTGCAGCATGATTTCAGATACCCATACTTTATAGGGATCCTGATCCTTTCTCCATGGGAGATCCCTTTGTTCAGCTTCAAACCAGCCGATTAAGTCTTGCTGAAATCCTGCTATATCTATCTTGTTCAACTGGCTTATTTCGTTTTTTATCAAAATTTAGCTCCTCCATCACACTTTGGATATCAAAATGGTTTTTTGGGAAAATAACTACAGTTCCTTTTCTTAAAAAATTACTCTTTTCTTCACTAGTGTTTCAAGAGTAATAAGACTAAAATTATAAATGAGGGCTTTGCAGATTCAAATAATTTTTTGGTCCCTTTTCGTACACCCTCTAAATGAAGGAGGTCATTCCCCTTGGACACAGGTACACACATAGTTATGGGACTTGCACTTGCTGGGATTGCGACATTAGATCCGGTTGTTGCTGAAAGTACTGCTGCAACAACTAGCGTCATGATAGGAACCATTATCGGTTCACAAATACCCGATATTGATACGGTTTTAAAACTAAAGAATAATGCGGTTTACATTCGAAATCATCGTGGGATTACCCATTCTATACCCGCTGTTTTACTTTGGCCAATTGCCTTAACAGCGATCATATATCCGTTTTTTCCTGAGACAAATGTACTCCATCTATGGTTATGGACCTTTATCGCTGTTTTTCTTCATGTATTTGTTGATATCTTTAATGCTTATGGCACACAAGCGTTACGGCCTTTTTCTTCCAAATGGGTCGCACTAGGTGTCATAAATACATTTGACCCATATATTTTCGGGATTCATGTCATTGGCCTGCTTATTTGGGCACTTGGCGCAAATCCAGGATATACATTTATTTCGATTTACGCCATTTTATTTATCTATTATATCCTGCGTTTTATCGCACAGCGCAGAGTAATGAAGGAAGTCAAACAAATGATTCCTGATGCAACTGAAATCATTATTGCTCCGACGATGAAATTTAAGCAATGGCGTATTGCAGTGATGAATAAGCATCAATTCTTTGTCGGACGTGCGATCGATAGCAAGGTCTGTATCTTAGATCAGTTTAATCGTGTGCCGGTACCGGAAACACCCGTATTAGAGGCCGCCAAAAAAGATAAAAACTTATCTGCCTTTTTATCATTTTCACCAGTCTATCGCTGGGAAATTGACGAATATGATGACTATTACGAAGTTCGATTCATTGATCTTCGCTATCGAAGCAATGATTATTACCCATTTGTTGCGGTCGTCCAATTGAATCATCAATTAGACATATTAACATCGTATACTGGGTGGATTTTTAGTGAAGAAAAGCTGCGGAAAAAACTTGAAATCATTCCGGGTTAAATTGAGCAGGCCGTCTCGTATGAGACAGCCTGTTTTAATGCAGCTTGCTTTGATCCTCAGTAAGCAAATGCTTATACTTCGGATTATGGGCCACAAATTCATGGAGCTTGTCTCCATAATACTCAATCCATTGGCTAACAACCTTTTCGGTCATCTCGCTGCCTTTATACTCTCTGCCCGCTTTTGCATACGTCGCCTCAAAATCCTCCCATAAAAGCTCCACCCATGTTTGAGCTTGGTTCGCTGAAAGCTGATCATTTAATTCAAGCAATCGTTCAAATAATCTCTTCTGATTATCATTCATTTCTTTCACCTCATTTCCAATAACTATCCATCATACCTTTATAAGAACGGCAAATACTATAATTACGTGAGACGCATTTGTGCTTTTCACGAACTTATAACGAAGGTCCAGGAGGTGCGTTTATGCGAAACAAAGCAAAGAACTTCCCAAACCAAAACAATAATAAGTTTGAGGGCGAGCCCCGTGCTAAGGCTGAATACAACTCCCTCCGGGCAAATGGGACAATTAATACCCAGCCACAGGAAAGAATGCGGGCTTCAAACAACCGCGACAGTGATACACCTGATTTTTAATCCATAATTTTAGCATTAAAATGAGGAGGGCTTGAAAATGGGTAAACCCAAAAACTTCTTCCATACAAAATTTAATGCACCAAACTTTAGGCCAAAGCATGCACACTCGCAAATAAATGGAGAAACTCAGCAATCCCAAAACCTTGTGATATTAGAAGCAGAAACAAGAAAACGCTCATAATCACAAAAGTAAGAAAGAGGAAATTCTTCCTCTTTCTATTTTTTTAACATAGAAATCGGGATCGCCTCTTCCGCTTTATCTCCGTTTAAACGGAATCCCCACGCAAATACTCCATTCATATAATCAATTTTAAAGTATGAGCCTGGATCGCCTTCAATTTCATAAAGCTCTCCTGGTTTATAATCAGCTGGATCTAATAAATAGGATTTCGCCATTACGACTTTTCTTTCCATAACCGCAAACTCATTAACCATCCCCATTTGTTCTGCTTTTCTTGCTTTTTCATTTAAACGGGAAATTTCCTGCTGCAGCTCATATTTTGACATTTCACTATATCTTTTTTCTGGCATGATCCTTCACACCTTCCTATCTTTTACTCTTGGTGAAACAGTAGAAGTAATATTACACTATAGACTTTTAATGGACATATTAAGTATATTGAATTGTGAGCACTTAGAAAAGCCTAAAGATTTTACATAAAGTTCAACTAACAATCAGACTTTTACGGGCTGATAGAATTTTTTATTCCTTCCCCCTTTTGAAATGGGGTTTATAGCAAGTTAATCTGCAATAAGGAGAAGCCAAATGAAATCAATTATCATCACAGGTGCAGGATCTGGTTTAGGAAAAGAGCTTGCACTACGCTATGGAAGATTAGGATACCATCTTCTTTTGATCGGGAGAACATTGGAAAAATTGAAGGATGTTGAAGAACAAATTCTTGCAGAAAATGGACATGCCGATTCCTTTGCTGTAGATATTAGCAGACCTTCAGAAATTCAGGCTTTCATAAGCCATGCTGGAAAGCAATATACCCTCTACGGCTTAATCAACAATGCTGGAATCGGTCATTTTGGCTCCTTTGAACAAATGCCCCATTCTGAAATAGAAGAAATGCTTCGAATTAATGTACTTGGAACAATGTACATGTCACAAGCCATCCTGCCATATCTTGCTGAAAAAAATGAAGGATTAATCATGAATATTATTTCAACGGCTGGTCTAAGAGGAAAGATCAATGAATCCGCTTATGCTGCCAGCAAATTTGCTGTCCGGGGATTCACAGAAAGCTTACAGATCGAATATGCGCATACAGGTATCAAAATAAAAGCAATTTACATGGGCGGAATGGACACTCCATTTTGGGATCATAACAATTTTATAAAAGACAGATCCAGACTTCGTGCCCCTGCTGAAATTGCAGATAAGATTTTGGCGAATATGGATAAAGATGCAATTATTATTGAATCGCAAAAGTGAAATATAAAAATCACATGCTGACCATGTGATTTTTATGTTTCTTTATTTAAGTGAAACTTCAATCAGTGGGGGATTTCTACCATAGGACGTGGTGTTCTATGTCGGCTAGTTAAACCAATCGAGTATTTACGGGCAGTGCATCCCACCTACAATTTTTCGTTTCCCCGACCTCTTTTAATTAGGGTCTTCCTGCTCGTTAATCTGCGATAAAACCTGTTCAATCAATTCAAAGGCAAACCCTTTTCGGAAAAGGGTTTGTTTCATCTTCTGCTCATACTCAAACCCTTCAAGCTTTGCATATTTACGGTGCGCTTTTTCCGCGTGTATTCGTAGAGCATTCATTTCCTCATCCTCAGCCTTTTCCGTTTCCATTTCAGATAGGGCAGTCTGAATGGTGCTTAATGGAAAACCTTTTCGGAAAAGCAATTGTTCAAGCTTTTGTTTCATTATTCTTGAGGAATCTCGTGTGTTTTTTTGGACAAACTTCTCACAAAGCTTTATCGCTGTCTCTAACTCTTGTTCGAATGGATATTCCTTCAGAGCTCGTTCTGCTATATTTTCTGAAATCCCTTTTTCCTTTAATTCCCTGCGAATCAAATCTGTCCCTTTATCAGTCGTATTCATCGCTGTACGTACATAGGCAATCGCAAATTCTTCATCATTTAAAAAGCTGTACTCATATAACCTATGTATCACCTCTTGGATGATGCTTTCATCTACTTCTTTATCTTTTAGTGCTTTTCTAACCTCTGCTTCAGACCGCATTCTTCTTGCCAAATACTGAATTGCTAAGTTGTATGATTTTCTAATATCATCTTGATAGGCGATTTCCGAAAGCGAAAACTCATCCAGCTCTAGCCCTTTTTTTAGCTGGTGCTTAATCAGCACATCCTCTTCCACACTAAATGCATATTTTTCATCTAAAAAGATATTGTATCGGTCCGTCTTTTTTTGCTGTACTGTAATTTTTGTTATTATAGGCATGTTTTTCACCTCCCTTTTAATGTATCACATTTAAAAAGGGTTTCTGACTAATCTAGCGAAAATATATAAACAAATTAGTCACAAGCTGCTGGGGGGAATAGAAATGAAAATAGCAGTGACCGGTGGTACCGGTTTTGTCGGCCATGCACTGACAAAGGAACTTATTCAAAATGGACATGAGGTATTTATTTTAACGAGAAACATCGATGGAAAGGAGAATAAAAAATCGATAACTTATGTTCAATGGCTAAATGAAGGTGACCGGCCATGGGAAATCTTAGAAGATGTGGATGTATTCATTAATCTTGCAGGCGAATCAATTAATAGCGGCAGATGGTCGGTAAAACGAAAGAAAAGTATTTTGGAAAGCAGGATTTCAGCAACAAATGAAGTTGAAAAAATACTTAGCAGGCTCAAAAAAAAGCCTGAAGTACTCATACAGGCAAGTGCTGTCGGATATTACGGCATATCAGATTCGGAAGCCTTCACAGAAGAATCAAATCTTGCAGGTGATGATTTTCTTGCAAGAACGGTTCAGCAATGGGAAGCAACTGCATGGAAAGTTAAAGATTTAGGCATCCGGACCGTTTATTGCCGATTTGGCATCATTCTCGATAACATTGATGGTGCCTTGCCGCGAATTACCCTGCCATATAAAGCTTTTGCTGGCGGCACAGTTGGATCTGGTCATCAATGGGTTTCATGGATTCATCTCAAGGACGTCATAGGTGGCATTCTGTTTGTTATTGCCAATCAACATGTAAAAGGGCCAGTTAACTTCACTGCCCCGAACCCAGTGAAGATGAAAGAATTTGGACAGACACTCGGAAAGGTATTGCACCGCCCTCATTGGATTCCAGCACCTCGGATTGCTTTGAAGATTGCACTAGGGGAAATGAGTATTCTTGTACTTGAAGGACAAAAAGTGCTTCCTCAAAAGCTGTTAGCACATGGATATTCTTTTCTGTATAAAGACTTAAAAAACGCCCTAGAGGATATATATTAATTCGAAAAGTTTCAATTGACTGTATCAATCCTTCTTGAAAAGGGAAAAATAAGGAAGATGTGAAAATGACCTTATTTAGAAAGGATGATCGCAGTGGATAAAAAAACGAAGGATAAAAAGAAACGAACGCTATCAAGCATGCAAGAGGTTAATTACGCACGTGAATTTCAGCGGGCTGATCGTGCAGGCGGGTATGTTGATAGAAATACAAAACATTAATTTCCAATCATAGAGTCCTTTTTTACGGAAAAAATAAAAGTACGGAATCGAGCATTCCGTACTTTTATTTTTGAAAGGAGTTTTTATTATGGGTCGTTCACGCGGACAAAGATCTCGGGATAAAAACAAAGCATCACTTCCTCAAGTTCCACAAAATATGAAATCTGACGGAATTGATGAAGAGTATTCAGCCGAGCTAGCTGATCAAGCCGATCTAGAAGCACAAGCTCGTGCAAATGCTGCCAATCAAAGAGCTAAAGGAAAGCAAAGAAAGAGTTAAATATATGAATAAAAAAAGAAGCAAGCTTCCATGTCAGGAGCTTGCTTCCTATATATTAGTGAGTATGTGCTGTATTGTTTTCTTCTTTTCCGCGTTTTCCAATAAGGTTTTTCACATATGGGATTGCAAAGCGGTCAACACCCCAGAAGTATGCTCCGCTGCCAGTAAAGAGTAAGATAATTGCTGCTGTAAAAAGGATTGGATTAGTGCTTACAGTTCCTGCCATTAAGAAGTTAAAGTTCATAAATGCACCTGCAATTAATGCTGGGATCGTTGCTGCTCCAAGAATTAAACCAAGTCCTACAAGAACTTCACCATATGCAACTAGTGTGCTAAACAGATCAGCATTCGGCAATGCGAAGTTTTCTAGAAATCCTGCATACCATCCTTGCACTGCGGGATTTTCACCAGCTGCTTTTGCAATCGCACCTTGCATAAATCCACTGGCATCAAAACCATCAACGACCTTATGCCATCCGCCTTGAATCCATTGTAATCCTAACCATATTCGTAATATTGTCCAAGCTACAGCTACTTGAGGAGTTTTCCACCATTTCATAGTAATCATCTCCAATAAGTTTATTCTTTTGTGAAGTGATTCACATTATAATTTAAAATTTTTTACCCTACCAAGGGTTTAAGCCGGCCAGCTTCTATTGTAGAAAGTTTCTAGATAGGTTTGCTTCTTTGTGAAGTTTTTCACTTTCTTTCTACACTTTTAATATACGCTATTCTTACTCGATTGACAATCTACTTCACCAATTTTTCACAAAACTTCATGAGAATTTGTATAACCTGTGAACAGCGGTAAACCAACTAGTTTTTCGTGTTCCTCTCGTTATAGTTCCTAAATAAACTTCTAATACTCCTCTGGAATTTTCAAAATACTTATTACCGGCTTTGTGGTACATTTAAACCAGTACATGTCCAAGACAAATAAGGAGGAAGCTTATGAGCACAATCAGCCTATTAAAAAAGTCGGCACGCATCGTTCTTGAAAAAAGGAATTTAACAAATGTAACAGCAAGAGTAGCACTCGTATTAGATATTTCCGGATCCATGCGGCGCCTATATAAAAACGGAACCGTTCAGAAGGTAGTCGAGCGGATTCTTGCTGTCGCCAGCCAGTTTGATGATGACGGATCACTGGATGTATGGGTATATGATAATGAGTTTTCTAGATTGAAGCCTGTTACTGAAGTGGACTTTGAAGGATATGTAGACCAGTATATTTTAAACAACTCTTTATTACATAAATTTGGCAAAAATGATGAGCCGCCGGTTATGGAGGATGTTATTCATAAATATACGGTGGAGGACCCAAGCTCAGATCCAGCATTTATCGTATTTATTAATGATGGAGGATGTAAAAGCACCATCAAAAGGCCAGTCGTTTCATCTTCTGATAAGCCACTCTTCTGGCAGTTTGTAGGCATTGGAGATTCAAATTTCGATGTTCTAAAAAAACTAGATGAAATGGATGGCCGCTTCATCGATAATGCAAACTTCTTCCATATACAAGATGTTGAAACCGTTTCTGATGAAGAATTATACAATCTGCTTTTGAATGAGTTTCCAGAATGGCTTAAAGAAGCAAAAGCTAAAAGAATAATTCAGTAGAAATAGAAAAACCTGTGAAAATGAGTAATTTCACAGGTTTTTTTATCTTTTATATGGGGTGTACTTTTATTTTTTTAGCAGTTTTGGTAATTTATCTTGCATTTTGACCAATTTATCTAGGATTTTTATCGGTTTATCTAGCATTCCAACTTTTATCCTGCAGTTCGACCAGTTTATCTAGCAATTCCATCGATTTATCTAGCAATCTAACTTTTTTATCTTGCAGTTTATTCAATTTATCTAGCATTTGCACCGATTTATCTTGCATTCCAACTTTTATCTTACAGTTCGTTCAGGTTATCTAGCAATTGCTTCGATTTATCTAGCAATCTAACTTTTTTATCTTGCAGTTCGTTCAGGTTATCTAGCAATTGACTCGATTTATCTAACAATCTAACTTTTTTATCTTGCAATTCGATTAGTTTATCTAGCATTCCAATTTTTATCTTGCAGTTCAATCAGATTATCTAGCAATCTAACTTTTTTATCTTGCAGTTTGTTCAATTTATCTAGCATTTGCACCGATTTATCTAGCATTCCAACTTTTATCTTACAGTTCGTTCAGGTTATCTAGCAATTGCTTCGATTTATCTGGCAATCTAACTTTTTTATCTTGCAGTTCGTTCAGTTTATCTAGCAGTTGCACCGATTTATCTGGCAGTCCAACTTTTATCTTGCAGTTCATTCAGTTTATCTAGCAATTGCATCGATTTATCTAGCAATCGAAATTTTTTATCTCGCAATTCGTTCAGTTTATCTAACATTTGCACCAAGTTATCTTGCATTCCAACTTTTATCTCGCAGTTCGTTCAGTTTATCTAGCATTTGCACCCATTTATCTAGTATTCCTATTTTTATCTTGCAGTTCGTTCAGTTTATCTAGCAGTTGCACCGATTTATCTAGCATTCCAACTTTTATCTTGCAGTTCATCCAGTTTATCTAGCATTTGCTTCGATTTATCTAGCAATTAAACTTTTTAATCTTGCAATTCGTTTAGTTTATCTAGCAATCGAACTTTTTTATCTCGCAGTTCGTTCAGTTTATCTAGCATTTGCACCAATTTACCTAGCATTCCAAAATCAATTATGCCTCTGAAGAAGCTGCCTGCCCATGCAATTGATAGTAAAATCCTTTTTTCTTTAGCAAGCTATCATGATTGCCTTCTTCAATAATTCTTCCTTCATCAAGGACAAATATCCGGTCTGCATTTTGGATTGTGTTTAAACGATGGGCAATGACAAAGCTTGTTCTTCCCTTCATTAATTTCTGCAATGCTGCTTGTATCTTCAATTCTGTGACTGTGTCAATACTGCTTGTTGCTTCATCTAAAATTAAGATAGAAGGATTGGCGAGAAAGGCCCTTGCTATGGATAACAGCTGCTTTTGGCCTTGGCTGATGCCGCTTCCTTCTTGACTCAAAACGGTGTCGTATCCTTCTGGAAGCCTTACAATAAAGGAATGGGCATTGGCCAGCTTTGCTGCTTCGACTACTTCAGCATCACTTGCATCCAGTCTTCCATAACGAATATTCTCACGAACCGTCCCCTGAAACATGAATGAATCCTGCAATACGAAGCCCATATACTTACGCAAGCTTTCCTTTTTCACCTTTGCTAGATCATGCCCATCAATATATATACTTCCGCTATCTACATCATAGAAACGTGAAAGCAGGTTGATCATTGTAGTTTTTCCTGCTCCGGTAGGTCCGACAAATGCGGCGGTTTCCCCTGGATACACATGGAGATCAATATTCTTAACTGTTTTGCTTTCCTCCTCATAGGAAAAGGTTACGTTTTTAAATTCTACTTCTCCCTTAACCTGCGGCAGTTCATGAAGCAAACGTTCATTTTTAAATTCTTCCTCTTCATCTAAGATCTCGAATACTCTTTCTGCACCTGCAATGGCAGATAAAAGGGTATTAAATTGATTGGCAAGGTCATTTAATGGACGTGTAAATTGACGGGAATATTCTACAAAGATTACGATCACACCGATTGAAATCATCCCATTTAAAGCGAGAATGCCTCCAATCCCAGCAATAATTGCAAAGCTTAGATTGTTCAAGACATTCATTAGCTTCGGAATAAAGCCAGAATAGGTCTGTGCCCAAAAGCCTGCCGCTTTTAACCGTTCACTCTTCTCCAAAAATTCTGCCGTGACCTTCTTCTCTTGTGAAAACGTCTTAATAATTCGCTGGCCAGAAATCGTTTCTTCAATAAATCCATTTAATTCACCAAGATTTCGCTGCTGCTCTTTAAATAATGGCCCCGTCCTTTTCGTGATCCACTTCATGCCGAAAAACATGAGAGGAACGATAATCAAGGTTAATAAGGTCAGCAGCGGGCTAAGCCAAAGCATTACAGCCACTGTCCCAATAAGGGTAAGTAAGCTCGAAAAAATTTGGATGACAGAGCTATTCAGTGTGGAGCTGACATTTTCAATATCATTTGTGATTCTGCTCATTAATTCTCCATGCTGGCGTTTATCAAAAAAGGGAATCGGCAGTTTATGCAAATGCTGAAACAGCCTCATTCTCATTGTATAGACAGTATCCTGTGCAATCCCAATCATCCAGTAATTTTGAAACCAGATCGAAAGGGAGTAGAAAACATAAATTACTCCAAGACTCACTAAGAGAGTTACGAACCCATCCATTTTTCTAGTAACAATATAATCGTCTATCGCCATCCCTACTAAATACGGACCAAGCAATCCGAGGGCAGAGCTAAGGAATACCATGAATAAGACAAGAAATAAGAGCCCTTTATTCGAAGAAAGAAAATACCAGATTCTTTTTAAAGTAGAAAAATAAATCCTTGATTTTTGTTTATTCTTGCTTTTCGTGTCTTCTATATTCAAATGCTTCATTTTCTTATATTGAAAAGGTCTGATTATCTCTTTAAGCATAATTTCTGCTCTCCTCTCTCGATTGGGAGCTGAAAATTTCATTATAAAGCTTCGAGGTATCTAGCAAAGAGTCATGTGTCCCTTTTGCTAATAATCCCCCATCCTCTAGGAGAAGAATCTGGTCCGCTTCCATTGCCGTACTAATTTTCTGTGTGATGATTAAGGTTGTGCATGGATAGGCTTTTAACGCATCAAGCAATTTCGCCTCTGTTCTTCGATCTAATGCACTTGTGCTATCGTCCAGCAGAAGTATTTTCGGTTGTCTTACCAATGCTCTCGCAATTGAGAGCCGCTGTTTCTGCCCTCCGGAAAGATTTACCCCTTTTTGTCCTAGCTTTGTTTCAAATTGATTTGGCAATTTCTTAATTGTGTCATATATTTGCGCATCTTTTGCCGCCTCGATAATATCTTCCATTGAAGCAGCTTCTTTTCCCCACCCGATGTTTTCTTTTACACTCCCGGAAAATAACAAAGCTTCCTGCGGGACAAATCCAATTTGCTTTCGCAAACTCTCCATCTTCATCTCGCGAACATCCATGCCATCTATTAATACTTGCCCGCTATTCACATCATATAGCCGTGGGATCAGTTGAAATAGCGACGTTTTCCCTGACCCTGTCGCACCAAGAATAGCGACCGTTTTTCCTGGCTGAACGGTAAAGCTAATATCATCAATTGCTGACGTTTCGGTTCCAGGGTATTGAAACATGACATTCTTAAACTCAATCTTCCCTTCTTTCACAGCGAATACAGAATCTGCGTCTTTTCGATCAAGAAGATCAATTGGTGTTTCCATTACCTCCACAATACGGGCGGAAGAAGCCCTAGCACGTGAAAAGGCCATAATGATAAAAGAAAAGATAGAAAATGCTGCTGTAATCCGAGTAGCATAATTAACAATCGCTACTACTTCCCCTACCTTTACTTCGCCTGTATTCAGCTGCATATTCCCAAACCAAAGAACGCCAATAATACTTACATTCATAATAAATAACAATACTGGCATCGCTACTTCCATGACCCGTAATGCCGTTACCGTTCGATCCTTTAATTCATTGTTTGCCTCTGCAAAACGGCTAACCTCATATTTTCGTCTAATAAAAGCCTTTATGAGACGTATGCCTGTCAGCGTTTCCCTCATAACACCATTCACTGAGTCTAATCTTTCCTGTACATTCTTAAATAATACTCTCCCTTTATTCATCACCCAAATAAGAAAAATAAATAAAAAGGGAATCACCGCAGATAATATCAAGGCGAGCTTTACATTAACAACGAACGCCATCAATAATCCGCCAATAATCAGCAGCGGTGCGCGAAGCATGATCCGCAAGCTCATAAAAACAGTATTTTGAATTTGCGTAATATCATTCGTCATCCTTGTAATTAAAGATGATGCAGGGAATTGATTGAAATTCGCAAATGAAAAGGATTGAACCTTCTCAAATATAGCCTTCCTAACATCGAAACCAAAGTTCTGACTTACATGGGCTGCATAAAAGGAGTTAATCACCCCTGCTGCAAAAGAGATAATTGAAAACACAACCATGATGCCGCCCCATTTCATTACCGCGGACAAATTGTTCACTAGGATGCCCTCATCAATAATCTTTGCCATGAAAAACGGCTGAACAAGCTCTACTCCAAGCTCTGTCAGCATTAATATAAGTGCAATGACGACTGCAATCCGGTATGGCTTTAAATAGGTAATGACCTTTAACATTTGCTATCCCCCAAGCTGTTTTTCCAATGTAAATAATTCCTTCGGAGCCCTAAATAATGTTTAGAATAATCATATCTCTTTTTACGGAATTTTTAAATAATTTATTTAAAAAAACAGATGAAATAAGATGAATAGCTTATTTAATGGGATCTCTTTTCGGCAGCTATTATTTCCATAACCTACTAGACTATTTTATTCATATTATTTAAACTTCCTTGAATAAATAAACTCTGTAACCGGAAGTGTTACAAATGTAAGACCCACTACAATAAGCAAAGGATAATTCTTAATATCATTTAAATTAGATACACCTTCTGAAATAAACAGGATGATACCAGCCAAAATCATTAATACAAAATACCCTATCTTTGCACTTTGTGTTTCAATATGCCTGTCTAATTCATCTTTCTCTCCGCGACCATCATGGCTGCCCCAATTAAGCCAATTAAAAAAATATGATAATGCAAGAAAGCTGAAAAATATGGAACCTCCATCTATCGTTCCAAATCGCATCCATTTGTATAGCGTGAAGCCTGTAAATGTACAAAAAACTACAAAAGCTAAAACTGCAATAATTTTTCTTGACTTATCCATTCTATTTTCCTCCATTCTCTGAGTACATAAATAAATCTTCCATCGTTACTTGTAAATTCCTTGCCAGTTCAAATGCTAACTGTAAACTGGGGTCATACTTGTTGTTCTCGATCGCATTAATAGTTTGCCTGCTTACATTACATAATTCGGCTAATTTCCCTTGTGAAAGATTGTTTTTTTCTCTGTACTCTTTAATTTTATTCTCCATTCATTTGCCTCCACATTTGCAAGGTGTAAAAAACCTTTTACATCTATATGATAAAAAAAGCCAAAGTAGATGTCAAACAAATTTGACACCCACCTTAGCTTTTATACCTATTCCTAACTAGACTTCCGCCCAAGGTATGCTTCCATAATCCGTGGATCATTCAGCAAATCCTGCGCCTTTCCATCTGCAACAATTTTCCCGATCTCCAACACATACCCGTAGTCTGATATTTTTAACGCTTGCCTGGCATTTTGTTCAACAAGCAGGACGGTTGTTCCTGTTTCATTGATTTCTTTGATAATTTTAAAAATATCTGCGACAATGAGCGGTGCAAGTCCCATCGACGGTTCATCAAGCAGCAATAGTTTCGGCCTGCTTAGGATGGCTCTCGCAATCGCAAGCATCTGCTGCTGCCCCCCTGACAATGTTCCCCCAAGCTGTTTTTCTCTTTCTTTTAAAATGGGGAATCTCTCAAGGACTTTTTCTAGATCCTGTCCAATTTCATTATCCTTCCGGTGGTAAGCACCCATTTCAAGATTTTCCATAACAGTCATGCCAGCTAATATTTGCCTGCCTTCTGGCACAAGGGCAATGCCTTTTCGTAGAAGCTGATCCGGTCTTAATCCAGTTACATCCTCCCCAAGAAATTCAATCTTTCCTTGCTGTGGTTTTAATAGTCCAGCAACGGTCTTCATTGTCGTTGTTTTCCCTGCGCCATTCGCTCCAAGAATGGTTACTATACTTCCCTCTTCCACTTGCAGATCAATATTTTTTAATACCTGTATATTTCCGTAAAACGCATGAATGCAGCTTACCTTAAGCATATAGCTCATCCTCCTCACTGCCGAGGTATGCTTCAATTACAGCAGGATTATTCTGTATTTCAGCAGGTGTTCCTTCTGCAATTTTCTTTCCAAAATTAAGAACGGCTATCCTGTCACATAGTTTCATCACTAGCGGCATGTCATGTTCAATAAGCAGCACGGTGATTCCCTTGGATTGAATTTTTTTGATGAGCTGGAATAAATCACTTGTTTCCGTTTCATTCATCCCCGCTGCAGGCTCATCCAGCAGAAGCAGCTGCGGATCGCTTGCCATCGCTCTAGCAATTTCCAATCTTCTTTGCTGCCCGTAAGCAAGGTTTTCAGCGGCAACATCCCCATATTCAAGCAGACCTACAAATTCGAGCAGTTCATTTGCTTTCGTTCGGATATTTGCTTCTTCCTTCCGCTGAAATTTCGTCCCAAACACACTTCTGAACACACCGGATTTCGTCCGGCAATGCTCCCCCACCATGACATTTTCTTGTGCTGTCATTTGCGGGAACAGCCTGATATTTTGAAATGTCCGGCAAATTCCCTTTTTCGTGATTTGATGAGATTTGAGTCCATTAATCGTTTGACCTGAAAAGATAATATCGCCTGAAGTTAATGGAAACATGGATGTAATTAAGTTAAACATCGTCGTTTTTCCCGCGCCGTTCGGACCAATAAGCCCAAAGATTTCTCCTTTATTGATTGAAAAAGAGACATCAGACACTGCACTAAGACCGCCGAAGTTTTTACATACTTTTTGTATTTCCAGTACCATGCTTTTGCCCCCTTTTCTTCCCTTTTGTCTTAACCCAATTTAGAAGATTTACATCAATCAAGCCTTGAGGACGAACTGCCATCAGAATAATAATAATTAGACCATAAATCATATAGCGATATTCACTAATAAATCGCAAAACCTCAGGCATTAAAGTTAAAAAGAATGCACCAAATATTGGTCCCCAAATAACTTCACTGCCCCCAAAAACAACGAAGATTAGAATTTCTACAGCCCTGTGATAGGCAAAATCAGCAGGACTTATGTAAGCAAGCACATGTGCATAGAGTGCACCAGCAAACCCTGAAAGCAATGCTCCTTGTGCAAAAGCAAGAACCTTATAGTACGTAATATTAATTCCCATCGATTCTGCCGCTTTTTCGTCCAGCTTAATTGCCGCAAAGGCACGTCCCACCCGTGACCGATGCTGTCTCCTAAAGAACCAAATGACACCAATTGTTATGATAAATAATAGTAGAAAAATCGATAGGAAAATAAATTGGTTATTTTGCAAACCAAGAACCTTTGGATCAAATCCAAAGCCTTTTAACGTACTTAATATTTCCCGACCAATATGTGGAATTCCTGAGATTCCCACTGAACCCTTTGTTAATGATTCCCAGTTGATAAAAACAACCCGGATCACCTCTCCAAATCCAAGGGTCACAATTGCCAAGTAAACACCTTGCAGTCTTAGCGTTGGGATTCCGATTAATATCCCTAATAATGCCGCTACCAATGCCCCAGCAATAATTCCTAATACAATGGGCAAATCAAAATGTATGGTCAAAAGAGCCGATGTGTACGCTCCTATTCCCATAAACCCTGCATTTGCAAGTGATAGCTGCCCGGTTGACAAAGTGATATATACACTGATACCTAGAATGATATTGATCAGAATAAAGGAAGCAACTTGAAAATGATATGGATTAATTAGTTCTGCCAGCATTGGCTCACCTTCTTACGTTGAAATTTTTTGGCCAAATAATCCTTGTGGCCGAATCAGGAGTATGACGATAATAGCCAAGAAGGCAATTGCATCTCGATAGCCCGAATCTCCGTAAACAACAATGAAGGTTTCTGCCAAGCCAAGGATCAGTCCTCCTGCCATTGCTCCTTTCACATTGCCCATGCCGCCCAAAATGATGATCGCAAGTCCCTTTAATCCCATTGATAATCCCATTTGCGGAGTGACAGAGTTAAAGGCCATCCCTACAAGTATGCCGGCAATTCCCCCCATTGCTGATGCAATGATGACGGTCATTGTAATAATTCTTTTCGTATCTACCCCAAGAAGGCTTGCTGTTTCAAGGTTTTCTGCTGTCGCTCGCAAAGCTTTGCCTGCTTTCGTTTTTCCTAGCCAAAAAGAAAGAGCCATCATCAAAATGACTGAAATGACAAAAATAACAATTTGAACTAAGTAGATCGTAATGGACCCAATTTGAAAATTGATTTCAGCGAATGACGCACGAAAAGGATGATTTCCTGCACCAAACAGATGGTGGGAGAGATTTTCCAGTAAAATAGAGACCCCGATTGTACTTATCAAAGGTGCCAGATGCGAAACCCCTTGCTTGTGTCGAAGCGGTCTTAAAGCAAAGCGCTCCAGCATATAGCCCATGACAGCTGTGATCAGAATTGCAGCTAAAAATCCCAGCCAAAGCGGCAATTGCAGAGAGGTTGTAACAAGGACACCGATAAACGCACCAAACATAAAGATTTCGCCATGTGCCATATTAATAATGCCAAGTACTCCAAAAACAAGGGTAAAGCCTAAGGCAACGATCGCATAAATACTGCCAAGGGTTATTCCATTGATTAATTGTTCAATTAGCATGCTGTCTCACCTTCTTACACATTTTTTAATCAATTGCTCGAATATGGAAAAATGACCATCAGCGAAGACTTTATTTCGTCCCGCTGATGGTTCTTGGACATTGCTACTCGAAGATTTTAAATGCACCATCTTCAATGACTAATACTGTAGGATCCATCACAACATCCCCCTCTTCATCAAAGGAGAAATTCCCTAAGATTCCATTAAAGTCTTTGACTTCTGCTAATGCATCACGAAGTGCGTCCCGATCTGCTTCACCAGCATTTTTCAGCGCCTCAGCCATAATATATAGTGCATCATAGGCTTGTGCAGCAAACTGGTCAGGCTTTTTGCCATATTCTTTTTCAAAATTGCTAACAAATTCTTTTACTTTCGGATCATCTTTTTCCCCATACCAAGGTGTAGCAACGATTAATCCATCAGCCGCATCTCCAGCAATTTTGATTACTTCTGGAGAGTTGAAGCCATTTCCGCCTACAAACGGTACATCAATGCCCATCTTACGGGCTTGATCCATAATAACAGCCCCTTCATTATAAAGAGCCGAACAAAGAATCATATCAGGGTTTAAGCCTTTAATTTTCGTCAGCTGTGCATTATAGTCTGATTGTCCTTTTTGGAACGTTTCAATCGTCAAAACCTCAAGCCCCATATCTTCTGCAGCTTTCTTCATCGTATCAAAGCCTGATTTTGTAAATACATCATCATTTCCATATAGAATAGCTACCTTTTTCGCATCATATTTCTCAACAGCTTTTTTCATTGATGCAGGAATAGCCAATGCTTCTGGAATGGAGTTCCGGAAAACATAATCACCAATTTGGGGAATTCCATCTGCTGTCGTTGACGTACCCATAATTGGCACGCCGCTTAAATCAGCTTCAGGTCCAACCACATTCATTTCCGTGCTAAGGGTTGGTCCAATAATCGCTGTTACATTTTCAGAGTTTATTAGCTTTTGTGCTGCTGTTAATGCTTGGTCCTGCTTACCAGCAGAGTCCTCAATCACTAGATTGATATCCACTTCTCCCTTTGCATTAATCTCTTTCTGTGCTAGTTTAAGCCCGCCAGTTATTGCTTCCCCATATGCTGCACCAGGGCCGCTGATATAAGAAACGACGCCGATATCGACTTTTACTGCTCCGCCGCTTCCGCCCTTTCCCTCTTTCTCCCCAGCTGCCTGTTCTCCGCCGCCGCTGCATGCTGACAAAATGAGCATGCTGGACAATACCGAGAACTGAAACAATTTCTTCATTTTCATTGTCAAACCCCCTAGTTTCACAAATAGTATAAATTTTCAAAATCATATAACTATTAAAGTACAAAACTATTAAAAAGTAAACCTATTCTTCTATTATTTTCCTAATGCTATTTCCCAATAATATTAACTCTTCTCCATCCTGGAAAAATAAAAAAACCTAAACTGTCTGCGATTGGTGTCTCGCAAGCGACAATTTAGGTTCTAGTATCCTGACTGGAACGATAGATGTAACTATTGTTGTTTAATATATCCAATTTCTTCAACGATTTGCTGTCCTTCAGGACCTGTCATCCACTCAAGAAAGGGAGTGATCACTGGATTTGGATTATCCTTCAAGGTAATAGCATACAAGGAAGCAGTGAACGGATATTTTCCACTTGATATATTTTCAGGACTAGGCTCTATGCCATCGATGGCTAGCAGTTTAATATCAGGATTGGGATTCATTCCAGTTGCAAAGAAGCGAAAGGAAAATCCAATGGCATTATTATAATTACGATAATCGGCTACCTCTTCCATTATTCCACCCATACCTGCCGGAACTTCTTCTTTTAACGGGTTCATTATAGCTGTATCCCCCATAATTTTTTCCAAGAGCGTTTGGCTCCCAGAATTTTTAGGGCGCTGAAAAGCGATTATTCTTTCATTTTTCCCTTTAAGTTCCGACCAATTCTTAATCTTCCCAGAATAAATCCCTTGAATCTCAGTAACACTTACATTATCTATTTTATTATCAGGGTTTACAAAGAACACAAACGCTTCTTTTCCAATCGGTGTCATCACAAGTTCTTTTCCTGCCCTTTCCGCCATTTTCAGCTGCTCCTCAGATGGTTCCGCGCCAAAGTATATATCTACATCTTTTGAAAGCAGGCGTTCGTATGCATAGATCGTATTTGTAAAGGTGACTTTTTCACCGCTTACATTACTTTTGCTGATATTTTCATAGGTTGCATTTGCAAATGCGGAATAAACTGGAAACGCAGCTTCTGCACCATCTAAAACGGGCATATCCTTTTGAATCTTTATCGTAAATGAAGAAGGTGAATCAAGTTTAGGCAGTTTATTATCTGGGTTTGTTACTTCATAAGGTGTTAAATCTGTACTTGAATATCCCCCACCATAGTCAAAGCCATATGATGGCAATACCGTTTGACTCCGCTGCCATTGAATGACTGCACCCGTTCCAAAACCTATGAATAAGACGGCTGCAATTACGAGCAATTGCTTCCCCCTGAACACTGGACGTTCTCTCCTTAAACCAATAGCCAAAAGGGCTCCCAATAAAAATGACAGTTCGTATGCTACGGGTGCCCATATAAATAAACTCCCTACCCCCATTAATGAGGCCATTAGATAGATTGGTGCAAAGGCAATATGGGAGACCGCAAAAATAAACCATGCATCTGCACCATAAAACCCACTGCTGATCAACATAAAGATCGCCCATAAAAGAGCCGTATAAGCAGCTGGGATAAAAAATAAAGAGATCCTAGTTCCCAGCTGATTCCTAAATTTCTGCTTACTTACTGCAATATAACCAATTACACTCCCCCCAATAATAAGCGGTAACATGGAGGCAAGCATCACCTCATCCAAGCCTGCACTCATTAAAATAAAGGTCAAAAACGATAATCCAAAAGGAATGAAACCAAAATAAATAAGCAAACTCCAAGCATTTTTCATGAAACAAGCACTTCCTCCACTGAAAATAATTTAGTGTAATTTTACACCAAAAGAAAACTAATTACAACTCGAATAAGAAACAACGGGGGTGCCAAGGCAAAAAAAAATGCCACAGATGATCTGTGGCATTTTCTTAATTTATAGTAAGTGTTTTCTTAATTCCTCTGCTGATTTTGGCGATAGATAAACAGGAGGCACTTCAAACACAGATTTTGCTCCAGCCTGACCTTCTTGATTTAAACGATAGGCCGCACGGGCATAAGCAACGAGCACACTTGATGTAAACTCAGGATTGCTGTCAAGGTTTAATGAGAACTCGATTATTTGCTTATTTCTATCTCCTGATTGCCCTCCGCGAATAACAAATCCGCCATGCGGAAGCGCAGAATGCTTTTCTTTTAGTTCCTCTTCAGAAATAAAATTCACTTCTGTCTCATAGTCTGCAAAGTAGTTTGGCATTGTTTTAATCTTTTTTTCAATATCTGCTTGATCATATCCTTCTTTTGTCACTACATAGCAAACACGAAGATGCTTTTCAGCTGTGGATAACTCAGGATTCATTCCGCTTCTTACCTTTTCAACCGCTTCTTTAATTGGAACCGTATATTGCACTGCTCCTTTTACGCCTTCGATTCTGCGAATGGCATCCGAGTGACCTTGGCTCACTCCATCTCCCCAAAAAGTATATGTTTCGCCAACTGGCAGAATGGCTTCAGCCATTAAACGATTAATCGAGAATAGACCTGGGTCCCAGCCGACAGAAATAATACTTGTCTTGCCGTTATCCTTCGCTGTTTTATTAACTGAATCGAAATATTCAGGAATTTTCGCATGCGTATCAAAACTATCAACAGTATTGAACATTTGTGCAAATTGAGGTCCCTGCTCTGGCAGATCTGTGGCTGAACCTCCGCATAAAATCATTACATCGATTTCGTCCTTATACGCTTCTGCATGGGAAATAGGCAACACTTTCAAATTAGGATTATTAACAGAGATACTTTCTGGTGCTCTTCTAGTAAATATCCCCTCTACTACCATGTCGCTGCTTTGTTCAATTGCCGAGACCACGCCTCTTCCAAGGTTTCCGTAGCCAACGATTCCTATTTTTATTTGTTTGTTCATCGTTTTCCCCCCGTATCTCGATTCATTCTAGGATACTAGTTTCCTATTTTTCTATGTTACCCTTTTTTAACACGTTACTCAATAAAAGAAATTCAAAATTATCAGCAAAATTTTACTATATTACAATCATTTAATTACAAATAAAGTGCCCGCCTAATGCCCATACATTTTTGTATAGCCAAGGCAGACACTTTAAATTACAGCATCAAGAAAGCAATTGGTGTAACGATTATAAGTGTAAGGATGACACGCTGAACCCAAATGACAACGAGCTGTGGAATTGTAAGCGGTATTTCTGTCGACACGATGCATGGGACAACGGCAGAAAAGAAAATAATACTAGAAACAGAAACAACTGCGATAACGAACTTTACTACTAATGCGGATTCTGTTACAAGCATAGCAGGCAGGAACATTTCTGCTATTCCAAGGGAACTTGCCTTCGCAACAAGCATCGGATCTGGCAGCTGAAGTGCCCATGTAAATGGATAGAAGATATAGCCAATCCAATCAAAGATCGGGGTAAACTCTGCAAGCACCAGCCCTAATAGTCCAATCGATAGAATAGATGGAAGAATAGCCATAGCCATCAGCAGACCATCTTTAATATTAAGCCAGATATTATCTGTTAATTTTGGAGCATCAGCAACCGTCTCTTTCGCTTCTTTCCATGCAGCAGCAAATAAATTTCCTTTCACCTTCACTTCCGGCTGTGGGTTTGAACCTTCGTAGTATTCATCTTTTATTTTGGACAAGGGCCAGATTCTAACGGTTACAGCAGTAACAAGAAAAGTCACAATGAGTGTAATCCAAAAATAAGTATTCCAAATGTCCATTAATCCGAGGGTTTTCGCTACGACAACCATAAATGTAGCTGAAACGGTAGAAAAGCCAGTGGCTATAATAGCCGCTTCTTTCGCAGTGTATTTTCCTTCTTTATAAATGCGATTTGTAATAAGCAACCCCAAGGAATAGCTGCCTACAAACGAAGCAACTGCGTCAATAGCTGAACGCCCTGGAGTTTTCCATACAGGTCTCATAATCGGTCTCATTAATATCCCAATATATTCAAGCAATCCATATCCGACTAGCAATGCGAGAAAAATAGCACCGATTGGAACGAGTAAGCCCACAGGAATGACTAGCTTATTAAATAAAAACGGCCCCATATCTGGGTCAAACAGCCATGCTGGCCCGATATTAAACACTAACATAATCCCAACAATCAGCCCAATTGCTTTAAATATTGAAAAAACAACATCGACAGATGAATTTTTCCATTTTCCCGATAAAAATGGGTAAACAGCTCCTGCTGCTATTACAAGCAATGCATAATATGGCATAGCTGACGAAGCATTTGCCTGAATATAGGAGACGATATGATCTAGCAAAATAGAATTTTTCCCGCTAATTGTAACAGGTACAAAAAACATAAATGCACCGATAAAACTGTATACAAAAAATTTCCACATTCCCTTAGAATGCTGGGTACTAACCTTTGCTTCTGACTGAATCCCAGACTTATTTGCCATTCCCATTTCATTTTTCCTCCCCTTTTTCTTAACGTGAATATTATCTTTATTTTCATTTTATATAAAAAATTCAGAATTTAAATTATATAATATTGATATTCTTATAATTATCAATCATATAATTTTCTTTCATCATGAAAAATTATAAATGGTTTCAGCAAAAAGCACTTAAAAATATACCTCCTTCACCTAATTCTGACATAAACATAAGACTATCGCTTTATTTTAATCTTTTAAATCGAATTCCTGATCAAAACCATGTATAATAGGTAACTGCAAGATAATAGATTCAAGTAAGGAAGTGTCATAAACGAATGGGTTGGATGTTAGGTATTTTATTTGGAGCAGCTATTGTTCTGCTTATATTATCGTTTGTACAAACAAAGCAGTCTGCTGCGAAAATAGAGCAGCATATAGATCAGGTTTCGTTTTCCTTAATGGATGAAGTAAATCAGCTGCAGCAGCAAATTCGCAATGTTGAGTTCGATACGGAAATTATCGTGCATGAAACAAAGATTTTCGCAGATTCACCGGAGCATCGGACTTTATTGAAAGAAATGCTTGATCTGCACAAACGCGGTTATTCATTTGAAAGCATTGCAACAGAGAAACAGCTAGCGAAAGAAGAGGTAGAGAACTTCCTTTCTCCTTATATAAAAACAAAGGACGAAAGGAGTACTGATATAAATGAAGGCTGAGAAAATGCGCAGCTTTGCAGCAGGTTTAATGATCGCAGCAGGTTTGTGTGGGGCTGTCTATTACTTAGGCTCAGATGAAACAGCAACAACAGCAACAACAAATAAGACCGTTACTGCAAAAATGTCAGAAGATGAAATGAAAAGTTCTTTAGCATCAAAAGGCTTTGTCGTTCACACTGAAGAAGAATGGAACAAGCAGCTTGCTGCCGCTAAAGAAGGCGAAAAGAAACCAAATGAAGAAAAGGTCGTTTACCGGACAGTGCTGACAGTGACTTTAGGTATGACAAGTATCGATGTTGGCAAGGCGCTTGAAAAAGCTCATATCATTAAAAGCGCTAAGGAGTTTTTTAATGAAGTTGAGAAGCGTGGGGTATCAACCAAGTTACGTCCTGGTTCCTATGACCTAGAAAGTGGAATGACGGAAGATCAAATCATAAAAACGATATTCAAATAAAAATGCAGCTGAAATTCAGCTGCATTTTTTTTATGAATCTGCATCCTATTACTTGGCTAGAATTAAGCGATTGGGAAAAATTAATACATATACTGCACTTGAAAAGGAGGTTCCTTAGTGGAATTATCTTGGATGGCTTTTGTAATGATTGTCTTAGCCAGTTATCGATTAACACATTTAATTGTTTTTGATAAGATTGCTGAGCCTTTGAGAAATCGTTTTTTAAAGAAAATAGAAACGGAATCACACGAAATTAAAAAGGTACCTAAATCAATGATTGGATACTTGTTAACTTGTTACTGGTGTACGGGAGTTTGGTCTGCCATTCTTCTCGGCCTGATGTACATCTTGTTCCCTTCCATTGCTAAATACTTTATTTTTATTCTTTCCATTGCTGGGGGCCAAGCCATCTTAGAGACATTTGTTGGTGTGAATATAAAGAAAACTGAAATGTATAATGAAAAAGTGAAACAGAGCAAGAAATAGGAATGACATCTATTTCCATTTTAACCTATACAAATGACAGAATATTCATTATAATTATTCAAATGCTGGAAATTAGGAAAGAAAAAAGTATAGCTACATAAAATGATGAAGGAAAGAAGGGCTGGTGACTAGACGAAAACATGCTGAAAGGAAATATTCATTGGACAAAAAACGGGAATACATGGCTAATGGCTGGGATCATTTTCATCGCTTTCACCTTAAGACCCGCAATAACTGCTGTTGGTCCTTTAGTAGGCTCTATTCGTGCCGATACTGGCATATCAAACGGGTTAGCTGGTTTACTTACCACTCTCCCGCTGCTTGCCTTTGCTATCATGTCACCTTTTACCCCTAAGTTTGCCGAGAGAATTGGCAGCGAATGGTGTGTGCTAATTGGCTTAGTTACTTTAGGTACCGGCATTGTCATGCGCTCCATCGACATGCTCATTTTTTTATTTACCGGAACTGTATTAATCGGTCTAGGCATTGCTATATGCAATGTGCTTTTACCAGGTATTGTTAAACGAAGCTTTCCTCAAAAGGTGGGATTATTAACAGGAATCTATACACTCGCAATGGGATTATGGGCAGGAATGGCTCCAGGGCTCAGTACACCGCTTGCTGAAGGCATGCATTTAGGCTGGCAAGTATCTCTGGGGGTTTGGAGCATTCTCGTGTTCATTGCTGTTATAATTTGGCTTCCACAATTAAAGAGGAAAAGGTTTTCAGCAACTCTCCCCCCTTTAGAATCAACAAACACATCCATTTGGCTCTCACCTATCGCCTGGCAGGTCACCTTTTTCATGGGTTTTCAATCAATGATTTATTTCAGCTTCACAGCTTGGCTGCCGGAAATCCTTCATAGTGAAGGCATGAGCATCTCTGCATCCGGCTGGATGGTCACACTTCTACAATTCTCTGGTTTACCTGCAAACTTTATTATTCCGGTTCTTGCAGACCGTCTTCCGAATCAAAAAAGCATTGCTCTTGGAATTGGCGCCTTTTGTTTCATTGGCCTTGCAGGTCTTCTTTCAAGCGGGAATACGATCATTTCGATCACTAGCATCATTTTTATTGGGATTGCCCTAGGCGCCGCCATTAGCCATTCCTTAACCCTTATTGGTCTTCGTGCAGCAAATGCCAAACAAGCTGCTGACCTATCCGGCATGGCCCAAAGCATTGGGTATTTGTTTGCTGCCCTTGGTCCATTTATCATCGGCTATCTATTCGACTTATTTCATTCATGGACCATTCCTTTAATCTTATTAGGGGCAGTATCCTTATTAATGACCATTGCCGGTTTTGGCGCCGGTCGAAATCAATACGTTCTTCAGCAAAATAGAAAAGAAACCTCAACAACAACAATTGCTTAGTCGAGGCTTCTTTTTTATAGAATCGATGTAGTTAGACAATTGGCGAGCACAAGCGTCCGAGCGCCTATCAAACTTCAAGCCCCATCCCTGCAATACGTCAGCATTGGTTTGCTCGCGATCACTTTGTTTCCTTTATCAAAAGGATGAGCCCTTCTGTATTTATATAGCAATGATCTAGGCGCTTTCGCTTTTCTTATAGAAATTCTATAATTGTTTTTGCCGTCTTTTCTCCATTTTCAATACAGTCAGGAATGCCCACTCCATAATATGAACAGCCTGCAAGGATGATTCCCGGATAAGAACTTTCCAATTTCTGCTCCAGATTTTCAACACATTGACGATGGGTTATCAAATAGTTAGGCATTTGCTCAGACCAATTCGTTACTTGACTAGAAACAGGCTTAGCATTAATCCCTAGGCTCTTTCTAATATCCGATAGTGCAACTTGCAGCAGTTCCTCTTCATTCAGGTCCTTTAATGAATCAAAGGCAGGGTGAACACTTTTATAAAATAGTCTTACTAATAAATGACCATTTTCTGAAGTATGCCCCCACTTCCTGCTTGTCCAAGTACACGCATTGCACTTGAGATCATTATCGTCTGCTGCGATAAATCCCGTTCCGTCCTCTGGAAGAACCTCATCAGGCACATCAAAGCCAACGTACACACTTATAAGCGAGCTATTCTCTAAAGCAGCAAATTCATTTTTAATATCTAGGTCATCCATTAAGCTTTCAGCAGCTGAATGCGGAATTGCCAGTACAATCTGGTCAGCTTCAATGATCTCTTGATTCGTAAAGGTTACTTGATAACAATTGTTGACCTTTTCAATTTTACGCGCTTCCATACCCTTGAAAATTTCAGCCTGTTCAAGTTTTTCTTCAAAAGCATCAATGAGAGCACCTAATCCATTTCTGAACGAAATAAACTTTTGTCCTCCCCCGCTTTGGAATTTCTTTTTATTTGCTTCAAAGCCTTTAATAATACTTCCGTATTCTTCCTTATAATCAAACACATACGGGAGGGTAGAAGCAATCGTTAAATCGCTGAGTTTCCCGGAATAAACGCCGGAAAGCACTGGAGCAATCTGTTTTTGAACAATTTCCTTTCCAAGGAAAAACTCGAGAAATTCACCTATGGAGTCATTCTTCGTGAATGTTTCATTCTTTGTATAAAAATCCTTTAAGGCTTCCACTTTTCCTTCTGCAGAAATAAGCGTGCTTTTGGCTAAGGATTCAACGCTGGCAGGAATCCCAAAAACAGCATCCGCTGGAATAGGCTTTATTTCCCCATCCGTGTAGATGAACGAACGGCCGGAAGCATTATAGACAATTTCACTTTCCAATCCAAGTTCTTCGATGAATGACATCATATTCGCTTTGCGGGTTACAATCGAGTCTGCTCCCGCTTCCATAAGAAAACCGTGTTCCTTAACTGTACGTATTTTTCCGCCAAGGTCACTTGAGGCTTCTGTAAGAATCAGTCTTACATCTGATTGGTTTGCTTTCTTCCACTTATGTAACTCATATATCGCGGATAAACCAGTTACACCTCCGCCAATGACTAAGACTGTTTTCATTTATGCACACCTCTATTTATATACTGAGTTCAACGGCTTCATTATACCATAAGATATTGGATGCACCTCGTGGACATTTTTTGACGTTTTTCCTTCTATATACCTCTCGAAAAGCTGTATTGTTTGTCCAGCTTCATGCATACAGTTGTAAAAAGGAGGGAGTACATGAATACTGCACATTATCAACGATTCATTTGATTCGATATTCAATTGCCTATGTTTTTATAACCTCTGGAGTTATGAAATTAGTAAGTGATGAGCTAGGCAGTTATTTTATCAGTTTAGGCCTGCCTTTTCCCCTCTATCTATTGTATGCTGTTTCACTCATAGAGATTGTCTGCGGCATTCTTATCTTGGCTAATAAACAGGTTAAAAATGCGACAATCCCTCTTATCACCATTATGGCTGCAGCACTGCTGCTGACTAAAATTCCACTTCTTCACACCGGATTCATGCCATTTGCTTTTAATGCCAGGCTAGATCTCATCATGCTCGTCTTACTATTCATTCTTTATAAACGTCCATAAACGTGTCCACGAGCGGTGTGAGTCACTAGCCGTGGACATTTTCTACCCGTTTGTCTGTAAGTGTTTACATTTTTTAGTGTATGCACACGTTGGCCTCTTTTACTATCGCATGGAAACAATATATGATTACTGCATACATAACAACAAAAAAAGGCTCAGTTCTATAACTGAGCCTTTTTCAAATATATTTTAATTAAATATAGGCAGCGTAACAATCACCATCATCACAAATAAGATCGTTATATAATTAACCGAGTAAAGGAAATTCACATGTGCCCACTTCATGTCATCTTTAGTGAAAAACCCGCTTATACTCACAGCAAGCCAGCCAAGATTAATTAATGTGGCAATCACCATGAATACAGTTCCGAGAGAAGCTAGGAAGAATGGCAATGGGAGCAAACAAGCGATATAAATGACCATTTGCCGTTTTGTCATTTCAAATCCATATACAACTGGAAGCATTGCAACCTTTGCAGCCTCATATTCTTTATGCTTCTTCATAGCAATAGCAAACGTATGCGGCATTTGAAAAATAAAGAGGATAAGGAATAATACAATTGGAACTAAATGAAAACCAGATTCAATAGCAGTCCATCCGATCAGGGGCGTAACTGCTCCTGAAACACTGCCGATCACCGTATTTAATGTGTATTTTCTTTTTGACCACATTGTATATAACACAACATAGACGAACCAGCCAATAAACGCATAGATGACCGCTTCAAAAGTTGTAAAAAGCAAAAAGATAAAACCGATGATGGATAAAGAAATCCCCAATGCCAAAACTACTTTTAAAGAGATATTCCCTGTCACGGTTGGACGGTGTTTTGTTCTGTCCATAATCGTGTCAATATCCACATCATACCAATTATTTATAATGAGTGCACCAGCCATAACCAGTGTACTTCCAATCATCGTTAACAAAAATAATGGCCAATGATCAATAAAAGAAGCACCAGTAAAATAAAGAGCTAGCCAAAATCCGCTAAAAACCGGCAGAACATTAGCAATTAACACTGGCGCTTTAAAAAGTGCTCTAAGATCAGTAAGCAACGATGAAGTATTTTGATTATTTGATAGAGCAGCCTTCTGTGGAGATGGCGCTATTTCTTTATTCATCTATATCCTCCCCAAAGAACTTGTTTTAAAAATTCATATACAATGTTACTTCATTTTCAATAAAAAGTCATTTTTATTCGACTAAAAAGATGTTATTTCTATATATTTTTTAATTCCAATTTTTAATGGACGATATAATCTCTAAATAATATTGATACATTAATAGTTTATGCTTGCAGATCGCTATTCTAAAAATGAAAACCCGAAACCCAGAAAAATATCCACAACAAAAAAAAGCAGGTGATTATAGCCCGCTTTTTTCATTATTACAAGTTGTATGCTTCTTCCAAAGAACCAACAAATGTACCTTTGAAGTTCACTTCTTTCACACATTTTTCAACTTGTTTTTTAAAAATCTCAGAATTTGGATTTACAATTACTAGCTTTTTAAACTTTGCTCTTAAATAAATTTTTAAGACAGCAATAATATCTCCCATTACATTCTTTTCAACCGGTTCCTGTTCACGAGCATCCACGATCAATTTATAACTCGAGGGATTAATCGTATTTACCATTGTTTGAAACTCGCTCAAGTATACTTTAGCATCCTCTTCTTTAAAGAAGCCACTCACTTTTACATACACTGTATCTTTCTCATCCTGTAATGTAATATCGTACAATTTACCCAAGACTTTTCCTCCAAAAATTACGCCTAATCTGAAATATTTAATATTATTATACATAAAATTGCAAGTTTCGACAAATTCCCCTAAATTTCTTAACAATAAAGACCCGTCATCCATATGACGAGCCTAAAGTAAATAGTTATTCAGTCCCGAGTGATACTCCAAGTTTTTTTAGATACTGCCGATAGGCAATACTCATTCGGTCACATTTTAATGAAAGTTCCACCTGCAAATCAAGCGGTAAATCCTCCGGTTTCTGATTTTCGACGATTGGCTTATCCTGAGCAAAAATCATATCCTGAAAATCAATAATTTCCTGGTCAGTTGTACCCGTTTTATAGTTAAATGACATGATTCCATAGGCGATTGACTTTCCTTCTGCAACCGGAAGAATGGTAAGTAAAATCGTCATCTTATGGTTCGTATCCGGATCCCTTTTTGTGAATCTAACTGTTAAAGGACGGACAATTTCATATGTGTAGTACACATCCTTTGATTGCCCTGTACCATCTGGATCAGGCTGGAATACGGCAATTTCATCGGAGAATATCCGATCTTCCTCTATATTCACATTGTAATCTCCAATAACCGGGTGCTCTTGTACGCCAAGAAATCCTTCATGAATAAAAGATAAATGGCCAACATCAAGAAAGTTTTCAACAATTCTTGGAGGATTGGCATTGACCTCCTGTGGCCCCCACAATACATTGCGGTAGTTATCATCCGCAAATTCCGGATATGAAAAAAATTTCGGATTGTTGTTATTAAAATTCACCCAAACAAAGCCATAAGCTTCCTTGCATGAGTATTTTATCGCTTTCGCTTTTAATGGGATCGATCTTCCTTCTGGGAGCTGCGGGATCTTAGTGCACGTCCCCTCTGAATTGTATTCCCACCCATGATAGGGACAAACTAGATTCCCATCTTTCACACAGCCTAATGAAAGTGCAGCTCCTCTATGAATACATAAATCTTTGAAAACATGGATTCCTTCTTCATTTCGGAAGAGTACGATTCTTTCTCCCATTAATACGACCTGAACCGGCTCTTCTTTTATATCTTCTGATTTACATGCAACCATCCAATCACTACGTAAAACATTATCTTCGACAATCATTTTTACATTCCCCTTCACAGCTAATTTATCTCTATTGTATGAAGGGCATCTTCTAAAGTCAACAAAAACACGAACATTAAATTATTATTTTTAAAAAATGTACGTAATTTATATTTACTTTTACAACTTCCTTATTTATAATTCAATTATAGTTTTTAACACACGAACAGTGTTTACTTTCCTGAAACTGAGATAAACTATTTCATTTCAAGAGATTCCACAACTTTACTGTATTTTGTTATTCTTTATTCTTTTCATAAATTAACTAAAACTAGTAATGGAGGAGATTTATTCAGTGGAACAAAACAAGCAAAACACGAACAATATAATTGGAGTAGATGAAAAGATTAGTTGGGGCAAGGCTTTTTTACTTGGTATGCAGCATGTACTGGCAATGGATTTATATATTGCTCCCATTATTATTGCTGGCTTACTCGCATTAGATTCAATGAATACAACCTTTTTCATTCAAATGTGTTTTCTCGCGGCAGGTCTTGCAACACTCATCCAAACAATCGGCGGCCTGCGCTTGCCTGTCGTTCAGGGTCCATCCTATGTACCGATTGGGGCACTAGCAGCAATTGGCGGCAAACTTGGACTTGGTGCGGTATTTGGAAGCCTGCTTCCAGGAGCATTAATCATCGCCATCCTCGGCTACCCGCTTAAGTGGTTCGCAAAAGCTGTTCAAAAGATTATTCCGCCGCTTGTTGGAGGAACAGTTATAGTGATTGTCGGAATTTCATTAATGCCGAGTGCTTTCAATAGTATATATAGTGCACCAGGAAATATTGGGCACAACGTGTTAATTGCATTTGTTTCTGCAGCCGTTTTAATCATCTGTATTCTTCTTGGCCGAAAGAAAAAAGGATATGGTACCTTCTTCCGCCTAGTTTCAGTTATCCTAGCCATTATAGCTGGAACAATAACTGCTTCCTTTTTTGGTACAGTTGATTTCTCTTCTGTTAAACAGGCAGCTTGGTTTTCTCTTCCTAGCTTTTTCCCATTCGGGAAACCTGTATTTGATTTACAAGCTATTCTAACAATGGTATTTATCTATTTAGTCATTTTAATAGAAACAACTGGAACATGGTTTGTTGTTTCTACGGTAACAGGCAGTGAACTGAATGAGAAAAGATTAAATCGTGCATCTTTCGGAGAAGGAATTGGCTGTTTCGTTGGCTCTCTTTTCGGGGGAACACCAATGACTGGATATTCCTCCAATGCTGGAATTATCGCTATTACAGGTGTAGCCAGCAGAATGGCCATCATTAGTGCGGGGATCATACTCGTCGCATTAGGCTTAATTCCAAAATTATCCGCTGTCATCACATGTGTTCCGGAACCAGTCATCAACGGAATTTTCGGTGTCGTTTGTGTTGCAATTGTCATGAACGGACTAAAGGTCATTCAAAATGTAGTGATCGACGACCGCAACATGATGGTAATTGGTGTGCCAATCTTATTAACAATCGGCACAATTGTTCTACCAAAGGAACTTTTATATAGCGTGCCTGACTTTGCCAATTATATTTTATCTTCTGGAACAGCAGTTGGAGCCATCGCTACGGTCATTCTTAATTTGATCATTCCAAAAGAACGAGAAAAAGCGGTTGCCGCAGGTGAGGTTCAATAAACATACAGAAAAGACAAGCTTCTAAGAGCTTGTCTTTTCCATTCATCTATCATCTATATTCAAATCAGTTAATACAATAACATTCTGATGCTGCAAAAGACTTGTTACTGGTATTTCCTCCGTTATTTCCCCATTTAATAGTGCTTCCAATGCAAATCTTTTTTTCTCACCTATAGCTATTAGCAGAATACTTTTTGCTCGGAGAATAGTAGAGATTCCCATCGTAATAGCCTTTTTAGGCACCTCTTCAATTGAATTAAAAAACCGTGCATTCGCTTCCCTTGTTGATTCAGCAAGTTCAACAACATGGGATTCACTGCCAAACGGTGTTCCTGGTTCATTAAAACCGATATGGCCATTTTCACCAACCCCTACAATTTGAAGGTCAACCGTTAACGACTTTAATAATTCTTCATAAGCATTTGCTTCTTTTTGAATATCTTTCGCTTCTCCATTAGGTATATTAGCCGCTTTAAATGGCTTCGCATCAAAAAGCTGCCTTTTCATATACGAATGATAGCTTTCGGGATGATCCCTCGGAATACCTACATATTCATCTAAATTTACGCTTTGACAATGAGAAAAATCTAATGTGCTGTTTCTTAGATTCTCGTAAAGCGGAAGCATTGTCCCTCCAGTTGCTAAGCCGAACGTCTCTGCACCGTTCTTTAAATGATTTGAAATAATGTCAACTGCCCTTTTGTACAATTGTTCTTGATTTTGGATGATTTCTAATTTTATAGCCACCCTCTCCTTCCAATATCTTGAATTAATTCATAATAGTGCTACATATGTATTCCATAATACATTAAAAAGGATTGAGCAATCAAACATGTGCTCAATCCCCTATTAGCCTCTTAATCATCTATTTTTTCAAAACTGAATGATTCCCATGGCTCGATTTGATCGAGTAAATAGCGTTCATCGGGAACTACTTTCGCTACAACATTTGTACAGCCTGCATTTGACATAGCTTTTAAGGCGATTTGCAGCTCCCCTTTATAGCGGATGTCTAAATCATTATCTATTGTGATATCCCCTCTCTCTATATTCCGAGTATCATGAGGTGGAAAGGAACCATTTTTATATTTTACTCGCGGCTGTGTACTTCGAATGACATATTCAGATACATCGCCTCGATTAAAATGTGGTTCATCGAATATCACTTTGTTCTCTAATGAACTTGTCAGAGGGAATGTTTCAACTCTTATCTCAAGCTTATTGCGATTCAAACGCCCCAACGCCTCAATTTCTTCCCTCGAAGCATACATATTTCCAATGATTAAATCATCGATCAAACCCGTGTGCCATAGATCCTTCGCTTGAACAACAATTGGCAGGTGACGATGTTCCTCTAATGTCGGCAAGCCATACGGCGTCTCTTCCCAAGGACCAAATTTCGCATCCTTTGAAGAAATCATCGCTGCTGTCCGAATATGATTCTTCTTAAAAAGCATAGAACTTTTGATAAAATGACTGCGTGAAAGCCCAGTATACTTCCTTGGATAAAAGTTATGACAGCCAACAATATTCTCGAGATTCGGCTTATAAGACAAGACATTTTCCACGTACTTTGTCCCATTGCTGCAATTTAACTCTATTTTCATATTCGAAGCATCCAGTGACATGAAAGCTTCCTCCTGGCCTGAAAATCCCATATCTAATCGTAAACCATCTAAATAATAGGATTTCTTAAGCTGCGAAATTTCCCGGAAGGTTAATCCAATTTCCTCCAAGACTGCCGGAGCAACATCTGCAAAAATTTCAAATCCAAGTGTATGCGCGAATTGATTAAGCTGCTGAAGCTTTTCTCTCTGTTCATCATTTTTTAAAGACATTAAGCAGGTAAATATTCGATCAAAACCGTTCGCATATGCCAGCTCCATATATTCCTTTATGTCATTTAACGTACCATGCTGAGAATAAATAGAAATTCCTAATCTCTTCATCTTATACCCTCAGGTTACTAGACGATTCGATATGATTGTCTTTTGATTTTCCTGTCTTCGCAGCTTTGTTTGCCATGGCAACAAACGGCAGATAAATGCAGACCGCAACTACAATTAGAACAACACTTAATACTGCTCCCTGCCAGGATTGGGTAACTAGGAAACCATTAATGACTGGCGGCGTTGTCCAAGGTGCAGCAATGGTTGCCGCTGGTACCAGCCCCACTTTTGTTGCAAAATAAGCAATAGAGACATTAACCATTGGCGTCAAAATAAACGGGATAAATAATACTGGATTCAATACGATTGGAAGCCCAAAAAGTAAAGGCTCATTAATATTAAAAAGACCTGGTCCAGCGGATAAATTTCCAACCGTGAGATAATGTTTATTTCTTCTCGCTATTATGAACATTGCGATAATTAATGAGATAGTTGTGCCTGATCCACCCATATTAACAAAGGCATCAAAAAATGGTTTATTAATAATATACGGAGCTACTTCTCCTGCAGAAAGTGCGGCAACGTTCGCATCAATTGCTGGAAGATTAATTGTTTGCATAAATGGATCAATGATGTTAGCCCCGTGAACACCAAAAGTCCAAAGGAATGCAGGGATGAATGCAAGAATCAATGCGGCAAGCCATGTATTCGTTAACCCCATAAATGGTTCTTGAACCGCTGTATAGAATGAACCTATAATATCTGGAATATTGAAGCCTGCTGAAATGATCGTACGAACTAATGCAAATGCAGCAATCGTGATCATTGCTGGCAGCAAAGCAGCGAATGACTTCGAAACAGCTGGAGGTACACTGTCAGGCATCTTAATCAATAAGCGGCGATTGCCTGATAATCGAGAAAATAGCTCTGAAGAAAGCAAAGCAATGATAATTGCAACAAATATACCACCGGTTCCTGTTGTCAGCCCTGATAGACCACCTTCTCCAAATGTTCCAAATGTCATATAACTTGCAAAACCAATTACACCTGCCGAAAGGCCGTCCTTGTCATAGCTTTTAGCTAAGTTATAAGCAATCGTGAAGGATAGCAAAAGGGAAATAATCCCGAATGTCGCTCCCCACATATTCCCTCCCCACTGTGTCCATGTTGCATGATCCCAAATGGAATCAAGGAGGTTCTGATACGCTTTAATGGGCAGGCTATTTATTAATACTGCAAAGGAACCAACAATTGTCAGTGGCATGATTGCAATAAAGCCATCACGAATAGCCACTAAATGACGCTGATTGCCTATTCGTGCTGCAACAGGTACAAACCTTCTTTCTAAAAAACCGAACATTCCCAACACTCCTTTTAAATTTTATATGGCTAACATCTAATTAGATGTTATTCCTTTTCCAATCTTTCATATAATTCAATTATTTCTTTTGCTAAATCACGAAAAGTAATTGAATTCATCAAATGATCCTGTGCATGAATTAACATCATCGACACTTCTACTTTTTCTCCTCGAGCTTCTTGTGTCAGCAATGCTGTTTGGGAATGATGTGCTTCTACAAGTGACTGATTAGCCAGCTCTATTTTTTCTTTAGCTGCGGCAATTTCTCCTTTTTTTGCAAGCTGTATGGCTTCCATACAATCGCTCTTTGTGTTTCCGCTATGCAGGATCAGTCCCATAATTGCTTGCATTAACTCTGACTCTTCCATCTTGTATCCACTCCTTATCCAATTAACCCGAGGGCATGCTTCAAGACATTAGCCCCATTCATCATTCCATAGTCTGCCATATTAATAACATCTATTGGAAAATGCTTATCTTTATATTTTGTTTCAAAAGAACTCTTTAAATAGCGTACTTGCGGCCCAAGTAAGAGCACATCTACATCTTTACTTCCTAGGTTTTTATCAACCTCACTTTCTGAGATCGCAAAAATATCAGCTTCTATATTTTGCTCCTCAGCTGCTTTTTGCATTTTTGTTACGAGTAAGCTTGTGCTCATTCCAGCTGCGCAAACTAACATAATACATTTCATATTAAAACGCCTCCCTTGTTTGTTGTAATCGCTTTCTTAGATTGAGAATATCATCTATTGGTATATACCACAATCTATTTTTCAGTATATTCATTCTATTATTCTTCTATGAAAAAATTGGACTAGCTGGTAAATGGCTGTAAATCCTTATCATAATGTGAACTGGTATAGTCCACAAAAAAAGATAAATTTTTTTTGTGATTCTAAAAATATTCATTAAAGACAGGAGGGCTGGTTGGAAGGGCCGACTTCCAGTTTTCCTCATCTTCTTTTCTTACCGGATGGTTCGTATAATGTAATGCCTCACTTACCGATAAATATCCTGTCATCATTGCGGATAATACAGTAATTGGCAAGGATAGAACACGCCGCCTTTCAATCAATCTATCTTTAACAATTTCTATCTCCCTATCTTTCGAGATGTGAAATAAACATTCATTCCAGGGGGCAAAAGGATCTTGAACCCTCAAATATAATGAATGCTCATAATGCTCCCATGCATACTTCTTAAGAAAAGCATATACATCAACAATCCTAATCATTACATCCTGCGTAATTTCTTTTTTAAATTGCGGCTGGACAAATTGAAAGCCAAAATGACTCGCAGCAGAAGTTGCCCCTTTAATGGCATGCACACTTGCCTGATGGGATGATATAAAATTCCAAAGGGACTGCTCAGCCTGAATTCCATCCGTAACAAAGTCCCTAATAAAAAATGTTAAATCCTTTATTTCATAGCGAATATAACCAGCTATAGAATCTCCTTTCGTATAATAAGCAAAATGGCTATCTGGCTCTCTTCTAGCAAGTCTCTGCCACCATGCAGCATCTCTCTGCATTCCTCCATTCGTCTTCAAGGCATGTTCATTATGAAATTGCTGGATCTTACTATAGCCTTCTTCATCCATCCATTCAAAGCTAAACCGTTTCATCCTATCTGACTGAATAGGAAATTGCGGGAAGGATTCTTTCGGTATCGTATAATGCAGTTTATCAAAAAATAGCTCCCAGCCAAAATGACGGTAAAACGAGACAGAAAAGGGGGCTAAGACAGATATAGCTTGATTATTTTTCCGCATTTCAGCTAACGATCTGACAATTAACTTCTTCATTATCCCTTCATTCCTATATTCTGGATAGGTTGCTACGAATCCCATCCCGCCCATTTTAAAATTGACTCCATGCACCGTGATATTTAATGGCAATATTAGGAGCTTTCCTATCAAATTCTCCTTATCATATGCACCTAGAACCGTACTATGCCGAACCCAATATTGAAAATCATCACGGCGTGCCCCCTTATATTTAGTAGGGAAGCAATAATCTCTTAATTGATGTGCCTGTTCTTCATCTTCTTGTGATACAAGCTTAATTTCTATTTCACTATTCAACCCATTTGCCCCTTTCGAAGCTGGAAACTCTAGCATTCCTCACCAATTCCTTCTGTGGTTATAACTTCTGTCACCCTGTTTATAGCTGCCCCCTCATCTTCCCCTTTAGCAGATATTGTGACAAGCGCTCCTGGAGAAATTCCTTGTGCCATCACACCCATGATTGATTTTAAGTTTACAGTTGTTTCATTATGAGTGAGCTGGACATCTGATAAAAAGGATGAGGCTGCCGTCACTAACAAGGTACAGGGTCTAGCATGAAGACCTTCCTGTGTCGTAATTTTAAATCTCTTTTCCATGTAAAAACCTCCTTTTTAATCATTATTCAAAATCAATGCGGTCTTTGTACTGATCAATGAGTGAAAGATTAGCCGATTGATTAGCTGATAGGTTTGCACTCTGAAAAACTGGCAATCTATCCATATCAAGAGACTCGATAACTTGGCTAAATAATGCATGCAAGATAGCAGACCCGATTACAGTAGATGCCGGCCCATACTGTACACCTTGAAGGCTTAGTATTCCATCACCAACTGGAATATGTGTGTTTAATACGAGGTCAACGACTTCTTCTAAACGGTATCCGCTTTCATGTCGTGTTAGCTGCTCCATGTATTCTAATGATTGAAGGGATATAACTGTAATCCCAGCTTCTTTCCCTAATAGGGCAACATCGATTGGAACAGGATTACATCCTGAGGTTGATATTACAATAAGAACATCCTTGTTCTTAAATTCAAAGGTCTCCAGATGATTTTTTATAAAAGCCGGATCCTTTTCATTTTTTGAAGATGTTAACGCACCATAATGAAGCATTAATGGTTCAATAGTGATTGGACGTATAGGAACTAGCCCGCCTGCTCGATAATAAGTATCCTGAGCCAATAGATGGGAATGGCCGCATCCAAATAATTGGAGAATTCCCCCGTTTTGAAAGCACTCTGCAATTATTTTTGAAGCGTTTTCAATTTGTCTTTGTTCCTGCTCGCTGACTATACTCAAGAGGCGCTGAATCTCTGTGAAATACGACTTCATACCCTTCACCTCTTAATTTCACTAATAAATTTATATCGATCAGCACGATACGTACTGCGTACCAATTCGAATGGAACACCATCCGTTAGAAAACTAGTTCTTTTAATAATGAGCACGGCTTGCGAAGTACTAATTTGTAAATATTTGCTGTCTTCCTTTGAAACAATTGCTGCCTCCATTTGCTGTATTGCATTGCCAATTTTTTGGTGCGATCTTGCCTCAATTAACGCATAGAGAGATCCCATTATTTTCTTTTCATCCAGTTCAGGAAAAATTTTCACTGGAATATATGTCCTTTCAATAGCCATCGGCTTTAGATCCGCATTGCGTATACGAATAACATGAAAAACATACTCATCCTCTTCTAGCTGCAGCTCTCTTCCTATATCAAACGGAGGAATGATTTTCTCAAAATTGATTAATTTACTGCTCGGTTCCATTCCTCTTGCTCTCATATCCTCTGTAAAACTAGTTAACCCATTTAAAGGCTGCTCCAGCTTCGGATTGGCAACATAAGTGCCTCTTCCCTTTTCCCGATATAAAAGTCCATTGTTCACAAGATTTGTTATGGATTGTCTTACCGTCATGCGGCTCACATTTAACTGTTCAGATAACTCTCGCTCAGAAGGGATATTTTCACCAATCTTAAATTCTTCTAGATAAATGCGCTGCTTAAGCAACTCCTCAATTTGGAGGTAGATGGGCACACGAGATTCTTTATCTATCAAGTCTTTCATTCCTTTCATTGCACTTCCTATTCATTGTCAAAAACAATGCTGCCCCTGCAGATTGTCTTTTGTACATGTAACGACTGATCCAAGATAACAATGTCAGCATCAAAGCCTTCCGCAATATAGCCTTTGTTTCGAAGCTGCAGCTGTTTAGCAGCGTTAGCAGATGTCATAGAGACAAGTTCCTGTAATGAACAATTTGTAGTCTTTTTGAAGTTGCGGACTGCTTGATCCATCGTGAGAACGCTCCCTGCTAACGCGCCGATTGAGAGATGCGCCCCATTTTCTGTGACAGAGACCGTTTGTCCTCCCAAATCATAGTCGCCATATGGGAGTCCTTTTGCCCGCATAGCATCTGTGATCAGGATGATGCCTGAAGCTCCTTTCAGTCGAAAAGCGAGATTTAAGGCATCTGCATGACTGTGCAAAAAGTCAGCAATCACCTCCGTCTTTACACGTTCTTCCAGCAGTGCCGCCCCAACTACGCCTGGTTCACGGTGATGGAAAGGGCGCATTCCATTAAATAAATGCGTTGCTTGCTTTGCTCCCAATCCAACTGCCCTTTCCACTTCTTCTGCAGTTGCATCTGAGTGGCCGATTGAAACAAGAAGCCCCATCTTACAGCATGCTTCTACAAATTCCAATCCATTCCGAACCTCTGGTGCAATCGTTACCTGCTTAATCCGATAGCCGCTTAGCTCTTGCCATCTATTAAACTGTTCAATTGATGGCTCAATAATATGCTCCATGGGCTGGGCACCGGCCCATCTTCTTGATATAAAAGGACCTTCAACATGGATGCCTAGCAGCTCAGCTTCATCCGGATTACTCTTATAATGACTGATATTTTCTAACGCAGCCTCAATGACAGGGATCGATTGTGTCATCGTCGTTGCTAAAAAGCCAGTCGTTCCTTCCTTGACTAAAGAACGTGCCATGCCACGAAGTGACACTACTGTCGCATCCATCGTGTCATATCCTTCAGACCCATGAATATGCATATCGATAAACCCCGGAAATACTATCCACCCTTTTGAGGAACCATCCAGAAATTCATTTGCATCAACGTGAATGTCCTTACCTATTTTTTCAATCTTGCCATCCTTAAGAAAAATACTGCCAACAAATTCTGTTTGATCATAGTTTACAATTGTGACATTCGAAATGAGAATCTTTCTTTCCATTTAAACAGCTCCTAAAAAGGCTAAAATAGAAAAAGATATTCTTTAGCCTTCGATGTCTTAACCTTCCTTAATTTCAATTAATTGGTATAGTTGTCTATACCAATTATAGAGTACATTTATAAAAAAGAAAAGTCTAAATTTTTAATCTTTTTTATCTTTTTTTTTTGAAAGTGTATATTGGATTGGGTGTTAATGGTTATAATGAGGTTGTATTATACTGATTATTTTAGAGGAGTGGTGAAATTGGCAGTAGAAGTTTACTTGACTTTTAATGGAAATTGCCGTGAAGCAGTAGAATATTACGCTGAGGTTTTCGGGACAGAGAAACCGCAGATTATGGCCTTTGGCGATTCAAAGCCAAACCCAGAATATCCGCTTCCAGAGGAAGCAAAAGATTTAGTCATGCATGCACGCTTAACGATCAGCGGGAGCACGGTTATGTTCTCCGACACGTTTCCTGGATCGCCTTTCACCCAGGGAAATAACATTACCCTTGCCATTGTCAGCAAGGACATCAATGAAATTAAATCGGTATTTAATAAATTGAAAGAAGGCGGGACTATCGGCATGGAGCTCCAAGAAACATTTTGGAGCAAATGCTATGGTCAATTAACTGATAAATTTGGCATTGGATGGCAATTAAGCCATGACAGTGGAGAAACTGGCATGTAATCTTAGAAAAGCGCAAGCGCCTTGACCATCGCCGTACAAACTGGAAGGACCGCGACTGAGATAAAGGAAACACGTTGAGCGGGAGCGAACCGATGTTGACTTATCGTAGGGAGGGGGCCTGAAGTTTGTTAGGCGATAGGCGCTGGAGCTAGACATATCGAAAAACGCAAGCGCCTCAGTCATCGACGTACAAACCGGAAGGACCGGTTCTTTCGGTAAAGGAAACACGTTAAGCAATAGCGAACCGATGTTGACGCAATCGTTGCGGAGGGGACCTGAAGTTTGATAGGCGATAGGCGCTGAAGCTAGTCAACTCTCTAACCCTAAAGGGTATACTTTCTGATATAGAAAAAAGGAAATAGTACCTCTCTCATAGAGATTCTATTTCCTTTTTTATTTCTTATACATTTTTGTTCAACCTACTATTTGGATTTTTCACCTGAAGCAATCCCTTTATAGATGGCCATATGCCAATAAGTAAGAATAGGAGTCCGGCAAAAAGAGAGAGCATAATCCAAAATGTCATGCCAAAACCAATTAGATCGTAAGCTCCTTCATAATAAGTTACATCTGGCGTATTGATATAAGCAGACATTAGTGCAGCGGTTATATGTTTTGCTGCGTACAAAAAAGCAGCAATTGCGATAAAAAAGCAGCCAAGAGCAGCCATCCCCTTTTTCACCTGAATTCACCTCGCCTAACATTTCCATTTTCAAATGTACTGTTATTATACAGGAAAGAAAAAGATAAAAGTGAATTCTTCAAGCTTTTAGTGCTTTTTCCTTATACAGCTTCTACTTTACGCTTTGGCTCTTCCCTTTTGAGCTCTGGATACACCCTTCTTATCACTGCTGGTCTAGCGAGCCAAAGGACCACTCCGATAAGAAGAGCAGCTGATATGATTAATATCCATTGAGCTGGCAGCACATCGTATAAGAAACCATACAAAACCATTCCCAATGGCATGAGAGCCATTGCCATCGTTTCAAATAAAGAAAAAACACGTCCTTTATAATCATCATCTATTTGTTTTTGCATCATTACTTGCAATGGAGTATTAACAAGAATAATGATTGTACCGAAACTGAACATCAGCACCACATAATAAGCAAAAATCGGAATATCAGATAGTGAAATCATTAGTGGAATAGAAATACCTGACAAAATGGCTCCCATTCCTAAAATCCCCCTTTTTGAGACAAGAAGTGGAAATTTCACTTCTTTCCTTACTGAAAAATAGAGTGACATGAGGAGCATTCCTACTGCAAATGCACCTTGTGTAAGCCCAAAATGCTGTGAAGTCATTTTTAACTTTTCAATTAGAATATAGGAATAGCCAACCTCAAATGCACCTAAAAGGAAATTAACAAGAAGTGCAATCCAGATGACGATGATTAGTAATGGCTGCAATTTCAAATAATTGAATCCAGCTTTCATGCTTTGCCACATCGGCTCTTTCTTCTCCCCTTCGACTTTTCCTTTCCTTTTTGCGAACAGTTTGAAGTTCATTGTTGATTCAAGAACGATAGCTATACTAGAGGCAATCATATAGATAATGAGGAATACCGGCATTGAAACAGCACCGAATAAAAGTCCCCCTACCGCTGGGCTGCCTATTGAGGCAAAAGAAATAGACATTTGGTTTAAGGACATGGCTTTCTGTATTCTTGCTTCATCTACAAGTCCTGTAATGGATGAGGAAAAAGTAACACCGGAAAAAGTCGATGTAATGGATAATATACATGTAGTTATATAAATGGCAGCAAGAGACAGACCTGAATATAAGCTCACAATCAGGAGTCCTCCAATTGCAATCGTTGTTGCAATCTGTGAGCAAATGATAATTGCCTTTCGAGAATAATTATCTGCCACATACCCGACAAATGGTGCGGCGATTGTTCGAGGCAGCAAGCTGCAAATAAGGTTTGCGGCAAAGTTCGTCGCAGATCCAGTCATTTGCAGAATATAAAAACTAATTGCAAATGAATACACATTCGCCCCGAACGTTGAAATCAGTTTACTAATCGTAAATGTCCATAAATGATAGGTTGCCTTTTTTAGTTTCAGTGCATCTTCCACAATAACACACCTTCCAAAATGTTTAATTTAATTAAACAAATCATAACATCCCCCCTCTTCCTTTTCAATAAAAAGTTTAATATAATTAAACTAACTTTCAAAACAGGAGTGTATTTAAACCATGTTAGGTGAACGCATACGTAAATTACGAAAACAAAAGAAAATGACATTAGAAGCGTTAGCAGGTGACGCACTCACAAAAGGCATGCTAAGTCTCATTGAGAATAATAAGGCAAATCCATCTATGGATAGCCTATCCTATATCGCACAGCAATTAGGTGTGGAGGTAACTGACTTATTAGAGGAAGTCAGTTCGCAGGAATTGCGGGAGATTCTTGAACAGGCTGAAAAGATTTATAATCAAGATTTTGAAGAAGTGAATGATCAATATAAGCAGCTCATTGCCCTCATTGAGCCTTATTCAAGCAGACTTGCCAACGGATACGAATCAGCACGCTTATTAGATATTTACAGCCGCTCACTTTACTATGAAAAAAGGGATGGATGGCAGGAATTATTAGAAAAAGCTGCACAAATCTATGATCAGATGAACCTCACTTCACGAAGGGCATCACTTGGTGTTTTTCGTTCGGTTGAGAAATTCTTTGCACATGACTATACCGAATCATTACACATCCATTTAAGTGAACGCCGTAAAATTGAAACTACTCATGCTTATATTGATCCAATGACGAGGTTGTTGTTAGATTATCATGAAGCAGCATTATTCTTTGCAATCGGTGACACAGAATCTGCCACACGGGTGATGGATGAAGCAATAACCTTTTCAAAAGAGAATCGAATATTTTACTTAATTGATGATTTATACCGGCTTGCTGCTGGATATGCAATGATGTCGAAAAACGTTGAAGAGAGAGAATATTACATTCGGAAGCTGAATCAATATGAAGAATTTACTGATGACAACAATTCAAAATGGTTTGTCGATCTCATACATATTGAATCACTTCTTACCGAACAGCATGAATATGCTAAAGCGATTAATATTATTGATACAGCACTTGCAAACGAGAAAAAACCAGATTACTATCAGCCATATTTCTTAGTTGAAAAAGGACGAGCATTATTTGGACTTGGTCATTTTTCCGAGGCCCTTCATTGTTTCAAGGAGATCAAGATCCCTTCTAATATTCATCACCCGTTTGATTTATCCATTTTTTATATTGCCGACGTTTTTATTGCTCTTTGCCATTTAGAACAGAACAATTTGAATGCTGCTATTCAATCTGCAGAAAAGGCAATGGAAAATTACAACCCGCTGCCAAATACATTGTATAAAGAATTCTGCATTAGTACCTATCAAAATATAAAAGTAAAAAAACAAGCAGAAGAGTAACATTCTCTTCTGCTTGTTTCACTCATATATCCGACTGCTTGTTATGCTGAGGAAGCGGGATACTAACGGTAACCAGTGTCCCTTTATTTATCTCTGAATCAACGATAATTTCCCCATTATGCACCCCAGCAATTTGCATAGCAATACTCATTCCTAATCCAGACCCCTCTACTCGTTCATCAGTATTGGTTCCTCGATAATAACGATTAAATAAGTTTTTTCTTGTCTCCTCATCCATGCCGATGCCGTTATCTTTAACCATAATCATGAGCTGGCCGTTCTGACTATCTTCTTCTATAATGATCTTAATACTGGTTCCAGGCGGGTTATGAATAATCGCATTATATAGTAAATTATCTATCATTCTCTCAAACCAGCGTTTGGCTATTTGAAGAGATAAACTATGATTTAATGGAAGAAACGATAGCTGATAGTCTGCTAATGTCATATCCTCCTTGAACTTACTTACAATGCTTGATAACAGCTGATTCACTTCAATCAACTGAAAATCAACAAGCGAAGCGTTATTCTTTAATCGAAAGCTTAGAGAGAAGTCCTCAATAAGGCTTAGCATATAGGCACTTTTTTCGCCAATTGTTTTCCCTATATCTTCAAGCTCTTGTTTGGACCAATCATACTGTCCGCTTTCCAATAGCGTTCCATAGCCTTGCATCGTCGTTAAAGGGGTACGCAGGTCATGGGAGATGCCAGTCATCCATTCCTCCCTTGTTTTCTCAAGCTGCTCCCTCTCCTTTGTTGATGCATCTAATTTTTCTGCCATCGCATAAAATGCTTGAAAAACCTCAGCATATAATCGATATTTCAGCCGGACCTTCCCGTTTTTCCGGAAAATAAGTTTCTTTTCCTTATCTGTTAATACCTCATTGTACTTGCCCGTCCCCATCCGGCTAAGCCAGCTAGTAAAAATAAAAAGCGGATTCCCATAACGGAAGCCATTCCAAAAGGAGATAATAATGGTAATCACAAGAACGATTACTCCAGATGCAGCAAACGCAATAATAATGTCTTTCAGTGAATCGAACTTGATCTCCTGCTTATTTTCATTCGGTGTGTAGAGAACCCATAATGCTTGCGTTTGCGGATCCTTCACTATCGCTGTTTTCATCGAATAAATATCAGGAGCCATCTTTCTGACAAATACATCTAGCGGAAGCTCTTCATCAAGATCTAACGGGCTGCCAAATGACTGGACTAAATTTTCATTTGCATCATAAATTTTTATCAATCCATCAACCGATAATAGTTTATCCTCCACCTGTTTCAAATGTGCTTTCGGAACCATGCCTTCCTTACCGTATTCAGCAACAATTTGCTGCAGCAATTTACGCGCTTCATCTTCATATCCTAAAATGAATAAATAAGGCTCTTCATACAGAGTTTCTAGATAGAAGCAGAGGGAATAGCCTTGGAGCTCGTTTGTTTCCTGCATTTTATGTAAATCATGCTCGCTGTATTGATTCGGAATCGCTTCTGGAACATTGCCTGATTCAATGACTTCCCCTTTATGATTAATGATTTGCACCCAGATTCCATCCCCAGCAAAATCCTTATCCCAGCCATCAAGCATAGTAATTTCTTTCATAGAATTTCCAGTATTCATCGAAATACTTTCAATTTTCGTCTGATAGTAGTTGTACTTAGATTCATCCTTCGTTATCCAAATAACTGCAATAAATAAAATAAAAAAGAATAGAATAATAATCGCAACTGCCAGCGAAATAAATTGTAAGGAGAAATGGAGGAATAGACGCCTTCTTAAACGCTTCATAATTGGTTTCCTTTTACTAGTTTATATCCAAGGCCCCTGACAGTGAGCAGCAGTTTAGGATTGCTCGGATCTTCTTCAATCCGTTCTCTAATTCTTCTAATATGAACAGAAACTGTATTATCATCAACATAATGTTCAAATCCCCATACCGCTTCTAGCAGGCTTGCTTTAGAAAGCACGATATTCGGATGTTTGCAAAAATAAAGCAGCAGCAAATACACTTGTGTAGGGCATGCGACCGGTCTTCCATTAACGATTAATTCTCCGGCACTCTCATCTAATATAAATCGTCCAAAATCATATAGTTTTGTGGCCGCAGATGCAGGTTGTGCCTTTGAAGCAGGCTCCCTTCTAAGATATGCTTTTATTCTTGCTGCGATTTCAAGCGGATTAAATGGCTTTGTGACATAATCATCCCCGCCTGTTGCAAACCCGGTTAGCACATCAAGATCAGAAATCTTGGCTGTTAGAAATAAAATATAAGCATTCGTTTTCTCACGGATTTTCGGACAGAGCTCAAATCCGCTGCAATCTGGCAGCATAACATCGAGAATAATAATATCGATGTTTTGCTTCTCTACAATTTCAAGTGCCTCACTGCCTGAATGGGCTCTATAAATATGCTGAAATCCTTCCTTTTTCAACATTAACTCCAGCATTTTCACGATTGCTTTTTCATCATCTACAATTAAGATGTTCTTTGTTTCCATGTGTATCCACCTCCCCCATATCGTAGCATAGCAACTTTACGAACAGTTGAACGAAATGGAAAAAATTTATCTAATAGTAAAGTTTTGTTCATTGTCTTGAAAGCTGAAAAAAGTAGAGTAGGAGTATACAGATACGTATAAAGGAGAAGGTATGATGAAACAAAGATTAGGAATAATTGATGGAATTAGAGGATTTAGTTTAATAGGTATTTTAATGGCGAATATGCTTATTTTTCAATATGGGATATGGGGAATGGATGAACTTGAACATTTTAAGTTATTTGCTGGTGATGAAGCGGCAAATATCTGGCTAAAGATTTTTGTCGAAGGCAGCTTTATGCCAATTTTCATGTTCCTGTTTGGCTATTCTATGATCAAAATGAAGGAAAAGCTAGAAGAGAATGGCGGGAAGGTGAAGCGGCATTTCGCCCGCCGCTTTTTCCTTCTAATTGGTCTCGGGTTATTGCACTCCACTTTTGTTTGGGAAGGCGATATCTTATTTTCATACGGATGTTTAGGCTTAATTATGATGATCTTCTTAAACCGCAAGCCAAAAACAATCTTCATTTGGGCTGTTACTTTGCTCATTTTAACATCGCTCATCGGGTTTGGAAATATGATGGAAACACCAGAAGAAGCTGAAAGAATAGACTCGTACGTACAAAAGGCAAATCTAATTTATGCAGATGGCAGCTATTCTGACATTAAAGATTTTCGGAATAGCGGAGAAGATCCGCTTGGCCTTCCTCCTGCTGCCTATTTATTTATCATTTTATTAACACCGTTTATGCTATGCCCATTATTTTTGTTTGGAATGTATGCAGCAAAGATGAACTGGTTTACCCAGCCAAACGAAGAACGAAAGCGGTATGTACGTTTGGCAAGTATACTCGTCCCTATCGGCTTGCTTCTAAAGAGCATTCCATATTTACTGCCAAATACCGTTTGGGCAGGTGTGGCAGAAATTTTGGGAGCCCCATTATTAGCAATTGGTTATATATTTGCTTTTGCCCTTCTATATGCAAAGGGAGTAAATCCAGTCTTTCTAAAGCTGTTTGAAAATGTTGGACGTTTATCCATGACCAACTATTTGCTTCAAAGCATTATTTGTACAACAATCTTTTATGGATACGGGATTGGATTGTTTGGTCAAATCGGTGTACTTAATGGAATTTTATTAGCCATTTCCATTTACGGTCTTCAAGTCATCTCCAGCCATTTCTATTTAAAGATTTGGAAGGTAGGTCCTTTTGAAAAGCTGATGAGAATTGGAACATATTTAAAATGGAGCGGGAATTCGAAGAAGAAGACAGGAACAGCAGTTGCTGCTAACGTTCAAATAGAAAAGCAGGCTTAATCATTGGAGAAGATATCCCATCAGCTTTTGGAGGGATCTTCTCTTTTATTTAAATAAATTGCTGCAATAACAGGATTTCTTGAAGGATTTCATCTATCAGCGTAATGAATTGAAGGGTAATTGGCGCATTTTTCTGCGGCATATCACTAGTTTTTAAAATCAAATACCCCTTTTCTACGGGAATAGAAATGACAGATAAATAAAGGAAGGGGGCTGCAAAGCCACCTTCCTTATGATTTTCCAGGATTTTGTTCGTTTTTATGGATCATTACTTGGTGCGGGTATGGGATATCAATGCCATTTTCATCAAAAGCAGCTTTGATTGCCTTACGAATATCGCGCTCCACTGCCCATTGTTCTCCATTCTCTGTTTTGGCGATCACACGCAATACAACATCGGAAGCACCTAATGCCTGAACACCAATGACATTCGGACCTTCCACAATGACAGGATTATCTGCAGCCATCTGATCACAAACTGCCTGAGTCACTTCAATCACATGATCAATGTCTTCATCATAAGCAATTCCAATATCCACAAGCGCACGCATATTTCCGCGAGAATGATTTCTGACAGTCATAATATCTCTGTTCGGGATATAATTTAATGTTCCATCGAAGCTTCGAAGCTGCGTTGTTCGTAAGCCTACCGCTTCTACAATCCCATCGATATTGCCAATTGTTACGTAATCATTTACGTCTAATTGTTTTTCTAATAACAAGAAAAAGCCTGTAACAACATCACTAACAAGTCCTTGCGCTCCAAAACCGATCGCAAGTCCAACCACACCTGCTCCGGCAATTAAACTTGCAACAGGTAAGCCAAATGCATTAAATAATGAAGCAGCAAGAATGAAGATTAAGCTATACGATAAAATATTTTCAGCTAGCCTATGCAGTGTTAATGCACGGCCTTCTGAAATATTTTTCCGCTTGCTCATGTTAAGAAACGTCCGGTCTAAAACCTTTCTGCCAATTTTCTTAACGATTACAAAAGCGATTAATATTCCGATAACCTCCAGAGCTTTTACTCCGGCATCTATTAGCAAACTTTCCCAATCAAAAGTCTTATAATTAAACAAACTGATTCATCCTTCCCTTTCATGCTTTTTCACATAGTTTATCTTAAAGGGTAAGTCCTTATCATTCAATTATTAATTATTAGGACGGTGTAAAATAGTAAATTTGCAGCCCTTTTTACTAAAAATATGGTATTTCTTGAAAACCTATTCGTGTAGTATAGAAAATGTATAGTTTATCTTGCTATCCTATTTAGTACAGCCACTCCCCATCCCATAGAAGTAAAAATAAAATGATAAAGGAACCTATTACAGAGAATGATGAAATCAATAAAAAGGAATAAATGGATCGCGCTTATTATCATTTTCGTTATTTTCATTACTGCTTTTCGCTTAAGCTGGATGACCTTCTTAACTACACTTGATTATGAAGACAATCCAAAGGTTGAACAAGGCGTGCTTGATTTACGCGGGATAAAGTTTACCACTGCCCAAACACTTACACTAAATGGAGAGTGGGAGTTTTACCCCTCCACTTTTCTGCCGCCCGGACAACAAAATGATGAAGTTGATGACAAAAATAAAAAATTTCTGAATGTCCCTGGAAACTGGAACGATGCATTCCCTAAGGTACATAATTCTTCTTTTTACTTTGGTACATATAAATTGCGGATCCTGCTTGATGACCAAAGTTATCAAGTTTACGCGCTAAGATTAGATTATATTTATAATGCTTCTGCAGTATACGTGAATGGTCCATTAATCGGACAAACTGGAAAGCCCGCCACAAATCTCGAAAACCATTATGGCAATAACATTCCCTACACTGTTACATTTAAACCTGACCATAATGAAATTGAACTAGTCATCCATGTTTCTAGCAACGCCAAAAAAGGCGGGTTGCTTAAACCGCTTCGCTTAGGAACAATAGAAGCAATTAATCTAAGAACCTTTCTTTCAATTGGATTACAGCTGCTGCTATGTGTTGTTTTTCTATTACATAGTGTATATGCACTCATTGCAAATTTTATTGGGTCCAGGCCAAACAAAGGATTGCTTTACTTCTCTATCTTGCTTTTATTTGCCCTTCTCAGTGTACTAGTGTCTGATGAGAAATTATTATTTAAATGGGTTTCGCTTGAATACGAATGGTCATTAAAGATCATTTATTTTGCCTATATAGGTGTAAGTGCCTTTATTCCATTGGTTATCAATAGCCTATATCCTTTAAAAAATAAAAATTGGATCGTACGTGGGCATTCCTATTTTTGTATACTCTATTCCTTTTTTGTTCTGCTAGCAGAACCTAAGTACATTATCATGACTTCTAAAGTACTGCTTAGCTCAGCTTTAGTTCTCTCAATCGTCGTTTCAATCGCAACAATCATGCTGCAAAAGACACAAAAAAATAACGAAGAACTCATTTTTTTGCTGCTTGGATGTATAAGCGTTGGTGTAAATGTTCTTTGGACAATTACGGCACCGATCAACCTGCATTATCCTTTTGATCTCATTTTTGCTGTTCTTGCTTTTACCGCTTTTTGGTTTAAACGTTATTTCTTAATAACTACAAAGGCTGAGAAGCTGGCTAATAAGCTTCAGCTTGAAGATAAACGGAAGGATGAGTTTTTAGTTAATACATCTCATGAACTGAGAAATCCTTTGCATGGGATAACGAATATCATTCAAACTATCCTGGAAGATAAAGTGACTCCCCCAAGCAAAGGGCATAAAAAGCGCTTAGAAATATTGATGGATGTAAGTAAACGAATGTCAATAATGCTGAACGATTTACTTGATGTGTCAAGATTGAAAGAAAGAACTCTTCAATTAAATATAGAAAAAATTAATATTCACGCCATCATAGCAGGTGTACTGGATCTGACAAAACTGATGGCTGATGGAAAAGCCATACAGTTTCATGTGGATGTCCCCCATTCATTTCCAGCTATTAGGGCCGATGAGAATCGATTGATTCAAATTCTATTTAATTTAATTCATAACGCAATCAAGTATACGGATGAAGGAACGATTTCTATTCGTGCTGAATTGAACAATGGCTTAGCCTATATTCATATAGAAGATACTGGAATTGGAATTGAGGAAAAGGCATTGCAAAAAATTTTCCTCCCTTATGAACAAGCAGCAGAAAACTCCACTAGAGCGAGTGGCGGATTTGGGCTTGGATTAAGCATTTGCAAGTTATTAGTAGAATTACATGAAGGGTCACTAACTGTTCGTTCAACCCTTGGGGAAGGATCAATATTTACTTTCACACTGCCAATCATAGATGATATATTTTTCGAAAAAGAAATAAATCATTTCGCGTATATAAATGACCCAAAAGAATTAGCTGCCGCAACAATCGAACAGCCTGAACGAGTTCAGCCAGCTCATAAAAAGATAAATACTTCCAAAATAAAAGCAAAAATTTTGGCTGTCGATGATGATCCAGTTAATTTACATGTCCTCAAGCAAATTCTTGAAGTAGAAGATTACGAGATTATTGCAGTGACAAATGCACAACAGGCTTTGGCTAAACTTAAAGAAGGGCTATACGATCTAGTTATTTCTGACGTAATGATGCCTCAAATCTCAGGTTTTGAATTAACACGTCGAATCAGGGAAAGATTTTCTCTCTCCGAACTGCCTGTTCTGCTATTAACAGCACGCGTCCGCTCAGAGGACATATTAACTGGCTTTCAAGCAGGGGCAAGTGATTATGTAATGAAGCCTGTTAATGCTTCCGAATTAAAAGTACGGGTGCGATCATTAACAGAATTAAAATTATCCATCGAAGAACAGCTGCGTACAGAGGGAGCTTGGCTGCAATCACAAATCCAGCCGCATTTTCTCTTTAATACGCTTAATTCAATTGCAGCTCTTGGGATGATGGATATTTCGAAAATGCAGGAGCTTTTAGAAGAATTTAGTAATTATTTGCGCTTAAGCTTTGATTTTGAAAACACGAGCCCGTTCGTAACCTTAGAGCATGAACTTTCTCTCGTTCACTCCTATTTATTTATCGAACACGCACGGTTTGGTGAACGGCTAAATGTACAATGGGATGTGGATACTGCTATTCCTATCTTTTTACCCCCTTTAACCATACAGCCGCTAGTTGAAAATGCCGTGAAACATGGGATTTTACAGCGCACAAACGGTGGGACAATTACCATTCGAATAAAAAAACAGCCGAGTTATGTTGAAATATCCATTGAGGATGATGGAATAGGTATGAGCGAAGAAAAGCTGGAGCAGCTTTTTGCAACAGAAAACAGAACTCAGGAAAGAATCGGTGTGGGAATACGAAACACAGATCGCCGATTAAAGCAGCTTTATGGAGAAGGGCTAAGCATTCAAAGTAAGCCTAATCACGGTACGATTATTGCCTTTCGTATACCTAATGAAAAGGAATGAACCTCTATGGTTCATTCCTTTGTTTATTCTTCCAATTTAGCTTGAATATATTCATTGCTTAATCAAAAGGAATCTATTTTACAGTTAAAGTTCTCCCAAACTTCTTTTTCTGTGATTGATGGGCAGCTATTTCAAATTGTCCTCTCCTAACACTAATTGTTGAAGGGAGTAATTTTTCTTCTACAGTAAATTTAGCCATAGCAAAACTAAGGTGCCGTTCAAAATATATTCTTATTTTACTTTTCAATAGAAAATAAATAGAATAATTAGACAAAATGGTTTTTTTATAGTTAGATATAACTAATTTAAGAAAAAGGAGGAGTTGGAAATGTACAGAAATATTTTAAGACATCCAGGACCTACACCCATACCTAAGAAAGTACAATTAGCAATGGCTCAAGATATATATAGCCATCGCAGTTCTAATTTCGTTGAACTATATCGTGAAATAAATGAACGAGTTAAACCACTGTTTGGAACGAAGCAAGATATTTTATTATTGCCATCTGGTGGAACTGCTGCATTAGAGGCTGCCGCAGTTAATGCTGTTTCACCAGGAGAAGATGTGGTTGTTATTACTGTCGGAGCATTTGGTGATTATTTCGTGGGAATTTGCGAGGCATATGGATTTAACGTACATAAGCTTGCGATTGAATGGGGAGAGGCCTGTACGGAAGAAATACTAGCAGAGTTCCTCATGCCTTTGAGTAATATTAAGGCGGTCTTTTGTACATATAACGAAACATCTACCGGCATTCTCAATCCGATTAACCAATTAGCAAGGGTTGTTCATTCACAGACAAATGCATTATTTATTGTAGATGGAGTCAGTTGTATTGGCGGTGCACCAGCGGAAATGGACAATTGGGGGATTGATATTTTAGTAACTGGATCACAAAAAGCAATGATGCTTCCACCTGGTCTTTCCCTTTTAAGTATCAGTGATCGAGCATGGAAGGCTATTGAGGAAAATAAGACACCTTCCTATTATTTAAACCTTTTAAGCTATCGTCATTGGGCAGAAAATGGCATGACGCCAAATACACCAGCGATTACACTCATATATGGTCTATCAGCTGTTTGTGACTTAATTGAAGAAGAAGGCTATGAGCAAACAATTGCTCGGCACGCTCTCATGAGAGATATGGTCCGGGCAGCGATGAGATCTTTAAATATCGGTCTTCTCACTAGTGATGAATTCGCTTCACCAACAATCACGACAATTCTTACTCCGGAAGGATTGGATCTTGGCAATTATCTAGGCTACTTAAAAAAAGAATACCATCTGGATTTTGCTGGAGGTCTGGGTCCTTTACAAGGGAAGGTTTTTAGATTTGGCCATATGGGCTATTGCTTTCCAAGTGATATTCTTGAAGCAGTTTCTATAATGGAAGCGGGACTACAGGATTTCAACTATTCGTTCGATCCTGGTGCAGGTATCACTGCAGCACAAAAGGTATTTTTAAATAGAAAATAAATTGCAATGAATTAGGAAGAAATACTGAAATTTAAGTTCGTGTTTTCTTCTGTTTTCGTTGTGAAGCAAAATCGCCTCCATGTCTGCCTAATCTTTAAGTTGTCTATACTTTGTTTAACCTTCTTCAATTATAAAGAAAGAAAAAAACAAACCAACCAAGAAAAGAATGAACATTTTTACTTCTTCCTTGGTTGGTTAACACCTTTTTCAACATCACCGCAAAAAATTAGTTCCTCCATAAGGATTGGTATAATTAGAAACTAACTCTCCTAATATAATAAATTCATAATAGTACTTTATAAGACTATCCTAAAATGTCATAAAAAACATGATCAAATCTCAATGCAAGCAAGCTCCCAAATGGCCAGTTTTTTTATCTATCTATTTTATCTCATTAAAAAAGCTCTGAACAAGTTCATTAAACTTTTCACTATGCTCCCAAAACATCATATGTCCTCCAAGCACTTCAATCTTTGCATTCGGAATTACTTGTTTCGTATAGTTAATTGCACTTTCTGCCCAATGTTCCGCAACAACTAGGAGAGCAGGCACAATTTGACTTGCTTTTTTTGCTTCTTCCCGATAATCAGAAAACATCCCTGAAGAAAATAAATTACTTGCAATATAATAAGGAGTTTTTAACGATTGCTCCACTAGCCATGTTAATTCATCTTCCTCAAGATCTCTTTGCACCATCACTTGAGTGATGTAATTTTTAATAAATTCCCTCTGTCCGCTAGAATTTCGTAAATACGTATTATAAATTGCTGCTATATCATCCAATGGCCCTTCAACCCAATCATCCTTATTCATTGATAAGGATTTAGGCGGCATATCAATGAATACTAATGATTTTATTTGGTCTATTCCAGATTGCTTTATATACTCCCAAACTGTTAAGCAGCCAAAGGACCACCCAACAAGGCTAGTATTTTTCACATCTAAAGCTTGAAGTACTTTAGTTAAATCAGATCCATGGGTTATATAATCATTCCCGTGAATAGACATTGTCGATCTTCCATGACTCCTAGGATCTATAACAATCACACGATTCGTTTTTGAAAAATACTTTATTTGTTTAGAAAAGACCTCAGTTGTAAATGTAAAACCTGGGATAAATACTATAGGCTCTCCACTTCCAGCTTCTTGAACAAACAATTCAATACCGGAATCCACTTCAATATACTTTCCTGCCAGCATCGACATCCCCCTCCACCTCATAACCTCTTTTTGATACAACTATATTCGGACATATACCATTTCATTCCCTGGGACAGGTCACCCCAATAAAAATGAAAATCCGAGCCTCGACAGTGAGACTCGGATTTAAACTTATATTGATTGTATTTTCTTTATTTAATTGAATAGGTGTTTCTATTAAAATGGGTTCGTTCCAATAAGTGTGGCTGTCTTCACATAAATTCGCGGATGCAATTTTAATTGTGACACAACAAATTCCGCAATGTCTTCTGGCTGCATATATTTTTCTTCATTTCCGTTAATTAAATTGCTTTGTACAGCAAGTTCAGTAGCAACTGTGCTTGGAGCCAATGCAGTTACACGAATGTTGTTTCTGCGGACTTCCTGAGCCAACGATTCAGTTAAACCAATCAGCCCAAATTTAGATGCGCTATAGGCACTTGATGTAGCAGCCCCATTTAGTCCATTCGTAGAAGAAATATTTATAATGTCCCCGCCATTTTTTTCAATTAATTGCGGAAGAACCGCACGTGTAACATAATATGGCCCCATTAAATTAACATCAATCGTTCTCTTCCACTCTTCTGGATCCATATCTAATAGAGACGCAAATTTCCCTGTCCCAGCATTATTTACAAGAATATCAGCTGTACCAAGCTGGCTTGTCAATTGTTTAACTGCTTGTTCAACCTGATCCATTGATGAAACATCGACAGCTGCATATGCCGCTTTAGCTCCTAAGCTTTCAACTTCACTTACTACCTCTTTCAAGGCATCCTCAGTTCTAGCAAGCAAACCAACATTAACCCCTTCTTTTGCTAACGCAGTTGCTATTGCTCGGCCAATCCCTCTGCCTGCACCTGTTACAATTGCTACTTTTCCTTTTAATGATTGTGACAATATAAACGTCCCCTTTCCAGTATATCTTGCTCTTCTATTTCAACATTCATTACAGAAGAAGATTTATACATTTTATTCCTTCCTATATATGTAATCAAGTAAGTTGCTTTTGGGACAAGTAAATTAGACCTCTTTGCAAAATTTCAAAGGAGAATGTGAGCTGCTGTAATGTGTAATTAACGGTAAGCCCTTTACTCTTACAATCATGGAGGAAAGTGCTCTTGATAGTAACTATCGAAAAATATATGGATGTATGATGGAAATTAGAATAATCAAGTTTCTTAAATATCTGTTCCGTATGGATATTCAAGAACAATCTTCAATAAAAGCGGGCATTTCTAATGTATGGATCTGTGCTTTTTTGCCTGAAAGGGCCATTTAACTGTATAAGTTTTCAATTTTACATTGTCGTTTAGATGAAGTTATTTATTGATATTTTTCTTGACCTAGTGCTTACTCCAAGTAATATTCTGTAATTACTATTGGGGACACAGAAAGGAAGAATTAAATGAAGGAACAGAGTAAAGTAGTATTGATTACAGGGGCTAACTCTGGTGTTGGATTGGAACTGACAAAGAAAACAAAATGGACATCGAATATACGATGAAGAAGTATAGAGATTATGGAACTGATCATTTGCCTGAAGAAAACAGGCGTGTCATTAAATGAAATGAAAAATATTTTGCAATTGCCTATAAAAGAAAAACTTAGTTCTGTTCCCAAATTAAAAAGAACTCTATTGAATTATAAAGAAAAAGTTATATCTCAAATACATGAACTTCAACGAATTGTGGACTTTATAGATGCTAAGCTGAAAAAAGTCGAAACTCTATTTAGGCAACAATAAAAGGTTTTAAAATCAAATAAATAATTAACCTTTTAAACCTCAAAAAAAGCCTATTCACATATTGAGAATAGGCTCCTATTTCATTCTTTTTCCGTCAAAATGTTATTGCACCGTATATCCACCGTCTACGAGCAAGCTTGCTCCAGTTACAAATGAGGCATCATCACTTGCTAAGAACAATACTGCTTTGGCAATTTCTTCTGGTCTACCAAGTCTGCCAATTGGGTGCAGAGAAGCAAGATATTCCTTCACTTTCGGATCAACCCCACCGATTAACGGTGTATCAATATAGCCTGGACAAACAGCATTCACACGAATTCCATGCTTTGAATAGGCAGCGCTCAAATTCTGCGTTAACAGCTTAACTCCACCCTTTGCAGCTGAATAGGCCGTTACATTTGGTAAACTCACATGACTATGAATAGAGCCAGCATTAACAATTGCCCCGCCTGTCCCTTGTTTAAGCATTTGTTCAATCGCATATTTATCAGAAAGAAATACACCTGACAGATTAATATCAATCGTTCTCTTCCATTGCTCATAAGATAGCTCATGTGCGATTGCATCATTAGCAATCCCCGCATTCGCATACATAATATCAAGCTTTCCGTATTTATCGACAGCTGCAGAAATCATATGTTTTACTTCGTCTTCTTTTGTTACATCTGTTTTGACAAACAAAGTATCATACCCGTTTGCATTCAGTTCCTTAGAAAGTTCTTGTCCGCGATCAGAATAATCGGCAATGACTACTTTTGCACCTTCTTCAGCAAATAAACGAACGGTTGCCTCACCAATTCCACTTGCTCCGCCTGTAATAATCGCCACTTTATTTTCTAGTCTCATCATGTGTCACTCCAATATAAAATTCTTAAGATTTTCCAATTATCTTGCTGTTGCTCCACCATCAATGACAAATTCTGCCCCTGTTGAAAAGGCGGACTCATCTGAAGCAAGGAATAGAACCATATTAGCTACATCCTTCACAGCCCCTAGTCGTCCCAAAGGGAATAGATCTTTCCCTAGTTGATCTTTTGAGTTTCCTGTTACTTGGGATGCATAGTCTGCCATACCAGTATCAATATACCCTGGATGAATCGAATTTACTCTAACTCCAGCTGCAGCATACTCCATAGCCGCATCCTTCGTCATCATACGGACAGCTCCTTTACTTGCCCCATATAACACATGGCCAGGAGCTCCTGTTAAACCGGCAATAGATGACGCATTAATGACAGATCCTTTTTTGTTTATTGCTATTAATGGCATAATATGTTTCATCCCTAAGAATACGCCTGTTACATTAATAGACATGAGACGATTCCATTCCTCTAATTCAATTTCAGCAAGCGGTTTAATCATATAAATCCCTGCATTATTGAACAGGACATCCACTTTCCCAAAGCGCTTAATGGTTTCTTCAGCAACTAGTTTCCAATCCTCTTCCTTACTTACATCATGACGGATAAATAGAGCTTCTCCTCCGTTTTCCTTTATTTCATTTACTGCTAGTTGTCCAGATTCTTGGTTTATATCAGTGATAACAATTTTGGCTCCTTCTTTTGCGAATAACAATGCGGTTTCTTTGCCAATCCCTGTTCCACCGCCAGTAATAATGGCTACTTTATTATCAAGTCTCATTGGTATCACCTTTCCTTTTCTTCATTTTATTAAATCCACTGCTAATCACTTCATTCTCTTTAATAAGTGGACTTAAATGATCTATTCATGAAAGAGTCACTGTTGTTATAATTCAATTTTACTACTGCCGCTTTGAATTACTATCCTCCATATTGCTGTATAATACATAGAAGATTATCCTTCATCTATAGGGTTAAATTGTTTTAAGGAGAATGAATTTGTATGAAGCAGCATTCCCATGACTATGAAGAAATAGATTTTGAACAATTCATCATCTTTATTAAAAGTCATAGCAAGCAAATTAGAGAAAATATTACGATATACAAAAACCTAGAGCCTACTATTATTGAAGAAGATCGAATACTAATTGGTACACTGCTAGACTCTTTTATATATTTTTTGTCTCAATCAGATATTGAAGATATCAGCAATAATTATGAGGATCATTTAGATACTTGGCTGCAATCACAAATAACTATTTTGAACACAAGAATTTTTAATTATTTTTTCTTTATTTTTGAAAAATCAGTCCTTACTTTAATGGCAAATCTAAAACAGCATAACCGCAATATTCCCATTCTAATGTTTCTATCATCCGTTTTTTCCCATCTGTTTCACAGCTATAGCAAACGTAGTGATACTGAAACGGAACGTACATTTTCTAAAAAGGCAGAGGAAAACGAAGAACTTAGAAGACTATATTTACTAGATCAATTGAACGAGATTCTAATCAGTACTTCAGGCAGTAATAATCTTGCACATATTCTAAAAAAATGCGAGGATATCTTTCACTATAAAAGATGTGTATTTTACGCCTACATTCCTTGGTCCAATCAATTTTACGGGGTCATTGGATCTGAACTAACAAAGGTTCAAAGCATGAGAGGACAGCTTAATAAACAGAATACTTTTTTTAATATGAAGGGGCCAATATTTCTTAAAAATCCTCATAATTATGTAAGGGAGGAACATATCAAGCTGTTCAATCTCTCTTCAGTTATTTTTGTTCCTATATTTAATCAGCAGCAATTATTAGGCTGGTTAACATTTGATCAGTTAGGGGAAGAATTTGATTGTTCGAAGGAAGAGTTAATCTTACTCGAACAGGCCGGAAAACGGATTGGACTATACCTTTCAAGAAATCATGATGAAGGAAATAGACTAGCAGATATTCAATTGACTGAACGAGAAACAATGATCCTAGACCTTCTTGCCGATGGGTATGACAACAAAAAAATGGGAGAATTATTGCATTTAAGTGAACACACCGTCAGAGACTATATTAGCAGCCTTATGACAAAGCTACATGCCAAAAATCGCACACAAGTCGTTGCCTCCGCTTTCCGTCTCGGTCTAATCGAATAAAACATCCGTTTTCCCAGATGGCTCGTAGACACTATCCTCATGAAGAAGAATTTCAGCCAATTCCTCATGTTTTGAATAAAAAGGAGAGTGATCTGTATTCAATGTAAACACCTTTTTACATGGTAAAGCATGATACATATCCTGCTGGCACTCATTCGTGATAGCTCTGTCTTGGAGACATTCAATATAATAACGAGGAATTTTTCCATATCTTTCGTCTGTTAGGAATAATCTCTCCGAAAAAACGGCTGATGGCTGTGATGTTATACGAGACACTGCATTTTCAATATCTTTCTGATCACAGCTTCCGTAGAAAATATCTATCAGTTTGTCAGATTTTAAATTAAAGGCAGTACCTTCATTGCAAGGAATTAAGTTAGGTGCAATCAAGGATTCCTTATCTGTTCTAATAATATCCAGCATCGCTTCCCCATCTTTAAGCATGTAAGCTGTAACATAAATAAGTGATTTGATTTTTTCTGGATGACGTTCTGCTGCTTGAGAGATTGCAATCCCTCCCATGCTGTGCCCAACAAGGATGACAGGCTCATTTGCTTTATCAATCACACTTATTACAGAATCTGTATATCTTTGCAAATTTATAGATACATCGTGTGTTTTCTCTGAATCTATTCCGGGTAAATCCACTGTCAAGACAAGATGCCCCTGTTTCTCTAGTAATGGTATGACTCTTTCCCAGCACCATGAGCCATGCCATGCACCATGTACAAATACGTATGTTGCCATTAAGTTCACATCTTCCCTTATATATGATCTATTTTCTCATCTTTCTCTATCAAACAATTATACGGAAATCAGCAAATAATTGAAATAACTGCTGATGACTCGCTTATTAGACTAAACAATCGAAGAAACGCCTAGAACTCTCTACATAAAAAACCTGAATCCATTTGAATTGATGCTCTCAAATGATCAGGCTTTTATCGTACATCTAATTGATTTTCATTAATGAACAATCACTCACAAAAACTAAGTAAAAAAATTATACTTCCGATGATTCATTATGTTCTTTTGCCTCATTAATTACCTTCTCTGCTATTGGACTGATAGCAGCTAGATTGTTTTCCGAAATCTTCACATTCACAATTTCTGCATTTGGTTCTACTACTATATCTGCTTCTGATATATTTTTGACTTCTATTTTCTCTTCCTTATAATAAATTTCCAAGTGCTCAAGAATTGAGAGCTTCGTCATATCTATTTCATTTGAAACCACTATAATTATTTCATCTGAATTAGAAATCTCTCCATCATTATTAACATCCTTGTATGTTATCCCCGTTGCTTGAAGTGTCAAGGTTTTAGCAACTCGTTCTGCCTCTGCACGCTCAGCTTTTGCCTTCTCTTCGGCTGCTCTTTTCCTGTCTGCTTCCTCCTTTTCTTTTTGAGCGGCAAGCGCCTCTGCTGCCTTTTCATCCATTTTCTGCTTATAGACAAGTCCGCCTGCTCCGCCAACAATGACCAAGCTGATCAAAACGATCAAACTGGATACCACCGCTTTTTTATTCTTATAAATAAATTTACCTATAGCGCTTAAACGCTGGAATTTAACCTCTTCCATCGCCTTTTTTATCATTGGATGAATAGCTTCCCATCTTTTTTCGACTCTTTTATCACCAAAAATCACCTTTGAATGAGTACTCAAATATCTTTCTACAGCATTTTTGAAAGCAGGATCATTTACCTGGGATGCGCCCCATATTCTAAGGAAACGCTGTAAAAAGACTCTCATTTCATCTATGCCTCCATTTGAATCTACAAATGAAAACATTTCATCATAGTGGTAGAGATGATCATTTTTGTGGCCTTTGTTATAAAAACTTAAAGCAATTCTTTCTGTTTGCTCTTCTAAATGACTTGTCGGGATTAACTTAATAATGATTGCTTGAAGTTTGTCAAAACTAGAATGGAGAACATAACGTTCAGGATTAGACAAATACCTTTTCTCCATGATGTCATGAACAAGGTGAATAAGTTCGACTTTTTGCTTAATCTCAGCGCTCATCCGTTCTCCTGGAATATGATTAGCTATGGCGGCAGCTTGATCGAATTCATCTGGACTCAATAATTCCATCTTCAAACCGCTCATCACTTCTTTAGACAAGCTCGTAATCATAGCCTTCTTAAACAATTGAATGCGATCATTCAAATTTCTTCCAGCATTTAAATTTCTTTGCACCTCTTGAAAGGCTCTTAATCGATTTCTTTCCTTTCGAAAAACTAAGACAAGCCTTTCTCTCGTCAGATCATTAATCAATTGGTTATCGAATACCTCAGGATTCTGATCCAGCAAATATCTTATCTCTTCTAGTACTTCTTTTAAGGTAGCCATACTATTTAATCTTAGTTCTACATAGGCTTCTAAAATTACTGGGACCAGCTTCGGTTGTTTCAAGATCGCTGCATTCACATTTTTAAACAGGATTGGGTATCTTTTTATGTATTCATATACTTGATTTAAATAATTTACATCACTTGCCCCATAATATAATGAAACCACTAAATATTGATAAATTTTGCTGAGATCTCTTGGAGCAAATAAAGTGGATAGCTGCAAAATTTCCGCAATTGTTTCATCATCAGGCAATGAATGCTTAGAAATTCTTGCGGCATCATCATGTACTAATTTCACTAAGACCTGATATAGCTCTGTTTTTTGACTAATATTATCACTCGTTAAAAATGAGCGAAAACTTTTATAAAGGGATGAAAGCTTACTGTTAGTTTTGCTATAGCCTCCATCTTTAATAGCGTAAAGAGAGACTAACTCATTATAAGATTGAATAGAAAGGCTTTTTTGATCAAATAATGCTGTTTTCGCAAACGTATAAAAATCTGCTAGCTTTGAAGGGGCTTGCTGTAAATTTCTAAATATAAACTCAAAAAAAGGATGATGATCTAAATTTTCGTTTGCATTGATAAAATGATGGAAAGCAAAATCAAAAACGTAGTCCTTGCTTATTAAACGATCATTCGGGCGAATGCTTCCTTTCTCAACAAACATGAGATTAATATTTTTTTTACTTTGGGGTTCTGCAGCATATGAAATAAAACCAAAATACTTCCTTAGTTCATATGGAATACATTGAAATAAATAATAGGTTAAATGATAAGCAGATTCAGTTGCCGCTGTTATATCGCCAGGTAAGGAGACATACACTTTTTTCTTTGTTGTTAATGAAGAAATCAGTGCAAATATCAACTGCATACATTGTTCAGATGAGATATTTAGTTCGTTCAAAATTGAATGTAGCGGGCGGAAATGCCCGTTTTTAAAAGGAAGAGTATCTAATTCTTCCAATTCGCTCCCGTTAGTAAGTTCATAGTCTGTACGGAAAGGGAGACTTCCAAAAACTGTATCGGCTACATAAAGATACTCCTTCGCTCTTTCTTTAGGAATAATCATATTATGGGAGAAGAAGGTTTCCCTCTCACCTGTATAGTCCGATTCTTTATAAACACTTTGTCCAAAAATCAATTCTCCTGTATCAGTAACCATAATAAGCTTTGACTTTGGATACTTTCCTTCATCTCTTACTCCACTATTCGAAAGTTCTCTTGGAGGATAGTAAGAACAGAGAGGGTGGATGACCTTTTTAATAAAATTGTTATCGAGCCCTTTCGATTTAGCAATCGTATCGTATCCAGGAGTGGTCGTAAAAATCCCTGCCCTCTCCCTTGTGTACATATGCTGCTGAATTTGTAACATCACCTAGTATTCCTTTCCTTCAATATAGCCAAGCTGGTTTAAAAGCCATATAACCGGTTCATCGACCCGAATGGGGTTTACTACTCCAGCTATTTCCTTATTTACTGGATTCGTACCTAGTGCTGATACAGCAAAAAAGGCAGTATTTGTAAAGTACACATCTAAAGCATCTTTAAAGGGGCGATCAATCTTCTCGATAAGTCTTCTGACTTCACCATTAATATTTTCAAATTCTATTAGATTTAAAGCTCCTGTATGTACATAGTTATTAAACAAATTACTGTTCGGCCGAATATAGGCGCCATCTTCTTCAGCAAGTGTATTTAATAAATCACTCTTTGTAAGGATAACAGCCGTCGGAATAGATGTTTTCCCTTTATCTTGATGGCCAATAAAATTCTCAAACAAGTTCAGAATGACATCACGAGGCTCAGCATATCGTTCTGATACATCTCCATGATTATCTAAATGAATGAGCATCCGTTCCCGAATTGACTTGATCTGCAATGGATCGACAAGGAATAATATCCCTGCTGAATTTTTAATGTGAGAAGCAAAAATAGATAGAAAATCCTGATCAACCATTCCTTCACCTGGAACATCAAAAAAGACTAAAGTGAGCGGTGCCTGGTTTTCATTTTTAAAGATTAATTGAAAAATGTAAGGCTCCTGCAGCTCTAATCTCGTAGACTGCAGCATTCTGCCATTCTCAAAAATAAGATCTTCATATTTTTCTTTAAATTTACGGCTAACATCTGCGTTTAATGGCATACATGCTGCATTAAAATTGTAGGCAGTCGTATTTTGAAGGGTATGGATTAAGGAAGTCATGTATACTGATTTACCTACCGAGGATGCTCCAACAATCGAGATAATATTGCTTGGCACTTTACCAGCATTAATGGGCAGTTCATTATGACAAGCAGGACAAAGCCGCTTTCTCGTAACGATTCCATGTGAATCTGTAATAGCAGCTAGTACACCATCTGCATATACTTTATCGTCATCATGAATGTATTTTGGATGCAGTACTGCTTCCATTTCTGGGGCAGAGTCCATTCCAAACTTTGCTCGATATTTATTCAGCTCTTCATCTTCCTGAAGTGCATAATCTTCATCATCTTCCAGATGATGAGCTGCCCGGAATACCACATCCTCTGGCTGATACTTTTCAAAGCAATAAGGACAGACAATATCATAAAAAGGCGGCTTCACTTTAATTTCTTCTTTCTTAAACAAATTCTTAAACATGCTGATCATCATACATCCTCCTATTCTGGAATGAGTTCATATAAATCACCATACTGTTTTCCATTAGTAAAAAAGAGACGAATATAGTCATCCTTATTTATTTGAATTTCCGGCAGAGAGGTTTGACCTGGCTGAAAGTCATTTACAAAATGATAAATAGACCCATCGATTGTACTTGTTGGATGACTCTCCTTTTTTTTGACGTAGCATAAGCTTTCTTTAGGTATAAATACTTCAGATTTAATTGTGATTTTCACCGTCTTTTTAGAGCTGAACCATCCCTTTTTATACTTTATCGAATAATAAATCTTTGCTTTCTGTGCTTTGATTGTTATTTCATTGTGCTGATTATCCTGATTAAGAATAACCATTTTCCCGTTTTCATGAATAGCTGGGTAGATTTTATAAACAATTTTCCCGATCGAGTCAACAGTATCCTTATAACCTGCATTTGATTTATATTCTTCTCTCGTATATAGCTTCATAGGAATAGAGCTTTCCTCACCAAAGGAAAGCCCATCCTCTTCTGCTGCTTTACAAATATAAACAAATTCAATATTCTTTGGCCATTGCCAAGATAAGATTATGGAATAATCTTGCATCCTTATCTTAGGCTCCTTAATCCACTGATTGGACTCTGCATAACTCCAATTCATGATGAAAACTCCTTAATAAAAAGTTTTGCTCGTATGTTTCTTATCTGAATCAGCAAATGCTCTTCTGTTATACAAACTAACATCCGATCTATTCGTCCCGCCTTCGGCATTGTACATTCTATAAGGAACGACTGCAGAGAATAAACTCACAATAACTGCAAGAATGATATCACTCCAAAGTCTTATATAGAATCCTTTTAAGAAAAGACTTCCGAATCCCCATTCTAAAATCAATCCAGCAATTACTCCCGCTGCTAACCCGCCAATGGCCAAGCTTTGTGCCAGGAAGCGATTATCAAACATCAGCCCAAGCGCTAAGCCTAATACCCCTCCTATTAAAGAAACAAATAGAATTCTTAGGAATTTATATAGAAGCATATATTGAGCAGAACCTTGACGTTCACCTATTAAAAGCCTATCTTGTGTATCCTTTTGAATGTCCTGAAAAGCGCTGGAAAGTTTATTCGCATCATCGACGCTATAATAAGCCCCACCTGTTCGTTCTGAAATATCACTTAATAGAGCTGCACCTTGATTTTGTTTCTGGCTTAAGCCAACTGTGTTAATGACAATTTGTTTATCCTGGAATGGTTTTACAGACTGAGAAACATCCATTTTACTAAATCCATCTGATAAAAGAACAGCCATTGTCAGTCTGTCATCATTTACTTGGTTTAGATATTCCATTGCATCAGAAAGAGCGAGTCCGATATCCGTTCCGCCTTGAAAACGAATTGACTTTTCAAATTCATCTCCTGCCTGTTGTTTCTCACTATTATTCTTCAAAAAAGTAAATGTTTGAAGCATCTTTGTTTGATCATTAAAGACTAAAAGTGCACTTCTCTGATTCCCGTCTACCTTCATTAAGAACTCTTTAACAGCAGCAATTGTTTTATTATCCGGATCCGTTTCTAGCATGCTTTCAGAAATATCCACAATCAGAATAATATCCTCTGGGGACTTCGTATCCAATGCATCTAATTCATAGATAAATTGCAGCAAGCTGCCCGCAATAAATGGGAGAATTACCATAACGGGGACAAGCAATTTCAATGAAAAAGAGGCATATGATGAAGCCCAGCGTAATCCATTTAATCTAGGATTCAATTTTTCTCCAATGAATGCCATTAAGCCAATCCATAGTCCTAACTGGCCGAAGTATAGTCCTACTAAGATGCTATTAGGAACCTCCCCTTTTAATTCGGACAGTAAAGCCTCACCAGTAAATGCTCCAATTACTCCTCCAATAGCCGTTAAAATAAAGAGAAGAAAATTAAAATTTCTTACCTTCATCAAGTTACCCCTTTCAATCAAGTTGATCGCAGATTAATGGGCTCAGGGTGGAACTCATATCCACTTTCACGATATTTCTCATAGTATCGAATATTGTTTTGATAAAATCTCAAGTCCTCGATAGCAAACCCACCCATTAAACTTAACTTTTCAATCCCACTTGCTCTATTCTCATGGATGCAGCCGAGGCGGTAGGGGCGATTATCCTTATCTATTCCTAAAACATATTGGATAAAGCTGCTCTGAAAATCTCCAAGGTAATATTTCTCTTCATACTTATGTTTCTGACTATAATCTAATAAATGAATATGACAGGCCGAGTCCTTTTCCAGAAGCTGGTATAGTTCATGAAAAAGCTCTTCTTTTGTAAGGACCTGAGGGTCACCATAATCAACCATTACATTTCCTCTTGCTAGTATTTCTTGTTCGAACGTTTGATCTAGCTTTCCTGATTCGAAGATAAACCTTTGACACATCTCTATGACCCGGTTGGTAAACATCCCTTGTTTAAGAAGGAGGGAAAGTTTCCCCAAATTCTTTTCCTCAAAGTAAAATTCTGTTGAACGTTTTTCCGTTAACTCTTGAAGAATGGATTGGACTATCCTCTCATAATATTCTGGAATATTTTGGTTAATCTTATTTTGATAGCCTGTTGTTATTTCAACCTTCCTGCGGTACAAATTCATTTCCAAACTATTAAATACCTCAATTTGCTTCTTATACTCTTCATGGCACTCCTCAAGAATCAGCATATAGTAGTTGACCAGCTCAAGCTTTGAGTCAACTAGTAAACTTATACACTTATGCTGATATATTCTATTAATTAAATGAGAAATGAAATTTCTAGTTGTTCGTTTCTTGGAAAATAGGACTTTTCGGAAATCCTGCTGTCCTCCATATTCACTGTATATCGTGTTTAGTTCTTCTTTAAGTACTTCAGATTGATGGATATACTCGGAGCGAAGCCGGAGCAAATATTGGACAACCTGTTCATCCGTCCATCGATAAGCACAAAAAACCCCATATTTAGAGTTTTCCTCCACTCGCTTTTGAAGCAGCTCTTGTAACGGTTGATTCGAATAATAGTCTTTCATCTTTTCAAAAAATGGCTTCAACAGGTTCTCTTGAAAAAACACCTTAGCTGAATCCCCAAATAATATTTCCTCTGCTTCTCTTAAGGTCAGATTTTCCAGCTGATGATACATATAATCAGAAGGCATTAAACCAAGCATCTCTTCTATTATTTCCGTAGGAGGGAAAAAGGAAGAAACTTTACTATGAATAGAGAGGTTATCTAATTCAAGTAATTCAATAACTTTTTGCTGCTCTATATTATTGGCACGATCACCGATAACAGCTTTTAAATGTATATAAAAATAATAAAGAACATTTATAACAATCGCTTCATTAGGACGGCTAACTTTTGAAAACCCAGCTGAAACAAATGCTGGTATCCGTTCATCATTTTGAATATTTTTCGAAAAATGGACATTGTTGTACATTTCATTTCCGGGAAAATGTTCATTTTCATTTACTTTTTTATTTTTTATTAAGTTAACTGCATTAATAATTTCTGCATTTTTACCTATGCTATTTTCTGTAAACATCCCACGTTCGTCTTTATCACTTAGAAGATACACAAGATCAAATAACGGTCCCTTTCTAGTAACAGAGATCCGAATCCTATCTTTAGTAACAAGAATGTCTTTTGAAAAAGAAAATTGCTGTTCTTGCATCTTTTTTAACTCACGAAGAAAGCTTAAGCCTAAAACCGAGGTGCCTTCGTCTGCTGTTCTTTCTTCTAGTAAACAGAAAGCATCTAAGTAGGTCATTGTGAATAAATCCCTTAAGGAGTGTTCAAGTAAAATAGCTAACTCTGATAGGATAACTGTAAGCGGATCATTTATCTCGGTAATGACAGAGATATTAACCTTTTGAAAGGAAGCAAATTTATTCCCTAGTTCTGCAAAACGGACATTTAATTGGCGCAAAAGCTGGTTATAATCAACCAGCTTTTGCTCATCTTGATAAAAGGCTTCATATAATGAAGGCCTGCTTCTTTTTCCTGATGCATCCTTTTCAGCGGCTTTAAATGATATAACATTTGCTTCTGCCCATGTTTCTTTCAAATAGGCATGAAGATACAAAATTCCGTCATGGTTAGCCCACTTTTTTTGATTTAGTTCATAGACTGCCTTTAGAGCAGGCAGAGACTGATCACCAATAAATAAGTAAATGATCGGATTACTGATCAGCCGTCTTCCCTCTTTACCAAGATGGCTATTTTCAGCCTTTAGAATATAATCTTCGATGATTTTTCCTACTAACTTTTGCATTCCATTTTGGCCCCTTAAAGGTTTATCTAATCACCTTAATTAGACTATTTACCTTTTCAAGAATTTGTTTATAAAATGTATACATTTCTTCTCCGTTAACGAATTCTTTTCGATCATATTCTAATGTTGATTTAGCTTCTAATGCTGCATCACTTAATGCTTCTAATCTACTTGTTAATACCCCGGTATCATCGCTCATCGACAAATTCGTATTTCTTCGATCCGCTTTCTTATCAATAATCCCTTTGCGCTTTTCATTAAGCGAACGGTAGACTTGGTAAAGCTCAAATTCAATAAACTTATTAACCTTCGTTAAGTTAAGGAAAGGCTCCCAGCTCTCTTCTTCTACATCGTGATCATAGACATAAACAGCACCTTTTTTCGTAATGGTGCTTGTATATAAAACTTCAATAAACTTTTCTATATTCACAGCTTCATCCTGAAACGATTTAAGTGAAGCTTCGAGTTCATACAATACTTCCTGAATCGATTCATATTTTAGAACTTCTTCTCTAACATAATGGATGAGATTCGGTGTGCGAATAAAATTTTCAATCGCCAAATTTTTATTACTGCTGCCAAAAATATCTCTCTTGGAAACAACAGGAAGCTGCTCTGTTAAAAGCCTACGAAGTTCACTGATACACTTTTTCACTTCACCTAAATTTGGCTTATCTGAATGATGTTCCATTTGGTATTGGTTTAGAATGTCTGAAAGATTAAATTGTCCAGAAAGAATGACTTCAAATTTATTATTCGTGTTTGCATATTCGCCCTTATCCTTGATGACACCGAATTCTATTGCTTTAGCAAATAATTCTCTTATGCGGCGGTTGTAATCTTTAAGTCTAGCATTTTCATAAATGTCTCCCCATGACATTTCTGGAATAGGCGACGGAAGGTATGCCCAATTATCTTTTTCCGATTGAGAAAGATGTCGGCCTACCCCTTCTTGTTCAAATATCGTGCGTTCATAGCTTTGTTCATAACTAGTGAGTGGAGTATAGACAAATAATGGGACTCCATTTTTCGTGTTTAACCAGAAAATCCGGTTCTTTACCTCACTTTCCTTGACCGTGAAGCGAGCACCGCTTACTGAGGTTCTCTGGAAATCCTTTATTCCCTTTAAAATATTTGGTGCTTTATGAGGGACTGAAACAAACCCCCAAGATGGAAATACAAGATTACCTACACTATTGTTTAAATGGAATACCGGAACCGCTTCATCATTAAGTAATTTTGCAATTTTTCGTTCAATAATATGTTCGATCGATTCATCTTCTCCGTATTTCATAACGAGAAAGTCTTCCATCGATTTCGTGATTAAATCGCCGAACTTTTCAGAGAGAAATTCAGAAATGGAACTGATAATATCTAAATCCTGTTCTTTTACCCAACGATTTGATTGATCGAGCAGATCTTTTGTAAAATCTGCAATCATATCATTTCCATCTTTTGTATCCATAATTTCTGTTATTTTTTCAGCCATATCAGGAACACTCACTACATTCCAATAATAAGTTTTGTTCCCGCTCCCATCCTGGGTTTCTTCGCCACGAATTAAGATATCGCCATTTTTTTCAAAAATCGCATTTAATGTATTTAATATCTCCGTTACAACAGAGTACATTTTATTATTTTCTTCATTAATCATCGTGTGGACATCCTGATAAAAATCAATCATATGCTCCATACACTCTTTATCTGCACGAAGATAATATTCATCAATTTTAGTTGAGATGTAGGCGTTTTTCTTCTTATCTTTTGAGAATAGCGCACTTTTGGCATCAGCTAATCTTTCTGCCCCATGCTGGGCCATATCGTTTATTTCCATTGGTTTTCGATATACCTGTTCTTGCAAAAATTCAATATAAGACTTGATCAAGTTTAATAAACTATTTCCTTTAGCTGTAAAAATTAAGCGGGATACAAAAAATGGACCCTGCTCAGGATTTAAAAATATACGTTTAATCTGTTCTTTAAAATTTTCAAGCAGCTCTGCTGGATATTGCTTTTTTAACTTAATATAATTTTCTCTTGCCTTTGATAGGTACCCTTGTTCAAGTTCTTGATCTAAACTGATCGTTTGCTGCTTTATCACATTGTTAAAGTTTAAGCGATCGCTATTTTCATAGCCCGGAATCGGTTCAGGAACAAGGGAATTGAACTTTCTATGTACAGAATCAATATCAAGCCCCATCCTATTCGCAAACGTTTCAACTTCCTCTTGAGTAGGTGAAGCAGGAAACATTTTTTCCATCTTTTTAAAAACTTTATAGGCTAAGTATGTTGTCATTTCTTCAACAGGCAAAATCGCAGATGAAGCCCCAAGAATGTTGTAGGAATAATTTGCGGCGTAAGCTTTATGCATCTGCTTAATATTCGTGCCAATATTGCTGATATAATCGTGAATGGCAAATTCCTCTCCCGATTGCTTATCCTCATTTGCCATAAAGTTTGTAATATTTTCAGCTGTTACATTCATGGTGTAGTCATACGCATTTTCAAGCAGTTTCCCGTCAAGATTTGTCGCAGAAATGAGATGACACAGATTATATGGAGGCATTGGCGAATTAACAGTCAGGATATTCCCATACTGCTGTTTAAATCGCTCATTCCGCTCATCCACATTCATCCAATAATCAAGCTCTTTCAAAGCTGCAAACCCGTTTTTCTTGATGTATTCACTTGTGTGCGTATTTAAGCTTTTATTTGATAAATTGACATCAGGTGTAAATAAGTACCCGAGAATACTCACTTTATCAACACCCGCTGAGCCATGTTCCTTTTCCATAATGCCGCGAATAATATAGGAGATATCCAGGAAGCATCCTGAACCTGTTCCTCCAGAGATACCAGTTAAAATGAACACGGACATCCTTTTATTGGTCCCTTCAGATAAAACCTTTATTTTCTTTTCAATTGTTTGCACTACTTGATTAATCTTCGTAAATAATAGTAATCGTCCCGCCTGTCTAACCCCAGATGCCCCACTTATTCCATCTGTAATCAAAAGCTCTGGTGAAAGCCAATCTGTAATATACGAAGGAAGTGTGCTCCGATTTTGCAAGAGACTTCCAATTTCAGGATTAGAGAGAAGGACAAATTCGGTTACAGGGTCTAGCCCAATTCCTTTATATTTTTTAAAACGGTCCTGTTCATTTGTTTCAAAAGCAAGATACTCAATGTTATTTGGCTTCTCTTTCTTCTTTTTGGAAATTGGATCAGCCGGAAGCTTAAACCTTCTATTCACTTGGTATTTTAAACGGAGAAGAGCATCTATCCCTGTCCCGCCAAGGCCAATAACAAGTATTGGATTATCGATCGTATCCACACGGATTTTTTCACTTACGATTCCACCGCCCAAAGATACGTCTAACTGCTGGATATGTTCTCTAACTGTTGCTTTCATGCCGTATACCCCCTATATGAGATAATCAAGAGAAATCGATTTATTCACCTTGCTCAGTTTAGCTTTCAGCCTATCATTCTTCTTAATCGTTATACCTTTTGATGCATCCACTGCCCTGCCAGCTTTTTCGATGATCACTTCCCCTTTATTAAATAAAGTGAGCGTGTCATTTTTGCCTGGCACAAGAATGACCGATTCAGTTTCTATCAATTCTGGTGCAAGCTGCAGAAGTTGATGAAGTTTAATCTTCCCTTTAAATGTATTCAATTTACGATATTGTGGAGTTGTTTTCTCTCCTGTATCTTCATCTCGGATTTCAACAACAATCTGACCGATAAATCCTTTATTTGCTTTTTTTATAAAAGAAAGAATATAGAATACAAGAACGCCCAAAAGGAGGAAGCCAATTCCAGCCAGGACGTATAATAACCATGGGACGTCCTTTGTATTTTCTTCTTTTACAGGGGAAGAAGAAGCAGCAATTACACTAGCATCGATGATGAACGTGTTTGTTTCCCTGAAAAAACTATTATCTTCAGCTATTACTTTTATCTCATATTGTTTATCCTCTGGAATGATAAATTCTCCATTGAAGCCTTTTCCATCATTTGTCAGAGGAATCTCACTTACCGTACCTGATGCGATTTCGTTAACAATCAGTTTCGCACCCATCGATTGATATAATTCTGGACTTTCCACCTTCTGCCCATTTGATTCAAGGAATGATTGAATAGCGATAATGTCACCCTTTTTGTAGTTCTTTTTCGCAGGGTCCACTAGTCGAAGCCCTAAATCATAATTAAAAACCATATTGATATCAATCTTGTCCTTTTGTACGCCTTTCACTTGAACCTTCCAGTTCCCCGAAGCTGGTTTAATCAATTTTATTAATGAATAAGCCTTTGACTTAGAATAGTACACATCGTCGGACGGAATTTCTATTTCCTTCCCATCTGGAGAAAATAACTTCGCTTCAATCGGATTCCCAGATGTAATTGAGATGTTTGCTTCCATTACACTGTTGTTTGGAATATCGATATTCACGTCCTGAAATTGGCCATTTCCTGTTAAATTTGTAATAGGTATTACTTTTAACTTGAGATGGTTTGCAAATATCTCACTCAATATTCTTGGAAGGTCATCTGCCGTAGTAGTAGTAAAAAATTTTCCGCCTGTTTCTCCAGACAGCTTTTCTAATATCGTTTTATTTAAGGTTCCGTCTGCATTTAAACCAATTGTGTAGATAGGATATCCTTCTGACTTTGATTTCCTAATCGCTTCATCTAGTTCTTTTCCAGACAGTTCCTCTGTTCTATCCGAATTTGGATTTAAATAGTTATTGCCATCTGTTAATAAAATGATTAGTGGTGTATGGTCAGCTTCCTTGCCGGCATCAAGGATTTTAACTGCTTCACTGACACCAACGGCAATATCTGTATAAGCACCAAGGGATAATGTATCTATGTATTTCTTAAAATCAGTTTTATCAGCATCTGATCCAATCTTCATTAAGGCTTTTTCCCGAATAATTTGGTCTGTATAGGCGACCATTCCAACCTTATCCCCATTTTTTGAAAGCATATCAATGAACATCTTCATTGCCTCGCTGCTGATTTTGTTTTTGTCACTGTCCTTCATAGAATTACTGACATCTACCACTAATACAGCATCCATTTTTTGAGCATCTGTGGATATATTTGCAGCAGCAGAATCAGTTAGAAGAAGTGAATGTAAGAATAATAGGCATAATAAGAAAAAAGCCGCATACTTATGCACCTTCACAGAAACATCCCCCTTAAAAAAATAAGCAATCCCCTCATATCCTCCCGAAAAACATACATATATTGTAAACTAACCCTATATTTATAGAAAAATCACCCTATTTTAAATATAATTAAATTATCGTATATTGTAAAGTTTTGAATATTTTTGTTAATATAGAAGGATTTTACATTCATGAAGGAGGAGAAGCTTTGATTCCATACTATTTGCCTTTACTTATCTTTATTTTTAGTTTTCTATGGAAATCGTTTCAACTATACAAATACAAAACTACGATTATAAAACAAAAAAAGGTTGATGAGGTAATTTATGAATATATAAACAAGAATCAGGGAGGGAACTTATCACATGAGCAAAACTCCAGTCAAATTTAGCCATTTTACTCTTAATGAGAAATTGACAAACCAATTATATCTATGCAAAAACTGCAGCGGATACACCCTGCTGCGTATGGAACATTGCAGTCACTGTTCACAAGCAAAGGGATATCTTTCAATGGATCAATTTATCTCCAAAAAATACCGGCTTAAATTTCAGAGTGATGTTTTCCTATTATTGTTTCTCTTATTTATTGCTGTTCTCTTTACCTTTAATCCAATTTCAATAGCAATCATTGGCATAATTGGGGCTGCAGCAATTATCCTCTTATGTATTTTTAAACTGCTCTTCCGCAGCTCAGAAATAAATTATCTCCTCATGAACCAAGTCACAGCTGATAGAGAAAAAATTAAGAGAGGGATTCATGTCAACAAAACATTTGCTGAGAAGAAAATACAAGAATACGCCTACCTTGAAGCCTATGAGATTTTAAGAATCATCGGTTTATTTTCGAATGATGATGACACTAAAAAACTAAAATTAACATGCTTAAATACATTTATTATTCGTAAAGATATGCAATTAGAAATGGATACAGTAGTCCCAAATATGTATAGTAAGGAATTTATTGCGTACTTGGGTAATGCAGCAAAAGTCCAGCGGCATCTTGTCAATAAGAAGGTATTAGATTATGTCGTTACTTATGAAAGAGAAATACAAGAACATTTTTCTAATGAGATCTTCATCATCGTAGCGGGTGCAGCATTAAGAATGAAACAATACTTCTTAAACTATGAAGAGTTTATTATGAAATATGCTGATCATTTGCCTAAGGAGCGAATCATTCGCTTATGCACGCTTCTGGATTCGATCCATTCTTATGAAATAGAGGAATCAAAGAAACGGGCACATCATTTATTGCACACAAAATTTAATCGGGAACCATTCGTAATGGCTCTTCATTAGGAAGGACAACGTAATGAAAAATACTGTACGAATAAGAAACGGATTATTCCTTTTGTTTATCATTTCGTTCGGACTTCTTGGATATAAAGCATATCTTGGATATGAAAAATTCACTGCCACGAAAAACGCAGAGCATTTTTATCTATCACAGCAATATGTAAAATCCGAAACCTTTTATGAAAATGCCATAACCAACCGTTCCATCCTATACAAAGAGAATCAAATCCAATCAACCTATACTATGCTTTTAAATAACAATAAAGAAGTTTCCGCTTTATTAGAAAAGGCAGAATCGCTATTCAGGAATGAAAATTATTCTGGACTTATCAAAACTTATAAAGACTACCTGAATCTAAAAGAAAAGAAACAAGATGATCCTATCTTTTTAGATTATGATCAGCACTTCAATGTACAAAATGAATTTGATACCCTCCTTTCAAATACTAGAGAGAACTTATATAAACAAATGGATGCAAATGTAAAAAATCAGTTATTTGAGGATGAACATTTCATTGCTCTTTTAGGAGCATTGCCAAATGAGGTTTATGGGAGTTCAGACAAAAAAGCAGAAGAACTAACGAGTCATTTTATCAAATATGATGAAAAGAAATATTCGTTATTAGAGGACAGACTCAGTTACAATCAGCTAAAGCAAACGATTAATCGCCAAGTTTCTTCCTATTATAAAATTGGCTTAGAGGCATTTTGGCTTAAAGAAACGCTCAAGTCTATAGAAAAGGCATATGAATTAAAAATGGCTGCTTTAGAGGAAGAACGCAAAAGGAAAGAGGAAGAATTAAATAAAGCAATGGAAGCGGAAAAAGCAAAAGACCCTGCCTTTCAAGAAGAAATAATGACCGTAGTCAATGAGTACGCGATCGGATGGATGTCTGCCTATAATCAATTGGATACTTCCTATTTTGTTCATATAACACCTGAACTATTGAATTTCTTTCATGATCGATTTGAGGAGATTAGGTCTAATCAAACAATTTTCAAAGGAGAACTTTTATACACTGAATATGACTTAGATAGTATTAAATATCGTATGGATGAAGGTGAAGAAAGTGTTGAGCTAAATGTTGTTTTAACAATGAATTCAGCTTCCTACACTGAAGGAGAACTTTACGAGATGACAGAAACCGCCAATCCTTGGCATTACAAGCTGATTAATACAAGTGAAGGCTGGAAACTAAGCGAACGCAAGGAACTTGTCCATTTCAATTACTCAAATACCAAAAAATATGAATTTACATATTAGAGACAGGGGGACAGATTTCTTGTCCAGAACAAAAAGTATAATAAATACGATTTTTTTTAAAAGGACAAAAACGAATGTCTAGGCTGCTCATATGATACATCAGGTCCGCAGAATATTTGAGAAAGGATGAAGCTTGGCATATGTATTATAATCCATCACCTTATTACCCTGTTTATATGCCCTATAGGGATTTAAAGAGCGAAACATTAAATGCCGTCACACCATTTGTTGATTATGGTTTAAAAGAAGCAGCATTTACGTCATATTCTCATGCAATGACTGAAGTAGCAGCCATCGCCTATTTGATTGGAAAAGGATATAATCCGCAAACAGCTTATCAAATGGTTGAATCATGGGAAGTGAATGAAAAGTTTTAATACATGCACTTTCATTCATAAGAATCAGATCGTCTAAATTTGGATTACTCTTCCAATGTCACAAGATACAATACTGATTAGGAGTACGAGGGGGTTCTCCTTCGTACTCCAACATACATATGGAACCGTGTTGGCGGTTCCATATGTCCATTTGTTTTTCTTTTACGACTGAGCGAGCCGTATGAGAAACTAACTAAACAATGAAAAGGAGCACGGAAACTCTTTGAGAAGTACTTCTTAGTTTATTTCACCCGAAGTCTTTGACCAACATAAATGGTATAGTTCGCATCAAGCCCGTTCCAATCTTTAATCTGTTGAACGGTACTTCCATATTTTTGAGCTAAAGAATATACTGTATCGCCTTGTACAACAATATGGTACACAGCTGTTGACTTCTTAGGAAGATTAAAGCTTTTCACGATCCCATTTACATGACCACGTGCAATGCTTTCGATAAAAGAGCTTGTCTTTAATTTAGCCGCATCATTCGCGTTATCGATAAACCCATTTTCCGTTAACACCGCTGGCATATTGGATTCACGAAGCATATGGAAATTCGCAGTCTTTTTGCTTCGGTCTGAGAAATTAACTAACTTCAAGACCTCAGTGTGAATATTATTCTGATAGGTTGTGGTCGGTGTTCCTACCCCTGGATAAATATAGTCCTCATATCCTGTTCCCCCGCCAGCATTAATATGAACAGACAATAAAAAATCTGCTGCCCAGGCATTCGCAGCATTCGTCCGTTCAGGTAAAGAAACCGTTTGATCACCTGTTCGGCTCATTCTGATTGATACGTTGTCATATTCATTTAAAAGAATATCTCTAATTCTTGTAGAAATCTGCAGTGTAATGTTCTTTTCCTGAAGACCATTTCCAACTGCACCTGAATCTGTTCCTCCATGACCTGGATCGATAAATATTTTTGCCATTATTAATCACCTCATATTTTTATTTGAAAGTTATAATCATAAAGCTTGTACACAATAAACCACTTACAAATATTTTTAATAAAGCTGTTTATTTAAGATTGTGGCGCTCTAGAATTTCTTTCTGAAGCTTTGCTTTCTTAGTTAACGCATACGTATTTTTATAAACAGCATATAAATTGATCCCTAAAGCAATAGCGGCAGAAATCAAAACGACAAAAGCATTAATACTGTCCTGCGTAAACCATTCAAACGAGATGCCAATCGTTCCAAAAAAGAAGAAAAGGGCTGTCAAAAAGCCCCCGATCAATGTAGCAATATCCTTTTTCATAATCATTTCGCCTCTTACAGATTAAAATTTATGGCTGCATAAAAAATAGCCACTGCTCCTCCAATCAGCCCAACAACAAATGCATTGGTGATTGCGCGCCGTAGCCATTTCGTATCCTCTTTTATATCCTTTAAATCCGACTGAATCTCACGAATATCCCGATCATGAATTAGTGTTTTATCCTGAAGCTGGCGAATATCCTGTTTCATGTCTTCGACGGAGGTTTTGAGTGTAACAATGTCTTTTTGGACTAGGTTTAGTTCGTTCATTTGTAGCCTCCTTTCGATATAAATAAAAAAGAATCCAAGATTGAACCCTATTGAACTAAATATTTCTTATTACTTCCTTATTCCCCCATCTAATAATACATTTATTCTCATTACACCACAAAATTTCATGGATACTATGCTCTCACCATGTAAAATTAAACACTTAACAAGTTGTTTAAAGGACATTTTACACACCAAATACTCTTCCAGCATCTTCTTCCTCTTTCAAAACAGTTGCATTCGTAACTTGATTGCCTAATACATCAATTATAGCACCACCAGAAGCTCTATAAGGAATTTCGGTATTATCTCTCATCGTTCCTTTCGGCATCCATACAAAGACAAAAGAATGAGCGTCAGCAGCAATTATCCAAGGTCTATAACTTGTAAAAGTAGCTTCCCCAACACGACCTCTTGATCTTGAAAAATAGAAAGCTGCATACGAAGATTCTTTTCCACTCAAATTACATGTCACATTATTAAAATCCACCATTTGGCAGTTTTCAACGTAACATCCTTCCCCCATACCAAATTCAAGAATATTAGAATTATATTTTTCAAAGTTTTCTACCCTTATTTTACACTGAAGGTTTTCAAATACAATATTTAAAGCATGAGCACTATTAAAATTAAAGACAAAATCACCACCGAATTTATTTTTTATTACTAACTCTCTATGAATCGGTGTCAAGCTCTCAGAAAGTTCTACACCTTCACCAATATTAAATGTACGTTTGCCACCAATTGTTATTGGTTTCCATTCCCTTAATGCCCTTCCTAAAGTAGCAAATGCTGTTGCCTCACTCTTACCATCATTATCATCATTACCTGTAGTTCTCACATAATAAGAAATGTCAGCAGCCTCTCTATCAATATCATCAAACTCAATACCAGCAATTTGCTGATCAATATAATCTTTAGCATTCAACTCCGCTTTGTTCGCCTTTGACTGTGCGCCTGTGGTAGTTTCGATCTGTGACCAATTTTGCCAAGCTTTTGTATCAGGATTCCATGTCCTTGTGTGAAGGATGTTATTATCCTTTGAAAATAATTGCCAACCATACTCTAATACTCTGTGTGTCGTAAGAGTACCCCACTGAAAAGGGAAGCCATTTTCCATTAAATCTGACTCCATGATCGTAATTCCCTCTGAAAAGTTAGATAATGGAGATATATTATTATTACTATTTTTTTCAATCTTATTAATTTGTGAAGTTGTAACATTATGCGGATTCGTTCTATCAGCACAATGAGTACCAATGAGCTGCTCTACAACCACCAACCCTTCATTATTCACTTCCCCCCTCTTAAGAGCTTCAACAATCCCCTGTTCAATCCGATTAAAGTCTCCCTCCGTTGGAGTATCATCATATTTCCAGTCTGTTTTCGGCTGAAATTTCATCTATTATGCCTCCTTTACAAATATAGTCTGTGAAAGAATCGTATCTGATGAGATTGGAACGTATACTTTGTTCGAAGTAACGACATTATCCAATTCATCTTTTAGTTCAATTTGTTGAATAGTTTCTACAGCGCCAAACGGTACCGTGTATCTCATCGAAAGCTCATTTGCTGCTAGTTTTTTTAGATCAAAATTAGGAACTTGATAGGTTCCATTTAATACGACCTTATTAATCTTCAGATCTGTGAAGATCGCCACTTCGCTTAAAAATTCCTGGGTAATCACTTAATGATCACCTCCTTTCCTCCTGCAGCAAATGGTGTGCTGCCGAGCTTCCATGTAGTTGAGAGCCTTGTCATTCTCGTAACTTGCCTCATGGAAATATGCTCTTTGAACAAAATCGTGTTGCTTAATGCGGTTTGCTGTTGATAGACCATGCATGCGGGCTTTACTGTCTTAATCGTGTGCTCAACCTCTTTAAAAACCTTCGCATCACCTATATCAGCTGCTATTGATAAAATGCTGGAAAGCCAATCGGCAGAGACTGCTGCTCGCCCTTCTCCTACTAAAAAGTTGAGCCTATCTTGAAGGAATCGTAGGGTAAAAGGTACTTTCGTTGATTGACGATTAATTATTCTTCTTTTTCGAAAGTCTAAGCTTTCCGTTTCTGGATCCGCTTGAATTTCAAGCAGTTTTTCACGACGTTTAATTGCGTATTCGTTAGCGGTCTGCACAAAACGATTACGAAAGACTTGTTCTATTTCCGCTTCAAGCATTTGAACCTCTTTATCAACAGTTATAGCAATTTCCATAAACTCAGGGATGTCATGAAAAATTGGCTGTAAATGGGGTAAATATACTTCAGCCATTTAAAATCACCTGGTCCAAGAAAGGAATTTTTTCGGCATTTAGTTCGACATTTACTGAAGAACCATTTATAGTCGTATTTGTTACATCCACAATATTAGGGATCGTTAAAACCCGCGCTTCAATTTGAGATAAACGGATAATCGTCTTAGCTTCATTCTTCCAATTTTTACGCAGAGATAGAAAATAATCCTTTAATATCGCTTCAATGTCACCTACTACTTGACCAATTGTTACACCATTCGCTAAGGTAATCGTTGACTCAATAGTTAAGAGAACTTTAGCCGCACCCGTAATCGTTACAAAATGGTTCATTGGCGCAAGACCGAGTCCTTGTCCCTGAACAGGGATTGGATCTACTTTTTCTTGTATTTCATGAATAAAATCTGGAGTGGGTTCATTAAATTCGCTTGTAAGAACACAGCATTTAACAGAACCTCCGCCTTGCCATGCCGGGAAAACCTTTGTACCTCCGATGCCATCTAACGTATTGAGCATCTTTTTATAATCTGCAACATTGCCTCCGAAAGGTTCCTCATTTACTTCTTCAAAGAATCGTTCGCGCAAAGCCTCATCTTCTTCTTCGTTTTCACCAGGGATCAGTACGTCGGCTAATTGTGCTTCAACTAGTCCAGCAATGTATTCAACTGGAAGCAGTACACCAAATTGTTCATTCCCTGCAGTCCCTGCTGTCTCACATTTCAAAATGAACTCACCTAAACCAAGCCTGCTTTCAACTAGATAATATAAATGACCAATTGAGAAGCGGCTATTAATTGGGACATCCATTGGAGCTTCATTCGCTCCAAAAAACTTTCCTACTCTTTTGGCAAAGGTAGCAAGGTTTTTATTTATCCCATGCTCACTTGTCCCTCTTGCTAAATATTCTCCATCCGCTGAATCAACAAATGATAGATTATTGTGTACATCTAAATCTGCATAAAATTCAGCAAGGATATAGGCAATTGGTGCAATGGCTGTATAAATCGGTGAGCTTTCACGTTTATCAAAATTGGCTGATACCCTGTTTAGCATGCGATCAAGTAAATATTCAGGTGTCATCTGTTCATACATTCTAATTCACCTCCGTAGCTTCCTGAAAGCTTCCATATTCAGTTTCGACAGTAAATGTTACTTGCACGTTATGTTCATTAAAAACAAATTGGAATTCTTCAATGCTAGTTATTCGATCATCTTGAAGAAGCGCTTCAGTTATACGTCGAGTTAGCTCTGATTTCACATATTTGGGGTTCTTCCCTATTAAATTTTCTAATTCAATACCGAAATGATCACTGTATATCATGTGCTTAAAGCGGTCTGTGTGTAAAATAATAAAGACTGCCTGCTTAATTGCAGCAAGCTGATCTGTCATGCCAGACATTCTTTTTTTCTGAAAATCAATCTTATACGTCAGGCTCGGCATCTTAAATAATTCAAGCTCTTCAATTAATTCAGACTGTGGGATTGTCATGTTCACACCACCTTATCAAGGACAACAAATTGCTGTCCGCCTTGCACTCGCAGCAGGAGCACCTTATCACCATTTTTTAAACCGGCTCTAATGATAAGCGGCTTAGAAGGCGGTGTCGTTTCTCCATTTGCAGATGAATGAGTATGCTCCTTCTCCTCATATCGGATCAGACTTTCTGTGAGTACTAAAAAATCCTCTGTGAGAGTGAATTTTTGCTCGACACTCACCTCAAGAGGATTCGATTTTATCACGGTTCCAAATAGAATATGAACAGGGTTTTGTGCGTGTATAGCTCCAACCCCTGCTTGTTTAATGATATTGATCATGCTCATTTTAAATTACCTTCAGATCCAGCGACATTGTATGATCTGCCCCTTCCCAACTGTGAGTACAATCATCAACTAAAAAATACTGGCGGATACCAAATTCACTTAGAATAATTGGAACAAAGCAACCAGCCCGTATCCGCAAGTCTCCAATCGCACTAATCTTTATTTTTCTATGTTCCCGATTTTTAAGAGTGACCAATTGATCTAATAGATTATTAATTTGAGCTTCATTCATTTTTTCATCTGCCTTATGAAGGAGTTGGAGACGGCCCCATTTTGCAATATTGCTGCTATCCTCTGCAATATACACGTCACGTTTTCCCGTCTCTTTATTATCTCGAATGATTTTAATGCGATTATACGTTTCATCATCGATTGACTTTTCATAACTATAATCATGCATTAAGCTTTCATCCCCAATAACAACGTCCACCTTCATGTTTTTAATATTTTTTAAAGTTAATGCACCAAAGTGATCATAAAAAATAAAATTTTGTGTTGTAGCGATTAATGTTAAATCAAGTGATTTACAAATAGTATCAAGAAGCTTTTTGTCATCCTCTATCAATGTTGGGATTTGGTGTTTTGTATCTTCAATTACACCAAGCTTTAATTTAAGATCATTCGCTATTTTTTTAATTACTTCGGTAGCTGTTACATTCTTACCTACATAGGTTTCATTTGTCATTAAATAGCGTATTTGATCATAGGCAGTGATCTTGACCTCTTCACTTTTTCCGCTTCCAATTTTAAAAATATAGCCGTAAAACACCGGTTGATTTCCATCCTTTAAGCGGATGACATCGCCATTATTACATTGGAATGCTTTATCTTGATTTGGCGAGCCTTTGATCATCGTCAGCTCCAAACTAGAAGCACGGCCAATCCTCGTCGTTTTCCAGGCAACATTTGAAACCATTTTCGTTATATCCCAGACATTCCCGTTTTTGTTATCTAATAAAATTTCCATTGCTACCACCTACTTTGGAGGCAATTTTACTTCCAGTCCTATAGGAAGCTTTCGCAGCTCTGACTCTTTAATATTATTTAGCTTTTGTATTTCCTTATAGCGGGAGCCACTGCCTAAAAATTTTTGTGCAATTTTCCATAAACTATCACCTTTAACTAGTTTATACGTTTTTGCCGGAGCCCGATTATCCGGGCGAGGAGATGCTTGCTTGTTTGCTGCAGCTTGATTGACAACTTTGACCTTTTGAGCTGCATAATGCACATATTTTTTCAAAGACAGCTTATATTCAATGTCTCCAACTGTACCGCCAGCTTCTTTCCACTCAAATGCTTCAATACTTGCAAGTGTATTAATAGAAAAAGTTGAACCCGTAAAGACGAAGCGAATCGGCTGCTTCGAAGCCATCCACTTCCGAATGTAATCCACATAGCTTTCTGGTTCAAGTGCTCTTTTTGCTATCACGAAAGGACTTTTCTGAGATGGAAAAACACCTTCAAATGTATATTCAGTCAGTGATGAATCTTTTAAAACATTAATTTCCCCTACCCCTGAAATATGATAGATTTTGTTACTATTTGCATCCTTGATTTCAATAGAAGAGGGATTCTCAGGCAACTGGAATCCCTCCGCTTCATTATTAAATGAAAGCCATATTTCATAATCAGTCATTACATATACACACCCTCAGCTGCAGCATAAAATTCTTGTTCCAGCTTTTGTTCGATCCTCGCAACAATTGTATTAATGTCTGCTTCTTCCCGAACACTAATCCCTTCCACTTTCACGCTCGGTTGTAGCGACACGAAATTCTGGATCGACTTCATTTCTGCGAGCTCTCTCATCGTTTTTATATCTTCACTGGAAATATCTACAGTATCATTGATTTTCCCTACTTCTCCAACTTTATCGATGTTAGGTAATTGATTGCCGCCATTGTTCATATTTGTGAAGCCGTTACTGCCATTATTCATATTAGTGAAATTATTGCCACCTGGCATACCCGGTTTATCTTTAAAAAAGTTTTTACCTGCAAAACTTTCAAGTTCATCAGATTTCCCAAGGTTTTTAACGAAATCACTGCCAGTTTTGTAGCCTTTTTGAAATGATTCAGGAACTGACTTCAAATCCATACGTGGGATATTAACGATATTTTTATCACTTTTAGGCTCTTCTAGATTATTAACAAAGTTTTTAAGTTTGTCAGATAGTCTAGTACTAGCACCGCTTTCAATCTTTTTGACCTCTTGAATATCAACACCTGGAATTTTGTTCAAAGCCCTAATAAGAGCATTAATTCCCCCTATTGCTAAATTTGCACCATTTACAAAAGCTTTTCCCAAAATATCAGCTACCATATCAAACGAACCTGCTAACGCGGAAAGATTATTCACAGCCATTTTGACGAGATCATAAAAGAGCTTCTTAACTGCATAAACAGGGTCGTTAAATAAATTTATTATAAATTCCGCTAGCATCGCAAAAAAGTTCCAAATAATTGCGATACTATTGTAAATTGTTGCAAAAAGAGAGGTAAAAACCCCTGCAACGAAACCAACAATTTGATCTGCTGTAACGCCAAATTGATGAATAATAAAAACTAACAGACCCACCGCAGCAACGATTAATAATATTGGCCAATTAGCAGCAAGCCATGCCATGGCTTGTGCAAAAATTGGCGGCACCATCCCCCAAAGTTTGGCAATAATTGATGGGATTAGCGTTGCTCCCCAAGTCAAAAGCATAGCTGAAATCTCCGGCAAATAGGTTAAAACAAAGTTTAAAACTCTCCCAATAACATCTGTTAAGAATACGAAGCCTCTTACAACAAGATCAATCCCCATCGCTAAACCATTGAAAAACTGCTCACCATTTGCAGAACTTAACCAAGCTATAAAACCCTTCATCTGTTCTGTTATTAAGCTTAGTGGTCCTCCAACCTGATTGAGATTCCCAATAAATTCAACGATTTTATTTTTCACAATGTTTGTTGCCCCTTCAAAAGATAAAGGCATATGTTTGAACATACCATCTATTACATTGCTTTGATTTTCAAAAGCCTTTACGATCATGTCTGCTGTCAGCTTTCCTTCTTCGCCCAAATTCTGCAGCTCATTTTCAGAAATACTTAGTCCCGCTGATAATACATCCATAATAGCAGGTGCCGCTTTACTCATTTCTCTGAATCCAATATCTTGCATTTTTCCATTTCCAAGTGCCTGAATCATCAGCTGACTAACATTATCCTTAGTCCCTTTGTCTACTCCACCTATATCAAGCGTTTTGTTAAAACTTTCGGTAAAAGACAGCATATCATCATTATTCTTAAAAACACCTTTTGTAGCTGATCCAAGCGCAGAAATAAATCCTGCAGTCGACTCATAGCTAGTAGCAGTACGATTTGCAACATCGAAAACTTGCTGCTGTAACTGAGACTGCGTTCTTAAACCATCATTTATAAAAGATAAACGTGTATTAGTGGCTGTAATACCGTCCGCAAATGCCATTGTGGCATCGACAGTTGCATAAACTTTTTCTGCCGTCCCTAATATTTTGTTAAATCCATTTATAACCTTACCTAATCCGCCACTGATAGAACCACTATCATTTCCTGCATCATTCTGGTTAGGGGGATTACTTTGGGAGTTGAGCAGAGAAGCTTCAGCTGCTGCAATTCTTTGCAATGTTCCTACTAGCTGATTGGTGAACCGATTTATTGAGCGATTCAATTCTACGATGGCAAAATTAGTCTGCTTCATATTTTGATTCATATTTTGTAATGAGTTTGAAAAACTGCTCATTATATTATTAATTGACGTCTTCCCCACCACCTTTTCAAAAGCAGAAAAGCACCCTACTTGAGTGCTTTCCATTTACCTTATCTTTTATTTCGAGACATCATCCGTGCTTTTGCTTCTTCCTTTCTATCTTGTTCAATACGATAATCAATCATCGCATAGATGACTGCTTTTTCTCGTAGACTCATATTCATAAGTTCATGTGGAAGAATGCGGAGCTTATGGAGGGCATAGTATGCATAATTTGCATCTGCATCGCCCTCCTTGATTAGTTTTTTGCGTATTGAATCATTTCATTGACATCAAATCCGTTTGCTTCTTGTACCTTTTGGCAAAGCCTTGAATACTCACCTGATAAAAGCATTTCTTTAAGTAAATCCTCAGCTCCCATAACACCATAAGACTTTTGAAGATCAGGATCCTTTAAGTTAGGAAAAACAACACTTTCGGTAACAAGCTTGGCAGCGTAGGATTCTCCCTCAATATTCCCTTTTTTATCACGCGGCGTATTTTTTCTAATTAATTCATTCTCTTTTTCACTCATCGATCGAATTTCCCATGGGATCAGTTTACCGTTTTCATCAATAAATCTCTCAGAAATAATTACATCTAGCTGTTTATTAAACTTAACATTTTGTGAAAAAAATGCCTGCAGTTTACTCATCCTCTTTTTCCCCCTTAATTTGTTGGCGCTGCAAAACTCTCCAAAATATCCACATCATCAAAAGTGAAATTAGTTTCTTCTTCAAGAAATTCACTTTCTGTATCAACCTTTGCCATAATCACATTGTCTAAGTTGACATTTTTTAAGACAACGGTTTGTCTTCCGATGCTTGACGTTGGATCTTCATTCACAATTTGAATGTCAAAGTATACATCTTTCCCGGTTTTAATATAATCAAGCATCAGCTGGCGGAATCGTGTCGTCACATAGTAAATAGTCATACTTCCTGTGCCATTCCATCCAGTCGCTTTATGCTGCGTTCCTCTTCGGCCAAGAGCTTTCATTTCTGATTTTTGCTTTTCAACGGTTGCCTCTAGCGTTTTAACATAGAACATTTCTTCCACATTGCCATTTATGGTTGCGTAAGCTCTTCCTTCCTGTCCAGAAATTGCATCTCTTGCTTGTAAAAATGCCATGTTACTTCACCTGTACTTTCATATAAATTTTCTCAATCGAGTCTACTGGCTGTACATTTACTTCAACGTAAACACTGTCCGAATCGCTGCCCGCTTGGATTGTGACATCCTTTTGCGCATCAAAATTTTGAATGGCATTAAGATTTTGCAGCATCAATAAATAGTTGTTCAATTCATTCCTTAGAAGGTTGCGTCCATCAGCATTATTGTCTACTTTTCCAATGTAGAATTTTTCAAAGATCCGTTTAATATCTTGATTAATCCCGTCAAGTACACGAATGACACGATTCTTTGAAAAATGTTTTCCCTTCTTCGGCGAAAAGCTTTTAAGCGTATTAATATCCTGCTCGACCATCGCAAGGCCATTGCTTTGAACAAATACAAACTCCCCATTCTTTAAAGCAGCTTCAATTTGCGAATTTGTGTATCGAGGCTCAGCATCTACTGCATCATCATAAGCTTGGTAGGTTAGAGATTCATTGACATCAGCCGCTGCAGTTGCACCTGCCACCCATGCTACTGCCTGGTTAGCGGATAGCGCAGTTCCATCGGATAGAATCACTCCATTTTTCACACTGATGACGCCTTCCCCGTCAGCTATTGGATAATTTTCAACAACTAGCTGGACCCTAACCCCTTCATCGCTACGTAAGCGATTAACAAATGAGCTATATAGTGATTTCAGCATTGTATCGGCTGCTGTTAATCCAATCGTGTTAAATTCAAAAACCTCAATGGCACTTAAATAATCTAAATGATCCTGATTCGTGGCAGTGCCGTCTGATCCATTTGCCAAAGAAATCCCTGCCGTTTCGGTCAGGACCCCAGTACCGCTAAAACTTACCCAATCATTGGAAAGCAACTGCTCGATTGACTCTACAGTTTGTAAATCCATTTCAGCACCCTCAACAAGTGTTTGGACATCATATTTAGTCGCATCATCGATATTTTTCTGAACTGAAATCGAGATATCGTTTCCTCTAACCCCGCTATATTTTGCTGAAATCGTTAGGGAATCTGCAGTTGCTGTCGCCTTTGTTCCTTTATTTAATCGATAAAGAAGCACTTTACTTGCTCGTTTCAATGCCTCACGAACAAATAATAGCTCTGGATCTGTGATGCTATACCCTAGCTTCGCTCTAACATTTTCACCTGCTTCAATCTCAAACACTTCTTTTTCCACACCCCAGCTAAGAGGAAGCGCAAATGTAACAATTCCTCTCTCACCAAGTGAACCTAATGGTTTTGGTTCGCTTTCAAAATTGATGTATACACCCGGTCTTACTTTATTCATCGCTGTATAAGTACCTCCAGCCATTATTTAGCCTCCTTCTTTAAAAAAACGCTGATTAGTTTATCAGCTTGTTCCGCCGTATATTTTTCATCATCCTTAAGTACTGTTTGAAGTAAATCTCTTTTATCGGCGTAGCTATCCGAATTTAGAAACTGCTCTTTTGAAAAGCCTGCCTTATTCTTTGATTTAATCATGGACAAATTCCTCCTGTTCAAGCTTCTGCATCTTAACTTGAATGCTTTTTTCTTTTACAACATAAAAATCGTAATCAATAAAAAAGTGAAAAATACCTTCAATGATTTCGTGCCTCATACTTAGCGCATGGATCAAACTGCCACTTACTTCGATATACTCTAAATACCGATACAGCTGTTCAGCAATTACATCTACTTCATCCATTGTGCTCGCTGAACCTGGCAAATAGGTGATATCAAAGGAATGGCTGCGCTTATATCGCCGATTGATTTCCCTTATTTGTTTAGTTGAAAGCAGCTTAACAAAAAAACAAGGCCCCTCAACGCCTTGTTTTTGCTCTTCATATATAGTTATTGAAGAAAAATAAGTCTTTAAAGTGGCAATTACTGCTTTTCGCATATCATTTATGGTGATCATTCACTCCCTCCTCTCTGTATATCAATCAACTCAAAAATTTATAAGTTGATTTTTAAAGATTTTTTCATTATTTAATCACCTCCCTTCAAGTAAGCTCGTTAACACTAGCCACTGCGACTATCTTGTTCTTTAACGCCGACAATACTAAAACGGCAAACAAAAAAGCACCTACTCATTTTATTTAGTAAGTGCTCTTTACAAACAATTTTTTATTAAATTTTAATATGGAAGATAATTGCTTTATCTCCTTGCCCTCATTTTACACTGCTGATTTCCTCTGTTTCAACTCATGCATAAAGTGGCTGGTTTGGCAGATTTGGTTACTTATTATTACTGAGAATATTCCCCATAAAAAAGCACTTACTTTTATCATAAATAAGTGCCTCAATCTTTTCCCTATTAGTCACTTTTTGCTTAACAACAATCTAAAGCTTTTTAATAAGTAAGATACTTGCTTCATCTCCTTGACCTCATTTTACACTCATGATTTCTTCCATTTCAACTCATGCGTAAAGTGGCAGGTTTGGCAGATATGGGTGGTCATTTCTTCTAACTTTACTTAAGCTCGATTCCAAAATAAAAAGCACTTCTTTTAAATAAGCAAGTGCTTAATTCTGCATTAGACAATTCTTTTTTTCCTTTTCTTCAAAAAACGGGTTTATCTTTATTTATGTGACCTTTTTTTCCTTTTTATTCAAAAAAAGGGTCTTATTTTCTTTTTACGTGACCATATTTTCCTTTTTTTTCAATAAACAGGGCCTATTTTCTTTTTACGTGACCACATTTTCCTTTTCTTCAAAAAACGGGTTTTATCTTCTTTTTACGCGACCACATTTTCCTTTTTACCCCAAAAATAGGTTCCATTTTCTTTATGCTTTACCATATTTCCTTTTATTTAAAAAGTTCTATTTCTAAATATAGCGTCACTCGTGATTACCCTGCCGCCTTGATCTAATTTTACACTGTACATTTATCATCCTTCAACTCATGCAAAAAGTGGCAATTCTGGTGGATATGGCCGATCAATTCGTTCTTTAAAGTTCGTATTTTTTCTCTCGAAAGTCCTAAATGGGCTGCAATCGCTCGATAGCTCATGCCTTCCATCATGCAATCCATCAGTGTAAGTTCTTGATCATCTGCTAAATGAAGCTCTGCAATCTTTTCAATCGCAAATACTTTTTTTCTATACATGTTTAATCGTTTATATAATCGTTTCTCCCTTACATCTAATGCTGCTAGTTCTGCTTCACTCTTTAGTAAACTCCCTTTTGGCAAGGATGCTTCTACTCCATATTGTGTGACCCCGATACTTTTTATAGGTACAGAAAATCCAAAAACAATTTTTTCTAATCGGCTCACCTCTTTACGTAACCAATGATAATCATAAATCAGTTTTTCGATTTCATTACAATTCATTTATATACCCTCCTATTGATAATTTATTTATCCAATTACACAAAAAAATATCAAAATAGATTGACCAGATAATTTAATATTCTTATAATAAAAAAAGATAATAAAATTATCATTTTGGTAATAATCGGATAATAAAATGACATTTTTTCCAAATTTTATATCTTTTTAGTAGATAATCAAATTATATTGGATAAAAATATTATCTGTCAATCGAAAAATGGATAAAATATTTTTCACTCGGGGTGAGACCATGATGACTCTTGGACAAAGTCTGAAAAGCCTTCGCAATAAAAAAGGGCTTAGTCAATATGAAGTTGCAGACAAATTGGGGATAAAAAGGGGGCGTTATAATTCTTGGGAAAATGATATAGCAAAACCACGGTTTGACATGCTAGATAAGATTTGCGAGTTTTTCAAAATTCCTATGAATGAATTGATTGGGCAATCTGAAGATAAAATGTATGTTTCTTCAAACCTATCGCCTCTTTCTGAAAAAGACGAAAAAGATATTGCTAAACGAATGGAAAAAATAAAAAATGATCTAACTAGTGAAGACGGGTTAAGTTTCAATGGAGAGCCTATGAGTCCTGAAGCAATCGAATCACTGTTAGAGGCAATGGAATATGCTGTTCGCCAAACACAACGGATTAATAAAAAATACGTTCCTCATAAATATAGAAAAGAGAATGAGTAGGGATGCGAGGCGATATCATTGGGATGGATCAAAACCATAGTGAATGAAATGAAGACAAAGCACAAAACTTCTGACCCCTTCGAGCTTGCATCTTTAAAGAAGATACACATCATTCCATGGGACTTACATGAGGAAATTTTGGGCTTTTATAAATATGATAAAAGGAATAAATATATTTTTATAAACAACAATTTAGACAATGAGATGCAGAAATATATATGTGCACATGAATTAGGGCACGCAATCCTGCATCCAAGGGTAAACACTCCTTTCTTGAGAAAAAACACACTTTTCTCATTAGATAAGATAGAGGTTGAGGCAGATATCTTTGCTGTTGAAATATTAATACCAGACGAGCTTTTATATGAAAATATGAACAATACCACTACTATTTATGAGGCTTCTGCTGCTTACGGCGTACCTTCAGAGATTATTCATTTGAAAAAGTATTAAATACAACTATTAGTAAAAAATTTCTCATCTTTTGATAAAAAAGATGGATCGTTTGTTTATCAAGGTCATTTAGCATTTGCAAAAATAAGGGTTTGTTTTAGGCAATAAAAAAATACCTTACGACTTTTTCGTATGGTATTTTTTATTAATGGTTAATGTTTATTTGTTGTCTGTTCCTTCTTATTCCTTAATGCTTCAGGAATATAGACACAGAAAGGTTCACTTTCTAAATAATCACCCGTTACTGCATATGCTCTGGAACGGGAACCGCCACAGACAAAGCGATACTCACAAACTCCGCACTTGCCTTTATAGTTATTCGGATCACGTAATTCTTTGAAGATGCTGGATTCACGGTAAATTTCTTTTAATGGTGTTTCTTTAATATTTCCGGCTTTAATTGGAAGCAATCCGCTTGGGTATACATCACCTATATGTGAAACGAAGGCAAAGCCATTTCCATCATTCACACCCCGTGGCGCACGTTTTAATCCATCCACCATAAATGCCATGTCTTTTGTAATCGTATCTTCATAGCGAATATTTCCTTTACTTAAAGCCTTTTCACGTACCTTTTCTTGCAGAACGACTCGGCGGTAATGCTGTGAAGCAGTTGTTTTAATATCATAAGGAGATGTTTTGCTTAAGTCATACAGCCAGCGGAATACCTTTTCATGCTCAGCTGGTGTAATGCAATCCTTCATTTGTCCTCTGCCAGTTGGAACAAGAGTGAATACATACCACACAACTGCCTTCAGTTCCTTCACCAGCTCTGCCATTTCTTCAAGATGATCATAATTATACCTGTTTATCACTGTATTAATTTGATGTGACATATTTAGTTCATTCAAATAATGAATCTTTTCAACAGTTAAATCAAATGAACCTGGAGTTCCACGGAAAAAATCATGAATCTCTGGTGTTGGCCCATCTAGGCTAAATCCCCATCTGGATAATCCCGCCTCTTTAGCCATGATCATTTTTTCCTTCGTCACATTAGGAGTAGCACTTGGAGTCATCGAAACTCGCATGCCTTTTTTCACTGCATAGTCTGCAAGCTGATAAAGATCCTCCCTCATCATACAATCCCCGCCTGTAAACACTAGCATTGGATTATTCATTTCGTAAATTTGATCAATTAGATTTATTCCTTCTTCATATGATAACTCATCAGGATGGGGAGTTGTTTGTGCCTCAGCCCGGCAATGTACGCATTTCAGCTGACACGCTCTTGTCGTTTCCCAAATTACGATAAAGGGATTTTCATTGTAGTCAATTATTGGATGCATTTTTTATCACCATACTTTACTTATAGTAAATACCTATACAGGTACTATAATGCATCCTTATTGGACTTTTAATAGAGTTCACCAATTCTACTTACATACCTATTTATGCTGAAAATAATACAAATCTGACATTACAGCTATGCAGGATTAAGAAAAGGGATTCACGATTCATTCACATTTTTTCATAGTATTAAAAGTCACTAAGAATTTTTATCTCTCCATTGCTTGTTAACCAAGATTACAATTGACAGCTTTTTAAATCCATCCATTATTTTTCGCCTTCTCAATCGCCTGCTGTCTTGTCGTAACCTCTAGCTTTTGAATAGCAGAAGATAAATAATTTCTAACCGTTCCATCTGTTAGAAACAAAGTACTAACAATTTCTCTTGTTGTCATCCCTTCCTTTGCGAGACGGAGCACATCCATTTCCCGCTCTGTTAATGGATTCACCTCTTTTAAAAATAAGGCTGCCGCTAAGTCTGTACTAAGAACACGTTCACCCCTTTTTACGCTTCGAATCGCTTCAATTAGGAAATCGATTGGTTCATCCTTTAATAAATAGCCATCCACTTGCGCATCAATTGCTTTTTGTAAATAGCCAGGGCGAGCGAATGTCGTAACAATTATGACTCTTGTCATATTTTTCACTTGCTTTAGTTTCTCAGCAATTTCAAGACCTGACATTGAAGGCATCTCAATATCTAATAAACACACATCGGGCTGATATTTCATAATCGCATCCCATGCTGCCAAGCCATCAGCTGCTTCTGCTACAACTTCAATATCATCCTCCAGCTTTAATAATGAAGTTAATGCCCCACGAAGCATTTTCTGATCTTCTGCAATCACAACTCTAATCACTTAACCTTCTCCTTCCATTCACATGAATTGGTACCCTTAATGTGATTACACTGCCTCCATGAGGATTCGAGTGGATTTCAACCTCGCCTTGAAGCATTTCGATCCTCTCTTTCATTGACTGAATTCCATTTCCTTTTCCTTCCCTTATTTGACCATTTCCGTCATCCATTACTTGAAAGCAGTATTCTCCATTCTTTTCAAACTGAGTAAATGTGCAGCGCTTTGCATTACTATGCTTGACAATATTCGTAATCGCTTCTCTTATAGAAAGTGCCAGCATTGTTTCCGCAACATTCGATAATAGCGGCAGCTTCTCTTGTTTGTTATGAATCATAGCAATGCCTGCAGTTTGTAAGACCTTTTGTGTTTGTCCAATTTCTTCTTCAATCGAGACAAACTTCATTTCTGAAACAAGTTCCCGAACTTGCTTTAACGCCAAACGGGATGTATTTAAAATATCATCTAACTCCTGCTTTGCCTTGTCTGCATCTTTTTCAATTAACCTCTTCGTTAGCTCGCTTTTCAGTTTTATCATCGTTAATGTTTGCCCAAGCGTATCATGTAAATCCCTGGCAATTCTCTGCCTCTCCTTCTCTAAAATAAGCTGAGCATTTGCCGTATCAAGTTCCTCTTGAAGAACATTTGCCTTTGTACTTATAAAAATAACTAACGGCAAAAGCATCTGTACAATCATAAAGGGGAAATGCAGCGTCTTGATCATTGCAAATAGGCTATCTGCTGTTAATAAACCGAATAAAATATACATCACTGCAATGCCAATGATCCCGATTCCAAGATCTAGCTTACGTTCTGCTCTTCCAAGCAAATCAGCAAAAATAAATCCGAAAAGCAGCATCCATTTATCCACATAAACAGCTAAAAGCATAAGAATGAGGCAGCCTGCAAAACTGGCTGCAGACAGCCTCCAATCCTTATGCCACAAGCAGATATAAAAGCATAGTAAATACAAAATGACTAATAAAAACTGCCCTGGATAACCAATTGCACCATTCGTAATGCTAACTTTATAAATTAATACCACTATTGCAATCATATCAATAAGCAAATATTTTTGGATCTGATCATGAGGATAAAGTTTTTTAAGCATTACGATACACTCCTTATCTTTATTTCGTTCCTACTAATCTTGAAGTATATCTTCTCGCCGCTTCCATAGGTCCAAACTTATAATGCTGCAGCCATGCATTTGCAAAAACAACTTGAAGTGAGCTAATAAACAGCCAAATAAGAACAATCTCTATGGAATTTACCTTTCCGCCTAGCCCAATGCCCCAGCCATAAAAAATAATGGAAGCAATGATATTTTGCATAACATAGCAGCTAAGCGACATCTTTCCAACGCTTTCAAGCTTGCTCCAAAGCCAAAAAGATTGGGTTCTTTCTACTATTTTAGCAATAAACGCTAAATAACCTAAAGATAATATCGGTGCAAATAGATAACGCACCGGAAAATCAAAGACACCCCCTGGCACAAAGATGAGCAAATTTAGCGGAACGCCTGCATATATGCCTAATTTAAATAATTTCCCCCTCTGTTTCTTGCCATTTTCATCTGAAGAAAAAACGCCAGATCTCATTAAACGAACACCAAGCAAGAAGAGAAATATATTCATAGGAATAACGAAAATGACCTCTGAACGTAAAATTACAAAATTTAATAAACGATATTGAATTTGCTCTATCCAGCTGCCATTTTGATAGAGGGATACGATTTCTTTCATATCTCCAAATGATACATTTGACGCTGAGAACCCGAGAATGATTCCTTGCACTAAAAGCAGCAGCATGAAACTGCCATGAAGTCCTCCAATAATTTTCATCGCTCTAGCAATCACCCGATCCCCCCCCTTTACAATAAAGGAAACAATGATCGCCGTTACCCCATAGCTCATTAAGATATCGTATTCCATAACAAGCGTGAAATGAACAAAGCCCTCTATCATTAAGATAAAGGAAGTCCATATATATACTCCTGGCCAAGCATTTCCTTTTCTTAAAGCCTGCTGATATTTTAACTCAAGGCCTACGCCAAACATAATGGTTAGTAAACCAAGCAGCTTTCCATTAACCAAAAATAAAACAAAAACTCTGATAAAATCTTGAACAGACTCCCACCATGCAGAATGATCATATGTGAAAATATAAGACAAGTCCCCTAAGCAGGCAAATATCCATATATTTGTCCCTAATGTCCCCAGCACGGCAAACCCTCTTAAAATATCAAGTAAGCGAATTCGTTTATTGTTTATATTCATCCATTTCCATTTCCTTTCCTGATTTGATAAGTTTATTTTATCTGTGCAAATAAGCAATCAATATTCACACTTATCAGGAGTTTTTTATGACAGGTGTCATAAAAAAAAATGGACATGCTTAGGGGAGCAAATCCATTTAGATTTAAAGCCTTTATATAAAACTTAATAAATTAAGAAAATCCGAGATCTCAATAAAGAGACTCAGATCCCTGGTGCATTTAAAAGTCCACTTGGACATCCCCATCATTAGAAACAATATCTAGCCTATGTTCAGAATTTGCCTTATGCGATGCCTTTCCTTCAAAATTATTATCATTAATTGAAATATCTCCAAATTGATTGCGGATCGTATAGCTTAACTCAGATTCTTTATTAGAAAGCTTTAGATCGATGTCGCCAAAGCTTGAATGTATGCTAGAATTTCCCAGAAGCTTTCCTTGAATGTCAATATCTCCATCATTGCTCTTTATAGTGAGCTCTTGACTTAAAAATTCTTTAAAGGTAATATCACCAAATTTGTTAGTAAAAACAGTTGAAGCAGCTTCTAGACCATTAAATTCTGCATCGCCATCATTCATTTCCACGTGTAATTTTGCTGTTTTCACTTTGCTTCCTGTAATATCTCCAAATCCATTTTCTATTGTTAATTCATTGGATTGCAAATCCTTGATTACAATATCCCCATCGTTTGCATAAATGTCCATTTTATCCACTGCCATTTCAACTAAGCGAATATCTCCAAATTTGTTCACTAATGAAATATTAGAGAATTTGGTGTCCCTTGGAACGTAAATTTTAATGATCGGCTTTGGAATGTTTTTGAAAGATAAATTCATTAAAAATATTGAGTCAGACTTTTGATTTTCTCCTGTTAGTACGAATGTGTCATTCTCTACTTCATGCTTAACCTCTGTCCATTTTAATCTTTCAATTTCGAGTTTGTATTCATTTGATGGAATAATCTCTATATCAGCATCCGCCAAATTAATATTTATTTTTGTAAATGAAGGTAAAGAAAACTCCTCCTCTATCCGATCCTCTGTTTTTATTACCTTTACCCCATCCTTCGTATTTACAATAGAAAGATTTGCCCCAGATAATAAGCCAGCTACTCCAAAAATAATTCCGATAACAATCATGGTGCTTGCAATTAGCGTCATTGTTTTTTTAGAGGTTTTCATTTTTCAAACCCTCCTTACGTTTGTACGTAATTTTATCGAGTAGCCTTTTCAGCCATTTGGCTAATGAATTGCTCATATTCTTTGTTACTAATATAAGCGGCGGATATAGAAGGATCCCAATCCCAGAGGCTGTTAATCCAATGCCAATAAAGAAAAGGGAGGTTTGCCAATGCTGTGCGATTACAGCAAATCCCGCTACAATACTAAAAATCCCTCCTAAGGCTAATGAAAAAGTTAGAAGAAAAAATGTTAATAAAAAGGTTCCGCAAATAAGAACGAGAGTAAATATGAGAATGATCACAAACAGCAGCAATGGTAAAGCAATCGGCGAAGCGAGAATAGCTAGAATGATGAACCATACAGCTGAGAGCCCTTTTTTAGCTGTGCTTGATTCATTGTCCAACCCTTTTAAAGCGTATTCCGCTAAAATTTGCGTGGACACATGTGATGGTGAGCCTAGTTTAGCTATTACCTCAGCGGTATTTTCTTCACCCGCTTCTTCAAAATATTCATTATAGAAATCTAAGGCTGCGTTTATTTCTTCATTCGGCAATTTTTTAAGCTTTTGCCGCAGCACTATTAAATACTCTTCCCTACTCATAATGTATTCCCCCTAATAGGACTGAATCAATTTTTTGCTTATAATCTACCCACTCCTCAAGCAGCTCCTCATATTTAGAGCGGCCGCTTGGAGTAATTCGATAATACCGCCGGTTTCTGCCTTGAAAAGGCTGATCATAAGTGGTTAAAAACTCCCCTTTTTGGAGTCTGCGAAGGACTGGGTATAATGTCGATTCTGAAATATCCATTACCTCGCGAACGTGCTGTGTAAGAGAATACCCATATGCATCTTCCTTCGCTAATATGGCAAGGACACAAGCATCAAGCAAAGAGGATCCTAGCTGAAATGACATCACTGTACACCTCCATGTATTATACATTAGCTCATATTATATATCGTATAGTATTGGTGTCAAAGATATTATATGTCGTATAATATGTTATGTCAACGTATATTATTGAAAAATTTTCCATTTTATTAGAAAATTATTCAAAACACAATAAAAAGGAGAACACAATCCTTTAATCGTGTCCTCCTGTTATTTCACTTATATTCAGCTTTCTAATATTTAAGAGCAATATTTTTAACCTGTGTATAGTTTCGTATAGCTTCTAATCCCTTTTCTCTTCCAAACCCGCTCTTTTTATACCCGCCAAATGGCTGGGCAATGCCTCCCCCAGCACCATAATGGTTAATGAAGACTTGACCGCATTGAAGCTCGTTTGCTACACGATGGGCACGGCCTACATTTTCAGTCCATACGCCTGCAACCAGTCCATATGGCGTGCCATTCGCTATTTCAATCGCCTCTTCTTCCGTTTCAAATGTGGTAACTGTTAAAACAGGACCAAAAATTTCTTCTTGTGCAAGGTGATGGGCTGGCGGAATATGATCTAGTATGGTTGGCTGCATGTAGTATCCAGATTCACACCCTTTTATCGTTGCACGCTTCCCGCCAGTTACAATGGTGATTCCATCTTCCCTAGCAAGCTCAATAAAACCTTGAATCCGTTCAAATTGTTTTTTGGATAACACCGGTCCTAAATCATGGTTGTCCATTCCTGGTCCAATCGATAGACTTTCCATTTTCGCTGCTAATTTTCGGACAAAATCATTCTTAATTGTTTTTTCAATTACTAAACGTGATCCCGCTGAGCAGGTCTGTCCGGCATTTTGGACAATCGAGCGCATCACCCATTCCAATGCGTTTTCCTCATTGCAATCGGCAAACACAATATTTGGGGACTTTCCTCCAAGTTCAAGTGTTACAGGAACAATGTTTTGAGCCGCAGACTCCATCACTCTTTTTCCTGTCTCCACTGAACCGGTAAACGTTATATGGTGGATCCCTGGGTGTGATGAAAGTGCCGCACCTGCTTCATGGCCATAACCTGTTATGACATTAATAATCCCTTTTGGAAGTCCGATCGGTTCAATAATTTCAACAAGTTTTAAGGTTGTTAATGGTGTATCCTCAGCAGGCTTAAGTACTGCTGCGTTTCCTGTCGCAATCGAAATGGCAATGCTCCTTGCTGCGATTTGCAGCGGGTAATTCCATGGAATAATATGTCCGACAATACCAAGCGGTTCACGGACCGTATAATCAATAATTCCTGCTTCAACTGGAATCGTTTCTCCTAATATTTTGTCAGCTGCGCCCGCATAGAACTCAAAATAACGAGCAGCAATTTCTACATCCATTTCTGATTGCGCATATGGTTTTCCTACATCCATCGTTTCTAATCTAGCAAACTCATCTTTATTATTACGGATTAATTCAGCAATCTGATAGAGAAGTTTCCCCCGTTTATACGGCTGGAGTGATTTCCATTCTGCTGAAGAAAAAGCCGCTTGTGCTTTTTTAACAGCCATATCAATTTCCTCCTTATTCCCTCTTGGAACAAAGGCAATCGTTGACCCATCTGCAGGATTCCTCACTTCTATTAATTTCGCGTCATCTGGCACAACCCATTCTCCGCCAATAAAACAGCCAAGCACATTCACATCTGCAGCGTTCACTTTATATTCCCCTTCCGCCATCAACATTTAACACGGAACCAGTTACAATCGACGCTTCCTTCGAACATAAGTAAACAAGGGAATTGGCAATATCAATCGGATTAATGAGCCGCCCTAATGGAACACTTTTCTTGAAAATGTTTTCCTTCGTTGCTTCAACATCCGCATTCTTGGATGTAAATTGACCGAGCATATTCGTATCAGCAGGACCGGGGTTCACCACGTTTACCCGGATTCCGTAGTCAGCAAGCTCAATAGCTAATGCCTGAGAAAATGAAACGGCTGCCCCTTTTGAAGCAATATAAGCATTCAATCCTGGACGCGGCCTGACCATTGATATAGAGGCGATATTCACAATCACGCCTTCTCCTTGTTGTTTCATATATGGGACCGCTTCACGGCAGGTAAGAAAAAGAGATGTCGCATTCACACTCATCAATTTTTCCCAGTCTGCCAAACTTACCTCCTCAATTTGTGTCGCTGCTTGGGCAATTCCAGCAATATTAACAAGCCCATCTACACGGCCGAATACACGTTTAACTTCTTGAAAGATTCGAGCAACATCAGCTTCACTCGTTAAATTAGCTGCTATCGGCAGAAGCCGATCTGACTTCTCCATACCATCAATATTCAAATCAACAGCTGCAACATATGCCCCTTCTTCTAAAAATCGCTTCACCGTTTCTCTGCCCATTCCGCCTTTTGCACCCGTGACAACAAAAACCTCATTTTCAAGTCTCATTATGCATTCCCTTCCTTAACTAATAAGATTTGCTGCAAGGCCTCACAAATTGCTGTGCCCATTTCACTTGTGGTTGATGTTCCGCCTAAATCGGGTGTACGCGCCTCTTTTTCAAGCAAAACTCTTTCAATCGCATCTACGATCACACCTGCTAAATCCGCTCTTCCTAAATGCTCAAGCATAAGGGCTGCTGACCATATTTGTGCAATTGGATTAGCAATTCCCTTGCCGGCAATATCAGGAGCGGACCCATGTACAGGCTCAAACATAGACGGATAGTCCCCTTCTGGATTCAGGTTAGCTGATGGAGATAGACCCAATCCTCCGACAACAGCCGAACCTAAATCACTCAAAATATCACCAAACAAATTGGAGGCTACAACCACTTCAAAGTCCTTAGGTCTTGAAACGAAATAGGCAGCAAGCGCGTCAATATAATAACTGTCCAACTTTATAGCAGGAAACTCCTCACTGATCTCTTGCACTACTTCATCCCATAGCTTCATGGAATGAATGATCGCATTCGATTTTGTCGCACTTGTAACCGACCTTTTTCTATTCCTCTTTGCATATTCAAAGGCAAATCTTGCTGCTTTGGCTGTACCTTTTCTTGTAAAAATCGTATTTTGAACAGCGATTTCCTGTTCAAAACCCGGATATAATCTTCCTCCGCTATTTGAGTACTCCCCTTCCGCATTTTCACGGATAATGACAAAATCTATGTCTCCCCCATCAGTCAATGGAGAAGCTATCCCTTGCAGCAATTTGACCGGACGGAAATTGATGTATTGGTTAAATTGCTTTCTTATCGGCATGATCAATTTCCATATGGTAACCTCATCAGGAACACGCTGATCTCCGATTGCCCCAAATAAAATTGCATCATACTTATTTAAAGTTTCCAGTCCATTCTTTGGCATGATTTCTCCATGCTGAAGATAGTACTCGCTATTCCAATGAAATGTATCAAATTCCATATGTAAAGTGGAATCTAGCTTTTTTAAAAACTCTAATACTTTCATTGTTTCAATTACGACTTCTGGACCAATTCCATCTCCAGGTAAAACAGCTATTCGATAACTTTTCATCTTTCCACCACTTCTTCCATTTCGAATATTTTCCCCGGATTTAAAATATTTTCCGGATCCAGAGATCTCTTAATCAATTTCATCATCTTTAATGAGGTAGCACGTTCTTCCTTGAGAAATTTCATCTTCCCGACTCCAATACCGTGCTCACCGGTACATGTTCCCCTATGCTCGAGGGCAAACGTAACGACTTTTTCATTCAATGCATGGAAACGTGCCATTTCATCTTTATCATCTGTATTTAATCCAAATACTGCATGAAAGTTTCCATCCCCTACATGGCCAAGAATGGCTCCATCCATCTCGTATTCTTCTAATAGTTTTCTTGTATAAGCAATAGAAAGCGCTAATTGCGAAATAGGAACACAGACATCTGTTGATACAAGCTTTCGATTGGGCTTACGGCCAACAATGGCTAGCGCAGCCTGATGGCGTGCTTCCCAAAGCTGTGCCCGTTTAATCGAATCATTCTCAAATTCAAAATGGGTTGATCCCGAATCCTCCATTAATTCCTTAATAAAGGTGATTCCTTGTTTAGTTGCTTCTGCAGTTCCGTTATATTCTAAAAAAAGTGTTGGTGTTTCCTTAAAGTCAGTCCCCTTAAATTCATTAACCGCTTGAATCGTCGCTGCATCAACAAGCTCCATTTTTCCAATGCCGACACCAGACTGCAGGACTAATTCAGCTGCCTTGCCTGCTTCTTCAACAGTCTCAAATGCTGCTTTTGCTACCACAGTTGCTTCTGGGATACCTGTTAGCTTTAATGTGATTTCAGTAAAAATGCCTAAAGTCCCTTCTGAACCAATCAAAAGCTCAGTCAAATTATAGCCTGCTGATGATTTAATCGTTTCCCCGCCTGTTGAAATAAGGCTGCCATCTGCCATAACGACTTGAAGACCAAGGACATTATGCTTCATTGTGCCGAACTTTACCGCATTCGTCCCGCTTGCATTTGTCGCAGCCATTCCGCCAACGGTCGCATCTGCACCTGGATCAATTGGAAAAAATAAGCCGTATTTTTTCAAGTGTTTATTTAATTGCATTCGAGTCACACCAGGCTGAACCTTAACGACAAAATCATCAGGATAGACAGAAGTCACTTCATTCATCAGAGTGAAATCCATGCTAATGCCGCCAAAGACTGGCATTAGATGCCCTTCAATGCTGCTTCCTGCACCGAAAGGAATGATCGGTATTTTTTTGGAGGACGCATATTTTACAATCTCAACAACCTCATGTTCCGTTTTAGGAAAAACAACAATATCTGGCTTTTTCCTTTCATGATAGTCGGTACCGCCGCTATGATGCTCCAGCACGGTTTCATTTACACTTACACGCTCTGTGTCTTCTAAAATAGCTAATAAATCTTCGTACATATTTTTCACCTCTATTTATCTAGTAAAAACAAGCTGATTGAAGGCATAAAGCTTAGAATAAATACGTCTACAATCAAAATAATCAAGAACGGAACAATTGCTCGTACGATATGCTCCAGTCGAATCTTTGCAATATTGGATGCAACAAATAAGTTAATTCCAACTGGCGGTGTGATCATTCCAATGGCAAGATTGACAACCATGACAACACCGAAATGCACAAGATCGATTCCTGCGGCAGATGCGATAGGGACTAAAATCGGCGCCAAAATAACAATGGCTGCTGATGTTTCAAGAAATGTTCCAACGATTAACAAGATGATATTGATGATAATTAAGATCATAATCGCATTTGTTGTTATACCAAGCATCGCATCCGTAATCTGCAGCGGAATTTGTTCCCTTGTTAAAATGAAGCCAAAAATCGAAGCACATGAAATGATAAAAAGAATGACAGCTGAGGTTACACCTGAAGAAATAAATATCTCAGGCAAATCCTTCCACTTAATCTCTTTATAAATAAAAAGACCGACAATTAATCCATAGACAACCGCAATAACTGAACCTTCTGTTGGAGTGAAAATCCCCCCATAAATCCCGCCAAGAATGATAATTGGCATGAGCAAGGCTAAAATTGCATCTTTAAAGGAAATAGCAATTTCTTTGAAAGAGCTTTTTTCTTCTTTTCCATAGCCTCGTTTACGAGAAATAACATAGGCAACGATAATCAGTGAGATTCCGACAAATATTCCTGGCATTATTCCTGCAATGAACAGATCACCAATGGATGCACCAGCAATAACCCCAAATAAAATTAATGGAACACTAGGAGGAATCATGACTCCAATCGTTCCGCCTGCGGCTTGGATCGCTGTCGCAAAACTCTTGTCGTAGCCTTTTTTCACCATTGCCGGAATAAGAATACTCCCGACTGCAGCCGTTGTTGCAGCAGCAGATCCAGATACAGCAGCAAAAAACATACATGTTACGATTGATACCATTGCTAATCCACCATGAAGACCTCCTACAAGGGAACCGGCAAAATTCATTAAACGCTTCGAAATACCACCTGTCTCCATTAACTTCCCAGCAAGAATAAAGAATGGAACAGCCATCAGCGTAAATGAATCGGTTGAATTAAACATTTTTTGGACAACAACCATTAATGGCACATTATCTTGAACCATTAAGACAATCATCGAAGCAAGCCCAAGTGCGACCGCAACCGGAATGTTAATTAGAAAAAGAACGATTAGCACGCCAAATAATAACCAGGCCATTATTGACTTGCCCCCCTTCGCCATTCAGATACAGAAACCTGAAGTAGATTGATAATAAATAGAACACTTGAAATCGGGATTACTGTATAGACCAGTCCCATTGGCAATTGCAGAACAGGTGATGTTTGTGTCATGCTGCGGCCGATAAATTCAAAGCTGTTCACAATAATTTGCCAAAAGAAAAAAAGAATGAGGGCAGTTGATAGAACGATTAGCACCTTTTTCATTAAGCCTCCTGCTTTTTCAAAGAGCAGTTCTATACTAGGATGCGCCTTCACACTCATCCCATAGCCTGTACCCAAAAAGGTAAGCCAAATAAGCAAATAACGGGACAGCTCTTCTGTCCAAGCAAGCGGCTGATCTACTACAAATCTAAATATCACCTGCAAGAACACGACAATAACCATAAGAAAAAAGAGAAGAATTATAACCCATTTAACGACATTATTTATTGCGTGAATTACGTTTTTTACCACCAATCATTTCTCCTTATGATTAAAAAACTTGGGTTGTACAGGAAAGGTCTCCTGTGCTCGCCAAGTTTTTCAATAGAATTATTTTGTATTTAAAATGGCGTCAATTTTTTCTTTTCCAAATTCTGATTCATATTTTTCATAGACTGGCTGGATGGCTCCACGGAAAGGAGACACATCAACCTCCTCAATAATTTCCATTCCTTGTTCTTTGAGAACCTTTAATGAGTCTTCATCAGATTTCTTAATAAGTTCACGAATTTGGTCGCCAGACTTTTTCGCCTCTTCACTCAGAATCTCCTGATATTCAGCAGGCAGCTTATCCCACGTCGTTTTGCTGAACATAATAACTGCAGGAGAGTATAGATGACCTGTTAATGTCATATACTTTTGGTTCGCATCGAAAAGCTTGTACGTATCTGCAACGACAATTGGATTTTCCTGTCCATCCACTACTCCTTGCTGAAGAGCAGTTAGAGCTTCTGTCCAAGCCATCGGGGTCGGTTTTGCACCAAGTGCATTGAATGCATCAAGATGGATTGGATTTTCCTGTGTCCGGATCTTAATACCCTTTAGATCTCCAGGCTTTGTAATTGGGTGCTTCGCATTTGTAATATGGCGGAATCCATTCTCCCCCCACGCAAGACCGATAATTCCGATGTTCTCCATTCCCTTTAAAAGCTCTTGTCCAATTTCTCCATCCAATACTTTATAGGCATGTTCCCTTGATTCAAATAAAAAGGGCATATCAACAATACCGATTTCTGGATAAAAGTTTACAATTGGTGCAGTTGATGAAACTGACATATCTGCTGTTCCAAGGGTCAGTGCCTCTGTCAACTCACGTTCAGCACCAAGCTGACTTAGCGGAAATACTTCTATCTTCACTTTTCCATCTGTACGCTCTTCTACATTTTTAGCCATTTCCAGTAATCCAATATGATACGGATGATCCTCTGTTAACGAATGCCCTGCCTTTAAAGTGAACGTTTCTCCACTTGCCTTTTCACCCGAATTCTTATCTGCCTCTCCCCCAGACTCACTGCTCTTACTGCAGCCAGTGAAAATAAACATGATAGCTGCTAATGCTACTAACAAAAATCGTTTCTTCTTCATGTAGAAAAATCCCCCTTTTTGTCTATAATTTTTAGAATATTGCCATTATAACACCTTCTACGCTTTTATGCGCTAAAATTATTCTATTTTTATAATAATTCAGTCTATTTTATCTAATGGTAATTAAAAAGAGGCTGGGACATAACTAGCCTCAATTAGTAAAAAAGGTGAATTTGAGCTTACTCAAATTCACCTTTCTCTATTTTTATGTGTAAATACTTCTATTCCATTAGTGGTTGGCTGTGAATTTTCTTAAATTCACGGCCATTATCGCGAGGCTGGGCTAATGCCAAAATCACAAACTAGACGTATACTTTGTCAAGTCCTCACATAGATACTGTTTAAGTCGCTTTATTTCATTTTGAAACTAACGCCTACATATTGCATAACTTTAACTAGAGACTAAAACAAACAAAGGATAGTACCCAAAAAGATAAAGCTATTATGAAATATACACCAGCTAATCCTTTTTTCTTCTCTTTATAGTGAGTAATACAAAATAGGAAGTTTATAACACCAATGATTATGAGGTCAATTCCAAACAAAGTGAAAAAGGACTTTTGATCGTTTTTTTCCAAAAAGGCCCATGCAAGGATGAAAACAATTATTATTAACAGAACCGAGGTTGTTATCAAAAGCTGGCTTCTTGGCATTGGCTAACTCCTTTTCATCGTGATTTAGATATTAATTAATAAACTAAGTTTATCAAACCCATTATGGACAACCAATCGTTTGACTTGGATGCCCTTATTAGATCCTGTCCATTAAACAAATACTCCGTCCACCACTGAATACGAATATTTTGAGGTAGAAAAGTCCTTTAATAGAAAAAATACTTTTGTCCCATCATCTTTCGTAGAAAGATAGAACTTTAGAGTTAGAGAATTGTCTAGCTCTAGTTTACGAGCTTATTTGATTCTTGTGCTACTGATGATTTAATAGTCGCTCTAGCTGGAGCGCTACTCTAGTTGCAATAGCCGGTATGTGTACTGTACTTTTTGGTATGCTTGCAGTGGTGCTGTATATGAAATAGCAGATTTTATATTGGGATACGGCGAAACTGTATTAGCTGTAAGAAATAAAGATTGTAGGTATGTCCCAGTCTCTTCCATATAACAAGTTTCCTGACCTTTTCCCCTTCCTGCAATTATCCTGCGATTTCAGCAGAGGTTAAATCTCCATTAATGTTTCCACTTACAATAATCGAATGTCCCCAAAACATATCTCCATCAAAAAAGAAAAAATTAAAGTCGCCATCTGAATAAACGCTAATACTGTCTAATTGCATAAGATCCATGAACATGTCATTTGTAATCTCATCAATCTCTGCCTCTTCATTATCCTGCAGCCAATCATTTGCTAATTCTGTCAGTTCTTCTGCGGCATACCTTCTAATTTTCGTGTTCCATTCCTTTTGATTTTCGAAAAATGCATAGGCTGCTTCTAATGCAGCCTTCATCCCGTTCTCATCTTCATCCCAGTCAAAATAAAGATTTCCTTCTTCACCAGCCCATAATACTTGTTTTTCAAAAGTCTTCACACTTTTATCCAGTTCAAACTTACCTAACACCTCATCCGTGTAAAAAACCGGCTTTAACGATTCCTGCAGAATCATTTCCAACTCTTCATCTTTATATGCTGTCTCCAAAACCTTAACAAGCATCATTGAATTTTCTGCTCTTCTTACTAGTAATCTCACAACAGTGTTCTTTTTCAAAATATCTCTTGAATGTTCCCATTCTTCATCATTCACTTGCCATTCTAACCGTAACTCTTCTATTCTCATTTCATTAGCTAATATATTTTTCCAAGCAATTATTGGAATAGATGCATTCCATAGCTTAGCTCCGCCCCCTCTTCCTGCCCCGATTCCTGATACCCCTGTAACAGCTGCAATTTCAATTACTTCATCAGTGAATCTATTCTCAAATTTACTCTTTTCGCGCGTTATACTCATTTTCTTCCATTCCTTTCATCATTACTATCTTCAATATATATAAACCTAAAATATACCATTTGGATGATTCCATTCTCCCCCTTTATCTAATAAAATCTTTATAGCGGGAATAATATCCTATACCTATTTATATATTTACTTATTAAAATTTCTGCCTATGAACTTTTCAATAATTTCCTTATAATTACATTATACAAATAATTGGAAACAGGAGAATGATTTATGATTGTAAGAACAAAGCCTTTAAAGGTGAAACTTAAATCAACAAATAGTCCTCTTGAGGATTTTATGACTATAAATAAAAAAGAGTCCGTTTCTAAAGAGGTTCTTTTTGTAAGATTTATTGGTATTCCTGAATCCATTAAACATTACACAGAAACGATTCTAAAGATTGATCAGCACATGTCCACTGCTCCTTATTTACGTTTACAAGGGCTTGAGAGAATATCTAATAACAATGATATTAACAGACTGGCAAATGTTTGGGAGAATTGGCAATCGGTGGTTTCACCTTCTGCTAGCAACTCAAATTCTCTTTATCATGCAAATCTGTGTGCCCCATTACATAATGACACCCTTGAGTGGACGAAAAAGCTTACCTTTATGCAGGTTCTATCAATGTATACTCAAACCCATCCGAACACGAATCCAAGTTTAACGAAAAACTTCGTCATTAAATTTTTACATTGGATGGAAATCTATTTGCCTAAGCTTTTTACTAACTCAGGGACATCCCCGAAAGTCATTTTTATCGGTGATATTAAACAGCATGAATTATTATTTTTGTATTTCTTATCTAAGCTTGGCTGTGATATCTGCTATATGAATCCAAAAGAGGACATTATCCATTTGCATCCTGAAGCCGAAACTTATTCCACACTATATAAGTGCAGTACCTTATATTCAGAGCCAATTAAGTTACCTGATTATTCAATTAAACCAAGTGCAGAGAGTATACCCATGCCTTCTAGGCCAAATATAATCTCCCAGCCCAAGATAGCCAATCCTGTAAAACATATCCATACCCAGGTGCCGACTGCAGAACTGAGTTATGAACAGCTAGCTTCCCTATCAAACTCAGTTGTTATGATTAAAGTATATGATAACGAAAATAAGGTTGTATGCTACGGTTCAGGTGTAGTCATTCATAGTAAAGGATATATTTTAACGAATTTACATGTAGTTCAAGGCGGGCATCTTTTTTCAGTGCTCTATGAAAATGAAACAGAGGAATATGTAACAGATCATTTCATTAAATATCACCAGCAATTTGACCTGGCCATTATTAAAGTGGATAAACATTGCTCCCCTTTAATTGTTAAGACAGATGGTGAATTAGTTCGTGGCCAAAAAATTGTCGCCATTGGCAGTCCATTAGGATTATTTAATTCTGTCTCGGATGGAATAGTTTCCGGTTTTAGGGAGATAAATCATTTGTCAATGATACAATTTACTGCTCCAATTTCTAATGGAAGCTCTGGCGGGGCACTGCTCGATATGTTTGGCAGACTAGTAGGCTTGATCACCGCAGGGTTTGATAATGGGCAAAATCTTAATCTAGCTGTGCCCTCTGATAAAATTTACTTTTTTGCTCAGAACTTTATTGAACATCCAAACTAACATCCATATTCTTCATGAGGGTTACCAAAAAATTCATATTTTTATACTAACCCTCATGCGAATTTTTTTATAAAATAGAGTTTGAATAGGAAGAAAGGGTGTGTTAAGTGATTATTAAACACCGAAAAGAGTCTGAAGAATTAACTATTTTCAATGTACTAAACAGAAGAATGACTTTATCAAATAAGGATCGCCAGTATTATTTCGATACAACAATCCACAGCACCAAATAAAGCGCAGTGAATCTCTGTTGCGTCAGTTACTTCAAAACAATGGCTATAACCTTTCTATTGAAGCCAACATTGTTTTTATCAACCCAGAGTTCACCTTATATCAAGCTCCCCTCAACAAGCATTTTATTTTTCCCACACAGGTAAAAAGCTATATCCAAAAATTAAACGCAGTGCAAATTAGTAATAGTGATGAGTGCAGTCATCTAGCCAGCAAATTAGTTTCTCTTCATATTAAAAAATCCCCTTATACTCATTTACCAGAATATAAGTTTGAACAACTGAAAAAAGGCGTAAATTGCAGATTTTGCTACTCTTTTTCTATTTCTGTTCGTGGACAGGTATGTACTTGTGGTTCATGTGGATACGAGGAAAGTGTCGAAACTGCTGTAGTACGAGCGATTAAAGAGTTAATGTTGCTATTTCCTGATTTAAAGGTTACTAATAGTGTGGTCATGGAATGGTGTAGGATAGTAAATTGTAGAAAAAGAATTAGTAGAATTTTAACAAGAAACTTCAAGGCTGTCGGAAATTCACGCTGGACTTTTTACAAATAAATGCTTTTTTTATGAGACTATCCTCTTTCACTTTCTTGCTGATTTTATCCCATTGGGCTCTTCTATGGGACTTTCTCTTTCACTTTCCCACTGTTTTTGTCCCATTGGGCTCTTCTATGGGACTACCTCTTTAACTTTCCCACTATTTTGTCCCATTGGGCTCTT
>NZ_LMBX01000002.1:129375-129512 GCF_001439605.1 Cytobacillus praedii
GACTTTCCCACTGTTTTTGTCCCATTGCGCTCTTCTATGGGACTATCCCTTTGACTTTCTCACTGTTTTTGTCCCATTGGGCTCTTCTATGGGACTACCTCTTTAACTTTCCCACTATTTTGTCCCATTGGGCTCTT
>NZ_LMBX01000002.1:129533-226675 GCF_001439605.1 Cytobacillus praedii
CACTTTCCCACTGTTTTTATCCCATTGGGCTATTCTATGGGACTTTCTCTTTCACTTTCCCACTGTTTTGTCCCATTGGGCTATTCTATGGGACTTTCTCTTTGACTTTCCCACTGTTTTTGTCCCATTGGGCTCTTCTATGGGACTTTCTCTTTGTCTTTCCCACTGTTTTTGTCCCATTGGGCTCTTCTATGGGACTTTCTCTTTCACTTTCCCACTGTTTTTGTCCCATTGGGCTCTTGGGACTATCCCTTTGACTTTCCCACTGTTTTTGTCCCATTGGGCTATTCTATGGGACTACCTCTTTAACTTTCCCACTGTTTTTGTCCCATTGGGCTCTTCCATGGGAAGTTCTCTTTAACTTTCCCACTGTTTTTGTCCCATTGGGCTCTTCTATGGGACTATTCCTTTGACTTTCTCGCTGTTTTTGTCCCATTGGGCTATTCTATGGGACTTTCTCTTTGTCTTTCCCACTGTTTTTGTCCCATTGGGCTATTCTATGGGACTTTCTCTTTGACTTTCTCACTGTTTTTGTCCCATTGCGCTCTTCTATGGGACTATCTCTTTGACTTTCCCACTGTTTTTGTCCCATTGCACTCTCCCATGAGACAATCGCTTTGGTTTATCCGCAAAGTTGAGTCCCATAAGCTTTTTCTACAGGACTTTTCCTGTGGCTCCTAACAGAGTCAGCCCAATTGGCCACTATCGCTTCGAATCTTTAATGCCAATAATTTTTCTATACATCCCATTTAGCATGATAGGAGAATCTGTTTGTATCGAAAACTTTTTTGAGAAAGGTCTGGACAATGATTCAAACTTTACCCCAATATCCGTGCCTAACAGGGAGATAAATGGTCTTGCGACCTTTTTAATAAAAGTTAATTCTTCGTTTCGCGGGACAAATTTATCAAAAATAACTATTTTCCCTTGCTCTTTTACGACTCTAATCATTTCCTCCATACACTTTTGAGGATTTGGAACAACAGAAAGAAGTAAACTTGCTATCACAATATCATATGTATCATCAGGAAATGCCAATTCCTGTGCATCCATTCGCAAGAATACAATATCTGTGTCATTAAACTTTTCCTTTGCCTTCCTAAGCATATCATCAGAAAAATCAATAGCTGTTATGGCAATATCACGATGAGGAATGTACTCTAAATCTGCTCCTGTTCCACAGCCAACGAAGAGAACTCGATCCCCTTGAGAGAATTCTATGTCTTGAAATACCTCTTTCCGTGCTTTTGAAAAAATCCCCTTATTGAAAAACTGATCATAAAATGGGGACCATGCCTTGTAAATCATTTGATTCCATCTGCTATTCATTTTAGAACTCCTTGAAAAAAGATGTTATTAAATATCTGTATTCTTTAAGCTACTAAGAAACTCCTTTGATAAATAGCAGATTCGTTAATTTTCTGCCAAAATGAATGATATTGATTCATTTAACAAAACTCCAATAAAAAATGGAGAGACTATGCTCTCCATTTTTTTTATAGTTGTATAAAGTTAATCCACCCTGACCTGTGTTAAGCTTCTTTCGGTCTAGCCGCAACAGCAGCCATCTCACTTGCTGCCACATAGCCGAAAACCATCGCAGGTCCTATTGTTGCACCAGGCCCTGGATACGTTTCTCCCATAACTGAGGCCGCACAATTTCCAGTAGCATATAGTCCTTGGATCGGCTGCCCATTTTCATGCATAACCCTTGCCAATTCATCCGTGACTAAACCGCCTTTAGTCCCTATATCTCCAGGATAAATCGGAATCGCATAGAAAGGTGCTTTTTCTAATGGAGCTAGATTAGGATTTTTCAAGGTTGGATCCCCGTAGTAGCGGTCATAAGCGCTTTCCCCACGCTTAAAATCTTGATCTTTGCCATCAACGGCAAATTTATTAAAGCGTTTGATGGTTGCCGCAAGTTTTTTCGGTGAAATTCCGATTTCTTCAGCTAATTCTTCCGGTGTATGTCCAACCTTTAAATACCCTGTTTCTGCCCATGTTTTTGGGAATGCTTGTCCCGGCATGATCCCAAAGACCAGATATCGTTTTTTCACGGTTTGATCAAATATCATCCAAGAAGGAACAGTTGTTGCCTCTGTTTGGTTGTTTTCATACATTTTATCAACAAACTCATGATAAGGGACCGATTCATTTAAATAACGCTCCCCATTACTGTTCACAATAATCAGACCTGGCGTTGCACGTTCAGCAACAGGCATAAAGGCTGGAGAACCAGGTGGAATGGATGTTGGTGTTCCCCACATCTTATCCATTAGATCCAATTTAGCACCTAATTTACGGCTCGCTTCAATGATATCACCCGTTTGTCCTTCGGATGATAGCGTCCAATCTGTTTTCGATGGCTGCGGCAAGTATTTTTCACGAAGCTTACGATTGTGTGAAAAACCTCCAGAGGCAAAAATAACCCCATGCTTTGCTTCGATTTTCATTTTCTTCCCCTTTTGTTCAACGACAATGCCTGACACACGATTATTTTCGAATACAAGATCATGAAAAGGAGTTGACAGCAAAACCTCCCCGCCAGCTTCTTTTAAAGAAGCATATAAACGTGCAACAAGTGCCTCTCCAAGAGTGGCAGGCTTATATGAACTAAGCTTCGTACGAATAAGGCGCATGCCTACTTTCAACGATGTTTTTTTTCCAATCCAAGTCCTTGTAATCATATTTACTTTATGAAATTCACTAGACTTTAGTACCATCCCTTTCGTTGGCAGTCCGGCTTTCCTCAAGTTCTTTTCATCTTCTCCTAGTTTATTGAGATCAAACAGCTGTGCTTCCATTGCCCGCCCATTTGGATTCCCGCCAGGAAGCTCCGGATAATAATCTGAATATCCAGGTGTATATTCCCATCTGACATGTTCTGTATTTTCATGGAGGTACTTTACCATCTCCGGACCTCTACTTAGGTAAGCATCCTTTAGGGATTTGGGCACACGATTACCTATGGCTGCATCCATATAAGCACTTGCTTGCTCGTAGGAGTCCTCTACCCCAGCCTCTTTAAGATAAAGGTTATTAGGCACCCATACCGTGCCACCGGATTTAGACGTTGAACCACCAAAAAGCTCTGTTTTTTCCACAACGATCGCAGAAAGCCCTCGCAATCTAGCGGTTAAAGCTGCAGTCAATCCTCCTGCTCCTGATCCAACGACTACCACATCAAAACTGGAATCCCATTGTTTACTCAAATCTTCAATCCTCCCCTACAAATGTATCCGTGCCTAATAATAATATGATATAATACAATTTCAAAAAGAGGGAAAATTCAATCAATTAAAGAAAATATAGATCCCCTTTTACCTACTATAATGTTCTAAGATCAAATCAATCAATCAGTAAAATTCTATTAATTGTATAGATAAACAACAGATATCATAAATGTGTATATAAAAAAATAATAGGAGCAGCAGACCATTATGGATAAAAATATCGATAGGCGAGTACGCAGAACAAAGGCACAGCTCAAACAAGCTTTTATTAAATTAATGGAAATAAAAAGCTATGACCAAATTACCGTGACGGACATTGTGAATCAGGCAGATTACAATCGGGCAACCTTCTACCGGCATTATAATTTTAAAGAAGAATTGGCAGAAGAAATAATCTCTGACAGAACGAGGGAGCTTATAGAAACATTTAAATATCCATACAAAAGAAAAACACTAATTCACATGAACACTCTATCCCATTCAGACATTATTATATTTGACTACATTATGGAAAATAAAGATTTCTACAAGCTTTGGGAAAAATTCAAAACAATACCTGGATTTGAGGAATCCTTTCTACACTCCATCGCGAAATTTTTCAAAAAGGACATTATTCTATTAACACCCAATGATTCTAACTTGGATAATAATCTTTATACATCCTTTTATGCCAATGGGATTCTAGGACTGATTATGGACTGGATAAAGAACGGACTTGAACCGGACCCAGCCTATATGGCAAAGCAGCTTGTAAAAATATTAAATTACTATCCAGCAGAGTCGTTTATAGGAAACAGGGAGACGAGGATTCTCCCTTAACTTTGATTTCATATCATGCTTTCTAAAAACAATTACGATTCAAAAGGATTGTAAAAACGGTTTCCATCATGAAAGGTAACCACCATTGCAGTCACAAAGATTATTCCAAATACAACTAGCGTTACATAATCACCTGTCTGAAAGGGACGCGCACTATACCAGGTCCTTTTGTTACCTTTTCCAAAACCGCGAAGTTCCATTGCATTACTTATTGTCTCAATCTTATCTAGACTAGATAAAATAAGCGGAAATATTATGGAGGCAGCATTTTTTATGCGGATTGGCAATTTTTCTTTTTTGGACATATCAATCCCCCTAGCTTGCTGTGAAAGCGCTATGGTTCGAAAATCCCGTTGAACATCAGGGATATAACGAAGTGCCAAAGCAACAGCATAAGAGATTCGATAGCTCACACCAATTTTGTTCAATGAAGCAGCAAATTCACTTGGGTGAGTTGTAACAATAAAGAGTAATGCTACTGGGATAACGGCGAAATATTTTAACGTTACATTGCATTGGTAAAAAATTTGTTCGATTGTGACATCATATCTTCCTGCTATCTCTATTAAAACATGACTGCTGCCATAGATTTTCACGCCCTCTTGAGGAGAGAATAGATAAATAGCCAGATTATTGATGAACAAAAAAACCAGAATAAATATAAGAACGAATGAAACTTCAGATACCTTTATTTTTGAAACAATAAAAATAACAATACTAAAAATAAAAAGAAAGGCAAGTATACGAGTATCATACGTCAGCATTGCAGCAGACGACCATACAATAAAGCAAATGAGCTTTGATACTCCGGTTAGCTGATGAATAGGAGATTTTCGGTCAATATACGCTAGCATTTCTACTGCCATTGTCTTCTAACCTCCCGATCATACGCAATAAAATGCTCAACAAATTCCTTTGGCTCTTTTATCCCCACACGTTTCGCTAGAAACAATAGAGAGGTTTCCTTTAAATTCGCCTGGCGCGTAATCTCTGAATCTGTCAAAATCACTGATGGCGGATCATCAGCAATGATTCTTCCCTTGTCCATTACGATCGCCCGAGTTGTATATTCAAGCATCAAATGCATATCATGTGTGATTAGTATAATCGTCATTCCCTGACGATTTAATTCAGCCAAAAAGTCCATCATTTCCGTATAATGCCGCAGATCTTGTCCAGCTGTCGGCTCATCCAAAATTATAACCTCAGGCTCCAATACTAATATGGATGCAATGGTCACACGTTTCTTTTGCCCAAAGCTTAATGCCGATATAGGCCAATTTCGGAATGGATAAAGCCCACAAATTTTAAGCACTTTCTCCACTTTCTTCTTTGCCTCATTCTCAGGGACCCCTCGAATAATAAGACCTAATACTACCTCATCAAAAACGAGATGCTTTGAAATCATATGATTCGGGTTTTGCATGACCATTCCAATCCGAAGAGAGCGTTCCTTAATCGTATCACCAGTTATGTCTTGTGCTTTAAAAAGGATACTCCCTGAGCGAGGCTTTTCAAATCCGCATATGATCTTTGATAACGTTGACTTTCCCGCCCCATTTTTGCCAACAATACTTACCATTTCCCCTTTCTCTACAGACAACGATATTCCCTTGATTGTTTCATGAGCGGGAGCATAACGAAAAGATATATCCTTCAATTGAAGGACAGGTAATTTTATTTCTTTTGGCACGGCATCATTGGCTTTCTCAAACCAATCCAAAAGTTTATCTTTACAGGTTTCAATGGAAAATGAGTGCAATTGTGAAGGCATCATTTCTTCTATCACATCACATCCTGCATATTTAGCTGCTCTAACATATAATGGCTCACGAATATGGCTAGATTCTAGGATTTCACTAGATAAAAGCTTATCTGGACACATATCAGCAACGATAAGGCCATCATCAACAACAATAATACGGTCCACATGTCGATGCAGTACATCCTCTAAGCGATGCTCAATAATAACGACTGTAGTATTCGTTTCTTTATGAATTTGATCAATCAATTCAATCGCATATTGCCCAGTCGCAGGATCAAGGTTTGCAAGAGGTTCGTCAAATAAAATAATTTCAACCTTATCTACCATCACTCCTGCGAGTGATACTCTTTGTTTTTGTCCCCCGGAAAGATGATGAATAGAGGATGATAGATACTCATCCATCTCTACCATTTTTGCCGTCTCCTCTACTAGATTCTTCATGACTCCTTGTTCCGTACAGTCATTTTCCAAGGTAAAGGCAATATCCTCTCCTACCGTTAGTCCAATAAATTGTCCATCAGGATCTTGTAAAACAGTACCCACTATTTTCGAGCGAGAAAAGATATCTATACTATGCGCATCTTTTCCCATGATCTTAAGGCTTCCAGTCGCTTCACCTTTATAAGAAAAGGGGACAAGCCCGTTGATACAATGTCCAATCGTGCTTTTCCCCGATCCAGAAGGTCCTACAATTAATACCTTTTCACCTTCGAAAACAGTAATATTAATATCATGAAGGGTTGGCGCTGCCTGACTATGATACTTAAAACTATAGTTGTTAAATTCAATGACTCTCTTTTTCATTTTTTTCTCCTAGCCACTCTTTTTTCGCATTTAAAAATAATTAATCTATAATTCTCTAGTTAAACTATTGCTTCGGCTGCGTGTTTTTGCATAACCTGCTAATAATAATGTTCCAATTACACCGACTGTTACCATATTCGATACCCCGGCAAAAAGACCTTGCAGGAAAACTTTGTTCGCTGGCTCCGCATAGATTAAAATATCCAATGCAGGTGCGATTAAAAACCATCCAATCCCTTGAGCGATCACCTGAACAACGTTAAAGGTAATGATCTTTTTTGTATTAAATATCCCTGATTCAATATCAATTTTCTTGGAAGCAAGACCAATTAATAGCCCAACAATCATTGATACAACTACCCAGCTCCACCAAACAGAGCCATATGATATCGCATCATTCAGTGCATGGCCAATTAATCCAATTAATCCGCCTGCAATCGGTCCAAAAACAACTGCCATTAAAGCTAAAAACGCATATGATGTTTGAATTGATGTATTTGGCACCGGTGAAGGGATGGCAGCAAATTTTGCCAGAATAATAAAAACTGCCGCCCCAATTCCGATTGCCACAATGGTTCTAATAGATAACTGATTTCTTTTCAACACCCACATCTCCTTTATTGTTTAATTAATAGCTAATTATATGCAATATTCGGAACTTTTTGTATAAAAATTTTCCAATTCGCTCCTGATTGAACATGATAGGCCTTTGCAAAAGATCCTTGATTCAACGCAACGCCTATTTTATCAAGTGAATTAACATAGAGCAGCGGTTCGCCCAAATGACTATCCGCGAATGATCTTCCATATGTCATAATACTTTTATACACCTGACGTGTTTCATTCTCGATTTTCACTTCGAAAGAATCACCATACTCTATTTCCAATTGTTTAAACAGCTCGCGGTCAATATTGGTCCAAAGATTGCCGAATCGAATATCAAGAATATCAATGTTTCCTGTAATTATCCTCTTATCCAAACATGCTTCAGTTAATGGCAGCTCAATAATTGAGCAGACTTCAACCTCTGGACCTACTTGTTCAAAAGGAATAATTCCTGATGTCAGCCTGGCACCAGTAAAGGCATACACATCCCGGCCATGGAATGTATAAGACTCTCCAGACTTTGGCAAGCGATTTACATTTTCATCAATGATTCTAGCTTCGACTATACCAATGTGCTTCTTAATCTGTGTTAGTGTTCCATTGTCAGGCGTAACGATGTATTGATTTGTTTCTGTTTTTGCAACAATGCTTCTTCGCTCTGATCCTACACCTGGGTCAACAACAGATACAAATACTGTACCTTCTGGCCAATAAGAAATCGTTTGATATAAACGATAGGCTCCTTCCCAAATATTATATTGGGGAATTTCATGTGTAAGGTCAAATACTCGAACGGAAGGATCTACTGACAATGCAACACCATACATTGCACTTACTGCACCATCGCCTGTACCAAAATCTGTTTGTAATACTAAAAAATTATTCATGTTAGCTCCTCCATTCATTATTATCTTTTATTAGAAAAACAAAAAACCACGTCACTATCCAACTGGATAAGGACGTGGTTTTATTCACGTGGTACCACCTTACTTTACTGTTTGCTCACACAAAACAGCCTTAACAAGTACATTGGGCATATGCATCCCCTATATACTGTGGTATGGATAACGAGTACCAAATCTCGCCGGAACCTACTCATACCAAATCGATACTTTCAGCACGAAACTCAGAGGCCATTGTTCAGATCAGTATTTTTGCTTCTTTTCAGCTACCGAAGCTCTCTGGGTAAAATAGCTTAATCCTACTTTTTCTCTTCATCGTTTTTAGTTATTTTCAAAATAATTCAACAATTTGAAATTTATTATTTTTGATTATAATTCATACATTTAAATTGTGCAAGGAATTTTAAAAATATACTTGAAAGGAATTTAAATTTAAACGTCCCTACCATTAAGTAGAGACGTCTTTTTGATTTACTGCTGTGATTGTGGTGCTGGCTTGCCCGCTTCTATTAATATTTTGCTTCGTCCTAACAGAATCGCAAGTAAAGTCATGAATACGCCTGTTCCTATTAGCAGCCATTCGATTTGGATAAAGTCTGCGATCGGACCGAATATGAGCATGCCAAGCGGCATCATTGAGGTGGAGATCATCCCCATTACCCCAAAAACTCTGCCTAAATAATCCTCTTCTATTTTCTCCTGCAGCAAAACTGTCGCTGGTGTATTAAATATAGGCATGGCCACGCCAAACAGAGCCATAAATACTAAATAAATCCAAAAGCCAGGAACGATGCCAAGTGCAAATGTACAGACTCCCATAATCACACTTGCGAATCCCATTGTTTTTACTCTATTAGAAAATCCTCCCCAGGAAGCGATCAATCCACCGCCAACCATCATCCCAATGGAGAAGGCAATTTCAATTGCAGTCAGTCGCCACACATCATCTCCAAAGCTGCGTGTCACCTGCAGTGGTGTTAGAAAGGCTGCAGGTGCCATCAATACAAAAAAGACGGCAAAGAATAGGAAGAATGTCTTCAGAAAATCATGGTTATTCACATATTGTAACCCTTGTTTAAAGTCACTAAAGTAGCTTGTTGATTGTTTTTCTGCTGCCTTTTCATGTACAGAAATCTTTAAAAAGGCAAGCAATGTAACAATCGCGATAGCTGCAGTTATAACATCAATAAAGAATATAATTTCTAGCGAGGCCATTCCTAATAAGGCTGCACTCACCATCGGAGATACGAACATGATAACCGCTTGAATACTTCCATTTGCACCATTTACCTTTGTCAGCTTATCCTTCGGAACAATTTGCGGTAAAATGGCACCAACGGCCGGCGTTTGAATGCCTGTTCCAAATGCGCGGATGGCAGCCATCACAAAAAGCAGCCAAATGGAGTCATATCCCATTAAAAAGAGAATGGCTAAAATCAATGTGGCAAATGCAATCATTCCATCCGCTAACATAATCAGCATTTTTCGATTATATCGATCCGCCCAAACCCCTGCAACAGGTGATAAAAGAAAGGTCGGTATAAACCCGCAAATAATATACAACGTCATCATCATACCTGATTCAGTCTCTAAAGTGATATACCACATAATGGCGTATTGAACTAAGGATGACCCAAAAAGGGAGATCGTTTGGCTAGTTAAAAAGAGAATGATATTCCTTAGCCAATTCTCCTTACTATGATTATTTATTGTGTTCATTGATTAACAACCCATTTCCTATAAAATTTTTATAAATAAATGCTTCACCTACATTCATAAGATTGTACCGTTCTAATTATGACAATAACTTTTTAAAGACAACAAAAAAGAGGGCAGACTCATCCCCTCTTTTTTTAAATAACCGTTAAATTTAGGTTTCCTTAAAAATAGACAGACCAATCCCGTTGCTCTGAACATAGGCAGAGCTATCAAGCGTATGAAATTAACGAATGATAAATGGGAATCTTAATCTCATTGATGCTGTCAAAAGGAAAACCTCCATTTCATTTATAAGTGCTTTAATCATAACAAAAGTGCCTGTTTGATACAATTATTTTTTAAATATTTTCAATGTTTTTTTCCTGATCTGGGAAATTTTAGTATCACTAATTTTTCTAATAGAAAGGGATAAAATTATTTCACTCCACATATCTTTTTGCAAAGGAAAATCGTTATATACATGAATAAGAGAGTTCACTTTATATAAACTTGGGTGGAGGAGAAAAAATGAAAGTTCTTATATTAGGAGGCACTCGTTTTTTAGGAAGAGCATTAGTTGAAGAAGCACTAGCAAGAGGTCATGAAGTTACCTTATTTAACCGCGGCACGAATAAAGAAATATTCCCTGAGGCTGAACAGTTAATTGGTGATAGAAATATAGATATCGCATTGCTGGAAAACAGAAAATGGGACGTATTAATAGATACATGCGGATTTGCTCCTCATCAAATAAAAAAGGTCGCAGATGTACTGGGTGATAACATCGAGCATTATACATTTATTTCAAGCATCTCTGTGTATAAAGATTGGATTCCACATAATATTGCAGAAGACTACCCCTTACTATCCATGCTGCCGGACGATAAATTAGCAGATGTCGAAGCAGGTACACTCTCTCCTTACGAATATTACGGAGAGCTGAAAGCATTATGTGAAGCAGAAGCAGAAAAACATTGGCCTGACAGCGTGTTACATGTTAGGGCAGGCCTGCTTGTCGGCTCTTTTGATTATTCAGATCGTCTCCCATATTGGGTTCAGCGTGTTGCTAAAGGCGGAAACATTTTGGTGCCTGGGCTCTCTTCCCGCCCTGTTCAATTGATTGATATTAAAGATATTGCGTCATGGGTGCTTACTATGGCGGAAAAGAGAAAAGCAGGAACATTCAATGTGACTGGCCCTAAAAATTTATTGACGATTGAAGAGCTATTGAACACTTGTAAAGCCGTTACAAATAGCAACGCCAAATTCGTATGGGCAGAAGAGGCATTTTTATTGAAGCACAAAGTGCAGCCGTGGACGGAGATGCCGCTATGGATCCCTGAATGCTCCCCACTAGAAGGTCAAGCAAAACCGTGGAAAGGAACTTTTTCTATCAATATTGATAAAGCTGTTCATGCTGGGCTTGCCTTTCGTCCTCTTGTGGATACGATTTACGATATTTATCAATGGGAGAAGGTAAGGGATAGCTCGGAACGAAAAGCAGGAATCTCACTGACGAAAGAGCAGGAGCTTCTTGAGTTATATCTCCAAGAAAGTAAAAAGGGGGAAAGTTGAGAAGGTTCAATACAAAGAAGGAATAACCAAAAAAAAGGTGCCTGCTCCCATGAAGCTGTTGGGAACAGGCACCAATATTAAGTTAATCATTTATCCACATTTCCATCACTGCTTCTAGATTTTTATTTAACTCAAGCGGACATGGCTACATCAATCTCCATTAATTCTTGTTCCAGGCTTTCTATCTTTGACTGAGTCTTGGCCTTTGCTGCATCCTTTTTAGGGCTGTCAAAATGATTCCTTTGTTTTTTTACTTTCTCACTTTTTACAATAGGAGCTTTATTCTCTAAATTGCTCGCCTTCCTCTTCTCCATTTTAAAATGATCGTTATTTGTAAATAACTGATTCTTACCATACAAATCAAATATATTACTTATATACCAAAACATTCTAATCTAATGAATATCTTGAACTATAAGGCGTCCCTTCTTGTATCCACCCCAAACTCGAAGATATTGTTTAGTAGTTTCCATTAAATATACTATCCAGCATCTGAAACTTATTAATAATATCCGGATGAATTTGATTTTTTTCCTCTATAATCAATTGTTCTTCTTCTCCCACGTTAAATACTTCATGAATAGACCTTAGCTGGTCGAATTGATCTGCTGTTGGCGGATTTATAACCATTTGGTTAAGCATATTTAGTGCGCTATCTATAGATACACTGAGGGCTGGATTCAATTCACCGGCGGTTTCAAACAATCGCTGTGCATCCCTAAGATCCACAAGAATGGGTTCAAAGACCATCGCACGATCATGAATATCCTGTGAATTCCTGTCACCAGCTTCTAAAGCTTCTATCGCTTTATTTGCGAAAGCCTCTTTCATTCTTTTGTAAGCATCAGTGAAAAGGGCGAAGGAAGCGGGTTGATTATATTGATCAAACATATTCTCTTTTTTATATAAGGTTTCTTTAACAAATCCTTTTACTTCTTGATCGTATGAAAATTTGTGAACAGATTTATCTGCATGCATTGTCTCAATCATTATAATGCCTGGTATCCCATCAAAGGTTGCCATACTAAAATCAATTGACCCCAATTGAACATAATTATTATATAAAGGATAGGATTTATCCCCGTCCTTTACTACCAATAACCAAGTTTGTCCATCGTCCCAAGCAAATCCTCCAGTTTCCATTTTCTCTGCATTCACATATAGTTCAATTATTTCGTCTATTTCATCCATATCGATATCGAGACTTATTTTCTTATATAATGTTTGCGGATATTCTTCAATATCTTTTGCACTGTAAACAGCGCCATCATTAGAATTCGTTTGTTCCATCTCTTTCCTTTGTTCTTCAATCTTTAATTGAAGGGCACTATTTTCTATAGAAAGCTGTTCTATTTGCCTTTTAAGTTCACCTAATTCATTACCTTCTCCTCTAGTTGTTTGCGTAGAGCATCCGGCTAAAGTTCCACTGATTATTAAACATGCTATACCAGGTAACAATTTTTTCATTTCCATTCCCCCTTTATATTCTCTTTTTTTATTGAATGAAAATACAGGTGATAGCTAAAATGTAAATTGTATATTCTAAATATTAACATAATTAGATGAAGATTTATAAAATTTTATTTACAAATCCCTTTCCTTACCTATTGATTCTCAAATCCTCATCTCATATCCCTATCAAATCTTTTTCAAAAAAAAACTGCACCTCCAATGGCAGTTGCTTCTAACCATTTGGGTACAGTTTTTTTAAGATATTAAGCTATTTTCTTAATCTCTACTTTTTTCCCTTTTTTGCGCCAATCTTTATATTCAGCCGCTGCTGTGAAAAGAACGTCAGTAGAAGAATTAAGGGCTGTTTCAAATGAATCTTGCAGCACACCGATAATAAATCCTACTCCGACAACCTGCATAGCCACATCACCTGGGATTCCAAATAAACTGCACGCTAAAGGAATCAATAATAACGATCCGCCTGCGACACCTGATGCGCCACAAGCACATACAGCTGACAGAACGCTAAGGATGATAGCTGTAGGAAGATCAACTGAAATTCCAAGAGTATGAACCGCTGCAAGTGTCAAAACAGAAATCGTAACAGCTGCACCAGCCATATTGATCGTTGCACCTAATGGAATAGAAACAGAATAACTATCTTTATTTAAACCAAGATCTTTACATAATTTCATGTTTACAGGAATGTTTGCAGCCGAACTGCGTGTAAAGAATGCGGTAACTCCACTTTCCTTTAAGCACTTAAAAACCAGCGGATATGGATTTTGCTTAATGAATGTAAATACAATGATTGGATTTACAACGAATGCAACAAATAGCATACAGCCAATTAATACAGCAAGCAATTTCCCATAGCCTAGTAATGCATCCAATCCATTTGTTGTAATCGACTCAAATACGAGACCCATAATTCCTAATGGAGCAAGCTTAATTACCCATGTAACTAGTTTAGAAACAGCATCGGAGAAGTTACCAATTAATGTCTTCGTTGAATCAGCCGCGTTTTTCAAAGCCAAACCAAGAAGAATCGCCCAAGCTAAAATGCCAATATAGTTCGCATTCATAATCGCATTAACTGGATTATCAACAATGTTCAGCAATAATGTTTTTAAAACCTCAACAACACCGCTTGGAGGCGTTACCCCTTCTGCCCCTTTTACAAGCGTTAAGTTTACTGGGAAAACAAAACTAGCAATAACGGCAATTAGTCCAGCTAAGAAAGTTCCTAAAAGATAAAGAATGATAACAGATTTCATATTCGTTTTCTTGCCGCTTTTATGCTGAGCAATCGCAGACATAACCAAAAATAGTACTAAGACAGGTGCAATCGCCTTCAAAGCACCGACAAATAAAGAACCAAAAATAACAATTGGTTTTGCTGCTTCTGGAATGGCTAGAGCCAAAATAATACCTAAAATTAAACCAATAAGAATTTGTTTTACTAGGCTCACTTGATTCCACTTTTTCATTAAGCTTTTCATAGATGCTCCCCCTTAGTAAAAATTGCGATAATGTTTTAGATTTAATAGAATTTCATTAGTTAAAATATGAGTAAATAGATAGCTGCTAAACAATCGCTTAAGTTATAGAGGTCTATCTATAAGTTCAGCTTACAGTGATCATACAGGTTTCTGGGATTGTTCACTCTTTCAATTATTGGACACCTCCATAATATTCCACCCCAGAAGGACAACTGTCCTCTGTATGAATAGTATTATACTTACTTTTTTAATATATTACAATACTATTTTTCAATTATGATTCATTCCAATTTATAAAACATTCAAAAAATATGAAATACACCCTTATCCATTCACTAATTTCCACAAATACTTTTTTGAAATTTATTAATTTATGCAATAAAAAAAACAGCGCTTTAATTTAAAAACACTGCTCCTTTCAGTACTCTATAAGTATATATTTATATCTGCCCTTTAGGTATTCTTAATATAACTATCGTACCCTTTCCCATTTCACTCTCTATGATTATTTTCCCATTATGATCTTCGATTATTTTTTCACAAATTAATAAGCCTAATCCTGTTCCTTCCTCTTTTGTTGTGAAAAAAGGTTGTCCTAAGTTATCTAGTATTTCCTTAGGGATACCTGGACCTTCATCCGCTACATATATATGAACATGATCAGTTAAATCCCTTGCAGTAACCTTTATAAACCCCTTTTCCATTGCTTCTATGGAATTTTTAATTAAATTTATTAATACTTGCTTAATTTTCATATCATCACATGTAATTAGGATATCACAATATTCATACTCTAATTGAATCCCTATATTTTTTTTAACAGCCTGAGGTTCCAAGAGTAATTGGACGCTCACTATTAAATCAACAACATTGATTTCCTTTTTATTTTCTACATGCGGCTTTGATAAAATCAGGAATTCAGATGATATTTGTGCTATTTTTTCTATTTCCTCACTAATGATATGTAGAAATTTCTTATTCTTGTCTTCAGTAACTTCAATTAGCTTAAGAAAGCCTTTTATAGCTGTTATTGGATTACGAATTTCGTGAGCAATTCCAGCTGCTAGTTCTCCTGCAATAGAGAGTTTTTCCGAACGAATCACTTGGTCCTGTGCTGCTTTTTCTAATTTAATTTGTTCCGAAATAGCTGGAAATAGTACTGGTTTTTTCTTATACAAGTTAGAAGTTGTTAAATGAGTATCAGTCATATGGTATTCATGTGCCTGTAGAATTTCACAAAGAATGGAAGATGGCAGTGTAAAACCATCATAAGCACAAACAGATATAAAATTTTCTAATTCACTTACAAAGGAATCACAGCCACACTCATATAATTTCAAACGAGCCATTAAGCTATTTTGGTTTTGTTCTTTCCATGTAACAAACCCCCATGTACGTATAACTCTATCTTTTAAATGAGGCTCTAGTATGTCCATAAAATTTGCCATCACTTGATTCATATTAAAAACATCGTGAGTTTCATAGAAATCATCCGTATCAGCAAAGATAATTTCATTTAATTGCTCTTCTGAATAATTGGCATGCTTAAGCTTTTCCATTATATATTTATAACGATCTGGTTTATCAATATAAATGACAATTTGGTCCTTGTCGAGACCCTCTGTTATATAGGAGAGCGTGTTTTCAAGATAATGGTTCAAATCGGTGTATGTATAAACAATGTGACACCCTGCTGATAATTCAATATTTGTTGTAAAATTTACTTTCTTTCCAACATCTATACCTTGTTCCACACTGTCACCTTTTTCTGCTCTAGAATTATTTCCAACACATTCAGAATAGTCAATCAAATCACTTTTTATTTACCTATTCTATCATTTTTTTATCACATTAACAATTTAGTTAGATAAAGGACCCCATTTTAGGTGTATTTGATTATTCAAGAACTTTACTATTCTTAAACCTTCTTTAATCTCAAGTAAATGCATGCCTGTATCTCCAGTCACGAAAGCATTGCATGTGTTATTAGGATGATTAAGGAAACCTTTTAGCAGGTTTGAAATTAGTCCTCCATGAGATATGACGGCTATCCGCTTGTAAACCTTATAATCGTAAATTAGTTTATTAAGCACTTTTTCAGACCTAAAACGGAAGTCCAATTCAGATTCTCCCCCTTGAATTGGTTCATGAATAGGACGTCCGCCTTTTGGCATTGGATATGTAATTAAGGCTTTCTCTTTTGCTAAACCAGCAAGTACACCATTATTAAATTCCATTAAATCATCATCCATTTTCAATTCGCACCCTGTTTTTTCCTGTAAAATAAATGCTGTCAGCTTTGCTCTTCTCAAAGGACTTGAAATGATCATGTCAGGCGGAAAATTAGCTGTAACATAATCCGCCATCTTTATAGCTTGAGACTCCCTTACTTCGGTTAATGGGAAGTCAGCCCGTCCTTCATGTACTCCAAGAATATCTGCCTCTGATTCTCCATGCCCGATTAGTAATATTTCCATTTTTACACCTCCATTAAAGCTCCGTTCCCATTGCACTAGATAATGAATATCTCTTTTTGCACCCAGCAGCCATAAAAATAAAGCTCCTTTTAATACTTTAATTTATTCTTTAAATGATAGACCTTCTTCTTGTAAGGAACTTCTTAGAATTGGTAAAGAAGCTGGTCCAATCCCATGGAGTTTTAAAATTTCTTTTTCCGTGTAATTAGATAGTTCTTGCAAGGTGTCAATCCCTTTATGAACCAACGCATTTCTAGCAGGTGAACTCAGCTTAGAAAGAAATCCACTTTGAGGCTTATTCTCTTTATCACAGGTAGGACAACTTTTACATTCGCTGCTTTTATAAAACGTATGGCCTTTTTCACATACTCTTAAACTTTTTTCTTTTGACATTACAATCCCTCCAATTTCATTCCATTTTCTATTTTTAATCCTCTATATATGGTATACCTACCTTTTATTATCTGATATACACTCTGCATGTCCAGATAAATCTAATCTTCTCCGTCTGAAAAAATCCCTGAATTTTTTTAGAATCTTGCTCTAAGCTAAAAGTCGTTGATGAATATGATTTAAACAAACAGAAAATACTTTTATTGATAAGTAATTATTATCCTATCGAGAAGTGGAGTTTCTAAGACATGAAGATAGAATATTTTATCCTGGCCGCCATGTGGATTTTCGGCTTTATTAGCTTCATTCTGTTTATTCCCCGCAAAGAACGTCGTAAAGGATTCTTGGCACTTATGATATTTCAAGCATTCATCTGGCTTTGTGATATGCCTTCTTTTAAATATGGCTTATTAAGTGCGCCTGTCCGGGAATTTCCAAAAGCGACAGATCTCTCCATTACAATCAATTACTTTTTTTATCCTGTAATGTTTTCCATATTTTACGTCAAAAGAAGAGTAAGGGGATCTGCATGGGCTAGATTCAAATACTTTTTTGTTTGGATCTCTGTGCTTACACTTTTTGATATTGGTATCGAGAGATATACAGATTTATTAGAATATGGATACTTGACGTGGTACGGGATGTGGATTTACATTGGGCTTCTCTTTTGCGTAAGTCAAGTCTGCTGTAATTGGTTCTTTAAGGACAAAGCCTTTTTTCAAGCAGAACGGCGGGAGACCTAGTGAGAATTGAATGGTGGCTCTTATTATCTGTGTATGCATTGTCAACTGGAATTCTATTCCTCATTCCAAAAAATAAAATTCGTCTAGCTACAGTCGCTTTCTTGTTCAAACAGATTATTACTTTCCTAATAGGTTTAGTAGTCGTAGAGTTAGAGCTGCTTGAATATCCTGTTCGATTATTTGCTTCAATCAATCGGACGAGCTTCACATATGAGTATTATGCATTTCCTGTCACATGCGCTATCTTTACTGTATGGTATCCCCATAATCGAAGGATTTTTATTAAGCTGGGGTATTATATCACCTTCACTTCAATATTGACTCTCGGTGAGGTCATTATCGAAAAAAACACCGATCTCATCAAATATATACACTGGGAATGGTATATATCTTGGATAACAATTTGTCTTTCGTTTTATCTTACTCGCACATTTTGTACCTGGTTTTTCGCAAAGCCGGAAGATTAATTTTGGTCATCAATTTTAGTTGATAAATAATTTGACAACATAACACTATTTTGTATATCAGTTCCCTTATTTACATCCATCTTTCTACTAAATAAACGAAATCCATTTCTTTGGGAGATTCTTTGCAAACATTGTTTGTTTTATTTTTTATCGTTGTTCGTTTATTTTTGTGTTTGGAGACGCTTGAATGAATTTTACTCAACTTTATTATTTTGGATAATAGGGGATCTGATTTATGCTTCGTTCCTTCACGATCATAGAGTTTGGGGATTCCGTCCTGTTTTTGATTGACCACCTTATTCTTCCTACACATACGATCATTGCTACTGCTATAGCTTTTTTGATTTACCCATTCGTTATTGTTATTTTCTTGGGGAGATTCCCTAAATCAATCTTTTATGGGCTTTGATCTTCCAAGGCATTGAACTTTCAGCCTATTTAAACGATAGCATCATTCATCAGCATGGAAGGTCACTTACCTGGTCTTTTATTTTTAACATAGTGCCTTCACCTTATTACCCGTCCATAAATGGAGTCTTGGGCAGCATGACTTTTATCTATTGTTTGTACATTTTCTTATGGACATATTTGATCCCCCACTTCCTAAGTAAAAAACTTAAGTGATTGAATACTTTTTTCATAGAAAAAGTAACGAAACCCGATGAATTTCGTTACTTCACTTCAAGATTATTAGGAGCCTAAATGCAAAAAAATGATGTGGGACAAGATTCTTGTCCCCATATCCCACTTAATTTATTAACCCCTGTTTTGCCAAGTAATTCTCCGCAACCTCAAAAGGGCTTTTCCCTTCTGCATTGACTTGATAATTCATTTCTCTCATTTCATTATCCGTTATTTTTCCAGCTAATTTATTTAAAGCATCCACAATTTCAGGATACTTTTGAGCGGTTGCTTCATTTAATAAGGGGGCACCCTGGTATGGCGGGAATAAGAATTGGTCATCTTCCAATACTTTAAGATTATATTGCCGCAGCTCACTATCCGTAGAATAGGCATCAACTAAGTTGATCTCACCTGATTCAACTGCCACATAGCGTAATTTCGGTTCCATCGTTACAAGTTTTGGAAACTGAAGGCCGTAAAGGGATTGGATACCCAAATACCCATCTTCACGATCGGAAAACTCCAATGTAAATCCTGCAGTTATTTTATCCTCTATGCCTTTCAAATCGGAAATGGTTTCTAGCCCATTTTGATCAGCAAAATCATTTGGTACTGCCAATGCGTAGGTATTGTTAAATTGCACTGGTTTCAGCATGACCATATGGAACTGCTCCAATAAACCTTCTTTTGCTTGTTGATAGACTTCTTCACGATCAGTACTTTTGGCTGTTTCCTGTAAAAACTCAGAAATGGCTGTTCCAGTAAACTCTGGATAAATATCAATGCTCCCTGATTTAAGTGCATTAAAAACAAAGGAGGTTTTGCCGAGACCTGGTTTTAATTCCACTTGAATATTTGTCTCCTCTTCAATTAATATTTTATACATATTGATTAAAATTTCAGGCTCTGAACCAAGTTTTCCAGCAATAACTACCTTTTGGTCTTGATGGACAATTAAAGGATACACAATGATTATTAACGCCAATAATCCAATTGAACCAACTGTAACAAAGGCTTTCTTAAATGATAGAAGTTCAAATTTCTTAAGTAAATAATCAAAAAGGATGGCAAGTAAAGCTGCAGGGATTGCACCAAGAAGGATAAGATTTGTATTATTTCTATCAATACCTAAAAGAATAATATCACCAAGTCCGCCAGCCCCGATCAAAGCTGCAAGGGTAGCTGTTCCCACAATCAATACCATCGCTGTCCGGATACCAGCCATAATGATTGGCATTGCAAGCGGTAACTCAACCTTTATTAATCTATATCTTGGATTCATTCCCATCGCTCTGGCCGCTTCGACTAATGAAGGATCAACTTCCTTTATTCCTGTATAAGTATTTCTTAGGATTGGTAATAAAGCATAGGCAACTAAAGCGATGATGGCTGGCATTCTTCCAATCCCGAACATGGGAATAAGAATACCTAGTAAAGCCAATGAAGGAATAGTCTGTATGACAGATGTGATTCCGATGATCCCTTCTGCTGCCTTTTTATGCCTAGTTAAATAAATTCCCAGGGGAATAGCGATTATTGCTGCAAAGAAAAGGGCGATAAAAGAAATCTGGATATGTTCCAATAATGCACGTATTAGTTCATCTTTTCTTTCTTGTAAGACATGAGTAAACTCTTTCATTGTCAGACCCCTTTCTGTAATTTAGCAGATACATATTGCATGACTGACCTGCGATCAATATACCCGATAAGATTGCCATTCTCTTCTATAGCTAGTTGCTCATGTTCATACAAGATTTCCAGAATCTCCTGAACAGGAGTTGATGAAGGTACAATAACTGATGATTCTTCCCCTATTTCAGCTACATTTGCTGTATGAAGTAAATCTTCCAATTTAATATCATTCGTCCGTTTTCCATATTTACCGCCTACAAATTCTTTTACAAAATCATTGACTGGGTCAGTAACTAGTTCATCCGGAGTTCCTATTTGAACAATTTTCCCTTCGTTCATTATGCAGATTCGATCTGCCAATTTTAAAGCCTCTTGGATATCATGAGTAACAAAAACTGTCGTCTTTTTAAGATTTTTCTTTAAATCTAACAAATCATCTTGAAGCTTTACACGACTTATTGGGTCCAAAGCACTAAACGGCTCATCCATTAAAATAATCTCAGGATCAGCAGCAAGGGCACGTACAACACCGACTCTTTGTTGTTGACCGCCAGATAGTTCAATTGGTTTTCTGTTTGCATATATTTCATGGTCTAATCCAACCATATCCAAAAGTTCATATATTCTTTTTTTGATCTTTTCCCTTCGCCATTTTTTCATTTCAGGAACAATCGCAATATTTTCCCCAATCGTCATATGTGGAAATAGAGCAATCTGCTGAAGTACATAGCCAATATTCCATCTTAACTCATGGATATCGTACTCACTTATTTTTTTGCCATTAATGGAAATCGTGCCATCCGATAGAGCAATCAACCGATTGATCATTTTTAAAGTTGTTGTTTTTCCACACCCACTTGGTCCAATAAGAACAAAAAACTCCCCCTGCCGAATTTCAAATTCTAATGAGTCAACAGCAATTGTTCCATCTGAATATCTTTTTGACACATTTTCAAATTTAATCATAGAATTATTTCTCCTTGTTTATGCAGGATAGACTTCCTTTATAACAACTCATACCATTCAAAAGAATAATGTAGTAACGTGTACTTATTTACCCATACAGGAACATATTTTAAACATCGCTACAACATTCCAAGTTCATTTAAATTTATGCGTCTTTCAATACAAACTCTGTGTCATTTCTATATGTGTGATCATACTTAGCGGATACATTCATAGCCATATTCTTTCCCATCATGAGGGTAACTTTTATATTTTTAAAAAATACTCTTTTTGTTAAACTTTTTTCTATAATTTGGGATACCTTAACAATAGATAAACCTAGACTCCATGAGGTGAAGGAATGGAACAAGCAGCTTTGATTATAATTACCGTCATTCTCGCACTTGGCATCTTTTCGCAATGGCTGGCATGGCGAATCCAGTGGTCATCGATTGTCATTATGTCAATTGCTGGTTTACTGATTGGGCCAGTCTTGGGCTTAATAAATCCAAAAGAGGCTTTAGGTGAACTATATAGCCCAATGATTTCTCTTGCAGTCGCTATAATTTTGTTTGAAGGAAGCTCAAGTCTTGATATTCGTGAAATAAAAGGAATTTCTAAGTCGGTATTCCGAATTGTCACAGGCGGTGCTTTTTTAGCCTGGGTTGGCGGCTCGCTGGCTGCCCATTTTATTGCTGGATTAAATCTCGAAATTTCCTTTATTATTGGCGGATTATTTGTCGTAACTGGACCTACCGTCATCATTCCGCTGCTTAGACAGGCAAAATTAAAGCCCCGTACAGCGGCCGTCCTAAAATGGGAAGGAATCATTGTTGACCCTGCAGGCCCATTATTAGCCCTTTTTGCTTATCAAGTCATAAAAGTAATGACAAATGAAAACATTCATTACCACCATCTGTGGACTTTCTTTATAGGCGCATTAATCGCAGTCTTACTTGGATACGTAATTGGCTTTGCAGTCAGTATCATGGTTGGCAAGGGACTTATTCCAGAATACTTAAAGTCTCCAATTATTCTATCCTTTGTGCTGATTTGCTTTACCGTCGGCGAGGTGGTCATGCATGAAACTGGCATGCTATCAGTGACGGTCATGGGACTCACCCTAGGACGGACTAAAAAATATGTATCGTCCATTGGAAGCATCAGTCATTTCGTCGAAAACATCTCAGTACTACTAACCTCTACGATTTTTATATTACTAACATCATCGTTAACAAGAGAAATACTGACTGATGTACTCGAACTTCCGATTATTGGATTTGTACTAGTGATGCTGTTCCTTGTCCGACCGTTATCGATTTGGATATCTACAATTGGCACTGAGCTGACCATTGCGGAAAAGCTGCTGATTGGCTGGATTGCTCCGAGGGGAATCGTTGCATTAACCGTTTCCGGGTATTTCGCTTCAATCCTCCTAGAGGATGGTTATGAGGAGGCAAGCATTCTGATAGCGTTAACCTTTGCACTCGTAATCATCACCGTTTGTGCACATGGATTCACAATTGGCCCCATTGCAAAAAGACTCGGCCTTGCCAGCACAGAATCACCTGGGATTCTTATTGTTGGGGCAAGCAGCTTTTCGGTTGCTTTAGCAGATCAAATCAAACAAATGGGCATCCCTGTCATCATTATTGATTCCTCAGGAGACCGTCTATGTTCTGCCGAAATGAAAGGCATTCGTACGCATAAAGGGGAAATCCTTGCTGAACATACACAGTACGATATCGACCTCACACAGTATGAGACACTCCTGGCGATGACGGGAGATGCAGCCTACAATGCGCTCGTTTGCCAGTCCCATATTCCAGAGTTCGGTTACCAGAACACCTTCGCTTTGCCTGTTAAGCAAAATAATCAATTGAACCATGAGGAACTGCCGATAGCCCTTAAGGCTCACTTGTTATTTGGAGAGGATTCCCCCTTTACAGAGCTAAACAGAAAAATCAATATTGGTTATTATTTAAAATCCATCAAGATTAATAAAAAGGATAAAATCCAAAAAGACATGCTTCCAGAAGGAGTCACGCCCCTTTTCATAAAGAAAAAGAATGACATCCTTACTTTTGTGACAATGAAAAAAGGATTTTCTATAGATGAAGGGGATCAGCTAGTTGTATTGACTAAGGATAAAGAAAAGACCGTGTGATCGAAGCAGACGGTCTCTTTTTATTGGGGATAAGCGGGTATAGTAGGACTTAATTCTGATCAACAAATATTTACTTGTATAAATAAGTGTGATGCTAATTTTCACAGCGGTTCCAATCTACTTAGAGCATTTATTTTTATGAAAAAATGCAGCCTTATCCCTTTTAAATTTTGTATTTTTGTAATCTGAGAGAGTTAAGTACAACTGACACAGAACTGAAAGCCATAACCGCACCAGCCAGCCATGGTGCTAAGAGACCGAACATCGCAAATGGGATACTTATAATATTATAGAGAAATGCCCATACAAAGTTTTGCCGAATATTAGTCATTGTTGCTTTACTGATCCTAATTGCTTCTACAACCTTGCTTAAGTCCCCTTTAATAACAGTAATATCACCAGCTTCAATTGCTATATCGGATCCTGTCCCCATTGCAATTCCGATATCAGCAACTGTTAAGGCAGGTGCATCATTAATCCCATCTCCAACCATAACAACATTTTTCCCTTCGTTCTGCAGGCGCTTGATAATTTCTGCTTTGCTCTTTGGGGTGACATGCGGCTGAACATTTTCGATTCCCGTCTTTTCAGCAATGTCCATGGCAGCCTCCTTGTTGTCACCTGTTAGCATGATGACCACCATTCCCATCTCCTTCAAGCCAGTAATTGCACTCTTGGACGATGGTTTAACTTCATCGGCAACAGCAATAACCCCGGCAACTAGATTGTTAATCGCTACGATCATTACTGTCTTTCCTTCTTGTTCCAGTCTTTTAATTTCCCTATCAGCTCTATGGGGAATATATAATTTATTTTTATTAAAATAACCAGGATTAGAGATTAATACTTTTTTTCCATTTACAGTTGCCTTGATCCCATACCCAGGGATTGAAAGTACTTGGCTTGGAATAGGATTCGTTAATCCTCTTTTTTTCGTTTCTTTTACAATTGCTTTAGCAATAGGATGACTCGAATCTCCTTCGACAGCACCTGCTATCTCCCAAAACTCACGTACGCTGCCATGATCGATATATGCGTCAGTGACTACAGGCTCTCCTTTTGTAATCGTTCCGGTTTTATCTAGTACGATTGTGTTGCTTTTGCCGAGAACCTCTAGATATTTTCCCTCCTTAAAGAGAATACCTGCCTGAGCTGCTCGTCCACTCCCAACCATTACAGATGTAGGAGTTGCCAATCCAAGGGCACATGGACAGGCGATAATTAATACCGCAATCATTTTTTCAATTGCTTCACTAACAACTCCTGGTTCAATTACTAGATACCACAGAAAAAAAGTAACTAATGAAATCAAAATAATTACTGGTACGAAAACACCTGTAATTTTATCAGCTATATGTTGAATAGGCGCCTTTGAGCTTTGAGCTTCCTCAACAATACGAATGATTTGTGCCAAAGCAGTCTCTGATTCTCTTTTCGTGACACTTATTTTCAATGTTCCGTTCTGATTCATTGTCCCTGCATACACATCAGCACCTATTCCTTTCTCAACTGGTATGCTTTCTCCCGTCAATAAGGATTCATTGATCATGGAATATCCTTCAATAACTTGTCCATCAATGGATATCTTTTCACCGGATTTAATGATTACTACATCCCCAGGTACGATCTTATCAACGGGGGACTGATATTCCATTCCATTTACATACAATCTTGCTGTTCTTGTTTGTAATTGGTAAAGTTTCTTAATTGCCTCAGTTGTTCTCATTTTCGTTCTAGCTTCAAGAAATTTCCCCAACAAAATAAATGTAATAATGAATGCACTTGTTTCATAAAACAATTCAATCGAATGAGTGCTTCCTAGTGTATTTATATTTGTGAAAGTTACATAATGACTATAAAAAAAGGCTGCTGAAGTACTTAACACAACTAAGACATCCATATTGGCACTTCCGCTTTTTAATGATTTCCAAGCCCTTTCATAAAATTGGAACCCGATAATAAACTGAATGGGAATGGTAATCGCAAATTGGAATAGCGGATTGATAAATAAATCTGGCACTTTAATAAAAGAAGCCCACTTAAAGTGAGTAACCATAGCCCATGCCAAAGGAATGGTTAACAGCACAGATAGTACAAACTTCCACTTAAGTATCGTAATATCTCTCATTTTTTCTATTTCTGACTGACGGTTACTCTTCCTATCAATTTCCGCATCAAAACCAATTTTTTTAATTTTATTAATAATTTCATTCATATTTGTCAATTTATTACTATATGTGACACGACCCTTTTCAGTTGCTAAATTTACGTGTATTTCCTGTACCCCTTCTATTTTTGAGACTGCTTTTTCTATTCTTGCAGCACAAGCTGCACAATGCATGCCTTTTATCTCTAAATGGTTTGTTTCATTCATGCTCCTATTTTCACCTCTTTCTTTGACTTCAAATTAATATATTCTATTAAACAAAGGTAAGCTTTAGAACCATTTCTCTAGTATTCAAATAGTGGTGATAGATTAAAAAAAAAGCCAAACCTCAAATCCAATTGAGGTTTGGTCTCTTTCATACATTCATTAACCGAATTTCTTCACCTGAGCGTCTGTTCCTTCCCTTCTGTTCTGGGATGATACCCTTAAAGCAATTTTGTGCATTCCAAACATAATAAAGCCTGCCATTACTTGATCATATTTTGTATTAAATGGAGGTGGAAGGATATTGAAGGAAATAGATTGAGAGGGAATACAAAGATGAGCTGTAATTTGTGCAAGGAAGGGATTGTTTATTCCATCGATAAAAGCGCTAAATATGAAAAATAAACAAGCTGGCATTAATAAAACGCCACTCAGAACGACATATCGTTTTTTTCTCCTCTCACTAAATCTTTTCTTCGGATCAGGTGATACTAATGGCCACCACATATATAGTGACAAAAGAAATAACAAAAGCATATATCCATTGTGAATGTATGAGTCTAATGAAAAGATCTTTAAAAGAAAAGGCAAATGGTACATAAAAAATAATATAGAAAAAACAATTAATGCGACCCTTGGGGATAATGTCCATTTGCTTAATTTGTCTATAATCGTGAACTTCTTTATCCTATTAAATAAATTTCCAGGTATCGCTAATAATAGCATTGGCGGGATAACAAAGTATAAAATACTCATTTGGATCATGTGTAAACTAAACGACAAATGACTTATTGTTGTTAGAGGGCTGCCGATAGTTAAGTATAACAACCCTATACTAAAGAAAAAGTACAATGGCTGCTTATGATACATCTTTATTTCTGTCAAATGATGTACCATTAGTGAATATAGAATTGCAATTGCTAGAAAGCTTACTAACAATGGTATATTCCACATGAATTGTCCATCAAGTAAAAAAATATTTACCATGTACATCCCCCTATTCGGAGTTTATGCCCTTGAATTCTTTGCCCAGGATTGATCTGTTTCCCGACTTCCTTCCTTTATAGATATGACTCCAATCAAGCCAATGATGGAGAAAATTACTGGAGTGATGAACCCGTAATAATATCCATTACTGACACCACTTGAAGCAGACTGAACATGATCCAGCACCATTCCAAAAATACTCGGCAGCAAGACTGCACTTAGAAATCCACCCGTATTGGCAACACCAGAGACAACGCCTGCCTCCTCTATCGGAAAAGTCTGGCGTACAACAGCAAAGGTTAAGGCACTAGCTCCATACCCAAAACCAATTAGAAAGAAAAGCATATAAAGCATCACAACTGGCGGATTTCCTTTAAAAAATAAAAAAGTACACCAGCTCAATAATATAGTGATATGCACAACAACGTAGGGCCGTTTAAGTGTTGCCAATCGGCCTGAAATCCAGCTCATCAGAGGTGCACCAATAAGTGCCCCGATAAGACCAAACATTATGAGCTGACTGGCAGCTGAACGTGTCATGCCATATACATTCATGCCATAGGGCACAGCCCATGAACCGATAAACCCTACATATGCGCCGACAACACCAAAATGACAAAAGAATAATGCCCATGCCTGCCGACTCGATAATATTCTGCGCAATAAAACCGATGTTTTTTCACGTTGCAGCTTCTTCTTGACTGAGACCGATTCGCTAAGAAGAATTTGTTTTGGCTTTTGTATGAGTACATAATAAAGAAGAATTCCACAAAGACATAATAGAAGTCCAGCAGAAAAAAATGCTGCCCTCCAGCCAAGTAAATGAATCCATGCTGAAAAAGGAACAGTCGCCAAAAGGAAGCCAAGACTTCCAGTCATTCCCGCTATGCCAATTAAGCGAACAAATTCCTTCACTTTAAACCATTGCCCCAAAATCAGCACCATATTGACCCAGATCGTTGCATCCCCCGTACCCGTTAGGATTCTAGCAATAAACAGCACCAATTCATTCGTACCCAGACTATAAATGATTGTACCTACGCCCGTAAGAATGGCACCAATAATTAGAAAAAAATTAGGTCCATATCGATCAGCTAATATTCCCATAGGAACCTGCAAACCAGTGTATACAAAAAATTGAATACTTGTCAGTAGCCCGATCGTTGAAGCGGTTACACTAAAATCCCTCATCACTTGGTCTGTAATCAAGCCTGGCGCCGTTCGCTGGCTCGCCATTAATAAATAAGTCAGCAGAACAGAAGCAAATACAATCCATCTAAATCGACTATTTTGTTTGTCCAATGATTTCTACCCCTGTAAGCTTTTACTTTTATATATATGGAGTTTCTCCCTAGGTAGAAATGAAGATTTTAAAATAAATGAAAATAAAGAAAGGCGGATTATTCTAATGGTTTGGTTGAGGGAAAGAATCCCTGCTCAAAACCGAATTTGCTTAGATAATCTTGAAGATTTTTTCAGGAAAATATGCAAAATAAAAAGCAATTGATATAGTACCAATTGCTTTTTATCACCATTTTTTTCACCTGAGATATAACGAATTTACTTCGTTTGTATTGGGGGCAACAAGGATTAGCGGTGAGGCTTTCGCACACCTGTGTCTGCTGCGAGAAGCAAGAGTGCTCCAAGTGCCATTCTCTTCAGCAGCATTAATTGATAATCTGAACCGATAAGCAATCTAGCTATATGCCACCAACAAACCCAATTGTCCCCACCCCTTACAATGATTGCGTCTTCGAATAAAAAGTAGTAAACTTTATATAACTTAATTAAATTAATTAATTAAGTTATTAAGATAATGAAGCAAGAGAACCGTCCCTTTGCTTCTCATTAAGGAGGCAGCATAAATGAGCCCAACAGCCAATTTAATAGGTGAGTTTCAGTCGATTTTTCATACGACAAAGACTCCTAGAACCTTTTTTGCTCCTGGAAGAATTAACTTAATCGGCGAGCATACAGATTATAACGGCGGTCATGTTTTCCCAGCCTCTATCTCTTATGGAACATATGCACTAGGAATCAAACGGGATGATCAAAAGATACGTTTTTATTCGTTGAATTTCCCAGAAACCGGTGTGATTGAATGCAATTTAACTGAATTAGCTTTTAATGAAAAGGACAGCTGGGCTAACTATCCTAAAGGAATGACTCTATTTATGCAAGAATCAGGCTGTGAAATTCTTCAAGGTGCTAACATCCTATTTTATGGAAATATCCCAAATGGCGCTGGCCTTTCCTCTTCGGCATCAATTGAACTGGCAACAGGTGTTTTACTAAATGGATTATTTGATTTAAAAATTGATCGGATTGAAATGATTCGCCTTGGAAAAAAGGTTGAAAATCATTATATTGGAGTGAACAGTGGGATTATGGACCAATTCGCCATCGGTATGGGCAAAAAAGATCATGCAATCCTATTAAACTGTCAAACATTAGAATACAAATATGCACCCATCGGATTGAAAGATTATGTCATTATGGTTATCAATACGAATAAACGCCGCACATTAGCTGGGTCGAAATATAACGAGCGGCGAATCCAATGTGAACAGGCATTAAGTGATTTACAGCAGAAACTTTCTATTAGTAGTTTAGGCGAGTTAACCCCAGCAGAATTTGAGATACATAAACATCTTATTCGTGATGAGATCAATCAAAAGCGGGCAAAGCATGCTATATACGAAAACGCCAGAACGTTAGACGCACTGGAAAAACTACAACAAGGGGATCTCCATCATTTTGGAAAATTAATGAATGAATCGCATCGATCATTAAGGGATGATTATGAAGTTACAGGTCTTGAGCTTGACACGATTGTACAGACTGCTTGGGAACAAGATTTTGTTTTAGGCGCACGGATGACAGGTGCTGGCTTTGGCGGCTGTGCAATTGCCATTGTTAAAAAAGCGAAAGTAAATGAGTTTAAATATACTATTAACTCGATTTATAAAGAAAAGATTGGCTATGACGCAGCCTTTTACACTGCTTCAATCGGTGACGGCGCAAAAGAAATCTTAGAGGAGTGCTAATATGAGTGTATTCGTTTTGGGTGGAGCTGGTTATATCGGCTCCCACGCAGTCTATCAATTACTAGATCAAGGGGAGAATATGGTTATAGCTAGCTCAGAAAAAGCAAAATTAGTATTAGGCTGGAATCTAACCCGAACCTCCGTTACAAAAATGATTAAAGATGCATGGAAGCGGCACTCCACTCACCTAAAAGGCTATGATAAGGAAGTTAACGGATGATTTATCAGTATATAGAAGGACTCATTCAGAAGGCTTTGGAAGTAAAGTTAATTGAACCAGCCGATCAATTTTTTGTTCGAAACCGATTGATGAGTTTACTAGGCTTGGAAAACTTTCCAGAAGCTGTCGACTCAATCAGCATGGATACTATCCCAAATCTTGTTGAAAAGATCATCACTTATGCAATTGATGAAAACGTGATCCAAAATGTTTTTGATGACAAGGAAATACTTGCAGCCAATATTATGAATTGCTTTGTACCAATGCCTTCCGTTGTCAATGCAGCATTCGAGCAAAAATATAAGGATTCACCACTCGCCGCGACCGATTATTTTTACAACCTGAGCAAAAACAATAATTACATCCAGCTAAATCGAATCGCGAAAAATATTTCCTTTAAAGTTGATACCCAATACGGTCAAATGGATATTACGATCAATTTATCCAAGCCCGAAAAGGACCCTGAGCAAATTAAGCGGGAATTTAAGATGAAGCATGCAAACAATTATCCAAAATGCCTTTTGTGTATAGAAAACGAAGGATATTCAGGAAGAACTAATTATCCTGCACGCGCCAATCACCGAGTCATTCGTGTCCCTCTGTTAGGGGAGAGTTGGTATTTGCAGTATTCACCATATGTTTACTATAACGAACACTGTATTTTATTCTCCGAGGAACACCGTCCGATGAAAATAGGTCGAGAGGCATTTGAAAGATTACTAACTTTTACTGAGAAATTCCCCCATTACTTTATAGGGTCAAATGCCGATTTACCCATTGTCGGAGGCTCTATTTTAAGTCATGATCATTACCAAGGCGGAAACTATGAATTCGCAATGACTCGAGCGGTGGATGATTTTTCCTTTGATTTAAAGGATTATCCAGCTATTAAAGCCTCTGTCATTAAATGGCCGATGTCTGTCATTCGCTTACGGGCAACGAATATCCGTCCCCTTGTCAAGGCAGCTGATAACATCCTGCAAACCTGGAGAGGGTATTCTGATAGGCTAGCAAATATCCTAGCATATACAGAGGATACGCCACATAACACCATTACTCCTATCGCACGAAATCGTGATGGAATTTTCGAGATTGATTTGGTTCTAAGAAACAACCGAACGACTTCCGAACACCCGCTTGGTCTCTTCCATCCACATGCAGATGTTCATCATATCAAGAAGGAAAATATCGGGCTAATTGAAGTCATGGGGCTAGCTGTACTGCCACCAAGATTAAAGGAAGAAATAACTGATATTCAGAAAGTCTTATTAGGAACATCCAATCAAGTCGCCGACTATCATTCTGAATGGGCTAAGCAATTGAAAGCAAAGTATGGAACTCGATTGAACAAGGAACAGGCAGATTCCATCTTACTAGACGAGCTTGGAAAGAAATTTGTAAGATGCCTTGAAGATGCTGGAGTATTTAAAGAACATGAAGCATTTAAGAGATTCATTCATGCTTTGAACAAATAGGTGGAAGAATGATGAGAATAACGACAAGAGTAACGAATGGAAAATGGAAGGAATATACATTATCGAATGATAGTGGTATTTCCATGAATGTCTTGAACTACGGCGGTATCATTACAAAAATTATGGTTCCAGATCAAAAAGGGAACATTGAAAATGTCGTCCTTGGGTATCGTGATTATCGAGACTATGAATCTAACCCTCATTATTTCGGTGCAATCATCGGGAGAGTTGCCGGCAGAATTCAAGGCGCTTCCTTTAAAGTGGAAAATAGAACCTACCCACTAGCAGCTAATAATGGAAAGAATCATTTGCATGGAGGCCCTAATGGGTTTCACCAAGTTATATGGGATACTGTCCCTTTTCAAACACAAGATGCAATTGGTTTAAAACTAACCTATAAAAGTGTCAATGGTGAAGCTGGATATCCTGGTAATCTAGAGATGATAATAACCTATACACTAAATAATAAGAACCAGCTTTCTCTTGATTATGCTGCAACTTGTGATCAAACGACTCCCCTTACATTGACAAATCACTCTTATTTTAATTTGAGTGGAAATTTAAAAAATACAATCCAAGATCATCATGTTACAATTGCAAGCAGCAGGTTTGCTGAATTAAATGAAGACTTGATTCCTACTGGAAAACTCGTTGATGTTAATGAGACTCCCTTTGATTTTCGTAATAGTGGTCTTGTCCTAGGCACTGGTTTTAACAGTACCTTTATGCAAAATAGGATTGTCGGAAATGGGTATGATCATTATTTCATTTTTGACAATAAGTTAGCAGAAGCGATGGCAACATTAGAAGATCCAAGCAGCGGGCGCGTGATGTCAGTAAAAACCGATCAACCTGGAATGGTCATGTATACCTCGAATGCGATGGATACGGAATGGACATTACGAGAGGGCCCCTCGCGGAAATACCTTGGTATTTGCTTTGAAACCCAAGCTTCACCAGCATCCCTCCATCATCAGGGGTTTCCAAGTGTAATAGTAAAATCTGGAGAAAAGTATGAAAAGCAGACGGTATTTTCTTTTAAACTAAAGCATTAGTGGTTTCCATCGCTTCATTGAGCATATCAAACAAAAAAATAGGCTGGACCCTTTAAATATAGGTCAGCCTATTTTCCCCAATGGATCAAATAATTCATCCAACAGTAATGCAACGGCTCCCAACAATGTTACATCGTCTCCCAACCTTGTGACGGTCACTTTTGTCTTTTTCGCCTCAGTTGTTAAGCTCCTTTGCTGAATTGTTTCGAGGAGGGCTGGCATAATAAATTTTTCACTTTTCATCACTCCCCCACCCAAGACAATTTTACTCGGGTTAACGAGATGAATTAAATTGGTTAAACCGATTCCGATCATTTCACCTGTTTCCTGTAGTAAATGAACGCAATCTGCATTTCCATTTTGCGCAAACTCAAATATTTCTTTGGCAGTTAATTCACCTTTTGTTACCTGCTTTCTTGCTCTTTTTGCAATCGAAGAACCACTTACAAGCGTTTGCAGACAGCCTTGATTTCCACACTCACAAACGTCTCCATTAATATCTATCGTCATATGACCAAGCTCACCAGCAATTCCCTGGGCCCCATGATATAATTTTCCATTCATGATCACTCCGGCCCCTACCCCACGTCCAATATTCACCGCTACCATGCTATCTACCTCACCATGTCCACCAAACCATGATTCTCCTAATGCCATTGCACGTGCATCATTTTCCACTTTAATCGTTAGGTTAAATTCCTCTTCCAGTGCTGCTTTTATTGGTATATTTCTTAAGTTTAATATCGGGGCCACAAGTGAAGTGCCTGTTTCTATATCTACTGCCCCATGCATAGCGATCCCGATTCCAATAATTTTATCTCGATTCATATTTGATATTTGTAAAATTTCACGAATACTTTCCTTTAAAATAGAAAGAAACTGTTCATTTGTGATAGGTTTTGATAGCAAACGAGAATTTCGCTCTATAGTTTTACCTGTTAAATCAGTAAGGATACATTCGACTTTCTCCGGTCCCGCATCTATCCCTATGACATAAAAAGCACTTGTATGAATATGGAGCATAGTCGGTTTGCGTCCTCCACTTGAGTGACCAAGCGTGCTTTCCCTAACTAATCCCTGATCGATTAATTCTTTAACAATACTGCTGACCGTTGGGGGAGTTAGACTTGTTTCTTTCGCAATCTGTGCTCGTGAGATTGGCTCAGATAAACGAATTTTATTCAACACGATTGATTTATTTACTGACTTCATTAATTTGAATGTACCACGCTGCATCGAAAATCCTCCACAAAACTAACATTTCTCTTATTATAACACATACCCATAGTTAATTAATTTAATTAATATACTAGATAAAAGGCAGACTTTATTAGAAAGTCTGCCTTTTATCAGTTCTTTGAATTCGCCCTTTTCTTGACTAGTTTCATTCCTTCCACTCTCTTAGAAACTGCTATTCCTAATAACAAGTTCAGTAGCAATATTAATTTTTTTGGCAATTTTCCTGCCTTCTATTCTCTCTAACACTGTATCTACGGCTGTTTCCCCCATCAATTCCGTATGGACTTTGACTGTGGTTAAAGTCGGGAAAACATATTTCGATACACTAATATCATTCATCCCTATAACATTTACCCGATCTGGTACAGCAATCCCTTCTTCAAGGAGCGCCCTTAAAACACCTACCGCCAATGTGTCATTTGCAGCTAAGAATGCTGTTGGAAGCTTATTCCCATGTTCTTTGATGGCCATCTTCATTAAAGAGTAGCCGTGGTCAACTAAAAACTTGCCTGTATATATGTATCTGTCATTTAATAGTTCCTTTTCGGCAAGATAGCGCTTAAATGCTGCCTCTCTTGAATCTTCAATAGAGGTAGTTTGATCCTCTGCCATCTCTCTTCCGCCAATAAAGCCAATCTCCCTATGCCCTTTATCAATAAAATAATCTAAGACTCTTACTGTTGCTCTTCCTAAATCAGCCACAATAGAATCCAAATGATCCTGATCAGGTGAGCAATCGACAAAAACAATATTATCCGTAATTGATGTCAATTGATTGATCTGTTCAAGACTGAACTCTCCAATTGCAATGATTCCTTTAATATCTTCATCTTTCCATTTATCAAAACTATCTTGATAGAATGTAACAATCTCTATCCCATAATGTCGGCTTCGGTTCTCTACCCCTAACCGAATCGACATATAATATAAATCTTCTAGCTCCTCTTTTTCTGTATGCCATTGAAAGATTGCAATTTTCCCAATATCAGGTTTACGAATACTTGTCTTCTTCTTATAATCCAGCTTTTCCGCAGCTTCAAAAATTCGCTTTTTCGTTTCATCGCTAACTGATAGAGTTGAATCATAATTTAATACACGAGATACGGTTGCAATCGAAACACCTGCTTCTTTTGCGATATCCTTAATCGTTGCCATTATCAAACTCCTACTTTAAAAAACGATTTAATTGTTGAACTAATCTATATTTTAAAAGTATTAACGCAAACACTCAACTTTTATTTAAGAATCAAGACGAATATGAAGGACGACGAGTTTCCGCCGCCCCCATTCATTATATGTCTTATTCCCTTTCTACCCAATCCGTCCAAGCTCAACCGCTGAAGTTTCTTCACAGCAATAGAATGAAATTTTAAATGACAGAGAAAAATCTTCAAATGTACAGCGATACTTTTTAAGCTGATTCTGGCCACAGGAATTACTGCCAAGTCCATTCTGCTGGCTGTCGAGGTGTAGAACTACATAGTCTCTTGGTTTCAAATCAATCGTATGCTTCGCCTTTTCAAGATCATGCACCTCATAATGTGAGGCTTGAAAGTTAAAGGCTTCATTCGTGGTGAAAATTATTCCATTTGATGATTGATCAGCTATACTTACCCAATCACAATCAGAGCGATTGCCATTTTCTTGCGGTTTCACATAATTCACAAACAAATCCTTAATATTTTTATGATAAACACCTATATGGTTTGCCTGTTTAGAATCTGCGTAACTTTCACCAGGGCCTCTTCCGCGCCATTGTACATCAGTGAAATCCTTATTCAATTGCAGTTGAACACCTAATCGCGGAATCATTTCTGGGGCATTTTCTTTCATCCCTGAAGCGATCCCTGAAATATTACATACTATGTCCCCATCTGGATAAATCTTGTATTGGTAATGAAGTTGATAATACCAGGAGCTATTTGTCGTGCCATAATAGGTATCTGTCTGCCACTCAAATACGCCATCCTTCAAGTCATATTGAATATTTCTTACTCTCTCATGACCTAAATGCATGAAATATTTCGTACGGTAATCATCTAACAAATACATGTCATTATCGATTGGCGCGCGCCAGAAATTGAATTGCGGGCCTTTTTCAATCTGGACCTTGCCATTTCGAGTGACTTCTTTTATCAAACCTTTTACACAATCGAGTGTAACTGTAAACTTACTTCCATGTACTGTCATAAATGCTCCGCTTTTTGTTGTGTAAAGTTCTCCATCTGCATATTCTTTTAGCTGTTTCTCTGTTTCAGATAGAATAAAGGAGGCATTTGCTAATTCATGGCCTTTTTTCGCCCAAGGAGTATCTTGATTTAATCGATAGGAAAATACAAGAAAATATTTTGCCCCCTGGACCTTCCCTATATCCGGCACTTGCGATAATTGAATCTCGGCTGTTTCCCTCCCTTGTATACGTGGCAGTTCGATTGTTGAGGATTCCAAAAGTTTGTCATCCTCGAAATAGGATAAAGTTAATTCCATTTGATCCAGTGCTAAAAAATCGTAACGATTGATAAGTTTGAATCGACCCATTTCAAGATCTATGCACTCTGTTTGCACAGGTTCAATGACTTTTTTATACTCTAGTAAACTAGGTGATGGTGTACTATCTGGCATAATTAATCCATCTATACAAAAATTCCCGTTCGTTGGGTCATCACCAAAGTCTCCTCCATAACAATAATACACTTCTCCATCTTCAGAGACCGTTTCAATCCCATGATCAAACCATTCCCAAATAAATCCACCTTGAAGTTTATCATACTTATAAAATAAATCCTGATATTCTTTAAGATTCCCTGGGCCATTCCCCATTGCATGTGCATACTCACATAGAATATGCGGTTTTTTGCTATTTTCTATTATTTGATCCATCGTACGCCTATTTCCATGAGACTCTAACCATGTATACATCGTACTGTATACATCTGTCACTTCACATTCTCTATCCCCTTCATAATGAACTAGTCGAGTTGGGTCCATTTCTTTCGCGCGTTTAGCCATTGACCTAAAGTTGTGGCCAAAAGAGGATTCATTTCCTAATGACCACATAATAATACAAGGATGGTTTTTATCTCGTTCAATCATTCTCTCTATTCGAGATACGTATGCCAATTCCCATTTTGGATCATTGCTGATCCAATCATACTTTCCTGTTAGTTCAAATCCGTGACATTCTAAATCTGCTTCATCAATGACGTACATTCCGTACCGGTCACATAAATCATATAAGCAGGGGGAATTCGGATAGTGTGCCGTGCGGATTGCATTAATATTATGTTGCTTCATGATAATAATATCCCGCTCTATCTCTTCTTCTGACACAACCCTTCCATTTTTTGGGTTATAGTCATGACGATTCACACCCTTTAATTTAATCGCCACCCCATTGACAAGGAATGTATCTCCTGAAACAACAATGGAACGAAAACCAATATGCTGATGAATGACCTCAATTGTTTTCCCTTCATTATCCTTTACTGTCATATATAAATGATAAAGGTTTGGCGTTTCTGCACTCCACTTTAAGGGAGAGGAAATGGTTTGGCAAATGGGATGATTCGCATCCTCTTCTAGTTGAAAAATGCATTCACCATTTTGGTCGATTAATTCATATTCAATTCTCTGTCCTAACTGATTTGTTAATTTTACCGAAACATGCAGCTCTGCATCCTGCCATTTCTGGTCGAATAATGTATTGATTGTCAGATCATATAAGCCTGCAATGGGACGAGAATATAATTCTACATCCCTAAAAATCCCACTTAGCCACCACATATCTTGATCTTCTAAATAGGTTCCATCAGACCATTGAAACACACGAACAGTGATGTTGTTCTTACCTTGACGAATCTTATCTGTAATATCAAACTCTGCTTGAATACGTGCTCCTTTGCTGTAGCCCAAAAATACACCATTTATGTACAATTCAAATGCCGAATCTACCCCGTGAAAACGAAGAATGATCTGCTCCCCATCTGCCTGCCGGTTCCATTCAAATTCCCTCCGGTAGATGCCTGTTGGATTATCTGTTGGGACAAATGGAGGATTAATCGGGAAGTTATACCATAGATCTGAATAGTGCATTTTTCCGTATCCTTGAAGCTGCCAATTACTTGGAACAATCAAATCATCCCATTCTGTTGTATCTAATTCATCTAGATAAAAGCCTTCCTCCCAATATTCCGGTGCCTCCAAATACACAAATTTCCATGTTCCATTTAAACATTGATAATAATGCGTATTGGCTGGGTCACCCGTTTCTGCCGCTTTGCGCGAAGGATAGCTTAAATAATGAGCACGAGCATCCATTCTATTTATTTCATCAATCTGAATATCTTCCCATCTTTTTACATGATTCATTTTTCACACTCCCTAATTGTTATTCTTTAACTGAACCACCAAGAATTCCTGAAATAAAATGCTTTTGCAATAAAAGGAAAAAGATAATTATTGGAATAGTAGCTAATGTTGTGCCTAACATGACTTGGCCATAATCGATTCGTGCCATCCCTATTAAACTTGATAAAGCTACAGGCAATGTAAACATTTCTTTTGAATTTAATGTAATTAGCGGCCATAATAAGCTGTTCCATTGACCCATAAATTGAAAAATTGCTACAGCAGCTAACGCTGGCCTTGTCATTGGCAAAATAATGGAGAAGAATATTCTGAACTCCCCTGCTCCTTCCACTCGTGATGCTTCAATAATTGAATCAGGAACAGCTTTCATATTTTGCTTCATTAGAAAGATCGCAAAAGGGGCAGCTAATCCTGGTAAAATAATTGCTTGATATGTATTAAGCCAGTTAAATGAAACCATCATTTCGAATAACGGGATTAATGTCACTTGGGAAGGTATCATTAATGAACATAAAATGATGAAAAAGAGCCCATTCCCTCCCTTAAAACGGAATTTAGCAAAAGCATACCCAGCCATTGCACTTATAAGTGTACTAACAACGGTATAAGTAAGGGCAATGAACATAGAATTAAAAAATACTTTTGTAATCCCAATTGATTCACTTAGAGACTGAAAATTTTCTGCTAAATTTGTGCCTGGAAGAAGCTTTGGCGGAAGGTGAAAAATTTCGCCTGATTGCAAAGTAGAACCGACAAACATCCAATAAAATGGAGCAATAGAAAGGAGCACACCTATAATTAAAAAGCTATATATTCCAATTTTAGCTAATAGATTATTTGAAGTAATCATTTATCATCGTCACCTACTAATTTCATCTGAATCCATGAAATGATTGCTGTAATAAGAACAAGGACGTAAGCAATAGCTGATGCATAGCCAAACTCAAAATACTTAAATCCAGTTTCATATAAATACAAAGTAATTGTCGTGGTTGCATTATTTGGCCCACCAGCAGTAAGTATAAATGGTTCATCAAATAACTGCAGCGTGCCAATCGTTGACATAACTACAGTAAAAATGAAGACCGGCTTTAATTGCGGAATTGTAATCCAGAAAAACTGTTTGACCTTACCCGCTCCATCTATACTGGCTGCTTCATATAAATCAGAAGGGATATTTTGCAGCCCTGCTAGAAAAATCACCATATTGTATCCTGTCCACCTCCATGTCATGACTAGGATGACAGAAGCTTTCGCCCAGAATGGGGACGTCAGCCACTTAATACCCTCTATCCCAAACAAAGAGAGAAAGTAATTAACTAGCCCGAAATGCTCATCTAGAAGAATCATAAATACGATGGATGCAGCAATCAATGCTGTAATAGCAGGCATAAAAAAGGCAATTCGAAATAGCGTTCGCCCTTTCACCATGGATGAGTGGAGCCCTACAGCTATAAGTAAAGCAAGTGAAACCATAATTGGCACTTGAATAATTAATAGCTGAAATGTATTTAAAAGAGATTTATAAAAAACAGGATCCTGAAACAATCGGGTATAATTAGAAAAACCAACAAATGTTTTCTCTATGCCACGTACTTCTTGGAAACTTAGAATAAAAGATGATAGGACTGGATAAACGGTAAAAATCAACATTAAGATAATGGCTGGAGCAATAAAAACATATGGTGCCCTTTTAGGAGTTAACCATTTCTTTCTCGTTTTCAATTGATAGTTTATTGGTGCATTTGTTTTTATTTCTACTTTTCCCACTTAAGGCACCCCCCTGACTTTTCCACAGACATCTTGTTATATAGAAAAGAGGAAGTCATTACACCTCCTCATTTCTACATATCCTTACCTCTTCATTTCATTTTCTAATTGTTTCTGCGCATCTTTTAACGCATCTTCCACTGGTTTATCTTCTAATAAAACGGAAGATTGAGTATTACTAGTAATCTCACTTGCCTTCGCATAATTTTCATTCAAATGAATTTTTGGTACTTCTTCAACAATTTCAGCAAATCTCTTAAATATTGGACTGCCATTAAAGTATTCGCTGTTTGCTGTGAACTCTGGCAAAACATACGTATCTTTTAATGAAGGGAAAAGGCCGTATTTTTCAAATCCTAACATTTGCGATTCTTGATCCGTTGTAAAGAATTCAACAAAGGCATATGCAGCTGACTGGTTTTTGGTTGTAGACGGGATTAATAATGATGACCCTCCTACGTTGGCATATCTAGTGCCACTCTCCTTAAATTTTGGAAGATAGAACATATCCCAATTACCTTTTAAATCTGGTGCTTGGTCCATAATCGTTCCCGTATACCAAACACCATAAGGAATGGTTGCAACTGTGCCATTTACTGTTGCTGTAACAATGCCGTCCCAACCGCTATTATTAAAGACAAGGTCCGCATCATAGAGTTCTTTAATAACACTCATCGCGCGAGTAGCTTCAGGAGATTGTAAAGTAATTTTATTATCCTCATCAAAATAGGATAGACCTTGCTGCTGCATCATCATTTGGAAAACACCATCATAATTTGAGATATCAATTGGGAGTAACTGCGCTCCAGTAGCTTCCTTTATTTTCTTGCCTGCTTCAATATAATCATCCCATGTTTGAATAGCATCTGGATCTACATTTGCCTTCTCAAAATAATCAACACGGTAAAACACACCAGCTGGCCCAATATCCCAAGGAGCAGCAATCATATTGCCATCTTTATCTTGAACAGCTGCTACTTTGGCAGGATTAAACGAATCCTTATACTTGTCATATCCTAACTTATTTAATGGCAAGAATCCTTGCGGGAATTGGTGCGTATATCCAGGAATGCGCTCATCCTCCATTAAGACAACATCGGGCAGTCCTGACCCCCTTGCCGCCAAACCCACTGTTAACTTTTCGTAAAGATCCCCACTGCCAAAGTCCTCAACCTTTACTTCTACATCTGGATATTTCTTTTGAAAGATTTCAACTGATTCTTTAAGTGTTGCTGCTGCCACATCCCAGCCCCAAACGGTAATCGTACCCGCTGGATTTTTGGCATCACCCGTTTTTATTTCATCTCCAGAGGATTTATTCGAACAGGCAGGTAAGATTAACAGAACCAAAATAAGTACACCATACAAATACTTTTTCATATTGGACCTTGCCCCTTTTTATAAAAAAATAATCGTTATCCCATTAAATCCTCCAACTTACTTAGCTGCCTCAACTACTGCCGTCTTTTTTAAGTATGACCGCCATGTTATACACCATTTATCTGGATGGTCAAGGAAATCTTGCTCATCCATTTTGTGGATTGTACTATTATGCGGAGCTGATTTAACAATTTCTGGATTTTCATATGCTTCCTTTGAAATTTGCTCAAGCGCATGAATATATTCATCCAAGTCTTCCTTGGAATAGGATTCTGTAGGTTCTAACGTAAAAGGCTGCTTAACAATATATGGATGGTGACTTGTCCAGTAATGCAGGCCAAAGTCTGTCATTCTTCTTGTTACATCCTCAGTCGTTACACCTGTTTCTTTCGTCATCTGTTCCCAGCTATAACGAACCTGCTCTAAACGATGCCCCTTTACATACGGTGCACTGGCTCCGCGAATAGCTAGTACTTTGTGATACATATAGTTATTATTTAATACAGCAATTTTTGCTACTTCCTTCAGCCCTTCAGCTCCTAGTGCACGGATCCAGGCATATGCCCGCAAAACCGTTTGAGCGACACCATGAAAGGAGCGAACCTTGCCAATGGATTGCTCTAAATCGTATTGGAGTGAATATTTGCCATCCCTATGTTCGACGATCGGTGCAGGCAAGAATTCCTTTAACTTGGCGATGACACCTAATGCTCCAGTTGCTGGACCTCCACACATATGTGGTGCTGCAAAGGTTTTATGAAGATTAAAGAAACACATATCAAATCCTGCTTCTTTTGCTCTCGTAATGCCTAATAATCCATTTGCATTTGCTTGATCATAAAAGCATAGCCCGCCTGCTTGATGAACAATATCAGTAAATTCCTTAATCCTTGGGTTAAAAATTCCTGTATCTTCTGGATTTGCTACAACAAAGCCTGCTGTCCGCTCGGATACAGCCGCCTTTAATTTATCTATATCAGGGAAACCATCTTCATCCGGATGCAAAGTAATTATTTTGTATCCTTTAACCGCTGCAGTTGCTGCCTGTGATGGATGAGAGAAAATGGTTGTGATAATTTCATTTCGCTGATCTCCTTCTCCCCTTGATTCATGATATTTTCGTACAATCGAAGCCATTGCAAACAATGCTTGTGTTCCACTGCCAGGCTGGAAGGAGAAACAGTCCATGCCTGAAATCTCCCGCATACATAAATCAAGCTTATGGAATATTTCTAGCATTCCCTGAACCGTTTCTTCATTTTGCAATGGGTGCAGTTCCATCATCTTTGGATCACGAATCAACAGCTCATTAATTTTCGGGATGTATTTCATCGTACAAGTGCCCTGGCCAATTTCCACGTTAAAATCAGAGCCTAATGTTTCTTGAGAAAGTCTTACATAATGTCGAAGTACACGTGCCTGCCCAATCTCCGGGAGACCTAGTCTGCCTTTTCTCTGCATCGCTTCCGGAATAACTGAAATTCCGTCACCAACAGCTAATGCCACTTCTTTATTAACGGGAGGCAGTTCTACCCCTTTCTCCCCCGGCTGATGGAGTTCAAAAATAATCGGTTCATTCCATTTCGCTTGGTGAAAATCACGCGTTTTGTTTGTACGGGTAATCCTTTGCATATTTTACAGCTCCTTTCTATTTTTCTATCACTTCTTTAATTGATTGAACGAGATGATCAATATCCTCTTTCGTATGAACTTCTGTTACACAATACAAGGCTGACTGGCCAAACTCAGGAAATTCATTTGATAGGTCTTTTCCACCAAAAATCTTCTTTTCAAGCAGGCGTTTATTCAATTCTTCAACTGAAAGCCCTGTATGATTAAAATCAACGACAAACTCCTTAAAAAATGGCGAGTTCAAACAAGATCCAGTTATATTAGGAATTTGATTTAATCGCTGAACAGCATATTGGCTATTTTGCATAATGGCTTGGCCTACTTCATACATCCCATCCGGTCCTAGGAGAGCTAAGTAAACACCTGCCGTAATTCCCCATAATGCTGTTTGTGTACCAACAGATTCTTTTCCTTCTTCCCTTAAGGCAAATGATGTCCGATCATAATAAACATCTCCAAATCCGTACTCTCCCTCTTTCACTGTTGGAACAATCCCAAACAATCTTGATGGGAACTCCTGAACAAACTTCACTTCATCACGAGTAGCAATGAAACCAGCCTGCCCTCCACTGAAGTTCATATGCATGCCTAGCGGCTGAAGATCTCCACAGATGATATCAGCACCATAATGACTAGGTGGTGCCATTACTCCTAATGAAATCGGATCAACTCCTACTACCATTAAAGACTGATTACCCTTTAATAACTTTGAAATTTCTGGTCCCTGTTCTTCAATGAATCCAAGATAGGATGGGTTTTCAAAATAAAGGGCGGCAACATCTTCCGTTAATTTTGCTTTTAGATCCTTGAGGTCCATGGCTCCCGTTTTCACATCAAAATGAACAAACTCAAATTGTAAATCTGGTGTGCCATAATTGATTATGATATCTCTGCGCTCTGGTGCTGTTGTCTTTGTAAGAAGCACTTTCTTTTTGCCAGTGATTCTCGCAGCCATTCGAATAGAAGTAGCGGCTGCTTGCCCCCAATCAAAAGTTGGAACATTAACAACATCCATATCTACCAATTCGGCTACTAAACTTTGATACTCAAACAGTGCATGAAAGCGTCCATGGTCCTCATAAGGCTCCCCGGCATATGCCGTCAAAAATTCTGAACGCTGATTGATTTCGTCACAAACAGCTGGGATAAAATGCTGCCAGCAGCCTGCACCAAGGAAATTAAGATATTCCTTTGTACTCGTATTCTTGTTAAGTATGCCTTCGATATGACGTCTAAGCTCATATTCCGTTAATGCAGGTGGAATATTCATATTTTCTTTTAGCTTTAATTCATCTGGTATGCAAGAATATAACTCCATAATATTTTTGGCACCGATCACTTTTAACATTTCTTCCTGTACTTTCGGTACCATATTTGGTATATAAGGATGTACCTTTTGAGTCATTCGTATAGCCTCCCAACAATCATTTAAAATTAAAATACTATAGAAGTATTCAACCTATGCTAATCCGCCACCATCAACAGTGAGGTGGGTTCCTGTTACCCAAGCTGACAAATCACTTGCCAGGAATAACACACCTTTTGCAATATCTCTCGGTGTCCCAATTCTTTCTAATGGACGCCCTACTGCAGATGAAGCTAAGAAAGCGTCTTCCTGAAGGTTAAGCTGCTTTGCCTCACTTCTAAGCAATGGCGTATCCGTATCCCCTGGGCAAATGCAGTTTACACGTATATTCTGCGGGCCATGGTCAATCGCCATCGCCTTCGTTAAATTCACTACTCCAGCTTTAGCAGCACAATAGGCAGCTGCTTTGTCTCCACCTTTTAACCCCCATCCAGAACCAGTATTAATAATGCTCCCGCCATTCGTTTCCATTAAAGGAATTAAATGCTTTGAAAGGAGATATGCCCCTTTTAGAGAGACATCAATCACCAGATCCCAATCTGATTCCTCTAAATCGACAACTGATTTTCTCCTTATGACTCCCGCATTATTAAAAAGAACATCCACACGTCCATAATTTATCTCAATATACTCCTTAACATCGATACAATCCTTATTACTTGTCACATCACAACGGACGAACTCTACCTTATAATCCTTTTCAACTAGATTATTAGCAGCCCTTTGTCCACTTTCTTCATTAATATCCAGCATAATTACTTTCGACCCGACTTCAGCTAGAAGCTCAGCTGTTTCCAGTCCAATTCCAGATGCGGCACCAGTAACGACAGATACTTTGTCTTTTATTCCGAAATAATCTTGAGCACTCATTGTTTCCCTCCTAGATATGAAATCCCTTTCAAAAATACGGTGCATTTTTTTAAAAGCTTAATAAAAGATTAGTAATATTTTAAGTAAAACTTTTACTATTATATTTTACTAATACATTTCGGAATTTTCAATATATTCAACCTAGTAAATAGCAAGTAATTAAAAAATATTTTTCGACAGATTCTCCAAAAAACGTAAATACTTTTTAGACCATGAGAATAGCCCATGCCTTCGAAGCATGAGCTTTGTTATTAACAATTTTTTAGTTTTGTATTCCCTATTCCCCATTAATCATATGTCCAGCTATTAAAAAAACACTAGATGTCCAAGTAAACGCCGGGTCACGAAGACCTTTTCCAGTAAGAGCATTAAAGTTTTCTGCCATACCAGATTGATTAGCCATTTTACAAAACTTTTCAGCCGTTATTTTTGCTAATTCTTCTTTCCCACACGCCTGCAGCCCATCGATCAGCAGCATAGTGGACGGAGCCCAAATCGGCCCTCGCCAATAGCCATCTTCACGATAAAAAGGACTCTTAACACTCTCCGTTGCAAAACCATATTCCGTACAAAAATGATGTCTATCTACCAATCCATCTATTAAGATTTCCTTCTGTTCATTTGTCAGCCGCTCACCTAAAATAAGAGGAATATACAGTAAAAGACTCTCTGTTTCAATCGGTTCATGAGAGTGGGATATACATGCCCGGAATCCTTCTCCCGTCCAGAAATGGTCCATCATTTTCATGAACGTTTTATCAGCACGGAGCTTCCACTCAAGGGCTTCCTCCATTTTTTCGAGACGCTCTGCTATCATCGCTAGGACGTCCATTTGTATAATTAAGAATGCTGATAAATCAGGTGTTTCTACTGGAATACCTTTTGAAAAAACCGTGCTATTGTCCCAGCCGCTATCATTCCCATGATTATATTGAGCAATTCCATCCAAATCATCATCCCGATGAAAAAACCACCAATTCGTCCATCGAGCAAGTGGGGTATAAACCTCTTTTAATTTTTTATCATCAATGAAATCAGAACGGTCCATCATCCATTTCAAGGTCCAGCCATGGATAGGTGGTTTACAGCAATTCCATAATGCCCATTGATTATTTAAAAAATCCGGTAATGCCCCAGACTCATCTTGCTGATCAAAGAAAATACAAAATTGATCCCATGCAAGCACTGGTTGTTTTTCGATTAATGCCATTGCATTAAAACAGTGGTCCCAGCTCCAAATATTGGTCATCCAATTTTTCGACATGTACATAGCTGGTCTAGTTAATAATCCATCTGGCTTCACAACGCTTGACCATGTTATGTATGATGCCATGTCATGTCCCTTTTGAAAAATGGCAGGCACGTTCAATGAATTCTCCTGCCATTGTTTATATTCGTTAGCTACCCGTAAGGCATTTTCCGAAAAGCTCATTTCGAGACTTTTCTCTTGTTCAAAAACAAGCTGATATTCAGAAATAGCAAAGTCAAATATTTGACTAGTGGAATCTGGATGACAACGTACAATAATATGCTTGCTTTTATCTACTTTAAAAGGAGCATCAACTTGTACAGAACCTTCTAACGGAATAATTCGAAAGCGGCGTTCTTGAACAAAGCTATTAATCTCCCAAGTCTGATCAGGAAAAGGTAATGCATAATCATAGGCACCTGTAAGGGCTGTAAGTTTTAAACCTATCCGATGTCCTCTTATACGAATGGATGAATCTGAGCTAAAGCAGCATTCTACAATATCACCGCTGCCATCCATTGCAATCAGCTTTAATACATGCGGCTCCATTTCTGCTTCATAATCAATCACTTCGTTACCGCGAACAACATCTATTTTAAAAATGGCACCATTTTTCTCATCTCCACCTCGAATATGGCGAATGTATAATGATTTCTGATCACTGTCCCGTCTAAATACAGGGGAAATGACCAAAAAGGAGCCAAATCGGCTAAACGGTATTGTCATATGTTCTACTTTCATCTATTTCTACCTCCCTGGATACAAAATGGATGAACCTCCATTCATCCATGTTTATTTCAAACTAGTTGACTGTACTCCTTCGACAATTTTCTTTTGTGCTAGGAAGAATAGAATGAGCGGCACGATACTAATCAAGAACGTTACAGCCATAATCCCATTCGTATCTACATCATGAACCCCTTTAAATTGCGCTAATCCAAGTGTTAACGTATATTTACTTTGGTCATTCAAGAAAATTAATGGACCTAAGTAATCATTCCAGGTTCCTAATATATTAAATACTGCAATTAAAACAATGACTGGCCATACTAAAGGCAGATAGATTTTGTAATAGATTTGGAACACATTCGCCCCATCCATTCTCGCAGCTTCATCTAATTCTTTCGGAATTGACATAATAAATTGACGTAACAAGAAGATATAAAAGGCTGAACCGAACCACGATGGAATGATTAACGCCTTCAGCGAATTAATCCATCCAAACATATTGAATGCCATATATTGTGGAATCATGGTTACATCCCATGGAATCATCATCGTTGCCAAAAGGATAATAAAGAGAAAATCTCGTCCTTTAAATTTAAAACGGGCAAATCCATAAGCAACAAGGGTTGAGGAAATAATTTGTCCGATTGTCGTAAGTACTGTCACAATCAAACTATTGACTAAATATAGATTGAAGGGCTGACTATTCCACGCATTTAAAAAGTTTTCAAAGTGCCAAGTAGATGGCAATAGCTTCGGTGGATATTGGTAAAGCTCATCCGGAGCCTTAAGTGCCGTTGTAACCATCCAAATAAATGGGGCCAGAAATAACATTGATAATAAAATTAATAAGGTATACACAAAGAATTTATGTAATCCTTTTTGCATTTTCACTCCGAGTCACCACCATTTCTATTCTATTTATCATTCTTCACTTCATTCTCGTAATACACCCATACACTAGAAGATTTAAATACAAGCATGGTTAAGGACAATATAATAATGAACATGACCCACGCATTTGCAGAAGAATACCCCATTTTAAAATATTTAAATGCATTTTCGTAGACATACATTGCATAGAAATATGTCGACTGAAGGGGCCCACCACCCGTTAATACAAGTGCTAATGTCAGCGTTTGAAATGCACCGATAATAGTCATAATCAAGTTAAACAGAATGGTTGGGGTAAGCAGTGGCACTGTAATTTTAAAGAATTTATATATTTTCCCAGCTCCATCTATTTCTGCAGCCTCATATAAATCTTGTGGAATATTCTTCAGTCCTGATAAAAAGATAAGCATCATCGTCCCTTGACCCCACAAACTTGCGATGACCATCGCGACTAACGCCCAGCTAGTATCATTCAGCCAATTTGGCCCTTCAATTCCAATTAAGGAAAGTAAATAGTTTAAGATTCCATACTCTCCGTCGTAAACGGTTCCCCAAATCATCGCAAGCGCAACACCAGATATGACAGAAGGTACATAGAAGAATGTTCGAAACCATGAACTTCCCTTTACCTTTTGGTTTAATAGCATTGCAAGCAATAATGCTAGAATAATGTTTAAAGGGACAAAGAAAAGCGCAAACTTCAAGGTAATCCATAAGGAAGACCAGAATAACGGATCATCCGTAAACATAGTAATATAGTTAGTTAACCCGATAAATTTCTTTTCACCAACAATCGGCCAATCAAAGAAACTAATGATAAATGAAAATAGCAATGGTCCTAACGTGAATACGATAAAACCAATAATCCATGGGGAGATGAATAAATATGGGACTATTTTATTCCATTTTTTCTTTTTTTGGTAAACCGGGTTATATTCCGCATTGACACCTACATCTGTTTTCATAAAAACCTCCTCTTCCCCTATTTCATCTTGTCACAACCAAAAAAATTGCCACTCCGAATTCTAATGATCATTGAGGTTCCTACACACCCAATTATCTAGAATGGCAGTGACAATACATACCCTCGAACTATATGATTTTATTCACTTTTTTATTTTTTCCACCAAACACATTAATCCTTTGTTAAATATTTCTCAGATTCATTTACAACCTTGTCGAATAATGGTTTCCCATCTTGTCCTACCATAACAGCATTGATCGCAGCAGATAGGTTACGGTTTATTTCATTCCAATTTTTATTTAGCAAAAATGCAGGGGAATTTGTGGCATTTTCCAACATTGTATAGAACGGCTCATATAAAGGATTCTCCATCACTTTATTTTTTTCTACGACACTTTTACGTACTGGTAAATCCGCTGTTCTCATATTGATTGCCTTCTCTGAAGAGAAGTATTTTACGAATTTCCATGCTAACTCTTTTTGCTTCGAATCCTTTGCAATTGAAATGGAAGATGAAGAAATTAATCCTTTTACAGGCTTAGAACCGAATGCAGGCATCATTACTGTTCCAAAGTCTACTTTAGCATCTTTAAAGCCCTGAATTGGCCATACTCCGCTAACAAGCATACCGAGTTTGCCAGACTTGAAAATATCACTTGCACTTTGCTGATTTTTGCCTCCAGTTAGAATAGCTGAACCTTCTTTCACCATATCTCCATAAAGTTGAATGGATTCAACCGTTTCAGTACTATTTATAAATCCTTTAATTTCTTTTCCATCATCACTGATGAAGCTTCCGCCATTACTCCAAACTAAACCTTGCAAATCGTACGTATCAGGCTCCGATGTGACAGAAAACCCATATTGCTTTTTACTTTTATCAGTTAGATTTTTGGCAATTTCCTTAAACTCATCCCATGTCCATCCAGCTTGTGGATAAGGAATTTTGTATTGATCAAAGAGCTTTTTATTGTAGTACACAACCATTGTTGAAAAGCCTGCGGGCATGCCGTATAACTTATCATCTACTTTCGAATAGTTAAAGAGCCCCTCATAAAAATCATCCATATTGATATCCGTATCTTTCTCTATATAGGAGTCCAACGGTTCAAGTGATTGGCTATAGGTGGTGAAATCCCACATATACATAACATCAGGCGGGTTCTTTGCTCCAAATGAAGCAGCAATCTTTTGATCAAATCCATCTGCATAGGCTTCTACCTGAACTTTTACATCTTTATTTTCCTTTTCAAATTCCTTTGCAATATCTTGTTGAATTTTTAATGATTCTCCCGTATCCCAAGTCGCGAAGCGCAAGACTGTTTTCCCATCCTTTGTCTCAGTCCCTGAAGTACCATTTGAGCTACAAGCAAACATGATAAGAACGGCGATTGATACAAGCAACGAAAACCAGATTTTCTTTTTTCTCATAGGACCCCTCTTTTCATTTTTTGAATATTAAAAATATAACCGCTTTCATTTTATATTTTCTGAAAGCGGTTAAACACTTTTATTTGTTTTATATTTGTCGCAATTTTTAGTTATTTATAATTATCCTCGTTATATTGTTAGCCTTTCATCGCCTTTTTGTTGGATTCGATAATTTGATGGCGGCAAACCTGTACAGCGTTTAAACCATTTACTAAAGTATTTTGCATCTTGGATGCCAATCTGTTCTCCAATTTCTTGAATGGTTAGCTTCGTTCCTTTTAAAAGCTGTTTGGCAAGATGGAGTTGTTTTTTCTCAATAAATGAATGAATACTGTCGCCAATCTTTTTCTTAAACAATGTACTTAAATGACTCCTGCTCATCCCCACAGCCTCAGCAATATCCGAAACAGTCATAGGCTTTGATAAATTTCTCATAATGTGCTCCACCGCTTGCAAAAGTACGGATGGATATTGATGCAGCATTCCATCCTGCTGCTGGGCATGATGAAATGCCATAACAGACTTTATCCAATCTTGCTTTCCTATGAGCGGCCCTGCATGAATCCAATTTATATCTTGCAGAGCAACCCTCTCTTCAGTTAAATTAGCTAATAATGTTGGGTGGCATGATTCATCCACAAAGAGAAAGGTTAGATTTTTGCCAAATGATATTGTAATAAAATTAAAGGATTGTAAGTCAATCTCCTGAGCCATTGAAGGCATATTTTGAATGAAAAACGCATAAAACTTATGATTCATCCAACCCCATTCACCATTAAAAAGTTCATCCAATTTCTGTTCAAAATTATTATTATATCCACTTAACCACAGTAAGAAGCTTTCATTTAAGCCATCGGTTAGGAAATTTTTTGACGTGCCTGCTATTTCTTTTTGAAAGGAACTTAGAAAATACTCTAACTCTTTATCATCAAAAACTGTCTTTAATAAATAACCTGATGCACCTAGGTTTATCCCTTCCTGTGCAAATTCAAAATCTTTATGACAGCTTAATAAAAGAATTTTCGTTTTTGGTGCTTGCGCTTTAATTTTCCGTGAAAGTTCTAGTCCGCTTTCTTCAGGCATAACAATATCAGTTATGACAACATCAGGTCGGTGAGCCAAAAATTCCTCCCAGCCCCGTTTTCCATTCGAAGCCTCTGCGACTACAGTCATTCCATACTTTTCCCAATTAACAGTAGCACGTAACCCTCTGCGAACAATCGGCTCGTCATCGACTAACAAAACTTTTATACATGCCTTACTCATCATAATGACCTCCCCATCTAATTGGCCAAGAAATTGAAATAACTGTTCCTTGATTAACAACTGAATTCACGCTAATCAAATAGTCGTTCCCATAATGAATATAAAACTTTTGCTTCACATTCGATAAGCCGATTCCGCCACGTACCTTTTCATTTGGCTTCAGGAATAATGTGTTCAGCTTGTCCTGGGACATCCCTTTTCCATTATCCTTTAAGGCCAGCTGAAAATATCCCTTTGTCCTTGTTATTTCCAGTTCGATATTTCCTTTCCCATCCTCAAAAGCATGGAAAAAAATATTTTCGAGCATCGGTTGTATAGTCATCCTTGGGATTAACCCTTGTTCAATCCTATCGTCCATCTTCAAAGAAAAGGTAAAATGCGATCCAAATCGAAGTTCTTGAATAATGAGGAAATGTTTAATTGCCTCTATTTCCTTTTTTAGAGGAATTAATTCAATCGTAAAATCTAAATTTCCTTCAAGTACTTTTGTTAAATGCAGCAGCATTTTCCCAATCTCCTCATTCCCATCTAACCGTGCTTTCCACTGAATAGTGTTTAACGTATTAAATAGAAGATGAGGATTAATTTGATAATGAATTGCTTTCATTTCCGCTTCCCGTTTCATTAATTCTTTCTGTCTGACTTCTTCCATTAATTGTTTGATTCTATCAACCATCCGATTAAAATGAAGCCCAAGCTTACCAATCTCATCCTTTGTATGAAACGAAACCTTCTTTTCAAAAACCCCTTTACTCACTTCTTCCATTGCAAATTTTAGATTTAATATTCTTTTTGTAAATTGATTTGAAAAAATATACGAAAGAATAAGTGCTAAAAAAAATGCAACTAGAATTCCTATCAAAACGATCTTAAATATTACATTAGAAGATTGATAAAAAGCATCTCTAGGTACACGAATTTCCAATTCCCAATTATTAATGTGAGTATATTCTTTCCAGACCACGTCATCCTTTAAATCTTGTTCATCACTTTTCGTTTGGTATAAAAGTTTCCCCGTTTCATCCCGTATTGATATTCTTGAATGTAAATCTTCCTCTAATAAATTCATTGAATCAAATAAACTATCTAAATCGGTTTCAATAAAAAGAAAACTATCGTTTAACACACCATATGAAAACTTTAACGGAACAAGCAGCCCAAGGGCATATTGTAGATCATTGTATCGATAATGATTTGGTTTATAAATTCCTATTTCTGTATTTCCACTCCGAAAGCCACGCTTCCACAGTTCAAGCTTTTTAAATTGATCTACTTTAAAACTATAGTTCCCATAGTAATAGCCAGACGATGTGATAACATATATCCCTCGTATATTTGATTTTTCATGTGCTTGTAAAAGTCTCTCCAAATTATTTGCGACTTTGAAATCCCAATACGTTTCAGGTTTCTGATGCTTTAGATTAATCGATGTATTATCAGCTAAATACTGTTGGATTGCAGCAGTTCCATAATACATATCTACTAAAATTTGATTAAGCTCTGTTTTAATTTTTTCACCAGAAAACTGGTTGTAATTTGATATCTTTCCATTCACCACTTTTGTTGACTGCATATAAGAAATTACGCCTAAGGTTAATAATGGGAGCAACGCCACAATTAAAAACATAAAGAAAAGTTTCTTCTGTGTACTAAGAATATTGGTAAATTTCATATGTACCCCTACCCATATACCATTTTTTTAAAAACATAAAAACATGAATGAAGTTTCATACATTTAGTACAGGACCTGAAATATTGACAAAAAACTTACTTAAAAGATTTGCCACTTTTAAAAGGAGAGGACTTTGTTACAATTCAAGAGGATTTTTATTTCGCCATAACAGGCAATTTAATATGAGCTGGGTAAGATTGAGTTTGGTATACTCTTTGAATGACACTTCTTGTCTCCGTGTCTGACAGGTCAAGACCTGTATTATGATCCAGAAAAATAAATTGATTCGTACTAGAAGTGATGGTGAAAATCACCACCCATCATTTTAACAGATCGGTTCATCAAGTGGATTGAACTTATCCACACGTACATCATCCTGTTTCTCCATCTCATGGTCCTCAGCAGGAACACCCATTTCATTTTCAGAAATAACATGAGATAAAGGGTTGCGTGATTAGGAACATATACAAATTCATCATAATCACTATATATTTTCAATTCAGCAGATCGTTCTTCACCATCATTAATAAACACTACTTTCCCATGGTCCGATTAATAAGGACAAATCTTTTCTATTTCTTTAGGCAGGCAGCATTACCTTCATTTGTTTCATTTTGGACAAGCAAGTTTTCTACATGTTCAATGGTTTCCAGTGCAACAGTAATAGGCTTGTACATTTCTAGTTTTAATGTTTCAAACTTAATATTCGTATTTTAAATTTCCGCTTCGGCAATACTACTCAGACTATTTTAAAATTTTAGTAAAAATCAACTTAGTAGAAGATTATATTATTAGTTCTCCATGTGTCAATTAAATAAATAATTTAATACTACTACAGGTAATTTGGAGGTTATTAAATTAACTATAGATTTCTTATAAATAGGTGAAAATACTGCAGTTTATCCCTTCTTTTCGACAACATGATAAAACCTATATCTTCCATCAAAAATTAGGCATTTTAATAGATTCAGAATAGTAAACTTGTTCACTAAAAAAGGTCAGTCTTCATCACTTTTAAGCGATGGAAACTGACCCCAAAAGTTATAATAAAATGTATCAACTCATCAACCTGTTATCCTTACTCTTCCGGATTTAATATCAAAATCTGTTCGTAATTAAAATTCAACTTTATTGTTAAAACAGATTCCATTCGATGCTCATTTCAATTAAATTTAGAATTCTTTCTCGACACTTTTCTTTTATAACAACTGTTTCTATTCGTTTGATACTACATCAATAACCAGATTATCAAGCATGAAATCTTTATAGCCATTAAAGTTAGCTTGTGAGTCTTTCACCCCCTGAGTATCAGCAGCTTTGTTAGTAGAATAAATACCAAACCAGCTTTGACCTGATTCATCTCCTGTTAAAATAAAAGAATATGTGCCCGCTTTTACATTCTTATCACTGCTTGCAGTTGATTTTAGTTCATTCTTTGTTAATACACCTTTTTCTTCAAATGGTGCATTCCCTGTTACTACTGCGTAAGTTCCATCACTGCCTGCTTCATAATCAAAAGTGATTCTATATGTTACTCCTGGTTTAAATTTGAAGTTTTGAGGGATCGTTTGGTATACAAGTGCCTCACGTTCTGTTAAACCATTCGTTTTAAGTGACCATTTACCGGCAATAACATCATTTACCACTTTTTGGTTCCAGCCTCTTTGTGTATATGGTGCATGAAATTCTGCAAGGTGCGTTCTATTATCTTCCACCCCTTCAATATTTCCAATGACAAACGGGTAGATCCCTTGTGCTACATTTTCAAAATCTTGTACGAATTTATTGCTGCTTTCTTGATTTTTGGCATTATTTTCTATGATGCGGATATCATCAAAGTAACTTGCACCATCTCCAGCATCTCTAGATAAATCAATGGTTACATCAGATGGATTCTTACCCGTTTCAAAGAATACATATAAATTTTGAAAATAACTTGTGCCATCTACCGTTGAGGTCATTTGACCATCTGCTTTTGCCTGCTCCGTGCCTAGCGTATTATGTGCATAAGCTCTAACATAGTTTTTGGCGATAGATTTACCCGTACTATTCGTATACTTTTTACCATTAGAAGTAATGGTCATACTTGCTTGCGCTTCACTTCGGTTGTCTATACCAACATAAGCAGCATATTTCGTATTTGGTTTTAATCCCGTTACTTTTTGAGTAACATCTACTTTCTTTTTATTATTAGAGATTGTTAGCATGTTATTATTGCCTTCACTCTTCGTAATTGTTACTGCTTTAGAATCCCCCTTAACTTTCCAATCCTTTAAGGAATTGCTGTTAAAACCAGTATCCACAAGATGCATGCCTTCGCTCCATTTAACATCTTTGTTAGCTTTTCTTTCTTTATAAATGACATAGGCAGTGGATTTTTTTGCATCTAATGTGATTTTGCCATTTTTAATCTTAACATTTTGTCCATTGTCCTTTCCTAACTCAGTTAACTCATAAACTTTAACCGTCCCTTGCCAGCCAGCTGGAACTGTCCAGGTTGTTTCTCCCCCGTTTGTGTTCCAGTGATATAATTTCTCGTCTGCTGTTGATAACTTTTTACCACTTTGATCCCACAACCATGGAATTAAGTATTTTTCATCACCAGGTTTACCTTCAAATATCCGATTGCCATTAAATGACATGATTCTTGTTCGATATCCATCTTTATCATTGGCAAAATCATTAGACTTTCTTTCAATGGTAAGTGTATTTTCACCAGTATCATCCTTTAATACTGCCTTCATTCCTGGTACCCAGTTATAAGCTTGATGTTTATCATCGATCATTTCAACTGCTTTTCCATCTTCCCACTGTGTTACTTGGTAATGCTGAATAAATTTTGTTGGAACGTTTACGGCAAATAAGTTATCCAAATAGGCTTTGTAATCACTTCTGCCTTGCCATCCTTCAAAGTCTTTCATGCTATAGCCGAATAATAATGGCGCATCTGCATCACCGCCATACTTAGGATAGTTGCCAATCCATGCATCTTTTTGATGGTTTTTAATGAAACGAGTGATGGTACTATTAATGCCTTTTAGAGTATAGCCACCATAAGTTAAATCAGCAGCCCAGTGTTGAAATGTTGAATCATATTCGTTGGCATATCCCCACTCACTGCCTAAGCGCCAGCCTAAACTATTAATTTCCTTACTTAGCTGGCGGCTTGGCCATGTACTATTATCACCTGACTGTCCATTGCCCCAAACGTCTACATAAATAAAATCTAAATCATTCTTTTTGCCGCCAAGAACATCATAAAAATCCTTGAATCGCTGTGCTCTGCCATTTCTTAAATCATAATCCGCATTAATGTTTATTCCTTGATCAATCCAGTTCCAGCCATATTTATACGTTCCATCTGGATTTTTTAATAAACGATCTTCTTGAAAATACTTTGATTCTGGATATGTTTCACTTGCATTTACATGTACGCCAAAGGTTGCGCCATATTCTTTCCCCTTCGCTAGCAATGTTTTCATATCCTTTGCGCCACCAATGCGCGTGCCAATATCTGCATAGTTTAAATGGCCAGAATCATGCCCTTCACTCCCATACCCTTTCAGCAGGATCGATTGTCCCAATCCATCGGTACTTAGGTAAAACTTCTTCACTCCGTCTAATGCCATTAAGAAAGGATTTTGCGCTTGACCGCCAAAGTTCATGCTAATGCGGTAACCAACTAAATCAGGAACCTTTTCTGTCCCTAGAGGTTCATTCATAATTTTTCTATAAGCAATCGCTCCATCTTGCCAGTTTACTTTTTTATCCCCATTCTCGTCAGCTGTAATAATAACTTTCACGGACGGCATTTCATCGACCTTGTTTACTGTTCCATCTTCTAGCTCCAGTGTGCCATCTTCCTTACGATGTTCTTCTGATTTTTGATAAGTCCAAAAGGTACTGCTTAAACCAATGGTTTTTGTCCCTGCACTATTCGTCGTAGCCGTAGCTGTAATTCTTTGTGCATCCGTCTTTGCAGCATAAGAATCTGGAGCTAATTTTTTCGCTAAATTATTTTCTGTATTAGACCATATACCTGCACTTAATTCATCATTAGAAAGGAAGGCATACATATATCCTTTTTGCTCTTCATCTTGCGTATTTAAATCTTTATCTACCTTTACCTGTCTGTCACCATTGATACGTGTATTTGTAGACATCTGGACGCCATCAAGTACCGCATCTCTTTGACTGCTATTTACTGAAATTAGATGGTGATTAGGAATTTCAATTGTTTTTACAATTTTGTTGTCTGCAATTTTTGTAATATTAAACTCCAAAATATTCTCTTTAACAACCATTTCTGCAGTAATAACTGCCGAGATATTATTGCTGGCGTCTTCTAAAGTCATCTCATATTCAATTTTATCAGGTGTAACTTTTGCTTTTACTTTTGGCTTCACTGCTATGTCATTAATAAGGATTTTATCTACTGCCTCAGTCTGTCCATTAAATGTCTTCCCTGCTCCATTTCCCGATACTAAATCGTATCGAATGACTCTTGGAAAATTTACATCAACAAGAACATCCATTTGATTAGAAGAAATAACAGCTTGTGCACTTTGTGGAATGATTTGGCTTCCTGCCTGTTTAAAATCCGCTTTTCCTTCAGCTAGTATCGGGGTACTATTCGCAAACACTGTAGAACCTACCACACTTCCAGCTAAAAGTACTGCCATTGTTTTTCTAAACTTTTTTCTTGAGTTCCCCATAAGCACTCCCCTTTGTCGTTTTTCATTTGGTAACTTGCACTTCTGGCATTGATTGTTTCTTCAGAGGTATCGATTCCTTTGCCTTTTGAGTTTTTGATAGTATGTGAAAACAGTTGAGAATATTTCAAAACCAGAAGCGGTTAGCGGTTACCAGCCTAACCTTATATTCAAGGGTACGTTTGTTAAAACGCTTACACAAGCGAGATATTGTTCTATTTTTTAGGAATATTGTTTTTTGTGAATATTCACTAAAATAGTCCTAATCCGAAATGCATGCATTAAATTTTCTATTTATTTTATTAGGCTGTTGGATAAACCTGATATTTGGGAATGAAGGGGAACTTCGCAAATGAGGACGGAGGGAGAGGAAACTATACGAAAAAATGGCTTTTATCTTATTTTTTACAGTGATATTCCGCTAAGAATTTATGTTTTTTTACGAGTATAATATATAGAAAAATTCCACAAATACATAAAAAAAGGAAAGGCAGATTTATTCTTCCTTTCCTACTTTTTTATATAACTCCATCCATTTCTTAACCAAACGCTTCGGTGCCGCACGCAAATAGGCTTCTTGAATAAGATCATTCAACTCTTCCCAGTTATCCCCTGCCGGATTTTGGATCGACACCCAGCCGTGATGTCCTATATATGGAGTTTTGTAAAAATACTCTTTCTGCAGCAATATTTCTTGGGTTTCCCGATCTGACTTGAACGACAGCCTAAATCCTCTTTCGCTTTCACCCGAAATAACAAAGGATTTTCCATTGATTTTAAATGTATTATGACCAAAGCCATCGATTATTTCGACAGCTTCGGGCAGTGCAAGACAGATTTTTCGTACATTATCCAGCATGACAGCTGTGTCATGTAATTCCATTTGTTTATTCTCCTTTGCTTAGCCGTCTATTGTGATTTTTCCAAATAGGAGGGCATCATAATAGTTATCCTCTATAAAATAATGGTCTCTTAATCGTCCTTCTAACTCAAAATTGTTTCTTTCAAGTATCCTTGCAGAACCAATATTAGCATCGACAACATTTGCATAGATTTTGTGAAGATTCAGTGATTTGAAAGCAAAATCACTCATCAATGCTACACACTCTGTGCCAAATCCCTTCCCCCAATGATCTTTATGCAAAACATAACCAATTTCTGCTTTGTTTGCTTCATGGTCGAAATTAAAAATCATAGCTGTCCCTACAATGGCTTGGGTTGACTTTTGAACAATGGACGCATAAAAATGTGTTCCTTCCAACTCCCGCTTTAACATGACTTCAATATAACTCCGTGTTTCTTTTAATTCATTCATTAAATTCCAGCCAATAAATCGCGAAACATCTGCATCTGAAGCGTAGCTATGTACCTCTTGCACATCATCTGTACTTAATGCTTTAAAATAGATATTTTCCCCATTTAATGAATGAAATAAACGATGCTTCATTTGATCAGCTCCTTTAGAATATAACTTTGGATTATTTTCTTATTTATTATACATACTCCTGTCTGGTTATCGTTGAATTACTTCGTAAAACTGCTAAAATATTTTCTTACTAATAATTAAGAAGCCCGAGGATATCCCCGAGCTTCCATAAATACAATTGCTAAGCATTCATAATATATAAACACGCAGGGCTTTTAACCGAATAGTGCTGACTCGTAGTCTGTGGAATGCCATTGCTTCCAATCTTCATCACAACGATCGAATCAGAATGCTGATTCGCAACAAGGATATGCTTTCCATCTGGCACAATCCCGAAGTTTCTTGGCCACTCCCCATTGTTAATGAGTGTCCTAAGAGCTTCAATTCCCCATCATCTAAAATTTGATAGGCTGCTAAACTATTATGACCACGGTTGGAAACATATAAGTACGATTGACATGATGATATATGAATATCCGAGCAATAATTTAAGGTTTCAATGTGACTGGGGATTGTCTCTATCTCCTGAATTAGTTCAAATATTTCAAATCTTTCATCATAGGTATAAACAGAAATATTTGAATTATATTCATTTGCTACGTAGATAATTCTCCGTTCACCATGCAAAGTCAAATGTCTTGGACCCGATTCAGGGACGGCCACTATCTCATTGAGTAATTCAAGCTTGGAAGTCATATAGTCAAATTGATACAAATATATTCGGTTCATCCCCAAGTCGGTAATTAAATATTTATTTGTATTCGGGATATTTTTTATTTGATGGGGATGGGATGATTTCTTTAGCACTGTATCGGTATACCTTTTAAAATCTGAAAAGGGGGAAATAGATCCCTCCTGATTTAAAGGAAATACCGTTATACTTCCTCCCCCATAATTGGCGGTAAACAATAATTGATCATACGGATCAAGACTCACAAAGCATGGTGAGGAACCTACAGTTGGCTGACGATTGATTTCAGAAAGTTTTCCACTTCCTAATTCAATAGAAAAACTTACAATTTCTCCAGGATCTTCTTCACTAATAGAATAAAGTCGAGTTTTTTCCTTATTTACTGTTAAAAAAGATGGGTTCATAATTCCAGAAGTCGAACCTGTTTTTCTCAAGTTTCCAGACGTAGAATCAAATAAAAGTAATTGAATGGACTGATCATCTTTATTCCCATAAGATCCTACAAACACATAGTAATAACCATGATTATCCGTCATTCCTGCTATCTCCTTTTCCTAGTATAGAGGCAGAACATGAAAGAATACATTCGGGGATGCAATCCGATAATAGTAGCTGCACCAGCCTAAACCTGTAGAATTTTTTACACTTTCATTGAAATATAAACGTTCCTCTTCAAGTTCTTCAATGCAATCAATTTTCCCATCAATGAAATCGCATAGTCGTTTACATGCTGTTTCCATACGCTTTATTAATCCACCATAACGAATATCTAAAACTTCCCACCCAAAAGGTTTATTAATCCTAAACCATTGATCACGATGTGCCTTTCTTAATTCCTCAACTTCTTTCATTATATTCGGCAAATCTACTGCAGAAATCCCCTCTAAATCGATTAAATTTTTTTCATCATATGCCTTTTTTAATCTTAATCCAATATCTGCCTTAATGCTTAAAACTGCTGATAGTTTTTCCGGGACATCAAAAATAAAATCAAGAGAACAATTGGCATTTCTAATTTCCTTAAATTTATTTTCTAAATTTGAATAGTGGGATCTTAGATCCAGGCCTTCAATATGCCGATCGAATAACCCAAGGAAAACATCCTGCCATAATAGGAATTTAGAAGGGTTTGTTTGCACATTATTACCTGGTGAAACCCCTGGAATTTGATCTAGTTCATTCAAGTATAGAAAAGAATCTTCGCCTATTCCTGTACAATATTTCACACGGTCACGAAGTTTATCTTTTTCAAGCTCTCTGCAATAAGCATGTTCGGCATACATTTGTAATCCTAATAATGCCGTGAAACAATTATTTTCGAAGCCATCGTCTCCCCATAACGTGACAAAAACATCCTGAACCCCCTCTTTTTTGCATGCTTTTAAAGCAGCTTCAGTCGTTCTAAGTGATAATCCATAATTCGTTCCAAACGAATTCCAAACCCATATTCCCCCTGCAAACGCAGGTATTTTACCGAATGCCTTATGTTTCATAATCATCCGTTCATATTCGTCTTCATTCACATGTATATAATCCCAATACACAAGCTGCACATCTTCAGGCAGCTTTTTGACTAATTGCTCCGGGATGGCTGTGGACATATTGTAATGCTCTTCACCTGTTGAGGAAGCTAATTTAATAAACATATCGCTCCACATCATTGGTGATAGCCCATATTTTTTTACAATTGCAAGCACACGGGCAAGATGACTTGTCATCAAATCCAATCGATCTTTATAGCCGAATTTATTTAAATAGACTCCTCTTCCTAATTCCTCCGCTTCGTCCATACCAATATGAATCCGCTTTGTTCTAAATGGTTTTGAAACAGAAGAAATCATATGATCTATAAAAATATATGTTTCATCGCTTTCAACAAGCAGGACACCTCTTGTATCTTTAAGGTGAGAGGCCGCACTCCATTTTAAAAATTCTTCTAAATGGGCAAGTGTTTGTATACAAGGAATCAGCTCAATGCCATATTCATGTGCATAGTCGTCTAGCTTTTTCAGCTCTTCTTGTGTATACCTTCCCCGCATATAGCCAAAGTACGGCTCTTTCTTAATTTCATAAGTATCCTCCATATATAACAATGCTGAATTAAATCCCATTATGGCTAATTTTCTAATCATCCTTTGAAAACTAGGTAAATTCATCACTGCATTCCGTGACAGATCAAACATCGGCCCAATTGTAGAAAACTGCAATTCTTCTACTATATGAAAATCCGCCTGTTTTTTTTGAAAATTTTCGATAAATATTCCGAATGCTCGATAGAAACAAACCTTATCCCCATAGATGATTTGTCCACTTCCATTATCGAGGGAAACTTGTAACGACTTCCCCTCCCTCTGCTTGATTGTTAGGGGCACACCCTCTTTACCTAACGAAAATGCAAGCTCCTCTTGCAATGCCTGAATCCCTGATATAAGGGACGAAAAATCACCCTGCAAGTGTATTTTCATCAAAAATCACCCTCGCATAATAGCAGAAAGCTATTGTTCTAGAATTATCCTTTTACTGCTCCGGTTGTTGCCCCCTTTTCGAATGTCTTTTGGGCAAGTAAATAAACAATTAAGACTGGAATAACAGTCATTGCAATTGCGGCTGTCATCAACCCATAATCAGTCCCATATTGTGAGCTGACATTCGATAGCAGCACTACAATTGGGGCTACTTTCTCTTGAGATACAAGGACTAATGACGAAAAAAGATCGTTATAAGACCAAAGAAAAACAAATGTCCCAACAGTTGCAAAGGAAGGCAAAGAAATAGGCAGGAATACTTTAGTAAACATCTTCCAGCGGCTGCATCCATCCATAACCGAAGCTTCCTCCAGCTCCTTCGGAATTGTTGCCATATATGCACTAATAACCAGAATAGCAAAGGGGATATTCCCTGCCGTTTGCGGAATAATAAGTGCCCAATATGTGTTCACAAGGTCCATTTTGATCATCATTTTGTATACAGGTACAATCGTAGCGAATGCTGGGATGAGTAGACTCCCAATCAGAATCATTTGTAAAGTGCCTCTTAATCGAAATTGCATTCTCGCCATTGCGAACGCAGCAATTCCTCCAAATAGAAGGACAAAAAACACAACAGATCCTGACATAATTAGGCTATTTAAATAACTCTTCCCTATATTTACTGTATCAAATGCTTTTAAATAGTTTTGAAAGGTTGGATCTGTAGGAAAACTAAAAGTGTCCGTTATAATCTCCCTAGAATTTTTGAAGGAGTTTAACACAACCCACACTAAAGGGAAAATGGTGGTCATCGACCATAATGTTAAGCATAAGTAGATAAACAGTTTCCCATATTTCGATTTAGAAAAATATCTACTTTGGAACTTTTCCCAAAAAGTAAGCCGTTGCAGACCTTTTTCAGCCAAATGTATCACCTCTTTTCTACGATTAATAAGTTAATTTATCGTTTTTAATAAATTTATTTGTAATAAATGCTAATGTTAAGCCAATGACTACCATAAAAACAGCAAGGGTTGCCCCATAGCCCATGGCAGAATCCACAAATGCTTTTTGATACATGTAAGTGCCTAATACTTCCGACGACCTTGCGGGCCCACCTTTAGTGATAATATAGACGAGCTCAAAAATTTTCAATGCTCCAGTAATAGCTAAAACTAAACAGGTTTTTAGGTCACCAAGAATTAATGGAATGGTGATTTTCATCATTTTTTGAAACCCAGTAATCCCTTCAAGTGCTGCTGCATCATAATAGTCCTGCGGTATTTTCTGTATAGCTGTCAAAAAAATAACAAAATAAAACCCTACATAGTTCCATACTGTTGGGATTGCTACCATATATAACGAAGATTGTTCAGTTAGCCAAAGGACTCGTTCAAATCCTAAATTTATTAATATTTCATTTAATAATCCATTTCTGTAGTTATAAATAAGCGTAAATAGTAAACCGATTGCTGCCCCAGAAATAACAATTGGAAAGAAGAACGTAATTCGATAAAAAGCAGCACCCCGTTTAATAGAATTAACCATTATCGCTAGAACTAAGGCAATCCCCACCTGAAAAATGGCAACATAAAGCATTAGTTCAAAAGAATTAAGCGTCGAACCTCGAGCTATTTCATCGTTAAATAACCTTATATAGTTATCAAAACCGATGAAGGTTGAGTTGAAGAATCCGTCCGTCTTATAGAAGCTTAGTTTAATGTTTTCAAAAAAAGGGTAGTATAAAAAAATGCCCGAAATCAAGAATGCTGGTGTTAAAAAAAGAAAGATATAAAATTTATCACCCTTCATTGGATACTCCTTTTTACTTAATCTTTATCGTCCTATTTAACAGTTCATGATTCCCACCAGTGAATTCTTCCACTGGCGGGCCACCTATTCATACATATACTTTAATGTTTCCCTTACTGAACCGATGAAGACGTTTTCATTCTTGAACTACTCGAGTGCAGCAGCTTCTTTAAGAATTTGTTCGCCTGTCTTTGTTCCATTTACAATAGAAGGAACACTTTCGCGGATATACGTAAATGCTTCAGGCAATATACGGTCATTAATAGGAAGATCTACCGCAGGTGCATCTGCCACTAACTTATGACCAGCCGCAATGTACTCTGGGAGATCAGTTAATTTACCTTTTGCTGGAGGCTGGCCAGTAGCTGCAACAATTTCCAATAGAATTTCTTCTGATGTTAGATAATTAAATAAGTCAACCACTGCTTCCCGCTTACTTTCATCCTCATATGATTTCGTACTAATAAACCATCCTTGAGTAGATCCACCCACAATTTCCCCAGTCTGTCCGCCACTGCCATAAACAGGCATTGGAATAACTGTCACATTTTCTGCCATTCCCGCCTCTACCAGCTGCCCCCAGAACCATGAACCTTCAAAGATCATTGCCGCTTGTTCTTGTTTAAATAAATCCTGAACCATAGCAAGATCAAGTGTTGCTGCATCTGCAGGGAAAGCACCCATTTTTGCATGCTTCGCAATATTATCCAACCCTTCAGCCCATGTTGAATCTTGATCGGATAACTTCGCCTGGTAATGGTCAATTCCACCTGCTGCCAAAGCATAGTGTTCAACGACATAATAAGAGTCTACTGTTGACGCTGCTACAGGAATGATATCGGTTTTGGCAAATTGTTCGATTGCCAATTCATACTCCTCCCAAGTCGTTGGGATTTTTATGCTATGCTCTTCAAAAAGCTTTTTATTAACAAAAAGCCCCTCATAAAAGCCTGATTGCGGTGCAGCATAAATATTTCCATCTTTATTTCTCTGCTGTTCCAGCATTGAATTATATCCAGATAGATCTACCCCCTCCGCCTTTTCCAGGTTTACAACCTTCCCCGCATTTATAATTCCATCTGCATCTATTGTGTTAAAGAAAAACATTAGTTCAGGTTCATTATTGGAAGAGTAATCTGTATTAATCTTTGTACGAATAGTACCTGCATCTGCGGATTGTGAATCGTTTATTATTTTGATATGCTGGTTTTTCTCCATATAATCATCTAGGACCTTCTGAAATACTTCACCAGCTGGATCGGTTCCAGCCATCGTCGTGACAACCCGTAACTCTACATTTTCTTTTCCATTCTCCTCATTCGCTTCAGTTGCCGGTGGTTTTTTTTCAGTCTGTTCATTGCTGCTATTTTTGCTGCTGCATGCTGCTAGCAAAAATAGAGAGACTAACATGAGAAACAACATTAAACCAATTTTTTTACTTTTCATGAAGATTCCCCTTTATTTTTTTATTTGTAAACAGCCTGAAAAAAACAGCTGTCAATACCGACTTTATGTACAACAAAGATGACAGAAAATATATGAGTCTGGAATAGCAAAGGTGAAATGGAATGATTTTTTAATCTAAGGGAGATTGAAGAGCATGGTTGGTTTCATAATGTAGGAGAATAAATAGATTCAAATCTTAGAAGAATGACTTTCTGGTATTCATTAAGAGCAATAAATTGTTATTAAATTTATAACATTATAATGTTATAGACAATTATATCATCTTTTATGGTAAAATACATTATAATATTTAAATATTTAGAATAATACGAATTTACTTTTAGATAATTACACTAAAATTCGAAAGGGGTGGTTGTATGGATGAACGATATGTATTGCAAAATGCACAATTTGTTACAGGACATTCAGCAGATATAGTAATCGAAAACAAAAAAATTATAGAGATTACAAATGCCTGGAAAGGTGTGGGAGCCCTTAAAATTGATTGTTCTGGCCTCCATATTTCAAGCGGCTGGATCGATTTGCATGTCCATGCTTTCCATAAACTTGAACCTTATGGTGATCAAATTGAAGAAATCGGCATTAAGCAAGGTGTAACGACCATCGTAGATGCTGGCAGCTGCGGGTCGGATCGCATTGCTGAATTAAACGCTAATAAAGATTCCTTTAAAACGAATGTATTCGCATTTTTAAACATTTCACGAATTGGGCTGAGCAGAACGGATGAGCTATCTAACTTAGATTGGATAAATGAGGAAGGAATTATGAACTCTCTTCATCTTTTTCATGAATTCATAGTTGGTCTAAAGGTTCGAATAAGTAAAAGTGTCGTCGGTAAGAATGGCGTTGAGCCATTAAGAGTGGCACGAGACCTATCAAAAAAAACATCCATGCCGTTAATGGTACATATCGGCTCGAGTCCACCGCCAATAGATGAAGTAATCCCTCTCTTAGAAGGAAGTGACATATTAACACACTACCTCAATGATAAACCTAATAACCTATTTGATTCCGAAGGCAACCCATTACAAATATTTTTAGATGCCATTGATCGTGGAGTTCACCTAAATGTTGGCCACGGTACGGAAAGCTTTTCCTTTAAGGTGGCTGAGATGGCAAAGACACATAAGATTGGTTTACATACAATTAGTACGGATATTTATCGCAGCAATCGTTTGAATGGCCCTGTATTCAGCTTAGCAAACGTTCTTTCTAAGTTCTTGTATCTCGGGTATCCATTAGAGGAAATTATAAATGCTGTTACTATTAATGCAGCAAACTGGCTTAGAAAACCTCATCTCGGCCGAATAAAGATTGGAGATATTGCGAATCTAACACTATTTAAAGTTCAATCTTCCCAAATTACCCTTATTGATTCAGAAGGAGATATACGCGAAGCCAAAAAAGAAATCATCCCAAAAGGAGTAGTGATAAACGGTGAATTCCTTACATGCTAAATATGGTTTAAAGCACATTATTAATGCGAGCGGACGTATGAGCATCCTGGGTGTTTCAACCCCCTCTAATACTGTCATGGAAGCAGTAAAGCAGGGAGGTCAAATCTATGTAGAAATGGATGAATTCATAGAAAAGTCAGGAGAAATAATTGCTAAAACGCTTGGTTCAGAAGCAGCGGCGATCGTCAATTCTGCATCAAGCGGGATCGCTTTATCGATTGCAGCACTTGTAACGAAGGGAAACCGCCGTATGAGTGAACGACTCCACCAAGAGTCTAATCCCCTTAATGAAATCATTATGTTAAAGGGTCATAATGTACAATATGGAGCACCAGTTGAAACGATGATTTATTTAGGCGGAGGCCGTCTTGTTGAAGCTGGCTATGCCAATGAAGGACGCGCGGAACATATAGAAGATGCTATCACAAATAATACTGCAGGCATCCTTTATATTCAATCACATCATTCTGTTCAAAAAAATATGCTTACCTTAGAAGAAGCCTGGGAGATTGCTAAAAGAAACCGCATTCCCTTTATCGTTGATGCAGCTGCCGAAGAGGATATCCATAAATATATTCATTATTCTGACCTGGTTATATACAGTGGGTCAAAAGCACTCGAAGGTCCAACTTCGGGAATTGTTGCAGGCAAACGCAAGTATATTGATTGGTTACGAGTCCAATTTAGCGGGATTGGCAGAAGCATGAAGATAGGGAAAGAAAACCGTTTTGGACTTTTGCAAGCATTAGAAGAATATATGCTGAAGAAAAATACGAACGAGCTGGAAATAGACCGTTTGCATTCCTTACTACCGTTAAACGAAATAAATGGAATTAAGGTCTCTATAGTAGAAGATGAGTCTGGCCGAAAAATATACCGCGCAAGAATAAATATTGATCCGAACATTACAAAATTCACCGCTGAGGACATCACTTCCAAACTGCGAGAAGGCAATATTGCCATTTACACACGAGATTATGGAGCAAAACAAGGCTTTTTTGAAATCGATCCACGACCGCTAAAAGAGGACGATATCAAAATAATAAAGAAAAAACTGCTTCAAATATTAGGAGGAGTGTAGAATGACGATCATTGATAATCGATTTTATAAGGGACGTGTTACCTTAAATGTTTTAGCAAACAGCATTCAAAATGCAAAAAATATCTTTCAAGAAATGGATGGCCATGTTCTTATTGGGATGACGGCCTCTAATTTCCCCTCCGCAGAATCTGCAGCTAAAGTGATTGAAGAATATGGAAAGGAAATTGATCATGCCATTTCAATTGGTTTAGGCAATGGAGATAATCGACAAGCAAAAGTAGTAGCGACTATCGCTAAACTTTACCCTGTTACTCATATTAATCAGGTTTTTCCTTATGTAGGGATTACACGAGCTAATCTTGAGGAAAAAAATAGCTGGATTAACAGTTTAGTTTCCCCAACGGGCAAGGCGGGTTTTGTTAATATTTCGACCGGTCCCATTAGCAGTACGAATAAAGAAAAAGCTATTGTACCAATTAAAGCAGCCATCTCGCTCGTACGTGATATGGGCGGGAATGCATTGAAGTATTTCCCTATGGATGGGCTAAGCTGTGAAGAAGAGTTTCGAATGGTCGCACAAGCATGTGGCGAAGAAGGGTTTTCATTAGAACCAACAGGTGGATTAAATAAAGAAAATTTCGAATCCATTCTGCGGATTGCTTTAGAGGCAAATGTAAGACAGGTGATTCCACATGTGTATTCCTCTATTATTAATAGAGAGTCAGGTGAAACGAATTTAGATGATATTCGCGAATTATATAAGATTATGAAGAGATTGGTAGAAGAATATGAATAAAAAGTTTGCTGCGTTTGGTGAGGTTATGATGCGTTTAGAGGTGCCTAACCATGAACTTTTGGCTCAGGCAAACACGTTAAACTATTCCTTCTCAGGTACCGGGACAAATATCACTGCAGCTCTTGCTCGGCTTGGCTATTCTAGCTATCTCGTTTCCACATTGCCGAATAATCCAATTGGAGATGCAGCGATATCGTATATTCATAAACTAGGAATCTCTTCTCAATTCATTAATCGTGCTGGAAATTACATAGGCATGTATTTTTTGGAGAATGGTTTTGGCTGGAGGCCAAGTCGAGTAACCTATTCTAATCGACGTGAAAGCAGCTTTAATACAGCAGCTGATGAATTATATGAATTTGGCCATATAGCCAAAATAATGGACATTGTTCATTTTTGCGGGATTACACTTGCAATGAACGATTCTGTTCGTAAACAAATGATCACTTTTGCTAGTCATGTGAAAAGGAACGGTGGAACAGTTGTCTTTGACTGCAACTATCGCCCAGCACTTTGGGGTGAAAATGGCTATAAAGATGCAAAATCACATTATGAAGAAATACTGCATTTAGCTGATGTCGTCATGATGAATGAAAAAGACGCTATGTTTATTTTAGATATGAAGACAGAGAAAATAAAACGAGAAGATCAATTGACTGAACTTATCCCTAATATATACAATAAATACAATATTCCCTTAATTGCTGGAACACAGCGCACAATTAAACAAGATCATACACATTCGATTCGCGGATTTGTGTATAAAAATAATACGATGACATTTTCAAACACACACACTTTCCCTGTTCTGGACAGGATTGGTTCAGGTGATGCCTTCACAAGTGGCATTATTTATGGCATCTGTGAAGGGTTTTCAATCGAAAAGACTGTAGACTTTGCAACTGCTGCCTGTATGTTAGCACATACAATAAAAGGTGATACACCGATGTCAACAAAAATGGACATTATCAAAGCTATGACATATGCTGCAAGCGACGTTGAAAGGTAGTGAAAATTATGAATATATCACGAAAAAAAGGACCTTTATACTTACAAATAAAGCAGATATTAAAAGATAGAATTTTGCATGGCGTTTACCAAATCCACTCGAATTTACCAGCAGAGCCACAATTAGAGAAGGAATTTCAGGTTAGTAAAATCACCGTCCGTAAAGCAATACAGGAGCTTGTTCAAGAAGGTTACCTTGAAGCTAAAAGCGGCATAGGTACAAAAGTTATTCGGAATACTGCTTCTTCAATGCTTTCAAAGGGAAAGCTATTTACAGAGTATCTTATAGAAGAAGGACATCAAATTCAAAAAAAACTACTGCAAATAGAGATTTTACAAAACGAAGAAAACACTAAGAAATATGAATTACTCGGAAAATACTGTACGTGTATTAAACGTGTTTACTATCTTAATAATCAGCCTTATATTCATTTTACTCATTATATTTCTCCAAAGATTACCAATATTAATCATTCAAATTTAGAGGATCGCTCTTTATATGAGCTTATTGAGAAACAAGATTATTTGTTAGAGAGATTTCAAGACTTCTTTTCAGTCTCTGCAGCTCCCTCTCATGTAATGAAAACACTCGGCCTGAAAACAGAAACTTCTTTGCTTAAACGAATCCGCTACTCATTTGATGTAATGAACAATCTGATTGAATATAGTGTAGGCTATTACAACACTGAATTGCAGGAATATGTGTTAAATTATGAAAAATAACTCCACCAAACAAGTTGCTTCCTGCTTTATATATTTTAAGCTTCAATCAAAAACCATTAGAAAAGGCTCGCATACTTGCGAGCTTTTTCATTACGTTGCGTTTAAAAAATTGAAGTAACTGAAAGTAAACATGTTAAGATTTACTTTTTTTGAAAGCTACATCCTTTCACTGTCCTGCCCATCAATATTCTTTCCAAAGCTATCAAGCAATGCACGCACTTCATCTGTTGATTTCGTGTTCATCAATTGATTTCTTAATTCAGCAGCTCCAGGAAATCCTTTGACATAAATTTTGAAAAAGCGATGAAGCCCTGTAATTGAACGTGGAAGTTCTTCCGCATATTGATCTTGAAGGTCAAGCTGCAGTCTTAAAAGATCAAGGTGTTCTTTACTGCTATGCTCTCTTGGCTCTTTTTCAAAAGCAAACGGATTTTTAAAGATCCCCCGTCCGATCATAACGCCATCAATCCCGTATTTTTCAGCAAGTTCCATCCCTGTTTGACGGTCAGGAATGTCTCCATTAATTGTTAGTAGCGTATTTGGTGCAATACGGTCACGTAATTTTTTGATTTCCGGTATTAACTCCCAATGCGCATCTACTTGGCTCATTTCCTCTCTTGTACGTAAATGAATAGAAAGGTTCGCAATATCCTGTTTTAAAATATGCGTAAGCCAATCCTCCCATTCCTGAACCTCTTTATAGCCCAGGCGTGTTTTCACGCTGACTGGCAGTCCGCCCGCTTTTGCTGCTTGAATAAGCTCTGCAGCAACGTCTGGACGCAGAATAAGGCCACTGCCTTTTCCTCGCGATGCCACATTCGGTACAGGGCAGCCCATATTAATATCGATGCCTTTAAATCCTAGCTCTGCCATGCCAATACTCATTTGACGGAAATATTCGGGGTTATCTCCCCAAATATGTGCCACCATTGGCTGTTCATCTTCTGTAAAAGTCAAACGGCCACGCACACTTTTCATGCCTTCTGGGTGACAATAGCTATCAGAATTTGTAAACTCTGTAAAAAACACATCCGGTCGACCAGCTGCACTGACTACATGACGAAAAACCAAATCTGTGACATCTTCCATTGGTGCAAGTACAAAAAATGGCCGTGGTAAATCGCGCCAAAAATTATCTATCATTTTAAACTCAAATCCTCTCACTATGAATGCAACTCAAACTCTCTGTAAAATCACATGTTCCACTACTTTTATACTTATATCATGCTTACCAACTTATTTTCAAACACAAGAACATTTTAACATGTATAATTTTGATAAAATCGGTGTTGGCTACCAATTAAATTCTCTGATTTTACACATTCAAAATAGCAAGATTTCCATAAATATTAATACTTTATATTTATCATCCCGTCAGAAATTTTCATCATCTCATTTAGCAAAACATATCCATCATAAAAAAAGATGTTTAAAAAGAAAATTCCTTTTAAACATCTCACTGCTGTTATATTCTAAATTCCATCTCTTCGTCCGCAATAAAGAATCCTTTTGCTTCAATTTGTTTTCTTAATAGTCCATCTTTATGCAGTACTGGGTTTGAATGATTAAGATGTGTAAAATAAATGTTAGTTTCCTCTACTAAATCCTGAAGCAACTCCATTGTCTCTGTTATTAGCGGGTGGGGAATCTGCTGAAAATCACGCCCTATGTTTGCTATTTCTTTTTGAGAATAAAACGTTCCATCAAGAAAACAAATGTCCGCATCTTTAGCCGCCTCCCGAATATCAACTTCCCATGCATTCCAGCGATCAATATCAGGAATAAATAAAACCTTTTTATTCGGCCCTATTATCCAAAAAGCAAAAGCCTCAGAAAACTCATTCCGATGCGGAACAAGTACTGGAGTTACTGTTACTTCTGCAGAAACACTAACCGATTGTCCGTCTTTGATTTCTTGAACAACGATGTTTTCAAGTGCAGTCAACTGGCTCCATGGAGCATCATTTTCAAGCAGCTTTTTCATTTTTGCCCCTGCAATTACTGGTATTTGACGAGAATTAACCGCTTCTTTTCCTAAGAACATCAAACCTGGATAATGACCGATATGTGCATGCGATAGAAAAATACTGCTCATGAGCTGAAATTCCATTCCATATCTCATTTGCAACCGCGCCATTTGTTCTCGAAGATCAGGAGTTGCTTCAATTAGATGCCATTTATTCTCTTCTGGTAATATAATTGCCAAGGATGCAGCAGTTCTTTTAAATTTCGCATCCGCTATTGCCCTCTTACAATTTTCACAAAAACAATTCGCTTGCGGCAAACCGCCATCTTGTGCAGTTCCAGCCACACTTAATATAACCTCACTCACTATACAACTTTCCTTTCTTCATGTGCCGGTTCCCTCTCTTGGCTGTAATCCTTTCTGGTAATCGTCCATCCTGTGAAACCAAACAGCAGATTTATTAATGGAACAATATAAATAAAAAATGCATATGGGATAAACTCCCACGCACTGACTCCCAAAATGCCCGATGCGAATACAGCAGGAACACTCCAAGGGATAAGATTAATTCCGACAGTCCCCATTGACTCTACTGTTCTAGAAAGATTTTTCGTATCAATATTCATATTTTTATACTTTTGAACAAAGGTTCTCGCGGGCAGTATAACTGCCAAAAACTGAGCACCGCTTGCTAGTGCAACAACAAATGTTGATACAAGTGTTGCACTGATAAGTGATCCAGCAGTTTTCACTTTCTTCATCATTTTACCTGTTAAAACTTCAAAAGTTCCCGTTTCTTCTAATATACCGCCTAGAGCAGTAGCGATCATTAGCATTCCAATGGTTCCAAGCATTGAAGAGAGTCCCCCGCGATTTAGTAATGAATCAATCTCACCAACTCCGGAGGTAATTATAAAACCACTCGTCATAAATTGAACGATTGAACTTACCGAGATGCCCTGAACCACAACAGCTATTACCGCACCTAATAAGCCTACAATCATTAATGCCGGCAATGCAGGAACACGCTTGAGCATCAAAAAGATAGTTAAAATTGGCAATAACAATAGAAGTGGATGAATAACAAAAGCATCCTTTAAGCCTGACATAATTAAATCAATGGCTTCAGAACCGATTCTGCTTGTACTGTTAGCTGCTTCAAAACTGCCAAAAACCCAGAATAAGATAAGCGATAATAAAAATGCGGGAATCGTGTCCCAAAGCATATGTCTAATGTGACTAAATAAATCTGTATCAACAAGTGCCGCAGCGACATTGGTTGTATCTGATAATGGAGAAAGCTTATCCCCTAAATACGCACCTGATATGACTGCACCTGCAACTAGAGCCGGCGGAAATCCTAAACTCTCACCAATTGCCATGAATGCTAGTCCTACAGTTGCGATGGAAGTAAAGGAAGTTCCAAGAGTAATAGAAACAATGCCGGTAATAAGAGCGACGATTGGAACAAACCAGGAAGGATTTAGTATTGATATCCCATAATAAATCATAGTTGGAATAACACCACTTGCAATCCAAGACCCAATAATCGTACCGATTACCAATAATATAAACACAGCTGGTAACGCCCTTGTTACTCCATTTACCATCATCTGCTGTACATCACCCCAGCTCCATCCGCAGCTAATGGCGACAACAGAAGCTAAAATCACCGCAATTATTAATGGAAAGTTCATTCCTGCTTTCCATATAAAAATAGAACAAGCTGCAGCAATAATTAAACCAAACAATGGAATAATTGATTTCCAAATTGTAAGATTTGTCTTCACTTTTTTCCCCACCAATCATATAAAATCAACATATTTTTTTCTTTAGCATCATAAACACTTTATCACTTTAAAGCTTTTTAGCTTTTAAGCTTTTAAGTGTGATATTGAATTATCTTAAGTTATTTTAATTAATTAGTCAAATGGTCGAATGATCATGGTGTGGAATTATGATTATACGAAAAAGTTTAATAATTACATGGAGATAGTTTCTCATAACTATTTTCGTTCCTACTTCCACGTGAGTTTAGAAGTGATCTTATAAGTAGTCATTACATCATCAAGTATTCCCTATGCCTGGCAGACAATAAAAAAAAGCCTCTCTGAAATATTCAGATTGCTCTTCTTCATTATCTTGAGTCTTCAATTACTTGGCAGAATTGTATTATGTTTGTCAACTACCTATTTTAAACTTATCTTCTAGTAGGCACAGTATCTTAAATATCTACAAATTAGATATTTAAAAAACCATACTGATAAGATAAAAACACACTCACAAAAATCCAATCATGTCTATCGTTGGTCATTTCATGATAATGTGTTCGGTCGGTTTCTCCAGTAAATCCTTTCGATTCCATAGCAGGAGCTACCCGCTCTGCTTTCCGAATTGCATTAGCTAAAAGTGGAATGGCATAGCGCAGAAAATGGTTTATTATGGCTTTACATCTTTTGTGCAGTTAAAAAAAACATTTTCTTTTTCACCTCACTCCAACCCGCATTCCACCGTTCGCTGTTAAAATAAAGCCTTTCCTTTTCCCCTACTTTTTGCCCATTTTTTCTAAAAAACATCTCGTTTTTTCGGGCATTTTTCACGCTTTTTTCACGTTTTTGATCGAGTTAAAAAAGACTTTTTCACTAATGCTTTTTTTACGATTGTTGATATGTCGGGGATAACAGGCTTTTTTCTCACACTTTTTGGACAAACTTTATTCCAACTGTGGATGAATTGTGGAAAAGTTTGTTTTATCTGAAAAATGTTTATTATTTAGTTACACTTTGTACCTTAATAAAAATACCTACCTATTTTACCCCACCCAAACCCGCATTCCTACGTTTTTCAGTTAGAATAAAGTCTACTTAAATCCCGCTTTTCCCCACTTTTTCTTCTCATTTTTTCACTTTTTTCCGCTCTTTTTTCACGCTTTTTCCCACGTTTTTTCTCGAATTTGAATAAAGTTTTCCGAGTCCATAAAAAGAAAAAAGGCTTATCCCGTAAGGGATAGCCCTGTCTTTTTCACGCTTTTTTACGAAATCTTTTTTCTCGCTCGGCGGTGAAATCGGAAATGTTTATTGTGACTTAGGTAAGAATTATTGGTTAGTTACAACTTTTGTTCAGGAATATTAATGTCATGCTACTCCATCCCGCTCCAACCCGTATTCCTACACGCCCTAATTTCTTCCATTTAAAATAGAGTTCTGCACGAATCAATCATTTTCTCGATTTTATTCTCACTTTTTTCTGCCACAACTTTATTATTTATGATAATAAAGTCGTAGGACAGGGAACAGGATTTAAGGTCAAATGAAAGGAATTTTGTCCTGCTTTTTTTCATGCCTTTGGGGTTCTGACGAACCCCTCTCTCTTTCATTCAAACATTGATAGGACAAGGATTTCCCTACTTATCCTCTCACTTTTCCCCTGAATTAAAAAGGATGGGCTTCCTGCTCCCACCTTCTTTATTTTTCCTTTTGTTCCTGCATTTACCCACACGTTTTCCACATGCATATCAGAACTTTGTTTTGATTATGACAGGAGTTTGTTTTAGATGTCAGGAGTTTATTTTTGGTTTACAACTTTAAAATGAGTTGTGTTACACACTCCACATGGCTCGTCTGCGGAAACATATCCACAGGCTGCATCATCTCTACTTTATAGCTCCTGTTCAATACACTAATATCCTTCGCCAATGTTGATGGGTTGCAGGATACATATACAACCTTCTTCGGCTTTACCTTCAATATTGTTTTCAATAGCTGCTCATCCAGGCCGGTTCTAGGCGGATCAACGATGATCACATCTGGCTTCCAGCCCTCTTTGACCCATTTCGGCAGTAAGATTTCTGCTTTGCCAGTAACATACTTCGCATGCTTGATTCCGTGGCGTGCCGCATTTTTCTTAGCATCTTCAATCGATTCAGGAATAATATCCATTCCCCTAATTTCAGCTGCACCATCTGCAACCCACAGACCGATTGTTCCAACCCCGCAATAGGCATCTGCCACTTTTTCTGTTCCTGTGAGTGAGGCAGCTTTTTTCACTTCATTATATAGCTTTACCGTCTGTTCTGGATTCAATTGGAAGAATGTTCGTGCTGAAAGTTCGAATTGAAGGTCGCCTAGCGTCTCTTGAATGAAGTCGCTTCCTTCAAGATTGACGGTTTCGTCTCCAAAGATTAGAGAGGTTTTCTGTCCATTGATATTTTGAATGATTGATTTAACTTCAGGCAGTCTCTTTTTTATTTCTTGTATGATAAGTTCTCTTTTTGGCAGTTCTTTTTTCGTTGTAATTAGAACAATTTGAAGCTCTCCTGTTTGAATCCCTACTCTTGCAACAATTGTCCGAATAAGTCCTTTTTTTGATTTCTCATTATAGATTGGAATCTTAAGGTCCTGAAGAATTCGTTTGACCGTTTTCGTTGCTTTATTTGTTTGCGGGTGCTGAACGGCACATTGTTCAATATTGATTAGCCGGTGGGAATTCATCCCGTATAAGCCAGCTAGGACTTTTCCATCTCTGAATCCAACCTGGAATTGGCTTTTATTACGATAACTCCAAGGATCCTCCATGCCAATCGTTTCTTTAATCTCTAACTTGGAAGGGTCTAGCTTTGTATGTCTTTCTAATGCCTGAATGACGATATCTCGTTTTTCTTTAAGCTGCTGGTCGTAGCGAAGATGCTGAAGCTGACAGCCTCCACACTCTTCATAGATTGGACATGGCGGCTTGACGCGGAACTCTGATTGCTTGCGAATCTTTTTTATCTTCGCCTCTGAAAACTTTGGATGAACCTTTGTCGCTTCCACAACAACCTCTTCACCAGGGAGCGCTCCAGGTACGAAAACAACCTGTTTTTTAAAATAGCCGACGCCCTCGCCATTAATTCCAAGCCTTTTAATGGTCAGCGGAAATGTTTGATTGAGTTTCAATTTATTTGATTGCTCTTCTTTCATGTTGCTTAATCACTCCATATTATTCAATGCTTCTCCATAAATAAAGAGAGGCATAACTTAAGTAAGGGTCCCAACTCTTTGAAAATGACTCCATTTCCTGCAGGGTTGGTTTTGCTTCTAATTGATATTGCTTTTTTAACGCATTTTGTATGCCGATGTCAGCCATCGGAAATAGATTCTGTCTGCCAAAACCGAACATCAGAAAGTTCTGTACAGTCCACGGCCCAACACCGCGCAGTTTAATTAATTGATTAAATACTTCTTGGTCAGATTTATTTTTCAATTCCTCTAAATTAAGATTTCCTGAGGCAATTTCCTTGGCAATACCAATGACATATTCTGCTTTTCGCCCACTAAATTGCAACTCACGCAGATCTTCAACCTGTAATTCCGCCACTGTCTCAGGAAGCGGATAGAACCAAACTCCGTCCTTCTCAAATCCAAATGTCTTTACAAATCTCTCAGTTAAAGTATGGGCAAAGGATAGATTTAGCTGCTGATGAATAATGCATTTCTGTAAGCAGTTATATGGATCGAAATCGAGAACGATCGGTGTCCCGTAATGCTGATCAAATATTCCTTTAAGATCCGTATTTTGAAAATGCTGATGGATAGTTTCTAACGGTGTATTCCATTGAAAAATCTCTCCAAGTCTTTTAGCAGCTTTATCCTGGAACGATTCTTCTATTCCTGTAATAACAAATTCAGGTGCTTTAGTTGAACCAGTCGCTTTCACTTTTGCAACAATTGGTTCATTTCCAATCATTAAAGGAACAAATACACATCTATTTTCTGCATCAACCTGATTAAGCGGGTCAAGTGAGAGTCTGTCGAGTACGAGGTCAAAATTATAAGGTCCATCAATTTTTATTGTTTCCAATCATGATCCGTCCTTTGACATTTTCTCGTATTATACCATTTTTCACTGTTCACGTCTTTTTAAGCAGGAATAAACCCGAATCCGTGAAAAATTCGGGTTCTTTCATTTTATTTTGTTTACATTTTGTAAAATCTGACCACTTTTATACTTTTACAGGTTACTTTTCGGATTTACGGGCCACTTTTACCTAATTACAGGCTACTTCTCAAAAATTGACCAATGTCAATACAGCATACTCTCCTCAAACGCCTGACTCATCATTAAGTCATCCAGGCTTTTAAATGTATAGCCTCTTGCTTTTAGATCCTTAATAACCTTTTCAAGCGCATCCGCATTGTCCTTAGAAACAGTATGCAGCAGAAGTATAGCTCCGGGATGTATTTGCCGCATGATATTGTCATAGGAATATTGCCAGCCTTTTTGCTGATCGGTTAGCCAATCTTTAAATGCTAATGACCAGAAGACATGTGTATAACCGTTTTGGTTTGCCAGATGAATTGTACGTTCGCTAAAGATCCCTCTTGGCGGGCGCAAGTATGACATATGCTTGATTCCTGTCAGTTTCTCTGTTCCTTCACGTACTTTTTCCAGCTCCTCAGCAAGCCTATCGCCGCTGATTCTTGTCATATCTGGGTGGCTCCACGAATGATTGCCAATAATATGGCCTTCGGCTGCCATACGCTTAACAAGATCAGGGGCACTATTTATATAATGGCCTGTAATAAAAAAGGCTGCTGGAACTTTTTCCTTCTTTAAAATATCCAATACCTTTGCTGTATAGCCATTTTCATACCCATTATCAAAGGTAAGATAAATATCCTTTTTCGCTGGATCGCCTTTATAAAAAGCTCCCAGCCGGACCATCATATCGTCAAGAGCCTTTCCTGCATCTGCCTGCTCTTCATTTGCTCCCTTTTTAAATCCCCAATGGATAGGGGAATTGGCATAATCAGCATGAGCTGTTGTAGAAAAAAACATTAAGATTGTGCTTAGAACGATCAGATGTTTGAAAAGTTTCATCTGCGCTCCTCCTCTATTTTTTTCTTATTGTTTGTGACTGGAACAAAAACATTCCCTCTTACTGATTCCAATAAAAACCACAAAAAAGAGACCCTAAGCAGGATCTCTCTTTTAAATATCCGAATTAAAATACTCGTTCTTTAAACTTAGCTAATTTCTCTAATGAAGATTTGTCTACATCTGCATGCAGGCTGTTTCCATGAGAGTCCATTGTAACTACTGCTGTAAAGCCTTCTACCTTTAGATGCCACATCGCTTCTGGAATACCGAATTCCATTAAATCTACACCCTCAACCGCTTTAATACAATCAGCATAATATTGGGCCGCTCCACCGATTGCATTCAAATACACACCGCCATGATCTTTAAGCGCAGCTAATGTTTTGGGTCCCATGCCGCCTTTTCCAATGACCGCACGAATGCCGAACTTTTTCATGATATCACCTTGATAAGGCTCCTCACGAATACTAGTAGTCGGCCCCGCCGCTTTTACATGCCAATTTCCTTCACCGTCTTTTAGCATAACTGGACCACAGTGATAAATGACTTGACCATTTAAATCAACTGGCGCATCATGCTCCATTAGGTGGTGGTGAATCGCATCACGGCCCGTATACATTCTGCCGTTAATTTGAACAACATCTCCAACTTTTAGACTACGGATTTGTTCTTCCGTAATTGGCGCTTGTAAAGTAATGACTTCACTTTTCGTTTCTGCAGCAGCTGCTGTTTCCTTTTCTGCCTCTGTCGCTCCAAAATCGATGTTTTCTCCCTCTTGGTACATCCACTCATTGATATCTCCTGTTTCAGGATTGACAGCGACACCAAGACGGCGGAATGCCCAGCAATTATAAGCAACAGATACGAAGAAGCTTGCAGGAATACGGTTCATAACGCCTACTTTACAGCCAAGAAGGGTCGTTTCTCCGCCAAAGCCCATTGTCCCAATTCCAAGTTCGTTCGCGTGATTCATTACATACTCTTCTAATTTGCGTAAGTCTTCGTTTGGATTCACATCTTCAACCGAACGGAAAAGCTGTTCTTTTGCAAGATCATAGCCAGAAGAACGGTCTCCTCCGATTCCAACTCCAATAAAACCTGCACTGCATCCTTGTCCTTGTGCTTGGTAGACTGAATGCATAATGCATTTGCGAATGCCATCAAGGTCACGGCCTGCACGTCCTAAGCCTTCAAGCTCACAAGGAAGGCTATATTGAATATTTTTATTTTCACAGCCGCCGCCTTTTAGAATCAAGCGTGCGTCGATATAATCTTTCTCCCATTGTTCAAACTTAATAACAGGTGTTCCGCCACCAAGATTGTCTCCGCTATTTTCCCCTGTTAGCGAATCAACTGAATTCGGACGGAGCTTTCCGTCCTTTGTCGCTTGAGCGATAGCGTTTTTGATCGCTTCTTTCATCACAAGCTGATTTGCACCAACCGGTGTCTTAATTTTAAAAGTAGGCAGACCTGTATCCTGACAAATCGGAGAAACATTATCATCAGCCATTTTAATATTATTTGTAATCGTAGCTAAGCTCATCGCTGATCTCGTACCGGCACTTTCTCTTTCCTTCGCAGCTTTAATGGCGCGGCGTACGTCCCTAGGAAGCTTTGTAGAAGTTTCAACAATTAGCTTGTACATGCTTTCCTGAAATTTTTCGATATTCATGAATTGCTGGTCCCCTTTCCCTTTGTTCCCTTATATATCTATTATGAAAATTATAAATTATTTAACGTATATTATTATACCCCTATCATAATAGGTTGGAAAGACCAAGGTTTGGATATCAAATTAAAAGACTGTTTTTGCTTTTAGCTAGAAGTTGATTACCGCTCCATGCCGCTCGCTTTCCGCGGAGTGGGTGCTGAGCTTCCTCGTCGCTAAAGCGCCTGCAGGATCTCACCTGTCCAACTTCTCCTGCAGGAGTCTCACATCTTCCGCTACAATCAACGTTATATGTCTTAGATTTTTACTCAAACCATTTAATCAAAAAACAACAATCCTTTAGAATAGAGCTAAATAAAAAAGAGCCAAGCGGCTCTTATTCTTCACGGTTATTAAATTCACGGCATTTTGTTTCAAGATCATCAATCATGTCAATTAAACGATCAATATCTTCAAGTTCCGTTTCTTCTGGTTCAATTGCTTCCAAGACATCAAGAAACATATTCAACCGCTGCTTTAAAAATGAAACCTGGCTATTTTTATCTTTAATCGGACTACCCAAATCGTTCTCTCCTTTCACTACGTTACCATCCTATCGAAAAATCCTTCCATTCGCAAATATATTTTTTTCTCTTTGTCATCTCAATTTATTTATCTGCCTCGCCAGGCATTTCTTGTGTGAAGGGCATATTTCACCCACCATTCTCCTGCTCGTTCTTCCATTTGCAGTCCCTGCCAGCCTTCAGTTAGTTTTGATTGTTGAGCACTAAATTCTTTCATTGGAATAAAAATTGTTTCCTTATATTCAGGTTCTCCTATTTCTTCTAAGTCTTTCACAAAAATATACCGCAAACTGCCGCCATATTTTTCTTTTAAAGCGGCTATCCTCATTCCTTGTGAAAATTTGTCCTTAAGACTTGGAATATTAAAAGGGGCAACCGTACAACAGACGTAGCGGTATGAATGATTCTTCTTTGCTAATTCCTGCATGATGAGGCTTGCTAATATTTTTTGCAATTGGTTTCCGCGGAATGCTGGAAGCACATTCGAAATCTCCTGGTAAATGACCTTGGGTAATTCTGATTCCGATAGCCCGATATCCCATCCTAAATGCTCTTCATCAATAGGAGGTACTAGCAATGCACGAAAGGCAATTAGCTTTTTCTCAGCAAATGCACCAATCATCCTCCCATTTCCTTCTAAGATGAATTGAAATTCTTCAGCTGATAACGGCTGAAGCCGCTCCTTATTTTCCAGCTGATGGATCACATGGTTTTGTACATTCAATATTTCTGGCAAATCTTCCAACGTTAATTTTCTTACAGTAAAGGAGATCTGTTGATTTTTAAGTATTCCTTCATAAACGTGACTCACACATTCTCCTCCTTTAAATGAACACTCTCATGGAAAACTGTTAATTCTTTAAGCATTTCATCATTTACGTCCACTCCAAGGCCTGGCTTCTCTGTTAGCCGGATAAATGGCACATCATAATGAAGATTGCCTACATCTTTTGAGAATTTCAGCGGACCAGTCAGCTCTACACTCTTAATCACTTTTTTAGAAAAAGCAACATGGAAACCGGCTGCAGAGCCAATGGAGGATTCCACCATGGACCCAATTTGGCACTCAATGCCTGCAAGCTCGGCCTGATATGCAAGCTTAACCGCTGGATAAATGCCTCCGCATTTCATTAATTTAATGTTCACTTTATCAGCGGCACGTTTTTGGATAATCTCCAGCATTTCACGAGGTCCTTTTAATCCTTCATCAATCATTAACGGAAAGACAGACTTCGCTTTTATCTCAACCATTCCATCGATATCATCTGCCACAACCGGCTGCTCAACCCAATCAAGATTACAACCCTGTAATTGATTAAGAGCGGTTAACGTTGTTGCACTATTTCTCCAGCCTTGATTGACATCTACTCGAATCGCAATCTCTTTTCCTACCCTTGAGCGAACGGCTTGAATACGCTTAACATCCAAGCTAACATTTGTTCCTACCTTCATTTTAAAGGAGCGGTATCCCTGCTCAACCATTTCAGCAGCTTCAACTGCCATTTCTTCTGGCTCTGCAATACTTAAAACATGAGTAATCGGAAACTCATCATGATATCTGCCGCCAATAAGCTGAAACACTGGCTGATGCAGCTTCTTCCCCATAATATCAAAACAAGCAATATCTATGGCTGCTTTTGCCGTCGGAGCACCATAAATTGCTTTGTTCATATAATCATGAAGCTTTTCTATCTCCATCGGGTTCTTTCCCATTACAACAGGTGCAAGAGTATTTTTGAGAATCTGGTAAACGCCTTCCCAAGACTCTCCTGTCACATGCTCATCCGCTACCGCTTCCCCATATCCAACAATGCCTTCATCTGTTTCTATTTTTACAATAACAGATGGCATATAATCGTAAGTATGGTAGCTGACAACAAATGGGACATGAAGCGGTAAGTGAATCGCATAAAGATGAATAGCTGTAATTTTCATTTGTAAAAACTCCCTTATTTTTTAATTTACAAATATTCTATTTATTTGATATAGTTGTCGTTAAATAGTCGTTAATTAGGAAAGTCAGAAGCACCTTGATCATTGCCGTACAAACTAGAAGGTACAACGGTAAAGGAAATAAGGCAAGAGTAAGCGAACCGATGCTGACTTATCGTGGGTAGGAGACCTAAATTTCTGATAGGCGATAGGACGGTTGCGCTAGATATTCCCTATAAAAAGAGGTGAACCAATGAAAACAAGAATTGCAGTAATAAGTTCAACTGAATTTTTCGAACGAATCAAATCTGTTGCATCTTTAATTAATGAGGTTGAATTAGACAGTTACATCTATCAAGATCCTCTCCAGGCACCTAGTTTAATGAATCAGCTTAAACCTTGTGATGTTGTGTTCTTTTCTGGGGCATTGCCTTACTATTTTTCTAAAAAAGAACGGGAGCAGCTGCCAGTTCCTACTCTTTATTTAGCTCAGGATGAACTAACAATATCATCTTCCTTATTAGCTGCTATCTATCATAAGCAGGTTTCATTCGATCGTATATCCATTGATTTATTCAACTCTGCCATCGTTGAGGATGTACTTTCTTCAGTAGATATTGAAACTTTCCCAAAGCATGTCATTGACTACAAGGATATGCTTAATAAGGATAGCTTCAATTTATTCGAGATTGTCTCTTTTCATCAATCCTTATGGGAAAAGGGAAAAATTGATTTAGCTATAACAAGCATCCATGCTGTTTACGATCAATTAGTGCTTCATGGGATCCCTTCTATGCGAATGGCAGACCCGAAAACCTCGGTAATTCGCGGATTACAAGAAGCAAAATCATTTGCCATGTATAAAAAGAGTCTATCGGCACAGATCGCAGTTGGCTATTTATCGACAGACTTACAAGTAAAAGAACTTGAGAAACTCTTTGAAGCAATTGCGCATGCCATTCATGCTTCAATTCAGCAAATCAGCTCTACTGGTTATACATTATACAGCACTCGCGGTGACATTGAAGGATTACTAGAGCAGGATATACTCCTTCAGTATTTTTCAGGTTTCCCTGGTGTATCTATCGGATTTGGCTTTGGTTCAACAATTATGGAAGCGGATAAAAACGCTCTAGTTGCTCTGCGTTTTGCCGAAAAAGATCAAAAAGAAAGCTGCATGTACATTTTGACGAATGACAAGAAATTGTTAGGCCCTTACCCAAAGGAGAAAAAGCAGCAGCGCTTAATCAATGATCATCCTGAATTGCTTCAAATTGCTCAAAAGGCAAAATTAAGTCCGGCTAATCTTTCTAAGCTCATCCAATTTGGAAAGGAAAGACAATCCCATCACTTTACCGCGGCAGATCTTAGTGAGTATTTGCAAGTAACCCGAAGAACGACTGAGCGGATTATAAAAAAACTAGCTGATCACGGATATATCAGTACAGTCGGTGAGGAAATGACCTATCAGCAAGGACGACCAAGAGCTGTATATATACTTAATTTACCAATTTACCAGTAAGATTCTGAATGTAGGAAAAAGGAAAGTTCATTCAAAAATGAACTTTCCTTTTTTCCTTATCCTTTAAGAACAGTATGTTCTTCTTTTTCCAGTGCTAGCTTTTCTGTTTCTGTCAGTTTAACGATAGAAAATCCAGTTATAGCAAAGATAATTGAAATAATTGGTACGATAAAATTAAGTACAGCATATGGCGCATATTGGAACGCAGATACTCCAAGTGTGCCGAAAATGAACACTCCACATGTATTCCAAGGAATGAAGACGGACGTTAATGTTCCCCCATCCTCTAGAGCCCTTGATAAGTTTTTCGAGTGAAGCCCTTTGTCACGATAAGCTTTTGCAAACATGCGAGATGGAATAACAATAGAAATGTATTGCTCAGAACATGCAGCATTTGTAGCAAAGCAGGAAGCAATAGTAGAGATTACCAGACTCTTCGCTGTTTTAGCTAGTTTCAAAATTTGTGAAACAATGGCACTGAGCATTCCTGTATTTTCTAGTATTCCTCCAAAAGTCATTGCGACAATGGTCATTGAAACCGTGTACATCATGGAGTCTAATCCTCCGCCGTTAAAAAGATTGTCCACCATTTCATTCCCAGTATTAATGACAAACCCGCTTTGTAATGTAGCAACTGCGTCAGCTACATTTCCTCCTTGAACGATAATTTGTGATAGAAAACCTAGTAATATCCCTATTACCAAAGCCGGAACAGCAGGAACTTTTTTGGCTACTAAAATAATTACGATTAATGGCACGGCTAACAGCCAAGGGGATATCACAAAGCTATCCTGCATGACTCCAATAATTTGATCAATATTGGCAGTATCTACATTCCCTTTCCCAAAGTTCCTTCCTAAAAATGCATATGTAACTAATGCAATAAGGAGGCCTGGAATTGTTGTATAAAACATATGTTTAATATGTACAAATAAATCTGTATTTGTCAGCCCTGAAGCTAAATTGGTTGTGTCTGAAAGCGGTGACATTTTATCCCCAAAATAGGCACCTGAAATGATGGCTCCCGCTATCATTGGAGCAGGTATCCCCATACTTAGTCCGATCCCCATCCCAGCGACACCAATTGTTCCCATTGTTGACCATGAGCTTCCAATTGCTAAAGATACAATTGAACAAATGACACATATTGAAACTAGGAATAGTGAAGGCGTGATGATCTTTAATCCATAATAGATCATCGTAGCTACAACTCCTCCGCCGATCCAAGCCCCAATTGTAAGGCCGACGAGCATAATAATAATAACGGCTGGCAAAGCGAGACGAATCCCCTTATACATGGCTTCTTCAATTTCCTTCCATTTATAGCCAGAACGCCAAGCAACTAGTGCCGCAACAGATGTCCCAACAATTAAAGGAATGTGCGGTCCCTGCTCTAGTACAACAACCGTAAGAGCCATTACGACTATCATTACAGCAAGCGGAATTATGGCAACTTTAAACGATATCTCCCTCTTCATAAACATTCCCCCAAGCCCAGAATACAACTATTATTAGATAATTTAAAATTGTCGTTAAATAGTCGTTAATAAAAATATAATAATCTTTCATATAGTTGCAAGTCAATTAATTTTTATCCAAATATAATTTCAGAAAAGTTGGTTTTTATTATGCATAATCAGTATCTATTGACAATATAGCCAGTAAAATTAATAATATCAGATGTTACTAGAAAGGAAGAAAATAATGATAGGAAAGCAAAAACAAATAAGCCCGATGTATGACCCGTGGGAAGCGTATATGGACATGGAGGAATATGGAAAGCTTACATTGTCTAATATTGAGTTTACGACTACTGTTTTGTGTAACATGAGATGTGAGCATTGTGCTGTCGGCTATACTCTTCAGCCTAAAGATCCTGATGGACTGCCAATCGATCTCTTACTTAAAAGATTAGAGGAAATCCCACATTTGAGATCTTTAAGTATTACTGGCGGAGAACCAATGCTATCGAAAAAGTCTGTGGAAGCGTATGTTGTGCCATTACTCCGTTACGCACATAATCGTGGTGTTCGGACACAGATTAATTCGAACTTAACTATTGAGCTAAGCCGTTATGAAGCAATCATTCCTTATCTTGATGTGCTGCATATTTCTCATAACTGGGGCACAGAGAATGATTTTATCGAAGGCGGTTTTGCGATGATGGAGCGCAAGCCATCCGTGGAACAAAGGATGAAGCTTTTCGATCGGATGATTGAGAATAGCCGTGAGCTGGCAAAGGCAGGTGTGATGGTTTCAACTGAGACAATGCTTAATAAACGGACCTTGCCCTACCTTGAGAAAATCCATAAGCAAATTGTTGAGGATATGAACTGTGGACGTCATGAGATTCACCCCATGTATCCTTCCGATTTTGCCTCCACATTAGAAACACTTTCTTTAGAGGAAATGCGTTCTGCTATTCATCATTTACTGGATATTCGGAATGAAGATACATGGATGCTGTTTGGCACCCTTCCATTTTATGCATGCAGCCCAAATGCGGATGATTTAGATCTATTAAAACGGCTCTATGCTGCAAAAAATGTAACGGTGCGAAATGATCCTGATGGACGCTCCCGCTTAAATGTAAATATTTTCACTGGTGAGGTCATTGTAACTGATTTCGGTGATACCCCAGCACTTGGAAATATTCAAGAGGATTCGCTAGAAGATGTATTTCAAAAGTGGATGGGCTCTAACCTTGCAGAATCATTGAACTGTCATTGCCCTCAGGTTCGCTGCCTTGGTCCGAATGTACTTGTGAAAAACAGCTATTACAAGGATATTGATTTTCTCAAACGAAAAGCCCAGTTTACAACAACAACCAGCCGCTAAAACGGCTGGTTGTTTTTTACTATTCATCTGTGTAGAATAAATACCCTTTATTTTCCCAAAACTGTGTAAAGCTCCAGATATTATCTCGGGTGTTCAGATGCCATGAAACCGAATGAAACATGATCTTGGATCGGAATCCATGCACCCACACCTTGTGAAGTAACATTTTTAATGATAATCATTTTTTTGTTTCCTTTTAGCATGATATACACTTCTCCATAAGTCACCTTTCCTTTTTCATTGACTGCAGGAGCATACGCATATAAATAACCTAATCGCTTAGGAGGAATGTTGTACTTATGGTCCTTTTTTGTTCCTCCACCAATAATCGTCTCGAAATCAAGCGGCAATCCTGACTTCTCCATCGCTTTTACCAGCATCATCTTTTTGACATCTTCGGTATTGGGTACTTTTGCTGTTAGACCGCCTCTGACAATTTTTTGAACTTCTTGAACATAATGAATTTGATATGGCGCTTTTCCTCCTCTGTTATCAAAATAATTGGTATTAATCTTTTGATATTCCCAGTTCGGTGAAGTTTCAGATGACTCATAATTAAGCGGCCATTGCCCTAGATAAACGATTGCACGATACCCTATAGCAAATGGTGTGCTATTCACAGTCGTTTCATTAAGCATTCGAATGAGATCAGGATTTTCTATTTTCACTTTCGATGAATCAATTAACTTTTGTGTCAGTTCACTAGGCTGCAGTGTTGGCATATCCTGGGCTGGATTCGGATACGTATTTTCTTTCGTTATTTGCAATACCGAATTCGGAATCGCTATTCCCTTCGGAATTTGCTCATCCTTTTTCTTCTCTTTATCTGCCTCAGCAGGATGTTGTAGGGTAAAAACAATAATTAGACCTAACAAGAAAATGGACAAGTACTTTTTCATGCTGATGAACTCCTTTCAATTCACAATCTTTTTAGGTATGCTTATAGTTTTTTCGGAGTTCTGTAATATTATCCATTCCTAGAAATAAAATTAACCTCGATTTCACCTATTTTGTAACACATTTGTAAAAATCAGAATATTTACAAATCTTAATAATTAATTTATAATAAATTTACTTAATAGAAAAAGGAGGGCGGTTAAGTCGATTCGCTTATTACTAAAGGAGGATGACATTTTTATTGTATAGAAATCATCGTTCCAACATAGGTTTTGTGGTCAAATAACAACATGAAAGTTGGTGATCAATGCCTTTTCAAGCGAGTAGATTGACATTCCTTTTTTAAACGGAGAATAGAAACGGCTCTGCAGTTGCTGCAGAGTCGTTTTTTGTTAGGAAAAGCAATTTATAATGGACAAACTGCGTTTTATTGTGTATACCTCATTTTTATTTGCACACTACGGCGCTTTTTTGTACATTCTTTTTTTTAGTTCTTTACACCTTCCCATTATTGTTTCCAAACACCCAATTCATTAGAGTCTAAAAATTTTCACAAGAGGTAAAATCCAATTCCCATTATTAGATAAGCTGCAAGCAATGTTGCTCCTTCAAACCAATTGGTTTCGCCATCATTTGAAATGATTATCATAAGTAAGGCTGCGGTAACCATTGTTATGAGCTCTGGCAGTGTGAATACTAATGGCATTGCTGTGGGAAACATTAAGGAGATTAGAACTAGCAGCGGCGCGACGAACATCGCTACTTGCAAGGTTGAACCTATGGCAATTTCAACGGCAATGTCCATTTTATTCTTATAGGCCATAATGATTGCTGATGCATGTTCAGCCGCATTCCCTACAATGGCAACGATGACTACCCCGATAAATAGCTCTGACCAGCCGAAGGTTTCTCCTACTGATTCAAATGTATGCACTAAGTTTTCTGAAACATAAGCGACCGCTATGGTTGCAAGGAGAAGAACAGTAATCGCTTTGCCTTTCCCCCATTCAGGCTCTTCCTCTTCATGCCGACCTTCGCTTACATCATCCGTTTGATAGACCCCTCGATGGGTCACAAGCTTGAATAGTAAAGCTGCTAAATATAAAACAATCAAAATAATAGAGATCCCTACACTAAAACTTAATGTTTTACTTTCCGGCATCGTCTGAGAAAAAATCTCAGGGATCACAAACGCAACAATGACACCAAACATGAGAAGCCCCGAATTGTGTCTAGCATCAAACACATTAAAGGTTTGACGTTTATATTTAAGCCCGCCGATAAAAAAGGATAAACCGGCAACTAATAATAAATTTCCTAATACCGACCCAGTTAGGGAAGCTAAGACAACACCAATCAAACCCTCTTTCAGCGCAAAAATGGATATAATCAGTTCAACCGCATTTCCAAAGGTAGCATTCAATAACCCGCCAATCCTTGGCCCCGCTACAATTGCCAGACTTTCAGTTGCTCTTCCCATAAAACTTGCTAATGCAATGATTGTTAAGCAATAAACGATAAATAAGATAATACTTGACCAATGCATTAGGGTTCCGATGACAGATAAAGGAACTCCAGCCAATACTAGTACCATAAAAACTTTATTCATTGAATTGAATCATCCCTTCTGAAACAAATTTCACATTTCCTCCGGCTTGCTGCACACTTTTCACCTTAATATGTCATTTTATTCTTCCCTGACAATTGATTTAAAAACATTATTTTTCTTGCCATTCCCAGTTATTCTCGAGTACCATCATTAGTGAGCGCAAAAAGAAATAGAGGGATTCATAATGAACAAAGAAAATACAAGGTTTTGGATTTTAGTTAGTATTGTTGCAATTTCCGGATTTAGTCAGGGAATGCTGCTCCCTCTGATCGCTATCATTTTTGAAAATGAGGGAATATCCTCCAGCTTAAATGGACTAAATGCGACGGGCTTATATATCGGCATCCTGCTCATTTCTCCTTTTATGGAATATCCATTAAGAAAATATGGCTATAAACCAGTAATTATTCTTGGCGGTTTACTTGTTGTTCTTTCACTCATCCTGTTTCCTTTTTGGAAATCCTTTTGGTTTTGGTTTATTTTAAGACTGTTAATCGGAATCGGTGATCATGCCCTGCACTTTGGGACTCAAACATGGATTACTTCTTCTTCACCTGAGCATAAAAGAGGGCGGAATATTTCGTTATATGGACTATTTTTTGGCGTCGGGTTTGCGATTGGACCTTTAATGGCCCCGCTTGTCAAAGTTAACGAGGCTTTGCCTTTTATCATTTCGTCTGCACTTTGCCTCATTGCCTGGGTATTTATTTTTACATTAAAAAATGATTATCCTGAGCAAACGATTGAGGTTAATTCAATTAAAGAAACAATCAAGCGTTTTAAAAAAGCTGCGAAATACGGATGGGTTGCATTCCTGCCTCCTTTAGGCTACGGATTTCTCGAAGCCTCATTAAATGGGAGCTTTCCTGTATACGGGCTTAGAATCGGGCTAGACATATCCAGTGTATCGATTCTGCTCACCTCCTTTGCAATTGGTGCCATTGTTTTTCAATTGCCATTGGGGATTCTTAGTGATAAATATGGAAGAAGAAACATATTGATGATTATTTTATTTGCCGGTTTTTTAAGCTTTATGGCAGCAAGTTTCATGGAAGAAAGCATAATCGCTCTAACGATCTGCCTATTTATTGCTGGTATGGTTGTCGGCTCAACCTTTTCCCTTGGCATAAGTTTTATGACTGACTTAATGCCAAAGAATCTCCTTCCAACAGGAAATCTTCTTTGCGGGGTTGCCTTTAGTATTGGGAGTTTAGCCGGACCCTATATCGGCGGAGTCTTTATTCAATATTTCAAAACAATTAGCTTTTTCAATATCATAAGTATAATGCTCTTGCTCATCTTTTTGATTGTTGTTCTATTTGGGCAAAAGCAAACTTCTGCAAAAAAGGAAACATATTTTAATAGCTGAAAAAGAAACATTTTCCTGTTCATTGCATTCCTTATATAGTAAACTAGAAATAATAATTATAATAAATGACTATGTGTCTGCAATGATTTTTTGCTGTCGCCTCCGGGCGGCAGCTTTCGTCGTTTTATAGGGCAATTGACGTTGATTATTTTTCTCAACAAGAATAACAAAAAGTTTTAATTCATCATACAAAGGAGGAAAAATCTTGAGTTCTGAAGTGAAAACATTAATTCAAAGTACAACATTAGCCGAAAACAAAAGCTTATTCGAAAAAGCGAAACCGCATGCGGAATTAATAGCTGCTCTGCTAAGCGGTGTTCTTATTGCAGCCGGCTGGATCCTAGATAAAAATGAACTTGCTGCTGCTTCAATCACCACTTATATCATTGCCTTTATCATTGGCGGCTTTGCTAAAGCAAAGGAAGGCATTGAAGAAACTATTGCCAATAAAGAATTAAATGTTGAGATGCTGATGATATTTGCAGCCATTGGCTCATGCATAATTGGCTACTGGACAGAAGGTGCCATACTCATTTTTATCTTTGCCGTAAGTGGTGCCATGGAAACGTACACGATGAACAAAAGTCATAAAGAGATATCGGCTTTAATGGAGCTGCAGCCAGAACAAGCCTTACGGATCAATGACGGCTTTGAGGAAAAAATCCATGTTTCCGAATTAGAAATTGGAGATTTCATTTTAGTAAAACCCGGTGAACGAATTCCTTCTGACGGCAAAATTGCCAAAGGTCATACAACCATTGATGAGGCTGCGATTACTGGGGAATCCATCCCTGTATCTAAAGAAAAAGAGGATGCCGTTTTTGCTGGAACAGTCAATTTAAATGGCTCTATTACTATAGAAATTACAAAGCCAAACAGTGAAACTCTATTTCAAAAAATCATTCTGCTTGTTCAATCTGCACAAAGTGAAAAATCTCCTTCCCAGCTGTTTATTGAAAAATTTGAAGGCACTTATGTCAAGGTGATCTTAACCATTGTTGTGTTGATGATGTTTCTCCCGCACTACCTGTTAGGATGGAGCTGGATGGAAACCTTTTACCGGGCGATGATCTTGCTTGTTGTTGCTTCTCCCTGTGCTTTAGTTGCCTCCATTATGCCTGCTACTTTATCTGCAATTTCAAATGGGGCAAGGCATGGGATCCTTTTTAAAGGAGGCGTTCATTTAGAAAACTTAAGCCATTTAAAAGCGATTGCATTTGATAAAACAGGTACATTAACAAAGGGAAAACCTGAAGTAACTGATATTATTGCTGCCGATGGCGTTTCTGGTGAGGAAGTTTTATTAGTAGCTGCCTCCATTGAAAGTCACTCTACTCATCCATTAGCGAACGCTATTGTTCATTATGCAAAGAAGACTATAGACAAGGCATTTATTACTCCTGAAAGGATGGAGGACGTTCCTGGCTGGGGAGTAAAGGCTACTATAGTTGAGGATGAGTGGAAAATTGGCAAAGCATCTTTTGTTGGGCTTGATGCAGCCGAAAACTTTTCAAATGGCGCATTAGAAAAAATGGCTAATCAAGGGAAAACTGTTGTTTTCGTTCAAAAAAATGATGAAATAGCTGCGCTCATCGCTCTGCAGGATGTGGTTCGTGAAGAGACAAAAAAAGCGATTGATCAATTAAAAAACCAGGGCATTTATACAATAATGCTAACTGGTGACAGCCAAAAAACAGGGAAAGCCATTGCAAATGAAGCCCACTTAGATGACTTTATTGCGGAATGTTTACCTGAAAACAAAGTGGAGCACTTAAAAAAGCTTAAGGAAACACATAGCAATGTTGCCATGGTTGGAGATGGAATTAATGACGCTCCCGCCCTTGCTACTGCTAATGTTGGGATTGCTATGGGAGAAGGCTCTGATGTCGCGCTCGAAACAGCAGATGTCGTTCTCATGAAGAACGATTTGCCGCGCATTTCTGATGCAATAGAACTTTCAAGACGAATGAATCGCATCATTAAGCAAAATGTGGTCTTTTCCATCACCGTTATTATGTTCTTAATTGCATCCAACTTTCTTCAATTTGTGGATCTTCCATTCGGTGTTATCGCTCACGAAGGCAGCACCATTTTAGTTATCCTCAATAGCTTAAGATTATTGAAATCATAATAAGAAAAGCGCAAGCGCCTTGGTCATCGCCGGACAAACTGGAAGGATCACGACTGAGATAAAGGAAACACGGTGAGCGGGAGCGAACCGATGTTGACTTATCGTAGGGAGGGAGCCTGAAGTTTGTTAGGCGATAGGCGCTGGAGCTAGACATATAGAAAAGCGCAAGCGCCTTGGTCATCGCTGGACAAACTGGAAGGACCACGACTGAGATAAAGGAAACACGGTGAGCGGGAGTGAACCGATGTTGACGCAAACGTTGCGGAGAAGGCCTGAAGGTTGATAGGCAATAACGCTTGCGCTAGACAATCATAAAAACAGCCCGGGATTTCCCGGGCTTTTCTTAATGATATCCATTTTGACCGTTTGCAGAACCAGATGTTTTTTGTTTCGGCTTATTCTTACCCTTTTGCTTTGTTCCGCCATCTTTTTTTGTTTGCTTTGTCATTTTGTTGCCTCCTTTGATAATCAATCATTTCCCCCTGTCTTATTCTTTAACAGAAGCTTATTTTTATCATAGGAAACTTATAGCATATTCTTAACAATCATCGTTTTTATATTTACTGAAAATGGCATTGATTTCTCCGCCAATAATGATGATGACCCCTGTTAAATAAAACCAAATCATCAATACAATAATCGCACCAATACTTCCATACGTTGCCGAGTAGTTGCCAAAATTCGTTACATAATAGGAAAACGCTAAGGATGATAAAATCCATCCAAATGTGGCGAATATAGCTCCTGGAACAACAGTTATACACCTTAATTTTTTATTAGGAGCGATCCAATAAAGCCCTGTAAAAACAATGAATAAAATGATGGAACTAACGAGCCACCTAAGTGTATTCCATATCGACATGAACTCATCAGAAAGGCCAAACTTAGCAAATAAATAGATCCCAATCAGCTTTCCAAATACAGGAAGGAGCAGCGCGACGACAAAAACAAACAACATCGCAAAGGTAAATAAAATTGCCATACCTCTTGCAATCAGAAAAGGACGGCTTTCCTCTACTTCATAAGCGGAATTCAGCGCTTTAACAATTGCATTAATTCCATTCGAGGCTGACCAAATGGTTGCAATGATACCAAAGGATAGGAGCTTTCCATTTTTTTGTGAAAGTTGATTAATATTTGTTTCAATTAACTGCATACTCTCTCCCGGTGCAAAATCACGGATAACTCCGAGGATATCCTCTTGAGTGATAGGCAAATAGGGCAAGAGAGTAACTAAAAATAATAGCAATGGGAAGAGAGAAAGCAGGAAGAAATAGGCCAATTGAGCAGCAAGACCGAATATATCATTCGCTATTATTCTTTTTACTAATCTCGGAATAAGAGTCGAGAATACTTGTCCCATTTCAACATCTCCCCTCATTTCTGCTTAGTTCTTATTTTCGATTGGCCACTCTTTATAAGACTCATCGAATTCATCTTCCAGTCCTGCAATATCTGCTGTTCCTTCCTTTAATTCTTCTACCTTGCCAGCAATATAGGAAACATCAGAAGTCACTTGCTCAATGGTTGATTTCACCTTATTCGTCATGTCCTTCACTTGGCTGATAGCCTCGTTAGGATGCTTGATATAATGTGTAATCTCACCCGTTGTCTTTTTACAATTTGCTGCAACAGCTTGTCTCGTGTCCTTATCAAATAAACTTAATGCACCTCCAGCTATTGCACCCAAAAGTACACCTTTCCAAAATAATGATTTCCCCATTTTTTACACTCTCACTTTCTTTATATATTATGGTTCCTGCGAAGTTCATTTAATAAATTTGTACATCCTATTTTCACCAGTTCATATGTTTCCTCAAAATCCCCTGTAAAATAAGGATCCGGTATATCCTTTTCTTGTCTTTCATCGACATAATCAAGGAGTCTAACAATATGTGCAGAAGAATTTGCCTTCTTAAGCTTCTCGATATTTTTAACATTAGAAGTATCCATCGCCACTATGTATTGAAAATCAAGTAAGTCACTTTCTCGAATTTGCCTTGCACGAAGGCCCTCTGCATCAATCTTATATTTTGTCAAAATGCTTCTAGTTCCTTCATGAGGCTGACTGCCAACATGCCAGTCCCCTGTACCTGCTGAATCTACTTTGACCTCATGTTCCAATCCTTCCCTCTTAACAAGCTCTCGAAACATCGCTTCTGCCATAGGTGACCGGCAAATGTTTCCTAAACATACAAATAAAACATTAATCATGTTCCAATTCCTCCTTGTCATCATTTTCTTCCAAATTGCCGTCTTCTGCAACCCATAGCAATATTTACTGTTGACATTTTATAATGAACATGGAAAGATGGGAATATTATTAGAAAAGCGGAAGCGCCTTGATCATCGCCGGACAAACTGGAAGGACCGCGACTGAGATAAAGGAAACACGAA
>NZ_LMBX01000002.1:226707-226786 GCF_001439605.1 Cytobacillus praedii
GAGCGATAGCGATTCGATGTTGACTTATCGTAGGGAGGGGACCTGAAGTTTGATAGGCGATAGGCGCTGGAGCTAGACA
>NZ_LMBX01000002.1:226837-326014 GCF_001439605.1 Cytobacillus praedii
AGGACCGGTTCTTTCGATAAAGGAAACACGAAGAGCGATAGCGCATTTGTGCTTGACTTATCGTTGGGAAGAAACCTGAAGTTTGATAGTCGATACCGCTTGCGCTACACATTTATCTTCATAAAAAAACATTAATACTTACGTTACAAGCTGAATATGATAATTCTGGGAGGGGATGTCTAGGTGAATCTTACTATAAAGTCAACTGAGAATGTGGAGTACATGATTGAAGAGATTAAGAATAAGCTGAAGGTATTAAATTTGGGAGCCATTAAACCATCGCATTTCGATGAAGAAATGTATGAGGAATTAAAAGATATTTACGATCTTGTGATGAAAAAGAACTCCTTTAGTCCTAATGAAATGCAAGCATTAGTAGAGGAACTCGGCAGTCTTAGGAAAAACAAGTAAAAATACAGCCTTTTTTAGGCTGTATTTTTACTATCATCTTATTTTTTCAAGCAGCATTACCTATTTCCTCTGTCATAATCTGAATATAAAAATTTAGAAATTCTTTAAAAAATGGATGCTTAATCTTTGGCTCTGCATTCTTCTTCAGTACTTGCAGAATCGGGAAAATATAACGGCCAATTATATAATGATTTAATTCAGTAAGCTTGCTTTTATACTCTTCATCCTTTTCAGCATCAGCTTTTATGCTTTCTTGGATTACAGAACTAAGAAAAGCAGTAATGCATCCAAAATGATCTGGATAAATCTCTTTTTCAAGCGGATATAAGAAACCAATCTTCTCATATAAACCAATCAGACAAAGCAGATCCTTCTTCCGTTCCTCGTGTTCATCATGCCCCTTTTTAATATAAGAGGAAAAGTAAGGCGAGACAAAATAGTCACCTGGAATTAAAAAATGATTCTCATACCATAAACTCACTTCCTCTCTCCTATAATAAGTGTGGAAAGGGAAGTTCTTTATCAATTCTTTATCCATATTTCGAAAAGTTTCTTCATACCGATCCCATTCTCCTAGCCAAACACATGACAAAATATTGGTTAAGACAAGTTGACCATATCGTTCCTCTTTCGACATCTCCATCATGATCACCTTTTATATTAAGACTTTTTCAATATCAACAAAAACATCCTGCTGGGCTGGCCCTCCAATTAATAGGTCCGCTAAAAATCCTTCAAAATAACTATCATCCTTATCAGCTAGAGCATTTACAGAGAATCCTTGTCCTCGTCCTCTTGAATAACCTGATTCTTCATGCATTGGTGTATTCGTATTAAATGGGAGGTGACCATACTTCTCTGCCGGTTTTATTATTTTCCCATCAATTTTTTCCTCACTTGAACCGTATGCATAGTGACCAAAGCTAAAGTTTGCACCTACAACTCCTGGTTTTATCCCTGGTGTGACGAGTACCCTTGCTTTTTCTTTCGTACTGTTGGAAATGATATGGACAAAATCAGCCGTTTTAATGCCTTTTTTCTTTGCATCTGTCGGGTTCATCCATAAATAATTCTCGTCTCGAACTTCACGAAGCCACGCGTTACTTTCATTTCGATGTGTTCCCATATTCCTTGATTTCCAGTTAATAAACTGAAATGACTTATTGGATTTATATACCTCACCATTATATTTCCTAATTTCATCTGAAAAAGCCACTCCCTCAAAAAACTTACCTGTATAGGAGCTTTTAAATCCTGCGGCTTTTTCATCATAGAAATGAACTAGATTCGCCCATTGGTATTTAATATGCGGTCCAATATGTTCATCTCCCTGAGCCTCGTATCTTCCACCACGATTTAGGACATATACAACCTTTTTCCATTCATCTGGTTTAACAGAACTTTTCAGCCTATTTATATCAAAATATTTCCCCAGTGCGAGTTTCCTAGCTTTCTCGAAAATCACCATTTCTTGTTGACTTGCATCCTTTACTGCCTGCTTTCCATCGAAGGCAATATTCGCAACCATTTTTAAATAATAATCTTCAGGACTATTAATTGGAGATCCATCAGCAAGCGCGTTATCCCCAACACCTGGCAATCCCATTTCTTTCAAGAGATCGATATATACTTGTTCTGTCTGTCTTGCATTTGGTACAACTCTAGTTACCGGCTGAATAACACTTGCAAATTTATATTTCAATATAGGGAAAATTGCCTCTGTATTCCAGCTCTCTAAGTAGGATAAATCAGGCAAAATAAAATCAGCATATTTTGTTGATTCACCAATTACAATATCAGAGGATACAACAAGTTCGACTACTTTTGTATCTTTTAAGAATTTCTCCTGCATATCTGACCTTGGGCCAGACATAATTGGAGATGTCCGGTTCATGATAAGCGCTTTAATCTTATACGGATAACCCTCTGCAGCACTCGGGAGAACATCTTGAATAAGTTTGTTCCCTAGAGGATACCAAGGTCTTTTAGCTGGATAGCCATCTTTTTCGAATAATGTTGTTTTTTCATACGGTGTTTTATGACGAGTAACTGGTATTCCCCAAGAAATGTTTGGATTTGGTACAGAAGCTAAATCATATCGTCCTTCAGTTGTTTTATATTTTGCACCTAATGCAGTGTCGCCTCCTACCCAATCATGATTGCCTACTAAATGGTTGAGCATATTTATCGCACGGCTGCTGTAATATCCATTCGTATGCATGGCTGGTCCACGATAGGAGTGAATCCCCACTTTCTTGCCATGTGAAGTAAACTCTTTCGCTATTTGGGTAATCACATCTACAGATACATCACACTGAGCCGAATATTCCTCTAATGTTTTTTCAAACGCCTTCTCCTTGAAAATGGTAAAAGTAGATTTCACCTTCATTCCATTGATTGTTGTATTTACCTCTAGATCACCATCTGTCCCCTTTGTATGCGGAACAGGATTTCCTTTCTCAAGAACAACAAATTCGTCTTCACCTAATCCTAAATCCTTCGCTCTTAAAAACGGTCTTTTCGGATCTCCAACATTAACAAGATAAGACGCATCACTCCATGTTGGTTCATTATCTAAATGTGCAGCTCCTTCATTCGGGTTTCGCAAGTATATTTCATCATAACGTTTATTCTCAATAATCCATCTGCACATGGCCATTGCAAGTGCACCATCGCCACCTGGTTTTACCGGAACCCATACATCTGCTTTTTCAGCTGTCTTACTATAGCGGGGATCAATAACAACCATTTTCATCCCACGTTCTATTGCATTTGTAATTTGTGGTGCAAATGTAGTAGGACCACGGTTTGCTGTCATAGGATTTGTACCCCATACTAATACATATTCTACTTTCTCATAGTCTGGGATCATCCGTTTTTTCTGTTTTGTTGCATCGAAAGAACGAACGTTGCCCATCACACTCGTGATTCCGCAATACCCACCATGGTCATAGTAATTAGCTGTACCTAAGCTTTTCGTTGCTAAACGTTCAATGAAATCCCTTCGATGCCCAGCCATAATTGCAATTTGATTCGATTTTGGTCCTAAATCAGGATGATTTGTATCGATTAATATATCTTGATATTTTTTATCAAAAGCTGATTTTTCCATTTCCCCTGTTTTCACTTTATCCCAGTCAGCCATGACTTTTTCTTCTGGAGCAAATGCCCATAACTCTTTCAAGGATGGAGTTTTTAATTCCTTGCTTCCTTCTAGAATTTCTTTATAGGCTTCTTCCCAAGTTAGTGTTTTCCATATTCCGCTTCCTCGTTCACCCACTCTTTTTAATGGATGCTGTACACGAAATGTATCATATGCAGTTTGTATTCCAGCTTGTCCTTTTAAGCAAGTACGTCCCCCACGGAATCCTCTGCCACTTCTAGCTACATCTCCAGTTCCTTTTACCGCTTGTTCAAGTGGAGTATCATAGTTTATATGACCGTAAGGGACCATGTTTATCGGGCTATATTGATTTCCAGCAATTTTTCTAATAATCGATGTGTATGCTCCTCCAGCACTTCCAGCAACAATATAAGCTTTAATCGTACAAGTGGAATTGCATTGCTGACACGATGTAAAAATGACATTTTCAGCTGTATAATCTTGATAATCAAGACCAACACCATGTTCTTCATCTACCCATACTCCGTTAATGACCTGTTTTACTGGGCCAATAAATGCAGGACCTATTATTGCAACCGCACCAATTGATCCTAGTGCTTTTAGAAAACCTCTTCGATTCATTTTTTCCTTACTCATGTTTACTCACTCCCTTTTCGTGAGAGTCTAGTTCATCTATTGGAAATAGTTTCTCACCAATTGTATAAAGAATGAGACACATGGCAATGACTCCAAAAGATGTTAACCACTCAGAAAGATTCATATAATAATTTCCATAAGGCATTCCATCGATTTTTGGCATTATTAACGTTGGTATTACCATATTGAAACGTACCCCAACTACACCAATTAGTACCATAACAGAAGCACCTAGAATCCAATTAATTGATTCTCGTGTTTTTTTGATTACTAATAGGATAAGCGGGAACAACAAGGCAAATCCCATTTGAAAGATCCAGAAAGACCATGAATAAGGACTGCCCATTATTAATTGAAGCGTTCCAATTTCTTCATGCTCTAACCCATAGAATCCAACTAAAAATTCATACCAGACCATGATAATTTCAATTCCGATAAATAGGGCGAGCATACTTCCCAAGGAACGAATCATTGAATGATCTGCCTGTTGTTTTTTCACTTTACATTTAATCACATAGATTGCAATGGATAATGCTGTGCCAGATACTAACGCAGATATAATAAAAATTAATGGGAACAGTGCAGAATTTAAATAAGGCTGTGCTTTTAGAACTGCAAAGATGGAACCTGTTCCACCATGAACCCCAAAAATCGCAAGCGGGATTCCAATAATACCCATTATTTTCAAGCGCTTTTTATCCTTTCCTTTATCAATATCCGTATATTCCTGTTTATTGAAAATGAGGAATCTTGATAGTTTCCCTTTGAAATTTTTGCTTTTTGCTACTTTTACAAGATCATTTCTCATAGAAAAATACAATTCAACTACTAATAGAATTAGGTAGACGATATAGAAATGAATTTCCCATGACATGGTACTCGTTACATTCCAATAGATTACAGCATTCATGACGTGATCTGGACGACCAATATCCAAAAAAACAAATAGAATACCAGTAATCATACAAACAATCGCAGAAAGTAATGCAGCTCTACCGATTTTTTCAAATTTTTCCATACCAAATCCATAAACTAATGTAGATAATAAGAATGAACCAGCACTTAAACCAATAAAATAAATATAAAAAGCAATCCAACCGCCCCATGGTACAATATTAGATAGATAAGTAGACTCCATTCCTTGCATAAAATAGCCGGTAATTATTGAATACACCCCTATACCAAATACAATGAATAAGGAAATCCAGTATATTTTTTCAAGTTTCCTTTTCTTATGTTCAGGGGTGAGCATATTGTTAGCTAAGTTTGCCTTCGTACTCATAAAATTCACTCCTCCTTTTGGTACTCAAATAATGCTCCGTTATCTTAAATACACAACTCTTGGCTTTGTACCTAACTCTTCTTTTAACCGAAATGCTCTAGGACTTGCGGCAAGCTTTGAAACTACACTATTCGGATCACTCATATCTCCAAAATATCGGGCATCTCCAATGCAAGTTTCCACACATGCAGGCTCTTCACCACGCTGGAGGCGATGATAACAAAAACTGCATTTCCTTACCGTTTCTTCAGGAACAGCTCCTTTTTTGCGTTTTCCCCGCTCAATTCCATATTCAGGACTTGTTACGTCATTATATCCGACCATTTCTTGTTCATAACTATTTCCGAAATCATAAGATCTTGATCCATATGGACAAGCTACCATGCAGTACCTACAGCCGATACAGCGATCATTATCAATGATGACGATTCCATTTTCCATTTTATATGTCGCTCTTGTTGGACATACTTGAACACATGGAGGATTGTCGCATTGCATACAAGGCTTCGGTAGATTAGTGATTGAAAAGTTCGGATAATCACCCTTAATCGTTTCTAGGACAACATTATAAGACATACCCGGCGGTGTTCTATTTTCCGCTTTGCAGGAAACGGTACATGTATCACAGCCCACGCATTTTTTTAAATCTATAACCATCCCCCATTTGGGACCAGTTCCTGCTGAGGTTGAAGAGTTCCGACCAGGTTCAGTAGGTCCACTAGCATACTGATCACCAAATTCTTTTATGAGCGAAGCAGAATACACCCTATGAAAATCCTCAATCTTTAATTTCCCATTAATCACCTTTCTAGCATCTCTTGCCATATTCTTCCCTAATTCTGAATCATATGGGCTTGTAGCCAGTACTTTATCTGAATTAGGAACAAATTGATCTGCTAGCTTTGAATAATCTTCAGGTTGTAAATAACTTTTCGAATGAATGGCCATATTAATAAACTCCTTTCTATTTTGATGCTGTATCTTTTCCTTCTTCCATATCCTTCTGTACATCCTCAGTCATGTCACTTGTCAGTTCACGAGCTGACTTTTTAAATTCCCTTAATGTTTGTCCAACAGCCCTTCCAATTTCAGGAAGTTTTTTTGGACCAAAAATAATCAGGGCTAAAACTAAAATTAGAATTAATCCTGGAATACCAATGTTTGACAACATCTCTTCACATCCTTTATTTATGTTCATAATTACTCTTGCAACTATCATGCCAAAACGAATATTTTTTATAAAATATGCGCAAACCCTATTCTCTAAATAAAAAAAGACGGACAGAAAGAAGTATTCTTTCTATCCGCCGTATAAAAATTGACTTTTTGTCACGCTTTGACTAATTGCTATATGCCATTTTGTCAGTGTTATTCCTCAACTAATTTATATTGATCAATTTTTCGATATAAGTTTCTTACACTGATTTCCAAAACTTCAGCTGCCTTCGTTTTGTTCCATTTTACATTGTTTAAGACTCCTTCAATATGTATCTTTTCCAATTCCTCTAAGGAGCATAATGATTGCAGCTTTTCTATTTGCGCAAATTTCCGGGTCGGCAAAAGTAAATCTGCAGGTTCAATTTGTTCGGATCGAGATAATAGATTTCCTCTTTCAATAATATGTTGGAGTTCCCTGACATTTCCCTGAAAATCATAATTCTGTAATTCAAAAAGTGCCTCTGGAGAAAGTCTTTTCCCTTGGATTTTCCCTTTAGTAATAAAATAATTGATTAAGAGCGGAATATCTTCTTTTCTATCCCTTAGAGGAGGAATTGTTAATTTAACAACATTTAATCGATAATATAAATCCTCACGAAAATGACCTTCAGCCACTTCATCCTCCATGTTTCTATTTGTTGCAGCTACTACCCGAACCATCACTTTTCTTTCCCTTATATCACCAACACGCCTAAATTCACCTGATTCGAGAAATCTAAGTAGTTTCACTTGGAGCAATATTGGCATTTCACCCAATTCATCCAAAAATAAAGTTCCTCCATCTGCCGCTTCAACTAGTCCCTTTTTATCATAATTCGCCCCAGTAAAAGCACCTTTCACATGTCCAAACAATTCACTTTCTAATAGTTGTTCAGGTATTGCAGCTGAATTTACAGCAACAAACGGTTCATCCGCACGACAGCTCCAATAATGAAGAGCTTTTGCAAACAGTTCTTTCCCTGTTCCACTCTCACCTTCAATAAGAACTGGTACATTACTATCAGCAATCCTGCGAGTAAGCTCAAGAACTTCAGTAAATATCGGACTTTCCCCTATAATTTGAAACTCATTATGCTGCTTAATAATTTCTTTCATACTATCATTCTTATGTTTCAATTTCCTGCTTTCTTCCGCCTTCTGAATGGTGATTTCAAGTTCTGAGAGATTGTACGGTTTGGTCAAATAATCAAATGCACCAACCTTCATTGCTTCTATCGCTGTTTCAATCGTTCCATGGCCTGTTAACATTAATATTTCAGTCTCAGGCTGAATGATTTTTGTTTTCTTTAGAAGTTCAATTCCATCCATTTTCGGTAAACGAATATCGTAAATCGCTATATCAAACATGTGCTTCTTCAATAATAGGAGAGCATCTTCTGCAGTTTCTGCACACTTCACTTCATAACCTTTTCGAATAAGCCTTTTTACTAGAAGTTCCAGTAAGTCTTTCTCATCGTCAACAATTAATAATCGAGCTGAATTCATTGCTTGTCCTCCTTAAATCTTGTTTCAGCTGGAATGCTTACTATTATCATAGTCCCTTTACCTACTTTGCTCTCCACCATAATCGTACCGCCAAATTCCTCTATAATTCCATAACAAACAGATAATCCCAAACCTGTCCCTTTTCCGACTGGCTTTGTAGTAAAAAACGGATCAAAGATTTTTTGCATTTCGTGATTAGGAATCCCACAGCCATTATCTTTTATTTTAAAAACAAAATTCCTATTTTGCTGAAAAGCAGAGATCGCTACAGTCCCATCTTGATTGATTGCATCAATTGAATTATTAATTAAATTCACTAGTACTTGCATTAGCTTTATACTATCTCCAGCCATATATGGCATTTCTTCTTGTATAGATACATCTAAAAGGACATTCTTCTTTTTCAAGGAATACTCAACCAAACTTATACTGTTTTGAATTATTTCTTTTATATCAAACTGTGATACCTTCCAATTAGATTTTCTGGAAAAATTTAATAGATTTCCTGTAATTCTCTTACAACGATCTGTATTCTCTTTTATTTTTCTTAAATACAAAGCCATTTCAACCTCATCTAAATCATCATCATATTGCTCAAGACGATCAATTAAATCCTCAGCATATACATGAATCGTTGCAAGAGGGTTGTTCACTTCATGCGCAAAACTTGATGCCATTAAACCTAGCGCACTAAGTTTATCTGTTTGAATCATCTTTTCTTCCATTTGTTTTTCCTCAGTAACATCTTCAATCACAATTAAATACTCCCCTTCCCCCTTTATAGCATGGGTAAGCGGAAAAACTCGATGCCTAAATAGGCGCTCTTCACGATTCCCTCTTTGCATCCTCATAATTGTGTCTGCGTTTTCATTTATTTCAGGACAGGTTATTGGACAATTATCACAAGGTGTATTCATACCGCCAATTAATGTATAGCAGGGCAATTCAATTTCTTCTTTACTCATCCAACTCTCAAGCAAAGGATTCGTCCAAGTCACTTCATAATTCTTTGTAACAAGTGCTAATCCTGCACCAATTCCGTTAACAACAACATCTAGCCGCTCCTTTTCCTGTTTCAAACGAAATGATTTCTCTTGAAGTTCTTGACTCATTTCATTGAAAGACTGGGATAGTTGTCCTAGTTCATCATTTCTATTTAATATAATTGGTGAAGCAACATGTCCAGCTTTTAATCTCCTCATTTCTTTATCAAGAAGAACGATTGGAGCTGTAAAATAGAGACCAGCATAAATACTGATTAAACTCACAAAAAGTGTAACAATTACTGCAACCATTAATCCTTTCATAAACATATCATTGATTGGCTCGTATGCAGTTGTTTTAGGCTGTTCCATTATGATTGTCCAGCCTAGATCAACTAGTTCTTCCCTAACTCCTAACATTTCCTTGTTATCTGCCTCTGGACTTTGATGCCATAGTTTCCTATAGTCCTGGTGGGCGATTACTTTCCCTTCACGGTCTAGTAAATATAGATAAGATAAATCATCTTGTTTTAATGATGATATCTGCCCTATTATTTTTTGTAATTGAATTGTGACACCCACAGCATTTCTACGTTCATTTTCCCTATAAACTAAAGCTATCTTCATAACAGGCTGTCCAAACTGATTAAACTCTACCTCCCCATATATGCGGTCATCAGACTGAAAGACATCCCACATTTCATCAGAAAACCACCGCTCATTAGATTCTAGAATGTTAAGATCATATCTAGAAACCTTTTCCTCTATTCTTCCACTCTCATTTATAATGACTACTTCCTCTATTGAAGTATTTTTCATTAATAAATCATAAAATATTGGCTGCTTATCTTCTTTATCATTAATAATCGAAAACATTTGAACTTGCTGAAAGATCTGGTTAAATTCTAATTCAATTTCACCTGTTAGATTTTGGAGCACCAATTCTTGTTTACTTATGATTCTTTCTTCAAGATCTGGTTTGACATTGCTATAATAGTAATAACTGATTAATAAAAGCGGAATTGTTGACATAATAATCCCAAAAACCAATACTTTCACTCGCATAGGCTGAGAGTGTAGCCAATATATGATTGACTTCATTATTATTGGCTCATCCCTTCTGCATTAGGATTAATAAACTCTGCCAAATGTATAATATCCTTATTAAGGCTAATTCCGAGTTCAGATTTTACTTTTTGATTAACGATAAATCGGATATTATCAGGCATCTCAACAGGAATATCTGCTGGTGAGTTTCCTTGAATAATTGAACTAACAAATCTTGCTGATTGGTATCCCTGGTCAAAATAGCTGGTACCATAGCTTGCTAAAATCCCATCTTCTATTTCATTCTCATATAATCCCATTACAGGTACATGATATTCCTTTGAAAACTGAGCAATTTCTTTTGAAAGTAACTCCATCTTAAATCCTGGCATAACCAAAATCGCATCATTCAGATGTATTTTATGTTTCATTTCGCTTAAAAAGTTTTTTGAATCACTTACATTCCATGGGATGATTTCTAATGAAAGTCTTTCAGCTGCTGCCTTCACATTCTCAAGACTCAGTTTACTCACTTCAATATCTTCATCATAAAGAATGTGAAATCTACTAATCGAAGGCACTAAATCACGGAAGATCTCCAGCCTTTTTCCTGATAAGCTTGTATGGTAATTATTTATGCCTGTAAAGAGACCTCCAGGTGAACGATAATCCTTGATGAGACCAATTTCCTTTGGAGCGGCCACTCCAGCAAACACAACAGGAATTTGTATATTCTGCTTTTCCATTATTTCCTTCAACTTCAACGTTTCTATTCCGCCTAAAGCAACAATTAATGCTGGCTTTTCATTTAATAAATCTTCAATTTGAGATGCGAGTGTTGCTTCTTGATCTCTCCCGCTTTTCACCAAAAATTCGGTTGACCAATCATCATATCCTAACTCCTTCATCCCTTTTTTAAGGCCGATTAACTTTTCATATCTGCTATCCCCAATCATAATAATGCCAATTTTCAAAGGCTTTTGATCTTTATTACTTATAAAGGGGAAAGTAATAATAGAAAGCACCATAATAGTAAATAAGAAAAAATACCATTTTATTTTCATAGGAAATCACCTCCCTCAAAAGACCCACCTTCACTATATCGAATATTTATGATTTAATACCTTGCTAAAAAGGAGAATTATATGAACCTTCCATTGTCTGCATGCAATTTTTAACAGGAGGTTTTCTTTATTAACATTAAGGGCTAAAATAGTCTTTATATATGTAAATTCGGAGGAACACTCATGAGAGAAATTACTGTTGATCAATTCGTCCAATTGAATAATGCCGTTTCAATTGATGTTCGCTCACCTGGAGAATTTAAAGAATTTCATATTCCAGGAGCCGTCAATATTCCATTATTTACAGATGAAGAGCGGGTTATTATTGGTACAATTTATAAACATGAAGGAGCAGATGTCGCAAAGTGGAAAGCGATGGAATTAGTCTCGCCGAAGATTCCATCGATTTTAAAGGATATTAAAGCTATGCATGAAAAAGGATCTGAACCGGTTATATACTGCTGGAGAGGTGGAATGAGGAGCAAGGCAGTAGCCACGTTTATCACTTTTGCAGGCCTTTCTATTCCTCGGCTTATCGGCGGGTATCGTGCGTATCGACAATATATTCTTGAGAAAATTCCATCCCTGCTCCCAGATAAGGCAATTACCCTTCATGGAATGACAGGTGTTGGTAAAACGGATGTGTTAAAGGGTTTATACAATAAAGGATTGCCTGTCATTGATTTAGAGGGATTAGCAGGGCATCGAGGGTCTATTTTTGGTACTTTCGGGTTATTCCCTGGAAACAATCAAAAAACGTTTGATTCCCTTCTATTTAAATCATTAACGGAAATGATTGACTCCCCCTTCTTCATTATCGAGGCTGAAAGTAAACGAATTGGTAAGGTTGTATTACCTGATGAACTTTTAAAGAAAAAGCAGCATGGTACCAATATTCATTTACATGCTTCAATGAGATCACGGGTTGAGCGTATTTATAATGACTATTGTTTGCCATATGTACACGAGGATTGGTTTCACGAAAAGGTAGTTGAACGTCTTTCTTTCATAAAGAAACGTATAAAGAGCCATGAAATTATTGCTTCTCTTAACGAAGCAGCGTCCATTAGAGAGTACAAAACTGTCATCCAAATTCTTCTTGAAGATTATTATGATCCCCGTTACGCACATAAACAAATGGAGTATAGCGAGCCCTTTCATCATATCGATGCAGAAAATACCGAATCAGCGGTTAAGGGAATTATGCAGCTATTTCATACAAAAAATGCTCTAGCCAATTAACCTAGAGCATTTTTTCTTGAGATTTTTAATTATACGGACAGATATTATAAAAGAAGCTCGTATATTTATGATAAAATACTAATATCTTTTCAAACCTGTTGTTCTTAATATGGAACTTCCCGTTGTTTTTTGGTATGATTATATTACATATTATAGTAAGGTGTGTGAGATTGGATGATCGGTGAACGAGTTAAACTACTACGAAAGGAAAAGAAAATGTCCTTATCCGAGCTTGCCGAACAAGCTGGCGTGGCAAAATCATATTTAAGTTCGCTCGAGAGAAACTTGCAAACAAACCCTTCGATTCAATTTCTTGAAAAAATTGCTGCAGTGTTAAATGTCCCTGTCGATCATTTAATTCATGAACAGCCGAATAAAGAAGAATTGGACTCAGAATGGATGAAAATTGTACAGGAAGCCATGAATTCTGGCGTTTCTAAAGACCAATTTAGAGAGTTCTTAGCATTTAATAAATGGCGAATTGATCAAAATCAAAATAAATAAAGTACTTTAACATACAAGAAGGGTCAGGGGAGCTGTATTAATTAGCCTCCATGGCCTTTTATTTTAAAATAAAAAGTATTTCTTAGTTGAGATAATTCTCGCAAGAAATACTTAAAACTTGTCCCCCTCACATTCACCCTTTAAGTACTATTTCATTAACCCCGCTTTTCATAAAAAACTCTTTAATTTCTTCTTTTGCGATTCCAATCTTTTTTGCCTCAATAATCAGCTCTAGCCATTCCTTATCCAATTCCCCCGTAAGCACTTTCATCTCAACCACATAGTTCCCCCCAAAATACGAATCGTATTTAAGGCAACCCAGCCATCCTAGTATTTATCAAACATACCTTAGACCTGTGACTTTGCGTCCCTGCCTTTCAGCAGGTTTGCCTTTTTCTATATCCTTATATATAGGTAATATATTCTATATTATGAATTTTATATGATATTCACCACTAATGGTGTTGATTTTTGTCTATTCAGAAAATTTTTGTTCTGCTCTTTTTATCCCTAATTCGACATTGTTCTTTCATTCCAAAAAGGCATTATGCGTATATTGACATTTAAAATGCCTGCAAGGAATATTCATTATAACAATCGTAGAAATAAGTCGAAAAATATTACTTATTATTGCCTGCTTAAGTCATTGACAATTTATTTTATTTTACAAGTTTCTACTACTAGTAATACTAAATAATCAATGGCAACACCCATACACCATGCAAGCCGATAACGATGGTATAGATTATAGAGGCTGTAATTGACAAAGCTTTTATTAATCGATTAGTTGGAAGTTTCTTTGTTAAGACCAATCCATAAAGAACACATGAGAGAAATAACTTATATCCAAGAAAAAGCAAAGGATTTATAACATAAAGCCCACTCATTATAGGATTGCTTTCTTCAATTATAGAGAATTGAAGACCCCAATAAGTAACAGCTCCATCAGCTATATTTATTATTGCTAGGTAAGAAAATATGAATTTCAAAATGACCATCCTTTTTGGCAAAGTGGGGATACACTTGTATTTTTTCTAAAATAAAAAGCATTTCCGAAAAAGGTGTGCCTTCTCTCAGAAATACTTAATCTATTACTCATTCTTTTCAATTTTTTATATTTTTTGATTTAAATAGTCCAAGATCTCTTTTTTCTCTATTCCTAAATTCTTTGCTTCTATTATTAATTGCAGCCATTCTTTATCTATTTCTGTGACCTCTATTTTTGTCTCGAACACAATGTTCCCCCCAAATAGGAATCTTATACTAGATAATCTATTTTTATTAACCTCTCCCATTGTCTATGCATCTTTTTTTCAAAAAAAAAACGGTCCTACGCCTATACTTTCATATAGGCGTATCCTTTTCGATAGGCCTCCGTTTTTTTTCGAATGGGTGGCCGTTTAATATTTATCCTTTCTAATGTCATCGCATCAAAAAAAGGATAGATTGTTAAATCCTGACCACAAATTGGGCATAACCATTCACCCTTTTCACTGCTGCTGAATGATGGGCGGCAGCAGCGATCACAGTTTTTTTGGTACATGCAAGGATTCCTCCTAACCAATGAATATGTTGGAAAACCATATTTTTGAAAGGCAGGAACTGAACCCCACCTTTAAACTTTGTTATTAAAATACTATTTATTTGAACCTTCCTGTTGCTTAGCATCAAAAGCCCATGTAAGTTCTAAACCATCATCTTGGAACTTATTCTGATCTTCCCCATTATCAACAAACTCAAATTGGACAGTAAATTTAGCATTCTTTGCACCAGCAGGGAAATGTTTGAGGACTTGAACCGGATTATCCTTTATTTCTGCCAAGGTTTTCCGGAAAATAACTGTATCTTTACCAGAGGCATTGTATAGGTACTCCACCATAATATGCTCCCCAAAGTCTTCTCCCGCATTATCACCTTTTTTATCAAGCACTTTATAAGTGGAGTTTAGCAGGATTTCCTTCATATCAAGAGACCCATTATTTGATAGCTGAAAGTACCTAAAGAAACGGTCTCCAGGCTTAATGTTATCAATGTTAATAATTCTTTCTTTATCGATCCCTAAATCTAATGTTCCAGCAGCAAAGGAATTATTTGTTGTTTCTACATCGTTAAAGTATGCAAATGTCCCCCCACCAACTAATGAAATACCTAGTGCTGCAGTTACAATTCCTAAACCTATTTTCTTTTTAATACTCATGACTAGAATCCTCCTCATAAACTTTATATTTATTTCAGGTACAAAATTATCCGCTATTCCGATTTTTACGTTTATATAGGTATGGTAAGATACTTCCAGTGACAAAAAGTATACTGCCAACAAATAGAATGTTATAAGTATTCGTCGCTCTTATGGGTAGGAGATTCTCTCTAATTTCTGGTGAAACAATGATTGTACCGTTCGAACTGTTTGTTTCGATCACTTCACCGTCTGGCTCTTCTCTGGAGTTTTCTGCAACTTCCTCTTCCTCATTGGGGTGTTTATCATCTGTACCTTCTTCATTGTTGTCGCCTACAACAGGATCTCTGTCACTTAAATCACCTTCACCCGAATCACCTGAACCAATATCGTCTAAGGTTTCAGCAACAAATAATATTTCTACTTCCGCTCCAGAACTTTGAAATGTATTGCCTAAAACGTATGGCATTGTCACTTGGAAAAATAGTGTCTCAGTTTTTCCTGTTGCTAAATTTCTAGGATTAAATCCTGTAAACTTGTCCATTTTCCCGTTATACAATACTTCCTCATCTTTTTTAATGATTAAGTCTAGTTCTTCTAACAGTCCTTTAACAGACTTTTTCTCTCCTATAATCGCGATATATTTAAAATCCTGAGTTCCAGCGTTGGATATAACGATATCCCTAGGCATCCAATCCCCGGGTTTTAAGTTACCTACTTCAAAAATGTAGCCGTTGGGATTCATTTTCGTATGTATATCAATTTCTTTATCAGCTGCCTTTACGCTTGTCTCTCCGACTACCATTAATAGGAACATGACGGCTATTCGTGCGATTATCGTTGGTTTAGCCAATATAGTTCTAGTTTCCATGGCATAACTTCTCCATTTAATTTTTAACAAAAGGCGGGAACGAATTCCCGCCTTTTGTTATTAATATATTATTTTGATTCACCTTCTGTTTGATGAGCAGTGAATGTCCATTCAAGTTCTAACGCATCACCTTGGAATTCGTTTTGGTCTGCATCATTATCAACGAATTCAAACGCTACGTACATTTGATCAGCAGTGCCAGCTTTTAGACCGCTATCTTCTCCACCTAAGCCAAGGAGCCAAGTCCAGTAGCTATTTAAATTTTCCACTGCATCAGGAGTCTGATTTTGAAGATCATATAAAGTTGTCTCAGAAATTACGTCGTTGTAATCATCAATAACCCAACCATCACCTGTCTTGTCTGCATTTTCAAGGAAAAGTACCTTAATATGTTTGCCAAAATCATCTACGTTGTTATTGTTAGCATCTACAACATTGTATACAGTGCTCAGGTCAATTTTAGAAATGTCTAAAGTCCCGTTGTTTTCTAGCTTAAATTCTCTTACCATCGTATCCCCAGGCTTGATGTTTGTTACATCAATAATAGTTGTTGGATTTGCTGCTAAATCTAAAGTACCAGCAGCAAATGTGTTATTTGTAACTTCTGTGTCACTAAAGTAAGCAAATGTTCCTCCGCCAACTAAAGAAATACCTAGTGCAGCTGATGCGATTCCTAAACCTAATTTTTTCTTAATGCTCATTTCCAATTTCCTCCTCTTACCCTTGGGGTATGTATAATTTTTTATATTGACCCTTGTATGTTTACAAGGAGTACAACCGAATTAAGCTGGTTTTTCTTCTGTATCACTGTCTGTTTTTTTCTTTTGGGGATCAAGTTCTTTAAGACCTTGATAAATGCTAAAAGCTGCATAAACTAAGAGTAATAGCCCTGGAGTAATCAGTAATATTGCACTTCCCTCTTTCGACTGAGCAAAATCGATAAAATAACCTACATAAGGAATCGTAAAGCCGGAGTAAATGGCCTGTACGTTATCTGAAAGGACTGGATCTATATCAGCTGCATTGTTGTTATCCCCTTTTGTTTCGTACATCACATGTTCACCGCTTGTTTTAATCCCGATAACTCTATGGGTAATTAATCTTTCTTCACTATCGATAAAAGTAATTACATCTCCTTCTTTAAGGCTTCTCTTTTCCTCCCCCTCAAGTGGTTGGACTGCTATGATAGAACCTGTTAAAAAGGTTGGTTCCATTGAGCCTGATAATACTGATTTAAGCTGATAGCCGAAAATCTGTGGTTCTCCTCTAGAAGCTTTTGATGAGATTACTAGAATGGCCATAACCACTAAATTAATAAATAGAATAGCAGTAAGGATACTACTTAAAATTTTTCTCGCTTTTCTCCAAGTAAACTTCATCATGCACACCATCCTAAATAAATAATTTTTACAAATATGAGTTTTCAAGAGAACTATTAGACACCATTCGTTCTTTGATACTAGTCTTTTCGTTCTCTTTAACGAACCTATTGATTTGAGTATAGTTCAAATGTAATATTTTGAAAAAGTTGAAATTCAGCTGTTTTTACGTTATAAAGAACGTTTTTTATCTGTTTCCTCCCAATTTCTTCAATTTGCTTACATTCTTGTGTTTTTTATCGAACTATCCGTTCTTTATAATGAAATTATGATTTTATAGCGAAATGTCCGGATGAAGATTATTAAATACATGTATCTATTTCACCCAGCACTTTTACTGCTGGCAGGTTCACTTCTAATCTGACTTCCCTATCAAATCTTGATGCCAACCCCCATTCATTGTAGGAATAAAAATAACTAGTAATAAGAGGTGTCATTCATAGGAGTTGTCCGTATGCTTTGAATGAACTGCATTTAGAATGAACAGTGAACCAAAAAAAGGCCAGTCCAAACTTTACATTTTGCAAAGAATGAACTGCCCTTTGTGCACACTGCAGGATAAATCACAACTTGATTCTTTAAATGTAGCATGTTACTCTCTAGAGGATTTATCAAGCGAACTGTCATAAATGAAATCATATCGCTACTGCCTAAGAATTCTCAAAGCCTGGTCCATCATCCAATAGAATCGCAACATATGTTGGAATCGCTAACAGTTATAGATGTGAAAGAGTAGTTTCTATGTTCAACTACGAGCAAGTGTTATTGTTTACTCCCATTCGTCCACCTGCTTTCTGAAAGAGTAATCGAATCCATCTCTCAGTTGTTCCAATTCTTTGGTACTCTTGATTAGATTCTGAAATTATTTGACTAATATATAAGTGATTAAAACCCCAACAGCTTGGAGTAGCAAATTAGATTATTCATTGCTTTTTCGGTAGTAATAGTTGTATAGAGGAATTGAAATGGAGAAAAAATTATTTATAACATTGGCCCCGTTAAATAAATATCACTAATTACTTTTATTTCTTTCGGTTCAACATTTTCTTCTGGGGGATTGGGTGAGGATTCTTAAATGTGGCCCATATCAACGCCTTGGTAACCAGCATTTCGAGCAATTGAGTTTTTGGTTAGCCCAAAATTTCTAGTACCAGTTAGAACTCCTGTAGGATCTATCATTACAGAGTTATATTTCGCTTCTACAATATAGTCGATTCCCCTAATTACATTTTTATTTGTATTTATCGCTGCTAATAGATTGTTTCGAATAATCGCAGTATTGGCATCATACATCTTTAAATCATATACAAAAATACAATTTGAAAGATGGCTCAGGCTTGGATATAGAATATTATTTTCAATCAAGAGATTTGCAACCTTAGCAACTATAAATATCCCGGTAAATCCACTGTTAAAAGCAATGTTATTCTGAAGTGTAATATTCTTCATCATATACGGCAGATTTGTTTCGCTATTATTAGAAGAAATATTGTAGCCTCTTAGTGAATCATAGACGATATTATTTCTAAATAAAATATTTTCTAATTTCCCGCCTGCTTCTGCTGCTGTTGAAAACCCAGCACCGTTAGGAACCGTTGCAATATTATCATAAACCTGAATATTAGATGAATCTCTCGAGAAGGCATCCACATAAATTCCTACTCTGACCGTATTATTTACATAGCAATCATGGATTGTACCATTTTTACAGCCATCCTTTACATCAATTCCTTCTTTGTAGCAATCAAGGACTTGGCAATTTTTTATTTCAAACCTATTAACATTTAATAAGGAAATGCCCTCTTGACCTAAATTTTTGTTTGTTTCTTTTGCAATAAAATTATCGATGAGAATATCTTCAGCAAATTCTACAAAAAAACCTGAACCACCTGCTTTGGTTACAGAACAGTTTTTTACTTGGATATTTCTTGAACCAACTGTTGTTGGCTCCTGATAGTCATCTCCGAAACCCATTCCATAAGCATTTTCTAAGTGAATTCCTTCAAAAAACCAATGGGACTGCCTATTAAAGTTGATGAGTCCACCCCAATTTCCATTTCCAGCCCATTTTATTCCTGTTCCATTTATAACAGGACGATGACCTGGATATGCTACAAGCTTTATGGGGCTATCCGAAGTACCTGATTTGTTTAATTGAATACGCTCTTTATACGTCCCGTTTTGTACATAAATAACATCTCCAGCACGAGCCGAATTAATGGCATATTGAATTGTTTTGAAAGGCTGACTTAACGACCCATTATAACTATTACTCCCCTTTGTAGAATTAACGTACAATGCCTTAGCCACTTTTATTCTTCCACCTCTCATTTTTGGCATAGTATTGCTCAATTCTATTGTATGCTCATTTATCCGTGGTGTTCTATTACAGTGGCCTTTTTTTGCATAGAAGAACACAATACCCATTCCCTATTGACAAAAATACTGTTTAGATTCAATAGGGAACGGGTAAAGAAAATTAGACTCTCCCTCACCAGCTTGGAGGGTCTTACCACGTACTACAACAGAAGAAAATGGTTGTAATGAGCCTTCATTTGCTAGTAGGGGACATTTTTAATAAAACCTTTAGGATTTCCAATTTGCCGGTTCCTATATTCACCACATATTTCTTCTATTCTCCTATCAGCTTTCCGCTTCAAACCTTTGTTTATCTTTAACACTTAAAATCATTTATATTTGCCCAGTTCCTATTCCTTTATCCACATTTTTCATTAACTTTACATCCTCGTATTTAACCATGATTAGATCTTCTTCATACTCAATATTTTGTAATTGATTTGTAAACCCGCTAAGATTTTTTACAATATTTTCAACAAAGTTCTGCCCTTGCATGTGTGCGTGCAAATATCCTCCGCCAAACCGTGGATTAATTTCGGAAATTACAAAACCATCTTTAGTAAGAAAACAATCAATATCGATTGGCCCCAGCGGTTTTAATACATTGACTAGTCTTTCAATCAGCTGCTTTAGGTCGTAATCCTTTACTGAAATGGATTTATCCGTTTCGCCAGCCCTCATCACAATCTTCTTTTTCATGAACATATTAACTAATTTTCTAGAAAATATATCTATATAGCAATCAACGCCAAATTCTTGACCATTCACAAACGGCTGGATAACAATTTCTGCTGTTTCATTTTTATAAATAAGCAGCTCTTCCAACGTATACACTTTGTTAATTCCAATACTTGCGCTGCCTTTTCTTGGTTTTATGATAAGTGGAAAATCCAACTTCCCCACTTTAAAATCACGAATAACCTCATCAATATTTATATATGTTGGAATACATGGTAATCCATTGTCGCTCAGAAATTGTGAGGTAGAATATTTATCAAAGCATATATCAACTGTTTGTTTATCCGACACAATGACATATATTCCTTCCTTCTCAAATTCCTCCACATGATTTGCTAACAAACTTAATTCCGGATCGATTAGTGATAGAATACCTGTTACCTCATACTTCTTACATACCTTTTTCAGATAGTCTATATAGCCAGAATCATCAATTCTAGGGACAACTTCATACATATCTGCAAAGTGTAAAGCTGGTGCGGTTGGAACACAATCTACTGCTATGACCCTTCCATTTACTTTCTGAAGCTCAGATCGAAATGCTTCTACTAGTTTCACTCGTCTGCCAACACTGCAAATTAAAACGTTCATATGAATCTCCTTCTTTACTATCAAAATAAATAGAGTGCTTCATTAAAGAATTCTTTAATCGTTTCTTTCTTGCGAGCAACAATGGTTTCTCCGTCCTTGATGGCAATAACGGCAGGCCGCTCTTTTATAAATGGTGGGTTGAATACAATTGTGTATGCACCAACATTGTCGAATAAAACATAATCCCCCATGCAAGGAATCGGAGAGACTACATTATGTGCAAGATAATCCTTCTCCATACAGGTATAACCGACTATGCTAAACGTCTTTTGGCTATTTCGGTTTCCTCCCTCATTTTGTGTAATCACCTGCATGGGTAAATTGTTTTTATGCATGGTTGGTTTAATATTATGAACACTGCCGTCAACCAAAACAAAAGTGTTATCTCTTACATTTTTCACTTCAATTACCTTTGCAGCGAATCGGAAGACATTAGCCACCAGTGAAATCCCTGGTTCAATGATAAGGAGCGGCTTGTTTTCCCAACCGGCAAATTCTTTGATCATTGTTTCTCCGATTGCCTCTGCATAATCATTAAAACTAGGTGCTTCTAAATGAAAACCCTTTGGCAACTCTCCATAAAAACCTCCGCCTATATCTATATATTCAATCGTGTCTTTGAAAAAATGCTTAGCTAGAACACATAATTTTTTCGTTATCAATCGGTATGCTTTAACACTGCGTGTTTTCGTTGAAAAATGACCATGTAAGCCAACAATCTTTACATTCCTTACATCACATAGCATATTTATAGCTGTTTGCAAGTTTCCGTTTTCTACACAGATACCGAATCGACCTACTTCATACCCATCCTGAAGCAAACTTTCACCACCATCTGATAGAGGAAAGTTTAATCGAAGACCTATTTTAATCATTTCTTCTGGATGATTGAAGCAATACTCCTTTACATACTCAATCTCATAAAGGGAATCGATATTCAAAATACTTTTATTATGTAAAGCCCTAAAAATATCATCCTTGGTTTTTACTGGTCCATTGAAAATAATCCGTTCTGGATTTTCTCCAAGCTTTACTGCCAAATCGTACTCCAGGCGAGAAACGACTTCTGCATATGCTCCTAAGCTTGATAATTCTTTACATAAAAAAGGTAGATAATTTGTTTTATAGGAATACCCGATGATGCATTTAGGATACTGACTTGTAAAAGCCTCCTCCATTTTCCGGTAGTTTCCTTTCAATTTATCTACATCCAGTAAATAAAAGGAAGAACCATATTCTTCTTCTAATTGAAAGATCTTTGCATAATTTAATTTCATTTGCTCATCCCTACTACGTTCCCCTGATTGTATAGTTGTCAAAATCCCCTTAACTTCCTCTCTTTAAATAATTTATATCTTTTGAAAGTGTTACTCTTTGATGGAAATAATGAATGATCGCTTCATCTGTGTTTTCTTCAAACTTTCTCGCAAAAAATTGATCTGACTTTTCTATTCGTGCTATGTCTTCACTTATTAGATCCTGTGGAGAATTTCTTTCACTTAATGTTTCTCCCCATTTAATAAAAAACAAATGATTATTCACTACATTTGACTTATATTTTGAATTCAAAATTAACGTATGAAAGAAACTTTCATCTGGGACTAAGGAGTTTGTAAAAAATGAGTAATACCATGGATTTTCCTCTAAAAATTGATTGATATATTTCGCAACATCAAAGGGGATAGTAAACCATTGGGAACCTTTGTAGAAGGAATATTCCCGTGGCCAGTAATTTTTATTAGGGAAAAGACTAATTCCTTTCCCGTATAAGCTTAATAGAATTCTGCGGATCATTCGTAATGGATGGCTATTTGTATACCTTTTTCTCATAATTTTAGGCCAACTAATATTCATTAGTCCCGTGTTTCCCTGACTTATATCTCTATAGTCTAAAAAAATGCTATTCCTATTTGCTCTCAAAAAATCTTTGAACCCATTCTTAACCAATAGATCCTGCCCGCTCCTTAAGCAGACAAAATCGTACTCATTTCCAGATGCCAGAACTTCCTTTAATAATAAAAGGGTGGCATCAATTTGACTGATGTCACCCCATTCACAATTAACACGATTCTCTAGGATATATATATTTGAACCTTTAACTAATTGATTATTCATTCCCTCATAACTTTTTTTATCAATATGAATATAGACATCAGCTTGTTCTTTATCAGTTAACTGCTGGATAAATTTATTTACCTGCTGAGGATTTTTATGAACTTGCAGTATAAATGCTGTACGGGGAGTCATGTTCATTGTGCATTCTCCTTTAATTCTTTCACTATTGACTTAGACTCATAACGTTGATTCCTCTTAAGCACCTGCTTTAGTTTTTTGTTTATTGGCTTTTCGATAAATGAGTAAACAAGACAACCACAGATGACTGATAGGGTTATAAACAAGATAGCTATGACGATATTTGAAAGTGGGTTAAACATAGGCTGAAGAAAAATGATTGTAAGTGCTGATATACAATAGTAGTGTGTTAAATAAATAGAAAAAGATGCATCACCTAAATATTGTGCGACTTTTGGAATCTTCAAGTCCTTTTGCAGGTCAATGGAGGAAAATCCTATGATAATAAAAACAGAAGCAATCGTTGTTGCAATCTCGATATTTAATGCAGTATATCCATATTGGGCATTTATCCAAGAGAGCGGAAATCCAGCAACACCAATAATCGCAAGAATCCATGATACATACAGATTTAGTCTTACCTTTAACACGATATACGCACAAGCAATTCCAGTTAAAAATATTAGATTGTAGCTGTTAAATAAATAGTTTAGAAGAATATTGGGACTACTTAGCAGCTGGATGCTAAAAGCTAAGGAAATCACTGCCCAAAGGATGGTTGCCGCTATATTTATTTTAACCTTTTTGAAAAAAACAATCGTAAAAATCAAATAGAAAAAAACAGTATGAACTAATGACCATGCCACATCAAGCACCAAATTAGATCCATTGGGGATAAGAAGAAATGAATAAATAATATCACCTATCCCTTTTTGCTTCTCAGGAGCAAGACTAGGAAATAACATAATGACAACGAAAACAGCCGTGGTCACAATCCAATAAACTGGATAGATTCTAATAAACCGACTGTATAGAAAATGTTTTATCACTTCCCGATTACCAAACTTATTATGATACAGATAATAAGCCATAAAACCCGACAGAGCAAAAAAATAATATACACCGCCAGATTTCAGAATGTCAGGGAGCATTAGAAAGTTATAATGAAAATAAACCATCATAAATGCTTTTACATGAAATAGAATTACAAAAATCGGGACAAAAGCCCGAGAAAATTGAATCAAGTTTAAGTGCTTTCGCATAGAGACTCGTCTCCCCGATTAAAATTTACAAGTGGAATGAAAAAAGCCCATAATAATGCAGTACATACTAACAGTACCTCCACATGATCAAGGGTTAGCAGCATATATATTATATACACGATAGGGGTAATAAACATGATGACAAGGAATGTAATCACTAATGTAATCCCTCTGCCAAACCCCTTCCACATACCTTTCACATAAAATTGCACATTTAAACCAATTAGCCCTATCAACGTGGGCCAAAGAAAAATATAGCTAGACCCCTTTATCAATAGACTCGTATAGATTACGATGAACATCAAAACAAAAAATGCCCCAACCGCTAAATTATTTACATTGATTTTCTTTTGAGCTAATTTATACGCTAGAAGAAATAAGCCCATCATTACTAGAATCATGGTAATGAATAATGGATGGCTCATTCTTAAATCTAACCCCATCGCCCAGCTGCTTTCGGAAAGAATGGTTTGTACACAACTCTTGGTTATATTGCCTAGAAAATAAGCCATAACCAGCATGAGCAGAAACAGTGCTATTCCGCCTGACAAACCCAAGATAGTCAGCTTTCTTCGTATAATGCCAACGATTGCTGTTAAGAAGAACAAAATTATAGCCATACACATAAACGGGATAACGAGATACTCTGGATAGGAAATAACCTTCTTTCCAAAACTATTAAAATAAACCCTATTCTCTTCATTATCTTTGGATACTACATTCATATTTCCGAAATATCGAACAAGGTCCAACATATTTTCCCCTTGATATTGCAAACTGCGTAAACTCAAATTTTCTACTGTGTCATCAGCAGAATGATAAGTGTGGACATTACCAAAAAAGGCAAAATTCAAACCAGAATTCCCTGCTTCTTTATAAATTGATAAATCCGTATCATTTGGCATAGTTTTGTAAAGTTCATTAATAAAAGAATGGGCTAATGGATAATTGGTTCCGTTAATAAATTCTCTTATTAATTTGTCATTTCCATTACTAGTTTCGAACATCACAGAAGGGCCACTGCTCCCCCTTGCCTCAAAATTAAGAACCATTTCAACCTCATGTGCCCAAGGATGAAATTGAGCAAATGCTTGTGCACCTAATAATCCTATTTCCTCCCCATCGGAAATGAGGATGACTAAATTATTCTTTAGCTCAGGGGAATGTGATAGCGCCCTTACTGTTTCAATAATTGCAGCTACACTTGCACCTGCATCCGCAGCGCCAAAACTTCCAGGAACACTATCATAATGTGAGGTAAGCATAATAGTGCCACTGGGTTCCTCACCCTTAATATAGGCTAAAATATTTTCAATTTTCCCTTCATATGGTGTTTCACCAATATATAAACCACTTTCAACCACTTGGATTTCTGGTTTTACTTCCAATTTCGCCAATTCAGACACGATATAACTTTTTACTCGTTTATGTTCGTTTGAACCAACAGGGTGGGGATTTGCAGCAATCTCCTTTAGATAAGTCTTAGCCCTCTCCGCAGAAAAATTTCTTCTATCCGCATCTAGTTCTACCACATCTGGTCCATTGATTTGGCTTAATCCAAGCCATACTGAAACCAAAATAGAAAGAATGAACAGGAAACTATAGACATTTTTTTTGATAGCGTTGCTTTTATTTGTCCCATTCAACAATAATCTCAATCCAATCATTCGGATTTTCCAATGCAGATGACTGTTCACTGATTATTTTAAATACTATGAATCATACTTCCATGTACCAAATCAAATTCCGTTAGCATTTCACTAATTTCTTCTTTAGAATTAAACATTAGTATATCTATTATAGATAGCCATGGTGTAAATTCATCTTTTAATTGCCTATACTTTGTTAACCTAGGTTTTAAGAATTGCAAATTAATATTATGGTTCAAGAAATGTTCACTAGAATATAATTCTATTCCCCCTATCGGATTTATGTATTGTGTAGAATTTAAATGCTTGTTTATTTCAATTATTCTATTTTCTCCTCTTGCTTCGGGATTAATCTCCAACTCTGAAGCAACAACAAAAGGAGTGTGTATTTTTAAGTAATCACAAATCCTTTGCAAACTCCGTACTATTAGCTTGGAGATATCTTCAGCATGATCCATTGCGTCTAAGATTTCCTCAATTAGGTTGTAGACATCAACAAAATTTTGTGACTTTTTATAATTACTGCTTAATTTCTTTAAAAATGCATCTCTATCCGATTTAAAATGCATTGAAAAAAATCTTTCATTAATTTTTAGCCTTGATGAATCCTTTTTTAAACTAAATGTAAACATAGATTTTTCATTATTTACTAAAATATGATTGCGATTTATCCAGCCACGATTAACAAACTGAACATCATCATATATAACAAATGTATCTACTGCATTTATCAATTGAAAATATCCAATATACGGGAATAGATACGGTTGCATAATCGCTATTTTCAAATACTCGTCATCCCTTCAGCTTACAGACCTACAAATAAACACCCGATTCTAACTCAATATAGTACAATATTGTTTTCTCAATACATTGTAAAAATACCCTTTCATGCTGAAATTCTAGCTGTTTTCTTAATTTCGTATCATCAATGGCATATCTAAAGTCATGACCAGGTCTATCATTAACGAATGTAATTAACTCTCTGTAACTAGTTATTCCACTAGTTTTTCTAGTTATTGGCATTAATCTATCAAGCCTAGTACATATAAGTTCTGCCATCTCCAAATTTGTCATTTCATTATGTCCGCCAATTAAATATGTCTCACCGGCCTCACCCGAATGAAACACTTTTTCAATTGCACGACAATGCTCTTCAACATAGAGCCAATCACGAACATTTTGACCATTTCCGTAAATAGGGATTTCATCCAATGAAATGGCCTTTCGAATGATCGTGGGAATTAGTTTTTCATGATGCTGTCTTGGGCCAAAATTATTTGAGCAATTTGTAGTCACAACATTCATGCCGTATGTGTGATAATAGCTGCGAACAAGCATATCAGAAGACGCCTTACTCGCCGAATATGGACTGTTCGGGGCATATGCTGTATTCTCTGTAAAAAAACCCTCCATCCCCAGTGTCCCATATACCTCATCAGTAGAAATATGATGAAATCTAGCATTTTTGTATGAATCCTTATAGGCATTCACTCCATTCATCCAGTACGTCCGGGCCGCCTCAAGCAATGTAAAGGTACCTAACACATTCGTTTCTATGAAGACCTTTGGATTGTTAATGGAATTATCTACATGTGACTCAGCTGCAAAATGAACAATACCTCCAATTTCATATTCCTTAAAAATACTTTCTACTAGTAAGGGATTACAAATATCTCCCTTTATAAAAATATGCCGTGGATCATTAATTGCCTCATTAAGATTTTTTAGATCCCCTGCATAAGTTAATTTATCAATATTTATTATCTTAAAATCCTTATACTTCTCCAACATATATAAAATAAAATTAGAGCCTATAAATCCGGCTCCACCTGTAACAAGTAAATTCATTACACTCTCTCCAAATGATCAATTTGATATAGATAAAAATCCCCTAGAATTTACATCTCATAAATCTTTCACAATTATATAGGTATCATTTTCTGTTTCACTCTCAATTTCAAATTTGCATCTCAATAAGAAATTCAACCATTTTTCATTCGATTTATGAACCTCAGCCCTATGCTTCTCCATTCCCTTTTCTTTAGCAAATTCAAATGAAAATTCAACTAGATTTCTGATTAGGCTTCCACCACGATGTGAAGGTGTTAACCCGATCGTTGAAGTATAAGCCGTTTTCGAGACAAAATCATTGGCATAAAGCGACATCATGCCGATATCTTGAACCCCATCTGCCAAAATAAAATTATATCCATTATTAATTATTTTTTTTATATATTGATAAAGCAGCTCTCTGTTATCTGTCGGAAATAAATAACTTGAATTTACTCCAATTAGGACGTTTTTCACTCTCTCAATAGCATCTAAATCCTTATCAAGGAGAACAATATTAATATTATCTCGTTGGAAAATGTCCTGATATTTTTCCAAACAACCTATTTTAACCTTCAAATTTCTTCCCACCCTTATTTACTTAACGACTCAATACAGACAAAGGTGTTAAGCTGGAACTATTACTAAATTTCCCAAACACTAAATCTGTAAGATAAGCACCATACTCATTTTTATACTTTTTTGCCCTCTTCATTACATCTTCTGCTGAAATCCAATTATTTCGATAGCTTATTTCCTCTAAACAAGCAATCTTATATCCTTGACGTTTTTCAATTGTTTCTACAAACTGACTAGCCTCTAGAAAGCTTTCAACTGTCCCAGTATCTAACCAGGCAAATCCACGTCCAAGATTACCAACCTTCAGCTGGTTCCTTCTTAAGTATTCCTGATTAACATCTGTAATTTCGAGTTCTCCTCTAGAAGAAGGTTTAATGCTCTTCGCAATATCAACTACATGATTGTCATAAAAATACAAGCCAGTAACTGCATAAGGTGATTTTGGATTCGCCGGCTTTTCCTCGATAGAAATCGCATTATGATCCTTATCAAACTCCACAACGCCGAACCGATCTGGATCTTTTACCTGATAGCCAAATATAATTGCACCTTCCTTTAAACTAGCAGCAATTTTTAATAACGGAGTAAAACCTGTTCCATAGAAAATATTGTCCCCTAATATAAGAGACACCTGATCAGTTCCAATAAACTCTTCTCCAATAATAAAAGCATCCGCCAATCCCCGCGGATGCTCCTGCACTTTATATTCAAGGCTAATTCCAAAATCCGATCCGTCCCCTAGCAAATTTTTAAATAGTGGTGCATCTTGTGGAGTTGTTATAATTAAGATCTCCCGAATTTCTGCCAGCATAAGCACCGATAAAGGATAGTAAATCATTGGTTTGTCATAGATAGGCAGTAACTGCTTGGAAATAGCTTGTGTAATTGGATAGAGCCTTGTTCCACTGCCGCCAGCAAGAATAATCCCCTTCATTCCCTCACCTTTCCCTTTGTATCAACCTCAATTATTTATATACTTATGCACTATGTGCTTTTATGATATTCTTTTTTGTTTTCTTCGAAAGCTGAACCAAGATTTCCAAAACGAACTTAAATTCTTGATTTTTCAGCCCCCAGCTAAGAGCTATATAAATCAACATACCAAATAGTATCTGAATAACCAATTTAATAAACAAGTTGAGTGCCAATATAGTTCCCAAAAAATATACTGATATCCCCATCACACTAGCTAATAAGAAAAAAAGTGCCATATCCTTAAGCTGCTGACGACTAGAATAATCAATTTCTTTTGCAGAATAAAACGCATTTATTAACAAGGACACATAAGAACTAATTATTGCAGCACCTATTAATCCGAGAATTCCTAAAGAAAAAATTAGCGAAATCGCTATTAAAACTGTAATAAGGACTTTTTTTATAATTTCCAATTTCAGGAACAAATCTGATCTTCCTTTTACTTGAAGAATATTTAAATTAATTGCATGGATTGGATAAATCATTCCTATAACGCATAGGAGTTGAAAAAATACGATAGATTCCGTCCAAGCAGGCCCAAGTAATATAGGAATTAATGTATCAGCAATCGCAATTAGTCCCATCATCATTGGAAACATGATAAATGCTGTTGTTCGAATAATTTTTCGAAAGGCGCTTTGCAAATGATTTTCGTCATCTTGTATAGAGCTCAGTACTGGATATGTCACCCTTTGAATGGCACTTGTTACCGAGTTTGTAATTACATCTTTCAATTTGTTAGCATTTGTATAGAAACCCAATTGGCCAGCGGAATAAAGTTTTCCAATAATCAATGAAAACACATTATTATATGCCGTGTCTAACAAACTAGAAATCAATAATTTGTATGCAAATGAAAAGAGTCTTTTGAATGAAGCCATACTAAATACAAGACTAGGAACCCATTTGTTGCTAATCCAAAGCAGGAACGTTTGCATTGTTTGCATTGTTATTGTTTGTGCAACAAGGCTCCACACGCCAAATCCTAAAAAAGCAAAAACGGAAGCAACCATTCCCGCACAGATAGTAGAAGCCAAATTTATTTTTGTTTGCGTTTTAAAATTTATTTTTTTCGTTAGCATTACTCGTTGAATAATGCCTAAAGAATTTATAATAAGGGTGAAAGACAAGACTCTCAATATCATAGATAGCTGATCATTTCCAAAAAAATGACCGATCGTTGGTGCAATACTGTAAAGAATCATTGTCAATAAAACTGAAATGAATAGATTAAAAAAGAAGACAGTTGAATAGTCAGCCTGACTTGTATCTTTTTCACGAATAAGCGCCTGTGTTAATCCACTATCAATGAGGGAATTAGATATGGCAATAAAGACAACAACCATCCCGATTAATCCAAAAAATTCTGGTGCCAATAATCTTGCCAAAATCATCAGCACAATAAACTGAATCCCCTGGCTTGCAAATAAGTCGATAAAACTCCATACTAACCCTGTAATTGTTTTTCCTCTAATAGGGCTGATTTCTGACATATTTAATCCTACTTTTCATATTATTTTCTTCCTGTATTCAGCGAATGTTTCATTTCTACTACTTTTTGATAAATACCCGGGAAGTACATCCTTGAATACAATTTCGTTTTATCGATCTTGCTTAATTCCTTAACTACCTTTTTATACTTGTTTGTCCTCATAACTTTAAAGTTTTTTTGCAATAACAAGATTTCAAATTCCTTTTTCAAAACCTCTCCTTCAATTTCATCAGAATACCGAAAGCTTGTTTCTTGATTAAAATGATTTAACAGTTGGATGTCTAACTTTTTTACTTCAATATTTTTCTCAATCATATTTGAGCCTGAATTTAACTTAGTAGACCATGAATCAGCAATTCCCACTCGGTAAGCTGACATCATTTCATCTATATAGTGGATACTTCCTTTGCTTGCTGCCCACATTTGCAGCGCATAGTCACCTACATGTGCTTCCTTCAAAAGTGCCGGTAAGGGGTCTATTATTTCCCTTCTGAAAACTAAAGAAGCGGTAGGACAAAATCCCCCACCGCCTGCAATCATATCTCTTACCGGACTATTTCTTGTCTTCTTGTAAGGTCTTATATATTGTTTCAATGGTTTCCCCATTCCATTTACAATTTCCGCACTATGGAAGCAAAGGACACAATCTGGGTGGTTTTCCAAATAGTCAATTTGTTTTTGTAATTTATGTGGATTTATCCATAAATCATCCCCTTCACATAAGGCAATATACTTCCCATTCGAAGCTTCCACCAAGCGCTCGCTGTTCTTTTTTGCACCCACATTTGAAGAAGATGTAATTAATCTTATTTTCCCAGGAAACTTATTCATATATGATTCAATAATTGCTCGCGTTCCATCCTTGCTACAATCTTCGCCAATTAAAATTTCAAAAGCAAAATTCGTTTTTTGGCTTAAAAAGCCTTCAATTGTTGATCCAATGTATCGTTCATGATTATAGGTAATGCAATTAACACTAACAAGAATGTCCATCTTCACTCTCCTAATATAGCAGCTATTAAAGTGGGATAGGTTTTTCCCCTATCAAATTTCTCCTCTGCTAACACACGATTATTCCTCCCCATTTCCCTTCGATTGTTTTCATTCTGGAAGAGAAACAAGATTTTTTCTGCAATGTCTTCTGGATTTCCATTTTCGCAATTTATCCCTGCTGAATAATTGGTAATCAAATCCCGGTACTCCTGACATTCTTGCGTATTAATGACTGGCAATCCTGCAGCAGCATAATCACCAACCTTATTAATTATGCTTCCTGCAGCTCCTTTTGCTATAGGATTAACAGCAATGTCACACTGGATTAATTTGCTCACCATCTCGGAATAATCAAGCATCCCTGTGAACTCACAGGGAATCTTTTTATCCCTTGCATATTGAATAAATCTCTGTTTTAAGGGGCCCTCACCCATAATAATAAATTTAAAATTTGAATATCCCTTTTCATTTAACAATTGCAGCGCATCCATAATGGATGTTAAATCATAGCTATGTCCTAAAGTTCCAATATAAGCTAGCCAAACTTCATTCATCGGTTTCACTACATTTCTACACTTATTTGCTAAATGATCAAAATATGTTAGTTCTGTTCCAAGAAATACACTCATACCCTTTTGGCATTTACTGTTTACATCCATTGCTCGATTCACATATGTATCGGAAACGGCAATAACTTTGTTAGCTGTACGATATACATAATTCGCCTTTTTCATCATTGAAAAAAAAAGCAGATCACTAATTAACGGAAGCTTAAGTACCATCTTAAATGCCTCTGGCCAAATATCCTGTACATCGATAATAAAGTTAACTCCATTCCTTTTTGCATATTCTGCCGCCATATAAGCTGCATCTATTGAAGGAACTGCACAATAAATCACATCTGGTTTAACTCTTGTGGCTAAATATTTTTTCAGGTTTTTCCCAAAAGTATAATGACTATATATCCTTTTAAGCGATACATTCTTTTTATAACCTGGCTCTTCTAACATCGCGATTTTATAATCCACTTGCTCAAATAAACCTTGCTGAAACTCCCTATGCTTCTTGCAATCGTGGGAAAAATTTGTCGTCACTATTTCAATTTTATGCCCTTCAAGTGCTAACAGATTTGCAATATAATGGAATCTCCCATTTCCTTTCTCCCCAGGTGTTTGTGTAAAATGAGCAACAATTAGAATATCTTTCATTTAACTCATCCTTACAATTAAAAATTAAAAAACGAAGTGGCTATGCGCCCCCTTCTATTTCCTTTACAGCTTGAGAACTTGATAAATAATTTTTCGAAACGAAAACTAGTATTGTTATATAAAAGAATTCATCAAAATAAAGCATTTCAAGTGAAAGCCATGGCAAAAAGTAAGCCAATCCAATCATGAATAAATACGTACTATTAACAAATGATAACTTTATTTTATTTGATACCCCCTTATAAACCATTCTCCACCAGCCAAACATTAAAATGCTTCCCAATATACCAAGCTGATAAATCATTTGTATAATGGTGTTATGTGAACTATAACCATTTACATAAACTGGGGATAAACCCATACCGAAAAACAATGTATTTACATTTCCCATAAAATATTCAACGTACATATTTACTAGTTCACTTCTACCAGTTGTCAAGGATTGTGCATCTGAAACCATACTGAATCGAATCATGTATTGATTTAATTGTTCAGAAAATAAACTGCTAGAGAAAAATGCAATTAGGAGAACAATAGAAAATAATACGAACTTTAGTTTATACTTTAAACTCTGTCTATCTATTAGAAAGCAGAAAAACCAAATTCCGCCCATAAAAACCAAGCATAAAATGAACATTTTTGAAACTGAAAGCATACCAAAGTAAATGAGTGTAATAACGGAAAGTAATTGAACCATAATAGATATGGTTTTTTTTGTGTTTTTTAAAGTTATTAGCAGGCAGGCAATTGCTACTAGTATGTGTACTGAATAAAAGTTCGCATCTCCATAAAAGCCACTTAATCTAGTTAACCCCATTCTCTTCCATGTATAAACATTAATATAGGCAAACATATGTGGAAAAGTCATCAGAATTTTTGAAGCAAAGCATGCAGATAGCACTCCAGCAGTGATAAATAGGACACATGTTTCAAAATTGATTTCATCTTTATATTTATGCAAATACATAGGAATGAATATAATTAACAAGATAAAAAAGAAATAAGAATTACCTGGAATTATTCCATTAACTAACTTGATTGTTAATGTATAAGCACTTAAAAATAATGGTATAAAAATAAATTTCAATTTATATTTTTTATTTTTAATAAAATATTCTAAGATTAATAGCATAAATAAACAGGGGACAATCATGGAATAAAAAGAATGTGTACCTGGCGAAAATTTTAAAACAGGTGACCATGGAAGAAAAAAGAGCATAATCGGTAAAAAATACCTTTTATCCATAAACAAAGTCATTCCCATAAATAATGCTATCGCCATTAAGATAAGAGTTATTGAACTAATAGCATGCCCTACTGATAAAATGAACACACATGCTATCGATAGAAATAAGAGTCTTATTTCGCCCTGCTTAATTCTATACATGCCTCTTTACTCCTATTTGTCATCAATTGGTTGAATTGCTTAATTGCAAGCTCATTTGTAAAGGAAACGCTCCTTAAATTTTGCTTATATTTTTCAATAAAAAAAGGCTCCTGTAGGATCCCTTTAATTGCTTGATATATGGCTGTTTCGTTATTCTCACATACAATCCCTTCGTGTCCATCCCTTACCAATTCAGTAGCGGAAATGGTTTTTGTCGTTATAATTGGGACATGTAATGATTTAGCCTCCATAAAAACCATAGGAGCCGCTTCGTGTAGGGAAATTAATAGAAATAAATCGGCATTTAGTAGATATTTATAAGGGTTTTCTTGATTCCCATGTAAGTTAATATAATTTTGCAATCCATAATTGGCAATCTCCTTGGTTAATTCATTCTTTTGCGCTCCATCACCAACGATATGCCAACAAATACTGTATCCATCCTTTATTAGTTGAGATATAATCCTTATTCCCTTAAGTAAGTTTTTTTCAGGGCTCAATCTGGCTATTGTGACAATATTTATACTTTCTTTGCTATAATTCTTTGGATCCTTCCTTGCGTACTTTCTATATTCCGAGAAGTTGTGGCAATTATATACGCAATGTACTTTCTCCGATACATCTGGGATTGCTTGAATAATACTGCGTTTGCAGCCTTCAGACACAGCAGCAATCTTATCAAACTGCCTATAAATTTTTCGGTTTTTTATTGTGTTTCCTCCATAATTTAAAAAGTCACAATGAACAAACGTGATCTTTTGTTTTGCATCAACCCTTTTTAGAACAAATTCATTACAGCCTCCATAAAGTGCTTTTTCTTCCGCACTATGACAAAAAGAAATCGCTACATCAAATCCAGAAAGTCGTTTTTCAGTTGTAAGCAAAAATGCAATAGGAAAATGATTGCTAAATATTTTTGTATATACCCCACATAAAAACCGGATGATATAATGCTTGAATCCCAGTTTCATTGTATGTCTCTGTGATAATCCAAGTACCCTTAGGTATGAAGATGCTTCAAGCACTTTAACACTCGATGGAATTTTATTAACATAGTCACCTGTTTTACTAAAAACAAACACTGTTATATCATATTTTTTTTCAATTTGCTGTAGTAGATTAATAAAGGCACGCTGGACTCCGCCAGTTGCAAGATTATTATTAACAATGAGGATTTTCTTTTTTGCCTTGCTCATTTCTATACTCCTTCTATTAAACAATGCTTTCTGCCAGCAAGCATATATTTAATCGCTTGTAAAAATCCCATTTCATTTTTAAATATTTTGTATTTTCTGATCGCGAATTGTAAAATTAGGATGCTTGAAAACCTTTTTGACAATGTTGCGTAAAAAAAACCCTTATCAAAAAAATATTTCTGATTAAAGCCTTTAAACCATGTAGATTGATTATGATGTACAATTCCTATTTCTGCCGTATTTGTCCAGACTTTAAGTCCCTTATTTAAACAATCAAAAAGAAATAAAGTATCCTCACCAGCACTATATTTGGCTCCTCCGCCAAATAATAGTGAGAAATAGATATTTGCTTTCAATATTTTTTCTCTTCTAAAAGCAATACTATAAGTCCCATATCTCATAAAATTCAAATAATGAACTGGTGAATTTTTCAAAATTTCTGCTGGCCCAGATCTTTTTTCATTTGAACTTGGTACATTAAAAATAATCACATCAGCTTGTGGTTTTTTAAGAAAAGCTTCAATAATCAAACGTTCATACTGATCATGATAAACAACATCATCATCAGCTAATAAACAAATATCACTAGAGGCCCTCATTAAAGCATTATTCCTGCTTAACCCGACACCTCTTTCATTAAACGAATAGAATTTAACCGTACGTTTTTCGTCCGCAATCTCATGATACTGATTCACCTGGCATTGATTAATAATAAGCGCATTTCCCTTTATATTCATTTTATCTATTAAAGAAAAGTCCACTTGATTCATTGTTGATACTAATACTTCTATACCATCTTGTTTAATATATATCCCTCCGATTACCCCTTGTTAGAACAAACCTAAAATTTTCTTCCTCATTGGGATAGGCTGTTCAACCTGAACTTGATTACCGTTATGAAGTAATTCTGCATTTTCCCTGAAATAGTACATTTGCTGAATTCCATAAAGCTTAGTAATTATTTCATAAGCCTCATTAAGATTGAATGTCCGTGATCTTGTATTATGTGCATCTGTTGCAATAAAATGAGCTAAACGGTGATCAATTATTTTCTCAGTAAAGGATCTTATCTTTCTTCCGAATAATCCAATCATACTTCCAGATGTTATTTGCACGAGTGCACCTTCTAGAACAATATCAAATAGCAGTTGGCCATTTTCTATAAAACCCTGATTTCTTTCTGGATGTACAATGATTGGCGTAATCTCTTTAAGCAATAACTCATAAACCACTTCATGAGTATAACTTGGCACATAGGCTGAGGGGAGTTCTAACATTAAGTACTTTCCATTATTAAGCGTCAATATTTCATCTTTTTCTAATGCAGTAAATAGTTCCTTATGAATTTGAACCTCCTGACCTGGATAAAGTTGAACATGGATATTTGCCATTTTTAGTTGTTCATTACATTGCTCCACATATTTAAGTATGTCATTTTTCGTGTTTATATAGTATCCATTCATGTGGTGTGGTGTCGTGTAGATAACCTTGATGCCTTGCTTTCCTGCATGCCTAGCCATTTCTAGAAAATCAGACCATGTTTTGGGTCCATCATCAATAAATGGGAGAATATGACAATGTAAATCAATCAAGTTACTTTATCCTCCTCTTTGTAAAACAAGATTAATATCGTTGCTGTTCATCATTTATATTCACGGTAATATTCTTTTTTTGAAAGTTCAATTCCATTCACAACAGCACCCAATATATGGGCTCTTGCTTGTTTCAATACCTCTAAAGATTTAAGTGCTAGTTCCTTAGTAGTTTTCCCGCTTGCTACTACCAAAATTACACCATCACATTTATTAGCTAGAACTTGAGAGTCTGTAACTGCTAATACTGGTGGTGTATCATAGATAACAAAATCAAACATTTCCTTTAACTTGCCCATTAATATTTCCATAGAATTTGAGCTTAATATTTCTGATGGATTTGGTGGCTTTGACCCACTTGTTAACAGAGATAAATTATGAATAGCCGTTTGTTTTATTGCCCTGTCCAACTCTACTTCCTTTGTTAAAACATTAGTTAATCCTTCTATATTACTTACCCTGAACGCATAATGAATAGAGGGTTTTCTTAAATCTGCATCAACTAGTAATACTTGATTCCCTTGTTGTGCTAATACAATGGCCAAATTAGAAGCTGTAGTAGATTTCCCTTCACCTGATTGTGCTGAAGCAAGCACAATAGATTTTATTGTCTTATCGACTGAGGAAAATTGAATACTCGTTCTTATTTGCCGGTATTGTTCAGTAATTGGGAGCATTGGATTCATATGCGCAATCAGATGTATCAGTTTTTTCCTCTTTTTTCCTTTGCTAAATTTCAACTGAATCCTCCTTTGCTCTTTGGAGCACAATATTTTTTTTTGACGCCTTTCCTTTGCCCGTCCCACGTGGCATTTTTGGAATTATACCAAGCACTGGTATTCCAAGATGTATATCAATATCATCACTGGTTTTTATCGTTTTATCTAAGAATTCAAATAAACAAGATAACCCAATACCTACCATTATTCCTATTACTATTCCAATAGCGATATTTACAATTGGCTTTGGTTTAATAGGTAAAGGTTCTTCCTTCGATTTAGCCTTAGTTAAAATACTGACATTATCTACACTCATAATGTTTTTTATTTCTTGTTGAAAATTGCTCGCAATTGAATTTGCAATTTCCACTGCCCTATCAGGACTACTATTCTCTACTTCAATTAGGATGATTTGAGATCCCTCAAAACTTTTAACATTAATACTTTCATATAGCTCTCCTTCACTCTGCTCAAGCTTTAATTCTTCAATGACTTTATCAAGAATGATTGGGCTTTTAATGATTAAACGATACGTATTAATTAACTCAACATTACTCTGCAAACGAGTGAAATCAAGTTGGTTTTCGGAATTCCTTTGGTTTACAAGTAGTTGTGTAGATGCATTGTAAATGGGTGTTATGAAATAGAATGAAATAACACCCGTTATTGAAGTAAAAAGTAACGTAATTAATATAATTAGCTTCCATCGCTTCAACATAATTTTCATAATGTCTTTTATACTAACGGTTTCTTCCATAACTACCTCCATTTATTTGCACAAAAATTTCATTCACCGCATGAAAATTTTACGTTTATTTCCTATACATTCAACGACTCTCATCTGCTCTTCTACCGTTAAACTAGAGCTTGAAGGCAAACAGATTCCTGATCGAAAGAGCTGTTCAGAAATGTTGTCATTCTCGTTATGCTTGTAATATTTGCAACCCTCGAAAAGCGGCTGCATATGCATTGGTTTCCATACATGACGTGCTTCAATATTTTCTTCTTCTAAAGCCGTAATCAACTCCCGTACTGTCACTCCTCTAACCCTTTCATCAATCATCAAGGCTGTTAACCACCTATTTGAGAATGTATTCTCCAATTCGGGCATAAAGGTAATACCCGGCACGTTCCCTAGTTCCTGTTCGTATAGTTGATAAACATTTCTTCTTGCCGCTATTCGGCTATTCAATACCTCAAGCTGTGCACGGCCAATCCCTGCTGATATATTACTTAATCGGTAATTATACCCTCTCTCACTATGCTGATAATATGGAGCTTTGTCTTTAGCTTGTGTTATTAGAAAGCGTGCCTTCTCTAACGCCTCTACATTATCAGAGACAAGCATTCCACCGCCGGATGTCGTAATAATTTTATTTCCGTTGAAGGAGAAGATACCAAATTCCCCAAAGGTGCCACTTGCTTTTCCTTTATAAGCAGACCCTAATGACTCCGCTGAATCTTCAATGATTGGGACGCCGTACCTCTTACAAATCAAAGCCAGTTCATCCATTTTTGCTGATTGCCCAAAAAGGTTTACGATAATGACTGCTTTTGGAAGCTGGTTGTTTTCGCACGCTTCCTGAAATGCTCTTTCCAACGCATTTGGTGACATATTCCATGTTTCTGGCTCTGAATCAATAAATACCGGTTCTGCTCCCTCATATAAAATAGGGTTTGCTGATGCAACAAATGTCAGACTTGAGCAGAATACAGTGTCTCCCTTTTTTACATTCAATAAAATAAGAGCTAAATGGATCGCCGCAGTTCCCGAGTTCACTGCGACAGCTCCATTAGCTCCTACATAGTCCGCCATCTCTTTTTCAAAAGCATCAACATTGGATCCAAGAGGGGCAATCCAATTGGAATTGAAAGCTTCCTGAATATATTTCATTTCATTCCCGCTCATATGCGGAACAGAAAGTGCAATCCTGTTTTTTTGTATTGTTTTTATCAATCTAATCAACTCCTAGGCTCATTTAATGAAATTCCGAGTATCCTTATCTGAGGCTGAACTTTCTGACGGAAAACCCAAATGGTGTTAAGTGTATTCATCAGGCAGCAAATTGATATTCCAATGAAAGACCCTTTCTGCGCGGAACACTTTTTTACTCCTCATCTATTAATGGGTCACTGACAAAATCTTTTCTTCCACAACTTCTTTATTCGCTAATCTCAGTAAAGCCTCTCTTAGCTGATCTTTATGCATAGTCGAGAAAGTTAAAAGCAATTCTTCAATATCAGGCATGAATGCATTGGCTGACAATTTCCCAGTGTAAATTTTCGGATACACTTGCTGTTCGTGGATTTCATCCTTATAAAATAATTCTTCATATAGCTTTTCTCCATGCCTCATACCCGAAAAAACAATCCCAATATCTCCAATTGATTTTCCCGATTGGATTATAAGACTCTTAGCTAAATCGACAATTTTAATCGGAGAACCCATATCTAACACAAAGGTCTCTCCTCCATTAGCAAGCCTCCCCGCTTGAATAACAAGTCTCGATGCCTCTGGGATGGTCATAAAATAGCGAACCATATCTGGATGAGTCACTGTTACTGGTCCGCCTTCTTTGATTTGTTTTTTAAATAATGGTATGACACTGCCTCTGCTTCCTAATACATTTCCAAAGCGGACAGTGAGAAATTTAGTCTGGCTTTTTTGGTTCATATCCTGAATAATCATTTCGGCTAATCTCTTTGTTGCTCCCATCACACTTGTCGGATTGACTGCCTTATCTGATGAAACCATCACAAAGGTGGAAACATGATGAATACTCGCTGCCATTGCAACATTCAATGTTCCAATCATATTATTCTTTACCGACTCTTCTGGGTTTTGTTCCATTAGAGGTACATGCTTATGTGCAGCTGCATGATAGACAACATCCGGTGAATGCTGGCCCATCACTCTATTCATTTTCCGTTCATCTTGAATGTCGGCTATAACGGTCGCAATTTGAATAGCACTTTTTTCACAAAGCTTTCTAAGTTCCATTTCTATTGAATATATGCTGTTTTCACCATGACCTAATAAAATAATTTTTCCAGGGTTGAATTGAACTATCTGACGGCAAATTTCAGATCCAATTGACCCCCCTGCACCAGTCACAAGAACAACTTTATTCGTTATGTAGCCGGAGATGCTCTCTATATCTATCTCAACCTCTTCTCTTCCTAACAAATCTTCCACTTGTACATCACGAAATTGATTTACAGATAATTTCCCTGTCACTAAATCCTCTAGCAAAGGCAAAATTTGCGTCTTCACATTTGTTTTCATACATTCTTGAAAAATCGTGTTCAGATCTTTTTTATCAAGGGAAGGGATGGCAATGATAATATGCTCAACCCCTAATTCCTTTACGGTATGTTCGATCAATTCTCTATCTCCAACAACAGGAACACCCAGTATTTGACGATGATGTTTCTTTCTGTCGTCATCAATGAATGCAATAGGGAATAGGCTTGCGTCTTTATTGTTTTGCAGTTGTCTGACAACCATGATACCAGCCGAACCCGCTCCGATTATTAACACTTTTTTTCTACTTTCCTTGCCTCCAATTAGTTTATGCCTTGACATTCTCCAATAAAATCTTGATCCGCCTACAAAACTTAATAGCAAAAGCCAACTCACAAAAAATGAACGAAACAATAATTCTTGTAAGATTATCGACTCAATTACTAAAACGAGACCAAAAGAAAAAGTAACCACTTTTAAAATAGCTATTAATTCCTCAATGCTTGCATACTCCCAAACTTTTTTATAAAGTTTATATTTCATAGAGAAAAATTTGTAGAATATTATTTGCAAAATGATTGCACTTGCCATAACGTTTGTTTCCGCCGTATACGGACTAAGTAAAAACTGACTCCCCATAATTGCTGCAACTATTAAAAATGAATCAAGTGATAATAATAATAGCAGCCTTTGAAGGTATGGCATTCAAGTTCCTCCTTTATTTTGAGAACAAATAAATTAATAAAGCTTTTAACGAAAAGGCTTTATTAAAACCATCTCGTTAAAAGCTTTATTTAAAAGCGGGCATCTACCCCGCCCTCACATCACCCTTTCGATAACAATGCGTCTAAGGTTCATAAAACCCACAGGATGACCGAGACCCTCCCTTAATAATGGTAAGGAGACTTCATTATCATTTTCTTATAAGAAATCAAATGTTCTTTATACAGCACGAGTTAGGCAAAAATAATACTTTTTCTTCTTTAGTTGATTACCTCTTAATTCTTTCCTATTTCACAAATGCTTTATGAAGAGCGATTACGGCAACGCCTTTGTTCCTAAATCCTCCATCGCAAGAGAAAAGGGACAAACCCAATTAATGCATTTAGCAAATAATAGACTTAGCCCTTATGTTTATTCAGAATAATATTTATTAAATCATTTTCATTTATCTAATCGTTTTTCCCCTGTATTGTAAGCACATTAATTTCAGGTGGATTTAAAAATCGGAATTTCATAAAATGGAGTGCATCACTGCTGCCAAGTCCAGCACTAACATACTGCTTTATTCCCTTATAGTCCCACAATCCCTTGACACGATCACGTGGCGGGAAAATGCCCCCCCATAAATAATACTGTTCAGGAACGAAGAGTGCCCCAATTAGCGGAACCCGAAATTGCCCCCCATGATAATGACCAGCGATAATTAAATCATACTTTCTAAAATTATATTCCTTCTTACTCCTTAGATAATCAATTCTTTCATCCGGAATCGGGTAATGATTTAATGCAATTAAAATATCAGATTCAATTAATGTATCTAGGGTAGTTAACTCTTTTTGCAGTTTATTTATCGATCCCTTCCTACTTTTTATTTGACCTTTTAAAATAGAGTTTTCAAAGTATGTAAAATATAACATTGAATTCCCTTTTTCAACTTTCTGAACAGAGTTTAATAGATTAACTCCCCTTTCCTCCATTCCTTTGATAAATTCACCTTTTTCTAATGTGGCTCCTTCATCCAGGATAAAACTTTGGGGATCTCTATTCCCAGGTACAAAAAGGGCAACCTCCTTATTCGATATACCTTCTAATAATGTATAAAATGGCTCGTAATTTGTACTTGAAGGTTTATCAAGTATGTCCCCTGTAAAAACGATTGCATCATAGTCATGTGAATTAATTGCGTTTAATAACTTTTCTTGTTTATCCCCAAATACCCTTTCATGCAAGTCCGAAATTTGAAGTATGGTGAATCCTTCAAATTCCTTTGGCAGATTTTCAATTTGAATGGTTTGTTTTATGCTGATGATGCGGTTGTTGTCGTAGATAGTGTAAAAAGCCAAAACTAAAAAAAATAGAAATAGGGGGATCCCACGCCTTATTTTGATGCCTAGAGAATTTGAATTTGCCTGTATCGATTTTATTAATTTAGAATGCATTCATTTCTACTTCCTTATACTAATCTGTTCTTACATAGCTTTGCTTACTTTCTCTCTAATATTTAACTTTAGATGTATGGGTTCTTCAATCAATACATTTACAAATAAAAAACAAACATCCCTTGAAAACTGTATCTAATTCAAGTGTTGCTTTATCTGGGAAATGACAGGCCTGCCCTCCCAGCTATATACTAATTGCATTTTCCAGTAATAGCATAACTTAATCAGGCTTCACGAGGTGATGCCTCAACAATAATTCCATGTTTCTTTTTATTCACACTGCTCATAAGATTGTATATTAAAATGAAACAAAATTTTGCCCATCTCATGAGCATGTGTCATTTAAACCTTCGTTCTTACTTTGATAAATTGAATAGTAAAGTCACAAGAAGAAAATTATTCGGATCTTTCGTTTCTCCATTTAATAAATTCAATTAACAGTTTATATTGCTGTATCTCTTCTTTTTCTATTCCTAATTCTTTTAGTTCTTTAAAAAAATTCACCCATTCTTTTTCGATATAAAGATGTTTGTCAAAGTCCTTGCTTGGTTTCAATAGTGTAATTAGATCTACATTTAATACCTTTGCCATTTTTTGCATAACCTCAAGTGATGGGTTCTTATTAATATCCCTTTCTATATTACTTAAGTAAGACTTAGATATATTCGCTAGCTCTGCAAACTCTGAGAGTGTGTATCCTCTCTTTTTTCGAATCCTCGCTATATTTTTTCCGATCATCTATTTACCTCTACTCTTTTTGGAGTCTACTATCCAATCACTTCAATACTTCTTCATAAAAGTTCCAGTTCTAATTTTAGAATCAGCTTATTTTTCAAACAAAATAAAGAAAGAGCCAAATGGCTCCAATCCCATTATATAAATTACCCATGACTCTCTTTTCTCATTGTTCCTTCAAAATCATGCTCATTGATATGGACGTTATCTGATCGAAGTACCCTTATTATGGTTAACAATAATATTTTTATATCTAGGAAAAGCGATTGATTGTTCACATACCAAACATCTAGTGCAAACTTTTCTTCCCACGTTATCGAATTTCTGCCATTTACCTGGGCCCATCCAGTTATGCCTGGTCTAACTAAATGCCTTCTTGCTTGTTCCTTTGAATATAATGGAAGATACTCCATTAATAATGGACGTGGTCCAACTAAGCTTAAGTCACCTTTTATTACATTAATTAATTGAGGCAGTTCATCAAGGCTATATTGTCTAAGAAAGGAACCAAAGGGAGTCAAGCGTATATGATCGGGCAATAATCTTCCTGTACTATCCTTTTCATTACTCATGCTCCGGAATTTATACAGAAAAAAAGGGGCTCCATTCAAGCCAGGTCGCTGTTGTTTATAAAGGATTGGAGAGCCGAGTTTCCATTTGACCAAAATGGTTATCAATAACATAAAGGGAAACAAAATGATTAATCCTATTAATGCAATCATAAAATCCATTAATCTCTTCATCTCTTCACACCCAACTCATCTGTATAAAGGAGGATTCCTTTTACGATAATTTTAAATTTCATTTTCTAACGTTGACTTACAGCAAGTACTGCTTAATTTCTATTAATAATTGTCTTCTGCATTTCCACGATTATAATCATCTGATCATATTTTCTCGAAGTATTCTTGATTGAATTTACCCACTTTCAATCTCAATTCACCCTTTTTGAATCTGTTCAACAAAAAAAATCCTCGCGATTCATTATGCTAGGATTTTTTGCCAGAAATTAATTCTGCTGCATTACTAAGATAACCATCAGGATTATTAGATTGCCATCTCCATGCATCCTCACACATTTCTTCAATTCCCATTTCTGCCTGCCATCCTAATTCCTGCTTCGCTTTAGATGGATCTGCATAACTGATCGCTATATCACCAGGTCTTGGATTTGTTATTTTGTAAGGTATTCTAACTCCAGTAGCTGATTCAAAAGCAGTAATTAATTCAAATACACTATTTCCTTCACCTGTGCCGATGTTATATGTCTCTACACTCGAAGTACTAAGTGTTTTTTCTAATGCTTTTAAATGGCCTTTGGCGAGATCAACAACATGGATATAGTCCCTCACACCAGTGCCATCTATAGTCGGATAACAATCCCCATAAATTTGAAGGGTTTGTAACTTTCCTGCCGCAACCTTTGTAATAAAAGGCATGAGATTATTTGGAATTCCATTTGCATCTTCACCTATGCGCCCGCTTTTATGGGCACCAATTGGATTAAAGTAGCGTAGAATAGTTATACTCCATTCGTTATTTGATATATATAAATCTCTTAACATTTCTTCTATCATTAATTTTGTACGGCCATATGGATTGGTCGGGTTTGTTTTACAGTTTTCCCGAATTGGCAAAAATTCAGGTATACCATATACAGTAGCCGATGAACTAAAAACCATTTTATTTACGTTAAATTTCTTCATTACTTCGCATAGAATAATTGTTCCTGTTACATTGTTTTGGTAGTATTGAAGAGGTTCTTTTACAGAGTTTCCTACTGCTTTTACCCCAGCAAAATGAATAACTGCTTCAATTCTATTTTCTAGAAATACGATTTCAATGTCAGTTTGGTGGAGTAAATTAATCTGGTAAAATAGGATTTTTTTTCCTGAAATTAATTCTATTCGTTTGACAGATTCTCTACTGCTATTTGAAAGATTATCCACTATTATAATGTCATAACCCGCCTGAATTAGTTCGACACATGTGTGACTTCCTATGTAGCCAGCACCTCCAGTTATGAGGATTGCCACTATAATCACCTCCTAAAAAAATAGAATTAGTAATCACTTATTAACAAAAATGAACTAAATAAGTTCTTTTGTAATCCAACAATCCTTTCAAAAAAATAAACTAAAACATCATTTTCATATATTTTTAAGTTCCTGATTCTGTTGCTCCTTCCACAATATATTGGATGGCTGGCTTATCAACAATCGGTTAAACGGTAATAGGACCAAGTTTTCTTCTAGAGTACCGCTAGCCTTCTATTACCAACGTGAGTATTGCTGAGAAAAAGCAATCTTGTTTTTAACATTTCACTATCCATTTGTGTAAATTCCTCTAATAGCTGCATAATAGATTCAACATCTTGACCGATTGATTTTCCAATATGAATTTTTGGATACACCTGTTCCTCGTGTACCTCATCTACTTTCAATAACTCTTCAAATAATTTCTCCCCAGGCCTTACTCCTGTAAATTTAATACCAATTTCTTCAATAGATTTTCCTGAAAGCCGAATTAAGTTTTTTGCGAGATCAATTATCTTTACCGGTTCTCCCATATCTAAAACAAAAATTTCACCACCATTAGCCAATGCTCCTGCTTGAAGTACAAGCCGAGAAGCTTCTGGAATGGTCATAAAATATCGAACCATTTCTGGGTGGGTAACAGTAACAGGGCCTCCTTTTTGAATTTGCCTTTTAAATAATGGAATGACACTCCCTCTACTTCCAAGTACATTGCCAAATCTGACGGTCACAAATTTTGTGTTACTTTTACTATTCATATTTTGAATAAGTATCTCCGCTAAGCGTTTAGTAGCACCCATAACACTTGTTGGATTAACAGCTTTATCTGTAGAAACCATCACAAAATTCTCAATATGATTCCAGCTTGCTGCATTTGCAACATTCAAAGTTCCTATCACATTATTCTTTACTGCCTCTTCTGGATTGCATTCCATTAAAGGAACATGTTTATGCGCTGCTGCATGGTATACAATATGTGGACGATACTTATTCATAACAAACATCATTTTTTCGTAATCTTGGATATCTGCTATTTCAGTACAAAATTCAATTTTTTTGTGACAATATTCCTCTTCCAAGTCCATTTTTATAGAATATATGCTATTTTCACCATGACCTAACAAAATGAGTTTTTTTGGATCAAATAATGAAACTTGCCGACATATTTCTGAACCAATTGACCCTCCAGCTCCTGTAATTAAAACGACTTTATCCTTGATAAATTCAGATACCCCATCAACATCTAATACAACAGGTTCTCTCCCTAACAAGTCTTCTTCCTGAACATCAAGAAATTGATTTATAGAAATCTTTCCAGTCATTAAATCTTCAAGCATCGGTATTGTTTGTGTTTTCCTTTTGGTTTCCACACACAATTGGAAAATTTCATTTAATTCTTTTCCCCTAAGAGATGGGATTGCAATAACAATATTTTCAATATTGTATTCCCTAACAACTCTTTCAATTTGCCTTCTTCCTCCAATTACTGGTATCCCAAGTATTTCTAGTTGATGTTTTTTAACATCATCATCAATAAATACAATGGGTAATAATTCAGCATCCACATTTTGTAAAAGCTGCCTAACTACCATCATCCCTGCTGATCCTGCACCAACTATCAACGTTCTTTTTTTATTATGAAACTCTTTAGTTTTTCTGTTCCTTACTACCCTCCAACAAAAACGTGGACCTCCAATTAATAATATATGAAGCATCCAGGTTATCATTAGCAAACGAATGTATGCGTCTTGAAATATAATTATCTGGATTACTCCAGTCGTTAGGACTGATAAAGTAATAATTTTAAAAATAATAATAAGTTCGCCAATGCTCGCATACTCCCAAGATTTTTTGTAAAGCTTGTAAAGATATCCAAAAAGGTGGTGAGTGATTACTAATATAAATGAACTAAATAATAATTCCTTAGTCGTGATTTCGAGATAATTATTTGATAAAAAAATACCCAGGAAAATAGCTATAAGTACAACAAATGAATCAGATAAAAATAAAAAATAAAATCTATTTCTATAATCCATTCAAATACTCCTTTCAAATTATTAAAGTCCTTATCTATAAGGTCTTAAGTAAAAACCTCATAATTAAAAACTTTAAAAAAGTGGGCATCTAACCCGTCCTCACACCATACTTTTGACGACTCGCGTCTAAGGTTATTTCAACCCACAATATAGCCGAGTGCCTCCATTGATAACGGTAAAGAGACATCACCTCAAAAGCATATAAAAGAACGTTTCGTTCCCAATAAAGAACGAAAATAGTAAAAAATATATTCATATACTTAAATAATTGAATGATTCGGTAAGTTCTTAATAAAGATCAACTCAACCAAAATAATCACTTAGTTGTACGTTCATTTTAGTTCATTATAAAGAACATTTCAACAGAAAAATGTTCTTTTTTAATATTTTTTCATGAATTCCTCCCCAATTTATTAGCCCTTTTTACGGAATTATATTATATTTGTAATCCAAATATCACAAATGTTAAAACAATTTTCGTTATAAAGGACTAAAAACATTGAATAACTCTAAATTCTCAATATTTAATCAGAATTTTTCTCTAATATAAATTTCATTATAACGAATATTCTTAATTTTAAAATTAATAAACCCGACCATCGAACATAAAAAGACTAGTCTAACCTTTGCTTTGAAGATTAGACTAGCCTTAATTTTAAAATAATCCTATTCTTTATTTCTGCAAACTCACAGCTATTCTTGAACCTACCTCAGCATTATGCTTCACTAAAGCGATATTTGCAATCAAGCTCTTTCCTTCTGTTAATTCTTTTACTTTGCTTAAAAGGAATGGCGTCACTTTCTTGCCTTCAATATTGTTTTCCTTTGCTTCCCTCAATGCAGATTCTATGACATTTGTAATAAATGCTTCGTCCAACGCATCCGCTTCTGGAATTGGATTAGCAATCACAACACCGCCATTTAACCCTAATTCCCATTTTGTACGAATCATCGCTGCTGCTTCTTCTGCAGTATCCACACGGTAATTAACATTGAAAGGACTTGTACGTGTAAAGAAAGCAGGAAGTGCATCTGTTTCAAATCCAACAACAGGCACACCATGTGTTTCTAGGTATTCTAATGTTAGTCCAAGATCGAGGATTGACTTGGCGCCTGCACAAATAACCGCTACATTTGTTTGAGCAAGCTCCTGTAGGTCAGCAGAAATATCCATTGTCGTTTCCGCTTCACGGTGAACACCGCCGATTCCTCCTGTAACGAAAACCTCAATGCCTGCAAGCTGTGCACAAATCATTGTAGAGGCAACCGTTGTCGCTCCGTTTTTCTTATTGGCGATTAAATAAGGCAGGTCTCTGCGGCTTGCTTTTTCGATATCTTTGCTAGTTCCTAGAAACTCAAGATCCTCATCTGAAAGACCAATTTTTATTTTTCCATTTATAATCGCAATTGTTGCTGGTACTGCACCATTTTTACGGATAATTTCTTCTACTTCCTTTGCCGTTTCAACATTTTGCGGATAAGGCATCCCGTGTGAAATAATGGTTGATTCTAATGCTACTATGGGTTTGTTTGCTTTCTTAGCTTCTTGTACCTCAGCAGAATATTCTAAATAATTTTCCATCATGATGTGTTATCTCCCTTATTTAAAGAATTTTTTAAATGTTTCTTGCAGACGAATATGATTTAATGTGGGATTTACTGTTTCATGTGACTCGAGAGTCAAGATGGAACATGCGACCCCAATCTTACAAGCATCTTCTGTGTTTAACCCTTTTAAATGAGCGAACATTATGCCCGCAACGAGTGAATCTCCTGCACCAGTAACGTCTACTACACTAACCTTTGGCGGAAGCACAACACCCGCTTCACCCTTTTTAGTAAAATAGATTAAGCCTTTGTCACCGCGAGTAATAACGACCTTTTCTACCCCTTTTTCCATGATTTTCTCTGCAGACTTGAAAAAATCTCCCTCATCTTTTATCTTCATATCGGACAAAGCCTCAGCCTCATCTTTATTTGCAATTAGCCATGTGACGCCTTGAAGATTAGGCGGAAGCTTTTTAACCTTTGGAGAAGATACAGGTGTAATACAAAGTGGAATATTTTCCTCCTCGCATCTGCTAATCACCTGTTTCAGCACCTTATCTGGAAAATTCGTATCCATGACAACCATTGCTGATGATGCAATGTATCCCCATCTTTTTTCAATAAAATCTGTATCGATGGAGTCATAAATTGCCATATCCGCTAAGGCAACAGCCATTTCTCCTTCATTATCCAATATAGCTGTATATGTGCCAGTCGCCGCATTCGGTGATACTTGAGAAGGGCTGATATCAACAAATGACTTCGTATATTCAAGCAGCCATTCACCCTCATGATCCTCTCCGACAATTGTCATAAGTGCCACATCACAGCCAAGTCTTCCTAGGTTCTCGGCAATATTTCTTGCTACCCCGCCACAAGATTGGGAGCTTTCAGCAGGATTAGATGTTCCTAACTGAAGGTTACTCAGCGTTTGGATTTTTCTATCGATATTCGATCCCCCAATAGAGACAATATCTTTTCTCTTTGGAAGAACATAGGCTCTGCCAAGCAGTTTTCCTTCTTTTGTTAAAGAGGAAATATATCCTGCAACAGCAGATCTTGAAAGCTGTGTTTTCTCAGCTATTTCAATTTGTGAGATAAATGGGTTCGCTTTAATAAGCTGCAGTATTAGTGATTCTTTTTCATTCATCGTAGCTCAGCCCTATCATTTTTAAACTTATGTCTATATTATAAACATATGTTTTGTTAATAAGCAATGTTTTTATTTCTTCAAACATCACAGCGTTTTCCATAAAAAAACTAGACAAATTTAATGGAGAAGAATATACTTAGCTAGGTAACTAATTTAAACTAGGTGATTTTATGAGCGAAAATCAAAGTAAATTCTTTCATTCGATAAACCAATTCACTCGTCATTTTTCCAAGTCATTAAATGAGGCTCTCGTCCCTCTAGGCTTATATTCCGCTCAATGGACCATTATCTATCTTCTAAAAACAAGAGGACCCGCATCACAAAAGGAACTATCTCTTTATTTAGGAGTGGAAGCACCAACAATGACTCGTACTTTAGCAAGATTAGAGTTGGCAGGCTGGATTTCAAAAATAACCGGCACGGATAAACGGGAAAAAAAGATCATTCTGACTGACGCTTCCATTCAAAAATATGAAGTTTGGCTTGAAGCGGTTCGGTCATGTGAGAAAAATATATTAACAAATGTTAGTGACGAAGAAATTACCACAACAATGGATATCATTGAAAAAATGAATAGAAACCTTTGAATACAAACTGTTTTGAATATGCTTAGCTCTAGTATGATCTATGCAATCGGTGCCCTGCCGATTGCTTCTTTGTCTTCGTCAAACTCCAGACTTCAAGCTAACATTCACACTCAAAAAACATCTAGTTAACATACTTACGATTTAACGGAGGTCATCATGAAGAAACAGCCATTATGGACAAAGGATTTTCTGGGAATATCCTTTATAAGTTTATTTTTATTTCTTGTATTTTATATTTTGCTTACGACATTGCCAATTTATGTATTAGACGAGTTGCATGGAAATGAAACCCAGGTAGGATTAATTGTTGCGGTATTTTTAATTGCTGCCGTTCTATGCCGTCCATTTACTGGAAAATGGATTGATACAATTGGAAGAAAAAAAATCCTGCTTTCTTCCGTAATCATATTTTCCTTCGCCAGTTTTTTATATGCATGGACAGATTCTATTCCTCTGCTGCTTGGACTCAGGTTCTTACATGGGATCGGTTTTGGAATGGCAACAACCGCAACTGGGGCAATAATAGCTGATATTGTTCCGAATGAAAGAAAAGGGGAAGGACTCGGCTATTATGCTTTATTTATGAATTTAGCCATGGTAATTGGTCCCTTTGCAGGACTAACGATTATCCAAATAACAAGCTTTAAACTTCTCTTTATTTTGTGCACTGTTTTAGCTTTCTTTGCACTCCTATTATCTCTTATTGTTCGTATTCCAGAGGCATCAATCCCTGAAGAAACAGGACATTCCACATTTTCGATTGGCAGCTTTTTCGAGAAGAATGCTATTTCAGTATCCATTGTAGGGGGAATATTAGCACTTGCTTATTCAGGAATCCTTTCATTTATTTCCGTTTACGCAAAAGAATTAGGTTTATTTAAAGCAGCCAGCTTTTTCTTTGTTGTTTATGCAGTTGCCATTGTGATATCTAGACCATTTACAGGAAGATGGTTTGATCTCTATGGGGAAAATAAAATCGTGTATCCTTCTATTATTTTGTTTGCTATCGGAATGATCATGTTAAGTCAGGCAAATAGCACCTTCCTATTCCTATTTTCAGCAGCTATTATCGGACTGGGCTATGGAAGTCTATCACCAAGTTTACAAACTGTTGCCATTAACAATTCAGCCCCTTCCAAGAGGGGATTAGCTACATCTACATTCTTTACATTTTTCGATTCAGGGATTGGAATCGGTTCCTATGCACTAGGTGTGATCGCCGTATATACGAATCTGTCCACCCTGTATTTAGTTCTTGCAGGGGTGGTCCTTCTTGCCTTTCTTGCGTATTATCTTCTTCACGGCAAAAAATCAAATAACCAGAATATGCTGCATACGGAAGCTGATATTTCATTGTAGAAAAAGAGCCCATTTAAGGGCTCTTTTTTTGTAAAAAAGGATATGATTCTCTTTCCAAAGGAGTTCAGCAGTTTTTTCAGGACAATGTATATACAATTACAAAAAAAGCTAAACCTATTCAGGTTTAGCTTCTGTTCTTGGTAAGATTAAAATTTCAACTCTTCTATTTTTAGCTTTTCCTTCAACAGTATCATTTGAAGCCACAGGCTGGAACTCTCCAAAACCTTTAGCACTGAACATTCTAGGATCGAGCTCATGATTCTTTAAAATAATCTTCATAAAGTTAATTGCCCGCATAACACTTAGTTCCCAGTTTGAATCAAATGGAGCATTTCCAATTGGGACATTATCTGTATGCCCGCTAATAATAATATTTCTTGGCGGATCCATAACAAGGAGTTCAGCAATTTCGTTTGCTATCTTTAAATCCTCTGGTCTTACATCTGCACTTCCTGGTGCAAATAATACATTATCTCTAATGGAAACCATTAATCCCTCACCAGTTAATGATGTTTGCAGTTTCCCTGTTAACTGATTGTCCTCAATAAATTTATTAACTTTCACTTGGATAGCTTCCAATTCCTTCTGATCAACCTTTTGAAGTAACTTCTTATCAATCTTCAATCCATTCGGATCGTCTGCTTCTGTATCCTCTGTCTCTTCATCAGCCTGCATTTGTCCTTCAGGCAGCGGACTTGGGAACTCCATCATCCCCGTCCCCCCTGTAAGTGCACTGCTGAACGCTTTTGAAATCGCTTGAAACTTCACAGCATCAATAGAACTGGAAGCAAATAGAACAATAAATAAGGCTAGCAATAAAGTGAGCAAATCAGAATAGGGAAGAAGCCAAGATTCATCCACATGTCCTTCGTCATGACCCTTTTTCTTTTTTCGTTTACTCATCCTTTTTCACACTGCTTTCTTCAAGAAATTTCTTTCTATCACCAACAGGTAAATAAGAAGCTAATTTTTGCTCAATCACTCTTGGTGCTTCACCTTCTAAGACAGATAATACACCTTCAATCATCATTGATTTAAGCTTCACTTCTTGTTTTGATTTACGTTTTAGCTTATTAGCGAACGGATGCCAAAGTACATATCCAGTGAATATTCCTAGTAGCGTTGCAACGAAGGCAGCACTGATTGCATGTCCTAAAGCATCTGTATCACTCATGTCTTTTAATGCTGCAATCAATCCTACTACTGCACCTAAAACTCCCAGTGTTGGAGCATATGTTCCAGCTTGTGTGAAAATTAGCGCACCAGCAGAATGTCTTTCTTCCATCGCTTCAATTTCTTCACTTAAAACGTCACGTATGTAATCAGCACTCTGTCCATCAACCGCAAGTGACAAACCATTCTTTAAAAAGGGATCATCTATTTCGCTCGTTTTAGCTTCAAGAGCAAGCAGTCCTTCTTTTCTAGCTAATTGCGCCCACTCAGAAATCATTTTGATTAGATCAATCGGATCCATTTGCTTTCTTTCCTTAAAAATGACTCCGAATAACTTGGGAACCCGCTTGATTTCACTAGTCGGGAACGCAATAATTACAGTTGCTGCTGTACCTGCAAGGATGATCAAGATTGCTGCCGGGTTTGCTAATGCAACCAAATCTACCCCTTTTAAAACCATCCCAACCCCAACTGCAACGAATCCTAGTATTAACCCAATTAACGATGTTTTATCCATATATCCTCACCTATCTCTATTAATCTATGAATGATTTTTCCGCACAATATTGCCTTACTTAATTCAGGATAATATTAAATGATTTCTTATTTCTTATTTCGACAAAATTCTTATAAGCTTTAGGTGAAATTAACATTTTTAATTTATTTTCATTTTTTTATGTATTTAATGAAGAGGTCAATATAGTAGAAAGCAGGGATCGTTCATCCCTGCTTCCGCCTTTCATTCATTAGAACCAGCAGCATCTTCTTCTGCAGCGATGTCTATTATGGTCTTCTGCACCAGCAACATTTCCTCTTCTGCAATGATGGTTGTGTCTATTTTCATCTTCCGCGCCCATAACGAACACTCTGTTTGCTCGAATAATAACTTGATCAGCATTTATTACTCGTCTATTGTTGTTATGATGTCTGTTATTATCGTTATCCCAATTACTACACATAAATTTCCCCCTCCTTCCATCTCAATTACTATAGAATATGTAATCAATAAATAATCGAATGGACAAACATGCCAAGAAATGACATATTCCTTAAAAATAAGCATTCACCTAGCACTCCTTTTAAAAGAAAGCCTCTTAAATTTAATCTACATAGGTTTTTATGAATAAGGGGAAGATACTTGAAGAGATAGGAAAGGGGTGTTTATTATCGCTCGCGGTGAACATTTTAATCACAAAAAGAAAAATCATCCAGGTAATTTCCCAGACATTACCGAAACACAAAAACGTGCAGCAACAGAAGCACAGGAGGATGAAGAATTTCTTGTTGTGCAGGAAGCCTTCAAAAATCGTTTAGAGGAAGATGAAGATAGATAATAGCAGGAAAAAAGAGGGTCTAATTCATTTAGACCCTCTTTCATTTCATTTTATAATATGTCTACGTTTCCATTCTTAAGCCATGCGGAGCATGCTGCAATATCCTTAGAAAAGACACGATCCTTAGTTATGGAAGGAATAATCTTACGTGCCGCTTCATAAAACTGCTTTGTTTTATCTGCCATTTTCTCAATTCCTCTGTATTCTACTGCCTGAAGTGCACAAATTAGCTCAATCGCAAGGACATTATTTACATTCTGCACAATTTGATACGCATGTCTTGAACCAATTGTACCCATGCTCACATGATCCTCTTGATTTGCCGAGGACGGAATTGAATCCACACTTGCCGGATGGGCCAATGTTTTATTTTCAGATACAAGTGCAGCGGCAGCATATTGAAGAATCATTGCACCTGATTGAAGACCAGGTTCTGGGCTTAAGAATGGCGGCAAGTCACTTAACTGCGGATTAACTAAACGCTCAATTCTACGCTCCGAAATATTTGCAAGCTCCGCAACAGCTATCTTCATAAAATCCATAGCAAAAGCAATTGGCTGTCCATGGAAGTTTCCGCCTGAAATGACATGATTCCCATCATCAAAAATTAACGGATTATCGGTTGCAGCATTTATTTCGATTTCTAGCTTTTCCTTTACATAATCAAGAGCCTGCCATGAAGCCCCATGTACTTGCGGAATACAGCGAATGGAGTATGCATCCTGAACACGAATATCTCCCTGTTTAGTAATTAAAGCACTTCCTGATAAATATTCTCGTATTCTCCTAGCCGTATCTACTTGCTGTTTATAGCCTCTTGCTAGATGAATTTTCTCATCAAATGCATCAATAATGCCGTTCAAGCCTTCCATCGTTACCGCAGCAATTAATTCACTTTGATAGGCAAGCTTCTCTGCTTCCAAATAGCCGACAACCCCCATCGCTGTCATTGCCTGTGTACCATTAATTAATGCTAGTCCTTCTTTTGCTTCTAAAGTAAGAGGCTCTATTCCTTCTTCCATAAGAACCTCATTAGATGCTCTCTTTTCCCCCTTATAATAAACCTCTCCCTCTCCTACTAGAACGAGTGCTAGATGGGAAAGTGGTGCAAGATCCCCGCTAGCACCAAGGGATCCTTGCTGCGGAATCACTGGATGGATTTCTTTATTAACTAATTCAATCAGACGCTCAATAATAATAGGGCGTGCCCCTGAAAATCCTTTCAGTAACGCATTAGCCCGTAAAAGCACCATGGCACGTGACACAAGCTCAGGAAATGGCTCCCCAACTCCACATGCATGAGAACGAATAAGATTAAGCTGAAGATCGTTCACATCATTCGGATCAATGAGAACATCGCTAAATTTTCCAAATCCGGTATTAATTCCATAAACTACTCTTTCCTCATTTACGATCTTCTTAACAGCGTCATGACTCTTCCTCACCTGATCCATGCTTTCCTCAGATGCGGAAACCTGTTCATTATTGAATAAAACCTTTTTTACTTCCTCTAAAGTTAATGTGTTTCCAGATAAAATAACCATTTCCTTCCTCCTCAATACATTAGTGAGATAAAGAAAAGGCTGTACTTCAAACAAGCGTTTGAAATACAGCCTTTTTGTATGAACGAGCTACTAATTGACAAGTCATAGCAATCATTCCAATCGAAAATTTTCCGAATATAATTAATTTTACGATCAGAGCGGATTTATTGTCAATGAATAATTGTAAAATTTTAACAAGTTAGATTGTTAGCAGAGTAAAGTGTTTTTAAAAGATTAGGCTTTTTAGCAAACAGTATTCAAACAACTCTCTTTTAGAAAAGTACCAACATTAAAGAGAAATGAACCACTTAATCAAATTTTAATCCCTTTAACGCCTCTGCTAATGCATTATTGATTGGTTCTTCTTGTTTATTTTGTTCCTTTAAATACTTTTGTACAGTACGCTTATCTACCTTCCCCTTTGATTCCTTTTTACGGCGTGCCTCGAAAGCCGATAGTTTTTCACGATAGCCACATTTACATGCGAAAATTTGGCCTTCGCCTTCCCCTCGGAGCTCTAGCTTCTTCTTACATTGCGGGCAGCGTGCATTCGTTACGCGTGCGACATTTTTTCGATGGCCACATTCCCTATCCTGGCATACGAGCATCTTGCCCTTTTTCCCATTCACTTCAAGCATTGGTTTTCCACAATCTGGGCAGCTCTTTGTAGAAATGTTGTCGTGCTTGTATTTTTTATTGCTCGCTTTAATGTCTGCTACAATCTCTTTCGTATATCGTTTCATCTCACCAATAAAGACTTCCTTTTTCAGCTTGCCTGCAGCGATAGCTTCGAGCTTTTGCTCCCACTCTGCTGTTAAGCTAGGCGATTTTAGCTCTTCAGGCACTAAATCCAATAACTGCTTACCTTTAGAGGTAATATGGATATCTTTGCCGCGCTTTTCAATAAGGAATGAATTGAAAAGCTTATCAATAATATCGGCCCGTGTTGCAACTGTCCCTAATCCACCGGTCGATTTTAATGTTTCTGCTAACTTTTTATCTTCTGTTTCCATATATTTTGCTGGATTTTCCATCGCCGAAAGTAATGTTGCCTCATTAAAACGTGCAGGCGGCTTCGTTTGACCTGATGTTTGAGCAATTAATTTTACATTTAATGCATCGCCTTTTTCGATGCGAGGCAAGAGCTGTTCCTTTAAATCATCTGCTGCCTCATCATCTTCAAATCGATTTTCATATACTTCCTTCCAGCCGAGCGATAAAATTGTTTTCCCTCTTGCAGCAAAGTACTCCTCACCGATTTTCGCACGAAGGGTTAATTGCTCATATTCAAAGGCAGGGAATAATACGGCTAAAAATCGTTTAACAACTAGCTCATAAATTTTGCGCTCTTTATCTGTAAATGCAGAGAAATTTACATAGCTTTCTGTTGGAATGATGGCATGGTGATCGGATACTTTGCTATCATCAACAAATGATTTCGACGCTTTTATCGGTTTGGTTAAAATCTTATTAGCTAATGAGCGAAATTCTCCGATTCCACATGCTTTTAAGCGTTCAGGAAGCGTTCCGACGATATCTGAAGAAATATAACGTGAATCCGTTCGAGGATAGGTTAAAACTTTATGCTGTTCATACAGCTTTTGCATAATATTTAACGTTTCCTTTGCAGAATAGCCAAAGATTTTATTCGCATCACGCTGGAGCTCTGTTAAATCATAAAGACCTGGAGCATAAGACTTCTTTGGCTTTTTTTCCATTTTTGTCACAATGGCATTTTTGCTGCCTAAATTCTTCACAATCCCATCGATTTTCTCTTTATCAAAGCTGCGGCTGTTTCCCTTTGCATCTTGCCAGGTTAACTTTAAGTTATTAGTTGTTTGAGCTTCAATGCCATAATAGGTTTTTGCCTTAAAGTTTCTAATTTCATCCTCGCGTGCAGCAATAATCGCTACAGTTGGTGTTTGTACACGGCCGCAATTTAGCTGGGCGTTGAATCTAGTAGTTAAGGCGCGTGTTGCATTTAAACCGATATACCAGTCAGCCTCAGAACGTGCAACAGCTGATGCATATAAATTGTCATACGCTTTGCCAGGCTTTAGGTTAGCAAAGCCAGCTTTAATTGCCTTATCCGTAACAGAGGAGATCCACAAACGCTTCATCGGTTTGCTCACTTTTACTTTATCTATAATCCAGCGTGCAACCAATTCTCCTTCCCTCCCAGCATCTGTAGCCACGATGATTTCATTGACATCTTTTCTGGACAGCTGACTTTTAACCGCTTGAAACTGTTTTCCAGTCTGCTTAATCACCGTTAATTTTAAACGCTCCGGAAGCATAGGAAGATCTTCTAAATTCCATGTTTTATATTTCACATCGTAGCTCTCTGGATCGGCAAGTGTGACCAGATGGCCCAGTGCCCAAGTAACGATATATTTATCACCTTCAAGATATCCATTACCTTTCTTATTACAATTCAGCACACGGGCAATATCACGTGCAACTGAAGGCTTTTCTGCAATTACAATACTTTTTGCCATCTTTAAAACATCCTTTCGAATTTCCGTAAGTTAAATATAGCATACGTCCTTAATGGAATCAGTAATTCTGAATTTATCCGTTTTTATTGGAGGAGATAGTGAGGAATTCCTATCGTAGGTAAGCTTTCGTTTCCAAATGATCAGTATCTGCTCTTTTCTTTTTTTGTCATAAAAAGCTCGTCCCCTTTCATAGCATGTACTAACTTAATAAGGGAGAGTGATTGTATGTTAAACAGAATTGCAGACCGCTTTTCAAAGCTTGCAGAAAGATATCTACCTGATGCGTTTGTCATTGCTGTTTTAATGACCCTTCTTGTTTTTATACTCGGTTTCATAATGAAGCCCTCTGAACCAGTTGAGCTTTTCAAATCTTTTGGTGATGGGTTCTGGGTGTATCTATCGTTTACTATGCAAATGGTTTTATTGTTAATGACTGGAATGGCTCTAGCTTCCGTACCTATCGTTGAAAAAATGCTGGCATTTCTTGCCTCTAAAGCAAAAACGGCTAATCAAGCTTATGTCATGACTTTTCTTGTATCTTCTGCAGCCTATTATATTAACTGGGGACTTGCTGTTGTTGTGGGAGCCATCATTGCGCGCGAATTAGGCAAAAGGAATAATAAAGCTCACTTCCCCCTTTTAGTTGCAGCTGCCTATACCCCAACAGCCCTTTATACAGCAGGCTTATCTAGTTCCATTGGGCTGACAGTTGCAACAAAAGGCCACTTCCTAGAGAATATTATGGGAGTCATCCCGACTTCAGAAACTATCTTTCATCCTGGAACAATCATAATATTCCTTGCACTATTAATCACACTCCCTATCTTTATTGTTCTTATGGCTCCTAAAAAAGACATCATCTCTTATTCACCTCCATCAAAAAAAGCAGAACCTGAGTATCATAATGAACCAGCATCAACGCCTGCGGAACGATTAGAAAAGACATCCTTTCTTGGCATTATTACCGGATTAATTGGGATGGTTTATGCTATCTATGAATTTATTAATGGAAGAGATCTGGATTTAAATATCATCAATATTCTCTTTTTATCACTTGGACTTATCCTCCATAAATCATTGGGGCAATATGCCAAGGCATTTAAAGAAGCAGGAACAGCGATATCCCCAATTATTCTTCAGTTTCCTTTTTATGCAGGAATTATTGCCGTACTAGGCAGTTCTGGACTGGCAGAGTCCATTATTAATGGCATGGCATCTATTGCAAGTAAAGATACATTTGATATCTTTACTTATTGGACAGCAGGTCTAGTTAACATTTTAGCTCCTTCTGGCGGGGGGCAATGGGCGCTGCAAGGTCCGCTTCAGGTTCCAGCAGGCATCCAGCTCGGTGTCAATCCCGCGATTACCGCCATGGCCGTTGGATGGGGGGATGCCTGGACAAACTTAATTCAGCCTTTCTGGGCATTGCCGATATTAGCAGTAGTCGGTCTTCATATTCGTCATATAATGGGTTATTGTATTTTATTAAGTATTTGGGTTGGGGTCCTAACTACTGTACTAATGTATTTTGTATATTGATTAATCTCAAATTGAATGTTTCGACTCCTCACTTTTTTGGAAATATTCCTTGTTTTATCCACAATTTTGGTAGTATGATAGCGTTATTCTAAAAGGGAAAATGAGGAAGCAGCATGAGAATTAGAGATTGGGATTCAAATTTAAAGGTTCGATTATTTGGGGAAGCCGCTTTAAACATCGCTTTTTGGATGTTTTTCCCTTTCCTCACCATTTACTTTGCAGGTGAATTCGGGAAGGACAAAGCTGGCTTGATGCTTATTTTTTCACAAGTATTTTCAGTATTAGCTAACTTAATGGGCGGTTATTTTGCTGATCGCTTTGGGCGTAAAACGATGATGGTTCTATCCTCCTTCGGGCAAGGAATATGCTATCTGGTTTTTGCCCTGGCCAGTTCTCCATGGCTAGACTCCCCATGGATTGGGTTTATCTGCTTTGCACTTGTCGGTGTCTTCAGCTCGTTCTATTGGCCAGCCAGCCAAGCAATGGTAGCTGATGTTGTAGAGGAAAAGGATCGCAGCCATGTATTCGCTATATTCTATACGTCTATAAATATAGCTGTCGTCGTTGGTCCGATTTTGGGAGCAATTTTTTATAGAGATTATCGCTATCAGCTGCTTCTTGCAGCGGGGATTATCTGTATGGTGCTTTCCGGCCTCCTTGCCAAAATGACAAGGGAAACCGTACCGGAACACACTGGAGTTTCCCAGGAAAATAAGAAATGGCACACTGTTTTAATTGATCAGATGAAGGATTATGGCATTATCTTTCGTGATAAAACGTTTTTGCTTTTCATCATAGCTGGTGTTTTAGCAGCGCAAACATTTATGCAGCTTGACCTGCTGCTCCCAGTATATATGAAAGAATTCGTGCAAAATCAGACCTTGTTCCAATTTGGCGATTGGTCATTTACCGTTCACGGGGAGCAGGCATTTGGTATCCTATTATCTGAAAATGGCTTTCTAGTTGCACTGTTTACAGTAGCAGTAACAAAAATGATGATGAAATATAAAGAGAGAAATGTATTTATTTTATCTTCATTAGCCTACGCAGTAGCCATCTTCATGATGGGCCAAACCAATTGGATTTGGGGATTAACTTTTGCAATGGCACTCTTTACTCTTGGTGAATTAATGGCAGCAGGCATTCAGCAAAGCTTTGTTTCAAAGATTGCCCCAGATCATATGAGGGGACAATATTTTGCAGCTGCAAGCCTTCGTTTTACGATTGGAAAAACCATTGCCCCCATTTCTATCCCATTAACCGTGTGGATCGGCTATGACTGGACATTCATTATCTTAGCTGCACTTGCTGTTTTAAGTGCTATATTATATTGGGTTATGTTTGCAATTGCTGAAAAGCCTAATAATCTCAAGATAAAAAAGGAATCTGTATAAAGATTCCTTTTTCATACAAGTATGATATTGTGACCGATAAAAATAATTAACAGGAATGGTATAAAACATGAACGATTGAATGATTCAAAGTTTCTTTTTTATAATAAAAACGCTACAATGTTAATGAAGATTCTGAAAAAGGAGATTACATAATGAGTGACTATCAAAAAAACTTAGAAAAATATGCTGAGCTTGCGGTAAAAGTTGGTGTAAATATTCAAAAAGGGCAAACACTTGTCGTTAACACGACACTTGATTCAGCTGAGTTCGTCCGTCTTGTCGTAAAAAAAGCGTATGAGTCCGGTGCACATAATGTAGTTGTAAACTGGAGCGATGATGCTGTTTCACGCACAAAATACGAGCTTGCACCTGATGATGCTTTCACTGAATATCCAGAATGGCGTGCAAAAGAAGTTGAAGAACTTGCTGAAAATGGTGCAGCATTCATGTCTGTTGTTTCTGCTAGCCCAGACTTGTTTAAAGGAATTAACTCCGAACGCATTGCGAACTTCCAAAAAGCAGCAGGGAAAGCATTATCAAAATACAGAAAAATGATGATGGCTGACAAAGTCAGCTGGACAGTTATCGCTGCTCCATCTCCTGGGTGGGCTGACAAGGTTTTCCCTGATGCACCCGCAGAGGAAAGAGTTCAAATGCTGTGGGATGCAATCTTTAAAGCAACTCATACAAATGTTGAAAATCCAGTTCAAGCATGGAAAAATCATGATGAAACCCTTCATGAAAAGGTAAATTACTTAAACAATAAACGCTATAGGAAGCTTCACTATACAGCACCTGGAACAGACTTAACAATTGAGCTTCCTGAAAAGCATTTATGGTGTGGTGCCGGAAGCATCAATGAAAAAGGACATGAATTTATGGCAAACATGCCGACAGAGGAAGTATTCACTGTGCCTTTAAGAACAGGTGTAAACGGTACGGTATCAAGCACAAAGCCTCTAAGCTATGGAGGCAATATTATTGATCGCTTTACACTCACATTTGAGAATGGCCGCATTGTCAATGTGAAAGCAGAAGAAGGCGAAGAAATTCTTAAACAACTTGTCGAAACAGACGAAGGCTCACATTATCTTGGCGAAGTGGCACTAGTCCCTTTTAACTCGCCAATATCCCAATCCAACCTTCTATTCTACAACACTTTATTTGACGAAAATGCTTCTAACCACCTTGCTATCGGCAGTGCGTATGCATTCTGTTTAGAAGGCGGCAAGCAAATGTCTAGCGATGAATTGAAGGAACATGGATTAAACGAGAGCTTAACACATGTCGACTTCATGATTGGCTCAGCTGAAATGGATATTGACGGCATTACTGCTGATGGAACATCTGAACCTGTCTTCCGTAATGGAGATTGGGCATTTTAATAGGCACATCTAAAGATCATGCGGAATATCTCCGCATGATTTTTTATTTTTTCCGCAAATACATCCATTCAACATTCCCTGCTTTATCCGTCAAAATTTCAATACTGTAGTTATGCGCCAAATAAACAGCAAGTTTTCCTTCATTCTTATTCATCTCTTGGTCGGGGGTTCCAAACAATTTTTTTACATTCGTTAATGTGGTTTTCAGCCGCTCCCCTGGAATGGCTACAGCGTTAACGATGCCTGTATCCTTTTCAAAGTAATAAGTAATTTCTGGGTATAATACGTATGGAACACCATCTATATCTAACCCCTCATCTAAATAATGCGGGTCCGACTTTTTTATATTTGAAATGCTTGTTCCAATTGGATATGGACTTCCTAAAGGAATTCCCTGCTTTGCTTTTTCTAGTACTTCACTTGTAAGTTCTATATTTAAGAATGGAAAAAAGTTTTCACTTTTTTCACTCCAAAGCTTGTACCACTTCTCCCCTTCTTGATCTTCCACATGTGTTTCATCATGTTTAAATAAAATCATTGATTCTTTATCAAATCCCCATGTCGTAAATATCCAATCTTCCCCATCAACTAAATGAGCTGTTTGAATATACTTCTGATTGACTGCTTTCATTTTTGTGTCAACCATTGGCAACATGCTCTCATTTTGTTTAATTTCTTTTACTTCCCCTTCATGAATGAAAAAGAAATTAGGGTGTTTCTCAGAATCAATCACTGCAATAACCGTATTTTTTCCTAATTTCAATGGATAAGCCTGAACAGAAGAGGAGCTAAAGGATAATTCTCCCTTTTGCTCTAATACATCCTGTTTATATGCGACAGTAGAATCCTTCTCAGCCAAATACATAGAATAATGACCTGTATATAATTGTTCCCCTTTATTGGCCTGATTCGACGGAGACTCTTTCAATCGGCTTTGTTCATCATCTGCATAAAGAAACACAGTATATTCAAATTCGTCAGCCACTGCTTCAAATTGATAGAGTGATTTTTCCTTCAGCCATACGGTCTCCTTCTTTTCTTTTCCTTCTGTCATCACTGCTCGTTTTGTATCACTTGCTTGTTGAATGTCTTTTTTTATATCAAGATTTTCTATTTTAATGGTTGTATCTAGTTTTTGTGAACATGCTGCCAACCCGGCTAGCATCAATAAAGATAATATATATATAAAATTTTTCATTTAATTCTCCCTAGTATGTCAATCACTATGTTAAGAGTGTAACAAAAGAAAAAGGATTCTACAAATCTCCCAATATTCAAAAATGAACTAAAAAAAGAGTGCAAAATCATTTTTAGATTTCACACTCTTCATTATTAGGATAAAAGACTTATTTGATTTTCAACCTTTTTTCCAGTCAATAAACTAACTGCAATAAATACAATGAATGATAAAACGATCGGAAGGGTAACCGTGTGCATACCGAAAGGATTCGGAAAATAAAGATGGATAAAGATATATGAACCCGTACCAGCCAGCATCGAGGTAATTGCCCCAAATTTATTGCCTCTTTGCCAATAAAGTCCAAGGACAACTGGCCAAATAAAGGCAGCCTCTAATCCGCCAAAGGAGAATAAATTCAACCATATAAGCAAATCCGGCGGACTAATGGCCATTAAAAAAACAAGGATTCCTAACACAGTTGTTACTCCAAAACTCATTTTTTTAATGGTTCCTTCACTTGCATTTGGTCTTATGTAGTTAATATATACATCCTTTACAACCGCAGAGCTTACAAGTAGCAGTAATGAATCCACAGTCGACATGATCGCAGCCATCGGAGCAGCCAAGACAATTCCAGCAAGCCATGGAGGCAATACCTTTAGGGCGATTAACGGCATGACCGTATCTCCAACCTCAATCCCCGGCAAAATTGGTCGGGCGAAGACACCTATTAAGTGCATACCAAGCATAATAGTTCCTACAACAATTGTTCCGATGATAATCGCCCGGTGCATCGCGTTTGAGTTTTTATAAGACATGGCACGAACCGTTACTTGGGGAAGCCCAACAACACCAACACCCACTAGAATCCAAAATGAGGAAACATAAAGAGGTGTCAGTTTCCCATCAAATCCATAAGGAGTAATTAAATTCGGATTTTCAGCCGCTAGATCACTTATAATCTTTGGTATCCCGCCACCTGCAATAATAACAGCTATAAGCAGAATAAGCGTACCAATAAACATGATTGCCCCTTGAACAGCATCTGTTAAGGCAACTGCACGAAATCCGCCAATAACAACATAAACCATAACAGAAATAGCAAATATAAATAAGGCTGAAATATAGCTAATGCCTGTTAATGATTCGATTAGTCTCGCCCCGCCGACCCATTGGGCTGCCATAGCTGAAAACAAAAAGATAATAATACTAAAAGCTGACAGCAATACGACCCACTTGCTTTTATATCGTTCCTTTAAAAAGTCAATTAAGGTAACTGCCTGATATCTTCTTGCCACGATTGCAAATTTCTTCCCTAAGACCATCAGGACAAAATAGCCTGTTACAACTTGTGACATTGCTAGCAATACCCAACCAAGCCCTTGTGTATAAGCCACACCAGGTCCGCCAATAAAGCTGCTTGCACTGCCATATGTCGCCATCATTGTCATTGCTAGTATAAAACCCCCAAGCTCTCTTCCCCCAAGAAAGTATTCCTGAAGAAAAGAATTAGAGGAATTCATTTTCTTGCTTGCCCAAAAGCCAATAATAAAAATGAGTACTAAGAAAATAATTATTGGGGTAACCACTTGCCAATTCATTTAATTTCGGCCTCCCCTTCTTCTTCATCATCAAAAGAAACATCTTTAAAAAATAGTTTAACCGCCAAAATGACTAGAATGGCCATAACAATAAATCCTGCTACACAGCTATAAAAAAACCAAGCAGGCAAGCCTAAAATAAATTGGTAGTTTTCCACACTTCTTGATCCAAGCGGTCCATAAGCAAAGCCAAACCACCAAGCAAAATTAAAAAGTACAAGTCCAATCCCGATCCACGCTTCCTTTACAGCAATTTTAAATCGAGGATCTTTCCTCTGTTTATTACTATCCATTTTATCCTCCTAAAGTTTTCTACTTTTAGTATTGTAAAGAAACCGCTAAATATTGCATAGTCAAAAAATGCAAAAACAAAATAACTGAATATTCATACCAATGATTACATGATTGCCAAACAATGGCAACAAAATCTTTCATACTAGGTCATTTTACACTCATCCATATCCAGCTGAAATTTCCATTTTTTTAAAATTAAGCACTTTTCAACTGGCTTCCTGCACCCACACGTAGTATAATTACGATAATTTTTTAATGAAAGGTGCTATTAATCCATGTGGAATGAGTTTAAAAAGTTTGCACTGAGAGGAAATGTTCTGGACCTTGCCGTTGGTGTCATCATCGGGGCTGCCTTTGGTAAAATTGTTTCCTCGCTCGTCGATGATATTATTATGCCGCTAGTAGGAGTGCTTATTGGTGGCGGGATTGACTTTTCGTCGCTTGCTATTACAGTAGGAAAAGCGGAAGTAAAATACGGAGCCTTTGTTCAGACAATTGTTGACTTCCTTATTATTGCTTTCTCTATTTTTATCTTCGTCAGAATTATTAATAGAAGATTTAAGAAGAAAGAAGAAGAGGTACAAGCTTCACCGAAAGTGGACAAGAAAGAGGAGCTTTTAACGGAAATAAGAGATTTGTTAAAGGAAAAATAACTTTTTTGAAACTATATTTAAATATAAGCGTATATAAACTATAGTTAAATTTATTTGAGGAGAAATGAAACGATGTATGCACAACAAACTACTAATCCATATTTGCCGTCTGTTTTGAGAACATTTGCGATTTCTTTAGGAATTGCCTTTGCTGGTACGATGGCAGGTGTTTTTGTTCCACCCGCTTTGTTCTTGCCGCTCATGATTCTTGAAATTGGCATGCTCATTTTTGCGTTTATTATCCGCCGTAAAAAAGCAATGTCTTATTCTTTCCTGTTTGCATTTACATTTATTTCTGGCATCACCACATACCCTATTGTTTCTCACTACTTAGCAACAATAGGACCAAACCCAGTTTTACTTGCTCTTGCAACAACAACAACTGTATTTACAGGCCTTGCTATTTACGCATCTACAACAAAGAAAGATTTATCCTTCTTAGGCGGAATGCTAATGGCCGCGCTATTAGCACTGATTGCCATTTCCATTTTTAGCCTATTCTGGCCATTAAGCTCTACCGGAATGCTTGCTTTCTCATTCATTGGTGTACTCGTATTCAGCGGATATGTATTGTATGATTTTAACAGAATGAAGCATTACGGGGTATCAGCTGAAGAGGTGCCATTAATGGCTCTTAATCTATATCTGGATTTCATTAACCTATTCATTAATATCTTACGTATTTTCGGTATTCTTGGAAGCAGAGACTAAGCAGGAGTTTAACTCCTGCTTTTTTTGTTGAAGGCACTTCAAAAGTCTGATTGCTTTAATGTTTTTGCGGTTCCAGATATACTATAGGAACCTCAAAATAAAAAAGGCGGGATACTCATTGAATTTCCTTTTAGAAACACAGGAGTCTGATAAAAACATTTCTCTGCAAACTGTTATCAATAACCAATACACAATGATTGTCTTTGTCCGCCATCTTGGTTGACCCGTTTGCCGGCAATATCTCGCGCAGTTGCGTGAGCGAATGAATGAAATAACCCAGTATGGGTTTCAAGTTGTAGTTATTGCACCTTCCAAGGGAACATTTATTAAGCTGTTCCTTGATGAATTTGGTCCCTATCCTTTCCCCATTCTTGGAGATCCTTCTAGGGAGGCATATAAAGGTATGGGCCATAAAACAATGCCGAAATGGAAGCTGCTAGCAAAAGCTGGCTTCGGATTTATAACTGGGCAAGTAAAAGGATTTATCCCTTCTGATCAAAAGCAAAAAGAGTTTGTAATGAAATCGATGAAAACCCAAGATGTTTATATACAGGGCGGTACATGGCTGTTTTCGCCACAAGGAAAAATTCTCTGGAAACATATTGATGATTCACCAGAAAATCATACAAAAATTGATGAAGTGCTAGTGCATATGAATCAAATAAAATAAAAAGCGGGTAAAAAAGTTATTCATACTTTTTTACCCGCTTTTTCATTTCTTGATACTTATTCATAAATTCAGACGGTTCTGTTTTAACACGATAGGAAAATAAACCCTGATTTGTATGAAGGTAAAAAAATCCATATTCAGAACTTGATGCCCTAAAGGAAATATCCCATATCTCTTCAAGAGTAAATTCATTTATATGGGAAGTAATTTTATCTTCTGCCAGAATCAATTTTTCTTCTCTTTCTATAAAGTGCTGTTTATTCCAATCGATTGAACGGGACACAACCATATAGGGAAGGGCGGCGATAATTTTCACAATGAACCCCCAAATATCTTTTCTCAATCTATTGAAACACAAATCATTTCTGTGAACAAACAAAAGAGGGCACATCACATTATCGTGATATACCCTATCTCCAGCCTATTCCACGGTTACAGCTAATTCTTTAATCAGTAAAGAGGGGGAACCGACATTAGACATCAAGAACTCTAGATCAGAACCGATCGCTTCAATATTTTTTAATAAATCAAAGAAATTCCCAGCAATCGTCATTTGCTTCACGGTGTTTTGAACTTTCCCATCCTTCACAAAATATCCATTAGCTGCTAGAGAAAAGTCACCTGACACTGTATCTGCACCAGAGTGCAAGCCTGCTAAATCTGTAATGAGAATCCCCTCATCAACCGATGCAGTTAGCTCCTCAATACTCTTATTTGACGGTTTCACATATAAATTCGTTGGAGACACAGTTAAGCTGCCCTTGTAGGATCCTTTATACGCATTTCCTGTAGACTCTACTCCCGCAGTACCAGCTGTTTTCCGATTATGAAGCAAAGTGACGAGCTTGCCATCCTTTACAATTGCTTTTTTCATTGTGGCAACACCCTCGCTATCGAAGCTTCTGCTTAATAGGCCGTCTTTTAGAAATGGATCATCTACCAATTGCAGTGCTGGAGCAGCAATTAATTCTCCTTCCATCCCTTTTAACTTTGATCTTCCTTTTTGCGCGTTCTCAGCTGAAAAAATTTCTGAGAATGTTCGGAATAGGTCTCCCGCAGCATCGTTGCGTAATAATACAGGATAGTGTTTGCTATCTGCCGTTTGTGCATTTAATTTTGAGAGAGCTTCTTCTACAGCATACTTGGCAATCTCCCTTGGAACAAAGGCAGAAAAATCCTTAGTTGCTTTCACGTAAGCTCCTGTTTTCGTCTCATCCCCCTGCTTAACTACAACAGAAATATACATTCCAATATAATTCTGTCTCTCATCAAGAGAAAGCCCTTTATTATTAATAATGAAACGCTCTGATTCTGCACTTTCTAGAATAAAGTAGTTAGTTCCTGTAACTCTTTCATCAAAAGCGTATATATGCTTTTCTATTTCTTTTAGGAGTTCAATTTTTTCCGGAACAGTCACTTTTGCAAGTTCAGCAGAGTAGAAGCTCCCTTCTTGATATTTCTCACTGCCTCCAAAAATCTCCTCTTGAATTTCTTCCTCAATCAATTGCGCATTTTCCTTCGCATTTTCAACAAGATATGAAACGGAATCCTCATCTAATTTCTCTGTAAAAGCATAGCCCATTTTCCCATTGTAAAGTCCACGAAATGAACCCCCGGCAATTTCAGAAGTTTCATAGGAGTCAACTTCACCCTTAAACAATCCACATTTAAACTTTTCCTCGCGTTCAAAATAAAGCTCCATATCCGTAAAGCCATGCTTCTCACCCAAACCAAAAAGCTTCTGTTGAAATTCTTGGATATTCATTCTACTCCCCCTCCTTACTTCCGCCTACGGTCATTTCACTGACTCGAATCATCGGCTGACCTACATTTACAGGAATGCTTCCACTTAACGAGCCACACATACCCGCACCGTGTCCTAAATTATTCCCAACCATATCAACGAGTTGTAATGTTTCGGCGCCATTCCCAACAAGCGTCGCTCCTTTAAGCGGCTTTCCGATCTTCCCATCCTTTACAAGATAAGCTTCCATTACTGCAAAGTTATAATCTCCTGTTGCCGGATTCACAGAACCGCCACCCATATATTTTGTATAGATGCCATGCTCGGTATTGGAGATAATTTCTTCAGGTGAAGATTTTCCTTCCGCAATGTACGTATTCGTCATTCTCGAAGTTGGGGCAAATCGGTAGGACTGTCGTCTTCCTGATCCGGTCGACTCCATTCCCATTCTACGGCCGTTAAATTTATCGATTAAATACCCCTTCAAAATGCCATTTTCAATTAATACATTTTTACGTGCCTTTTCCCCTTCATCATCAATTGTGATTGAACCCCACTCATTTGCAATTGTGCCATCATCAATGTATGTAACAACATCCGAGGCCACTTTTTCACCAATTCGATTGGCAAACACAGAATTGTTCTTTGCAACAGATGTTGCTTCAAGCCCATGACCGCATGCTTCATGGAAAATAACTCCCCCAAACTCATTATCGATAATAACTGGGAATTTCCCGCTCGGGCAAGGATCGGCTCCAAGCATCGTTACCGCTATCCTTGAGGCTTCATTAGCATAATGTTCAAGATTTAAGTTCTCAAAAAACTCAAACCCCTTATGGGCACCCGGACCATAAAAACCAGGCTGCATTTGTTTGCCATCAGAAGCAATTGATTGAATCGCCAGCCTGCTTCTAACCCTTTTATCTTCAATAAATTTGCCCTCACTATTTGCAATTAGAACATTTTGCTCTTCGTCTAAATAACGTACAAGCACTTGATGAATGCTAGAATGATAGTTTTTAGCTATCTCGTATGCCTTCTTCATTACATTCACTTTTCGAGTTTTCTCTGTTTCTCTTGGATTTATTGTAATCGGATGGGCACAAGTTACTATTTCTTTTTTTAATGGCGCTGGGTGAATGATAGTCTCTCCAGAAATTGCATGAGCTGCATTTCTTGCTGCCTTTAGTAAGCCCTCCTTTGAACCATCAGTTGTGTATGTATATACACTCTGAAGCCCCTTAAAAACACGAATGCCAATCCCGAAATCTCTGCCTGATAAGCTATTTTCAATCTTCCCTCCTTGCAGGGTCAGATTATTAGTATAACGGTCCTCTAGAAACACTTCGGAAAAGTCTCCCCCAGTAGCTAACGCAGCTGTGAGAACGTCTTCAATCACTGATTTTGCAAGCATTATGGCCCTCCTTGAAATTAAATATTTTTTCCAACTATTCAAATTATACAGGTTAATCCCTTTTTTTACTAATAAAAAACAGCTCCATCATTTAATGGAGCTGTTTAAAGTACACCCGAGAAAAGGCGGGCAAAGGATTCCTTGGATCTTTCAGCAAAACCTCTTTTATAGTATTGAACTGGACTAATCTTCTCACAATCCTCCATATCTTGTTCGTAATGTGCAACAAGATCACGAATAGAGCTTGTTCCATATAAGAAGACGTTCACTTCGAAATTCAAGTGAAAGCTGCGCATGTCCATATTTGCTGTTCCAAGTGAAGCTAAATTCCCGTCTATGATGATAATTTTTTGATGGAGAAATCCCTTTTTATAGGAATAGATCTCTGCTCCTGTTCGCAGCAGTTCTGGAAAATAAGATCGGCTCGCATATTGAGTCAAAAAGCCATCATTTACTTCAGGCACCATGATTCTTACTTCTACTCCTTTGGCAGCTGCTATTCTTAAAGCTGTTCGGATAGCCTCATCGGGGATAAAATATGGAGTGGCAATCCAAATAGACTTTTCTGCATTAGCAATCATCGCAAAGTAAAAATCACACATGAGTCCTTGCTGTGTATCTGGCCCGCTTGCCACAATTTGTACAGCTCCATCAAGGACGAAATCATCTATTGCTGGTTTCATTTTAGGGTATTTTTTCAAGACGCTTTCTCCACTGACATATTCCCAGTCTAACAACAGAGCTGTGTGAAGTGAATACACAGCCTCACCTGTTAACTTCATATGAGTGTCCCGCCAAAATCCGAATTTTTCATCTTCACCAAGATATTCAACCCCAACATTCAGACCGCCAACAAAGCCAACCTTCCCATCGACAATAACAATTTTCCTGTGATTGCGAAAGTTTAACTTTTGATTAAAGAATCCATATTTCAGCGGAGAGAATATTTGTACCTTTATCCCTGCTTGCTCCATTAATTGAATGTCTTGTACTGCAATCTTTCGACTTCCAGCTGCGTCAAAAATGAATAATACCTCGACGCCTTGCTTTGCTTTTTCAATGAGGATGCTAATAATTTCCTTCCCTAACCGATCCGTGCGAAAAATATAATATTCAATATGAATGTATTGTTCAGCCTCTTTCAGCCTTTCTTTAATCTCTGAAAAGGTTTCCTCTCCATTTTTTAATATATAAGATCGGGATGCAGTGCTTATAGGGGTAGGGGATCGATGGTTTGCAAATTTAGCAAAGGAATGCTGCCCATCTTGTAAAAATGCTAAATCTGGAGATTCATCCTGCTGAAGCAGCCTTTTCCACTCTTCTCTATCCTTCTTTCTCTTGCTTCTAAACAGATAACCTTTTAAATACAATTGACCTGAAAACAGATAGAACAAGTATCCAAGCACAGGAAAAAATACTAGAACATATATCCATAGGAGTGAGTGCTGAGGAGAACGGTTTTCCAGCATTAATGAGTATATACTTACCATAAGGGCTGTCAGATAAAGGAGCGAAATCCATATCTTTGCTATAAGGCTGAGATCGCGGAATACAAGTGTCAAGAGTGAGATAAGTAAAATGAAAGCAATTAAAAATTCAAACCGGCGTTTTTTCATTTTTTTCTCTCCCCCATAAGACAATCTATGTAAACCTATCCTACCCATTTTTACAAAAGTTAATATTCATTCTGCTTATTTTAATGTACACTGGTAAAAAAAGTTACATGAGGTGAATAGTATGAATATTAGATGTTTACAGCCTAGTGATGCTGAAGAATATCGGAAATTAAGATTGATAGCTTTACAGATGCATCCTTCAGCTTTTGCATCAAGCTATGAGGAGGAAAAAGGAAATTCCGCAGATTTTTATAAAATGAGATTTCAATCTGAGGAATCCTTTACTTTTGGAGCATTCGAAGAAGAAAAACTTGTTGGTTCTGTTACCTTATTACAAGAAACGAAACGTAAATTAAAGCATCGTGCTTTGATTGTGGCGATGTATGTTTCAGATGAATGCCGAAGAAGAGGGGTAGGAAAGGCATTGATTGTAGCTGCATTAGAGAAAGCAAATGGAATGGGTGGGATTGAACAAATCTACTTAGCTGTCGAATCAACAAATGAACCAGCTAAAAAGCTTTATACATCTTTTGGCTTTGAGGTGTTTGGAAAAGATAAACGAGCAATAAAAATTGAAGATACGTATTTTGATGAAGACCATATGGTTCTATATTTATAAAAAACAAAGAAACCAGGCAATTTACCTGGTTTTTTTGCTTTTGTCTCTTATAACCAATCTATAGGACAGTTCGCTTTCTTTATCTTCAGCTTTTGTCTCACAGAGCCATTCTATGGGACAGTCTGTTTTCTTTATCTTCAGCTTTTGTCTCACAGAGCCATTCTATGGGACAGTCTGTTTTCTTTATCTTCGGCTTTTTGTCTCAGAGAGTCATTCTATGGGACAATTTGCTTTCTTTATCTTCGGCTTTTGTCTCACAGAGCCATTCTATGAGACAGTTCGCTTTCTTTATCTTCAGCTTTTGTCTCAGAGAGCCATTCTATGGGACAATCCGCTTTCTTTATCTTCAGCTTTTGTCTCAGAGAGTCATTCTATGGGACACTCTGCTTTCTTTAAATTTAGCTTTTGTCTCAGAGACCATTCTATGGGACAATCTGCTTTCTTTATCTTCAGCTTTTGTCTCAGAGAACCATTCTATAGGACAGTTCGCTTTCTTTATCTTCAGCTTTTGTCTCAGAGAGCCATTCTATGGGACAATCTGCTTTCTTTATCTTCGGCTTTTTGTTTTATAGAGTCATTCTATGAGACAGTTCGCTTTCTTTATCTTCAGCTTTTGTCTCAGAGAGCCATTCTATGAGACAGTTTGCTTTCTTTAAATTTAGCTTTTGTCTCACAGAGCCATTCTATGAGACAGTTTGCTTTCTTTATCTTCAGTTTTTGTCTCATAGAATCTTCTTCTCCCCTATTGATACCTCTTTACAATCTCTTGCAGCTTCAAAGCAAGGCCGATTTTCCCATCCACCTTTAAGGCGCCGGTCATAAATGCCATCGTTGTATTTAGCTCGTCCTTTAAGAGCTTTGAAAAGTTTTTATCAGAAAGGATTAGCGTTACTTCTGGTTCATATGGCGTCCCTTCTGCCATTTCGATTCGTCCATCCTTCAGAATAATTTGCTGTATGCCTGCATCATCTAAATTCACCTGAAAAACACGATCCTTTTCATTCTCAATATGTACGGGATTAGCATTCATTTTTTTCGCTAAATCCTTAAGTTCCGTAATGACTGACATATTCATTTCCTCCTCAGCTTTCGTTTATCCTTTTCTTTTTTAATAAATTCAACGGTAGAGGCACCAACTCCTCTTTTTGAATGAATATTCACTCATTATTCTTCATATAATAAAGCACTCTCTCTTGGAGGGTGCCAGTATATAAAGTGAAACATAAACAGTGGGGGTTTTCCAACGTACAAAATACTCAGACGTTGCCACAGAATGTGGTGCCCTTAGTTGGCCTTCATCCCCCACTGATTGTTAGCTGAACCAATCGGGCATTTACGGGCTGTTAGATCCCCTTCTTAGAATTTTTCGTTGCCTCAACTTCTTGCAGTAGGAGTCTTACAGCCCGTTAATCTGCGATAAAAATTTTATTTTTTACCTCCCTTTAAATCGATCCCAATAGCTGCTCCGTTCCTGCTCGAGTCAGCGACACCTTTAAACGTACCATTCTTATGATCAATTAATATACTTTGAACATTCCCGATCGTGACTGGGGTCTTGCCAAATTTATGTCCCATTTGATTCAGCCGATTAATGACTTCTTTAGATATCCCTTCCTCATATCGGTAAGAATCCAAGTTATTCGTATAGATTCTTGGTTCCTCAACTGCAGCTTTCAACTCCATATCATATTCAATTGCATGAATAATGGTTTGAAGTACGGAAGTGATAATGGTCGCTCCACCAGGTGAACCGACCGTTAAGACTGGCTTCTCATCTTTAAAGACAATGGTCGGCGTCATACTGCTTAATGGTCGTTTATTCGGCTGTACCTCATTAGCACCGCCAGGTATTGCATCGAAATCAGTCAGCTCATTATTTAGCATAAACCCATAGCCTGGAACCATAATTCCTGTTCCGAATAATTGCTCAATGGTCGTCGTATAGGATACGACATTCCCCCATCTGTCGGTTACGGAGAAATGAGTTGTCTCCCCATATTTACGATCATTTGGCTGCTGTGTTTGATCGTAATTTGCTACTTTCGATTCAAACTTCCAAGGGTCACCAGCTACTGGATTGTTATTCACCTTATTTAAACTAATCTGCTTTTGACGTTCTTTAATGTATTCCGGGTGTAAAAGTCCTTTTAAAGGTACATTAACAAACTCAGGATCACCTGCATATGCTGCACGGTCCGCATATGCTAGATGCATCGCCTCAGAGAGCAGATGATATTTTTCCCATGACTTAACATCATATTGTTGAAGATTAAAGTCATCCAAAATTTTTAGCATTTGCAGGAGAAACACTCCGCCAGAGCTTGGGGGCGGCATACTTGCAATCTTGTAGCCTTGATAGTCACCCCAAATCGGCTTGTCGATTGTTACATGATATTTTTTCAAATCTCCAGGCGTCATCGAACCACCGAAGGCTTGCACAGTGTTTGCAATTGCGTTAGCTGCAGGACCATTATAAAAACCGTCCGAACCTTTCGAGCGAATGAGCTTAAATGTTTTCGCCAGATCTTTTTGGACTAGCGTTTCCCCTTCAAGCAAAGGTTTTCCGTTTGGCAGGAAGACATCCTTAGCAGCTGTGTGTGAAAGGACCTCCTTATTATCAGCTATTGCGTCAGCTAATACCGAATCAATTGGGAACCCTTTATCTGCAAGCTTAATAGCCGGTTCGATCAGCTGCTGCATCGGACGTGTTCCCCACTTTTCCAATGCTGTTTCCAGGCCTTTTAAAGTACCGGGTACTCCTACTGCCTTTCCTCCAGTTGCACGTTCAGCAAACGGAATAGGCTTACCGTTTTTATCCAAAAACATGTCAGGGCTCGCTCCTGCAGGGGCACGTTCACGGCTGTTGATGATGGTTGTTTCTTTTGTCTTCCCATCATAAACCATCATAAATCCGCCCCCGCCAATACCTGACATCATTGGCTCAACGACATTTAAGGCAAATTGAATGGCTATTGCTGCATCAATCGCATTTCCACCCTTACTTAATACTTCTGCACCAATCTCGGATGCTAATGAATGAGCTGTAGCTACCATCCCATCCTTTCCTACATCAACCTGACTGTACTCCTTATCGATTACATTTTTCCCCTTAGCTTGACTGCTTAAAGGCAAGGTTCCTGCGATCAGTAGAATACTAAATAAAACTGCTGCAATCGCTCTTATCTTTCTACTCATTTTATTCCTCCTTATGTAGACTTGTTCTCATCTACCTTATGAGAGAGAAAAAATGGTTATGTCTCATTATCCTTTAAAAACTATTTTTGATAATAACTTCCTACTACATCTATTGCAAAAGTATGAGTATTTTATTGTTTTTGTAAATTTTTCAAAGTAAATTTCCCTCTAAATCTCTGATATGTTATATTGACGAGAAATAAATCATTTTTCCGATACAATATCTAGCTTCAGCGCCTAGCCCCTCGAGGTCATAAGCCAATCCTCCCAAAAAGGTAAAGATCACCTTTCTGCGAGGCTTGTCTTATGCTTGTCGGGGCTGAGCATAGCGCTTACGCTTTTAAATTAGGAGGATTACGATGAACGAATCAAAAAAATGCAAAGAATCCTTTGTGGTAAAAACAAGTATTGTTTTGCCTCCAGATACAAATGCTTACGGTACATTATTTGGCGGTAAACTGATGGCATATATCGATGATGTAGCCGGAATTTCTGCTATGCGGCATGCAAGAAAAAATGTGGTTACTGCTTCTACTGATTCAGTGGATTTCCTGCACCCAATTCATCAAGGGAACTCCGTTTGTTTAGAGGCATTTGTGACCTATACAGGGCGATCATCTATGGAGATATTTGTGAAAGTCATTGCAGAGGATTTACTATCTGGAGAAAGAAATATTTGTGCCATGTCCTTCCTGACAATGGTGGCCATTGATGAAAATGGAAAGCCCACACCCGTACCTTCCGTCATCCCAGAAACAGAAGAAGAAAAAAGTTTGTATGATTCCGCAAAAGAACGTGCAGACATCCGGAAAAACAGAAGAAAAGACAGCGAATATAGGGCAAAAAAATACGGGATCAAGCAACCTGAATAGGAATCTTAAAGAGCAGCCATTGGGCTGCTCTATCCGTTTGCCGCTAGTTCCTTTACTTTTGGCCGCAATCGATCCTTCGCACGTCTCATTCGAGTTTTCACTGTAGATATTGGCAAACTTGTCAAATCGCTAATTTCCATTAAAGTTTGGTTATGATAATAGAATAAAAGTAAAGGCTCCCTATACATTTTCGGAAGATCTTGAAGTGTATCAATCATCTCCTCCTGACTGCATTTGTTGAGAATTGATTCCTCTGGCTGATCCATCACATTCGTATCATCTGCATACAGGTAAACCTTTTCTTCCCAAAAACGATTAGCTGATTTCTCCTTTCGCCAATAATCTCGGCACTTGTTCACCGCTATCTTAAATAGCCAATTTTTCACCTTCGCTCTTTCTTCAAAGGATGGCAATGCAAGGTATGCCGAAATTAGCACTTCCTGATATAAATCCTCAGCCAGCTCCTTATGTCTTACTAATGAATAAATATAATTAAACAGGGATTTTCCATGCTCTATAATACAAGTTTCAAAATATTGCTCCATTGATTGTTTATATTTACAGGTTTTCATTTTATAGTTCTCCTTAAAATTTCATTACTCACTTAATAGACGAATATTTCTGGCTGAATCCCTACACTTTTTAAAAATAAATCTTCTAATCTATTAATGAAATCTTTTTAAAGGAGCAAGTAAAATCGTTACACCAATTTTTTTACAAATGGTCAAGTAATGCATCAAATATAAGACGACTGCTCCTGCATTCATCCCTATAATTACCCCGTCCATCTGAAAGGTATGCATCGATCCGAGGAGATAAATGACAGAAAATGAAACGACCGTCGACCAAACAAAATGGTAAAGAGCTTCTTTCATTAGACCAATACCGATTAAAAAGGCTTGCATCGGAATAATGAAATAATGCAGCAGGAAAAATGGCCAAAGCATTTGTAAATATACTGCTGCATCTGGTGAATGAAAGAATGTTTTCGTAATCGGCTCTGCAAAAAAATAGAAAAGCGTAACAGCGGGAATCCCATACAAAATTGTCACTTTAAACACTTGCTGAAGAAGGCTTTGTAATTTTTGATTATCTTTATCTGCATACGCTTTTGAAACAGTCGGAATTAACATAATTAAAAAAGAATGCGCTATGAATGCCGGGAAAAAGCCAATCGTCATCGCGATTCCCGCAAGCATGCCAAAGTGCTCAGTTGCGACAACACCGCTCACCCCTGCTTGTAAAAGGGCTGCCTTGATTAAGAAAGGTTCGATCGCATGTGTCAATGCATGAAATACTCTCATCGCGGTCGTTGGAATCGATACAGCCATTAAACTGCGTCGCACCGTCTTTCCGCTCATCTCTTTACTAGGCTCCTTTTTAACTTGCTGAAACTGAATAATAAACATATGAAGCAAATATAAAAAGACAACAACCTCACTGCCAATCAGCGTACAAAAGGCAATAAACACGGAAGTCTTCGTGTCAAACTGAAAAAACTGGTATAGAAAGACAAGAAATAAAAGCTGAACAAGCTTCCGCAAGAAATTATACGTAGCAATTTTCCCCATCTGATTCTTCCCCATGAAAAATCCTCTCGTGATCGAAGAGAAAGATACAATCGGAATAAACGCAATGACGACCCATCTAAGATATGGATGGTACTGGTCAAAAACGGTTAAAAATGGCATAACAAGTATCGCAATCGGCAGTAGAACAGCAGTAAAAATCACCGTCAATTTAATCACATGGTTCAGCATACTTTGATGGTACTTTTTATCCTTTTCGGCAATAAATTTAGAAATAGAAATGGGCAATTCAAAGCTTGCGAGAAGAACGACTAGAAAAATCGTTGGCAGAATAGACATATACATACCAAGCCCATTTTCCCCTAACTCTCTAGCCAATACCATATTTACTAAAAACTCAATGCATTCACCAGCAAAAGCAGCGACCGCCAGCAATAATGTTCCTTTAAAAAATGTATTCATCCTGTCTCCCCTTATACATCTGACTCGTTTGACCGGTTTCGCTTTCCGGTACGCATTCTATATAAGATATGAGACAAGTTGTCTAATTATTTTATTGTTTTACTTTTAAAGAGTTTATATTGAAAAGAAAATGGCCGACAAGTATGCCGGCCACCAACCTGTTTTTATTTCTCTAACATCAATTTCAAAATCATTTCATCTGTTTGCCTTGTTCCTTCATTTCCGAGCTTACAAAAGCTTTCAATGCTTTTTTCAACATCATCATGAATGAATCCATCTGTTGAGCTGATTTCTTGGTGATTCAATGCTAGCAATGCTGATTGAACGGCTACATTCGAACAAGTTGAAACCTTCATGGCACAGCCTGCCTTTGCCCCATCACAAATCATGCCAGACACATTTCCAATTGTATTTTGAACAGCTGCCTTCACTTGCTGAATTCCCCCATCAAGTAAATAAACAATCGCGGCACTTGCTCCCATTCCAGCAGCAGTTACACCGCATAAAGCAGACAAACGCCCAAATTTTGATTTAATGTGTATCGTGATTAAATGGCTCAGTGCAACTGCACGAATCATTTTTTCTTCTGATACTTGGAGCTTTATTGCAGCTGCAACAACCGGCAATGTTACAGCGATTCCTTGATTTCCACTTCCCGTATTTGCCATTACTGGAAGGGTAGAGCCCGCCATTCTTGCATCAGAACCTGCTGCAGCTAGAGACATGGCTGCTGTTGCCAAATCATCAGACAAGATGCCTTTTTTCACATTATCCTGAATCGTTTTCCCGACATTTAAACCATAATTGCCGGAGAGACCTTCCATCCCAATCGCTTGATTTAATTCAATGCTCTTTTTCACAAGTGCTAAATCATTTATATCTGTATCAAGAACCCACTCATAAATTTCATCAATCGCAAGCTCGTCAAGTTCTTCTTCATCCGTTTGGATCCCAATATTTTCACATCCACCAAGGAAGACCGCTTTTCCATCTACTTCAATTAAAGTAATATTGCTATGGTTATCAGAAATAACCACCTTACTAATATGCTTGTCAGTCTCGACAATAACTTCTATATAAAGCCTTTTTGGCGTTTCCGCTTGCCCGGCAGTTACCTTTCCCTCTTCAATTAGCTGGATGGCACGCTGCTCATCTTCATTCGTAAGTCCATCTAACACTTCAAGATTTTTCGATGGGTCACCTGCAACTGCCCCAAGTGCAGCCGCAAAATCTAAACCTTTTCCTGTCATTCCCGGGATGCCAACAGATTTAGCATTCTTTATAATATTCCCGCTAGCCTTTACACAGATTTTATCTATGGTCCCATCTATCTGTCCTTTCGCAGTTGCAGCCGCAAGGGCTATTGCAACTGGCTCCGTACAGCCTAGTGCAACGACTAACTCTTTTTCTAAAATAGACAATATTTTATTCTTTTCCATTTGACCCACCTGCTTCTCTTTAAAGTTGAATTATCTAAAATTTTAACATAAACAATGTGGGATTATTCAAAAAAATATAATTACAGCCATTTTTCCAATTGTTGATACAGTGCTTCTCGTCTTTTTTCCAGATCTTCTTTTCTCACAAACAAATTCTGCAGATCTACTAATGCTTCCTCACATGCCATTTCTGCTTCAATAAGCATGAGATCCGCCTCTACTTCTTCTATTAAATGCTCTAATTCCGTCATTTTCTCCATATTACTTCTTTGTTTTACTACCGGTTCTTTTTGGATACGCTCTTTTTTAAGAGACCTTTCTGGCACGATTTCTTTTCGTTGTTCATCTAATTTTTTCTTAGCCCAATTATAATCTCCGGCGAAGAAGTGAACTTTTTTATCATCGATCCAATAAATCTTCTGAAAAATTTTGTTGATAAAGTATCTATCATGAGAAACAGCTAGGATCGTTCCTTGATAATCCTCAAGCGCTTCCTCCAACACCTCTCTTGATTCAATATCTAAATGATTCGTTGGCTCATCCAAAATAAGAAAGTTAATATCCTGATACATTAACTGTGCCAAGCGGAGCCTCATTTTTTCCCCGCCGCTTAATTGTGAAACCTTTCTAAAAACCGCATGTCCATAGAATAAGAAACGTGCAAGAATATGACGAGCTTCCCCTTCAGTTACCGATATTTCATCACGAAACGTTTCGATAATGGATTGATCCTTTGCTTCAGCAAAAACATGCTGGGAAAGATAGCCTACCTTCACATTGCTTCCTCTTCGCACTTCACCTTTATCAGCCACAATCTCACCCAGAATCATTTTTATCAATGTTGATTTTCCAGTCCCATTATCGCCAACAATAGCGATTCTGTCTTGAAATTGAACATGTATATCTACTTCATCAAATAAATTCTGATTTCCAAAGGACTTAGAAACCGCCTTCATATAGACAACATCTTTCCCGCTTCGGTCAGTTGAATCTAAATCCATGTTCATCCTACGGGTAACGACCGGGCGGTTTAATTTCTCCATCCGTTCAAGCGCTTTCTCCATACTCCTTGCCCGCCGATGAAGCCCTGCATTCGGCGGATTTGCCTGATTGGCCCACTCCTTTAACCGCTTAATCGTTTCTTTCATCTTTTTAATCTTTTTCTGCTGTTCTTCGTACTGCTGAAATTCTCTTAACAGCCTTTCCTCCTTTTCTTTAACAAATCCTGAGTAATTGGTATGGTAGATCGTCAATTCACCATCCTCAAGATCAAGGATTTTGTTTGCTGTCTCGTCTAAAAAATACCGGTCGTGTGAGATAATCACTACCGTACCATCATAATCTTTCAAAAACCTTGCTAACCATTCAACAGCCTTTATATCTAAATGATTGGTCGGCTCATCTAACAAGAGAAAATTCGGACTTTTGAGCAGCATTTGCCCCAGACAAATCTTTGTTTTCTCTCCGCCGCTTAATGAGTAAAAATCCTTATCTAATAAATCAGCAATATTTAACCCATTGCTGATTCGATCAATAGAAGCATCTATTTCATATCCATTTTGTAAAGTAAACTGCTCTTGAAGTTCTCCATATTTATTGACCAGTCTGTTCAATTTTTCAGGGCTGGTTTCTTCTCCCATCTCTTTCTCTATCTTTTTCATGGCTTCTTCCATCTCCAATAAATGGACGAAGGACATTTTTAATACTTCTATCGTCATCATCCCATGCGGATAACTTGGAATTTGTTCTAGAAATCCAATTTCACACCCTCTTCGCCAATGAACCTGACCCGTATCGGGTGATTCAATCCCTGCTAACAACTTAAACAGCGTTGTTTTCCCGCTGCCATTTCTGCCAACTAAACCAACGATATCCTTTTCATGTATTTCAAAAGAAAGATTCTCAAACACAGAATTACCGCCGTACATTTTTCCAAGCTGCTGTCCACTGCATGCAATCATTTTTAATTCCTCCATTTATTCTCATATTATTTAATCAAAAAAAGACCATAGGAATGCATCATCCTATGGCCCCAAAGGAAAAGAAAAGGAGAGCATAAAGAAGCCCTCCTTTTACCTTCCTTGTATTAAAATTGTCATAAAGGAAGGTATTCCTTCCTCTTGTACAACATAAGTGGGTAAAGAGATGTTCTCACCGTTTTGTTTTCAATATGCAATTGCTAAAAAAGGGCATACGTATCCCGTTAAAAGCAGCATCATGAAAAATTGCACGGCAAAGATATAAATGTTTCATTTCTCCACGTGCAAAAACAGCTTGATTCATCCTTTCTCCACCTCCATTTCAAATTAGTTATGTATATTTTAATATTTCTGCAATTCAAAATCAACAAATTTCCATTTATCACTGAATTAAAATTTTTAATGCTAACTGTTCATATTTTCTACAGGTAGGTTAAATTTGATAAATAAAGATATTCAAAATCTTGAAAGATGGCTAGAAAGGAATGGAATCTTTCATATTTATAAAAATCTTTTTCACACAACCTGACTTACAAAAACATCCACGGACCGTGTCAGGCACTGTCCGTGGATGTTTTTATTTCCAAGTCTGTATTTGATCTGTTTCTAATATTCCTAAGGTGACATCGCCTATATCAATATCTTCCAGCAATTTATCTCTTACTCTAAATTTAATATCATCTGCATCGGCAAGCGCTAAACCTTCAGTTAATTCAATATAGCTTTCAACATGATACTTTCTGCCTTCTTGAAGAATTCTTAAGTTTTGAATATCAACCACATTTTCATCAGATAAAATAATGGCTGCCACCCGATCTTCCACTTCTTTTGGAGCGGCAACTCCGATTAAACCTAATGTGTTTTCATAACCAATTTTTATCGCTATTCCTACTAAGAGCAAACCAATTAATAGCGTCCCAATTCCATCAAGTATATACAATCCCGTAAAATATGCGATAACAATTGATATTAAGGCTAACAAGGCACCAAATGTGGCAATGATATCTTCATAAAACACCAATCGGGTTGGCGGAGAAGCAAGTCGGACATTCTTCACCGCTACAGCAACAACGCCAAACCCTTTTGCAGAACTCCTTGATTCATGGGCAATTTCTTTCATCGCTTTAAATAAAATGAAGCCATCAATAAGTACAGCAAATAACATAACAGCTACATTAAGCCAAATATCAGTTGACTCCTTCGGATGCTTGATCAATTCCCAGCCTTTATGAATCGTCTCATAGGCCATAATCGAAATAACAATGACAGCAATCAACACAAACAGATTAATAACCCTTCCAAAGCCTGTAGGGAATTTTTTTGTCGGAGCTTTTTCTGCGAGAGCACTGCCAAAAAAGACAAACCCCTGATTCAATGCATCTGCCAACGAGTGAAGAGTCGTGGCAAGCATCGCGCCGCTTCCGCTGATTCCTGCTGCAATCCCTTTAACTATAGCAAGAACCGTATTCCCTAATGCGGCAATTCCTGAAGATTTATTGCCCTTTTTTAATAAGCTAATAAATGACATATCGTCACCTGCCTTATACTATTTATCTAGATTATGCCCTTTATATGTATGAATAAAAAAAAGCACTCATTAAGTATTCCCTAAATAAAAAAAGAGCTATTATATAATTTAGCCCTTTTCACCTTCATTTATTTACTTTTCCTTATTCAGCCAGTGAATGCTTAAATGCATAAATAACAGCCTGCGTACGATCTTGTACCTGCAGCTTGCTAAGAATGTTACTAACATGCGTTTTCACAGTTTTTAACGCAATAAAAAGCTCATCCGCTATTTCTTGATTTGTTTTTCCTTCTGTCATTAATAAGAGGATTTCCATCTCCCTGCCTGTCAGTTCTTCATGAGGAAGCTGCTGTGTTTTCTGTCTCATTTTCACCATCATTTTTCCCGTTACCTCGGGCTCAAGAACAGATTGACCATGATAAGTAGAGCGGACTGCATCCGCTATCTCACTTGCTTTCGATGTCTTTAGCATATAGCTTGTTGCTCCAGCCTCAAGAGCAGGATAGACCTTTTCGTCATCTAAAAAGCTTGTGACAATAATGATTTTCGCCTCTGGCCACTGCTCAATAATATTTCTTGTTGACTCGATCCCATCCATTTCTTTCATGACTAAATCCATCAGTATAATATCCGGACGTAATTCAAGGGCCATTTCTATAGCCGTTCTCCCATTATCTGCTTCCCCGATAACTTCAATGTCCGGCTGCGCAGATAAATAAGAAGAAACACCAATCCTCACCATTTCATGATCATCAACAAATAATACTTTAATCACTTTGCCTCACCCTCTACAATTATGTCTTGCTTAGACACTCATTCCTAAATAATCGGTACCTTCACTTCAAGACGTGTTCCGTTATTTTTCAAACTGATAATCTTCAGCGTACCGCCAACTTCAACAGCTCGTTCATACATATTCTGCATTCCATATGAACCTGCTTTTGCTTCATCTACATCGAAGCCTATGCCATCATCCACCACTCGTAAAATGACAAACTCATCTCTCTTTATGAGCAGAACTTCAAGGGTAGTTGATTTAGCATGTCGAAGTGTATTCGATACTGATTCTTGAAGGATTCGAAAGAGATGATCCTCAATTCCTTTATCTAATGGGAAATCTTCAATCTTCCATTTTATTTCCATCGTAACTTTTTGAGATAATTCAATTAATAACTCTTCAATGCCTTCTTGTATGGTCTTTCCCTTTAAAGCTACTGGTCTTAAATGAAGCAGAAGTGCCCGCATTTCCAGCTGCGATTGATGGATCATTTCCTCCACCATTTTTAGCTGCTTCGTTTCTCTGTCATCAGTTTTCGTCTTTGCTTCGTTGATCGCTGACATCATCATTGATGCGGCAAAAAGCTGCTGGCTGACAGAATCATGAAGCTCACGTGCTAGGCGATTTCTTTCTTGAGAAATGATCTCCTGCATTCGACTCTCTATGTCCTCAGCTTTTTCCGTTGCTAACTTCTGAGAAAGCTTTGCTTGCTCGGCTATTTGTTTTTGAATTTTTTCTACTCTTGTCGCAATCGTTTGAATTTCTGATCCTGCATTTATTTCACTAACCTCAAGCTGCCTTCCTTCTTCGATCTGATGAAGCCAGCTGTCGATTGATTGAATTTGATTTTTCCAGCGAATACCTGATGTTAATCCAAAGAGAATGCCAATAACGATGCTTAAACTTGGAATAAATATGATAAACGGAATATCCATAACATCCGTTTCCCATAATGACCGCCAGTCAGCGAGTGGAAATCGAATAAAAAAGAAAATGGTAAACGACACACAAATCAAGATAGCAAGTCCCGCTCCCCAAACCATTTGCCGCTGAACTGTACTCATACCCTCTTCACCTCTAAATCACCAACAAGCAATGAGGTGAAAATTTTGATTCGCTGTTCAGCCTGACTAAAACCAGGGGTTTGGATATGAACAGATTGATTAAATATTTTTGTTTCTTGATATTCAAAAATTTCTGTTGCACCTGCAACAACAGAATGGTTGACACTGACTTCCACATCATATGGGACAAGAATATGAACATTTCCGACAAAGTTACGAATAAATATGACTGTTTCACCTTTTGGCAGCACAGTATAGCTAAAGTCGATAATTGTATCCCCAATACCAGCTTGAATATTTATATCACTCCATTCATAGCTATGCTCAGGAGTTTTTCGCTGCCCGAACAATTGATTGGAAAAAAGTGATTCCTTTTTAATTACTGTTTCTTTTTCAATAGATGGGCTGGACTCTTTGATTATAGGCTTCAAATGAGCGGGGCTCCGTTTTGATTGCACAAATTGAATGAAGAAATGCAATAAAATAGCCAACAGGAAAAACTTTAATGTCATCATGTTAAAAATATTAATAATTAAAAAGATAAGTCCGAACCAAAACAGGAGCTTTCCAGATGTTTTTGGCATCCATTTTCTCCCTATGTAAATCATACCGATAGACACGAGAAGGGAGAAAATCAAGCCCCGATTAAAAAAGAAAAATTCCAAAAGCAAAACGATAATCCCTAACAATACAATCCAACTAACATACTCACTTTTTACTTTGTTTAACATCGGACTTCCTCCCTTCTGTGAAAACCTTTACTTTATGCCAAAAAGGCGCAGCTGTCCTACGCCTTTTTAGAATACCATGTTTTCCTTATAAAGTCAGAATGTATTACTATGGAGTTAGAGATTTGTCTAACTCCAGCGCCTATCGCCTATCAAACTTCAGGTCCCCTCCCTGCGATAAGTCAACATCGGTTCGCTCACGCTCACCGTGTTTCCTTTATCGAAAAAACCGTTCCTTCTGCGTTTGTACGGCGATGATCAAGTCGCTTTCGCTTTCCTTATGAAATAGAATGAGTTTCTTCCTTTTTCATCTCTTTTTCTAATTGAGCGATACGTGCATCGATTGTATTCCGATAATAGGAACTGTTTACTTGATGCTCAAGTCTGTCAAGATAAGACTCAATTTCCTGAAAGCGAGAGTACGATTCATTTGAATATGCATGATTATCAAGTACCTTATTCATTCTATTGTTCGCACGGGTTACATTTTCCCGGCCCATTAATTCCATCCTGCGGATATGCATATCCTTCAATTTATGTTTCATTTCTTCATATTTTCTTTCAAGCTCAGCAAGCTGTTGCACAGTTTGATCTAATGTTGCTTTTAGACGAGAAGCTCGCTCATCATACTGTGCTTGCTCATTAGCAGCGAAGACATATAATTCAGTCTCTCCTGCCTTTGTCGCAATTTCAGCTTGACGCTTTCGTTTGCTTGCTACCTCTTGTGCATGATTGTATTCACGAGTAAATTCCTCTTTAAGCTGATATTGGCGTTCTAATAACTTTCGTACCTTTTCTGTTTCTGCTTCACATTCACGTAAGTATTGGTTTAATAATGTTATTGGATTCTTTTTCTCCTTTTGATCTAATACTTCGTTGATATCTGCTAATACCGTATTTTTAATGCGTGTAAATAAGTTTGCCATTCTTTTTCTCCCCTTACTGAGTTTATTAGTATTTGTTCATATCTGCCCATTGCTTTTCAAAGTTGACAAATGGATCCTTCTCTTCAACAACGACTGATTTAGAGGTATTCCATTTTTTATATACAAGGTAAAGTACGTATGCAGCTGCAATCCCAAGAATTGCTGGGATATTTGAAGCGGATGCCATCAGTGCACAAAGTCCGATGATTCCCCAGCCAAATTTACCTAAAGTTGACTTCTCTTTAATAAACTGTTTGAACACAAGATATAGGATTGCTATGCTGATCGCTAGCGCAATCATCGGGCCTAAATTTGACAACAGCACGATTGCTGCAATTCCTCCTGCAATTAGTAATCCGAATTTTTTCATTTTCGTTTCCTCCTTTCTTGATTTCATCTTACCTTGATTCCTATCTCCTTATAACGAGCCAGAGCTTTATTTTCATCTAGGACCTGAGACGTATCATAAGTAAGACTAACTTTCTTATTGAACGGAAAGGATTCATTTTCTACCACATGAAAACAGTTGACTCAATCCATACTAACTTTGGAGGTGTAAGAAAATATGAATCCAGCTTGGTTTTTCGGGTTACTTTTAATCATTCAGCCTATCAATCCTTCTGAAAATTTAATGATTGAGAATCAGGGTGAAATGATTACAAGCATAAACCGGCTTGACTACACCATGTCTTTTCCGGGTATACCATTAATTGATTTAGAAAAATACAGTGTGTTTATCAAGGAGTTAGATGAACAAACGTACAAGCCGCCAGTAAATGCTTATATTAATGATTTTGGAAAAGTAATTGAGGGTGAACCGGGAAGAAGATTATATCGAAAGGCTTTTAATGATTTATTCTATACTTATTTTTATAAAACGAACGCTTCAAGAGTTGAAGTTCCCATGCTTCCCATTTACCCAAAGATAGACCGAGATCTATTATTGCGGATAAATGTAAAACAAATCGGTCAATATGTGACCTATTTCAACCGCAAAAATGCAGCACGCAGCCATAATATCACCCTTGCATCTGAAGCCATTAATAATTATGTGATCTTTCCGGGTGAAAAATTTTCTTTCAATCAAGTAGTTGGAAAAAGAACGAAGGAACGAGGGTATATGCGGGCACCTGTAATTGTTAGAGGGGAATTATCAGAAGACATTGGAGGGGGGATTTGCCAAGTGTCCTCTACTCTTTTCAATGCGGCTGATCGAGCAGGATTGAAAATGGTTGAACGTTACTCACATTCGAAAGTTGTCCCTTATGTACCGCCGGGAAGAGATGCCACTGTCAGCTGGTACGGTCCCGATTTTAGTTTTATTAATAAATATAGCTTGCCTATTCTTATCCGCTCAAAAGTCTTAGGAGGACAAATGATCATTCAAATCTTTTCCTCAGATGAGATTGATTATGAGCCACGTCCAGTTCCTAGTACCAAAAGAATCCCTTATGAAGAAATACAAAGTGAAAAGGAAACGTTCAATTAGATTTCCTTATCCCCCTTGTATTTGTATACAAACCCTTTTGATAGGGAAAATTAAGTATAAAAAGCTTTTAGTACAGGAGGAAAAATATGACGTCTACTCACGAAATGCCTCAATATCCAGAGTCTTATTGGAGAGAAATTAATCTGCCTTCATTTGAAAAGCTATCAGAACATACATCTGTTGACATCGCCATTATCGGCGGGGGGATTACCGGAATAACTGCAGGCTATTTACTGATTAATGAGGGTTTCAAGGTTGCTATTTTAGAAGCAGGAAGTATTCTTAGCGGGACAACAGGTCATACAACAGCAAAAATCACCGCACAGCATGGCTTGATTTATGACGAATTAATCAATCATTTTGGGCAGGAAAAGGCTTCTTTATACTATAGCTCCGCTAATGAAGCTTTAGAATTTATCCGAAATACGGTGCAAGAAAAACAAATTGACTGTGATTTCAGCCAGGAGGATGCATTTATTTATGCTACATCTGAAGAGTATGCACAAAAAATAGAAGCAGAATTAGAAGCATATGAAACCATTGGCATTAACGGAGGCTTAGTAGACGGGATTCCTTTTAATATTAATACAAAAGCCACATTAAGCATGAGGGATCAGGCTCAATTTCATCCGCTTAAATATTTAGAGCGTTTAGTACAGGATTTCGTAAAAGCAGGCGGGATAATATACGAGGGTACAACAGCCACAGATATTGGTGAAGGAGATCATCCCGTTGTCATTACACGAGATGGGCAACGAGTAAAATGTAAAAACATTATTGCTGCCTCTCATTTCCCTTTTGTTGATATGATGGGCTTTTATTTTGCTCGTATGTATCAAGAACGTTCGTATGTTATTGGTGTTAGAGCCCAAAAGGAATTTCCAGGAGGTATGTATATAAGTGCGGATAGCCCAACACGTTCACTTAGATATACACCATACAAAGATGAGAAGTTAATACTTGTTGGCGGAGAAAGCCATAAAACCGGACAAGGAATTAACATGATGAAGCACTATGAGGCACTCGAAGCTTTTACTGAAAAGACACTTGGCATCACTGATTTTCCATACCGGTGGTCAACTCAGGATTTAATTACCTTAGACAAACTCCCCTATATCGGTCCCATTACAAAGCAAAAGTCTGGCATCTATGTCGCGACTGGATTCAAGAAATGGGGAATGACGAATGGAACGACAGCTGCATTGCTATTGAGGGATGTGATTATCGGAGCTGAAAACCCGTACAAAGAGCTATTTGACCCAGCAAGATTTCAAGCAGACCCAAGTTTAAAAAAGGTTATTTCCATAAATACTGATGTTGCCAAGCATTTAATAAAAGGCAAGCTTGAAACTGTATCAAAAAAACCAAGCGAGTTAGAAAACGATGAAGGCTCAGCTGTTATGATAAATGGAAAACGTGCAGGTGCTTATAAAGATACGGAGGGCAAGCTTCATTTGATTGATACAACATGCACACATATGGGCTGTGAAACCGAATGGAATGCTGCAGAGAGGACATGGGACTGCCCTTGCCATGGTTCACGTTTCTCATATGATGGCGAAGTGTTTAACGGGCCAGCAAAAAAGCCATTAAAAAAGATTGATTTAGAATAAGAAAAGCGGAAGCGCCTTGGTCATCGCCGTACAAACTGGAGGGGCCGCGACTGAGATAAAGGAGACACAATGAGCGACAGCGAATTGATATCGACTTATCGTAGGGAGGGGACCTGAAGTTTGGTAGGCGATAGGCGCTGGAGCTAGACAATCCGAAAAGCGGAAGCGCCTTGGTCATTGCCGTACAAACTGGAAGGGCCGGTTCTTTCGCTAAAGGAGACACAATTGATAGCGAATTGATGTCGACTTATCGTAGGGAGGGAACCTGAAGTTTGATAGGCGATAGCCGCGCCGGAGCTAGACAATCCGAAAAGCGGAGGCGGCTTGCCCAGGGGCGAAAAGCATAAGACGAACTGGATGGAAGGTTGGTCTTTAACCTTCTAGCCAGATTGGCTTATGACCTCCAGCCCCTAGCCGCCGAAGCTAGACAATCCGAAAAGCAGAGGCGGCTTGCCTAGGGGCGACAAGCATAAGACGAGCTGGATGGAAGGTTGGTCTTTAACCTTCTAGCCAGATTGGCTTATGACCTCCAGCCCCTAACCGCCGAAGCTAGACAATCCTCTAAATCCAAGGTTATAAATCCTGATACGATCATATTATTAACTAGAAAAATCCTCTTATTAAAAACAGAGGATTTTTCTACTTGATAAATATTAGTCTTGACGTCGATTTTTTTGTTTATCATCGCTGCCGGTTGTAAACTCCACTAATTCCGAGCTTGTTCGATTGCCTTTTTTCACATTTTTATTGCGTTCGGCATTAGCATTGCCTTGTTTTTGTCTGCCCATTGTACCTCTCCTTTCTTTATCAAAGGTAGTATGAGCGACAAAAAGACTCCTTATTCATGCGGGTTTGCTATTATCTTTGTCCTGGATCAACAATATTTCCGCCACGCATGACTTTTTTTGCGGCTTGAATCCCCATCTCATTCGTAAATTTTTTCAGGTCTCTTTCTTCCCTCTCAGTAACCATCGAAATAACCGTTCCTTTTGCACCAAATCTGCCAGTTCTTCCAGAGCGGTGAACATATTGCTTAAGATCTCTTGGGAAATCCATATGTACAACATGTGTTACACCTTGAATATCTAGCCCACGTGCGGCTACATCAGTTGCAAGCAGCATATTCGTTTTTCCTGTACGGAAGTCCTTCAAGGATTTCTGACGTTCCATTTTATCCAAGTCACTATGTAAAGAGCTAGATACAATATTGTTATAATCTAGTTTTTCAGAAATAACCGTCAGATTTCCGATATCTTTAACAAACACAAGTGCTTTTATATCTGCAAGTCTTGAAATCTTCTCAAGGAGCTTAATTTTGTCTCTTTGGTCAGCAGCAAAGTAGATGTGGTCAACTGTTGCTGCATTAATTGTCTCATCTTTTTCAACCCGAATAACTTCAGGATTATTTGTCAATTCCCTCGCAATCTTTTCCGTTTCCTTTGGCAGCGTGGCTGAGAAGAGAACAACTTGCCGCTCACTTAATGTTGATTTAACAATATTTCTAATTGTTTCTATATGTTCTGGAACTAGCAGCTGATCTCCTTCATCAAGGATGACTGTTTTTACCTCATGCATTTTTAGCTTTTTTTGTTTGATTAGCTCAAACATTCGGCCTGGTGTACCTAATGCTATATGAGGATGTTTTTTTAATTTCTCCAGCTGTCTCTTTACGTTTGCTCCGCCAATAAAGGAAGCAGCCCTGATCCCGCTGCCCTCTCCCCATTTCTGGATCTCCTGCAGGATTTGCATCACTAGCTCTTGTGAAGGCGCGATGATAACAGCTTGAACAGCTCTTTTCTCCACATCAATTTTTTCTAATAAGGGAAGCAAATAAGCAAGTGTCTTTCCTGTACCAGTTGGTGACTCAGCAATAAGGTCCTTTCCTTCTATTGCGGCTGGAATTGCTCTTGTCTGAATAGTAGTTGGCTGTGTAAATTCAGACTTTTCCCAAACCACTTGAATAAATGGCTGCAGTTGGCAAATTAATGAATGTGTCATTAGTATCTCCTTTTTTTCATCTAAGTTATAGAGAAATGCATCTATGTAATTATTAGTAGTATCCTCAAAAATGAGTTTCGTTATTGATACTATCTTATGCACGAAAGGATGTCTAGTAGCTTTAATCTTCTCCCCCCTCTCATAATGAAAGTCATTTTGGCTATATTATGAATGAGGTGGTGTTTTCATTAAAAAGTTTACTCTTGCCGTTTTAATCACTTTTCTTATTAACCCTGAACATGCGCCTGCTCAAATAAACAAAATGATTGAAATATATAATATCGAACAGGAGGCTGTGATAAAAACAATAACGGTAAACCCCTTTATTCAAAAAGATTCGGATAAAGTACTTCAAGAAATTGGTGGTATATATAAGAAGTTTAACCCACTTCCGGAAAAAGGATTGCTAGTGAAAATCCCATTGGATCCAGCTATACATGTGGCAAATCAATGGGTAAATACATTAGTGGATGAATTGGTTATTTTTTACCCTGAGGAAGATGAGCCTTTTATTTTAATATATGATGATGAAAATAGCACATATTTTTTTACAGTTGATAGAAAAGTTCCTGAGGCAATCTTATTCACTTTATTATTTCATCATTAAAAAAAGATGCTCGGCCAAGCCGAGCATCCCTTCCCCTAAATTAGGAGACTTTTTCTTTTTCCACTTGATAACCGTCTGCCCAATAATCCGCATTTTTGATACCTAGTTTTGTCGAATTAAATACAGGGTCAAGACCTTGTTTCTTTTGTTTCTCATAGTCCTTCAATGCAACTATTGCAGGCTTCATCAGTATGAGGATGGCGATGACATTCAGCCATACCATTAAACCTAATCCGACATCTCCAAGAGCCCATGCAAGACCTGCTGTCTTTACAGCACCATAGAAGGCAGAAATAAGTATAACGAATTTTAGAATAAACATTGGCCACTTACTATTTTTAAATAAGTAAGCAACATTTGTTTCAGACATATAGTAATATGCCATTAACGTTGTAAAGGCGAAGAAGAATAGTGAAATGGCAACGAATCCAGCTCCAAAGCCCGGGAAAGCGGTTTCAACAGCAGCCTGCGTATAGCCAGGGCCAGCTTCAACACCCGGTAGATTGTTTACGACCATCGTTTCTCCATCAGGCCCAACTGTATTAAACATTCCTGTAAATAAAATCATAAAGGCTGTTGCAGAACAAACTAATAATGTATCAACATACACAGAGAACGCTTGAACTAAACCTTGTTTAGCCGGATGCGATACCTCTGCAGCAGCTGCGGCATGAGGACCAGTTCCCTGACCAGCTTCATTCGAGTAAATTCCACGTTTAACTCCCCAAGCAATGGCACTACCAACAAGTCCACCAAACATCTCTTCAGCACCAAAGGCACTTTTGAAAATTAAGGCAAAAACACTTCCAACTTCACCAATATTCATAACCATGATAATAAGTGCAACCAAAATATAACCAAGAGCCATAAATGGAACAACTAATTGAGCTACATTAGCAATACGTCTAACCCCACCGAAAATAATTAAGCCTAATAATGCGACAACAACCAATCCTGTTGCCCATGTTGGAATATTAAATGCATTTTCCATTCCTAAAGCAATAGAGTTCGATTGAATACCGGGCATCAATATGGCTAAGGCAAGTACTGCCGTAATTGCGAAAAGGACAGCAAACCATTTAACTCCCATTCCTTTTTCAATGTAAAATGCAGGACCCCCGCGATATTGCCCATCAATTTTCACTTTGTAGATTTGAGCTAATGTTGATTCTACATAGGCCGTTGCTGCACCGATGAAGGCCATCGCCCACATCCAGAAAACAGCACCAGGTCCCCCCATTGCAATAGCAGTTGCAGTACCAGCGATATTACCAGTTCCTACGCGGCCGGAAAGAGCAATAGATAAGGCCTGGAAAGATGAAACACCCGCTTCAGAACTTTTCCCTTGAAACATAAGCATAATCATGTCTTTAATATGCCTGACCTGTAAGAAACGAGTTAAGATGGAAAATAATAATCCTACAGCTAGACAGATGTAAATAACTGGTGTACTCCATAGAATGCCATTTAAGCCATTAACAAAAGCCTCCAAAAAAATCCTCCTCTTTTTTGTATATTCTGAATCTTTTACCTATTGAGAATTATAAAACAGGTAATAAAATAATACAATCATTATTTTTAACTGCTTGTATAATTCTAAAATACAGCTCAACTGTTATATTGAAATATTATAAACGCATAACTGTATTAATACAATATTATTTTTTAAAAATTATTTTTATTCCCCATTTTCTAACCATTTGATCATGTCACTTCAATTTCCCCTAAAAGTGCGTTATACTATTTAGGGAAACGAAATAGTCAATAAGAAAGAAGTGTGGAATACTGATGAAACAAAATTCAAGTCGTAACTTAGTCATCATGTGGTTCGCTAATTTCTTTATTGCCGGCAGCATGACGATGGTTTTGCCATTTATCTCGCTTTATATCGAAACGTTCGGAAACTTCACACCATCATATGTACAGCATTGGTCAGGCTGGACCTTCGCGATTACATTCGTAACCGCATTTATTTTTTCACCGATATGGGGGAGAATCGGTGATTTATTCGGTCGAAAAAAAATTCTTATCGCCTCCGGTATAGGGATGGGGATATCCATTTTTCTGATGGGATCTGTTACATCTGTATGGCAGCTTTTTATTCTCAGACTGTTCATGGGGATTTTTACTGGGTTTGTTGGGATGTCCCAAGCCTTTATCTCTACACAAACACCAAAAGAAATTGCCGGAAGAGTCATGGGTACCCTTCAAACTGGGAGTATAACGGGATCTTTAATGGGACCATTGCTCGGGGGGATTCTCGCCGACACATTTGGCTATGCAGACACTTTTAAATGGACTTCTATTACAATATTTATCTCTGCATTTCTTGTCTTTTTTACAGTTGAGAAAAAGTTAACAAATAAGGAAGGTACAAAAACAAGTTACACAAGTAAAGAAGTCATCCTTCACATTATCCGCAATCCCGTTCTCCTTACTGTCCTGCTTATTTCATCACTCATCCAGGTGGCCCATTTTAGTATACAGCCGATTTTATCCTTATACGTCAGTGAATTGCATGGGCCTGAAAATCTTGCATTTTTCGCAGGAATTGCTTTTTCTGCTGCAGGACTTGGTAATTTATTGATGGCTAGACAATGGGGGAAAATTGCAGACCGGTATGGCTATGTTAAGATCCTCGTTATTTTATTATTCATGGCTGGTATCTTCTACTTCCCAGGTGGATTCGTAACGAACTTGTGGCAGCTAGTACTTGTTCGATTTGCCCTTGGTGTGACGATCGGAGGAATTATTCCAGTCCGTATCGCCTATATTCGGCAGGAGGCTCCTATTGCAATGCAAGGAGAGGTTCTTGGCTATAATACAAGCTTGCGTTTCTTTGGTAATATCATTGGACCAGTCATGGGAGGACTTCTTTCTGGTTACTTTGGTTTTACCGCTGTATTCATTTCGACAAGCGTTCTCCTTATTCTTAGCGGTGTAATTCTATTAGCATCAATGCACCGGCATCCGAAATTGTTAAGAGACTCGGCCTAAATATATAAAAAGCTGTCCAACAGGGCAGCTTTTTAGTTTTCAATTCTATTTTTCCTTATAAATTTTGAAAACTTAGTTAGTTTTTATACGTACTTATAAAGTAATAGCATTTTTATAGGAGGAAAATGAATGGCGAAGAGAAAATTTGAGATTATGAAGCAATTGGACATGCCCAAATATAAAGCGTATCCATTTATTCTAAGTACTGGCTTAAGTCTTCTTTTTTTGATTCTTTCATTTTTACTATGGGCAATTTCAGCAATAGTAAAGAAGCATTTTATTCTGTCAGAAATGTTGGGTAATTACTGCGGGCTTACCTTCATGCTCTGCTTTGCCTTTACATTCTGCTCGATTCTAATTGGAACAAAGAACATTTTCGGAAAAATTGCATCGGCTTTTGCAATCATTATATTTATAAGTGTAGGATCTGATTTTTATCAATCATCGCATCTCCTTTACAAAGACCGGATCGCTTATGAAAATAAACAATATGAAACAAAGGTTGGTGTACCATTAAAGGTTGAATATGATAACCCTGATTCTGGACCAGAATGGTTATTTGAATTAGTCTTTAAAGATAAAACCCTGTATGTCCATCATCTTCAAATTACTAGGAAAGACTATGATACATATTTTAAAAATAAGCCCCTGGAAATATTATATTTACCCAATAGCTTGTATGTAGTAGAAATAAACGTGCATAAAGCGAACAAGTAAAATAATTCCCGCTGCTAAAAAAGCCTTTAAGCCATAATAAATCTATGTAATCATTTTATAGGAGTGTTAAAATATGTTATTTACGAATAATCACCTACTCGTAAGGAACCTTGAATTAAAAGATAGCCACCGCCAAATGGCTTTCTGATCCAACTGTTCTGGAATATTACGAGGGCAGAGATAACCCGTTTGATCTAGAAAAGGTCAATCAAAAATTTTTCAACCGAAAAAACGAAGTAACGGCTGCATCATTGAATACAACGAAATTGAAAATTGGATACATCCAATATTATCGGTTAGGCCAGGAAACAAGACATGAATATGGTTATGAAGGAAACAGAGAAACTATCTATGGGATCGATCAATTTATTGGTGAACCTAACTATTGGAATAAAGGAATAGGGTCACTGCTTGTTCAATCGATGGTAAATTTTTTAATTGAACAAAAACAAGCCGATATGGTTGTAATGGACCCGCAAATAAAAAATGAAAGAGCTATCCACTGCTATGAAAAGTGCGGATTTTCCAAGATTAAAATGTTGCCAAAACATGAGCTGCATGAAGGAGAATATAGGGATTGCTGGCTGATGGAATATAAAAAAAGCAGTGAATCTCATTTTTGAAAGCAGGCAATGTTTACAGAGTCATAGATGACCGTAAAAGCAAAAATCCTTGTTGAAAGGAATCTTTTTTGCCCTTTGGTAACCGCGAAATTCTGTTTTTCCCTTTTAGGGGCATCATTGCTTCTTCTTTGATGACCGTGAAACACTTTTTCCTCTTTTATGGGCATCATTGCTTCTCTTTCGTTACCGTGAAACACTTTTTTCCCCGTTTACGGGCATCATTGCTTCTCTTTGATGACCGCGAAACACTTTTTTTCTCTTTTACGGGCATCATTGCTCCCCTTTGTGGACCGCTAAACACCTTTTTCCTCGTTTACGGGCATCATTGCTTCTCTTT
>NZ_LMBX01000002.1:326033-326139 GCF_001439605.1 Cytobacillus praedii
TGTTACCGTGAAACACTTTTTTTCTCTTTTACGGGCGTCATTGCTTCTCTTTGATGACCGCGAAACACTTTTTTTCTCCTTTACGGGCATCATTGCTCCCCTTTGT
>NZ_LMBX01000002.1:326179-367540 GCF_001439605.1 Cytobacillus praedii
TGACCGCTAAACACTTTTTTTCTCTTTTACGGGCATCATTGCTCCCCTTTGTTGACCGCGAAACACCTTTTTCCTCGTTTACGGGCATTATTGCTTCTCTTTTGTTACCGTGAAACACTTTTTTCCTCGTTTTCGGGCATCATTGCTTCCCTTTGATGACCGCGAAACACTATTTATCTCGTTTTCGGGCGGCATCACATCTGCTCAAAATCCAATATCCAGATACCTCACTCAACCTCTCCTATCAAGCATTCGATAGTATTCAAGTGCCTCAAACAAGAACTTTCTATCATACCCTGTCTTTAAATGAATTCTTTCGACCCACCCATCAATTGTGAGCAATTGATCTTCTTTAAATAACCCTTCACTTGTACTAAGCATACTTTCCCAATTATAGAATTCCCAGTGGGCTGTTTCACTTTTGTAGGGGGTTCTTACTTCTAGCAGCGGTCTCGGCCGAATCTGGTTTTGGGAGCATTCTGCCGCCTCCATAAACAATTTCACATCAATCGGTTCGGTTTGATAGACTTGGCGAGATAATTTCCCAGTGGGTCTATGATAGATAACCTCAACACTGCTGCTAACAGGTTTTATTTGTACTTGAGCAGCAGGAAAGAATCCACTCAGTCGTTCACTAGAATAATCCTGCTGAGCTGAATCTATTAATATTGGCTGCAGCCATTGATCTCCAAGATCACACAAATACCGTCTGCCTCTTTCATCTAATGCAACTACTGCTGTATGAGCTTTTTCTGTATTTAATTGGCTTCCAATTGGGTAGGCTTCAATTCCATCATTTTTAAACTCATCAAGCAGCCAAATGGCAAGATCAAAGCAATTACCCGAAATCCCATATTGTTCTCTATGTTCTTTCATTAAAGAAACTGACCGTTGCTTCTTCTTGCTTGATTTTGGATAAAACCAAGCTTTTGTTAAGGTTTCCATTGGAAAATCGCAAAATTTTTCCCACGTCATTAGAATTTCATTCGATGCAAGCATCTCCTCATCCTCTCCAAAATCTATGCTGATACATTCTCTCTGCGTAGAAGAATTTCCTTTTTTATTTAACTGCGATTTTTTATTCACACTTTATCTATGATACATTAAGAAATAATAGAAAATTTTGAAGGAGAGTTCATTATGGAAACTAACAAGCAAATCGGATATATCGGTACGTATACGAAGAGCGAAAGCGAGGGTATTTATACATTCTCATTAAATACAGAAACAGGGGAAATGACGGATATTAAGCTTGCTGCTGCATTAGATAATCCAACTTATTTGAGCATTAGCAGCGATAATCAATTTCTGTATTCTGTTATAAAAGAAGGAGATGCTGGCGGTGTTGCATCGTTTAGGCTCCTTGATGAAAAACTGGAAATTATTAATAAACAAATGACTGAAGGGGCACCTCCTTGTTATGTAAGCATAGATTCCGAAATGTCTACTATCTTTAGTGCAAATTATCATAAAGGCACGGTTGAATCCTTTTTAATCGACAAAAAAAATAAATCAATATTGCCTGCTAAATCGATAATCAAACTCCAAAGTCAAGGAGATGGGCAACATCCTCATACTCATTACGCGGCACCTACTCCCGATGAGAAATATATTATCGCTGTTGACCTCGGAATTGATCAAATTATTATTTTCGAGTTAAATGAAGGAACATTAAAAGAGAAAAATAGTTTTCCCGTTAATCCTGGAAGCGGACCAAGACATCTTGTATTCCATCCGAACGGAAAATATGTGTATGTCATGACTGAATTCAGCTCAGAGGTAATCGTATTTACCTATGAACCCGATACAGCCAGCTTAACCCACCTTCAAAACATTCCTACTATTCCCGAGGACTTTCAGGAAAATAATCAAGGCAGCGCTATTCATATCTCATCAGATGGCCGCTATGTTTACGCTGGAAATCGTGGGCATAATAGCATAGCCGTTTTTGGTGTAATGCCGGAATCAGGTAAGCTGAAGTTCATTGAGCATACTTCAACTGAAGGGGATTGGCCAAGAGACTTTGCATTGGATCCGACCGAGAAATTTGTAGTTGCCTCTAATCAAAATTCCAATAATCTTGCTTTGTTTTCACGTGATCAAATAACAGGAAAGCTAACATTACTGCACTCAGATATTTCTGTTCCTGAACCTGTCTGTGTAAAATTCTTGAAAACCAATTAGAAAAATAGCCCTCCATACCTAGCGGAGGGCTTTAATTAATTAAATAATTTGAAGGGTAGTTAGAGGAAGTTTTTGTTTTCATTCACTCTGCTCCATTAGATAAACAAAGAAAACTAACCGTCAGTTAAGTCAACTGCTGATGGTTAGTTTCCTGCTAACAATTATTATCTAGTAAGAATAATCGGTTCCCCTTTTGTAACAATTAACGTATGCTCACATTGCGCTACATAGCTTTTGTCTCTTGTTACAAATGTCCAGCCATCATCAAGCTCAATGACTTCTTCGGCACCAGTTGAAACGAACGGTTCAAACGCAAGCACCATTCCATCCTTTAATAATAGAGAATCCCATGGCTCAAAATAATTTAAAATATGGTCAGGCTTTTCATGCAAAGAACGCCCAATTCCATGACCTGTTAGGTTTTTAATAACCGTATAGCCATGCTGATTCGCTGTTCTATTGACTACCTTCCCAATCATGCTAAGCTTTGCGCCCGCTTTTATTTTTTTCAATCCTTCTTCAAATGCCAATTGTGCTGTCTCACAAAGCTTTTCTAATCGTTGATCATCACCAACTACAATAGAAAGACCTGTATCCGCGAAATAGCCATTTTTTGATCCTGATACGTCAATATTCACAAGGTCGCCTTGCTGAATTACCCGCTTTCCAGGTATTCCATGTGCAACCTCTTCATTCACACTTATACATGTAAATCCTGGGAAATCATATTCCCCCTTCGGACCAGATAAAGCGCCATGCTTTTCAAAAAGCTCCCCAGCATAATCATCTAATTCCTTCGTTGTTATGCCTGGCTTTGTCATTGCAATCAATTCATCTCTAATAAGCGCAACAATTTTGCCAATTTCTTTTAAGCCATTTAAATCTTCTTCTGTTTTCACAATCATTTTGATTTCCTGCCTTTTACTTTATATAATGTCTCTTCTATTATATTCTAATTCTTATTAAAATGAACTTAAAGCATTTCAGGATGAAAAAGGAAACCTATTTTTCCCATTTGCTCTGCATCCTCAAGTCTTTGAAATGCCCGTTCAAATTCGCTTAATTCAAAAACTTTATCAATAATTGGTTTCAACTGATGACTCTCCATAAACTGAAGCATTTCTTTATATTCTTCTGCACTTCCCAATGTAGAACCTAAGAGATTTTGCTGCGCATAGAAAAATGTTCGGAGGTTAAATGTTACCTCATCCCCAGCAGAAGCACCAAATATAACGATCGTCCCTCCACTGCGAAGCTGCTCTAGTGACTTATTGAATGTGGCTGCCCCGACAGATTCAATGATCAGATCCATCTTTACACCTTCTAAAGCTTTTTCCCAATCTTCATTGCTATCAATCGCTTGATGTGCGCCAAGTTCGAGTGCTTGCTCACATTTTTTCTTTGAACGTGAGCTCACGTATACTTCTGCACCAGCAGCCTTTGCAAATTGTAATAGAAAAGTGGCAACCCCACTACCAATCCCTGGTATAAATACCTTCATTCCAGAAGTTACTTTTCCTCGGGTAAACAAGGCACGATAAGCAGTGAGTCCCGCTAAAGAAAGGACACCTGCTTCTTCCCATGATAAATAAGCTGGCTTGGGAACAGTGTTTTCTTCAGGTACGACAATCTTCTCAGCAAATGTGCCATGATCCGGAAGTCCAACGATTTCAAAGCCTGCAGGTGGTGCATCGCTTTTATCTCGCCACCCAAGTCCAGGATTAATCATTACTTCATCACCGACTTTAACCGTATGTACCCCATCACCAACAGCTTCAATGATCCCCGCACCATCAGACCCAATAATTAGAGGCGGATCAGATGGCAAATGACGATTCAGTACAAAAAGGTCGCGATGATTAAGACCTGCAGTTTTCAGCCGAACGCTCACTTCTCCCGCTCCAAGTTCCCTTTCAGCTATTTCCCCATAAGATAGCCCGCTAAATCCAGCTTTTCCTTTATGTATTAATGCTCTCATCCAATCACTCCTCATCCTTCATTTCATTCATACATATATTCCAAGTTTATTTTACCATATAATGAACGATTGCCTCCTACACTTCATTATAATAAACTGAATTTTTCGAAAAACATTCCCCACTTTTATTTACCTATCTATTATAATAAGAATAAGCTACATAATTTTAGGACGATATGTGAGGGATTGCCTTGCTTTCAAAAGAGCTGCTTAAAGAAATTTCTCTGCCTGCCTTACTTTTAGACTTAGATGCATTTGATGAAAATTGTAAAAAAATTGCAGAAAAAGCGAATAGAAAAAACATTCGAATTGCCACCAAATCCATTCGTTCCGTTTCTCTTCTTAGAAGAATACTCCAATCAAACCAAATTTTCAAAGGCCTGATGTCGTTTACCCCACAAGAATCAATTTTTCTTTCTGGAAATGGGTTTGATGATATTTTGCTCGGCTACCCTTGCTGGGACATGGATGCATTAATCAAAATTGCAAAAATCAATCAAACAGAAAAGAAAATTATTCTAATGGTCGACTCTTTTGAGCACATCGATCATTTACAAAGAATAGCTTTGGAGACAAGCGGGAAATTTTACGTTTGCATTGATGTTGACATGAGCACTGCTTTTGCCAATCTGCACTTTGGTGTCAGACGTTCCCCTTTAAATAATGATGAAACAGTCTTGCAGCTCGCTAAAAAAATTCAACAATCTAGTAAGCTCAAGCTTATAGGCATAATGGGATATGAAGCACAAATAGCCGGTGTTAGTGATCGTATGCCCTCACAATACCTAAAGAACACATTCATTTCTTATTTGAAAAAGAAATCAATCCCTGAAATTGCTGTGCGGCGAACGAAGGTTATTCAAAGACTTAAAGATGAAGGGATCCCCTTGTCACTTGTAAATGGCGGCGGAACAGGCAGTCTGCTTACGACTACATTGGAAGATTATGTAACGGAGGTAACGGTCGGGTCCGGTTTTTATTCCCCGCTTTTATTTGATTATTATCAAAGCTTTAACTATAAGCCTTCCCTCTTCTTTGCCTTGCCTATTGTCAGAAAACCAGCCCCAAATATATATACATGTCTAGGCGGTGGCTATATAGCATCAGGAGCAGTTGGGAAAGACAAAATGCCAAAGCCAGTCTATCCCGTGGGAGGAAAACTATTGCCGTTAGAGGGAGCCGGCGAAGTGCAAACCCCGGTATATTATGAGAACTTATCCCTTGATATAGGGGATGCAATCGTCTTTCGGGCAGCAAAAGCCGGAGAGATTTGCGAGCGTTTTAAGGAAATTATTTGTATTTCCAATCAACAGATTGTTTATCGCTTTGATACTTATCGCGGGGAAGGAGAATGCTTTCTATGATGAAAACCGTGCAAGGTCTTACATGGAAAAACTGGGCGCATACATTTGAGAGCCAGCCTGAAAAAATATTTTACCCATCCTCTATAAATGAGGTCAGTGCCATTGTAAAAGAAGCCGAAATAGAGGGAAAAACCATTCGAGTTATCGGAGCTGGACATTCATTTACGAGACTTGTTGAATCAGACGACTGGCTCATTTCTCTTGATTCATTATCTGGGATTGAATCCATTGATAAAGAAAACGGCACTGTGACAGTCTTTGGCGGTACACGACTATATCAAGTAGGTGAAGAACTCGGAAAGGAGGGATTTTCCCAAGAAAATTTGGGAGATATCAATGTTCAAAGCGTTGCTGGAGCGATTTCTACAGGAACACATGGTACAGGGCTTCAATTTGGCAATATTTCCACTCAAGTAACAAGATTATGGCTAGTTACAGCAGCTGGAGAAGTCTTACCTATATCAAAATCAGAAAATGCTCATTATTTTAATGCATGTCTTGTGTCGTTAGGGACTTTAGGCATCATTGTAAAAGTTACCTTGAAAATAATTGAAAGCCCTATTTACGAATATATAAGCAATCAAATAGAGTATCCACTCCTCGAGAAGAATCTTACCCAATTAATCGAAACAAATCGTCACTTTGAGTTTTATCTCTTCCCATATTCAGATTTAGTACAAATTAAGACGATGAATATCTCCAATCAAAAACCTAAAAGCTTACGTCTTCACCATTTTAAAAATCTTCTGTTAGAAAACTATTTATTCTTTATTCTCTCAGAAATTTGCCGATTGTTTCCGAATACCTGCCGTTTTATAAGCAGACTTTCTTCAAAAAGCGTTGGACGCACGTCAATTGCAGCACATAGTTATCAGCTATTTGCAACACCAAGAATCGTTAAATTTAGAGAAATTGAATATTGCATCCCCCTACAGCACCTCCTGCCTGCTATCCAAGAGATTCGGGAATGCATTCAGGTTCAAAAGCATAAAGTTCATTTTCCTATTGAATGCCGCATGGTCAAGGCTGATGATATATGGCTAAGCCCTTCCTACAAAAGGGAATCAGCCTATATTGCCTTCCACATGTATAAAGGTATGCCATATGAAGATTATTTTCATGATATGGAACAAATTATGAAGAAATACGATGGCAGACCCCATTGGGGAAAAATGCATAATCGCAATAATAATGACCTGTACAATCTTTATCCTATGCTTACTGACTTTTTAACCATTAGAGATGAACTGGACCCATTTGGATTGTTTTTAAACGGCTATTTGAAGGATTTACTGACTGAAGCAGACTTAAATTATAAACAAGAAGTTCAATAGATCATTTATACATGAACAACCTAAAAACAGACTCCGAAAAGTTTTCAGAGTCTGTTTTTTTTATTTCTTATTGTTTTACAACATTAGCCGCTTGAGGTCCACGAGCGCCTTCTTCGATATCAAAAGAAACATCTTGTCCTTCATCAAGTGATTTAAAGCCTTCACCTTGAATCGCTGAAAAATGAACAAATACATCTTGTCCTTCTGAAGTTTCGATGAATCCAAATCCTTTTTCTGCATTAAACCATTTTACTTTACCTGTTGCCATTTCTGTTTCCTCCTTGTGTATACACACGCAATTTAAATTTACTATTCTTGCTCAAAGTCATATTCAGGCGAAAAGTATCAACTTATTCTTTCCTTTCAAACCGAACAAAAATAATTCTCTAGATAATACCAAATACAGGAAGCAAATGCAAATCAACGTTTTTTTTTTTTCAATAAAACCTTTCTGCAAAAAGAGACAAAAAGCTTATGTTTATTTTTAGGTTTTGGACATATATTTGTACAAATGACCGAATGGACATAAATGCATTCATTTTCAGAGCTACTATCAGGCAATGGATCAACGTAAAAAGAAATGAGTGAGAACTTCACTTGAAATGGGAGGTTATTCTTTGCTTAGAAAAGTAAAAATACGAAGGAGACGAAGTTTTAAAGGCCCACTGCCATTTAAATATGTATTATTTATTTCTTTTATCATTTTTCTTTTAATGACGTTTGGAAGTTTAATCATTATTAATAAGAATATTGAACCGACCTTAATTGGCATTGCCGAATCAAGGGCTCGCCAATTTGCAGCTCAAGCAATCAATGATGCCATTGATAAAGACATTTCTGAAAGCATTGATATTAATGAACTAATTGTTAAGCATGAAAACGCTGGGGAACCGAGCTATAGCTTCAACCCTCAAATTTATAATAAAGCCATATCCGAGTCCCAGAAAAGGGTTCAAAAGTATTTAAACTTAGTTGAGGCAGGCGATATGGAACAATTAGAAAACTTTAAAAACGATATTGAAATTGATGTAGACAAGACAAAAAATGAAACAGGTATTATTTATTACGTCCCACTTGGCATGGCCACAAAAATGACCTTACTTTCAAACCTGGGTCCTAAGATTCCAGTACGCTTAGAAATTATCGGAGATGTCACATCTGACGTAGAAGCTAAAATTGCCGAGTCAGGTATCAATAATACATTTCTAGAAGTTTATATCAATGTAAAGGTTCATATGAATGTCATCATTCCCCTTATCGAAAGTCCTATTGAAGTTTCTAATCAGGTGCGAATTGGTGATTTGTTTCATCCTGGCAAAGTTCCTCAATATTATAATGGCTCTGGCCAAGGAATTCCTGCGGTTATCCCGCCTCCACAATAAAGTGAAACTTCCATCAGTGGGGCTTTTCCGACGCATGGGACGTGCTGGTGCCGAGGTTGCCACAGGACGTGGCGTTCTTTGTCAGCTTTCATCCCCCACTGATGGTTAGTTGAACCAATCGGGCATTTACGGGCAGTTGATCCCCCACTTACGCTTCTTCGTTTTCTCGACTTCCTTGAAGTGGGGGTCTTACTGCCCTTTAATCTGCGATAAAGCCTGATCCCTTGAGATCAGGCTTTTGCTTTAAAGATTATTTGTTCCCTTTTCCTTGATTAGATTGATAATAAAATTTTGCTGTGATTGATCCATCATTATTTTCAACGATGTCAGTTACATGGATACCAGAATCAGCTGGTGTTGAGTTTTGCCCTTTCCAGAAGTAATACGAACCCGTATGAACTTTTCCAGAAACAGGTGTCAGCTTACTGCCTGTTTTGAAGAAGTCTCCTGCGTCTCCGCGATTCACATTTTTCTCAAGGTCATATTTTCCATCCGCCTGTAGAATAGATAATCCATAGTGAGTGACAACCGTTCCGTCTGTAGCTGTTTCGGATTGATTGTATTGGAAGCGCTTGTTTTGCCAATTCTCTACGTTATTCGGACGGAAACCAGCTGTTTGATAGAGGTTGATAATATTTTCATCCACATGCCAGGCGACTAATCCATGTGCATTCTCACCTTGGCGTACCAATCCTTTATTAAATCCATCCTGTTGAATATTCTCAAATAAGAAATATTCTGTTCCGTTTGAACCCGGTACTTCCATTTTAACAATGCCGTTTTGGCTATTTGCTTGATTAATAGGTGGAAGCGTAATTGTCTTTACCCCATCTTCCTGTGTAACTTCTATTGGCTCAGTCCAGCCTAAGAAAACCTTTGAGAACGGATCAAAGTGTGTTGGTGAATTTCCAGAATAAGCTGCATGATCCGGATAACGCATCCATGAGCCGCCCGCCATCATTGAATAGTTCCCAACACCCTCTGAAGTGTAGACTGTATCATAAAAGTCAGGCAGCCCTAAGGCATGTCCAAATTCATGTGCATAGACACCAGTTTGTGCAGGAAATGGTCCCGTTTTTAACGATTCATTATAGGAATCTGTTGCTGCATCATAACCTGCAACATTTCCGCCAATTCCAGGCTGGATATTGTAGTTATTCACAAGTACACCGTCATAAGTCATCTCTTCTGCAATTGTTTTGTTAATCCACTCTTCCTCGCTCAAACCAGAATATTCTGGAGCCGTTTTACCAGTTTCATAGTACTTTCCATAATATAAAGCACTTAATATATTCCACTTATGCGACCAAAATTGAGCTGGATCACGGCTGAATTCCGCTCCTGTTCCTTCATGTACAACGAACACATTTGGAACTTCCCCATTCTCTGAGTACTTGGAAAAATCTACTTGATCATCAGCAGCTTTAAGCAAATCACGAATAAATTCACCTGTATGTGCATCACCATTCACGTTGCCATTGACGTACTTGCCATTTTCAGCATATTTCCCCTCTTGATCCAAATAGTACGAAGCACCATGAGGCAATTCTACCCAAACAAATTCAGTATTTTCCTTACGGACGAGATTCACTTTCCCATTGCTTGATTCCTTGTAAGCATTCTGCATTGTACGATCTGTTGGTGCCTTGACTCCGTTATACTCGGCATACTGAATAAATTCATCTAACTCGTACGGATTATATTCTGTACCAAAGATTAAATCTTCATAATAGTGGGCAGGGACTTGTCCCTTCATATCCCCTATTGGCTCATCCCCATCCTTATACTTAGCTAAAATAACGAGGACAGGAACATCACCCAGGGCTTTTTTATAGGCAACATGATTATCCCCTGCCTGTTGAAACTTCTTCCCATGGCTGGCCACTTTTTCGGCTGGGTCTACTTTTGAAAGGTCAATGCCTAGCAGTTTTGCCTGCTCAGCAAGTTCCGGTGATACCCCTACATGGTGGGCTAAACTAATATCATATGTACTTTTGTCTTTACTGGCAGAATCCGCGGTATGAATGCCTGCAAAAATCGTACTGCCTGTTAACGCTAACGCTAACGCTGAACTAGATAGGACCTTTAACAAATGCAACACCCCTTTAAAATATTTATTATTACAACCTACATATTAATTAATTTTCAGTATTTTCTGAATAGGGAGGAAGCACTTATTTTTATTCATCAAGCAAGTATGTCCAATGGCATGTTTTTCTGGTTTTTTATAGAATTAACCCCTTCAAATGGATTCCTTTTATATGTTCCTTTGCTCATTCTTTCCGTCATTTCCTCCATTCACTCTCTACTATTATGATGGCCGCTTATCAATTATAATTAAATGTATAAACTATACATTAAAGGGGGTATTTATATATGATGGGACTTATTAGTACACAAATCATTATTTCCGTTCTTTTTATCCTTTTAGGATGGGCGATTCGTTATAAGAAAGCGTATTGGCTTATTTCCGGTTTCGCTTCTCGGGATGAACATGAAAAAGAGCAGTTGATTGCCAATGGTTCACCTCAAAGAACAGGTATGCTGCTGTTGTCAGCCGGTATCGGGATGCTAGTCTTGCTTCCACTTCTCTTTACATCCTTTACATATGCGGTTGAAGTTCAATTTGGTTTTATGCTTCTTTACCTACTGGGAGGACTAGTGTATTTATCAAAATATGAAATTCCAAGTAAACGGAAACGCAGTTATAAAATTAATGCCATTCTATTTATTGTCGTTATTGGATCATTAGCAGCCCTAACTCTTTCGAGCTATCAAGGTTATGAATTAATCGTAAAGAAAGAACGCTTCGAAATTACAGGGATGTATGGGGATGAATGGAGTATTAAAGATATTAAGCGACTAGAATTAATGGACGAAATGCCAGAGGTTTTAGCAAGAACGAATGGAGTCGGTCTGCCCACTCTGTCCAAGGGGCATTTTAAAGTAAAGGATTACGGAAAATCTTTACTTTTTATTCAAAAAGGTTCATCCCCCTATATCTATATTGAATTAGAAAAAAGAAGAATATTTATTAATGATAATGATTCGGAACAAACAATTAAATGGTTTAAAGAGCTGCAAGAAGAAGTAGGGAATAATAAGTAAAATAATTTATTTGTGAGGTGTTGGATCACTAATGTCCATTATTCTATTAATTATTGGATTAGCCTTATTGATAGTTGGAGCAAATTTTTTTGTTGAAGGTGCATCAAAGATTGCTTCATATCTTCATATTTCCCCATTATTAATAGGTTTAACAATTGTAGCCTTTGGTACTAGTGCACCTGAGGCAACTGTTAGTATCCTTGCAGCAATGGGTGGAAATGCTGATGTAGCTATAGGAAATGTCGTTGGAAGCAATATTTTTAATATCACACTTGTTGTCGGTTTAACCGCAATCATCTACCCATTAAAAGTAGAAAATGAAACCATTCGCAAAGAAATTCCTTTTACACTGCTAGCAAGTGTTGCCCTAATGATTTTTATTAGCGACAAAGCATTAGAATCTGTTAGCAATAATGTTGTTACACGCAGTGATGGATTAATATTATTACTATTATTTGTTGTTTTTTTATACTATTTATTCGAAGTAGCAAGAAAGGGCCGCAGCAATACGAAGGAAGAAAAAGCATCTCAACCAAATGCCTCCATTTGGGGAAAACAGATCCTTTTTACGATTCTTGGACTTGGAGCGATTATTTTTGGCGGAGATTTAGTAGTAGATGGAGCTACAGACATTGCATTATCATTTGGAATGAGCAAAACATTAGTCGGATTAACCATTGTTGCAGTTGGAACTTCCCTTCCTGAGCTAGTCACTTCTATTACAGCAGCAATTAAAAAGGAAAGCGAAATCGCTCTTGGGAATATTGTTGGAAGTAATATCTTTAATATCATGTTCGTTCTTGGTGCTGCAGCAACTATTTCACCCCTTGGTGTCGATCCCAAAATGTTCATTGATATTTCTTTAATGATCATTTTAACCATTTTACTTTTGGTCTTTTCACGAACCAATTTTAAAATTGGAAAGTTCGAAGGAATCATTCTTGCCGCCGCATATATAGGCTATTTGATTTATATAATTGCTCGTAATTAATTAGGGGTATTTTACTATAGTCCGATTTCCCCTTCACTTGAAAATGGAATACTCCCGCTGACTTTAGAATAGATTTTCATGGAAAGCATCTCAAGAAAATAATCAAAAGGAGCGGGAATGATGACAAGTTTTAGCCATCAATTGGAAATCAATGTACCGATACATTTTGTTTGGGAATTCGTTAGTAACATAGATCATTGGGCACCACTTGTACCAGGTTACATTGATCATCATATTTTAAGTGAAAAAGAATCCACATGGAGCTTTAAAAGCGATATCGGAATATTAAAGAAGAAAATTGAGTTAAAAGTTGTTATCACTAGTTGGCAGGAGCCATCAAAGGTGACCTTTAACTTGACCGGATTAAATGAAAAATTTTCAGGACATGGTTATTTTACTGTAAAAGCCATTAATCAGCAGAATAGTCTCATGACTGGTCACCTTGATATCAAGGCCGAAGGGATGATGGCAAAAATGGCGAATGCTATTTTACAGTCATCACTCCCTGAAACAACAACCGATTTAACAGCAGCTGTCGCAGATAAAATTCAAGAAACCTATCTAACTCTTACAAAAAAATAAGATGGGAAGCACAATGAAAAAAATTCATTGTGCTTTTTTGCTGCTCCCCACTTTATTTCGTATATCGGTTTGCGTAACTGGAGGCCACAAATGCATCTGGTTTAATTTTTGGCTCCACTCCTATTGACTCCATTCTTGTCACCATCTCATTCACAAACTCCCTCGTCTTATTTCTTATTCCCGCACCAATGTCTAGATGTCCTTCCATCGAAAAGGTTGCACCTTGATAAATATAGGGCAGCACAATGTTAATCATTTCGTTTTTCCGCTCTGTCGTAAACAATGCTACAACCTCTTCTGTTAAAGAAGTTTCATAAGAAATACGTTCGTGTAAATGAAGCATTTTCCGTGGGATAATATTTTTTCGAATACAAGCCCACGCCCCCTTCCCTTCATTTTGAATAACAATCCCTGTAATAAATACAGTTCGATTACAATGAACCTGAGAATCTGTTCCAACCATTAATCGGTAGTTTCCACGAGGATTTCTGTTCATGAACTTAAGGATCCGAGTAAAAACATGTTCAAATGTCAAATGTCTCTCTTGTAAATTTTGAAACATATACGTATGATCCTGATCAGTTTTCACCTGATATCACCACATTATGATTTGATTAGTAATCTATAGCAGCCATAGATGCTTCAGCTGCATACATTTTTCTTCATAAAAATCACCTTGGTACAATTAGTATATTGAGCCAAACCTTTCATGTTGTTTATTTTTTTCAGTTCTTTAGAAAATGTATTTTTTGCAGTAAGCATTTTTTAATGGATTTCCCTTTGATTATGCTACTATTAAGGGAAGCTAATTAAGAAAGAAGGGGTCATATGAAAATAGAAGTATGGTCAGATTATGTTTGTCCGTTTTGTTATATTGGGAAGCGCAGATTAGAACATGCGCTAGCTCAATTTCCTTATAAAGATCAAGTTGAAGTTGAATTCAAAAGCTTTGAGCTTGATCCAAATTCGCCTAAATACAGCGGCAAAAATATTCATGAAGCACTTGCTGGAAAGTATGGAATGAGTGTAGAACAAGCGAAGAAAACAAACGAAGGAATTGGGCAGCATGCAGCAAGTGTTGGCTTAACATTCAACTTTGACGACATGAAGCCAACAAATACTTTTGATGCACACCGCTTAGCAAAGTATGCAAAAGCCAATGGCAAAGAGGCTGTTCTTACAGAGAAGCTTCTTCACGCATACTTCACAGAATCAAAGGAAATTAGTGGTCATGATACATTAGCAGATATTGCAGAAGAGGCTGGCCTAGATCGTCAAGAAGCTTTAAACACACTTCAAGATAAAAATGCTTTTGCTAATGACGTTCGCATTGATGAAGCCATCGCCCAGCAATATGGCATTAGTGGAGTTCCATATTTTATTATCAATCAGAAATATGCAATTTCAGGCGCACAGCCACCTGAAACTTTTGCTAATGCACTGCAAAAAGTCTGGGAAGAAGAATCTGCGGCAGCACCTAAATTCCAAGACCTATCAGGAGCAGGGGCAGAGGATGCAAGCTGTGTAGACGGAAATTGTGCGATACCAAGTAAAGATAAATAATGTCAAAATTAAAATGCAGATCAATTAAGTGATCTGCATTTTTAATTCCCCTTCTATACTAATAACTTAGTTGTATACTGGACTATTTCCTTCATGATTTTTTTATATAAGATAGAATCCCAAATTATAAAGGCAATAAGACAGAGAACATAGATCGCAGCATACCATTTTTAAAGTTTTTTTCGGCAACAATACTTTATTAAACAAAACAAAAAATCCCGCAACAAATAGTGAAATTAGAAAAATATTCACCTTCCATAAGTTATTTGCTTGCGTAATCGGCAATACTGCCTGCAAAACGTGTATTGCCTTGTCCTCTGCAACCTCAATAGGATCCCTCTACAAAAATCACGACATTTGAATTATTGTCCACATAATAACTATAGCCTGTCAGATTAAATTCAGTTTTCATTGTAAAAACAAAATAACAAATAGAAGCACACAGTAAGTGATTAAAGGAAAATCTACTTTATTAAAACTACGCAAAGATTCCCCCCTCTTTCTTTAATTCCAGAATATTCATAATAATAATTGCGCCAGATCAGGCTCCTTTTGAAAAAATAGGATTAAATACTTACTCCCACTGTTTTTAAGGTTAAAACGATACAAAATAAAATAAATTAAATATGGATTTTTTGTGACTAGGGTCACGCTTAATTGTGTCTAAATTTTGTATTCTAAAAACGCCATAAAAGGGGATATGGTGCTATTTATCAATAAAATATGCAGAGTATTGGGGGAGGTATTAGAAATGGTTCAAACAGTAGCGTGGATTGTCAGTTTAATTTTTATGCTTTTAATCGCAGCAGTTTTTGGATTTGTCGCCTTCAAATCAAAAGAAAAACGTGATTATGAGCCTATCAAAAAGAAGTGGTATAAGGCACGAACTTTTTATGGGGCAACATTAGCTGTTGTCATGCTCGTTCTTACAATTTATACCCTTCGTGAATTGCCGTACAACCAGCCAGTTTATAGCGCAGGAAATGACCCAACAATTGTGGATGTCGAAGCTATTCAATTTGGCTGGAAAATGAGTGAAACGGAATTTAAAGTGGATGAACCGATTGAATTCCATGTCACTAGCACAGATGTCACACATGGGTTTGGTATTTATGATTCAGAGCTGAATTTAATTGCACAAACCCAAGCGATGCCAGATTACACAAATAAGGTTTATATTACTTTTGATAAACCCGGTACGTATGAAGTTCTATGTCTAGAATATTGCGGATTAGCTCATCATTTAATGATCGGCAAAATAGAAGTTACTGAATAACAAGGTGGAGGTGTTGAAGAATGGTTACGGCTATAAATACAGGAGATTTTAAATCAAAAAACAGTCTGATAGCAACTTATTTAATCATTGGCGGATTAGTAATTGCTGTTATGATGATTTTTGGGATTTTAATGCTTTTGGCTCAAGGTGGTGTGCTGGATCTTCCTCCTGCAGCATTCTATCAATTCTTAACAATTCATGGAACTGGCATGATTGGGGGAGCAGCATTAGCAGCTTCAGCAGTTATGTGGTATTTCCTATCAAACTATGTTGAGTTATCTAAAAAAGTTTTCAAATTAAATCTTATTTTGTCTTTAATTGGCGTAGTTATGGTTATAATTGGGGTATTTTCATTTAAATATGCAAGTGCCTGGACATTCCTGTATCCGCTTCCAGCATTGTCTGGAGGAGCCTGGGGTGTTACTGGAGCACTTTTATATCTTGTAGGGATGCTCATTCTGGGTGTTGGGTTCTTACTTCTCTACATTGATACAGGCAGAGCCATTATTAAAAAACATGGAAGTCTAGGAAAAGGATTAGGATGGGATGTTATTTCTGGAAAAAGAGCAGAAAAAGATGCACCATCACCAACTGTTGTTGCAAGTACGATGGTTACAATTGTTAATGTGACAGCTTTAACGGCTGGAGCAACAGTTTTGATTATGAATATTATTAATGTCGTTAACCCTGCTTTTACATTTGATCCGCTCTTAGCAAAAAATTTAACCTATGCTTTCGGTCATATTTTTGCTAACTCGATTATTTATATGGGTGTAATCGCGGTTTATGAAATTCTGCCGCGCTACACAAATCGTCCATGGAAATCTAATCGTCCATTCCTAATTGCATGGACGATGTCAACAGCATTTACTTTAGTGATCTATACTCACCATATGCTAATGGATTCAGTCATGCCGAAATGGATGCTCATCATGGGCCAAGTATTATCATATGCAAACGGCTTGCCAGTTCTTGTTATTACAGCTTATGGCGCATTAATGATCGTTTATAAATCAGGCATTAAATGGGACATGGCATCTGGCTTAATCTTTATGTCTATGTTTGGATGGGTTGTTGGTGTCGTTCCTGCCATCGTCGATGCTACAATTGTTGTCAATCATGTAATGCATAATACCAAGTGGGTACCAGGCCACTTCCACATGTATATGGGGCTTGGTGCTGTCGTCATGATCTTCGGATTCATTTATTATCTGTCTAAAGTTGATAGTGGCTTACAAACAAATGGATTAGATAAGATTGGCTTTATCAGCTATACGCTTGGCATTATTAGTGTAAGTGTTGGCTTCTTAATTTCTGGCGCAATAAGCACGCCGAGAAGATGGGCGACCCATTTTCCTGAGTGGATGGCTCCTGCTGTATTTGGTGCAATTGGCGGTGTACTTGCCGTATTGGGGCTTATAATCTTTATTATTCATTTTATTCGCTACGTAAAAGTTAGAGGTATTTCAGGAAGCGATATAAATGAGCAGAAATTGGCGTAACACTGCAGCGATTTTTTTGACTGTTCTATTAGGTTGTGTATTATTTTATGCTGGTACTGATGGGTTTCGGGCATTTACAGCAGAGAGTGCCCGAACCTACAAACTGCTTAAGGATAAACCAAAATTTCCAAATGTTACATTGGAAGACAGCAAAGGACGCGTATATTCATTTTCAGAATTTGAAGGAAAATATATCATGCTTACCTTTATTTATACAGCGTGTTCAGATGTATGTCCGAAGCTAGAAATGAATTTAGCAGAGGTATATAACAAAATTCCAAATGCATGGATTGGAGAAGATATCCTTTTTTTAAGCATCAGCTTTGATCCTGCCCGCGATGATGTTGCTACATTAGAAAAATACAGAAAAGCTTTTGATAGTGACGGGGAAACTTGGCGTATGGCAAGAATAGCTGACCAGGATGAACTAGATCATTTACTGGAAGAGTTTGGAGTCATTGTCATTCCAGATGGCGAGGGCGGCTTTACACATAATTCAGCCTTTTATTTAGTCGATAGAAAAGGCTATTTAGCTGAAGTAATGGATTTTACAAAAATTGATGAAGCAGCAAATACTGTCTTAACGACACTTAAGAACGGTACGGGGGAATAACACATGAAACAAACAGGATTAGGTATTATCTTATATGGTATATTAGTTGTTCCTCCTGTTAAAGCCTATCTAGAATCCATTATGCTGCTTCATATGCTCGTCCAGCTGCCACTTCTTATACTAGCAGGGTGGTTCATAGGAGATAGGTTAATAAAGAAATTCCATCCCTTTTTCACCGCTTGGAATACGGATGGTGTCCCTGGCATGATCTTTGTTGTCTTTATTACTATGTACTGGATGCTTCCCCGTGCTTTAGATGAAGCAGTCACTATGTATTATATTGAGCTCTTTAAGTTTATTAGTCTTCCATTAGTGGGGCTATTCTTAAAAGATAGCTGGAAAAAGATGCAAACATTGGGGAAAGGATTTATCTTCTTAAATTATTTATCTATGTTTGCTTTAATGGCTTGGCTGTATATCGATTCTCCGATTCAAATATGCAATAACTATTTAGAAACTCAACAAAAGTTTTTAGGCTGGGGGTTTCTTGTTATTACCATTTGGATGATCTTATACTTGCTGCAAGCTGTTTTTACTGATCACTCAGAAAAAGCAGAGTAAAAATCGACAGGTGATAGAAGCCTGTCGATTTTTTCTCATATGTCTGCAGTGATTGGTTTTGGGCTATCTGCTTCTCTTAATGAATTTACCAGTACCTTCCTTTTAATATGGTAAAGGATTAATAAAATAATGCTCATTCCACAAATGGCCATCAATATCCAGACTGGCATTCTTTCAAGAAGAAAGCCAAATATAATGTAACCTAACGGAGCCATTGCACCTGCGCCTGTTTCCAGCAAGGACATTACTCGACCTCGATATTCATCTGGCGTACTTTTCTGCAGAAGGACCATAATTGGCATATTTACAATCATTATAAATGATGAAAGAAGAAGAACCATTAGAATAAAATACGGAAAAAGAATGGAATTGGAGACACCCATCATCCCTGGGAAATTTGGAAGTCCCAACAAAATAAGGACTGTAGACATGGCTATTAAGCCGCCAAAAATAGTTAGGTCTTTTCTTTTTATTTCTGGTCTTGTAGATAAAATAATTGCCATAAGCATCATCCCAACGGAGAATGTTCCTTCAATTATACCTAACTGAACTGGTTCCATTTTTCTGATGGTTAGAACTAAATATGGCATGGCAACTGGAAATACAGCGAACCAAAAATTTAGAAAGACACTTAAAAAAATTAAATTCTTAATAAACACCTGATTTTTTACAAATGAGAAACCAGACTTTAAATCTGATAATATAGTACTATTTATTTCTTTTTCCTTCTTTTCAGCAAATAAATCATACTGGATAAAGATACTAGCAATTCCTGAAATCGTAAATGCGATGATGTTGATGATCATGAAGGTTGTGATTTGAAAGAGGCCGAAGAACATGCCGCCAAGAACAGGACCTAATATGGTTGAAAGTGAAGCTGCTGCCTGGTTCAATGACATAGCTTTTTGCAGAAATTCTGGTCCGACCATGTTGTAGATGGATGATGTGACCGCTGAAGAATAAAAAGTGTTGAGGATGCTTAAAACAGCTGTTGCTACATACAGAAGCCAAATTTCCGGATAAACATAAGTAAATAAAAGTAAAACAACCAATAGCCAGATTGCACAAGCAAAATCTGATATAATAATCATTTTCTTTCTGTTCCATCGATCGCTAAGCGTTCCAGCAATCGGGGAAAGCAAAATTCTAGGCAAAATACTTAAGATTAATGTTACAGCAAAATTTAGGCTTGAGCCCGTTTCTGCCAAAATATATAGCCCAATTGCAAACCCGTAAATGGACGAACCAAGCACTGCAGTCATTTTTCCAAGCAGAAATAAAATCATATTCTTTTTTACTGCAATTGGCATTTATTTTTCCTCCTCCTCAAGAAGCTCATCAAACTGCAGGTATACTTGATAAGACGTACGAGTGACATCTTCTTTAACCGTTTTCTTTACATATTTCAATAAAAGATTATCGAAATCTGCTTCAAATTCCTTTATCTCTTCATCTGTCAAAGACAAACTAATGCCCCTTGATCGTTTCTTTTTTTGCCCCGGCGTATTTTCATCTTTAAATCTAAATTGTGTTGCTTTCGAGCGATAATACTTCTCGACAATCCCTTTATTTTCCTTTATTTCCTCAATTTCCAATATCCCCCCATTAAACAGCTGCTGGATATGATAATGAATACTTCCAGCTGTCTTTCCCATTTCATCCGCTACCTGTTTGGCTGTCATAGCCTGGTTATCGAGTAAATAAATAATCTTCACCCGTATAGGGCTTGAGATAAGCTTTTGCTGCTCCAAATTGATATCCATTGTTTTTGGGTTAAAGTCCATAATAAACTCCTTTCTAATTAAACTTATCATTCTAAATAAATTATACGTTCTAACTTTTTAGAATGCAATAATAATATGGAATATTCTATAAATATTTATTATTTACTGTAGGAGTAAAATCCCTCTAGATAATTAGTTCTTTTACTATTGGAAGTTTCAGACACACAAAAAGCGATCCCTTTAGGAGGACCGCTTCTTATTTTTGGCATTTAGGAGACTTTGATGCTTCATGGCAAGCAATTTCCCTGGATTCCTTGATTTCGGGGCTTCATGAACAAACGATCATTCTTGCTGCACCCATATTGCTTTTGTATAAGCAATGCGCAAGCCGGATCTTTCCATATTATTTTGGCTTATGCTTGCATACTTCGCTTGGCCAACAGCTAGATCACAGGCTTGAAAGGCTGCTTGTTGCAGCCGCTCGTTTATTAGTGCCCGATGAACTCCTTTATTTCTTAGATGTGGAATTGTTGCCGCGGCTGCAAGTGTGGCAATTTTATCCTGAACAAAGATGACACCAATCCCTGCAGGCTCATCTTCGACAATAGCTAGATAAAAAGTCCAATTTTCAAGATCATAAAGAACAGCATTGTTTTGAGCGATTCCTCCCTTTACGAAATCTGGGAGACCGAAGCCTTTTATATAAATTTCGGCGAATAAGTCAAACTCATTTTTATTTAACTTACGAATAGCTACTTGAGTTGCTTCTGGCTCCACATCATGTAAAGATGATGTGTATAAAGATGAATGAAACTCTCTCTGGTAAAACCCTTTTTCGGAGAGAATAGTTAATAGTTTTGGAGATGCATTTGCTGGGGTTAGTTCAAACCGCGCTGGAATATTCCTTCTTTTGTAATACTCAATAATATCATCAATATATATTTCATCCCCATCGGATAACCCTTTTACCGTATTAAATGAAGGCCCAGGTATCTTCTTAACAGAAAACGCAGTGGCCTTGCCAAATTTTTCGATTTGCACATCCATAGGATTACCAGGCATTCCTCGGATCGCGCTTAATCTTGAGTGCAGAGTATCTACTTCTGATTGCTCAACTCGATAGGCTAAGTCTTTATCTAAAACTAGTGTCATTTTCCCACATCCTTTTTTGTTAGAACTCATTCGATTTAGTACGTCCGAACTGGCGAGATCAGATGAAGTTGAGATGGATTATCTAAAGGTTCAATTAAAACCGGTCTCATCGGACCACCAAAACTCATTCTTATTTCTTCTTCTTTTATTGCTTTTAAGGCATCCATTAAAAAGCTTCCATCAAGCGAAATACTAAAATCTGCCTCACCCTTAATCATCTTAATCATTTGTGTTTCCTCTATTTTCCCTATCTCCGTTGAGTTAGAAGATATTCTTAGTTTGGAACCTTCCTTAATTTCTAGATTTACATTGTTATTTTTCCACTCATTTGCAAAAAGACAGGCTCTATCAATCCCTTTTAATAACTGATTGGTGTCCATAACAATTATTGTCTTTGCATCCTTTGGCAATAAGCTTGAAATATTAGGATAGTTCCCTTCGATTAGTCTTGAAAAAAGTGAGAGAGTTTTTGACTTAAACACAATATAGTTATCTGTTATATAAATATGTATTATAGCTTCTTCATTTTTAAATAGCTTGGTTAGCTCATTTAGGCTTGAACTCGGAACAATGAAGGAACCCTTTACATCTGTTTCTATAGGAATTTCTCTATACGCTAACCGTTGGGAATTAGTTGCTGCACAGGAAAGATGATTTTCATTGAATGACAAATTTACTCCTGTAAGTACGGGTCTCGACTCACTCTTAGAAACTGCAAATGAAGTCTGATTAATTATATCTATTAATTCCATGCTTGAGATTTTAATACACGTTGTCTCATCAAATTGGGGAAGTCTTGGATACTCTTCAGAATGAAAGCCATTTAGAGTAGTAATAATCTCATCAGACTGAATGGTAACTAATTGTTTATCATTTACTTTTAAATGGATATCTTTAGGCAGCTTTTTAGCAATCTCACTAAAATATTTTACAGATACTACAACACTGCCAGTCTCATATACTTCTAATACTTTTTTATCATCCATCATTAAAGGAATTACTTTTTCAATTACAATATCAGAATTGCTTCCGACAAGAATTAAGCAATTACTTTTGGCAACGATCTTAACACCTGACAAAATAGGTAAAGTTGTTTTTACTAATACCGCTCTACTGACTTCTGTGATTGCTTTGTTAAAACATTCATTATTTATTACAAATTCCATACATGGTCCACCTCATATAATTAATTAGTGAACTAATTCGACAAAATATCTGAAAATTCCTGTTCTTCTATTAATCCTAATAAAATGCGTCCCTACCAATTGTAGAAACGCAACTGTTTATTTACGCTTTATACTATTCTTCTCTATTGGGATAGTCAAATTCATAGGTTAAATATTTCCCACCCCACCGGACTATAATTTCCTCATTCCCATCTACTGAAACGAATGTATGCCTTTTCCCATCAGACGCTATCTTCTTCCAGCCAGATGTAAGGAGGGTTTCTATATATTTCGAATACGCCTTATCAGAACCTTTATCCCAATAATAAATTTCCTTGTATAAAGTAATTGAGTATGGATTCAATCCAACTGGAAAAAGCATGAGCCCATATCCGTGATTAACATACAGCTGCTCATCATGACTATATGGCTTCTTACCCTCAAATGCCAATGTTGACATCGCATGGAAAATTTCTGCGTATTCAAGCTTCGGATAATCAAATGTGAAGTAAATCCATTTTTCCTTATTCGGAATGAAAAAATGGTACCTAAGTGCTGTATCTATCATTTTTACATGTTCAATATACATCGTTGTTGGATAGGGGAAATGTTCAAGTTTCTTTTCCACATACATAGGCAATTGCGCTGTAATTGTTTTCATTTCCTCCTCAGTTACTTCTTTAACAGTCCCGACTGGCACGGATTGCTTTTCTTGAAAAAGTTCCAAACCTCCATCTGCTTTCTTACTATAGACATCCTCTAGTTCCCAACTAAACTTCTCATAATCAATAGAGGAATTTGAGGCTGTTTGCGGCTCTCCACTTTGCTGAAGAATCAGCCATAGGAAGCTTCCACAAATAAGAACAAGAAGACAAGTCGTTACGATTCCTCTCAGCGGAAGAAGAAAACCTGGAGATTTTTTTACAGGCTCCTCTTGAATCGTTTGCAAAATTCTTCGCTTTAATTGTTCTTTTTCATGACTCGGAGGTTGAAATTGTTGAAGGTGCTTCCATTGGTCATCAAAATGTTTGCTCAATCTGTCCACCCCCTTCTTCCTTCCGACTCATTTTTCTAAGTGAATGCAGTGCTCTTGATAATGTTTTCCGTACCTTTTCTTCAGACCAATCCAGAATGTTTGAGATTTCTTTTGTGGAGCAATCCTCAACCATCTTTAGAATAATTACCAGCCGGTAGTTCGGCTTTAATTTTTGAATATCACTCATCAGCTCAATTACAGCTTCTTTGTTCTCAAACAGTTGCTCCACATTCAAGGAAGATGGGATTTCCTGTTCAAATGGAAATAGCTTTCTTCGCTTTCGTTTACGGAATTCATCTAACACTAAATGCTTAGCAATGCTAAATAGCCATGTTTTCACACTTGAGCGCCGATCGAATCGCTCTGCTGCTGTATATGCACGAACAAACGTATCATGTACAAAATCCTCACAAAGCTGTTTGTCACCAAGCATATATAAAATAAACCGGTAAACATCATCATAATAAGATTCATACCATTCCATCACGAGATGCCTTTTCTCATTATCCAATTCCCACTCACCTACTTTTTTCCTTTCATACCGATTAGTCGTTCAGGATACATTTTTGTGACACTTTTTTATTACAAAATAAAAAACTGCCAACACAAGTTTAGCAGTTCTTCCATCAAGTCTATTACAGCAAATAGCGATCTTTTACTATTCGGCGATGATGCCGTTCGTGGCCCGCAATAATATATGCAAGCGCACGGACTGAAACATCTACATCATTTGCACTGCCAATTCTAGCCCATGCTTTAGAATCCAGACCCTTCAATAATTGAGTTGTTGATTGCCGCACAGCCCTTAAATTTTCAATATGCTCTTTAATAGGTAAGCGATCAAAGAAGGCATTCAGTACATATGGATTTTCATCGAAACCGGGCAGCGATACCGTTTCCCCGCGAGCAATGCAAAGTAGACGATACGCCATAATTCGCTCTGTATCTGCTACATGCCCAATCACTTCCTTAACACTCCATTTTCCAGAAGCATATCGAAAAAGGCTCTGTTCTTCAGAGATTCCCTGTAGAAGCTGAATCGTTTCCTCCACTTGCTCCGTTAATATATGTACGATATCGCCATCCGGAACTAAACCAACATATCCAGAATAATAAGGCGCATATTCATTTTCCTTTGGTCTAGACTGCATATAAACCATCCTTTCATAAGAAAAAATTGAACGTCTAGTACTATTTCATTCTCTTACTTCCTGCTCTTTTCCTCCTTATATTTATAAACTTATTGAAATAAAAGAAAAGGGAAAGGACAAAAATTTTGTCCTTCCCCCTATACTTAAGACAACGGCTCACGATAACCAGTATTTGCTTTTACCTTTACCTCGGCATACCGTTTTGCATCCTGTTTGCTGGAGACAAGTGTACCTATAATCGACCCGATAAAGCCGATTGGAACAGATAGCAAGGCAGGATTTGTTAATGGAAAAATAGGATTGCCTGTAAATAATGCTGCCCCCTCGACCGGAGAGATGACACTCGGACTAATAGCTACAAGTATAAGAGCAGACACCAGACCCGAGATCATTCCTGTCATTGCCCCAGCAGTATTAAAACGCTTCCAATATATTGTGAAAATAATAACAGGCAAATTTGCACTGGCAGCTACACAGAAGGCTAGAGAGACAAGAAATGCTACGTTTAAATTTTGAGCAAAAAGCGCTAGTAAAATAGAAAACACAGAAACACCTAGTGAAGCATATTTTGCTGCCAGCATCTGTTCTTTCTCTGATGCTTTTCCTTTTTTAATGATTTGTCCATAAATATCATGAGCAAAAGCTGAAGCACCAGATAGAACTAGACCTGCAACAACTGCCAAAATCGTTGCAAAGGCTACTGCGGAAACAAATGACATTAAGATATCTCCGCCTAATACTTTGGCAAGTAATGGGGCAGCCATATTCCCAGCTGCATTACTAGCTTGAATAACATCCGCTCCAACAAATGCTGCGGCTCCGAAGCCAAGGAATATTGTCATGACATAAAATATGCCAACAATCCAGGTGGCCCAAATAACGGAACTTCTTGCGGTTTTAGCATCTCTTACTGTGAAAAATCTCATTAGTATGTGTGGGAGTCCCGCTGTTCCGAATACAAGCGCGATCATGAGGGAAAGAGTATCGAGTGGCACCTTATATTTTACACCTGGGTTTAAGTAGGCTTCACCTAATGGTGTTGCTGTTTTCATGGTGGAAAACATTTCAAAAATGTTGAAGTGGAAACGAGAAAGAACTAAAAAGGAAATGATAATTGTACCAAGCATTAGCAGAACGGCTTTAATAATTTGTACCCAGCTTGTTGCTGTCATCCCTCCAAATAAAACATAGACTGTCATCATGACACCAACAATTAATACCGCTAACCAATAATCAATCCCGAATAATAACTTGATTAAGGCACCTGCACCAACTAATTGGGCAATCATGTAAAAAATAACAATAGTAATCGTATTTAGAGCAGCGGTAGCTCTTACTTTTTTAGCATCAAAACGTGAGTTAATCATATCAGCTAATGTGTATTTCCCGAGATTACGCAGCGGTTCGGCTACAATAAATAAAACGACTAAGTATGCAACAAGATAACCAATACTGAATAAGAACCCGTCGAATCCGCTTAAAGCAATTGCACCCGCGATTCCAAGAAAAGAGGCTGCAGATAAATAGTCTCCCGAAATAGCTAAACCATTCTGCCACCCTGTTAATCCTCCCCCAGCCGTATAAAATTCATTTGCTGTATTTGTCCTTTTCGCAGCATAGTAAGTAATGGCCAGAGTCATTGCAACTATTAATAGAAATAAGACGACTACGGTAAGATTCACTTCGCTTCTCTCCTTTCCAACTCTTCATCTTTCCAGACCTTTTCTGCCATACGATCAAACACAGCAGATTTTTTCATGTATATGGTTGCCATTACCCAAGTCATAACGAACAGCAATAGGGCATATACCCATGCCCATGAAATATCCCCAATAGCGATTTTGTCCAGTGCATTAGTATAGGAAATAAGAATTGGAAATAATAAATACAGACCTAAAAATATAATAATTGAAGGAACTAAAAATTTTTTCTTTGCAGCCATCAGTTCGTTAAATTGACTTGAACGAACCATTTTCTCAAAATCCTCACCATTCCCTTTCATTCGATTACTTTTTTGAACCGTTTTCCCCATTATTTCATCCCCTTTGTTTCTATTATATTCTAAATAATTAGAATATAAATAAAATTTAATAAAATCTAAGACAACTGTCAATTTTTATTTAGCAAATCTATCTAAAGTCATAACACATACAAATAGAGATGAAACTTTCCTCGTATGATATCCGTATAGTAAGGAAATAAAATTTTTCAAAGAGGTGATCAAATGGGACAAATCTTATTGTTTTCACTAATTATTGGATTAGCCTCTGCCCTTGTGCTAATTCCTTTTTCTAAAAATAAAAACGAAGAAAAAAAGCAGTTAAAATCAAGGTATCTTTTCACAGCTATTATCCTTTTAATCATCGGTGTGTATGTCTTCTACTATGTTACAAATCTTGATCGAAATCTATCTTCATTATGGATGTTAGCTGTCATTATTACTGCAGCTGGTGCCGTGCTTTCGACTGGAAAAGAAAGAATGATTAAAGCAGTCTTATTTCTAGCAAGCCTTGCAATGGCTGTATTCTTTCTTTCATCCTTTCTATTTAACGCAGATGAAAAATATGAAATTGCAAAAATGGATATAAAAACTGAAATTGAAACATTTGACGAAAATGAAACACCAGCAAGTGTTCCTCCACAATTTGCGCGGAATAAAATGAAGAAGGCATTCGGGCAAGTTCCAAATACTAGTTACTATGAATTAGGGAATCTGCAGATTCAAAAAGTTAACGGGGAATATGTCTATATTGCACCTGTTGAATTTTCCGGCTTTTTCAAATGGCTGAATGGAGATGAGACACCAGGCTATTTTACAATCAGTGCTACCGATTCCTCTGCAAATCCCAAATTCATAAAAGCAGAGATGGTCTATACACCTTCCTCCTATTTCAGCAAAAATATAGAACGCCATATTCGGATGCAGTATCCGCAGTATATTTTCCATGGGGATGTCCAATTAGAGATTGATGATGAAGGCAGACCTCATTACATTCGCTCATACGGCCAATTTGTCTCAGCCAGAAATGGATTTGATGTGAAAGGGATCGTTGCTGTCGATCCAAAAACGGGAAATACAAAGAACTATCTTTTAAAAGATGTACCATCCTTCATTGACGGGGCCGTTTCACCTGAAGTGGTCAGCCTTCAAAATAGTTACTTCGGTAATTATATTCATGGATTTTGGAATAGTAAGTTTGGCAAAAAGGATGTAAAGCTGCCATCTGATGAAGGAACTGAAGCAAATGTCAGCCCGATTTTTGATGAAAATGGAGAGATGTTTTATTTCACCGATTTTACGAGCCCCAAAGAAGGGGTAGACTCAATGCTTGGATATTCGTTAACAAACTCAAGGACTGGGGAAGCCACTTACTATACAGGAAATCTTGAAGAGTCCTATATGGATTCTCAGGGAGCTTTGCAAATAATCGAGAAAAAGTTTATTGAAAAGAAATGGGACGGAGAAATGCCTGTTCTCTATAATTTCTATGGCGAAGCTAGCTGGCTGACACCAGTATTGGATGCAAATGGATTTCTGCAAAATTACTTTATTGTTTCAGCAGCTAATCCAGAAATATCTGTTTATGCCTCGACTCCAAATGAAGCATTGAAGCTGTACAAAACCGCATTGCAACGGGGCGGTGGAACGGTTGATGGCAGCTCAAAAGCAGAGGAAAAGCAAATAAGCGGAACAATCATAAGAGTGTATAAAGAAAAGAGCGGTGATTTCACAACTATCTCCTTCTTATTAAGTAACCGCCAAAGTTATGTGATTTCTTCTGAAATTAGCCCAATGGCCATTTACTTACAAGAGGGCGATTCTGTTAAGGTTAAATATTTAGATACAGGGGAGTCATTCTTGCCTGCAAAGGAATTAGTGATTGAGGGATTAGAATAATTGATTAAGTAAAACACGATGGTGCCTTAATTGGCATCCACCGTGTTTTTTTATCTAATGAAAAATATTTTTTCTACAAATAGCCAATAGGCACCTATTTAGTTTTGAAAACTTCCTAGCATATGGAAAAATTCAATTGTAAATTCGTGAAATAGCTTTGCTGTCGGCAGCATTTCTCTGTCGGTTGGGATAATAATGCCAACGGTTCGAGTAACTTGAGGATCGACAACGGGAACCTTAACAGTTTGGCGCGGCAAGCTATCGATTAATGTAATTTCAGGAATAACAGTCACGCCAAGTCCTGCTGAAACCAACCCTTTAATGGCATCGATATCCTCTCCCTCAAATGAAACATTTGGCTGAAATCCCTGCTGGTGGCAGGCATTCATTATAATTTCTCGCAAAATATACCCGTTTGGAAATAGAACGAAAGAATCGTCCCGCAGCTGGCTTAATTTTAACGACTTCTTATCTGCATGCTTATGTCTATTTGGAAGTAAGGCAACCATTTTTTCAGTAAATAAAATATGCCCATGGACCTTTTTTTCTTCCTTTGGTACCGGGCCAAGAAGCGCCATGTCCATTTCCCCTTTGATCACTCCATCAATAAGTGAATGGTAGGATCCTTGCCGAAGCTGATATTTCACATCTGGATGCTTCCTGCTAAATGCAGAAATCACAGTCGGCAAAGTATAGGCAGCTAAACTGCTTGGAAATCCAATGCGAATCGTGCCCTTTTCTGGATCTAAATACTCGTCGACCTCTCTCCGAGCATTTTCGATAACCGTCATTGCTTCCTCCATATGCTCCAGAAATATCTTTCCTATCGGGGTTAGCCGGACATTTCTCCCCTCACGAAAAAATAAATCAACCCCTAACTCCATTTCTAGATTAAAGATTTGCCTGCTGACAGCTGATTGTGCAACATGTAAGGCAACCGCTGCTTCAGTTACATGCTCTCTTTTTGCAACTTCCATAAAATATTGAATCTGCCGCAATTCCAAAATAGTCCCCTCCTTCTCTAATGATCTCATACAGGCATTGGTCTTATCTATAATTCATATTGTTCAGATTATTTTTCTATTATAAAATTTTCTTATTAGAAAATTCAACCATTTGAGTAATTATACAGTTTCATCTTTATATAGGAGGCTTGATCAACTATGCAAACATTAGAAGAAGTGAAGAACAGCGAAACAAATATTGCTCTGGATTATGTAAATAAAGTGTTTGAAATAGTTAAAATGCGTAATCCTTTCGAATATGAATTTCACCAGGCAGTTGAGGAGATATTCGATTCACTTGTACCTGTATTCTCAAAACATCCCAAATACATGAATCATGGAATCCTTGAAAGAATCGTGGAACCGGAAAGAGTGATTTCCTTTCGTGTGCCTTGGATGGATGATACGGGTAAAGTCCAAGTAAACCGCGGGTTTAGAGTTCAATATAGCAGCACAATTGGACCATATAAAGGAGGCATCCGTTTCCACCCCTCAGTAAATGCCAGCATTATTAAATTTCTTGGCTTTGAACAAATTTTTAAAAACTCCTTAACTGGTCAGCCAATAGGCGGCGGCAAAGGGGGCGCTGATTTTAATCCAAAGGGAAAGTCCGATGGCGAAATCATGCGTTTTACACAAAGCTTTATGACAGAGTTAAGTAAGTATATTGGCCCTGATATCGATGTCCCTGCTGGCGACATCGGCGTTGGTGCACGAGAGATTGGTTATATGTTTGGACAGTACAAGAGGCTTCGCGGAGCTTATGAAGCAGGAGTCTTAACTGGGAAAGGTGTCGGTTATGGAGGCAGTTTAGGACGGAAAGAAGCAACCGGCTATGGGACAGTATATTTCGTCGAGGAAATGTTAGCTGATAAAGGGCTTAGCTTTGAGGGAAGCACCGTCATTGTTTCCGGTTCTGGCAATGTTTCAATTTATGCAATAGAAAAGGCCATTCACTTAGGTGCAAAGGTTGTTGCCTGCAGTGATTCAAATGGCTATGTTTATGATGAAAACGGGATTGACCTTGAAACAGTGAAACGTTTAAAGGAAATAGAAGGGAAACGTATTTGTGAGTATGTCTATGAGCAGCCCCATGCCCAATATGTCGAAGGCTGTTCTGGCATTTGGTCGATTCCATGTGACATTGCTCTGCCTTGTGCTACGCAAAATGAAATTGATGACTGTTCGGCAAAAGTACTTGTTGCCAATGGAGTAAAGGCTATTGGCGAGGGGGCGAATATGCCATCCACATTAGCAGCCATTAACATATTCTTGAAAAACGATATCCTTTTCGCACCTGCAAAAGCAGCCAATGCTGGCGGGGTTGCTGTGTCTTCCTTAGAAATGGCACAAAACAGTGCAAGATTATCATGGACTTTTGAGGAAGTAGATGAAAAACTTCGTGAAATCATGACTAGTATTTACCGCAATAGTATGAAAGCGGCAGAAGAATATGGCTATCCTGGCAACCTTGTTGTAGGTGCTAATATTGCAGGATTCATCCGAGTCGCCGATGCGATGATTGTACAAGGGGTTGTATAAGAAAAGCGCAAGCGCCGTACAAACACAGAAGGACCGGTTCTTTTCGATAAATGAATCACGGTGAGCGAGAGTGAACAGATGTTGACTTATCGCAGGGGAGGCGGCCTGAAGTTTTATAGGCGATAGACGATAGGCGCTTGCGCTAGACAATTTCCTAACTCAAAAGTTATATTCTCGTTTAAAATAGCAGAAAGAAAGGTGCATAGCTTTTGAGCATGCACCTTTCTTCTTTTCTAAAATCAATCAATCTTATGAAAGCTTCTTTATAATGGCTACTTTAAGGTAATCCCCTTCTATGAATTCTTTCACTACCTTAAAATCCTCAGGAAGGCTATATTCCTCAAGAATTTTATATTTTCCGCCTGTTACTCTAAAGGCTTTATCAATAAATTCTTTAAATTTTTTCATATTAAATGTACTGCAATTAGATGAAGCAACTATAATCCCATTTTTAGCAGTTATTTGAATGGCTTGCTCAAGGAGTGCTGGATAATCCTTTCCTGCACTAAAGGTATGCTTTTTCGAACGCGCAAAGCTTGGCGGGTCAAGAATGACCATATCAAATGAAAGCTGCTTGCGAACTGCATATTTAAAATAATTAAAAACATCTTCTACTATGATGTCATGTGCATCATAATCAATTCCATTGACACTGAACTGTTCAATTGTCTTGCTTTTACTGCGATTAGCAAGATCGACACTTGTTGTCTTCGAAGCTCCGCCTAGTGCAGCAGCTATAGAGAAAGCCCCTGTGTACGAGAAAGTATTCAGCACACTTTTTCCTTCTGCATACTTGTCGCGAATAACCTTGCGCACATTCCTCTGATCCAAGAATACGCCGACCATTGCACCGTCATTTAAATAGACAGCAAAATTTATCCCATTTTCCTTCACAATCAACGGAAAATTAGCACGCTCTCCTGTCACGAAGTCATCATCATCAATGTAAGTACCCTTAACAGCAAAACGTTTCTTCTCATAAATCCCTTTCATATCTGCCACATTTATTAGTGCTTGAATAATGGCATCCTTGAAATGATAGATTCCTTCGCTGTACCATGTCACTAAATAATACCCATTAAAGTAATCAATCGTTAGACCGCCAACTCCATCGCCTTCCCCATTGAAAATCCGGAATGCAGTCGTATCTTCATCTTTAAATAGAGACTCCCGATTCTCTATTGCTATTTTGAATTTCTTTTCAAAAAAACTTTGATCAATCACATCATGCTGATCTCTGCTTAATATCCAGCCCCTCCCTTTATTTTGTATCCCATAATATCCTTTAGCGAGGAAACGATTCTTCTCATCAAGAAGATCAATGAGTGTTCCTTCTGTTAGCCCTTTCGGAAATTGTTCGACTGCATTCTCAGTTATTAGCGGATAACCTGCCTGAAATCCTTTACTATGTGCTGATTTTATTTTTAGCTTAATTGCTTTATTCATATGTTCACCCGATCTACTTTTTTATCGATAAAGTCTCCCTACATCTTATCAATAAAAACCATAAGAGTAAAAACCTCTGAAAAAGGAAGCTTTTTAAATAAAGGATTAATTTCATAACTAATCCCTCTCACATAATTATATAAAAATAATAATATTAGCTTCAGAATAGAAAAGTAATTTATGTTACTTTCATGAAACCTTGGTGATTAATAACATATGATTATGTATAATAAAACAATTATTCGATTAAAAAGATCAAGTGAAATCAACAAATCAAGATCATATTCGAAAAAAATATGTATTTTTTATTAACTTTTACCATCGCGTTTTTCGACAATGGATGTTAGAATATTTATAGTTTTAATTCTATTCTAGTTATAATTTATTCTTTTAGTCCAAAGGGGGAAATGCAAATGACAGATTCAGGTCTTCAATTAATCTCTATCGGTATTTATATGGTAGCTATGTTAATAATCGGCTGGTATGCATACCGAAAAACAAGCAATTTAACCGATTATATGCTCGGCGGACGTTCACTAGGACCTGCAGTAACTGCATTAAGTGCTGGGGCAGCAGATATGAGTGGATGGCTATTAATGGGGTTACCCGGCGGAATTTATGTTAGCGGTTTAGCTGATGCTTGGATTGCCATCGGACTAACACTTGGTGCTTATGCGAACTGGTTTTTTGTTGCTCCACGCCTGCGAAGCTATACGCAAGTTGCAAACGATTCCATTACGATTCCAGGGTATTTAGAAAACCGTTTTAAAGATTCAACAAAATTATTAAGAATAGTTTCCGGCATTGTTATCCTTGTTTTCTTTACTTTCTATGTTTCATCAGGGATGGTATCTGGGGCAGTATTCTTCGAAAGCTCATTTAATGTGAATTATCATCTTGGACTGCTGATCGTTTCAGGTGTTGTTGTAGCCTATACATTGTTTGGCGGTTTCCTAGCAGTTAGCTATACCGATTTCATTCAAGGTTTGATGATGTTACTTGCTTTAATTCTAGTACCAGCATTAGCACTTTCACATACTGGTGGATTCAGTGGCACTTTCGAATCGATTCGAGCTATTGATCCTACACTGCTTGATTTCTTTAAAGGAACGACAACATTGGGGATTATTTCAGCAATGGCATGGGGTCTTGGCTACTTTGGCCAGCCGCATATTATCGTTCGCTTTATGGCGATTTCATCCGTTAGAGAAACAAAGAGCGCTCGCCGCATTGGGATGGGCTGGATGATTTTCTCATTATTAGGTGCAGTATTTATGGCTTTAATCGGAATTGCCTTTTTCCACCAGAATACTCAGTATACATTGGATAATCCAGAGGCAGTCTTCCTAGTATTAGGCCAAATTGTATTCCATCCATTATTTGCCGGATTCTTATTAGCTGCAGTACTCGCTGCCATTATGAGCACTGTATCTTCACAATTAATTGTTACTTCAAGCGCATTAACAGAAGATTTATACAAAACGTTATTTAAGAAAAATGCATCGGATAAAGAGCTTGTATTCTTTGGCCGAATGGCTGTTTTAGTAGTTGCAATCGTTGCAGCACTACTAGCATTAGAGCAAGATAATACGATTTTAAGTCTTGTTGCTTACGCTTGGGCAGGATTTGGAGCTTCATTTGGCCCAGTTATTCTTCTAAGCTTATTCTGGAAGAGGATGACCAATTGGGGTGCACTTGTAGGAATGATTGCGGGGGCAATTACTGTTATCATTTGGAAGCAGCTTGGCCTTGGCGACACACTATATGAAATCGTGCCTGGCTTTGCGATCAACTTAATTCTCTCTGTCATTGTCAGCTTAATCACTTATCGTCACAATCCAACTATTGAGAAGGAATTTGATGAAAGTGTGCGATTGCTAAAGAGTGAATCATAATGAATTTAGAAAGAGCATGGGGAAAATGATTCTCCATGCTCTTTTTTATTGATCGAGTCCTTAGACATCTAAATAATTTTCAATCTTATACTCTTTAAACTTCTCATCCAGCCAGGTTGTATATTCCGTTTCCATCTTTGTATCGAACAACGCTGTTTTTATTTCGTCTTTTACATCATCAAACACAGCTTCTTTCGCTTTCTTTTTATCGGTGACCTTTATGATGTGATATCCATGTTCTGTTTTGACTGGATTACTGATTTTCCCTGTCTCTAGAGCGAAGGCCGCATCTTCAAACTCTGAAACCATTTCTCCGCGTGCGAAATAACCTAGATCTCCTCCCGAATTACTATTTGATGAATCCGTTGAATATTCAGCAGCTAATTCTGCGAAATCCTTCCCCTCATCAAGTTTTTTGCGAACTTCCTTTGCGGTAGCTTCGTCTTCCACGAGAATATGACTTGCTTGAACCTGTTCAGCTTGGGCGTAACTGTCTTTATTTTCTTCAAAATACTCTTTCATTTCCTCATCAGTAATTTTAATTCTTGGTTCAAGAAGTTTCTTCGTTACCAAGTAATTCTCAATATTTTTTTTCAATAGTGGATCGTTCGACTCCATTATTTGCAAGGATTTCTTCGAATGCGTCTTTTCCGCCATAGGATTCCATATACGCTGTCATTTCGGCATCAAGTTCCTCTTTGCTTACCTTGATCTTTTCCTTTTTCTTTTCTTGGCTAATAACTTTCTCTGTTATTAATGAATCTAATGCTTCTGTTCCATACTGAGCAACGAGCAGCTCATTCAGCTCTTTTTCACTAATTTTTTCTCCATTCACACTAGCTACATTCTTTTCCGACATTGAAAAAATGGTAACTAAAAGAGCAATGGCTAAAATTGCAGATCCTGATATCCATATTGTTTTCTTCATTCTTTTCTCCTTTTACATTGATTAATTCGAAGACTGGTTGCCTGTTAATGTAACTTCAACGGTCTTCAGCTTTCCTTGACGGTAAAATTCAATTTTCACCTTGTCACCAATGGAATACTTGGTATATAAATATTTCCGTAATTCATTTGCATTAGCAATTTCATTCCCTCCTATTGAAACAAGAATATCCTCTGTTTGAAGTCCTGCTTTTCCTGCAGCTGAATTCGGATCAATTGTTGTTACAATAACTCCCTGTTTGACACCACTAGGAATGTTTTGCAAATAGAATTGTGGAATTTCTTCAAAGTTAGCTAACCCAACTCCCAAGTATGGGCGAATTACTTGCCCGTTTTCAATCAGTTCATTAATAATTGTTTGCACTTCCTTGCTCGGAATCGCGAACCCTAGCCCTTCGACCCCACTCTCAGAAATCTTTAAACTATTAATTCCCACTAATTCACCTGATGCATTTATAAGTGCTCCACCACTGTTCCCGGGATTGATGGCTGCATCCGTTTGAATGACCTCTAATTCCCATTCCCCTGCTGATGTTGAAACAGCAATGGTTCGATCAACCGCACTAACTATTCCTTGTGTGACTGTTCTTGATAAATCAAGTCCGAGCGGATTTCCAATTGCTAGCACTTGATCCCCCGCCCGCAGCTTGGAGGAATCGCCAAATGCTAATGTATCTACTTTTACATCACCAGCAATCTTCAAGACAGCAATATCTGTCAATGGATCTGTCCCTATTAATTCAGCCTTAACCTTTTTCCCATCATGGAGAGATACTTCAATTTCATTGGCATTCTCAATCACATGATTATTTGTGACAATATATGCGGCATCACTTGTCTTCTTAAAAATCACTCCAGAACCAGTACCTCTATTCACAGCCTCACTCGTCTGATTAAAACGGTTGGTTTGCTGCTGCATATTCTCAATGCCTACAATTGCCTTCGATGCCTGCTCAACCATATCTGCGATGGAATTAGCAGATACTTGCTGTACATTCAATTTACCGCTTGTTTGCGTGTCGGTATGCTCCTCTGAAACGATTGCTTTTGGCGTCTCCTCGCTCGTATTTGAATTCGGTAAGTACGGCAGTGCTGTCAGTGTTAGAGCAGACCCAATCACTCCAGCTAAAACAGTTGATACAACACCCTTTAATTTGGACCCCTTCACCTGTTTCACTTCTGTACGGCTTCCTTCATTAAATTGGTCTTGCTCATTCATCATGAACCCTTCTTTCATTTGTATTTAATCAAGTTTTTCAACTTTCGAGAATATGTTTTATTTGCCTTACAAGACATACTTTAAAGGGGCAATGTGTCAGGAAGATGTCAGGAACTTTTTCGAAACAAAAAAAAACGACCGGATATTTCTATCCAATCGTTTTAATGTGCATCTATTTTTTCATGCCAGTGTATATATGAATAGCATCTCTCAAAAATTCCGCAGTCCCTGGCTGTTCCTTATCATAATAGGCAGTAAATCTTTCATCATCCACATACATTTGTGCAAGACCTGCATGTGCATCTTTGCTGTATTCTTTCCAATAGAAGCATAGCCACTGCTTATGCAGCTCTGCCGCCTTTTGGGCAATGTCACTTGCAGGATCACCTAAAGCAAATGCTTGAGATAAAGTTTCTTTCACTTGCATCTCAAGACTTGTAACTTTTTCATAATCCTCCTGTGACATGTTCATCACTTTGGCATTTGATTTTTCTACTGTATCCTCCCCATACTTTTCACGAATTTCTTTCCCATATTTCTCTTCATTTTCATCGATCATTTTCCTCTTGAATCCTTCAAACTTTTCTTTATCAGACATTTTCATTCTCCCTTCTGTTAAAGCAATTGTCTTATCTACATTCGCAATTAATCTGTCCAATTGTTTCTTTTTTTCAAGGAGTTTTTCGCGATGCTCCCTAAGCGCCTTAGCCCCATCAAAAGAAGGTGCAGTTACGATGTTTTTGATGCTGTCTAGACCAACACCTAACTCCCTGTAAAATAAGATTTGCTGCAATCGGTCGACTTCTGCTTGGCCATATATCCGGTATCCTGATGAATTAATTCTTGCCGGCTTGAGAATATCTATTTCATCATAATACCTAAGGGTTCTCGCACTTACTCCTGCTAATTGAGCTAATTTCTGCACGGTATATTCCATTCGCTCACCTCCTTAAGTTAACCTTACACCTTTACGCAACGTGAAGGTCAATTGTTTTTTTTACTAATTTTTGAGTAATTGGAGGAAAATATGATCAAAAATAAGATGCCCGCTCATATAGAGCACAGGCATCCAATTGTGCATTATTTAATTATCGCAGATTAACGCTCTGTAAGACCCCTGCTTCAAGAAGTTGAGGGAATCAAAAATTCAAGCGGGAGATCAATAGCCAGTACATGCTCGAATAGTGCAACTATCAATCAGCAGGGAATTAAGCCCCCGCTGATTGAAATTCCACTTTATCTAACTCATCATTGGCAAGGTAATGCGAAATGTCGTACCAGAAGAAGAACTATCTATGAGCACTAGATCCCCTCCTAGTGATTGTGCGATCATCTTGCTGAATGGCAATCCAAGGCCAAGTCCTCTAATCTTATATTTTTTCCCTTCCCCTCTAAAAAATCGTTCGAAGATTAGGTCTTGTTCATCAGGAGGAATTCCACTGCCTGAATCCTTGATATCAATTGTAAGCTCATTGTTTACTTCAGCAAGAGTTACATCTATCCTTCCCTTTCCTTCAATCGCATGTCTTGCATTATTAAGCAGGTTCGTAATAATCTGCTGGAGTCGAATAGGATCGACTTGTACCATTCTGTCCTTCTTAAGAGGAGTGAAGATTAAGTCAATCATTTCATCCTCCTGAATCACTTCCCATTGATGGATAAAATCATCCATAAACACATTGATCGAATGATTTTCCTTATTCACTGGAATCGCATTCGCTGCAAATGAATTAAAGGCCAATAAATCCTCCACCATTTTTTTCATTTTAGTTGTCTCATTTAAAGACAAGGCTAAAAATTCCTTTGCATCCTCCCCAGAAACGACGTCATCATTAAGTGCCTGCAATAGCCCGCTAATTGAAGTAACAGGTGTTTTTAATTCATGTGTCACACCTGCCAGCAATTCTGTACGGAGAGTTTCTAATTTTTGCAGACGGTTAGACATTTCCTTAAACGATTGAACTAGGTCATATACTTCCTGCTCCTTCATATCTTCTGGAAGATGGATATTATAATCGCCTGCTTGAACTTGTTTGGCGGCTCTTGCCACATCTTTAATCGGATTTGCTAGCCTGCGCGAGAGGAAATAAATGGCTGCCCAGCCTAACAGGGCAAGGCTAATAATCATGATCGCCAACTGGCGGTATTCCTGATTTACACGTGTTAAGTTATCCTCTAATTCAATAATGACAACCCATCCAAAGGAATAATTCTGTGTGACAATCGGTGCCTTGACTACATAAAAATCTCGTCCACTTTCCTCTAATCTTAACTTTTGAACATTCTCTTCATTTTGTAATATGACACGGGGAAACTGCTGAAATACTTGCTTAGACGATCGATTACTTGAAAGTATGGTACCACCCATATCAACGATATAAATAGAAGGATCACTTTCAATATTCATAAATCTTCCTCGATCGGTAAGGGATCCAGGCACATCTCCTTTAGAAATCGGACGGCCCTCACTTATATCAACAAACCGATCGGCAATTTCCTCTGCCATCAGCTTAGTCATATCTAATCGGTTCTCAAGCGTTGTATGCCGAATCCATAGAGCTGAAATAATGGCAATAACAACTAAACCAATACAAAGTGTGATTAAGTAACGGCTCGTCCAATATCGCAGCAATGAGATTCGCTTATTGTTTTTTATTAACACAAAATTGATACCCCAATCCTCGAAGTGTTTTAATTTCGCCATCAGACACTGGCCATTTATGAAGTGATTTTCTCAATCGCTTAATTGCTAAATCAACCGCACGGTCACTGCCCTCATACTCCCAGCCCCACACATGCTCAATCAGCTGATCCCTTGTAAACGTCTGATTCGGATTTTCTGCCAAAAACAGGAGCAATGATAAATCACGCGGGGTCAATTCAATCTCTTCTTCATTAATAGTTACCCGATGGGACTTGAGGTCTATTTGTAATTGCCCAAAGCTTTTTACAGGTCCATCATTCTTTTGTGAGCGTCTTAAAACGGCGTTCACTCTTGCAACAACTTCCTCCGCAATAAAAGGTTTGGAAATGTAATCATCTGCTCCATCATTTAATCCAGTTAGCCGATAATTGACATCACCCAATGCTGTTAGCATAATGACAGGACAATCACTTTGCCGGCGAATTTCCTTTAATATCGCCCAGCCATCCTTTCTAGGGAGCATCACATCTAAAAGTACAAGTGCTGGTTTATTTGCAGTAAACATTTCTATCGCTTCTTCGCCGTCAAAGGCATGAACTGTATTGAAATTTGCCTTTTGTAAATATACTTTTAGCACTTGGCTAATCGGTATTTCATCTTCGACAATTAAAATTGTTTTCACAATTACAACTCCTCACATTTAGAAAGTGAAGTTTATAAATATACTATTTATGATAACTCCTGCAATTAACTATTGTCTACGAACCCTTTTCTACTATCATAAAGAAAAAATAAGTCAGTAATATGTCAGACAACGGATGAAATCAATTAGGAACAGCACTTAATAATCCCTTCTTCAAAGGAAATCTTTAACTCCATTTGAAAGTTCCGGACCGCTTCTTCCTAACCAGTTCGAATAGCCACTCCATATGTTATTCCTGATTAAACAAACATTTATTTTCCACTTTCTTCAACAACTGGCATTTTTATTTTTCGTTATAAAATTTGAACGAATTTCATTATGATGTTTCCAGCTATCTCAATTCCTGTCCCATTCAATTTACCGTCTCGCGTATAGGCATGCAAATCACCAAATGAAATTAGTCCCCACCTTTTAACAAAGGTAAATATACTCTATTACCAGCTGGTATGTCTTTAAGCTCAAGATTACTACCATGAATATCGGGGACAGCATAATGGATCTTATCCTCCATTGGCGCAGCAATTATTACTCTGTAAAGAATAGCAGCTTTATTAATTGAAATTGTATTAGGAAGAGTTACAGTGAATTAATTCATTCACTCTGTATCTCTGCTACAAAAGAGGAAAACACACATTCTTTATAGAATAAATTAATTAATAAAATAGAAAAGAAGGTTATCCCTATAATCCACTTATGGCAATGAAAACTAAAATAAGGAGATGATCCTTTGAATATTGTAGATTTAGTTAATTCACAAGTGATCGCATCAATTAAAAATGAACAAGATATCGATAAGGCAATTGCTTGTAATGCAAATATTGTCTTTCTCCTAACTGGAGATTTGCTTAATATGACTGAATATCTAGATAAACTAAAAAAAGCAAATAAGCATGTTTTTATTCATCTTGACTTTATTGAAGGACTTTCTAATACGAAAAGTGCAATTAAGTATATTGCACAAAGCTGGCAACCCACTGGTATTATTACAACAAAAGGTGCATTAATTAAATATGCTAAAGAGGAAAATTTAATGGCCATTCAGCGTATATTTTTAATTGATAATTCAGCTGTAAAAAAAGGAATAGATATGTGTCGTACATTCAAACCTGATGCAATAGAGGTTCTGCCAGGATTAATGCCAAGTATCATTGATCAATTAACAAAGCAAGTGGATTTGCCAATTATTGCGGGCGGATTAATTCATTCAAAAGATGACATTTTACAAGGTTTAGAGGCTGGAGCATTAGCAATCTCTTCTGGAGATTCATCTCATTGGAACTTTGATTTGTAAAATTGAAGTTAATAAAAAAGTGAACACAATTGATGTGACCCCTAAAAGTTAGAGTTTTATATTACGCAGCTAGTTGGCTGGTATGAAGACGGTATTGAACTGGACTC
>NZ_LMBX01000034.1:0-274 GCF_001439605.1 Cytobacillus praedii
CAGTAGCTCAGTGGTAGAGCTATCGGCTGTTAACCGATCGGTCGTAGGTTCGAGTCCTACCTGCGGAGCCATTTTTAACATCTATTTGAGCAGGTAGTTTTTGTGCTTCCATAGCTCAGCAGGTAGAGCACTTCCATGGTAAGGAAGAGGTCAGCGGTTCGAGCCCGCTTGGGAGCTTACCATAATAAATAATTATATGGCCCCTTGGTCAAGCGGTTAAGACACCGCCCTTTCACGGCGGTAACACGGGTTCGAATCCCGTAGGGGTCACCAT
>NZ_LMBX01000034.1:331-52370 GCF_001439605.1 Cytobacillus praedii
ATTTTATTATGCCGGCCTAGCTCAATTGGTAGAGCAACTGACTTGTAATCAGTAGGTTGGGGGTTCAAGTCCTCTGGCCGGCATNAACTTTCGGAGGGGTAGCGAAGTGGCTAAACGCGGCGGACTGTAAATCCGCTCCTTCGGGTTCGGCGGTTCGAATCCGCCCCCCTCCACCATTATTTTTAATAGCAATATTAAAAATGGACAAGATGAAACTAGTCCTTTTTATTTTTAAGAATAATAATTGTTCTTTATGTAAATGATATTAGAATCATTGGGCTATAGCCAAGCGGTAAGGCATCGCACTTTGACTGCGACATGCGTTGGTTCGAATCCAGCTAGCCCAGCCANGAGCCATTAGCTCAGTCGGTAGAGCATCTGACTTTTAATCAGAGGGTCGAAGGTTCGAGTCCTTCATGGCTCATTTATATGAAAGAAGAAAAGACCTTAAGGGATTTATCCTTTTTGGTCTTTTTTCTCTTATATATTGTAATAAAAGAAATAGATTCTGAAATAAATTCATGAAGCCCAGTGTAAATGCTGCATACTTAAGCGACTAACTGTATTAATTTTTAGAATCTTACTCATTTTCCGTATATATATACATACTTTTGTCGAGTTGAGTCATTTCTTTTAATATGGTTAAAATAGAGTTAGATACAGGGATGAAGGGAGATTTTTTTCATGAAGAAACTTGCTATTATTGGGATGCCTATGGATTTAGGACAAATGAGACGCGGGGTAGATATGGGGCCAAGTGCTATCCGTTACGCTGGTATAAATGAAAGGTTAAAAAAATTATTTGATGAAGTTCATGATCGTGGAGATATTGCCATTGGAAGACCTGAAGTAGAGGTTGATCCAGAATCGAATCTAAGGAATTTGCATTTAATTGCTGAAAAGACAGAAATGCTTGCTAAGGAAGTCGATCAGGCAATTGAGGCTGGTTCATTTCCGTTAGTTCTTGGGGGAGATCATAGCATAGCGATTGGTACATTAGCTGGGGTGGCAAAGCATTATAATAATCTTGGTGTCATTTGGTATGATGCACATGGAGATTTAAATACAGCAGAAACGTCACCAACTGGGAATATACATGGGATGCCTCTTGCGGTAAGCCTCGGAATGGGACATCCGTTATTAACGAATGTTGCTGGATATGCACCGAAGATTAAGCCGGAAAATATAGTGATCATTGGTGCACGTTCATTAGATGATGGAGAAAGAGCGTTGATTAAGGAAAAAGGCATTAAGGTTTATACGATGCATGAGATTGACCGCATTGGTATGACGAAAGTGATGGAAGACTCAATCTCTTATTTAAAGGGCAAAACGGATGGTGTACATCTTTCTTTAGATTTAGATGGACTTGATCCTAATGATGCACCAGGTGTAGGAACTCCGGTGCTAGGAGGCATAAGCTACCGAGAAAGCCACTTAGCTATGGAGATGCTTGCTGAATCTGAAATTATTACATCAGCTGAATTTGTAGAAGTGAATCCGATTCTCGACGATAAAAATAAAACAGCAACTGTTGCTGTAGCCTTAATGGGGTCACTTTTTGGGGAAAAGTTATTATAGGTTCACTGAAAACAAGGACATAATGTTCTTGTTTTTTTATTAGGTATTATGATGAACCCCTATGATTATATTCTTTTGTATCATTAGAAAAAAATCATCCAAGTAAGTAAAAATTTGTTAATATAGATATGATGATTATTTTTTTAAAAAAAGTGAAACCTTTTCCGCTATCGATTCGTAATGTCGAATAGCCGCACTTTGAGCGGAGGTAAAGAAAATGGAAGCAATCGTAAAGAAAAGGATTAAACAAGTATTAAAGGGCGATCAGGATGCTTATGCAGAAGTGGTTGAAATATACGGAGAAAAGGTATTTCAAATCTGTTATAGAATGCTAGGAAATAGACATGAGGCGGAAGATATAGCTCAAGAGGCTTTTTTGAGGGCATACGTCAATATTCATAGCTTTAATATTAATCTTAAGTTCTCTTCATGGCTTTATCGAATAGCAACAAATCTCTGTATTGACCGAATCAGGAAGAAGAAACCTGATTATTATTTAGATGCAGAGGTGGCAGGAACAGACGGGCTGACCATGTATTCACAAATTGCATCAGATACAAGCTTGCCTGAAGACGATGTAGAGAGCTTAGAGCTGCAGGAAACTATCCAAAGAGAGATTTCTAAGCTTCCTGAAAAATACCGTACTGTTATTGTATTGAAGTATATCGAAGAGCTATCCTTAAATGAGATAAGTAAGATTCTGGATTTGCCCTTAGGTACGGTTAAGACTAGAATACACCGAGGAAGAGAAGCATTAAGAAACCAATTACGGCATGTATAATAAAAGAGGGTGAGAACTTTGAAGTGTCCAGCAGAAATGATCATTTATATGCATGAATATTTAGATGAAGAGATCTCAGCCGAAAATGAACAAGAATTAAGAGTGCATCTCCAAAGCTGTAAGGAGTGCCAAACCCATTTTCATGAGTTAAGAAAGACTATTGCTCTTGTTCAGAGTACTTCACATATAAATGTGCCATCTGATTTTACTGCAAAGGTGATGGCTAAACTGCCTAAAGAAAAGCGCAAGGTTGGTTTCCAGCGTTGGGTCAGGCATCATCCTTTATTTACGGCAGCTTCTTTATTCATCGTGCTTATGGCAGGGAGTTTATTTTCTTCATGGGAGCAGGATCATGAATTTTCAGTATCCAAGCAGCCAAATCTCATCGTCCAAAATGATACAGTCATTGTTCCAAAAGGAGAAGTTGTTAAAGGCGACGTGACTGTGAAGAATGGGAAAATCCAGATAGAGGGACAGGTTGAGGGCAATGTTACTGTTATCAATGGAGAAAAGTACCTTGCTTCTGCAGGTCAAGTGACGGGGGAAATTAAAGAAGTAAATGCCATTTTTGATTGGCTGTGGTATCACATCAAAAAAACTGCAACAGAGGTCGTTACTATCTTTGATCAAGAAGAACCAGAAGCAGCGAAGTAAAATGAAGGAACACTGCATGTATGCAGTGTTCTTATTTTTTATTTCAAACATGTTCCTCATTGGAATGGGATTGCTTTCAGTGATATAATATGGAAGTTACGAAAGGAATAGAACTAATCGTATTTTGAACAGTCTGTCTCTAGCCCGAAGAGTTCATTCAATAAGGGCAAGACGCATGTGCTGTATTAATATATTTTTGGAGGAAGGATAATGTCGTTGTTTTCAGATTTCTCTATACTGAAATTTTTGGCTAATACTGTTGACATTCTCCTTGTATGGTTCGTCATCTATAAGCTCATTACCATCGTACGTGGGACAAAAGCTGTTCAATTAGTAAAAGGAATATTTGTGATACTCCTCGTGAAAATTATCAGCGATACTTTCCACCTGCAAACATTGGGATGGATGATGGAACAAGTACTTATTTGGGGATTTTTGGCAATCGCAATCATTTTCCAGCCCGAGCTTAGAAGGGCACTTGAACAATTAGGAAGAGGACGCCTTTTTTCCAGAAGCGGCAATCAAGAGGGCGAAGATCAGGAGAAAATGGTTGAGGCGATTGTTAAAGCTGTTGATTATATGGCAAAGCGCCGTATTGGTGCGCTTATTTCCGTAGAGCGCGAAACGGGAATGGGGGATTATATTGAAACAGGTATTCCTCTTGAATCAAAGATATCCTCTGAATTGCTAATAAATATCTTTATTCCAAACACTCCATTACATGATGGGGCTGTTATTTTACAAAAGAATACGGTGGCTGCTGCTGCATGCTATCTGCCATTGTCAGAAAGTCCGTTTATTTCAAAAGAGCTTGGAACACGACATCGCGCTGCTCTTGGAATAAGTGAAGTAACAGATAGTTTAACCGTAATCGTATCAGAGGAGACCGGCAGTGTTTCGCTAACGAAAAATGGCGAGCTGCACAGGGATTTGAAATCAGAGGCATTTAAAGAATTGCTTACTAATGAATTAATCTTTAAAAATAATGTAAAACAAACTTCTTCAGGGCGTTGGAACTGGAGGGTGAAGAAAAATGGATAAATTTATTGATAAGCTTGTTGATACACGCTGGTTTATGAAAATAGTTGCTTTAATTCTTGCATTACTTCTTTTCCAATCCGTATATGATCCAATTAAAAATGTATCCAATGTAAATGTCCCAGGAGAACAAGACTCAGAGGTTCTAACTGATGTTCCTGTAAAGACGTATTATGATACAGAGAACTTAATTGTTACTGGTATACCAGATACGGTTGAACTTACTATAAAAGGACCAAAAAATGTACTTCTGCAAGCAAAAGTACAAAGGAATTTTGAAGTGTATGTGGATTTATCTGATGCTGAGATAGGAACGGAAAGGGTCCCAATCAAAATTAGGGATATTTCGGATAAATTAGATGTGACCATAGATCCAGCATATGTCAATGTAAGTATACAAGAGAAGGTTACAAAGGAATATAAAGTTGATGTTGATTTTGATCAGTCATTGATTGAAGATGGCTATATTTCAGAAGCTCCTGAGGCAGAGCCAAAGAGAGTGAAGATTACTGGTGCGAAAGATGTAATGGAAAGAATCACCTATGTAAAAGCCGCTGTCAATATAAAAGATCCGATAAGGGAAACTGTTCGAAGAGAAGCTCAAGTTCTTGTATTAGATAAGAACATGAATAAGCTTGATGTGATAATCGATCAGCAAACGGTGGATGTAATTATTCCTGTTAAAAGCTTGAGTAAGGTCGTACCAATTAAAATCGTTGAAAAGGGAAGTCCGCCAGAGAATATTTCTGTTGAATCGATATCACTTGATGTAAACGAGGCAAAGATTTATGGCAGTCAAGAGGTGCTAGATAAAACGGAAAATGTAAGAGTGGAAGTGGACCTTAGCCAAATTAATGGAAATACAGAAATCACTTTGCCAGTCATTATTTCGGATGATATAAAAGAAGTTAATCCTAAGACTGTAAAAACAACAATAAAGACGAGTGAAAAGAATAGTGAAACAAGTAAAAATGATGAAGAGGCAGATGAACACAAGATGTTCTCAAATCTCCAGATTCATCTAACTGGACTAGCCAGCGAACTTGAAGCGTCTCTTCAGGCACCAGCAAATGGGGCTAGTTTAACTGTTACGGGGAAAAGCGATAAGATTGCAGAACTGCAGGCGAGTGACTTTAATGTCTTTCTTGATTTAGCTAATTTAACTGTAGGGGACCATGAAGTGAAAATTAGTGTCAAAGGTCCGGCAGATGTGGATTGGAAACTGGCGACGGAAACGGCAAAAATATCAATTACTCAAAAAGAAGTATAAGCTAGAATAATGAAAGAAGGAGCGATACAGGTATGGGTAAATATTTCGGTACGGATGGAGTACGCGGGGTCGCAAATAGTGAATTAACCCCTGAATTGGCCTTTAAATTAGGCCGATGTGGAGGATATGTTTTAACCAAGGATAAAAATCATCCAAAGGTTTTAATTGGTCGTGATACACGAATTTCAGGCCATATGCTTGAAGGTGCTTTAGTAGCAGGCTTATTATCCATTGGAGCGGAGGTAATGCGTTTAGGTGTTCTCTCAACTCCAGGTGTTGCCTATTTAACGAAGGCACTTGGTGCAGAAGCGGGAGTAATGATTTCTGCCTCTCATAACCCTGTGGCTGATAATGGGATTAAATTTTTCGGTCCAGATGGATTTAAACTTTCAGATGAGCAGGAGCTTGAGATTGAAAGCTTAATGGATATGGAAGAGGATCAGCTGCCTAGACCAGTTGGCGGTGATCTAGGACAAGTAAATGATTATTTCGAAGGCGGACAGAAATACCTTCAATATTTGAAGCAGACTGTGGATGAGGACTTCTCAGGCATACATATTGCGTTAGATTGTGCACATGGAGCAACATCTTCACTAGCTTCTCACCTGTTTGCTGACCTAGATGCGGATTTATCCATGATTGGGGCTTCCCCAAATGGGATAAATATTAATGAGGGTGTTGGTTCTACACATCCAGAAACACTGGCTGCATTTGTGAAAGAAAAAGAAGCAGATATTGGACTTGCCTTTGATGGAGATGGAGATCGTTTGATTGCCATTGACGAGAATGGCGACATTGTTGATGGTGATCAAATTATGTACATTTGCGGAAAGTATTTGAAGGAACAAGGACGTTTAAAGCATAGTACAGTTGTTTCAACAGTTATGAGCAACCTAGGCTTCTACAAGGCACTTGAAGCAAATGAGATCGAAAGTATTCAAACAGCGGTTGGCGACAGATATGTGGTCGAAGAAATGAAGAAGAATGGGTATAATCTTGGCGGTGAACAATCTGGCCATATTATCTTCCTGGATTATGTTACAACAGGGGACGGGCTCTTATCAGGATTGCAGCTCGTAAATATTATGAAAATGACGAAGAAACCATTATCAGAGCTGGCAAAAGAAATGCAAAAGTTTCCGCAAAAGCTTGTTAATATTCGAGTAACTGATAAGCATCATGTAACAGACAATGAGAAAGTACGTGCGATTATTACTGAGGTTGAAAATGAAATGAATGGAAACGGCCGGATATTAGTACGCCCTTCGGGAACGGAGCCACTTGTACGTGTGATGGCGGAAGCGGCAACAGAAGAGCTGTGCAATGACTATGTTGAACGTATTGCAGCAGTTGTAAAGCAAGAAATGGGTTTAGACGAAGAATAAGATAAGGATATGCATAAGGGAACGAAAGGACTCCCTTATGCATATTTTATTTTAAAGGGGTGTTCAAGGATCTCCCCTTTCGTTTTTGGTTGACTAGTTTCTGCCTATATTGTATGATTATCGTGCTTTGTAAACTTTTTTACAAAATAGTGTTTAAAAAAAGGAAAGGTGGGCAGTAGACAAATAGAATGAAAATGAAATAGAAGCGCCTGGACTAATTCCGATCGGACTGGGGATTAGTTGACGAGGAGGAGGTTTATCGAACAATCGGCGGATGCCTCCCGGTTAAAGCGAACCGTCATCTCTGCTTTAAAGCATTAAGGTAACTTAATGGACAAAGAGTAGGGAATGCTAATTTACAAAGCATAAAACTATCGTGTGGAGTTGTCTGACATCATACGAATATAAACTTAACTATAGAGATAAGGGGCAAGTATGCCCTAATTGGCTTCTTGCCCCTTCTCATCAGGAGGAAAGAAGTATGTGCGGAATTGTAGGATATATTGGATTAAGTGATACGAAGGAAATTTTATTAAGAGGCTTAGAAAAGCTTGAATATAGAGGCTATGACTCAGCGGGAATTGCTGTAATCAATGACAAAGGCGTTCATGTTTTTAAAGAAAAAGGCCGTATAGCGGATTTACGAAATACTGTTGACTTAGATGTGCTTGCACAGACTGGAATAGGTCACACTCGCTGGGCAACTCATGGAGTACCAAGCACGATCAATTCCCACCCCCATCAAAGTGCATCTGGCCGTTTTACACTAGTGCATAATGGGGTCATTGAGAACTACGAAATCTTAAAGCGTGAATACCTTCAGGATGTGAACTTTACGAGCGAAACAGATACAGAGGTTATCGTTCAGCTAATCGAAGTATTTGCTGGTGAAGGGCTAGGTACTGAAGAAGCATTCCGCAAAACGCTTAAGCTGCTAAAAGGGTCTTATGCACTTGCACTTTTGGATGAACAAAATGAGGAAACAATTTTTGTGGCAAAGAACAAGAGCCCGCTTTTAGTCGGTTTGGGTGACTCCTTTAATGTAGTTGCTTCTGATGCGATGGCGATGCTGCAAGTGACAGATCAATATGTAGAGCTGATGGATAAAGAAATGGTAATCGTGACAAGAAATGCCGTTACGATTAAAAATCTTGACGGGGATGTTATTACCCGTGAGGCGTATACAGCTGAACTTGATGCAAGTGATATTGAAAAAGGCACATACCCTCACTATATGCTTAAAGAAATTGATGAGCAGCCTTTAGTGATGCGCAAAATTATTCAGAAGTATCAAAATGGCAATGGCGAGCTAACGATCGATCCAGAAATTATAGCTGCCATGAATGATGCAGACCGTATTTACATTATTGCAGCAGGTACTTCCTATCATGCTGGGCTTGTTGGAAAGCAGTTCATTGAAAAACTAGCAAAAATTCCAGTAGAGGTACACATCTCAAGTGAATTTGGCTATAACATGCCAATGCTTTCTGAAAAGCCATTGTTCATCTTCATCACACAAAGCGGAGAAACAGCTGACAGCCGTGCGGTTCTTGTTCAGGTGAAGGAAATGGGTTATAAAGCCATTACAATCACCAATGTACAAGGCTCTACTCTGTCACGCGAAGCAGATTATACGCTGTTGCTCCATGCTGGTCCTGAGATTGCCGTTGCTTCGACAAAAGCATATACAGCACAGCTAGCAGTATTAGTTATCTTAGCTGAAGTGACTGCGAAAAGCCGTGGCATGGAACCGAATTTCAATCTTGTTCGGGAGCTGGGCATTATCGCCAATGCGATGGAAGTGCTTTGTGATGAAAAGGAAGAATTTGAATCGATTGCCCGCGAGTTTCTAACTGTTACCCGCAACGCCTTCTTCATCGGCCGTGGCATTGATTTCTATGTTGGCCTAGAAGGTGCGCTTAAGCTGAAAGAAATTTCTTATATTCAGGCGGAAGGATTTGCTGGAGGCGAGCTAAAGCATGGAACAATCGCTTTAATTGAAGAAGGCACACCTGTTATCGCAATAGCAACACAAGAAAATGTTAATTTAGGTATTCGCGGAAACGTGAAAGAAGTCGTTGCCCGCGGTGCTTATCCGTGCATCATTTCCATGAAAGGACTGGAATCTGAAGGCGACACCTTCGTTATCCCAGAAGTGCACGAATTATTAACACCCCTTATCTCTGTTTTACCATTACAACTGATTTCTTACTACGCTGCCCTGCACCGTGAATGCGATGTTGATAAACCGAGAAACTTGGCTAAGAGTGTGACGGTGGAGTAGGCAGGAAAAGTTTTAGTTAATTGTGTTTTTTAAAAAGTAAGTTATACGCTGTTAAAAGTAAGTTATACTCTATTAAAAGTAAGTTGTACTCTTTAAAAATAAGTTGTACTCTAGAGAATCTAAAGGAATGTCTCGATTTTGGAGACATTCCTTTTTTCTAATTAAAAATATTTAATTCCTTATTCCGCAATCGCGCCCGTTCGTAATATAAGTTTAGCCAGTTTTTACTGGTTGAACTTTTTTTATTTGGTTTTATTATAGCGGTAGTCGGAGTAGAACGTAGCGCCCGTGGGACTTGATCCCGTCAGCAAAACTGTTCACTCCCTACTTGTATAAGCATGTTTCAGGCTGGTTGGGACAATGATCCCGTTTAACAAGCGAACCTATGATAGTACAAGCAGCTCTAGGGACAACCGACTAATTTTAATTTCTAAGGAGGAGATGATGATGAATCCAGTAGTAGGTCTGGATGTTTCTAAAGGGGAAAGTCAGGTACAAGCATTCTTGGATAAGGGTCTACCTTTTCGTAAAAGTTTTAGTGTAAAGCATACAGTGGAGGGCTTTGAAAATTTATTAGGATTCTTAAAAGAGATTGAAAGAGTAGCTGATGGTAAGCAACCTTCGGTTATATTAGAATCAACAGGACATTACCACTCTCCTGTAATTCAATTTTTGGAGGAACAGCAATATGTTTATATTATTGTGAATCCCCTTATCTCTCATCGAGCAAGAAGCGCAAGTTTAAGAAAGGTAAAAACAGACGCTGTCGATGCCTATCTTCTTTGCGAACTATACTACAATGAAGAAATTGAGCCGTATAAGAAAAGAGGTATTCAACTCTTAAACCTTCGTAATCTGACAAGGCAACAAGAAACAATTTCAGGTATCTCTACACAAACCAAGCTACAGCTTCTAACAGTGTTAGATCAAGTATTTCCCGAATATAGAGGTGTCTTTGGTAATTTATATTCAAAAGTCTCTTTACAAACTCTTTCCTTATTTCCTACTTCTGAACATGTACTAAATACTACAGAATCCGTATTAACTGACAAGATTGTATCGCTATGTACCAGACGTTCAGAAAAGTGGGCAAAAGAAAAAGCACAAAAACTTATTGAGGCTGCACGACGAAATCCATTTCAAAACAATTTGTATGAAAGCCATATTTTTAACCTAAAGATGTTAATTACTATCGTTCTTCAATATCAAGAGCATCTATCACAACTAGAAACTAAAATAGATGCCCTCGCTAAAGAAATTGAAGAATATAAGATTATCCAGTCTATCCCTGGTATCGGAGAAAAGATTGCGGCAACAATCATTTCCGAAGTTGGAGAAATAGATCGGTTTAATCACCCTAAAAAGTTAGTTGCCTTTGCAGGAATAGATCCTAGTGTTTACTCTTCTGGAAGGTTTACAGCGACCAACAATCGCATAACGAAAAGAGGATCTAGAAGGTTAAGGCAAGCATTATATATGGCTGTGTACTGTGGAATTCGAGATGCCCGTAAACAAAAGACGAGCGACACCGTTATACCTCGGAACAAAAAATTAAGAGAGTTTTACGATAAAAAACGCGATGAAGGTAAACCCTATAGAGTAGCGATAATTGCTTGTGTTAATAAGCTTTTACACTTGATTTATGCACTTTTAAAGAGCAAAACTACTTTCCAAGAGTTAGCATAAAAACTATATTTAACAACATTAAACAAAACCTTCCAACAAAGAAAATCAGGAAGGTTATTTGGCATACTCATTTTTAGTATATCATCTAATTTTTCATTTTTTTATTGAAAAATGTTGACAACTATTAGCTGGTTTTGTTGAAGAACGTTATTGAACTAAAGCTCCCTATAGTTTAAGTAAAATACTTCACATAAACGTGGTACTTTCTTTTGTTGTATTCTAATCTACTCAATCAATTCACTTTTTCTGGTACTATATTTAAAATAATTAAATACACTTTATCATTGTTGAATTCACCTACATAGACTACTTGATGAATTTCCAGTGCTTCACCTTCTCTGAGTGGTTTAGTTTCATTTATTACATCTTCAAGGTGTTTTTCAAAGGAGAAATCACTATAGTAATTTCGAATTGTCCATTCAATAATAATCTGGTTCTGTAATCGCATTTAATAACCCCTTTCACTTTTGTATCTATGTGATAAACCTGCCCATTTGTTACATAAGAAAAGCCGCCTGAATTGGCAGCTGATCTTGAATATAACCAACTGCTAGATGAATAAAGTTTTTTCTCTTCTCAATAATGATAAATCCATGAAATAGCAAACATTAAATGGTGATTAAAAAGGTTGTTACTGTAATTTTACTCACCAATTACTCGATATTTCTTGTGTCTATGTTCGACTATGCTTTCAGCGGAATATGTGGAAAGCTCAATTAGTGAGTTTTTAATAATATTCTTTAGAGCCAAGGCTTGCTCATTATGATTATTATGTGCCCCACCTTTAACCTCTGGAATTACTTCATCTATAACTCCTAATTCCTTTAAATCTGGTGCGGTTATCTTCATTAAATTGGCCGCAAGTTGCCCTTTTAAACTATCTTTCCAAAGTATATTTGCTGCGGACTCAGGGGCTATTACAGAGAACCAAGTATTCTCTAACATATGTATGTGATTTCCTACCCCTATTGCTAAAGCCCCTCCACTTGCTCCTTCACCAATAATGATACAGATGATTGGGACTTTTAATCCTGACATCTCAAAAATATTTTCAGCAATTGCTCTGGATTGTCCTCTTTCTTCTGCATCCTTACCCGGAAAGGCACCTTTTGTATCTATGAATGTTATAATAGGTCGATTAAATTTTTCAGCTTGTTTCATTAATCTTAGGGCTTTTCGGTACCCTTCTGGATTTGGCATTCCAAAATTTCTTAATATGTTTTCCTTGGTATCTCTTCCTCTTTGCTGACCTATTAAAGTAACAGGCAATCCTTCAAACTTTGCTATCCCACCAACAATCGCTTTATCGTCGCCATAATAACGGTCACCATGTAATTCCATAAAGTTTTCAAACAATAATGGAATATAATCAAGAGTAGTTGGTCGTTTTGGATGCCGAGCAATTTGAACTCTTTGCCAAGGTGTCAAATTATTGTATATTTCACTTTCTAATTTTTCAATTCTTTGTTCAAATTTTAACATCTCATTTGATAAGTCAACATTATTATCAACCATAAAATTTTGTAGTTCCGACAGCTTATCCCTAAGCTCCACTAATGGTTTTTCAAATTCTAAATAATTATTGATTTTAGACACCTCCGATAATAATAATTATCTTTATTTTCGATAGTTATTCAAAATTCCCTTCTTATTAAGCTAAACTGCCCCGTTAGCTAGGTACAGTTCTTCACAATTTCAACTTTTCTATAAAGAGTTCTTCCACTAAATGGCCAGATTGTTGAAGAACGTTATCTTACTAAAACCCCAATTTGTTGAAGAATAAACTAATTTCTGGTTCTTACAAGACGAAATATACTTAGTAATAAAAACAATATACTTAATGTCCATAGGATACCTGCGATAGCAATATTAAATGATGCCTTCTCTGAACCCATACCCGTTGGATATTCAAACGTATTCATTGATATCAGTAGATGATATCCCGCAAATGCGAATAAGACTAAGTAAATTAAAAGGTAAACAAATGAACGTACATCAAATTTACGATTTGTCCAAAGAACAACCAAAAAAATAAACTGTATTGCCATTACAATTCCAAATCCCCAATTCAACATTCCGTAAACCTCTTCTTCTAAAAACATAGTTACTAATTTCCCCCTTTCTAGATATATTTTATTAAACTATCCTGATTAGGTAGTTTAAGTAAATTTCTTCACAACACCTTACTATCAATACCATAAGTATTAAATATTTCTTGTTAATAATCCTCCATTAAATGGCCCTTTAATAAAAAGACGCGTCCTAAATAAACGCGCCCGATTGCTTAATACTGTAAAATCCATAAGTACTGCAAAAATGGTTTCCAAATTATTTTACTAAAATCACCCTTTATCAAAATAAGCTCATATTTATTACCAAGTTATCAAATAATATTCAGGATGTAGAAAAATCGAAAAGGGTGACAAGATGGAAAAGGAAAATCTAAAACTCACATCATCCGAAATAGGAAGTTTGTGGGGAGAGTATGTAAATGGAACAGCTGTTGATATTGTTAATAGATATATGGTCTCTATTATTGAGGATGAGCAAATTAAAGCTGTTTTTGAGGATGCTATCAAGACATTCGAAAAGCAAAAACAACAAATCGTTACTTTTATGAAAAATGAGGGGTTTCCAGTTCCAATTGGATTTACTGAATCAGACCTCTTTAAGGGTAAACAGAGGTTGTTCACAGATATATTTTGCCTAAATTATTTACATATCATGACATTACATGGTTTACTAGGACACACAACTTCATTGGGCGTTTCTGTAAGAGAGGACTTACGGTATTTTTACGACTCCTGTGATAATGATGGGAAAAGGATGTATCATCAAACAATTGATCTATTGCTTGCGAAAGGAAGTTTTCAGAGAGACCCTTTATTTTATCCGGCTAAAAACCCTGAATATGTTTCTAGCCAAGATTTCAAAGATGGAATTTTCGGAAAGGGTAGAATGTTAGCAGCGACAGAAATCATAAGCATTTCTTTCAACCTAAAAAAAAGTATTATGGCAAAAACTCTTTCAATCGCATTCAGCCAAGTCGCACAAACAAAAGAAGTAAGAAAGTTTTTAATGGACTCCGAGAAAACGGCTGATGGACAAATAAAATCATTTACAAAAATAATGCAAACCGATAATTTACCAGCTCCGAAATCTTTGGAAACAGAAGTGACAACTTCAACGGACTCTCCATTTTCAGATAAGTTAATGTTGTATCATATTGGTTTCTTATTCCAAGCTGCACAAGCGTATCACGGAGCAGGTTTAGCATCCGCAATGCGAACAGACCTTGTAGCCACTTACGAAAGCACTATTCTACAAAATCTTATGGTAACGAAGAAATGGTTTAATATTATGGTGCAAAATAAATGGTTAGAACAGCCTCCACTTGCTCCTAATAGAAAAGAAATTGCAAAAGAAAAGTAATAGAAATGCAATATGAGTATTTATAAATGAATAGGAATCCATTTGAAAAACTAATGTGGAGCATTGCACTTCCAGGGTTAGGGCAGTTTTTAAACGGAAAACAATTTAAAGGCACAGCATTATTGATACTGGAATTTCTGATTAATGTACAAGCAAATTTTAATCAGGTCATAATTCTTAGTTTTCATGGGGAAATTGTTGATGCCATAAAACATGCAGATTATCAGTGGTTGATGTTTTATCCTTGTTTGTACTTTTTTTCTATTTGGGATGCAGTAAAAGATGCAGGTGGAGGAAAAGACATTTATTCTTTTCTTCCGTATGTGTTCGCTGCATTTTTTGTAACAGTAGGATTGATTTTTTCCTCAAGCTTAACGATATTTGGAGTTTTATTGGGTCCTGTATGGCTCCCAATATTGTTTGTTTTTCCTGGAATAATAATCGGATTTATTATTAAAAAAATCATAAATAACACTTCTTAAAAAACCATCCTCTATCTACTATTTAAAAGAGGATGGTTATTATGTGAATAAGCAAGAAGTACTTCATTAAATGGTCCGTTTGTAGAATAAGAAAAATCCATCCTGAATATCAACACAGGATTTTTAATCAAATTTTTGTTATAAATGATCAATCCTTTTTATAAAACTATAGTAAAACATGTTACTCAACTAACCTGCTTTACATGTGGCCTTTCAGATAAGATAAAAGGCAAAAAAATAACTATTAAATCGCAAATGCGGGTTAATAGTTATTTTAGGGACTGATTTATTTTGTATGCCCCTTATTTTAAGATTTAAATTTCTTCTAAAACTTCGTCATAATCAAAAAGTGTTAACTGCTCAAACCCTATAGTCGGTAAGTTCATACCATTGCGTAGTCTATCGACATATTGCTTACCTAGTTGGAGAAAAGCAGTATCTGTATTAGGGTGTGATTTACTGTTAATCCTTTTAATTTCCCACTTTTTGTTTGAGCTGTTCCAAACAATGTAGCTAGAAAATTCATTAGAAGCCATTTCTTTTAAAATTTTCTTAATTTTCCCAACGACAGATTTCTTTATATCAATCCCAATTACGTTATTTAGCCCGGGAATACCACAATAGGTTTCTTCTGTAATCTTATCTACTGAAAATTCCATCATGTCTAACTTTGCATACTGGAAAATCTTATTTATTATTCGTGGAGCAATATGATGGAGTTTGGATTCTTTATCATAAAATATAAATGTAGGGATTTTTAAAGTATCAAAAAGAATATTTTTAAGTTTTAAGTAAAGCTCATTATCAATTAATTGTTCAGTAGATATTTCAATTGAACTTGTTTTCTGATCAACCAAAAGTAAAGGAAAGGTAAAGCCATTAAGTTGAATGAATTCTTTTACTAAAGACTCTCTGCTTTTGTTTATTCCAATTATTGTTTGTAGACGATGATTATCCAAATCTTGATAAAATGCTCCTCCTAACAATAGGTATTGTTTAATAGGAAGACTTTGATATTTGTTTAATTGGTCTGAAGTTAAATTGCTTGCTTTAAAGCCTTTGAGTTCAAAGCCTAAAGATATGTCTTTAACCTGATTAGATAGGTATATATCATACTTTATTGTTCCCATATTTGTTAAAACAGATCGATCAATAGAGACGATTTTATATCCTTCTTTAAAAAAGATATTATCAATATCACCCGTTTTTGATTCTAAGCTCATAGTAATAATTAAATTTAATAAATCTAATTCACTATATAATTGAAAAGAATTCATGTTCCCCTGCTCCCTCCTTAAAGTAAGAAGTAGCGTCAATTGACTGGTGAATATTTGTTAATAAACGTGAAATAGTGTTTCCACAAGAATCCTTTGGTAGTAGAACTCTTATTAAGTTTGGCATTATTTCAAACTCCAAACTATTTCCAAAATTTCCGGAATGTAAATCAACTGAGTTCACTCTACAATATGTTTCATCTCTCCAATCAGGTACTCCCCACAAATAATAGGGTTTTTTACCAGAGAATATTGTGTCTACCAATTTTTTTAAATTAATATTGGTTCGATTAATATGTATCTCAATGGGTTGTCCTTTAAGACTATGAGTATTTGGATCAAAGCTATATGAAAATTTCTCTTCTAAATTTATAATTTTAGAACTATAGTTCATTAGGATGTTTTGTATTATTGAATGGTGTTTGGAAAAAGATGTCCCTCTTCCGGTAATCTTTCCAAAATAAGTTATATCATCAACTATAAAATCTTGGCTTTCAATCGTGCTATCTAAAAGGGTAACTTTATTTATACCAATAACCTCTTTTAAATCTGAAGTCTCTAATAGTGTTAACATCTGATTTACATAAAGTCGTCTAATATCTAAATTTAGAGTGTTTTGGTTTGGAAATAAAAAATCATCCATTTCATCTTTTTTTAGATATTCCGTAAAAGATATCCCCATCCCATATATATCCCCAAACCTTTTTAAACCCTTTAAAAACGGTATTGGAAGCCAGATATTATCTATTTTTCTGTCCTTTAAAATAATTTTATGGACAAGATCGCTATGTTTAGCTTTTACAGAAGCATGAAGTACCCAAAAGCGTTTTTGTGATATATCTAAATACATTTCTCCAACATTTGAGTCAATGACAAAAAGTTGCTCATCCTCAGTTTCTTTTAATTTTATTGATATCTTCCGTTGGTTTTTAAAAATTTCCTGAAGAAAGGCAGCTACACTATCATGGGAAGGGGTAGAATTATGAGCAACATGGTTTTCAATAATATAGGATTTTAATTGGTTAGTTTCATTCTTTTTTTCATCCTTAAAACGTTCAAAGTTTTTAATTAAAACCTCATCAAATTTAGAAATCATTTCGCTTCTATTTTTAACCATAATCTATCCCTCCTTTTGTACTATAGATTTATACTCCAATTTTATTATATTTCTCACCACTATTGGGGGTTTTTTTTTATTTTATGAATTATTTGTGTTTGATTGTGAGTCATGAATTCAAAAATTTCTTTTTGTTGTTTAGGAACTTTTTCCATAGTTTGTACTGGGAGGCCCCCAACACCTTTACCTTCTTTTAGATAACGTGCTATTTTACTTTCAGTTTCCCTTATTATTGATGTGTTAACAAAGTGAGGTATTTTCTTTTAAAAACCAATAGGTAATCTATCCTGTATATTTGGTATACTTTACCTGTAACCAAATATAGATTTAATAGGGGGGATTTAATATGTTGGATTTCAATAAGTTATTAGAAGATACACTAAGTAGTGATGTCCTAAGTCCCATTGAAATTTTTGATTTGCTACCAGAAAAAGATGAAAAATATGAAGAATTACTAAGACCTGCTCAAGAAAAAGTACTTGAGACTTGGTTTAATGAATTTAGAGAAAATCCAAATACAGTGATAAAAATGAATACAGGAAGTGGAAAAACTGTTGTCGGATTACTTATGTTGCAATCATACTTAAATGAAGGAAAAGGTCCAGCTATATATATTGTTCCAGATAACTACTTGATTGAACAAATTATTAATGAAGCTAATGATTTAGGAATTAAAGTTACTAAAGACAGTAATGCAAATGAATTTTTAAACGGAGAAAGTATCTTAGTTACAAACATGCACAAATTGATTAATGGGAGAACAGTATTTGGAGTTGGTGAGATAAAAAAATCTATAGGCTCAATTGTTATAGATGATGCACATGCATGTATGAAAGTAGCAAAGTCCCAATTTTCAATAAATATACCAAAGACAAATGATATCTATGAAAAGCTTTTAAATATATTTACTGATTGTATGAAACAACAATCAGTAAGCAAATATTTAGAAATAAAAGATGGAGATAAGAATTCTCAGCAGTTAATTCCTTTTTGGGAATGGAATAATAATTATTCAAAGGTTTTAGGTATACTTCATGAGAAACGTAATGATAATAGTGAAGAAAATAAAAGTTTATTTTTTAACTGGCCTTTATTAAAAGACAATTTAGAACTTGCGGAATGTATTATTACAGGTCAGGAATTAATTATTAATCTTGACTATCTACCAATTGAAGTAATTCCAAGTTTTGATGACTGTCCTCATAGAATTTTTATGAGTGCTACGATAGAAGACGACTCAATCTTAGTTTCTCATTTTAATATTGATAGTGAACAAATCAAAAATTGCATAACACCTGGTAACGCTAATGATATTGGTGAAAGAATGATTCTAATTCCGCAAGAGTTAAATCCAAATATAACAGAAGATGAGTTAAAATATTACTATAAGTACCTTTCTACTAGAGTAAATGTTGTAATATTAGTTCCATCCACTCTTAGGTCTAAATATTGGAAAGATGTAGCGGATGTTATAGTTTCAAATCAAACAGAAATGATCGGGACTATAGAAAAGTTAAAAAATAAACACGTTGGTCTTGTTGTTTTAATTAATAAATATGATGGAATCGATTTACCCAAAACGGCATGTGAGGTATTGATAATTGATGGGATGCCTGATGTTAGAAGTGAGTTTGAAAAATATGAACAAATTGCTTTAAGAGGGAGTAGGGAAGTTTTAAAAGATACTATACAAAGAATAGAACAAGGAATGGGGCGTGGAATTAGATCAAAAGAAGATTATTGTGTTGTTTTTTTAATGGGAAATTCCTTGGTTCGATTCCTATACTCAAAAGAAGCAAAAGAGATGTTTACTGAGGCAACTCAAATGCAACTGCAATTATCGAAAAGTTTAGATAAACAATTAAAAGGGGCAACAATAAAGGAAATAGATAGTGCTATTTCGAATTGTTTAAATAGAAATCCTGAATGGGTAAAATTGAGTAAAGCTACAATTTTAAAATTAAAATATAATTCTAAAAACATATTCGATGAGGTTGTAGTAAAACAAAGACAAGCATTCAATGATGCTTTGAGTAGGGATTATAATGGTGCGATGGGGAAAATTCAAGAGCTTATCAATATTACACCAAATAATAATCATAAAGGATTTTTAAAGTATAAGTATGCTAAGTATGAAAACTTTGTTAATCAAGTTGCAGCACAACAAACTTTAATGTCTGCAAAAAGGGTTAATAGTCAGCTACTCCACCCGGTTAATGGTATTGTTTATCAAAAAATGCAGTTTGATAATATACCACAAGTTAATAAAATATGTCAATTTAACATTAATAATTATAGTGATACTAATGAGTATTTATTAGGTTTCAATGCTTTGATTGATAAACTTCATTTTGAAGATTTCTCTTCCAATATTTTTGAACAAGCGATAAAAGATCTAGGCGAGCATTTAGGCTTTATTTCTCAAAGGCCAGAAAATGAATTTAGGAGAGGTCCTGATAATTTATGGGCAAGTTTTAATAACTGTTTTGTTATTGAATGTAAAAATGAAGCTACTTCTAGTACAATCTGTAAAGATTATTGTAATCAATTAAATGGATCAATTGTTTGGTTTGAGAAAACATATCCAGCGATAAATACATTTACACCTATTATGATTCATCCTAATACCAAATTTGAATTTGCAGCAAGCCCTGACTCTCGTATTAGGATAATAAATAAAGAGAAATTAGAGCTACTACGAGGTCGATTAAGAGAATTTGGAAGCCAAGTTGCACAGTCAAATTATGATCTTAGTACTGTTGCTGGATTATTAAAATTATTTAAATTAGAGTCAGATTTATTTGTTAGGGAGTATACTGTTGATTTTAAATAAGTGATATAACAGTCCGTATTATTGTATTGAAAGTTAAATTAAGAGGATTGTTATTTATCTATAAGAACTGAGATAAACTTTCTCAGTTCTTTATTTTAATTCCACGGCTACTATTTTTTCGGATTATTTCTATAGTATTTATTAAGTCAGGAGAAATTTTAGTTTTTAACCCAGCAAGCTTTTTGATCTTCCAAGAATCCAATGAGTCTCCTCTTAATTTTAGTTGTTCAACTGCCCATACTATTCTTCTTTTTTGAAAATCCTCAGTTGATTCAGTTACGTCTTTTAGGATGAATTTTGTTATTGGTAATTTATCAATATGCCTTTCAAGGATAGATAAATTACCTAATTGTTTACCAATAGCAGAAATGGTAATTCTCTTTGGTTTGTTCTTAGTTAGTAAATTTATAGTAGTTGGAATAACATCTTTTGCAATCTCCTTGTCTTTCTTATCCCAATCTATTCGTGGGATAGGTGATGAGGTCTCTTTTCTACTAGGAGAATTAGTATTTAGCCAATCCCGGTCATTGCGATACAACCACATGTAAACAGAGGGATTCTTTTCTCTTAATTCGGTTTTGCTTAGTTCAGGGTATTCGTTCCGAAGTTTAAGCCATGATGTTCTGTAATCCCGATGATTCTTATTAGGCGTTTCTTCTGTCTTATTAATGTCCATCTGTATTTTGGAATACTTTATTACTGTTTGGGTATCAACATTTAACATTTTTCCGATTTCACGGTAGCTATAAGAACCCACACCTATCATCTGATTTAGTTTCTCTATCCAGATATCACCGAATTGCTTTACCCTTCCAATTTTAAATCTATTTAATCCTTGTCGATCTGGACCCCTTCTGGTATAAACAAATCCACAGTTACATGTAAATGTTCCAATTGGAAACTTCGTCTTATTGCATCTTGTAACATTAATTTTATTAATAATAACTTCTTTGTAATGTGGAGCTGCTTTATTTAAGCATGGAAAAGGTCCTTTTCCAAATTGCATTGTTGAATCCTCCACTATCTCTTTAAGAGAATTTATACTTGCAAAGGTTTCACCCAAAAATGCAATTAGCAAAATATGCCTAACTGGATGGAATGTTTTTCTGTGCTTTCTTGTAATAGTTTTTAACCAACAAGATTCATGGTCAGTACCGATATGTGATTGTAACAATTGCAAAAACTTTTCACCAAAGAAATTAAGAAACTGCTCTGCAAGGTCCTTTTGTCTTACATTTCCGTTGGGAGTTATTAATTCTTTCTTATTCAGCAAGTATTTATATTGATTCAGGAGTACATCGGGTATGAAACTTAGATCCTCTTCGATCAACTTCTTACTTTTTTCCGAGACAAGTAATAATAGATTTAAAACTTTTTCATCAAAGTTGTTAATTATTTTTATTCCAGTACAATTCGATAACTTTAATGCTTTAAATTCGTGTTTGTTGAAACCCCTGAAAGAAATTGATGTATTACATAATATTTCTTTATGAACAGGACATATGAAACTGCTAGGTGTCTGGTGAACTGTATGAAGATATGGTTCACCATAAAGCTTAATGTTTTCATAAACACATGTTGGGCAATAACGAAAGTATTGTATATCTTTGACTGTACTAGCCATGTTACCAGTTAACATGTGCAGGGCGTTATTTGATTCTCCATATAGCATAGAATTAAACACAGTCTCTCTGATTTTTGTTGAAGCAAATGCCGTGTAGTAGTTATAAAAAGTGTGTTTCTTGATCCATTCTTTTGGTTCCAAAGGAGTAAAATGCTGTATGTTTTTATACAATCTTTCTAAACTACAAGGTAAATCAGGAGTGGAAATATATGAGGGTTTTTCAAATAAATCATTTGTTGTACTTTTATAACTCAAATTTCCAGAATGCAAATGATATCTAGCAAACCAACTATACAGTAATTCTCCAGGATATAATTTTGGGAAATATGTAATCAACTTTATCACCTACCTATTTTGTAGTTTAGGTGGTAGGTGTAAAAATATGTATAGAAAAGAGTACTAACCTCTTTCTTTATTAAAAGTATCTATTCCCCTTTCAAAAGCCAATCGGTTGTTACGTTGAAAGAATTACTTGTCGAAACGACAGTATCCACTGAAGGTTTAGATTTTCCCTTCTCAATTTCGCTTAACGTACTCTGGGAGATGCCAACCCTCTGAGCAAATTCTATTTGTTTAAGGTTATTCTTAATCCTAAGTGATTTAAATCTTTCCCCTATTTTCATCATTATTCCCCTTCTCTAAATTCGGTGATAAAACCAGAATATTGTATAATTATCGGAAGAGCGATATAATTTCTTACAATTATATCCACAGCTTTAATTCTTTATCGTTTATTTTAACCTAGATGATTAGAACTAGAAATATTTAAAAAGGTGGAGGAAAATGGCCAAAAGAAGCTATTCGTGGACAGAAGAGAAAATCGTTAGGTATCAAAAAGAAGGAAGAGGAAGTGGTGAATTAAGGAACTATAAACCGTGGCTTACTATACATGATGTTGCTAGTAAAGGTAATAGTAGTCGAATCAAAGGATGGAAAACAGGAAGGATTCATCATCTTCTTTCAAATATTGAAAGAAGTTATTTCTATCTCCTTGAATGGAGTGAAAAGGTTCTTGATATCAGAGAGCAATTCCCTCTTGATAGGGTTGAGACCGTTGATATTGCCAATAAAAAAGGAATTGAACATCCAAAAGACCCCAAAACTGATACATTTATCCCCATGACTACTGATTTCCTTGTAACAATTAAAAGAGAAAATAAGTTAATTATTGTTGCTCGATCTATTAAACCTTTTTCTAAATTAGAAGACGAAAGAACAATAGAAAAGTTAGAAATCGAGAGAGAATACTGGGAAAAGAAAGGTGTTGAATGGGCTCTTGTAACTGAAAAAGAGATTCCAAAATACTATGCTAATAATATTCAATGGTTCCACCCTTTTATCTCACTAGAAAATCCTGATGATAAGAAGCTTGCTTATAGGTTATTAAGCTATGTAGGAAATCAGGAAGTATCAAATACCCTATTTGATGTATTTAATAAATTTGAAGAGGATTATTTACTTGACCCGGGAACTGCGGTGAATTTTCTACGATATTTGCTAGCAAACAAATTTATTTTATTGAATATGGATATAAAAATTAACCTTAGAAGTATCTTTATACAAGAACTCTCATTTAATAACGTGGTAGGTGGAACGGATGAGAAAGCCGGAAATAGTGGTTAATGATGTCATTAAGGATACACAGACAAACGATAGATTCAGAATATTATGGATAGACAAGCAATTAGGTTACTGCTATTTAATTAATATCGATGACGAGAAACCAACTCCTTTTAGATATAGGCTAGATAATGTGATAGAGGAGCTGTTGAATGAACAATTTATATATGTTGAAGACAATTTTCTTTCTTGGAGACTGGCCCGAAAAGGAATTAATGAAAAGGATGAACAATTGAGGAATAATGCCTGGGATACCATAAAAGACATTGTTAAGGTAGAGCCTGATATCTATGAAAAGCATAAACGAGGTAAATTGATTAATCAGGTTGAAGAAACAGGAGTTGCTACTAAAAAAACTATTCTTAAGTATCTGAGGAAATATTGGCAAAGAGGAATGGTAATAAATTGTTTATTGCCTGACTATGTTAATTGTGGAAACAGAGGTGATTATGATTATAAGAAGAAAACAGGTCGCCCTAGGAATCGTGGCGGTGGAATAAATATAACCGATAAGCTAAGTGAACTGTTTAAAAAGTATATTAATAAACATTACCTTAATAAGAAAAAACCCTCACTCTCTTTTGCTTATAACATGATGTTGAAAGAGAAATTTAATAAAGGTTATATATTTGATGAAAATGGAAAAAAACGTCTAAGGTTGGAAGATGAAGAAAACATTCCTACGTACGCTCAGTTTTATTATTGGTTTAAGAAGATGTACAAACAAGATGTGATTACAAAAAAAAGAGAAGGTGATTCAGCATATGAAAGAAATCATAGAGAAATGCTCGGATCAACAGAGTTTGACTCTTTTGGTCCAGGTTGGCTATATCAAATTGATGCTACACCTGCTGACATATACTTATTAAATCGTATAAGTACAAATTGGATGGTTGGAAAACCTACACTGTATTTTGTTATAGATGTATTTAGCCGGATGATAACGGGCTTTTATATTAGCTTAAATAATGCCTCTTGGATTAGTATGGCTTCTGCATTAAAAAATGCATTTAGTGAAAAAAAAGAATACTGTAGAAATCTTGGAATTGATATTAGTGAAGACCAATGGCCAGTTAAAGGATTGCCTAGCGCTATTATTGGTGACAGAGGCGAATTAGAAAGTAAATTTGCGGACGGATTAGTATATGGAGTTGGTGTAGAGATTAATAATAATCCACCTTATCGTCCAGATTGGAAGGGTATAGTTGAACAATTATTTCATTCCTCCCATGAAGGAATTCGACCATTATTGCCAGGTTATTTACATAAAGATTCAAAAGGTAGAGGTTCTAAAGATTTTAGAACAGAAGCAACTCTTACATTGGATGATTATATTAAAGTAATTGTCTATTTTATAAACTACTATAATCACAACCACTATATGAAAGATTATATAAGATCACCTGAGATGATAGCTGAAGATGTTCGTCCAATACCTATACAGTTATGGAATTGGGGAATAAGAACAAACGGAGCTCTAAGAACGTTAAATGAGAAGGTAGTTAATTTCCACCTATTACCTAGCGACAAAGCTACTATTACAGCAGAAGGAATTCGATATAAGGATATGTTATATTCTTGTGAGGTTGCTTTGAAAGAGGGCTGGTTTGCAAAAGCTAGGAAAAAGAAATGGAAAGTAGATTTTTCATACGATCCAAGGAATATGGATTACATTTACTTACATTCCTCAAATGAGACTATATATCACACCTGCACACTTTTGGACCATCAGCAAAGATATAGAAATAAAAGTATCGATGAAATTGACCAGTTCATAGTAATTGAAAAAGATATGAAAAATAGCTTTAAACATGAAAAACTTGAGAATCAGTTAAATCTATTCTTGGATGTTGAAGAAGTAGTTAAAAAGGCAAATAAAAGAAAAAAGGAAGAACACGACTCTAGTATTAGTAAGAGTAAAAAATTAAATCAGGTAAAGGCAGTAAAATTAGAGGAAATAAATGAGAGGAATACTGAAGACGCTATAGTATTAGATTCATCAACTGTTCAAAATACTATTGAAGATCCAGTAAATGAAAATCTTTCGGGTACAGTCTCCTATTCAATAATAGAGCTGTTTAAAAAACAAAGGGAGAAAAAAAGTAATGGAAAATGAAAATTATGTTCAGTTACCTAATGGAAAAAATGTACCATATGCTATTTATACTTCTCAAGAACTTGAGGATTTCAAAGGTAATCCATTAATTGAGGCACTCCCTCCTATATTATCATTCGAAGACGCATACAATAAACTGGCTTTTTTACCAGAGTACGATCCAAAGGAAAGAAATTTATCTATACATCATAGGTATCATGCTTTATTGAGATTAACAAGGTTTTATCAGCCAACAAATAAAACAATTGAGCTTGAGCTTAAGTTTTCAAGATTCTTAAGATATGGGTATGTAAATCGGAATCCCAAAAATAAGGAACATACAATGGTATTAAATGAGCTTAAAGATAGATTAATTAATAAATATGAATTGGGAATATCACATGATATACGGACGACATCTTCAAGTTTTACGTTAATGGGATTTTCAGGAATAGGTAAGACTTCGGCAGTTGAACGCGTATTGTCTTTATATCCCCAAGTAATTATACATAAATACCCACTAAGCATATTCCAAATAACATGGCTAAAGTTAAATTCACCTCATGATGGTTCCATCAAAACCTTATGTATGGATTTCTTTTTGAAGGTAGACGAACTACTTGGAACAAATTATTTGGAGAAATACGGGAAAAAGCGAAACTCAAATAGCTCAATGGTAGTCAGAATGGCACAAGTAGCTAGATTGCATTGTATTGGAGCAATAATTATTGATGAAATCCAACATTTAATGATCGGTAAAAAGAGTGATTCTGAAGAACTAATGAACTTTTTTGTAACTTTGGTGAATGAAGTAGGGGTTCCAGTCATGTTGATCGGTACCATGAAAGCCAAATCAATTCTACAACAAGATTTTAGGCAGGCACGAAGAAGTAGTGGTCATGGAGATATGGTATGGCAGCAGATGCAGAATGATGATAATTGGAAGGTTTTAATCTCTGCCATGTGGGATTATCAGTGGACAAAGTTTGAAACAGAGTTAACTGATGAATGGATTTACTATCTATATAAGGAGAGCCAAGGTATTACCGATGTTGCTCTAAAGTTGTATTTACTTGGTCAATCATATGCAATCGAGTCAGGGGTAGAGAAATTAACCTTTGATATTATTAAGTATGTGAAGAAAGAATATTTAAAACTTATTCAACCCATGTTGAAGGCGCTAGAATCTGGCAAAAAAGATGACCTTATCAAATATGAAGATATTACGCCATTAGATATTGAAGAATTTTTAACTGCCAGAATGTCTGTTGTGAACATGAGACAAAAAGTATTGATCGAGAAAGAAAAGCAGGCTAAGAAAAGAATGGAAAAGGATTTATCTATTCTTGAAAAGGTAATTCTAACTTTGATTAATTTCGATATAGATGAACAGCTTGCAGAAAAGGTAGCAAAAAAAATTGTTAGTGAAAATAGCTGTTTAGATGCTAAAAGTGCACTATTTTTATGTATGCAAGAGATAGATGAACTAAAAGAGACAGAAAGTAAGAAAGTAGTAAAATTAGCTGGAAATGAGTCACGAAATAAATTGCAACTAATAGTGGACAAAGGAAGAAAAGACGAAATGTCAGCGTGGGAGTCAATATTAAATGCAGGGTATATAAAATCTTCTAAAGAAGATTTGGGAATTGTATAAATTTACTTCCGGAAATATAGAAAAGTCTAATAGGTGATAAAATGTTATTTCATTTTCCTCAACCTTATCCTGATGAACTCTTTTATAGTATTATTGCAAGATATTCAAAAAGGACACCAGAAACGAATGATACAAATGTTATTCAATCTTTATTTGACAAAAAAATGAGCAATCTAGGAAAGAGTATTCCCTATGGGATTAGTACTATCTTAGAACAATTAAAGGTTTTTGAATTTCCTTCAGAAAATGAAATGATAAAGAATCACACTTTATTTTATTATTATATCAATTTCATCTCCACAGTTCTCAAGAATGAAAAATATGAAATGTTGTTGTATGGAAGTATTAAGCGAGAGCAAAAAGCTCTAAATGGAATGACGTTATATTATAGTCACAAAAATTTTCGTTTTTGCCCAACATGCACGGATGAAGACATAGAAAAATACGGTGAAACGTACTGGAGAACTTCTTTTCAAATACCGACGGTTTATATTTGCCAAAAACATAAGACTCTTTTAGAGGAGAGTATGGTGTCTATATATACAAATGGTCTTATCCCAGCTTCTAGGGAAAATTGTATTAGCAAATCAAAGCAAAATCAAAGAACGGTTAACAAAAAGACCATAACCTTTTTGTTACTGTTAGCAAAAGAAAGCGATAGATTAGCAAAAGAAGAGTTGAACTTTTATTTTAAAAGTAAGGCGCTTACCATTCTTCACTTAAAACAAAAAGGTCTTTTAGATAGATATGGCGTTGTTAAGAAAACTGAACTATTTCAAAGGCTTTTCCAATTTTATGGATTAGATTTTTTTGAGATTATTGATTTAAATCTAATCAAAGTTGTAGAAAGGTACTGTGAAGAAATAGATTATGAATTAAATCTATTAAGTTATATTGAACAGTTAATATTCATAATATTTCTAGCTGGGAATATTGAAAATTTTATTTCAGTTGTACCAATAAATGATTCCATGTACAAATTTATTCGGAATCCTAGGTGTAGGAATAACAGTTGTAAGAGGCCTTTAAGATTAGATATTTTCCCAAGATTTGAAGATAACATGAGAAGAAAAATTACTACCCTTTCTTATAACTGTACATGTGGGAAAACTTCTAGGTATGTATTGGGGGATGAGGAAATTTTTAAACAATCGGAACATAACTTGTATGCCTGGAATAAATCACATAACTTTTACAAGGATATACGAGAAAAGATATATATTTCTAAATTATCAATTTCAGATGTGGCAAAGGTATATAATCTCCATGAGCTTGACGTAGAGATTATCTTACACGAAAGTTTGAATGAAGAAGTTGATCAAATATTAATCCAATATTATAGAGAAACATGGAGTAATTATATAAATTCTAACCCTAGGAAACACTACTTACATTTGAAATATGAAAATTTGGAAATTTTCACGTGGCTATATAGGAATGATGGCAACTGGTTAATAGAATCAATTGAAGAATCACGTTACAATGAAATTGATGCAAATTTTCTACGAAAGAGAGACTTTTTTATTAAAGAATACCTTCGAAGCAGCATGCATCGGCTTTTTATTTATCAATATAAAGGAAGTCAAATAAATAAATGGTTAAGAGCCCCTTTTATTAGGGAGGACTATTTAAGGGGGGAATTAGAGCTTCTTCCAAATTCGTCCGTATATGTGGAAAAGATTACACAGATATATGAAGAGTTTTTGGACAGGAGATTCAATACACCGGTTTTATAAAGCTTAGAGTATAACTTACTTTTAAAAATTGAAAAGTGATTTTCTATAAACCAAGAATACAACTTACTTTTAAAATCTTGGTTATGTATTTTAATTTTAAAGAGCCCGAGAGCAGTTTTAGGGTACAACTTAGTTTTAAACAAACAATTGTGTATAGATGAAAAAAAGATAGAAACAGTAAAAAAAGTTGGAAAAAAACAAATAAAGTTCGAAACCATGAATAAAAGTTGGAAATTGTGGAAAGATTTTTTTAAAAATAAGTTTGGTGGAAAATAATGAATTCTATACAACCACTCATAAAAAGAATATATTTTAATTTTGCAGACTGTCCTTAAGGGACAGTCTTTTTTTTGGGTGCTTGCAATTGCAAGCAATTGCAAGTAACTGTAACTACCTTAATATGCTTAAAAGGAGAAGAAGTTATGGCGAAAAGAAAAAGGCAAAATTCAACTGAGGAAAAAATTAAGAAATGGATAGCAGATGGGAGGGGCCTGGGAGAGGGAAAAGACTATAAACCTTGGTTGAATATCCAAGATGTAGCTTCAAACGGGTACGCGACTAGAGAAAAAGGGTGGAAAACAGATCGCATACATCATTTTCTATCAGATTTAGAATTGAAATATTTATATACTCTTGATTGGTGTCCTTATGTAGAAGATATTAGAGAACAATATCCATTACTGCCATTACAAAAAACGCTTTCTATCGCAGAAGAATTTGGTATTGAACACCCAAGAGAGGATGGTACACATGGATCATATAAGGTAATAACATCTGATTTCTTTATAGTTTTAAGAACAAATAAAGGATTAAAAACTTGTATTCGTACTATTAAGCCTGTGAATCATCTAGATACAAGGGAACTTGAAAAGTTTGATATAGAAAAGAAGTTTTATCAGGATTTAGGAATTGAGGATTGGAAGTTGGTTACGGATGTGGATTTACCACATAATTTCATACAAAATATGGACTGGTTTTATGATTGTAAATTTATTGACAACAGACCCAATATCAGTTCGGAACTTATTAGTTCTGTTTCACCTATTTTATATAATGCTGTCAAAACGGAAGGTTTAGGTTTATCAACTCTTGCTATAAAATATGATGACGTATTTGGGCTGGAAAAAGGATCATGTCTATTTATTGTTAAATACCTACTTGCTAATAAAATCTGGGAAACTGATATGAATAATATTATTAATCCATCACTTCCGTTACAAGTTTATGATTTAGAAGTAAAAACAAATAAACTGCAAGGGTGAAAAAATGGGTATCTACATTAATTCATTAATCGAATATCGGGATGAAGAACTTAAGATGATTTCTATAGAAAGAGTACTGTGGGTATCAGAGGACCTAGATATCGTGATTGTAATTAGAATAGATGAAAAGGAAAAATCACCACTTCCTCAATATAAAAAATACGATGAGATTACTGAAATCTTAACAACTCCTTTTGCGATAAAATTAGAAGTCGATCCTTATACAGATTTAAATATCCCAAGCGACGAATATTTAGAAAAGCATAAACATATTCGGGATGCAAAATGGAGCCTCATAGAAGATTACATTGAATATGAGCCATACATTTATGACACACAAAGACTCGAGGAGATCGTAAGAGAAATAAAAACTAAAACTGGAAAAAAAAGCAAAAGAATTTACTCAGTTCTAAGAGAATATTGGATGGGGGGGAAAACAAAAAATTCCCTACTACCAAATTATTTAAATAGTGGAGGGAAAGGAAAACCCAAAAGACTTAAAGAAAAAAAAGTTGGGCGACCTCCGAAAAAGTCAATTTTACTGGGGAAAGAGGGAGTAGGGGTTAACGTTTTAGAAGCTGATAAAAAAATATTTGAAATTACAATTAAACAATTTTATAAAGGGAAAAATACTACTCTTAAAAAGGCATATAAAGAAATGCGAGCCCATTATTATATTAGTGGATATAAAAAAATTGCTGGTGAGCTAGTGCCGACTTTATTACCGGATGAAGTTGTTCCTACATATGATCAATTTTTATATTGGTACAAAACAACATACACATTTAAAAACCGATTAATAAATAGTATTGGAGAGCGTCAATATCAATTGACTGGCCGCCCAGTAATTGGTAGCTCAAAAAATAAAGCTACTGGCCCAGGTGACATATTTGAGGTTGATGCAACAATTGCAGATATTTATTTAGTCAGTGAAATAGATAGGTCAAGGATTATTGGTCGACCAGTTGTTTACATAGTTAAAGATGTTTACTCTCGATTAGTAACAGGGGTTTACGTCGGGTTAGAGGGTCCTTCTTGGCTTGCTGCAATGATGGCACTAGAAAATACAACAGTTAATAAAAGAATGTATTGTAAGCGATTAGGGATTGATATAGAGGAAGAAGATTGGCCATCCAGTCATTTACCCAAAAAAATTAAAGCAGATAGGGGGGAGTTTGAAAGTGCAAATGTTGACAAACTTGTTGATTCATTTGGGATTCAAATAATTAATACTCCCCCTTACAGGGCTGATCTTAAAGGAATAGTTGAGCGCCATTTTCGAATAATTAACGATAGAATTAAACTTCATTGGGTACCTGGAATAGTGCACAAAGATTTTAAAGTTAGAGGAGGAAAGGATTATCGATTAGATGCCAAATTAACATTAAAAGCATTTGAGAAAATTATTGTTCTTACAATTTTAGAACATAACAACTCCGTTATTAATGGATATCCATTAGAAAAAGAAATGATGACTTCCAACATTATCCCAACTCCATTAAGTATTTGGAATTGGGGATATAAACATAGATCAGGTTTATTAAAACAAGTGACAAGGGATGAAATTCGCTTGAATTTAATGCCTTCTGAAAAAGCTTCTGTGACCGGGGAAGGAATTATCTTTAAAAAAATGAGGTATTCGTCAGGAAAGGCGATTGATGAAGGATGGTTTGAGAAAGCAAGAAAAAAAAGATGGACAGAAGTTATACAATATGATCCAAGAGATGTTGGACATATTTATATAGGTAAAGAAAAATATAATTTAGTGGATAGAGACCAAGCTTATAGTGGATCTAGACTAGAGGAAGTTCTAGAACAGCAATTTGTTATAGAAACCCAAAATCAAATTATGGGAACTTCTCAGAAGCAACTAGAGGTAGATACAAATGCACAAATTAAGAAGATTATTAATGAAGAAACTACAAGTAGTAATGAGAATCAAACAGGTTTAAAAAGTAAATCAGAAAAGTTAAAGGAAATAAAACAGAATAGAACAAATGAAAAAAATTATATGAGAGAACAAGAAAATTGGGCAAATACTTTAGATGATAATAGAGAAAAAAATGATTCCAGTGTGATTTATCATAAAGATTTTAATAATAGAAATGAGGAAGAACTCGAGGAATCTGACTATTTGTTAAATTTTATTATTCATCAAGGTAGAGATGGTGAAATGTAAATTGAATATGAATGAAAATAATCATAAAAAACCTACGACCGTTCTAATGGGAAGACAAGAGGTGGCGAAGTACAAAGCACAGAAGGTAGTAAATTATAAACATAACCCTCTTATAGAAGCCTTACCAGTTATATACACTCAACAACAGGTAGTTAAATATTTAACAAGTGTACCTAATTTTAATACTGAAGAATTAAATGAATCAGCAGAACTTAGGATTCATCTTATACAACAGATAAAGCATGTTTTCATGCAGCCATTACCAATTCATTTGGAAATACAATCTAAAGTATCTTTGATGCTTAGGGCTGGGTACCAAGGAAGAAATCCGGTTAGCCCTTTATATGCTAGGCAGTTTGCGGTAGGGATCCATAATATATTAAAAGGAGATTATGATGATGAAAAAGGAAATATTATTGGTAATCGTTCAACAGCAAGTAGCTTTGCGTTAATTGGTATAAGCGGAATTGGAAAGTCAACAGCAATTGAGAAAATTCTATTACTATATCCTCAGGTAATAATTCATTCTGAATATGAGTATAATGGGCTATCGATTGGTTACTTAAAGCAAATTGTTTGGCTTGTTATTGAGTGCCCTTTTAACGCTTCGAGAGGTACACTATGTAAAAACTTCTTTGAAGCAGTAGATAATATTTTAGGGACTAGCTACTATCAAAAATTTGTTAAACCAAGAATGAATGAGTCTGACTTGATTGATAAGATGGCTCATGTTGCTGCACTTCACTGTATTGGAGTCCTAGTATTTGATGAAGTTCAAAGAATGCAGAAAGGGCTAGAAGGCCAACAAACAATGAACTTTTTCGTAGAGCTACATAATAAACTAGGTGTGCCATTGATCTTTGTAGGTACATATAAAGCAGTAGATCTGTTTACTCCATTGCTGGCAAATGCCAGACGAGCAAGTGGGATGGGGGCTGAATTTTTTGACAGAATGGAAAAGGATAAAAAGTGGGATTACTTTTTAACTCAGCTCTGGAAGTTCCAATGGTTAAAAGAACCTATCCCTTTAACGAAAGAAATTAATGAGTTGTTTTATCAAGAAACCTTAGGAATTACAGACTTAGTTATTAATTTATTTATGCAAGCACAGTATTTAGCGATTTCTTTGGGCAAGGAGAAACTAACTGAAGCATTGATTAAAAATGCTGCGAAGAAAAATTTAAAGCTATTGCAACCCATGCTTACAGCACTTAAGACAAGTGATTATGAGAAGTTAAAAAAATTTGATGATTTAAAACCAGATTGGCTTGATGTAAATTCTTTCATCAAATCCTTACCAGGTAAAGTGAAAATTGAAGGTGCTATCTCGAAGGAACATGAGAAAGCTATATTGGGTGCAAAAGAATTTGTCCAATATGTTGGCTTTGCACAAAGTCTGGGCTTATCAAAAAAAGAAGCGGTAGAATTGGTCTCCCAACTCCTTGAGGAGGAAGCGGAAGTTCCTTCAGACAGTTTAGTAATAAATAAAAAAATTGCTGAAAAAATATTGAATATATCTAACGATGCTAAAAAAAATCAAAGAAAGAGAAAAGATGTAACTTCTAAAAATCTCTTACATGTTATTGGTTTAAAAGCATTGAATGAAAAAAAGTCATTGGTGGAAGAGTTAAATAAGGTAAATGTGATTGCTCCATTTAATGAATTTTTGAATTAGGAGAATAAATGACTAGTTATTTCCCACCCATATTTCAAGATGAGTTATTGTATAGTGTTTTTGCTCGTTATCACCAAAGAAGTGGTAACGTAACCTATAAAGAATCTTTGTTTGATCTCTTTAATAAGTCAACTACAAGCGCCATTTCGGATTTTCCGGGAGACATTAGTGTGCTATGTGAGAATATTGGTTTCGAGAAACTTAATCCGCTGCATTTAATTAATAACCATACTTTACTTCCATATTATTTGCATTTTATTAGAGAGGATCATGGAAATAAGATTAAACATCAAATGGTTAATGATAATTCCACTGCAATTTCTGTGACTCTTGGATTGGCAGCAAGCAAAATTAAAGAAACAAATTTCTTCAGGTTCTGTATTAGTTGTTTTAATGAAGAAATCGCCATTTATGGAGAACCATACTGGCATAGGACACACCAGCTTCCGGGTGTAGTAATTTGTCCAAAACATAAAGAAACATTATTTGTTTCTCACGTTCCCTACAGAAATAAACAAAATAAACATAGTTTTTTTTCTCTTGATAAAAATTCTGTTAGGTATAGTAAAAAAATATCAATTCAGAAAAATTTCTATAAGTACTTTGAATTTATTGCTGTTCAATCTTATCGTTTATTAAATGAAAGCCAGTTGTTGATTGGCATAGAAGATATTCGAAATTTTTATCTAGAAAAGTTAAAAACAAAAGGATATCTTACTCCATCCAAGCGATTAAGAATGAAGGAAATAATATCATCATTTTTAAGCTCATTCGAACCAGGTTTTTTAGAAACCTTGGACAGTAATTTTAGCGCTGATGAAGATGATACATGGTTTCATAAAGTTTTAAGAAAACCTCGGGTTGCTTGCCATCCATTAAGACACTTATTACTTTTACTCTTTTTAAAAGAAGATATGCCAAATGTTTTTTTCAAGGATGATATGGAATATCATCCATTTGGAAAAGGACCATGGCCTTGTTTAAATAAGGCAGTTGATCATTTCAAAGATCCTATAATATCTGATTGTATAGTGACTACTGATTCGAAGACAAAACAACCTGTTGGTACATTTGTTTGTAATCAATGCTATTTTAGCTATTCAAGAAGGGGTCCTGACATTACAGAGCATGATAGGTATAAAATTGGAAGAGTAAAGAACTTTGGAGATCAATGGGAAAATAAACTTAATGAACTAAATTCTTTAGGTAAACATTCTATCCGAAATATTTCTTTCATGATGGGTGTAGACTCCAAAACTGTTAAAAGACATCTTGAAAATAATAAAGGAAAAAATTATGTTGATCCGAAGAAAACAGAGAGTGAAGAAAGTGATAAGAACAGGATAGAAGAAAAATATAGAAGAGATTTAATTACATTAAAAAATAATAATCCTGATTTTAATAGAACAGAATTGAGAAGAGCAAACCCTGCTGTTTACACATGGTTATACAGAAAAGATAAGGATTGGTTATTGAGTAATCTTCCGCTTTCTAAGAGATCTTATAAACCGGTAACTAAAATAAATTGGGCTAAACGAGATGAGGAATATTCAATTTTACTTATTAAAGAGGCTGTTAATATCTTTACAGAAATCCCATTAATAAGGGTAACTAAAACAAGGTTAGCAAAAAGATTGGATCTCCAGGCAAGGTTTGAAAATTATATGAATAAATTACCAATGTGCAAAAACATATTTACTGATGTAACAGAGACTGTCGAGGATTTTCAAATAAGAAGGATAATATTTATAGGTGAAAAATTCAGAAGGGAAAATACTCCATATACAAAATCCAGCTTAGCAAGAGGTGCTAGATTGAATAAGAACCTCTCAAAAAAGGTGGAAAATGTTCTTGTCGAAGAATTAAGTTACATAGTATAGAAAATAATGCTAGTTTGGTACATTAAAAATCGGAATTAATCTTAATGCCGCATGTAATAAGTGTGCTTTAATTATAAAGATAAAATTAGAACAGGAGCTTTGAAATGATAGGAGAGGAACTCTCATTTTTTCCACGGCCATATAAAGATGAGGACTTTAGAAGTGTGATAAAGAGATACCATTGTAGAAGTGGAAACAAATTTGAATCGATTTCAAGGAAAGAACTGTTTAATAATACGACCAATACAATTTTACCTAGAAATATTGATTTTCTTTTTAAGAGGTTACCAAGGACCTTTAGTATAGAGGAGACGATATTTCAAAATACTTTATTACCTATAATTTATCTTTTTTTTGGTAGAGATAAGAAAAAATCTTTAATTGAAGACATTCATTATATAAAGGACTCAAAACATTCTTCAAGCATGTATTTAAAAGAATTTGTTTCGGAGAATTTAAGGTATTGTCCAGTTTGCAAAAAAAATGACATCGAAAAATATGGAGTATTCTACGCTAGAAGAATACACCAATTAATTGGGTTTGATTTTTGTATAAAACATCACAATTATCTTGAATATGAAAACCATATAAAGGTTTCCGATATCACCTATCAAGACATATTATTGCTAGAACCTATTTTGAAGGAAATTGAGTATATTTTGAATAATGATATTTTTTTTGATAACAATTTTGATTTATCCTTTAAATATATAGCTGCTTTCTTTGTAAAGGGTTATTTAACAAAAGAAGGGAAAGTGAAAACTGATATTTTTAATAATGATTTGATGAAGAATTTTAGTACTGTTTTCAATAAATTAGGGATCGATAAGAAATATTTAACCACAAAAAATAGAATTTGGAAAATGGCAAAATTGGAACACAAAAAGCCAAATCCATTTTTACATATACTAATGATGAATTACTTAATGGGATCCACAAAGGAATTTTTATTCGATGAAACGATCTCTATAGTGTCGAATATACCTTTTGGAACTGGTCCATGGGTTTGTCAAAATCATCTGTGCGAATTTTTTAAGCAACCTGTTATTAAAAGATGCCTTAGAAATTTTAGAAAAGGTAGTTTTCCAACCGCCAGATTTGAATGTCCTTCCTGCGGTTTTATTTATGTGAAGAATACATTTGACGGGACCGAAGAATTTAAGATAACAACGTTCGGGCGATTATGGGAAAAAGAACTAGTATTAAAATATAAAGAGACAATGTCTTTAAAGGAAACTGCTATTCACTGTAGGGTTAAAAACCCGACTGCTAGAAAATATCTCACTAAGCTATCATCCGAATATTTTTTAAAAAAAAGCAAAAATCATTACAGCAAAAAACACACAGAAGTAATGGTAGAAACCTTCAAAGTAACAAAAAGTATACGAAAATCCTCTGAATTACTTGGGATAGACAGAAAAACTTTAATGAAGTATATACCGAATGAACTGATTATTAAAACAAACTATCATTATAAAGATACAGGAGAAAAGACTAGAGTTTACAAACAAAAAGTCATAGAAGGTATAAATTCTTTAGAAAATCCATTGAGAACAATGGTTAGAGAATTGGTTGGAGAGGAAATTTACAAGTTCTTAATGAAAGAAGAGAGAAATTGGATGGAAAAAATCCTACCTCCTAAATATATAAATAGGAGAAACTGGGGAGATTTAGATAATGAATTAAGTCAAGAAATTAAAGAAGTTGCGAATAATATAAAAGGGGATTTACCAAAGTTCCGTATAACTAAAAATAGAATAAAAGAATCAATTTCTCCATCCAATAAATGTTTAATACAAAATAATACGGAAAAACTAGTTAAAAGCATTGAGACTTTAGAACAATATAAAGAAAGTATGGATGATTATCAAATCAGAAAACTAGATTATACGATTAATCTATTAAAGAAAAATCACAATAAAGTGACACTTGCAACTCTTAAAGCGTTACCAGCCTATAGAGAAACATCTGCTGCTTTAGAAAGGCTTATCCAAGATAAGCTTAATAATCAATAAGCAAGTTTTTATAAAAGCCTGAAAATAATATGCTAGAAAGGGGTGCTCAAAAAGAAGCTGTTGATTTTTTTTAGAGGGCGTAAAAGAAGTTTGTAGTATCGCCTATTTAAAAAATAATGAGGGAGATTAAAAATAAATGAAGAAGGACTTTAAAATTGGTGAGACTGTTAATAACATACCAGCAATAATCCCTACTAAAAATGGTGAAGAAATAGGAGTGATTGTTTACAAAAGAAAAGCTAGCTATAAAGCTGACCCGTACTCTCCAAAAAAGAATACCAATTGATTAATGTGGAAGTTTGATTTTAAATGGTGTATTCGCTATTCAAAGACTTAACGAAGACAGAAAAAGAACATCGTACACATGAGTGGGAAAAAAAGAACAAGCTCATGCACGTATTCTACAGTTATAAAGAAGGTTCTTCGCAATTATGAATATCCGCCGAACAAGGGGCTAAAAGTGGTTAAGGATATACTAGAGCATATTTGTAGCTTTTATTTGATGGGAGTTGTAAAAAGCCCTATTCTAGATAGAGCCCTTGGTAACCAATATTGGTTAGAACAATGACTCAAAAGTTTATTTATAAGGTTTAACTTTACGTTTGACTTAAGTGAAACCACCATATACCAGTTCCATTTAAAATCTAGGATTTGGGTGGAGATGTTCACTATACTATAAATACATCTAATTTCAACCTAATTGTTCACTTACCTAGAAAAACAGAAATTGAATCAATCAGGTTCATTTTATAAATACAATGATTTACTTGGATTTTTAAAAAAAGATATATATTTCTATGTCTAAAAATAGTCAAGAACACTAGGATAGAATTATATCTTCTTTACGTGCCCATTCATAGATAAATTGTATGATTTCATCGCTACGTACCTTTGTATCCGAGTCATCTTTAATAGCTTTACACTGTTTCACAGTTGAGTTCGGGTAAGAATTAATCATTTGAATGATAGAAAGATAATCTGTATATTGCTGTTTATCTTCGCAACCAGGATTTAACCATTGATATCCCTGTTTATGGAGATATTCAATTGTCTTTTTACCTTTTTCGTTGTATTGAACTGAACATAGTAGGATATCACAATCAATTAATTCCTCATCAATTTCTCTCTTGCGTTCTTCCATCGAGCCATTTAAAAGAAATACATGAACATATTCTTTTTTATTAAAATGAAGTTGACGTAGACGTCTAATGGTGGGTATGTTTTCTTGATTAAATATTTTATACCAAGTATTCGATTTGCCGGCGTTTTTATTTCCGAGTGCTACTACAGCCAATTTTTTTTCTGCTTTAATCATATCTTTGCTCCCCCTAGCATAAAGAATATATTTTATTTATATGTTATGGTGTGAAAAGTTAGAACTAGATTTTATAAAATAACTTTTCTAAAAAATGTTTTTTAAAAGTTTGTACGGTTTCACGGGGACAATTTAAGCAATGCAAGCTGAATACGGAAAACACGCCATAGATAAAAAGCCTAAGGCGTGTTTTTCTATAGTGCATATGTCAATAGCTTTTCGTATAAACGCTATAGCTTATGATATAATATTTTATGATTAGCTGTACAATAACGAGGTGATGCTAAATGGAGTTAGGCGAAGCGATTAAAAAAGTGCGTTTGGAATTGTGTTTGTCTCAAGAGGGGCTTGCCCGTGAACTTCATGTTGGATTTACATCTGTAAACCGATGGGAGAACAATCATACAAAGCCGAATCAAATAGCCCGTCATGCTTTAATAGAGTATTGTAAGAATAGAAACATTAGTCCTGAATTGATTGAGTTGCTCATAAAAACGAAGTAGATGTTTCATAGTTTTTAAAAAGGGATTTGGCTATTACTATTTTATAGTATGAGGAGATTTATGTATGAAATCCGAAAAGCAAATAGAGGTAGAGTTTATTGAAAAGCTTGGAGATTTAAAATACAAATATCGGGAAGAAATTCGTGATAAGGCGACACTTGAAGCTAATTTCAAAGAACATTTTGAAAGACTGAATCGTGTGAAGTTAAGCGATTCTGAATTTGCACGCCTCAGGGATAGTATTATCACTGCAGATGTGTTCACTGCTGCAAGAACTTTACGAGAAATCAACACCTTCAAGCGTGATGATGACACTCCGCTGCAATACACCCTTGTTAATATTAAAGACTGGTGTAAAAATGAATTTGAAGTTATAAACCAACTACGCATAAACACAGATAACAGCAACCATCGTTATGATGTTATTATCCTCATTAATGGTATTCCAGTTGTTCAGGTTGAGCTGAAGTCACTGCAAATCACACCTAAAAAAGCAATGGAGCAAATTGTAGAATATAAAAACGACCACGGCAATGGTTATGCAAACTCTTTGCTCTGCTTTATGCAGCTTTTTATTGTGAGCAACGAAAGTAACACATATTATTTTGCCAACAATCACAAGGAGCACTTTTGTTTTAATGCAGACGAACGCTTTTTGCCAATTTATCAGATGGCAGACGAGGACAATAACAAAATTACCCATCTTCATGATTTTTCTGATAATTTTTTGCCAAAATGCACTCTTGCGGAACTTATAAGCCGTTATATGGTACTTGTGGTAAGTGAGCAGAAATTGATGATTATGCGTCCCTATCAGATTTACGCTGTTAAGGCAATAATGGACTGTATCGATCAGAATCGAGGAAATGGGTATATTTGGCATACGACCGGAAGTGGAAAAACACTGACATCATTTAAAACATCAACACTTTTGAAGGACAATCCTGAAATTGAGAAGTGTTTATTTGTAGTTGACAGAAAAGACCTTGATAGACAAACTCGATTGGAGTTTAATAAATTTCAAGAAGGCTGCGTTGAAGAGAATACAAACACAGAAAGTTTAGTTAAACGGCTTACTTCGGATGATTATCGTGACAAAGTTATTGTTACCACAATTCAAAAGCTTGGGCTCGCTCTTGATGAAGATAGCAGACGCAACCAAGAGAAAAAGAAAAGGGGCGAACCTACCTATAAAGACCGCTTGGCAAAGCTCGCCGATAAGCGTATTGCTATTATTTTTGACGAATGCCATCGCTCACAGTTTGGCGATAATCATGAAGCAATTAAAAATTTTTTCCCGAAAGCACAGCTTTTCGGCTTTACCGGAACACCAATATTTGAAGAAAATGCGACATATAAGCAAATTGATGGCACGGTTGGTTCTTATATCACAACAAAAGATGTTTTTGAAAAAGAGCTGCATGCTTATACCATTACGAATGCCATTGATGATCGAAATGTGCTTCGCTTCCACATCGATTACTTTAAGCCGGAAGATGTCAAAAGAGCAGCAAAAGCCTCTGACACTGTCAGTAAAAAAGCGATCGCCGAAGCAATACTAGCAAAACACGATACCGTTACTAATGGTAGACGATACAATGCAATTTTTGCCACAGCTTCTATCAACGATGCAATAGAATACTTTGAGATCTTCAAGTTGTTAAAAGAGGAACGCAAAAAGAATGAAGGCGAAAACTTTAGACAACTAAATATTGCCTGTGTGTTCTCTCCACCGGCTGAAGGAAACAAAGATGTTAAGCAATTGCAAGAAGACCTACAGCAAGAAAAAGCCGATAACCAACAAGAGCCCGATAAGAAAAAGGCTGCACTTAAAAGCATCATTGATGATTATAACTTGCAGTATGGCACAAATCACAGCATAAACGAATTCGATTTATACTATCAAGATGTGCAAAAACGCATCAAAGACCAAAAGTACCCTAATTCCGACTATCCGCATGTAAACAAAATTGATATAACTATTGTGGTGGATATGCTTTTAACAGGATTTGATTCCAAGTATCTAAACACCTTGTATGTTGATAAAAACTTAAAGCAACATGGCTTAATTCAAGCATTTTCAAGAACAAACCGTGTTTTGAACGACACAAAGCCCTACGGAAATATTCTTGACTTTAGAGGGCAAGAAAAAGATGTAGATGAAGCAATTGCGCTGTTCTCTGGAAAAGAAAACAGTAGCAGGGCAAAAGAAATTTGGCTTGTTGACCCCGCTCCTGTTGTGGTTGAAAAGCTGGATATAGCAGTTGCCAATCTTGAGAAATTTATGGAATCACAAGGGTTAGAATGTAAGCCAGAGCAAGTAAGTAACCTTAAGGGCGATGCCGCACGAGGTGAATTTATCAATAAGTTTAAGGAAGTGCAGCGCCTTAAAACACAGCTTGATCAATATACAGATATCAAAGAAGAACAAGCGGCAAAAATTGAAGAACTGTTGCCGGAAGACACTTTGCGTGCGTTCCGTGGTGTCTATATTGAAACTGCCCAAATGTTAAAAGCACAGCAAGGCAAAGATATTAGGGATAAAGATCCGGTGATTGAACAGCTCGATTTTGAGTTCGTTCTATTCTCCTCAGCAATTATTGATTATGACTACATTATGTCACTAATTTCGAGATATACACAACCCGATGTACCTAAAAAAGAAAAAATGAGCCGTGAGCAGCTCATTAGTTTACTTTGTTCCAATTCAAATATGATGGAAGAACGTGAAGATATTATTGCTTATATCAGCACATTGGAATCTGGAAAAGGGTTGGATGAAAAGGCAATAAAAGCTGTATACCAAAAATTCAAGGAAGAAAAGGCCGTAAAAGAAATGGAATCGATTGCAAACAAACACGGTATTGAACTTGCATCGTTGCAAGCCTTTGTAGATGAAATTATAGGGCGCATGATTTTTGACGGTGAAAAACTAAGCGATTTGTTAGAGCCGCTAGATCTTGGCTGGAGAGACAGGACAAAAAAGGAACTAGAATTGATGGACGATTTAATCCCGCTGCTTAAAAAGCTTGCAGGTGGACGTGTGATTGTGGGGCTGAATGCGTATGAATAAAAAAGAGAAAGCGACTTTGGTGCCGAGGCTAAGGTTTCCGGAGTTTCGCTCAACGGGAGAATGGAAAATAAGTACGCTAAGTAATTTAGCAAGCAAAATAACAGTAAGAAATAAAAATAATTTAATAAATCGTGTTCTTACAAACTCAGCTGTTGAGGGAGTTGTAGACCAAAGTGATTATTTTGACAGAGAAGTTGCAAACCAAAATAATCTTGAGAATTATTTTGTGATAGATGAAGGGGACTATGTTTATAATCCTCGTATATCTGTAAATGCTCCAGTTGGCCCGATATCTAAAAATAAAGTCGGAAGAGGTGTCATGTCTCCGTTATATACAGTGTTCAGGTTTGAGAATCCTAATAATGATTTTTATGAGCAGTATTTCAAAACAAATCTGTGGCATTCGTATTTAAAAAGAGTCTCAAATACTGGTGCAAGACATGATCGTATGAGCATTTCAATTGGTGATTTTACGAAAATGCCCTTACCTCACCATTCAGAGGAAGAACAACAAAAAATTGCTGATTGCCTGTCCTCCCTTGATGACATTATCACTGCAGAAGATAAAAAGTTTGTAGCTCTCAAAGCACACAAAAAAGGCTTAATGCAAAAGTTGTTTCCTGTAGAAGGTGAGACTGTGCCCGAATGGCGATTTCCTGAGTTTAGGGGTAGTGGCGAGTGGGAAATCAGCCCATTAAGTGAAGTGTGCGAAAACTTAGATTCAAAAAGGATTCCAATAGCAGAAAAAGATAGGAAAAAAGGCTCCACGCCTTATTTTGGTGCATCGGGTATTATCGATTATGTTGATGGTTTTATTTTTGACGAAATATTGTTGTGTGTGTCGGAAGATGGAGCAAACTTAGTTGCTCGCACATATCCTATTGCATTTAGCATTTCAGGAAGGACTTGGGTAAACAATCATGCCCATGTGCTTAAATTTGAAAATAACTTTACGCAAATTTTAGTGGAAAGCTATTTGAATAACATTGACTTGGGCGAGTTTCTTACAGGTATGGCACAACCTAAACTAAACAGAGCAAAACTGGATATTATACCTATTCCGCTTCCTAAGGAAAAAGAACAACAAAAAATTGCTGACTGTCTTTCTGCTATAGACACTCTCATAACCGCACAAGGAGAAAAAATTAAAACTCTGAAATTACACAAAAAAGGCTTGATGCAAGGGCTGTTCCCTTCTATTGAGGAGGTGAGTGAATGAGTTCTCAACCGATGACTTCTTTTTCTGATTTAAATGCGTTGGCTACCCATTTTAGAACGGTTCTTCATAGCAAGAAGTATGTTCTTCTTTTTGCCTACAATGGAACAGGCAAAACAAGACTTTCAGGTGTGTTTAAGGACTTAGGAAAGCATCCTATTCCAGAAACTGAAGAAAAGACGCGAGATACACTATATTACAATGCTTTCACAGAAGATTTATTCACTTGGGATAACGACTTAGAGGGAGACACCAATAGAATTTTGTATATTAATAAAAATTCCCGTTTTTTTGATGGCCTAAGAGAGCTTGAAATGGAAAGTCGTATTCGTCCGTTTTTAAGTCGGTATGCTGATTTTGATTTTTCAATTGATTACGGAAATTGGACGATTAGTTTTTCACGGGAAGTTAGAAAAGATGATGGAACTGAAAAACTAGATAACATAAAGATTTCTCGTGGCGAAGAAAATATATTTGTATGGTGTTTTTTTCTCGCGGTTGTTCAATTAGTTGTTGACCAACAACCGGCCTACAGTTGGGTTAAGTACATCTATATCGATGATCCCATTTCATCACTGGATGATAATAACGCCATTGCAGTAGCAAGCCATTTAGCGCAGATGCTAAAGAGCCAAGAGGATATAAAAGTAGTCATATCTTCACATCATTCGTTGTTTTTCAATGTAATGTATAATGAGTTTAAAAGGGCAAGAGGAAAGGACTATCTCTTATCAAAGAATAAGGAAACAGACGAATACCTCATTCAAGAAACTAAAGATACTCCATTTTTCAACCATGTTGCATTAATAAAAGAGCTAAGCAAAGCAGCGAACACAGGTAGGCTCTATACTTATCACTTCAATATTTTGCGAAATATTCTTGAAAAGGCAGCATCGTTTCATGGATTCGATGACTTCACCAAATGTATTAAACGCGATGAAGATGACCCGGATGGAATCACATTTGCAAGATATGTGAACATATTAAGCCATGGAAACTATTCGTTGTTTGAGCCTATTGAAATGGTTGAAGATAATAAAGAGGTTTTTAGGAAAATTTTAAAGGGTTACATGGAATTATATCGATTTAATCCTGACCTATTTAGCGAAGAATAGAGGGTAAAACAATGAATGATACACAACAAAAACAATTAGGCGCAACACTTTGGGGAATTGCTGACAAATTGCGCGGGGCCATGAATGCGGATGACTTCCGTGATTATATGCTGTCTTTCCTATTCCTGCGCTACCTTTCGGATAATTATGAAGAAGCAGCAAAGAAAGAACTTGGCAGAGATTATTTACAATGTGAAGAAGAAATAAAAAAAATCACCGTTGCTGCCAATCAGGATGATGTTATTAACGTATTGAAAGAACAGATAACAGACTATTTTAATAAACAGCAATTAGATAGCAAGGAAAAAAACACTGTAATTGAAGAACATGAGGTGTTGTTGGAAAGCAAAAAGTTGACCCCTCTCGTTGTTTGGTATATCAACAATTTAGATCAAGTGGCTACGTTTGAAAAGCAAATGCGCCGTAAGGTTCATTTTGTAATTAAGCCACACTATCTCTGGAGTAATATATATGAATTGGCCCGCACACAAAATAAGTATCTTTTGAAAAACTTGCAAGCAGGCTTCAAATTTATAGAAAACGAATCCTTTGACAGCACGTTTCGCGGATTATTCTCAGAGGTTAACCTTGACTCTGATAAACTTGGAAAGAATTATGAATTACGCAATACAACGCTGTGCTCAATAATAACTGCTATTGCAGAAGAATTATCGGAGTTCCCCAATGAAAGTGACATTTTGGGTGATGCATATGAATACTTAATAGGGCAATTTGCGGCGGGCTCAGGCAAAAAAGCAGGAGAGTTTTATACGCCCCAGCAAATTTCAACCATCCTTTCTAGAATAGTCACGCTTGATAGCCAAGACCCAAGCACAGGCAAAAAGAAGCAACTCAAAAACGTGCTTGACTTTGCGTGTGGTTCTGGCTCGCTTCTAATTAATGTTAGAAAGCAGCTTGGTGCTAATAGTATCGGTCAGATATACGGACAGGAAAAGAATATCACAACTTACAACCTTGCTCGTATGAATATGCTTCTACATGGGCTTAAAGATTCCGAGTTTAAAATATTTCACGGAGATTCACTGCTAAATGATTGGGACATTCTCACTGAAATGAACCCAGCAAAAAAGTTGGAATGTGATGCAGTAGTAGCCAATCCACCGTTCAGCTACCGCTGGGAGCCTAACGATACTCTGGCAGAGGATTTCCGCTTTAAAAGCTACGGCATTGCACCAAAATCAGCAGCCGACTTTGCATTCTTACTTCATGGGTTCCACTTTTTAAGTGATGAGGGAACAATGGCAATCATCCTGCCTCATGGTGTTCTGTTCCGTGGTGGTGCGGAGGAAAAAATCAGAACAAAGCTACTCAAGGATGGGAATATTGACACCATTATTGGTTTACCGGCTAACATGTTTTTCTCAACAGGTATTCCGGTTTGTATTCTTGTGCTTAAAAAATGCAAAAAATTTGATGACGTGCTGTTTATCAACGCAAGTGATTATTACATCAGAGGTAAACGTCAAAATGTCCTATTGCAAGAGCATATCGACAAAATAGTTGACACATATCAATATCGAAAAGAAGATGACAAAAAATACTCTCGCCGTGTATCTATGGTAGAAATTGAAAAAAATGATTTCAACTTAAACATTTCAAGATATGTTAGCACTACTGCGGAAGAAGAAATTGTTGACCTTGCAGATGTAAAAAAGAGTTTGGATACAATAGAAGATACTATTTGCAAGGCTAAGGCTAAGCACAACCAATTTTTAAAAGAGCTTGATTTGCCTGAGTTGCCATAAAGTAAGAATGTTGTGTCAGTTATATCTGAAAGCCATTTGAAAAATTTGATATTAGTATGGACTTATCAAAAATGGTAGCTATTCTCTTCTTTCCCTGCTGCGATTCTTTGACGACAAGGAATTAATCTGTGCCATCGTAGCACAGGATAGATTTGAGTTAAAGCGAAGTGGAATCTGAAGGAAGCAGGCGGCAAACCTATGGTCTGAATAAGGGGGGAACCTGCATTTCAAAGTAAAGGCCTCACTGCGAAGATGTTGTTTCTCACTTTTTTTGTATTAAATATTTTTGTGAGATCATGTCTGTTTCCAACTTTATTATTTTCAGTTGTTTATTTGTCGATTGCAATTATTGAAAAAAGCACATTAAACGATTCCAATTATTTTTTGCCTGTACAAATTGATGTTCACCGACATTAATGTTAGTAACTATACATTAATGTCGGTAACTAAACAAAATTATTGGTAAATATACAGTAAAGTTGGTAACTACTGTAATATTTGTGGTTTTATAAAAAAGATTGATCATATAAAACAAAGATTAATAATTTTTAATAGAGTTTGATTTAAAATCCTGTGTTGATATGCGGGATTTTTTCTTATTCCACATGTGGAGGAAGAGTTGCTGATTTTACAAAAGGTAAAGGATAAATAGTGGTAAACCCAACCATGAGTAACTGGGTAATTCCCCTGCAAAACTAGTTCAGAGTTTGTCGGGTAAGAATTTCTCTACCTGCTAAGATAAAATAGATGGGAGGTCATTGAGGTGGATTCTATTCAAAACATGAACAGAGCATTAGCCTATATTGAGGCCAATCTTGACGATGAAATCGACTTTCAGTTAGTGGCGAGAATTGCGTGTTGTTCGGAACATCAATTCAATCGATTGTTCTCTTTCTTAGCTGGAATTGGCTTAGCGGAGTATATTCGGAATAGACGTCTTACTTTGGCGGCGATAGAGCTTCATACCAACGATGTTAAAGTAATTGATGTGGCTATTAAATACGGTTATAGTTCGCCAGATTCCTTTTCGAGATCTTTTCAAAATTTACACGGAATAACGCCCTCGATGGCAAAGGAAAACGGCAGTCTGCTAAAAGCGTATCCGCCAATGACCTTCCAACTAACAATCAAAGGCGGTGCTGAGATGAATTTTCACTTTGTGGAAAAGAAAGCATTCAAAATTGTTGGGGTCAAGGAGATAGTGGATACAACGGATGGCGAATTCTATCCTGAGATTTGGAATAAACTTGAGAATGATGATCTTCTAAACAGACTGCAATGCTTCTCAAATACTGATTTTCCAGAAATTCTGCACGTGAGTGCAAATATTAAAGCCAACAGCCGGGATTATTATATTGCGGTTGCAACAACAAAGGATGCTACACACGAGTTTACGACGTTAGAGATTCCTGCGGTGACTTGGGTTGTTTTCAAAACTTCAGGTCCACAGCCTGAAACGATGTTGAAGACTTGGGAGCGAATTTATGCGGAATGGTTACCTTCGTCAGGCTATGAGCTTGCAGAGTCAATCGAATTTGTCCGTGATTTGAATGATCCAACAGATCTCTCGGCAAATCAAATCTGGATTCCTGTGAAAAGGAGGAACTAAAGGGATGGAGCAATCTTCAATAAGTATAGAACCTATGTTACCCAGCGAAAGCGTTGACGAAAGCGTCGCTTTCTACAGGTCCCTTGGTTTTGAAATTGTCCGTGATGAGATGTTTCCATACCGTTTCGCAGAAGTTCGAGATGGGGATCTTTGGCTTATGACGTCTAACTATGCCCAATTCGGGGGCAAGAAAGCATTTGGTGCCTTTATCGTTAACGTGGCGGAATTGGAAAAATTCCATAATCGTTTTGCGGTTAATCTTAGGAACAACCTCGGAATTGTACCGCTTAGTGGCTTCCCCCGTCTTACGCGCCGCTCGCGGGATGGGAGTCAGTTTCGAGTCTTCGACCCGTTTGGCAACATGCTCGTTTACATGGACAAGTATTACGCGCCTCCTCTGTACCTTGAAGCCCAAGATCACACGGAGGAAATCCTCAATCAGGTTTGGTTCCTGCGCGATATTTACGCTAATGATTGTGTGGCAGCCAAAACGCTAGACCGCGCTTTGAAAGAAGTGAAGGACGAATCCGGCATCGGGCATGCAAGACTGCTGGCAGCTCGTGGCGAGATCGCTGTCGCTATGGGAGAATTGGATCTCGCCTCCAATTTGGAGGACAAGGTCTCCCGCATTCATCTACAAGACTCGGATCTCCAAAGAATTGAAGAGGAACTAAGAGCATCTCACCACCTTCGAAGTTGGGCTGGAATCGAGTCAGGCGAATAGCTAGGAAATAGTTGTGTTGGTGAAACGTTGTTCGATTTGCTCCGGTTTAAGACGATGGTTGACTTAGGAAGCTCCGATTTAACTTAATGGCTTACGAGGTCGAGCAGGTTTCCCAGAAGAACAATACGAGGTCAAATATATGGACATCTTGAAACTACCAAAATTCAACATGCTGAACGTTGCCGAGAATGAATAAGACTTACAAATTCGGGTGGAGGCGAACTCTTCGGTCTTTAGCTTGCCCTCATTGTAGTTGCATAGCGAACCTCTATAAGCACGAAAGCAGAGAGTAGCTTTGTTTGGACATTCCGACCCACGGAAAGCGAGTAGGGCTTCGTATACGCCGTAAGAGCTACAGATACCGCGAGTCCCTTTTTCACCGTTTAATTAGGCTAGGGTGAACCGAATCATAAATTTACAAAATAGAATTCTTCAACAAAAGGGCGCAATTCTTGAAGTGATCTGACCCCTGTCAAGTAAACACAAAAAATAAGCGCAGTTAAAAAGCCTGACTTCTATATTCGATAGGAGTCAGGTTGTTTAGCTTGTTTTGAAATCTTTCGTGGCTATAAAAGAGAATATAGTCTTTAATAGCCCTTCTAACCTCTTGTGAAGTTTTAAAAGAATGCAGGTTAAAACACTCTGTTTTTAAATGACTAAAAAAATTTTCCATACTAGCGTTATCCCAACAGTTGCCCTTTCTAGATATACTAGCTTTCATTTTATTTCTTGTAAGTAGCTGATTATAGTTATGGGACGTGTATTGGTATCCTTGATCACTATGGAGAAGGATTCCCTTTACATTCCTTCCTTTAATAGCTTTTTTTAGAGTATCCAAGACTAGTTTATAATCATTGCGTCTACTAATTTGGTACGCAGCAAACTTCGTTATTATATAAGTCTTTGATGGCAGAGCAGCTGTATAGAATAATTTGATAAATCATCAATGATTTGAAATAGAATACTAGGTTCTAAATCAAGTCCCCCTTTCACATCTTTAAAAGCTTTTTAATAGTTCGTTCTCAGCTTCTAATCGCATTATTTTCTTTTGAGGATTTTCACTAGTAGATGAAGAGACTTTACCAGACCCACTTTTTCTTCCGCGTTTCTCTCTAAGACCAACAATTCCATCTTCATTAAACTGTTTAACCCACCGTTGTATGTTTTTTCGATGAATGTTCAATTCTCTGGAAACAGCTGAATAATTCTTCCTTTGATGATATAAATCCACCGCTTTTTTCTTAAACGATATATCATAAGTCTCTGCTTTTTTCTCCATAAAAAATACCCCCTCCTAGTAGACAGATTAATGCGCCTTTTTAAATGTGTCTACTATAAGGGGAGCATACCACAGCAAGAATTACGCTCTTTCTTTATGTAAAGTGCCATATAATTGAATAAGAAAATAAAAAATAGGGGTAGCGTCAGGAAAATGCGGTTATCTTAACCATCCATAACGGATGCCAGTAAAAATGCACTTATCGCAGCTAAAAATAACCGAATTAAAAAACTTGAAGAAAAAAATAAACGGCTGAAGGATGAATTATTGAAATTACGTGGTATAGTTTTTTACAAATTTTGAGAATAAAGAATTTTACTATTGTATCGGTTATTCTTAGTGTGCTAACGGATGCCGTTTTGTTGAGTAAAATATAAACATTCTTTATTCTACACATAAAGTTGTAGAGATCTTACAACTATTCTCTGAGGCGATAAATTTATATGGTTGTATTATTAATACAAGGGGGTTTTATTAATGATTAAAGGATTATACGAAGCACATTTACCAGTAAGTAATTTGAAAAGGTCTATCGAATTTTATAAAGAACTTGGTTTAGAGTTTGACCACAGTGTAGATGATAGATTGGCATTTTTATGGATTGAAAAAGATAAAAGTTGGTTGGGCTTATGGGAAACCGATAAAGTAGAACTAGAATATCATCCTTCAATAAGACACATAGCATTTCAAGTATCGTTAGAAGGATTAAAAAATTCAGTTAGTTGGCTCAAAAGTAAAGGATATGAACCAAGAGAGGCTTTTGGCTTTGAGCCAGTAGAACCTTTTGTAATGGCACATGATAACTATGCCCACGCTAAAATTCATTTTAATGACCCTGATGGTAATAGTTTGGAATTGATTTGTAAACTCGAAAATCCTAAAAAAATAACAAAACGGATGTATTTAAGTGAGTGGGAAAAATTAAATTCAAATAAATAGTTGTTTTTCAAGCTAATGGGGGCATTAATTTTTTTAAGGCACCATAAATAGTCAAACTTATTTAAACCTTTACATTGAAAACATGTAAATGAAGTGAGAACCATTGATATTTCAATAGTTCTCACTTTAAAGTTAAGATAAACGCTGATTTACAACGCTAAGGAAGTTTCAATATTAAAAATCCTAAATTCTCAGCATTAAATAAGAAATTAGGTTTTTTTCATTAATAGAAAAAGACTTATAAATATTTATCTCTAATCACTTTCATATGGTGTAACTCGTGCCCGACAATGCCATATGCAATGGTACCTACCGAAACGGGGCTGTTCATTACAGTTCCATTACGAACCCACGCTGCATCATCAATGGTTGAAATAAGGCTTAACGTGTTGGAGCGTACCGTGTCTAAACCAGCTAGTAACTGCTCCCAGGATAATTTGTTGAAGTTTGCCGCAGAAACGTATTGATCCTGATCCATTGCTGGGAGTGGTGTACTTTCATTTCGTGCAATGGCAAGTATTCGATACGCCATCACACGCTCCGAGTCGGTCATATGCCCAATCACTTCTTTTAAAGTCCATTTCCCTGGTGCGTACGCCTTCCTTGCTGACTCCTCTGATACGCTGCTTAAGAGAGTAATGGTCTTAGTTCGTTGCTTACTAAGTATTTCTACAATATCTCCATCTGGCACAAGACTAACATACCTATCATGCTCTGGATTTTCAATAAATAATGGTCGTGGACGCACAAGAATCCTCCTCATCGGAATAGTTAATTATGGTTCTAGGCTAATATTCGACTGGCAAAAAGATATTTCCTTTTTTTGATATTCAATTTCATTACCGTTATTCGGAAAACGCGATTCAACAATCGGGCGCTTTCGTATTATAAGGTCAACTAGTAGTGATTACTGGTTGGCCTATTTTATATGGGTTATGCTTTA
>NZ_LMBX01000036.1:0-409 GCF_001439605.1 Cytobacillus praedii
ATGAGATTTCCCATAGCGTCAAGCTAGTAAGACCCCTGAAAGATGATCAGGTTGATAGGTTTGAGGTGGAAGCGTGGTGACACGTGGAGCTGACAAATACTAATCGGTCGAGGACTTAACCAAAATGATTACTCATAACTCTTCTTTAGCATTATCTAGTTTTGAGGGAACAAACCTCATCATAAATAGGTCTAGTGGCGATAGCGAGAAGGTCACACCCGTTCCCATCCCGAACACGGCAGTTAAGCTTCTCAGCGCCGATGGTAGTTAGGGGCTGTCCCCTTGTGAGAGTAGGACGTCGCTAGGCTGTTTTAACTAATATATAATATTATTATCGCGGGGTGGAGCAGTTCGGTAGCTCGTCGGGCTCATAACCCGAAGGTCGCAGGTTCAAATCCTGTCCCCGCAA
>NZ_LMBX01000036.1:464-41034 GCF_001439605.1 Cytobacillus praedii
ATACACAAAAGCTAAGTGCGAAACATTGTTTCGTCTTTTTTTTTGTCTATTTTTATCCAAGCTTTTTTGCTCAGTAACAAAAAATCATGTAGACTATACATATAATAGATACTCCTTAGGATCCATCCTAAGGTTTTTTTGTCCAGAATAAGAAGATCGAACTTTTTCTAAAGTTGATTTTTTTCTAGTAAGGTTCTTTAATAAAGGATAGCTATATAAATAACACTCTTGAAAACAGTCTTTTGAGAAAAGGGACTTAAATGAAAAAAGGTGAGTAATTAAAATGAAGCAATTTGAGTTTATCTCGAACAAGCCCGAAGATACAATGGATTTTTCTAAACGTCTTGCAGAATGTTTAAAGCCTGGCGATGTAATTGCTTTAGAAGGTGATCTTGGTGCAGGAAAGACGACGTTTACAAAAGGATTGGCTCTTGGTTTAGATATCAAAAGAAATGTGAATAGCCCTACCTTTACTATAATTAAAGAGTATCAAGGGAGAATGCCTCTTTATCATATGGATGTATATCGAGTAGAGGATTCATTTGAAGACTTAGGCTTCGATGAATACTTTGAGGGAAATGGAATTACAGTTGTTGAGTGGGCTCATTTAATAGAGGAACAGCTTCCACAGGAATTATTAATGATATCTCTGTTTTTAGGAGAAAATGGGACAAGAAAAATTGTCGTAACTCCTAAAGGTGAAAGATATGAGGAATTATGTAAGGAGTTTTTTATATGAAGTTACTTTCGATCGATACGTCTAATTATGCATTAGGTGTGGCCATTTTAGATGGGGACCAGGTGATAGGTGAATATATAACAAATATAAAGAAAAATCACTCTGTACGCGTAATGCCTGCAATTGAAACATTAATGAAAGACTGTGATATGAAGCCAAGTGATCTATCAAAGATTGTTGTTGCTGAAGGCCCGGGCTCATATACTGGGGTTCGAATTGGTGTGACTATTGCAAAGACATTAGCCTGGACATTGAATATCCCTTTAACAGGAGTTTCGAGCTTAGAGGTACTAGCAGCATCTGCCGGCCGATATTTCGAAGGTGTGATTTCTCCTATATTTGACGCACGCAGAGGTCAAATATATACAGGTCTCTATCAATTCCATGAAGGGAAATTGATTACAAAGAATAAAGATCAGCTGATATTATCTAAGTATTGGGCTGCTGAACTGAAAGAGAGAAGTGAAAAGGTTCTTTTTATTGGGAACGATTTATTGCTTCATAAAGAAACATTTGAAGGAATAAATGGAACGCAAGCCGTTTTTGCAGAAATAACGGAGCACAACCCTCGGCCTGCTGAGCTTGCTTTATTGGGCAGGGATAAGGAAGTCGAAGATATACATTCTTTTGTACCTAACTACATTCGTTTAGCAGAAGCGGAAGCTAATTGGATCAAAGCGAATAAAGAGAAGATAAGGAAGTAACAGTATGAATAAGTCTTTAACCTTCCGATTTATGGATATAAATGATGTAGATGACATTCTAAAAATTGAGCACGAATCTTTTACCCTTCCATGGAGTAAAGAGGCATTTCTAAATGAGTTAACGACAAATCAATATGCCTTATATATAGGTTTAGAAGAAGACGGAAAAGTCATTGGCTATTGTGGTGTCTGGATTGTGGTGGATGAAGCTCAAATCACAAATGTGGCTATTCTGCCGGAGTTTCGCGGAAGGAAGCTCGGTGAGGCATTAATGAGACAAGCGATGGAGGTTGCTTCAGAGAGGGGAGCGAGAACGATGTCACTTGAGGTGCGTGTATCCAACTCTATTGCCCAATCCCTCTATCGAAAGCTTGGATTTCAAAATGGAGGAATTAGAAAGAACTACTATTCGGATAATCAAGAGGATGCTTTAGTAATGTGGGTGAATTTATGACAAATAAAGATCAGTTAATTATGGGAATTGAAACAAGCTGTGATGAAACAGCAGTTGCAATAATTAAAAATGGAAGAGAGATTGCTGCAAATGTAGTTGCCTCCCAAATTGAAAGCCATAAAAGATTTGGCGGTGTTGTTCCAGAGATTGCTTCCCGTCATCATGTCGAGCAAATTACGATTGTGTTAGAAGAAGCATTAAATCAGGCAAATATCAGTTACGAAGATCTGAGTGCTATTGCCGTAACGGAAGGACCTGGATTAGTTGGGGCGCTTTTAGTGGGGGTAAATGCGGCAAAGGCCGTTGCTTTTGCTCATGGGATTCCGTTAGTTGGGGTCCATCATATAGCTGGCCATATTTATGCAAATCGACTTGTAACGGAGATGACATTTCCTTTGCTATCACTTGTCGTGTCGGGTGGACATACAGAACTTGTGTATATGAAAGAGCATGGTCATTTTGAAGTTATTGGCGAAACAAGGGATGATGCTGCTGGAGAAGCCTATGATAAAGTAGCAAGAACATTAAATCTGCCTTATCCTGGCGGACCACATATTGATCGGTTAGCACAGGAGGGAGAGCCTTCTATTTCATTGCCACGTGCATGGCTGGAGGAAGGCTCCTATGATTTTAGCTTCAGTGGATTAAAGTCTGCGGTTATTAACACAGTCCACAATGCAGAACAAAGGGGCGAAAAGATTAAGCCTGAGGATTTGGCGGCAAGCTTTCAACAAAGTGTGATTGATGTACTTGTAACTAAAACAAGTAAGGCTGCAAAAGAATATAACATAAAACAGGTACTATTAGCTGGTGGTGTAGCAGCTAATAAAGGTTTGCGTAAAGCTTTACAGGAAGAGTTTATAAAGCTTCCTGAATGTGAGCTAGTTATCCCGCCGTTATCCCTATGTACAGACAATGCGGCAATGATCGCTGCTGCAGGGAGCGTTTTATTTGAAAAAGGGATACAATCAACAATGGCGTTGAATGCAAATCCAGGTCTCGATATTACTATCCACAATTAAGGAACAACTAGGAAGAAGTCCTCATTGGAAAATGGGGACTTTCTTGTGGATAAATAGAAAAATCAGATAATTTTCGTAAAAATTGTGGATAAGAAGAGTTTTTATTGTGGATAATGTGGAAAAGTCTGTGGAAGTCTTTTATTTCAGGCTATATTTTGTGAATAGTTTTGTGGACAAAAAAGGAACAAAGGGTGTATATATCCCCAGTTCCTTTTTCATATGCTAGCTTCAGCGCCTATCGCCTATCAAACTTCAGGTCCTCTCTACGATAAGTCGACATCAATACGCTTTCATTCATTGTGTTTCCTTTATCGAAAGAACCAGCCCTTCTGCGTTTGTACGGTGATGACCAAGGCGCTTCCGCTTTTCTTAATCTGCTAATTCGGTCCATTCTTCGACCAGTTCGTCTAATTTAACTTTTGCCTCATTGTTTTTATTCGTAATCTCCAGTACTTTTTCATGATCTTGGTAAACCTCAGGCTCACATAATTGCTGCTCATAGTCAGATATTAAAACTTCCAACTCTCCGATTTGCCTTTCTACCTCTTCTAATCTCCTTTGGCGCTGTCTTTCCACTTTTTTCGCTTCTTTATCAAGCTGATAGCTGGTTTTTTCCTGACTACCCTGCTGTGGTGCAGAACTTTTTTGAACGGAGTTTAATGCCTTTAATTCTTCTTGCTCTTGTTTCTTTTCAATATAATAGTCATAATCACCAAGGTACTCGGTTGTGCCATTTTTGCTAAGTTCAATTACCTTTGTTGTAATCCGGTTGATAAAGTAGCGGTCATGAGAAACGAAAAGGATAGTCCCAGGATAATCGATAAGTGCGTTTTCTAATATTTCTTTACTATCTAAATCAAGATGGTTAGTAGGCTCGTCCAGAATTAAAAAATTTGCCCGCTGCATCATTAACTTAGCTAGTGCAAGACGAGCTTTTTCTCCTCCGCTTAAGGTGGATACATTCTTTAATACATCATCACCAGAGAAGAGGAAATTTCCTAACACAGTGCGGATATCCTTCTCTGGCTTTAGTGGAAATTCATCCCAAAGCTCATTTAAAACACGCTTGTTCGATGATAGTTCAGCTTGTTCCTGATCATAGTATCCAATGAAAACATTTGAACCCTGCTGAAAATGACCAGCAATAGGAGATAATCTATCAATGATTGTTTTTAAAAGAGTAGATTTTCCAACCCCATTTGGCCCCACAAGAGCGATGCTTTCCCCTCTAGTAATTCGGAAGGAAATACTATTTGAAATTTCTTCTCCATGATAACCAATAGCAATTGAGTCTGCCTTCAATACTTCATTTCCCGATTGTCTTTCAATTTGGAAGCCAAATGAGGCTGATTTTTCATCGCCTAGAGGCCTGTCCATTACTTCCATTTTTTCAAGCTGCTTTCGGCGGCTCTGAGCTCTTTTCGTTGTGGAAGCACGTGCAAGATTTCGTTGAATGAAATCCTGAAGCTTTGCTACTTCCTCCTGCTGTTTTTCATATTCCTTCATTTCACGTTCAAAATTTGCTGCCTTCTGGTCGAGATAGGCGCTGTAATTCCCGGTATATTTGCGAATTTGAAGTCTCGACAATTCGTAAACCTGGGTAACCACTTTATCTAAAAAATAGCGGTCATGTGAGACAATTAAAATGGCCCCATCATAGCTCTGTAAATATTGCTCTAACCAAGTTAACGTATCAATATCTAAATGATTGGTAGGCTCATCCAGGATTAAAATGTCGGGTTTAGTTAATAGTAGCTTTCCGAGAGCAAGTCTAGTCTTCTGTCCCCCGCTTAGTGTTGATACTTTTGTATCGTAGCTGAAGGAATGAAAATTCAAACCGTGGAGAACGGAACGGATATCTGATTCGTATTGATAGCCGCCTTCCTCTTTGAATTGAACTTGGCGTTTGTCATATTCGGACAAAATTCGCTCATATTCTTGCTGATTTTCCATCGCTTCGGGATCAGACATACGTTCTTCAAGCCTGCGCAATTCTTTTTCTTGGGTTTGAAAATGCGCAAAAACGGTTAACATTTCATTCCAAATGGATTGATCGGATTCCAAGCCCGTATTTTGCGCTAAATAACCAATTTTTACATCCTTAGGCTTAATAATTTCTCCAGAATCATAAGACATCTGACCTGCGATAATTTTTAAAAGAGTAGATTTACCTGCTCCATTACGTCCTACCAGAGCAATACGATCTCTTGTTTGCACTTCTAGCTTTATATTCGATAAAATAGGATCAGCACCAAAGTTTTTCATTAATTGATTTACTTGTAATAAAATCATTTTTTTCACCTCTATATTCTAGAGTTAGTGTAACTCATTCATATATGATGGGCAATAACCGATGCTTTTTGCGTAAGTGAATGATTGTACAAATTGCATACAAATGGATAAAAATAGTGTATCATTTTGTAGAGAGGTGTATGTACATGACAGATTTTACTCATTTTAATCAAGAGGGCCGAGCAAAAATGGTTGATGTAAGTAATAAGCCTGAAACAGTCCGAACAGCGATTGCTCACTCAAGTATTATTGTCAATAAAGAAATATATGAGAAAATTACTTCTAATAAAATGAAAAAAGGGGATGTCCTTGCAGTCGCTCAAGTAGCAGGAGTAATGGCGTGCAAGAAGACCTGGGAAATCATCCCGATGTGTCACCCTATCCCGCTTACAGGTGTGGATATATCTTTCTCATGGGAAAAAGATAAAGAGGAATACATCCTATTAATTACAGCATCTGCTAAAACAAAAGGAAATACTGGCGTCGAGATGGAAGCGCTAACAGCTGCATCTGTCTGTGCTTTGACTGTTTACGATATGTGTAAGGCGATTGATAAAGGAATGATTATTGGCAGAACGTATTTAGTTGAAAAAACGGGCGGTAAAAATGGTGACTTTAAAAGAGACACAATATAATGTAACTTTGGGAGAGTGGATGAAAAATGGCGAATGAATCAGTAAAAATTCCGCAAGCAACTGCGAAAAGGCTCCCTTTGTACTATCGATTTCTAAAAAATTTACATTCCTCTGGCAAGCAAAGGGTATCATCTGCTGAGCTAAGTGAGGCAGTTAAGGTTGACTCTGCAACCATTCGCAGGGATTTTTCCTACTTCGGAGCATTAGGGAAAAAGGGATATGGATATAACGTCAATTATTTGCTTACCTTTTTTCGCAAGACTTTAGACCAGGATGAACTGACAAAGGTAGCATTAATTGGAGTAGGGAATTTAGGTACTGCTTTTTTGAACTATAACTTTTTGAAAAATAATAATACAAAAATTGAAGTAGCTTTTGATGTAGACGTTAATAAAGTCGGTACAAAAATTGGGGAAGTCCCGGTTTTCCATATGGATGATTTAGAAAAAGTGATTGAAGAACATAATATTCAAGTAGCAATATTAACTGTTCCTGCTCCTGCTGCACAATCAATCGCTGACCGGATCGTTCAGGGTAGTGTAAATGGAATTTTGAACTTTACTCCAGCCAGACTATCTGTCCCATCTACAATTAGAATTCATCATATTGATTTAGCTGTAGAGCTTCAGTCACTTATCTATTTCTTAAAGCATTACCCGACAGAAAATGAAAGAGAAGAGTAAAATACAAAAATAAATGAGCCTCTCAAAATGGAGGCTCATTTATTTTTTAGGCTATTCTTTATTTTGAAATGAAAAGCAACCATGCGCAGCCCGCCGCCTAAGTCAAAGGTTGCTATAATAATTAGAAATACAGTGAAAACTCCCCAGCCTTGTTCTCTTTGAATATTTTGAATAGCAATGTATGTAAAGAGGAGACCGAGAATAATATAGATAATGCCCGAAAATAAAGGTGACCTTCTCATATAAATCCTCCAATAAAAGATTGTATTTTTTCCATTTTTTCCAGCCAGTTTTCTATAGGCTCCTTATTAAGCTGGAGAATGACAACAAGTGTATTCATTGTCACATGTGCGAAGATTGGTACGATAATCCGCTTTGTTTTTACATATAGAAAAGCAAACGTAAATCCCATTGCAGAATATAAAAGCGTATGTTCAATCTCTGCATGTGCTAGGGAGAAAATGACAGAGCTGATTAATGCGGATAAAAAAAAGTTCAATCGTTTATTTAGAGAACCAAAAATGATTTTCCGAAAAACGATTTCTTCCAATATTGGTCCGATGATGGAACTGACGATTATTACGGCAGGGAAGGTTTTGATAAGCATTAGGATGTCTTGTGTATTTTCGGAACCCATTTCAATGCCGATGATGTTTTCGATACTTGCCGCCATTATTTGTGCGAAATAGGCTAGGAAGATTCCGCCCACTGCCCATGCGATAGAAGCAGGAACAGAAGAAGCTTCCCGTAATTCACGGACTGTTTTCATTTCTTTCCGTAATAACGCAAGAGTAATGATGAAAGTAATGGCGAAGCTAATGACAATCCAATAAGGAACGGAAAGTATTTGCATTTCCTCAGGACTCTTGCCAAAAAAATTACCGGCAAACATGAGAAGGGGAACGCCTATAATCCCTGAAAATTGCATGGCGATATATGCAATTAGAATGATCCAGTATTCTTTTTTCAATGTATTGTCTCCTTCAATTAGGTTGGTTGGCTAAAGATGCTTATATACTCGTTACATGCCCATCTTTCATTGTACTCATAATTTGGTTCCAGTTTCAAATAGAACCATTCGATAGTCATAACTATTGCAAAATAATACAATGACAGATGCAAATTTTTGCTGTGAATATTTTTTGTAAAAATTTGAGCTTCACCCTTGCAAATAGAGTTCGTTTTCTTTAATATAATAATTGTGTTAGCACTCAGAAGGATAGAGTGCTAATAAAAAATAATACATATAAATTGAGGAGGTTGTTTCACTTGTTAAAGCCACTAGGTGATCGAATTATTATCGAGCTTGTTGAAACCGAAGAAAAAACTGCAAGCGGCATCGTTTTGCCGGACACTGCTAAAGAAAAGCCTCAAGAAGGTAAAGTTGTAGCTGTAGGTACTGGACGCGTTCTTGAAAATGGTGAGCGTGTAGCCCTTGAAGTTGCTAACGGCGACCGTATCATCTTCTCAAAATATGCTGGAACAGAAGTGAAATACGAAGGCAAAGAATACTTGATTTTACGTGAAAACGATATTCTTGCTATTATCGGTTAATTGACAATACACAAATAAATTCTAAAAGATAACTTTTCATATTCTAGAGGAGGTTTTTACAAATGGCAAAAGAGATCAAATTCAGTGAAGATGCTCGCCGTGCGATGCTGCGCGGTGTTGATACACTTGCAGATGCAGTAAAAGTAACTCTTGGACCAAAAGGACGCAACGTGGTTCTTGAAAAAAAATTCGGTTCACCATTAATCACAAATGATGGAGTAACCATTGCAAAAGAAATCGAATTAGAAGATGCTTTCGAAAACATGGGCGCAAAGCTTGTTGCTGAAGTAGCCAGCAAGACAAATGATGTTGCTGGTGACGGTACTACGACTGCAACTGTACTTGCTCAAGCAATGATTCGTGAAGGTCTTAAAAACGTAACAGCTGGTGCGAACCCAATGGGCATTCGCAAAGGAATTGAAAAAGCTGTTACAACTGCAGTAGAAGAATTACAAACAATTTCTAAGCCAATCGAAAGCAAAGAATCCATCGCACAAGTTGCTGCAATTTCTGCTGCTGACGAAGAAGTAGGACAATTAATTGCTGAAGCAATGGAACGTGTTGGCAACGACGGCGTTATCACAATCGAAGAGTCTAAAGGCTTCACTACTGAGCTAGATGTAGTAGAAGGTATGCAATTCGACCGTGGATATGCTTCTGCATATATGGTAACAGATACGGAGAAAATGGAAGCTGTCCTAGACAATCCATACATCTTAATTACAGATAAGAAAATCTCAAGCATTCAAGAAGTATTGCCAGTACTTGAGCAAGTAGTACAACAAGGCAAACCTTTATTATTAGTTGCTGAGGATGTTGAAGGTGAAGCACTTTCTACATTAGTAGTAAATAAACTACGCGGAACATTCAATGCTGTTGCTGTTAAAGCTCCTGGTTTCGGTGACCGTCGTAAAGCTATGCTTGAAGACATCGCGATTTTAACTGGCGGGGAAGTAATCACAGAAGAATTAGGCCGTGACCTTAAATCAGCTACAATCGCTTCTCTTGGACGCGCTTCTAAAGTGGTTGTTACAAAAGAAAACACAACAATCGTTGAAGGTGCTGGAGACAGTGCACAAATCGCTGGCCGTGTAAACCAAATCCGTGTTCAAATGGAAGAAACAACTTCTGAATTTGACCGTGAAAAATTACAAGAGCGCTTAGCTAAATTAGCTGGCGGAGTGGCAGTAGTTAAAGTTGGTGCTGCAACAGAAACAGAATTAAAAGAACGCAAACTTCGCATCGAAGACGCTCTAAACTCTACACGCGCAGCTGTAGAAGAAGGAATCGTTTCTGGTGGTGGAGTAGCTCTTCTAAACGTATACAATAAAGTAGCTGCTCTTGAAGCTGAAGGTGATGTTGCTACAGGTATCAACATTGTATTACGTGCAATGGAAGAACCAGTACGCACAATCGCTCACAATGCAGGCCTAGAAGGATCTGTTGTTGTTGACCGCTTAAAGCGCGAAGCAATCGGCACAGGCTTCAACGCTGCTACTAATGAGTGGGTAAACATGGTTGAAGCTGGAATCGTTGACCCAACTAAGGTTACACGTTCAGCTCTTCAAAACGCAGCATCTGTTGCGGCTATGTTCTTAACAACTGAAGCAGTTGTTGCTGACAAGCCAGAACCAGCTGGTCCTGCAATGCCTGATATGAGCGGCATGGGCGGTATGGGCGGCATGATGTAGTCTGTCCCTCAAACCCTTGATATGACTGGGTTTTGTAGTAAGATGAGAGTGGTTTGCTAACATTTTACTAACATTGAGGTAAATTAACGGAGGCTTCTCATAAGTTCAGCGAACTTTTGAGAGGCTTCTTTTTTCATTTCTTTAAATATGTTGAGCTACAAATAGGTTGAAAAGTATCTAGAAACATATAGGTGAAACCGAATCTGAAATAAACTATATAAAGATACCCGTATTGCAAATGAGCAATACGGGTATCTTTATATAGTTAAAATATGATATTTTTATATAATTTAATCTTTTTGCAATGTATCCGCTTACAGTTTTATTCGCCTGTAATGCCCTATATTTTATAGTTAAGTTGCAAGGTTCTAATTAATATCCTTGCATTTCTACAGAACAAATCATTTTTAATGGTTTAGACCGGTTTTTTCGGTGCGCAGCATGAGTTAATACATATATCTATAAAAAAATACTCTAAAAGGGGAATACTATTATGAGCGGCTATAACGCAGTATTAGCAAGAAATACGGAAAATGCTCCAAACGGTAACGGTCTATATTCACAGACTGTAGCTTTCTCTCATTACAATAATCTTTCAGCTCAATTACCTATCGAACCCAAAACTGGTAAATTGGTAGCTGGTGGTATAAAAGAGCAGGCTGAACAGTGCTTTAAAAATATCAAGGCAATTGTAGACAGCATTGATCATGTTATGAGCGATATTGTTAGAATCACTGTATTCGTTAAGAATATCAAAGATATTGACGCTGTAGACGAAGTGTATAAAACATACTTCCCAACCTATGTTCCTTCACGAACAACAGTTGCAGTTGCAGCTTTACCTATGGATGCTTTGGTGCAAATTGAAGCACTTGTTTCACACGGTGAAGGTACAATTCCAAACGCACCACAAGCAGGCGATCTCATAAAGCTTACAAATACCACGGCAAATGCACCAACAAGTTCTCTATCTACACAAACCGTGTCCTTCTCTCATTACAATAATCTTTCAGCTCAATTACCTATCGATCCGAAAACTGGTAGATTGGTAGCTGGCGGTGTAAAAGAGCAGGCTGGACAGTGCTTAAAAAATATTAAGGCAATTTTAGAAAGTATCGATGTTCCTTTTGATGATATTGTTAAAATTAATATCTTCCTTAAAAACCTATCAGATATTGAAGCGGTAAATGAAGTGTATAAAACATTTTTCCCAGACTCGGCTATCGCTAGGACAGTAGCCTATGTCCCTGCACTCACAACGGTTGCAGCATCAGCTTTACCTATGGATGCTTTGGTACAAATTGAAGCAGTCGTGTCACACGGAGATGGTACACCTCCACAAGCTGTGGAAGACAGACATGGAATCGTTATATGGGCAAACAACACTGAAGATGCACCAAAGAGTTCACTATCAACACAAACTGTAGCGTTTTCTCATTACAATCACCTTTCAGCTCAATTACCTTTAGACCCAAAAACGGGTGAAGTAGTAGCTGGTGGTATAAAAGAGCAGGCTGAACAGTGCTTAAAAAATATTAAGGCAATTATTGAAAGTATCAACCATGCTATGGACGATGTGGTTAAGGTAAATATCTTCCTTAAAGATATCGCAGATGTTGATGCTGTTGACGAAGTTTACACAACATTCTTCCCAGGCGGTGTTCCTGCACGAAGAACAGTTGGCGTATCAGCTTTACCTCAAAATGCTTTAGTCCAAATCGATGCAGTTGTAGCAAACGCTGAGGGAACACCTCCAAAAGCATAACAGGCATTTGTTTGTAAATACAGGGACTATCAAAGTTACTTGTTAATGCCGATGGTGAATGCGAAATCGCCTATCCTATATAGACGTTACTAAAAGCTATAAAATACAATTTTGATTACATAGCTGGCAGAATCGGAAGGGAAAATGCTAACGTAGTGTATACCAATCGAGGATTCTTATAAGTTCATTGAACTTATGAGAATTCTCTTTTTTCATTTCTAGCGTGACGGGGTGGTATACATTTTTCATAATTTGATTGTTAGTATGACCAAGCATATACAAAACCTGTTCGAGTGATATACCGCCTCTGTAAAAAGTGGCGTATGAGTGTGACTTAGACTATTCGGTGTTTTAACTTCATTTAAAACTGCTATAGTAAGCAGCACCTAACAGCTCCATAACTTCCTCTTGAATTTTTTTATGTTCCTTCAAAGCCACTTTAACTTTTTCATCCCAATGATTTTCCTGCGTGATTTTCTTTTCTTTGGCGTGACTAGTTGATATTCTTTGGCATTTAGTTCTTGGATTTTAATACGTTTTAGTGATGCTGATCGTGTGGTTTACGAAATCGCCCCCCTCCACTTAAGTGCCAAAGTTCACCAAAAATTTATTGACCGTTATATCGACAGCTGATATACTTTATATATCAGCAGTCGATATAACGGTTCACGATAGGTGGTGTAAAGATGGAGGAAAAAGCTCCGTTAACAGAAGGTGTATATTATATTCTTTTATCTCTGTATGAACCTAGGCATGGATATGGGATTATGCAGTTTGTTTCTGAGCTGAGTAACGGCCGTGTTGTGCTTGGGGCAGGAACCATTTATGGAGCCATTAAAACATTGGTTAATAGAAAATGGATTATTCCGCTGGATGAGGAAGGGCGAAAAAAGGAATATGTGATTACGGATACTGGTAAATTGATGGTTGAATATGAAATCAAAAGACTTTGTGAGCTGTATAATAATGGCTTGGCGATTGCGAAGGGAGAGGACTTACCATGAGGAAAATATTGTATCGCTTTTTTGTGGATTTTGAAAAAGAAGAAAAATGGGTTAATGAAATGGGAGCACAAGGCTGGCATTTACAGAAATTTTCTTTCGGACGCTTTACATTTACAAAGGGAGAGCCTGGGACGTTTATTTACCGCAATGAATTCATTAGTGGGATGTCTTCAAACGAAAAGAAGGATTACTTTGAATTTCTGAAAGATAGCGGGATTTCAATTATCAATGAATTGGGTGGCTGGGTATACATGAAAAAGGCAGCAGCTGATGGCCCATTTGAGATATACACCGATACAAAGTCAAAAATTGCCTATTATAAACGTATGTTAAATATTTTTGCTTTACTTTTTATCATTAATGCTTGGATGGGGATTGCGAACATAAGTATTTTTGGGGATAAAACAAGTTTCGAATTCGTTAATCAAAGCGTTGGGATTTTTAATATTGCTGCAGCATTGCTAATAGCATACCCAATTATAAAAATAATAAAGAGTAAAAGGTTGTTAGAGAAAGACCTGCAGTTCTTCGAGTAACTGTAAGAAATCAATCTTGTATCAATTAACAATCATTATATAATTGCAAACATAGATAAAATTAACGGAGACTTCTCATGAGTTCAGCAAACTTTTGAGAAGTCTTTTTTTATTTTTAGAGTGTGGTGGGCGTGAGCATTTTTCTTAATTCGGCATGTCACGGATCCTCCTCTTGCATGCACAACCTCGTCTATAGATATAATGTCCTTTCATTTTATTAAATCTCCTCTCCTTTCATTATTTTAGATAAATGCTATAAGCCCGATTAGAAAGTATCGCGATAAATAGAAAGAAAGTCAAAGTCCAGTTATTTAATGCTGCACATGAATTAGAATCAAATCGGAATCTATAAACTTATTACCCCAAAAGAAATAGAAAATATTCTTTATAATGATTTTGAGTTATATCTTGATTCAACATTCACTATAAAATTTACAAATAATTTATTATTGGCTTATATTACCTCAACAATTTTTCTCTATTCTAGATGATAGATGGCATATATAAAGGGGGAGTTTGAATGACAATCGAATCAATTCTCTCAGTTAACCGGATTATAGCAGCGTCACAATTAAAAGATATAGAAATAGCAGAGAAATCACGTTGTTCAGCTATTATTTTAATGAATGCCAAACTATCTGAATTAATGCATCTGCCAAAAGTTCAAAAGCCATTATTCATACATATTGATCTTTTAAAAGGGCTAAAGAATGATAAAGATGGAATTGCTTCTCTTAAAAGCATGGTACATCCAACTGGGATTGTTACGACAAAAGGGAATTTAATAGAAGCAGCAAAAAAGGAAGGCTTACTTACAATTCAGCGTATATTTTTAATAGATACTAATTCATTGAAGACGGCAATTCAAAATATTAAAGATAATCGACCAGATGCTATTGAAGTGATGCCAGGGATCGCTCCTTCAATTGTTAAGACTTTGAAGCAAGAGCTTAATATTCCAATTATTTTAGCAGGTTTAATTTCAACAAAAGAGGTTATGCTTCAGGCATTTGATGCTGGAGCTGAGGCGGTTTCTCTAAGTAATCAGCTGCTTTGGAGTGAAACACCAAAGGTGGGTATTAAAACCATATAAAATTTGATAAGAACTTGGGTGGAGACCATGGAAAACCCATTTGTTCCCAATCTGTTAGTGTATTTGGCATGTTTTTTTGTCAAATAAAGGGGGTGAATGTATTTTCTATTGTCTCCCTTTTTTGTATAGAAGAGAAAGGAGGTACTGCATTTAAAGAGCAGTCGATTTAATAGAATATGAGTTTTTCTAGAAATAAACGATTTAGAAATGAATATCCAAAATCTTTCCATTAGAAAGGAGAAATATTTATGAAACGTATACCAATTTTATTAAGTGTCATCGTTTTAATGTTCGGTATTTTAGCAGGATGCAGCAGCAGTACATCTGAAAGGTCGAATGAGGCAGATTCAAACAGCGAGACAATCGATTTAACGTGGTATTACCCAGTCAATGTAGGTGGTACGATTACTGAGGTGATTGATAAATATGCTAAAGACTTTAATCATGGAGGAATTAAAGTAAATGGCAAAAATGTAACAGTTACACCAGTATATAGCGGTAACTATGATGAAACGATGACGAAAGTTCAAACAGCCATTAAAAATGGAAAATCTCCAGACTTATCTGTTCAATTATCTGTAGATTTATTCCAAATAAAAAATTCTATCATTCCTTTAGACGACTTTATTAAAAATGATTATGAAGCTCAAGAAATGGTAGGCGACTTTTTCCCAGGTTTTATGAAAAATGCACAGACTGATGGAAAAACGTGGTCCATTCCATTCCAAAGAAGTACTGTCATTTTATACTACAACAAAGATATGTTTAAAGAAGCTGGTTTAGATCCGGAAACACCGCCTACAACTTGGGAAGAAGTAATTGAATATGGCAAAAAACTGACAAAAAAAGGTCAGTGGGGGATTGAATTACCGGCTACTATCAGTGGTTACTGGATCTACCAAGCACTATATTTACAAAACAGTGATAGTAATATGATGAGTGATGATGGAAAAGAAGTTTATTTAAATACAGATGAAGCAAAGGAAGCTCTTCAATATTGGGTTGATTTAAATAATAAACATAAAATTATGCCAGAGGGGGTACTAGATTGGTCTACTGTACCAACCGACTTTATTGAAGGTAAGACAGCAATGATGCTGACAACTACAGGTAACTTAACAAATGTAAAAAATAATGCGAATTTTGATTTTGGTGTAGCATTTTTGCCTGGAAATAAGCGTGTGGCTACTCCAACTGGCGGCGGGAACTTCTATATATTTAAGGATACATCTGAAGAAAGACAACAAGCAGCTTTTGAATTTATAAAATGGATTACTGAACCCACTCGTGCAGCTGAGTGGAGTATGAATACAGGATATATTGCTACTCGCCAATCCAGCTATGAAACAGAAGCATTAAAGGAATACGTAGGGGCATTCCCACAAGCTAAAGTTGCAATGGAGCAGATCGAATTTGCAAATAAGGAAATTTCGGTGTATGAGCAAGGTAAAATTCAAAAAATTATTCATGATGCATTACAAGCAGCCATTAATGGCGCTGATGTGAATGAAACATTAGACAAGGCTCAAGCAGAAGCGGAAGCAACTTTAAAAGCATATCAATAAACTACACAGTGAGGTGAAGGATTTGAGGAGAAGTAATGTTGTCAGAGAAAATTTGACTGCTTGGATTTTCCTCCTTCCATCCCTCATTTTTCTTGTCATGTTTACTTTATATCCGATATTGAGCACATTCATTTCCAGTTTTTATAAATCGGATTTATCGACAATAGAACCTATATTTATAGGGTTCGATAATTATGCAATCATGATGAAAGATGAGGTATTTCGGAAGGCGTTTATTAATAACATTTGGTTCACTATTGGTACTGTTCCAACAAGTGTATTACTTGGCTTATTATTAGCAATATTAGTAAATCGGACTTTTGTTGGAAAAGTAATGTCTAGAGTGTTTTTCTTTTATCCAGTTGTTATTCCAATGGTTGCAGTATCTTTTATTTGGTTGTTCTTCTACACACCAGATTATGGGATGATTAATTCTATTTTGAAACTGATTGGATTTGAAGAATTAAACTTATTAGGTAATTCAGGCACAGCTCTATTGTCGATTATTATTATGGTCATTTGGAAGGAAGCAGGCTTTTTTATGATTTTTTATTTGGCCGCTTTACAAAACATTCCAAAAGATTTAATTGAAGCTGCACGAATTGATGGTGCTTCAAAATGGAGACAATTCCGCAGTGTTATATTTCCTTTATTAATGCCAACAACTTTATTTTCAATCATTATAGCGACAACGAATGCATTTAAAACTGTCGATCAGCTAGTAGTTATGACACAAGGTGGTCCAAATAATGCAAGTAACCTGCTGCTTTATTACATCTATGAAAATACATTTCGTTTTATGGATTATGGAAGGGCAGCGACAGTAACTGTGATTGTATTAATGATCATGGTGAGTATTGCGGCTATTCAATTTTTCGCTGCAGATAAAAAAATTCATTATAGTTAAGGTGGGAGTCCATTGAATCGGCTCATATCAATTTCTACATATATATTAGCACTTTTATGGGCACTCCCATTTTTAGGTATTGTTTTTATGGCCTTTAAAGACTCAAGTGAACAGGGATATTCTCTTACTTTTAGAAACTTTATTGATGCTTGGAATGCTGCACCTTTTGGTCAATACTACTTGAACACAATTATTATTGTAATAGCGATTTTGTCTGTACAGCTTATTACCATTACATTAGCTGCGTATGCTTTTGCAAGAATGAATTTCATTGCCAAAGGTTTTACTTTTATGTTAATTCTCATTCAAATTATGATACCAAGTGATGTCTTAATTTATCCAAACTCCAATACAATCGCACAATTAGGAATTTATGATACAAAATTAGCAACGACGATTCCATACTTCATTTCTGCATTTGGTATTTTTTTATTAAGACAAACGTTTAAAGGGATTCCTTATGAACTTGAGGAAGCTGCAAAGATGGAGGGGTGCAGTCGTCTGCAAATTATTCGGAACGTATATATCCCATTAGCAAAACCGACATACCTTGCATTTGGATTAATTTCAGTTAGTACGCAGTGGAGTAATTTTTTATGGCCATTGATTATTACAGATTCAGATGAGAATCGTCCGTTAACAGTAGGGCTTTCAATGTTTGCCAAAGCTAGTGATTCAGGAGCTCAATGGGGGATTGTATGTGCTGGTACATTATTCATTATATTTCCTTTATTGTTGGCCTTCTTACTATTTCAAAAGCAATTCGTTTCAAGTTTTATGCAATCAGGCATAAAGTAAAACTAATTTATATATTGGAGGAAGTATCGTGAAACTTTCTATCTCAACATATACTTTATTTTCACAACCAATAGATGAAGCAATCAAACAGTTGGTGAATGGTGGATGGAAGTCGATTGAACTTATGGGTGAAGGGGAACACCATGGAGAACGGTTACTAGAAATGGATGATTCACAACTTATGAGTATTGCACAATTTGCTAAAGAGAATAGGGTATCTTTTGGTTTCCATTTACCAATTAAACATTTTAATCCAGCATTAGTAGATAAAACAACTGAAGAGATATGGAATAACTGTTTGCGAATTGTCCGTATTCTTGAAATGAATTATGTATTACTTCATCCTGGTTTAAATCTTTCAGTAGACAATGGGATCGATTCAACTTCTCGATTTATAAAAGAGATGCTTGAAGACTTACCTAAAGAGACGAAGCTTGCCATTGAAAATGTCCCACCTGCGGAAAATGTAATTGGTTCATCGATTGATCAGCTTATTACAATCATTCAAAAAGTAAATGATAGCCGAGTATCCATCATGTTAGATACCGGTCATTGCTATATGAATAGTAAAGAAGCCTTTATTCAGGAATGCGGTAAAGCGTATAACCATCTTTTCGGAATACATATCAATGATAATCATGGAAAAGATGATGAACATCTTGCCATTGGAGAAGGGGATATCCCATTTAAACAATTGCTTCTAGAATATAAAGAAAAGGACTGCGTATATGTATTAGAAACAAATTCTGTAGAAGGGGCAGAGAGATCACGAAGAAAAATAACGCAATTTTTTGATTAGCCCCTTTACAGAACAGAAGAGCAACAGAGAGGAAGTAGAATCATATGGTTCATGTTAATGAATATGATGCTTTTTGTTTTGATTTAGATGGAACGATATATGTAGAAGATACATTATTACTAGGGGTTAAGGATGTTATAAGCAGTTTAAGAGATTATAATAAAAAAGTCTTATTTATCTCAAATACTTCTATTCACACAAGAGAAACATGTAAAGAGCGTTTAGGGAAGATGGGGATAGAGGCAAGTGTAGATGAGATCATTACAACTACTTATATGGCTGAACGTTTTTTTAAGCAAAACATTCCGAATGCTAATGTGTATGTTGTAGGTGAACATAGCTTAATAGAACAGTTAATGAATGTTTCAATTAGATTAACTACTAATCCCGTTGAAGCAACACATGTACTTGTTGGGCTAGACCGAGATTTTACGTATAAAAAATTAAGTCATGCCATGAAAGCTGTTCGAAATGGTGCAAAAATTATAGTCACAAATCCGGATATTGTTTGCCCTGTAATGGATGGCTATATTGCAGACGCTTTCGTGTTAGCACAGGCGATTGAAACGGCATCAGAGAAGAAAATTGATACGATAATTGGAAAGCCTTCAGCATATTATAGTACGGCTATTATGGATTTATTAAACATTCCAAATGAGAAATGCTTAATTATCGGTGATCGGTTGGAAACAGATATTTTGCTTGGGTTAAATAGTGGCATGAAAACATGCTTAGTATTAACAGGGGTCACGAAGAGAGCAGATATTGCAGGCACAAAAATTTATCCAGATTATGTTGTTGAAAACCTTTCAGAGTTCATGTTAGCTTAATGTGAAATTTAAGTGGATAAGCAAATTAATTAGATTATTTATTTATTTATCTATCAACTACAAAACCCCACTGAAATAAGGTGTCGACTAGTTTATGATTGTATTTTAACTAAGTAATTCACCCCCTTCTATGAAAGAAGGGGGTTTTGCTATTATTGACTTCATTCAAATCGATTATCAATCAGTGAAATTCAATAGAATGATTGGCTACTTTATCAAAACTGCACCATCTTTTGTTTCAGCTGAAAGCATATTATCCCCTTTGCCAATAATATGTGTTTTCTTATTATAATTTGGCAGCATTATTTCAATATCTTCACCAGCTGTTGTAATCCGAAGGGAGTCGGGTGCTTTTTTATAGTGTATTCGAATATCTCCTGAAGTACTTTTTGCTTGTAATTTTGGCTGTTCTTTTGCCTCTGTTATATTAATTTGTCCATCAACTGTTTGTATCTTATGGTTGATGCCTGTGCTATCTTTTATGGAGACATCACCTGCATTTGTGGTGATTGAAAAATCTTCAATCGAACTTTTCGCAATGGATACACTGCCATCTTTTGTTTGGATATTTGCATTTGAGATGGACATATTTTTAAGAATGGCATCACCTGCAGCTGTTTTTATTTCTACTGAATCCAGCACTAATTTATTAATGGTAGAGTTCCCGTCAACCGTATGAAGTGTGAGTGTTTTAAGCTGACCCTTAGGAATTTGTACGAGAATAGTAGGTGTCTGACGAAGATGAATATAATCTGTCCATTTTTTCTTTTGTTGTTGTTCTTCCACCACGAATCTTTCGTTTTCTTCGCGAATGCCTACCCTTTTTTTATTTAATTGATGTCCTTTTATTTGTACATGTATTTTATCATCAGGTGAGCTGGTAAAATCGATATTTAGCATATCAAGCTTCACATCAATATGTGAGATTGATTTGTACTCGCCGATTGTTATGGTTTTTGCAGGTTGTTTCATAAATAGATAAATACTTGCACCGATGAACCCGGGTAATAGTACGGCTAACATAGTTTTTTTCATGATGAAACATCCTGTCTATCAATATTGCGAAAGGATAAATAAGCAATGCCAATTCCAAGCAGAGCTAGAATCAGCGGGATGATGACAACATCAGCCAGGCTAAATGTCTTTCCGCTATCTGAAACTGTTGAATTTACTAAAACGCCAATAATGACAGCTGAGGTGATCGTTGTCGCTGTTGATTTTTTCCGCATGCCGAAAAATAATGGAATTAGTGCAATCGCACCCATCGAAAATGCGTTTGTTATTGTTTTTGGAAAAGTGGCTACTATTTCTTGCCAAGTAATTGTGCCTGCAAATAGTCCGAGTGAAGGCTGCAAAAATAATGTAGTCACTTGCATAAGACAAATACCAATCAATAAACTTCCTGTCGTAAAGGTATAGGCAAGAATTAATTTAGCCAGTAACAATTTTTTTCGCTGGATTGGGTAGGTGAATAGCACTTGCATCGTTTTTGTTCGAAATTCCGAAATGACTAAACGCGAGAGAATGACACTGCCAAATGTAATGAATGTAATATTGGTGATAACTGTAATAAGTGACATGAATTCTTGGAATGAACCCATATCCCCGCTGTCAATGGCTATTAATGTGACAAAACCATAAATGCCCAAAATACAGCATACAAAGGTTTTAAAATAACGTGTCATCTGATTTTTGTTCCACTCAAGCTTCATAATCTGCAGCATTTGTGATCCCTCCATTAATGCGGCGAACAAAGTATTCTTCCAATGTTTGCTGCCTTATTTCCACTTTCTCGATATCTACCCCATGAAGAATTAAATGCTTTGTCATGGAGGTTGCCTTTTCATTTATTTTTGTAATCTGCAACGAATTTTGGCTAAGGATTTGTACTTTTGCACCAAACCCATCCTCTAGTAAACGCTTTGCCTTATCAGTGTCACTCACTACAATTTCAACCGTTGGCTGTTGCAGCTTGCGGAGCTCAGTCATTGTGATTTCTTCAATTAATTTACCATGATGTAATATGCCAATTGTATCTGCAATGGACTCAATTTCAGAGACAATATGACTGGAAATGATAAGGGTCATTCCATACTGTTTTTTTAATTTGATAAATAACTCACGCATTTCTTTTATGCCAATTGGATCCAGCCCATTAACTGGCTCATCCAATATTAATATTTTGGGTTTTGTGACAATTGCACGTGCAATTGCTAGGCGTTGGCGCATACCGAGTGAAAATTCTTTTACTTTCTTCTTCTCTATCTCCCTGAGTCCTACAATTTCTAAAACCTTAACGATGTGATTATGATCTTTATATCCTATATATGCACAATGCAATTGCAGGTTTTGATAGGCGGTAAGGTCGTCGTAAAATACTGGATATTCAATTAAACTGCCAATGTCTTTCAAATAGTGATAAGAATCTTTAGTGATATGCTCGTTTTGAATAATGATTTCACCGGAGGTCGGTTTAACTAAGTTTAATATCATTTTCATTATCGTGGTTTTACCAGCACCATTTGGTCCAAGAAACCCATAAATTTCTCCTTCTTTTATATTCATGTTTACACTGGTAATGACAGATTCGAGTGTAAATCGTTTTGTTAACTGGTGTGTCTGAATAATATTGGTCATACAAAAGCCTCCTGTTTCTATTTGCTTATCTACAGCTTAAAAGATGAAAGTAAAAACAAAGTAAACAGAATGGAAAATGTACGTAATTTTTATTTGAAAAGTAGGTGGTAGTGGGAAAAAATGCTAAAATGAAAATAAAAAGAGGAAAATGTATGAAAGATCATGCAAGGATTTTAATTGTGGATGATGAAATTGGCATTTTAAAAATGCTAGATATCACATTGAAAAGAGAGCACTTTTCCCATATTACAACAGTACCAACAAAAGAAGAAGCATTGCGGGCTTTAAAGGAGAAAGAATTTGATATTATTTTATTAGATGTCATGCTGCCAGATGGGGATGGGTTTGCATTATGTTCAGCCATTCGTCAGCAAACGACTGCGCCCATTTTATTTATTAGTGCACGTTCTAGTGACTTTGATAAATTAACAGGTCTTAGTGTGGGTGGGGACGATTATATTACAAAGCCTTTTAATCCACTTGAAGTTGTGGCGAGAATACGTGCTATTTTGCGCAGACAGAGAGTGTACGAAAATAAGATAGGGCAATTTGAAAAGAAAAGCTATGAATACAGCACATTTTCATTTTCACCTGATGAGGCTTTATTAACTGTGCATGGGGAAGTAGTAAAAGCTACTGCAAAGGAATTAGAATTATTGCTTTTCTTTTGTAAAAACCCAAACCGTGTATTTACTACCTCAAAAATTTATGAGCTTGTTTGGGGAGAGGATGTGTTTGGAGAAGAGAAAACGGTCACAATCCATATTGCAAAGCTGCGAAAAAAATTAGGTGATCATTCGAAAAATCCAACGATTATTGTTAACTTGCGGGGCATTGGCTATAAGTTTATTCCTCCAACAGGTGATGCAAGGTGAAAGTTCAACACCGCTTTATTCGGTACCTATTATTAGGATTTGCTTTTTGGTTATTGGTTTTAACTATCATAATACCAATTATAATGCAGCTTATTTTACCAAAGTTCGGGCTTGTCGGTGAGAAATATGAGTGGATCGTACCAATTATTATTTGTATTGTGACACTGTTATGCATCATTCTATTTGGCTGGTATTTTGGAAGTCCCTTAATGCTTGTGATGAAGGGGATTAATCAGCTTGCTCATGAGGATTTTACTGCTCTTCAAGAGCAAAAAAAAATATATACACGTAAAGGGAAGTTGAAAATTCGCTATCGATTATATCAGGAAGTGATCACACAGCTTTCTGACCTGCGATTACGGCTAGAAAAGGCAAAGGACGAACGTGAGCAGGTAGAAGAGGCGAAGCGGGATTGGATTGCAGGAGTTTCACATGATTTAAAAACACCATTAACCTATATTAAAGGATATTCTAAATTATTGCTAAGCCCGGATTATAATTGGTCAAAAGAGGAGCAGCATAATTTCATTCAAGAAATTGATGATAAAGGGACACATATGGAGCAGCTTGTGGAAGATCTAAATTTAGCAATACGTTTTGAGGGGGCACAATTGATGCCCATTAATAAAATAGCACAAAATATTGTTACTTTTGTCCAACAAGTGCTGGCTGATGTTAGCAATGATTTGCGAGCGCAAAAACATCAATTTGAAATGTATACGGAACTCGATAAATTAGTGATGGAAATTGATTCTCATTTATTAAAACGGGCACTGCAAAATATATATATAAATGCGGTAATCCACAATGAATCACCTATTACAATTACAACTACCTTGAAAAAGGACCAAAATAGTTTAACTATTTGTATCCAAGATAATGGAATCGGTTTGACAAAGGAAACTCAGCAGAATTTGTTTAATCGTTATTACCGGGGCACAACGACCGAACAAAAATCTGAAGGAACAGGGTTAGGTATGGCGATTGTGAAAAGTTTAATTGAGGCGCATGAGGGTGTAATTGAAGTAGAGAGCGTAATACAGCAAGGGACAACATTCACAATCATACTACCCATTAATAATGTAATATCTCCATGAAACCCTTAAAGGATAAGTTCTTTGAGCTGTATAAGATATAACTGGTTTTGTAAGTGGAATACTGCCATTTTGCTAACATCGAGGATATTATTCGAAGCTTTTCAAAAGTTTATTGAACTTTTGAGAGGCTTCTTTTGTATTGCACCCAACTTTAATCTTCCATCGAGTAATAGTAAATCCTTTTGCTCAAATTCTGAGGTAGCTGCCATAGATGTTCTTCAAAAAAGAAGACTAGGATAACATCCTTAGCCTTCAAGTATTAATCCTCAACCAGAAATTCAATATCGAAATGCGGAACAGTATTTCTAAGAATTTCTTCAAATAAGTATTTATCCCCAATGCCCTTTTCTACATATTCAGCGTAAAGTGCGTGTTCTTCCAGGAAGATTTTTTCTCCATTTATGTAATAATCGAAAACCTTTCCTCCTTCAAATCGTTTAATCATCATATTTACATTAGGAACAGATGCTAAGATTTTTTCTTTTGTTTCGTTAACAATCTTTAATTCCTCTCCATCTGTTAATGCCTCTGGAAAGTCAAAATTCACGATTAAGTATAACGGTGAATTATCAAAAACACTTTGTAACGTAATATCTTTAAATTTATAAATATCCTTATAGTTCTCAAATAGTTTATCCGGGTTTTCATCATAAGCAATATTCATCATCGATCCACTAAGGTTAGAATTATTTAAATAAATAGATTCAGGTGCATCGCCTACTATGGCTCTTATTTTTTTAGTATAGAGCGCATTTAAATGTGGACCTATACTGTTCAATAGTGGATCATCATTCTCCATATGAAAGATTTGTTTGTTGCCTTCATTATCTTCATAAGCAATCTCCCAAGCTATGAAGTTTTCATTATAGTCTCCTGCTGCAATAGCTTTATTATGTTCATTTGATGTGTTCAATACTGTCCAATCCCCAAGCGTATAATCTAAGAAGTCCTTATATTTAACAGTGTAGTCCTCCGTAAATTCTCTAGTACAGCCGCTCAGTATAATTAAGACAAGAAAGAGTGCTGATAATTTCTTCATTGTGTTCTCCCTCGTAATTCTAGCATTATAAATAATAATATATTTTAAATCATTTCCCATGGAAAACGAAGGGTATAGACGCATAGCGCAGGGAAATGCTGGTAACATTATAAAGGGACATCCACTCTAAGGAGAGAATAATCCATGCCACATCAGAAGTTCGAGTCAGGGAACATAAAACCTCGCTATTCCAAAGGGAAGATCTCTGTATTTGGGATCAACTCGGTATATCCACGCACACCTTGGATTGTAGCCTGGTGGTCAGCTGCCTTTCCAGGGTTTGGGCATATGTTTGTTGGCAAGTATCTACATGGGTTTATTCTAATTATTTGGGAGCTTGTGGTAAATGAAAAATCCAATCTAAACATGGGCATTGCCTTATCCTTTCTTGGCAGATTTGAGGAGGCAAAAACTCAATTAAATCAGGACTGGTGTCTGCTTTATATCGCCGTCTATGTATATTGTATCTGGGACAGTTACCGTTGTGCGGTTGAGATCAATAAAAGTCACGTGCTGGCAGAAGTTGAAGATGCACCTATTGCACCATCAGATGTTAGTTTTTTTGATGTGGTCATTCTCGACAAGAAAAATCCTTGGGTGGGAATGGCATGGTCAGCTTTCACACCTGGATTAGGGCAATTATATGGTGGCAGTACGATTGTTGGCACATTCATATTGGCCTGGTGGATATTTGTTTGCTATAAGGCAGTGGCCGTACGTGCCTGGCTCCATTCATTCCTTGGAGAATTTAGCTCAACAGCAATGGTGGACTGGCAATGGTTCCTCTTCCTGCCTTCAATGTACGTTTTTGCCATTTACCAAGCGTATACATCAGTAAATGAAAGCAATATTTTATTCGATATTGAACAAATACGGTTTCTTAGAGTGAGGGCTGCTAACTTGAACCAGCTAAACACAATCGATAACGAAGTAGTACAAATAATTGCAACCTTTGAACATTCCCCTTTTGTAGAGATGGCAATCCATGATATTGAGAAGTTGGGAGTACCATCCCAGAATATCGTTGCGCTGCCTCTGGAAAACCTTGAATCCCAAGCACATATTCTTGACTCCATTCATCGGGTGGATGGCAGAAGTATTCTGGATGGGGCGATGATGTGCGGTACGATCTTTGCAGTATTGGGGGCAATTTATGGATTCATCTTATACTGGGGACCAATCATTTGGGGGTTGCTTGGCTTAGCAGGAGGATTCTTCTTGGGATTGGCAATCGAATTAGCACTCAATAGAAAGAAACTAAAAGTTTTTGCGAGCCGTAAAAGTGAGGTTATTATCGAGGTAACATGTAATGCCTCACTCAAGAACGAACTGATTAAAGCCCTTAAATCAAGGAAGGCTATGGGGTTTGTGATAATGCCTAAACAAGTAAGATCTTATCTATAACTGCAGAATTAAAAACTATATATGCTCTGTAACGCAAAAGAAGTAACACGCTATGAGTTCGGTTACTTCTATTTATTTTGTCCAATGATAGTACCACTAATTTAGATGATACTATTGCTAGGACAGTGACAGAAGTGGATGAAATTTAAGCGCCCAGATAAATAGTAAGAAGCTAGGCATTCTCAACTTTTAACTGTCTCCTAGTCATCCACCGCGACAGTTGCTGTGCAATATATTCAGAGCTATAATGTTTTCCATCGCGAATCCACCACATTAAAATTCCTAGAATCGAGGATGCGATAATATCTTTTGAAACAGCATCTTCTGTTACGATTTTTCGCAGATCGCGCCTAGCTTGAACGAAGTCTACGATAAAGTTATGAAGCTTCTTTTGGAAAGCCTTTTCTTCGAATAACACGGATAAGTATTTTCGATGTTGATAGAAATAATCCAAAAAGGTAATCATTTGTTCATCTGAATTTATAGATTCTAGCTGTAGTAACGGTGACAACTTATTAGACAGATCGTCGAAAACATCATAAACGACATGCTTCAATAAATCCCGCATATCTAAATAATGCAAGTAGAATGTAGCACGATTTAATTCTGCTTTTGCAGTTACTTTTTGAACAGTTAATTCCTGTAAATCTTGTGATTCAATTAATAATGATTGAACCGCTTCCTTCAATAGACGTTTGGAGCGAATAGCACGTGGGTCCTCTTTTTTTACCGACATTTTAATGCCTCCTTTATCTATTAAACAAACATTTTAACAACACATGAAAAAAAACTGTTGCATAGTTGACGCTTTATTAAAAAATGTTGGTGGTTTCTTCATTTAAAAGTTGTTACAATTCATTTTATCGTCATTGTGTTGATAAAGTAAAGAGGAGGTCTATGAGTTTCTATGGATCAACAAATAAATAAAAAAGTATTACTGTTTGTGCTGCTGCTTGGAGGATTTTTATCGATTTTAAATCAAACACTTTTAAATGTTGCATTAAGCAGATTTATGGAAGTGTTTAATGTTAGTGCAACCACCGTTCAATGGTTAGCAACAGGATTCATGCTCGTTAACGGTATACTGATTCCGGTAACGGCTTTTTTAATGAAGCGTTTTTCTACACGTCAGTTATTTATAAGCTCGATGCTATTATTATTAATCGGTTCTATATTTTGTGCGATTTCAGCAAATTTTACGGTTTTATTAATAGGACGCATGATTCAAGCTGCAGGTGCTGGTATTATCATGCCGCTTATGATGGGTATCGTTATGTTTATTTTCCCGCCAGAAAAACGTGGGAGCGCAATGGGCCTAATAGGTCTTGCCATGATCTTTGCGCCAGCGATTGCACCAACATTATCTGGCTTTGTCATTGAATATGTATCATGGCGCTGGTTGTTTATCGGCTTAATCCCACTTGTAGGAATTGTTATCTTATTAGCATTCAAATATTTAATTAACGTATCTGAAGGATCAAAAGCAGATTTGGATGTGCTAAGTTTCATCCAATCAACAATCGGTTTTGGGCTAGTATTGTATGGATTCAGTAATGCTGGCAGTCACGGCTGGGACGATGCGGTGGTGTTATCGTCGATTATTGCGGGGATTTTAGTGCTAGTGTTATTCACAATGCGTCAATTACGGGCTAGTGATCCGTTCTTAAATGTTCGAGTGTTCCAGAACAAAACATTTACAATGACATCTCTCATTAACATTATCGTAACGATGATGTTATATGCTGATATGATTTTGCTGCCGATCTATTTACAAGATGGGCGCGGCTTTACAGCATTTGATGCAGGACTATTATTATTGCCAGGGGCCATCATCAATGCACTCTTATCACCTGTTACCGGAAAATGGTATGATCGATTCGGTGCGAAGCCCCTATTCATTATTGGTTTAATTTTTGTTATTCCTTCGATGTGGATTGTAACCGACTTAACGCAAAACACGACATATACTTTCTTGATGATTCGTACGATCTTCTTACGTATCGGTTTAAGCTTTATAACAATGCCACTGAATACAGCTGGCTTAAATGCATTACCTAAGGACCTTATTACACATGGCACAGCCGTAAACAATACGGTTCGTCAAATTGCAGGGGCAATTGGTACGGCGGTTGTTGTAACCATTTATACATCGAAAGCAACAGACTATGCAGGCGATTTAGTTCATCAAGGTGTAACAGAAAGAATTAAAGAACTGTCATCTATTTTTGCCTCAAGTGAATCATACTACTTCATGATGATTTTAGCGGTGGTTGCACTTGTGATCACAATTCTGACACCGCTGAAAAAACCAATGCCAGCTGAAAAAGCAGAAGAGATGCAATAAACATGGAATCCGTAAGTTGATACAACCTTTGGAGGATCTTCCCTATAGTGTAGTCTTCTCCGGCATTATAAAAATAAAAGGACCCCTTTCTAGTATAAACTCGAAAGGGGCTTTCCTTATGCATCAAGTGTTTCAATATAAAATTCTGTTACTCTCGTTCTCTCTTCATCTGCTTTTGCCTGGCAAAACAGTACGATTGGGCTTTCTTCATCGTCGAACCATAAGTACCTTATTTCAGCGCAAAATCCGCTGTTATCATTATATTCATACACATCTATTTCCATTTCTTCGTTGCTAGGCGGCAATGAAAGGATTCCTTGTTCCTGAAACACTTCCTTCAAGAAGTTTTCCGTTTCCTCATTTAATTTATTCTCTTCTTTCAGTTTATCATAGCGTAGATGGACTAAATCAACAAATGCTTCTTTCGTCAATTGCCTGATTTGCTCTTCAATTGTCACTTTCCAATCACCTCCTAATGTTATATTTTGACATTACCATATGGCAGTGTCTTGATGGAAGTGCTAAAGTCATGCATAGCAAGGAAGTTTGTATAATATTGCTTGATTTTTTTAGAGCTATTGACTATTCCCTTAGGTAATGGTTTAAGATGATTTTGAGGTGAAGAACGTGTTGATTAGTGAAGCAAGCAAATTAGCAAATTTGACTAAAAAGGCAATTAACTATTATATAGAACAAAATCTGATTTTTCCTGACAGCTTAGAAAATGGGTATCGGCATTTCAGTGACAAGGATGTTGAACGCTTAAAGGAGATTTCCGTTTTACGAAAACTTGGTCTTAGTATAGAAGAAATTAAAATGATATGTACGGATGATGCTAGCTCTGCAATTCAAAAGATATCCGTACGGAAGGAATTAAGTTTACAGCGGGATAAAGCCCAAAAAGCTATACTTGATAAACTTAGTTATGGCTATAGCTTTGCTGAAATTCACAAGGAATTAGAAGCCATTGAGCAGAGTGCAACTGTAACAGAAAAGTTACTGGAAGCATTTCCAGGATACTACGGACGATTTATTTGCTTACATTTTGCACGGTTTTTGGACGAGCCTATTGAAACGAGTGAACAGCAAGCTGCTTATGAAGAAATTATCGCGTTTTTGGATAACGCACCATCTATAGACTTTCCTATAGAAATACAATCGTTTTTAGTAGAAAACACAAAACATATCAATACAGACGACATTCATGACATGATAGAGAACACAAAAAAATCTTTAGAAGATCCACAGAAGTTTTTATCGGGAAATAGGGAGAGGTTAGAACAATACCTAGAATATAGGCAATCTGAAGAATATAAACAATCGCCGGTTTATCATATGCAAAAAATACTGAAGGAATATAATCGTACAAGTGGGTATAATGATGTCTTTATTCCCGCGATGAAAAAGTTAAGTAGTTCTTATGCAAAATATTATGAGCAAATGGAAAATGCAAACGAAAAATTACTTTTACAGTACCCTGAAATTGCTGCGTTGAACAAATTAAATGAGTAAAGACTGCGTCCTTAAAATTAGGAGGCAGTCTTTTTTATATATGAATTTCTTATATATATTAATCCTTAATAATTATAGTTTTTTTGAACAATGAAAACTATCTAATATAACAACTTGTTACCTCCTGATTTTGTTGAGTTGACATATAAAAAAATGCCTGTATGTCTTCAATACTAAGACCTATTTTCCTTGCTTCCATAATTAATTGGACCCATTCTTGTTCTAATTTATCCATGTTTTTACCTCCGTTAATAATTGATAAGATTCCGCTTGTAGTTACTCCTTCACGTATAGAGGGATGAGAAGTGTAGGTGAAGTAAGACTGGTTGTAATATTTGGAAAATAATTCAAAGTATCTAAATCGGAATATTGCGAATTTTTTTCGTAGAGTACATGATATTGTATACTAAGTGATTAATTCCCTTCTTAAAGAAAAAATATTTTTAAAGACTTAAAAAAGCTCATTGATCCCATAAATAATGTATTAATATGTTATGAATGATTTTTGATGTTTTTATACGAAATGTAAGGTTAACACACTTATTATAATAATAAACAAATTCAGTTTATATCTGCTATTGAGGAATGTTAATATTTTACTATTAGCTAATGAATTAATTAAAAAAACACATCCATCAATAGGATGTGTCAGTAAATACAGTTATTATTAGCGGCTAAAGGTTCCATTCTTTTGCTAATAAGATTGCTTGTGTTCGGGATTGTACTCCAAGCTTGCTATAAATAGTAGTTAAATAGACGCGAATGGTTCCTTCAGAAAGAAATAATTGACTAGCAATCTCCCGGTTTGATGCACCACTTGCTAATAATTGGAGGACATCTAATTCACGAGGGGTAAGTATGTCTTTACTTGATTCATCGGTCATTTTATGCTTAGTCTTTAACAAATCTTCAACATAGGAAAGGGGAACAGAATTCCAATTATCATTTGAATGCTTTTGTCGAAACGTTAGATATTTTTTTAATAGCAGAATGCTATCTGCATCGTCAAGAAAGATTCTTTTATATCCAAAGGAAGAACCTAATTCCATTGCTTTATGTACGGTGTGAAAGGCTAATTCTAAACGATCTATTTTCAGATAACTAATTGCTTCAAGTAGTGTGGCTTCTATAATCGTTGAAATTTGATTTTCATTTAATGCTTTTTCTTTTACACGGATAGCGATTGTCAACGCCTTTTGAATATCATTAGTTGCTAATAAAAAACGCACGTAAGTGAGCAGCCAGAATTCTTGTCCTAATTCAATTTTAAGCATGTCTGGTCTTTTCATTTTGAACAGTTCGATTTCTGCATTTGTTCTGTTTGATTCCATTAGATAACAATGAGCCTTCATCGCTTGCAATGAACGAATCCAATACCATTCAGTCACACCTTCCATGGCATGATCTAAAACAGCGTGAGCGGCGGTAAATTGCCTTTTTGCCATATAAATCCTACTTTTTAATAGATAGAGAGGGATGGATAAACCAGAATCTTGAAAACGATAAGCATATTTCAATCCTCCTCCTATTTCATCCATTGCATCTTCAAGTAAATTTGCTTCATATAGTATTTCGGCTAACACAGCATAGCTAAATCCCATCATATTTTGTTCTTTAAATTCGCTTTGGCGAAAGAAATTTGCAAATCCAATCGACTCTTCTATTGGAGAGAATTTTCCTTTTGATCCGATTAATGTACGGGATATCTTTGCTTCAAACTGATTGTATTGCATTGGAATATGATCCCATCTAGAACTCACTCTTCCCACTGTAAGTTGTTTTACAATAATCTCTACCATTTGTTCCGGGTTATCCCCAATTGCCATGAGGACATATGCTTTTAAAGTAGTCAAAATACTCACAACACCTTGATGATCAGGTTGATCCATCCATTGATTAACAGCATGCCTTTGTTCCAGTTCATCGATTAATTTCTTTGCTTTTTGTAAGTTGGGAATAGAGGTTAGTGCAATGATATACATGACAAGCGTTTCAAAGGGAAGAGAATAGTTATTGGTTCGTAATAATTCCACCCAGCGCACAAATGTTGATAGTTGTCCTGTTGTAAAAATATCAACAAGGTAGGTTGTAATCCATAAATCCGCTAAATCATAGATTTCTTGCTGTAATACTAATTCAATTGCAGAAACGTAATCTCCTTTTTCGCATAAAAGGGTCGCAGCCTTCTTATAATATGCAGCCACTTGTTCTTCAGGATATTTGTTTCTCATTTCTGATTGAAGAACATCTGCGAATAAATGATGATAACGAAACACAGGACGATTTGAAGATAGACGAACGGTAAACACGCCTTTTTCGACAAGCTTTACTAATACATCGTAACTATCAATACGATCCGTTAATAAATTACAAACCTTGGGTTCCAGCATGTTTAGGACAGAGGTTTGTAAAAGGAAATCCTGCGTAGAAGGTGAAAGTGTTTCGAAGATTTCTTTCATCAAATATTCGGCCACAAATGGATGTGTTCCATCAAATTTGTCCACACTGAATTCATCTTTGGCAATGGATAAACTTGCTAATTGTATACCAGTCACCCATCCCTCCGTTAAATCCAACACATCTTGATATAATTTGCTACCATTTAATAAAAAATTTTTCTTTTTATATAAGGCTTCCACTTCCTTATAAGTAAAACATAGCTGCTTAAAACCAATCTCCGTAATCCATGATTTTACTCGCCATTTAGCTAAGGGAAATGGCAGGTTCGTTCGACTTAATATATAAACACGCGTGTTATTTGGCAAATAATCAATAAAGCGAATCATCATCTCATGAATAATAGGATGCTCAATATAGTGATAGTCATCTAAGACAATATGTAAATTTTCTTTAACAGAGCTAATTTCATTTAAGAAAGAATCAATTATAAGCTCATATGGGGATTGAGGATGTGAAGTGAATAGTGGAAATAGTCGAGTAGCTAAATCATTATTAAGTGCGTCAGACATGGATTGTATGACATATTTCCAAAAACGAATCGGATCATTATCAATCGCATCAATCGAAAACCAAGAAGTAGGTTCGTCCATTTTGCATATCCACTGACTAAGAATAGTTGTTTTCCCATAACCACCTGGTGCTTGGATAATTGATAATTTTGTAGAATTCCCTTTTTTTAATAATTGCTGGAGCCGATCTCGATTGATTGCCATTTTTGCAATACTTGGTACTTTTGTTTTAGAATCCAACCAAATAGTATTCATTCATTCCCTCCTCCTTAGATTACGTGGAGTATGCGACAACATTATTATTTCAAATAACATTTTTTAATAAAATATATAATAAGGGATTTATTGGATGAAGTTTTGCTGGCTATTTTTTGTAAGCCCAATAATGATAGACAATCTGAATAAATTATAAAATTAATTGTCAATAAATACAAATTTTTCAGAACTATTGTCATAAAACTGTAGAATTTAGGTAATAGAGTGTCTTTTCGAAAAAGTTAATAAGTAGGGGGAGTTTTGTACATGTACTCTTTAGGAATTGATTTTTTCTCCTTTACATTATTAGGAAACAAAAAGGATCCTTTATCGGTTCGTTATTAAAATCTCCATCAGAGAAATACGATAGCAGACGTTGTTCGTGGCAAAAAGATTGAAATAGGGCCGGGTCGTCAATTTGGATTGGTGGAGTATACAAATGAGTTCAAGCATGCTTCCATTATCAAAGATGACAAAAAAGACAAAGTGTTAAAGGCAAAAATAAGGCATTTAATTATTACAGTAAAAGCTTTGACTTTCAGGATCATTGTCATAACTGGGACAATGATCCTGTCCCTCTGTCCCTTCCTCTATATTGCTTAGGTGTTAATCCGGTATGTTTTTTGAAGGTTTTTATAAAATAGCTTTGATCGTTGAAGTTTAAAAATGTGCCGATTTCCGAAATCGAATAGTTCGTTAAATCCAATAGCTTTTTTGCTTCGTCTATTCGAAGCTGCTGAATAAATTCGCTTATAGAAATACCAACTTCTTTTTTAAAAAGAGAGGATAAATAATTGGGACTTAAATGACATATTTCTGCTAGGTGATCAAGTGAGATGTCGCCATACAAATGGTTATAAATATAGTTCTGACAAGCAGTGATGGGTGCCGAATATTTTGCTTCATTTAATTGGTGCACACGATTGGTAAAATCACTTATGGCTTCTTCTGTTAACTTCAGAATGGCTTTCAAACTTCCTAATTCCTCGAGTTGCTGAATATAGAAATCACTTAAAGTAAAGGCAAGTTCATCATTTAAACCACCTTCAATCGCGGCTCTGCAAACAAGAGCAATTCCTGTGATCATCAGATTTTTTTCACTTCTTAATCGATTTCGTTTGGACAACAGCCCCAATTCTGCTTCACCGATAATTGAGTAGTCGAAAATATCCTTTAATTTATCTTTTTGGCCGTGTTTAACATAATCGAGCAAAACTCGTTCATATGAAAGGTTTGAATGAAAAATTAAATTCCTTCTACCATTAGAAAGCTCAAGATCCAAATTCTCTGATTCAATGTTAACCAGGTTCAACTCATGATTGTTTTGTATGACAAATGATTTATCTAACTTTTTACGGTAAATCAAAAAATACATTAATAAGCTGATCGCCAGCAGCTGCTGTTTATCAATAATAGGAACGGAGTGATAGTAGTCAATAAGCTTTCTTTTATTCACGTTTCCCTTAAAGGCGTCAACTATTTTGGAGATATTTGCATCAGAAATTTCTGATTCAAGGACGGGTCCCGCTATAATAGAACCTAAAAAGTGATTCTCTAATTTCAAATTAATAAAAAAGAAGTTCAAATTAGAATTTGAAAAGAAGATAGGAAAATCATTGGGATCCTCTTCATTAGAATATAAACTTATCTGTTGCTTGAACGGGACATCATATGGATTTCTCCGCATGTCACTTGTTGAAATTTCGTATTCAACCTCGCCTAGTGTATTGACATAATAAACGGGAATTTGATGAGCTTCATAAATTAACTGACAAATAGATCGTAATTCTTCTTTTGGCATTTCCATTTTAATTACAAGCTCCATTCAAGTTTAGTTGAATTTATTTTGTGTATTAAAGATGATAAAAAAATACTATTATTCGTAAAATATTGCAATAAATATAGCTTTGCAAGTTTTAAAATAATTGATGTATCAACTATTTAATAACAAGGGGGAGCTATAAATGGAATTAACAAACAAAATTGCTGTCATAACTGGAGCAGGAAGCGGGATTGGCAGAGCAAGCAGTTTGAAACTTGCTGGTGAAGGCGCAACCGTTGTTCTAGTCGATTTCAATAAAGAAACAGGGGAAGAAACATTAAAGCTTGTTAAAGAACAGGGCGGAGAAGGGATCTTCGTTCAAGCAGATGTTTCAAAAGATGAAGAAGTACAAAATTATGTAAATAAAGCAGTCGAAACATATGGACGTATAGATGTATTTTTCAATAATGCAGGTATTATTCAAAAGTTTGCTCCATTCACTTCAGTGGAAGAATCTGAATTTGATCGAATTATGGCGATCAATGTAAAAGGGGTCTTCCTTGGCATGAAATATGTGTTAAAAGTAATGGAAGAGCAAGGCAGTGGTTCTATTATTAACACGGCTTCTACTGCTGGAGTTCGTCCTGAGCACAGTGTAGCAGTGTATTCTGCAAGTAAGCATGCAGTGATAGGCTTTACAAAAGGGGCTGCATTAGAATATGCTAATAAGGGAATCCGTATTAATGCCCTATGTCCTGGCGGTGTTCAAACAGCCTTAACTGCTAGTGTAGCCACTCAATTTGAAAAAGGCGGTTATGTTCCAGAAGAGATTTCAAATATGAGAATGGGCCGTTATGCTGACCCGAAAGAACTAGCTGAAATGGTTTCTTTCTTAGCATCAGATCGAGCAAGCTATATGACAGGTTCGGTTGTTCTTGTGGATGGCGGATTGACATTATAAGCTATATTTAGCGAACATCCTTATGAATTAATCGTAATATAGAAAGAGGAAAGGAGGTGCTTCCATAAAATGAATAACCAGAATAGAGTTTTCATTAGAGAGATTTGCTCCGCACAAATGTATACGATGAAGCATTGTGTCAGGAGCCTAATCAGGAAGCAACCTGCTTCCTCTATTCATCGGCTAATAGTTTGCTGATAAAAGTATAGGGTGCTATGCTTATTTGAGTATGACTATTTGCCGATGATATAAAGATTAAAGGGCCATAGACAATGCTTTGTCTATGGCCCTTTGTTTTGGATTTTTCAATGAGCTTTTTTATTGAAATGTTTTTTTGCTGCATCTATTACAGCAAAACCCCAAAGCAAAGAGCTGGCGTCTAAAAACGCCGTCTCTTTGCTTTTTTTTATTTTTAGGAAATGAGGAATGAACATGAGTTTACTAGAGGTCAGAAATTTAACCCACAGTTATATAGATAAAGTTCTATATGATAAAGCAAGTTTTGATTTATACAAAGGCGAACATATGGGGATTGTAGGACAAAATGGTGCAGGAAAAAGCACCCTGATAAAAATATTGATGGGAGAAATGATTCCGGATAACGGTTTGATCAAATGGCAGCCTTCCATTCGTATAGGGCATCTTGATCAATATGCCAAAATGAATGGAACTCAAACAATTATTGAATATCTAAACACGGCATTTGCAAATCTTTTTGATCTAGAAAAGAAAATAAATGATCTGTATCAGGAGATGGCGGATACAGGTAATTATGATTTGCTGGAGCAAACAGCAGCCTATCAGGAAAAACTAGAGGCGAGTGATTTTTATTTAATTGACAGTCAGATTGATAAAGTCGTATATGGGTTAGGGATAAATGCAATCGGCACGAATCGCTTAATTAATGAGCTTAGTGGGGGACAGAGGGCGAAAGTCATTCTTGCGAAGCTTTTGCTGGAAAAGCCAAATGTTCTATTGCTGGATGAGCCAACAAATTTCCTTGATAAAGAACATGTAGAATGGCTTGCCAATTATTTAGCCGTTTTTGATGGCGCTTATATAATTGTATCCCATGACTATGACTTTTTAGAAAAAGTATCTTCTTGCATATGTGATATTGAGTTTGGAACGATTAAAAAATATACAGGGAAATACTCGGATTTCCTTAAGCAAAAAGAGCATTTGCGAGAAGATTATATTAGACAATATGAGGCCCAGCAAAAAAAGATAGAAAAAACGGAAGAGTTTATTAGAAAAAATATTGCTGGAGTTAATACGAAGATTGCACAAGGGCGCCGGAAACAGCTTGAAAGGCTGGAACGATTGGCACCGCCAACTTTCACTCATAAACCTGCTTTTGCCTTTAAAGATATCCCACTTTCCGGGCAGATCGCACTCTCAGTAAATGAGCTAGAGGTTGGTTACGGAAAACCGCTATTGCCTAAATTGAATTTCTCTGTGCTAGGCGGGGAAAAGCTAGTAATTACAGGCTTTAACGGAATCGGTAAATCTACATTGCTAAAAACACTTGTACAACGTATATCGGCTATAGCAGGCAGGTTTCGATTTTCAGAATCAGTAAAGATTGGTTATTTCGAACAAGATTTAGTATGGGAAGATGGAACGAAATCACCGCTGCAAATCATCTCAGATTATTATCCAAAATTGGGTTTGAAGGAGATTCGAAGCCGATTGGCTCAATGTGGTGTAAAGAATACCCATACGACTCAAGCAATAGCGACGCTGAGCGGCGGAGAACAGTCGAAGGTGAAGCTATGCCTGCTCGTACTTTCGCCGTGTAATTTTCTTATCTTAGATGAACCAACCAATCATTTAGATGCGGAAACAAAAGAAGCATTACAAAAAGCGTTAATTCAGTTTAAAGGCAGTGTATTACTAGTCTCGCATGAAGAAAAGTTCTATCAGCAGTGGGCTGATCGCTCCTTAAATATAGAGGATTGCATATAGTCAATTAAATCGGCAAAAGCCTCTGGATAAAAGGGGCTTTTGCCATTGCAGATGATATTTGAGGAACATAAATTTTTCCGCTTATTTGGTACAGGAAAAGGCAAGTACGACTGGAATTCTTAGTCTTCTAGTGAACTCTTCTTCATTGGAAAAATACTCACGGCTAGGTGTTCCTTCTCGTAAATCAACCACTGAAAAACCAGATGCAGTAAGGGCTTTAAAGTAATATTCAATGGTTCGATGATACTTTACAACGGTTTGGTCAATCCAAGGTTCTTTTCTTTCACCTTCAATAAAGTAATCATCAACGACCCAGTTCCCGCGCTGATCACCTTTTTGTTTGCTTATAAAAGAAGAAGTAGTAAGCGGATGCTGCACACTGAAAATGAATTTTCCATTATCTTTTAAGGTGCTATGCACGTTTTGAAATAGTAAAAGAATATCTTGAACATAGTGGATAGCAAAACGAGAGGTGACAATATCGAAATTGTTTTCAGGATAGTGATAGGATTCCATCGTTTTATGCAGAAGGGACCCATTTAATCCAGATAAATTAAAAGTTGCAGAGGCTATCATCTGTTCAGAACCTTCTATTCCTGTGTAAGATGCTGCTCCTTGCTCTAGTAGTTCCTTTCCAAATGATGCATCGCCACAGCCTAAATCTAAAATACTTATATCTTGAACGTTACCAATAAGTTCTTTTATGATAGGGCCTTCAATCGCATTGTTGGGACTGTCCTTCCTATTCCTTCTTTTCATGTAACTGTTAAAAAAATCAGCTTGGTCATAGGCGCTGGATCCCCTATATTCCATAACAGATACCACCCCTCTTAATGATATTCAATAAGCAAATAGCTTTGAATATTTTACCATATAATGAGAGTAACTTGACTTTTTCTTAAAATAACCGTATAGTTACCTTTGGTAATAGTTATCCATGGTAATTTTTTTTTTGAAAGGAAGTGTAAGAATTGGAAGGTTTTTTTCAACGTTATCTAAGTCTTTATCGTTCGCTAATAACTACATTGAATGAATTATTGAGCGCTTATGAGCTTTCTTATTCTTTATGGCAAGTTATCTACCATATAAAAACCAATGGTCCGTCCACACTTGTAGATATTTCTGCTAGATATAATGTAGAAAAGCCGACCATTACCAGAAGGGTTCACCGTTTGGAAGAATTGCAAATGGTGAAGCAAATTCCCGGTAAGGATAGGAGAGAAAAGGTGATTCAGTTAACTGAATTAGGAGATAAGATTTACCAGGAATGCAGAAAAAAAATAACTGATTTAGAACATAGTGTGATGGAAGGGATAGCGAAAGACGAGCAAAATGCTGCCTTCCATATTCTTCCCAAAATCCAAGAGAATCTATTTAATAGAGAGGGTAATAAAAGTGAGTAAGCCTAAATTATGGACGAAGGATTTTATTATTGTGTCCAGCATCAATTTTTTGTTAACGCTAGTCTTTTATTTATTGATCGTCATAATAGGTGTCTATGCGGTAGATGAATATCATGCAACAACAAGCCAGGCAGGACTTGTAACAGGACTTTTTATTTTGGGCACGTTAATTGGCCGTTTATTTATCGGCCGCAGTATCGATTTAATTGGGCGTAAAAGAACATTGTTCATTGGATTAATTTTATATATATTATCGACAACATTATATTTTATCCACTTTGGCATCATCTTCCTCCTTATTACTCGTTTACTGCATGGAATTACGCTAGGTATTGCGAGTACAGCTACGGGAACAATTGTGGCTCAGATTATCCCGGAAACACGAAGAGGAGAAGGGGTCGGTTATTATAGTATGAGTGCCACATTGGCTACTGCAATTGGACCGTTCGTAGGTCTATACATGAGCCAGCATACGAGTACCCAAATTATTTTTAGTCTTTGCCTTGTTTTAGGAATCATTAGTCTGATCACAGCATTTTTTGTGTATGTACCGGTATTGGAAGGATCAGCAAAAACAAATGAGACAAAAGGATTCAAGCTTTCCCAATTTATTGAGCCAAAGGCCGTTCCGATCGCATTGATTACTTTAGTTGTTGCCTTCTGTTACTCTAGTGTTCTATCATTTATTAATTTCTTTGCTATTGAAATTGACCTTGTTAGTGCAGCAAGCTTTTTCTTTCTTGTCTATTCAATAGCGGTATTGGTTTCACGTCCATTTACAGGCCGATTAATGGATGTAAAAGGAGCAAACTATGTGATGTATCCGGCGTTTATTTTCTTTACAGCCGGTATGCTGCTTTTAGGTTTGGCTCACAACAGCGTTACGCTATTAGCAGCAGGCATCTTAATTGGACTCGGATTTGGAAATATGCAGTCATGTACACAAGCAATTGCCATTAAGCTCACTCCACCTCATCGAATGGGATTAGCTACGTCAACTTTCTTTATTTTTCTTGATGCAGGGCTTGGATTTGGACCCTATCTATTGGGATTCTTTATACCAATTACGGGCTATAGTACACTTTACATGATTTTAGGCATTGTTGTTTTGGTATCCTCTGGCCTTTACTATGTCCTGCATGGCAAGAAAGAAAGGACTACTATTAATAATGCAGTTGAAACGCTTGGTTAAGTTTAGTACCGACCCCCGAAAGTTAGAGTAATAAATCTAACTTTCGGGGGTGTTTTTTATGGCAAAATATAGTGAAGAATT
>NZ_LMBX01000038.1:0-190 GCF_001439605.1 Cytobacillus praedii
CGAAATGAGCGGGAAGAGAGCAAAAGAGTCCTCAATAAGGGGTATTGATTCCCGAAATGAGCGGGAAAAGAGCAAAACAGTCCTCAATAAGGGGCATTGGTTCCCGAAATGAACGGGAAAAGAGCAAAAAAGTCCTCAATAAGGGGGATTGGTTCCCGAAATGAGCGGGAAGAGAGCAAAAGAGTCCTCA
>NZ_LMBX01000038.1:234-37691 GCF_001439605.1 Cytobacillus praedii
GAGTCCTCAATAAGAGGGATTGGTTCCCGAAATGAACGGGAAGAGAGAAAAACAGTACTCAATAAGGCGCATTGATTCCTAAAATGAACGAGAAAAGTGCAAAAAGTACTCAATAAGGGGTATTGGTTCCCGAAATGAACAGGAAAAGTGCAAAAGAGTCCTCAAAAAGGGATATTGATTCCCGATATCAGCAGGAAAGTTAAAAGTTGTCCTCAATAGGTGAATAAAATTAACTTTTAACAAGAAAGCCACACCTATTTGAAATCAGGTGTGGCTTTCTTTTAACTGATGTTCTCTGTAAGTCTTGCGGATTTTTGTTCTTCACGAATATCGTACCAGCGCTCTTTGGCCATATCGATGATACCTGACTCAATTGTCCGATTTTGCTGTTCGATAACCTTAGAAAAATACTTTACAGCTTGCTCGGTTTGGTGGGTCCTTCGTGCTAATTCACCAATTAAGTATAAAATCCTAACTTCTGATACTTGGGTACCTTTAAAATCATCTTCCATATATGAATGTAAATAAGCATCCATTGCAAGCTTCATAAAACGCTTCTCTTGATCCGTATTTTCTAAAAGACGGTATAGCCATGCAAGTCTCATATATGTTCCTGCAACGACTATATACTTTTCTTTTTTCAATAAGCTGCAATAAATTGCTAGTTTAAAAGTTTTTATTGCATCAGTAACCTTCCTCTTCTGTCCAAAATCATGAGGGACCCATTGCGAGCATACCTTTAATTGAATTTCATCAGCTGCTCCTGGCGGAAAATAGGGAGTAAAATCATCTGTTGAGGAAAATCCGCAATGTGGACAGACATTTACATGGTATAAAATAGGATTGATCTCATCAGAGGCATAGATTGGGCAAAAATCAGTATCGTAGTTTGTCACTTTAATAAATCGAGAACGGAGCTTTTTCGTTGTAAAAGTTTTTTTGCACATTCTGCATTCACATTTTTTGTCAAAGATGGGTTCAATTTGTGTCACTGAGATCGCCTCCTTGGGTACAAAGGTTTATTTAATGCTATCTGGCTTATCGTTCATTATTACTACAATTATACTCTATTTAGGGAGAAAAGCACGAAGTTTGTTGCTGAAAAATGATTAGATCTCATTAGTTGAGGACGAGAGACATAGTGTATATACTATTAATAAGATGGATTTGATTTTTATCATTATGTGTAAGGAGGGAAATATAAAATGAGTGAAATCGTAATTTTAACAGAAGCAGCTGCTCTGCAAATAAAAGAAATGATGAAAGCCAATGAGGAGGAAAATGCTTCATTGCGTGTTTCTGTAAAGGGCGGAGGATGCAGCGGTTTATCATATGGAATGGGATTTGCACATGAAGTAGAAGAGAATGATGCTCAATTTGAACAGTATGGAATTCAAATCGTTGTTAGCAAAGAGGATGCCCCTATTCTGCAAGGAACGAAAATTGATTATAAACAATCTATGATGGGCGGCGGATTTACTATAGATAATCCCAATGCCATTGCATCTTGTGGCTGCGGATCATCATTCCGCACGGCAACTGCAGCTGGAACACCAGAAGAGTGTTAATTGGCTGATAAAGTCACCATCTTGTTCATGTCAGCGCGTAGTAAGGCAAAAAGGGTATCCAAAAATGAAATTTTGGATACCCTTTTTCGTTAATTAAACATTGATGAACTGTGTAATGGCTGGATTTTAGCCTTTGGATCGATGTAAGCCTTTGCATTATTAACAGCAGTAGGTGCTTCTCCAAAGCCGCAGGCAATCAGCTTCACTTTCCCATCATATGTACAAATATCTCCAGCAGCATAAATACCAGGAATGTTTGTTTCCATTTTTGAATTCACTACGATTGAATTCTTTTCGATTTCGAGTCCCCATTCCTTAATTGGACCAAGTGAAGAAACGAAACCATAGTTGCAAATAACTGCGTCCACATCAAGCGTTTCTTTTTCCTTATCGTTTACACCCTCAAGCACAACCCCGGAGATGCCATTGTCATTTCTGATTAGTTCAGCAGGGATATATGGTGTTTTGATTTCTACTTTTGAGTTATTAAGATTTTCAACACTATGCTCATGGGCACGGAATTTATCACGTCTATGAACGATCGTTACTTTTTCGGCGATTGGCTCAAGCATTAATGCCCAGTCAACTGCAGAATCTCCACCGCCAAATACAACGACCTTTTTTCCTGCAAATTGGTTTAAATCGTCGATAAAATAATGAAGATTCTTGCCCTCATATTGAGCAGCGCTATCAAGCTCCAGGCGACGAGGCTGGAACGCACCGTTTCCTGCAGTAATGACAACTGTTTTTGTATAATGAATTTCTTTATTTGTAGTCAATTTGAAGATGCCGTCATCTTGCTTCTCTAACTTTTCCACTGATTGTTCCAATGCAGTAGTAGGCTCAAATTTGGCCATTTGGTCTTTTAGATTATTGATTAATTCTTGTGCACGTACTTTAGGAAAACCTGCAACATCATATATGTATTTTTCAGGATAAAGGGCTGATAATTGGCCGCCAAGCTGTGGCAAGCTTTCGATGATTTTGACAGAAGCCTGTCTCATTCCCCCGTAGAAAGCAGTGAACAACCCTACAGGTCCTCCACCAATAATAGTTATATCATACACTTTTTGATCTTGTTTCACTCCGTATCCCCCCATTAATAAAGTACACATTCCATCATAAATAATAACATAAATTAATATAAAGCTCACTGTTTGGAAAAAATATTATGAAAAGGTTAAATACTCTAAACATAGCCTTGATGATGAAAAGATAGAAAAAGTGAGGAAACATAAAGGGAAAACGTATAGTCACACATGCCCTTTTAAGCTTTTTGGCTTGAAAATCAACTGGAAAAAGCATAATATGTAATGTGAGTATATTGTTAATATTTTGTGACATTTTTTCAACATTTTTTTGTCTATTTTAGTGAATTACATCACAAACTATTATCACTAAATGTACAGCGGTTTCTAAAAAAATGAAACAGTAGAAAATACTAAAAAAGGTGGAAGATACACGTTGAGAAAGGCAAAGATTGTAATTTTAGGAGCAGGTTACGGTGGTTTAATGACTGCAACTCGTTTACAAAAGGCAGTCGGAACAAATGAAGCTGAAATCGTATTAGTAAATAAGAATAGCTACCACTACGAAACAACTTGGTTACATGAAGCATCTGCTGGTACTTTACACCATGACCGCGTTAGATATGATATAAAAAATGTGATTGATTCGAATAAGGTTGATTTTATTCAAGGAACAGCTGTTGAAATTAAGACAGAGGATAAAAAGGTTATTTTAGAAAATGGGGAAATCGATTATGACTATTTAGTCGTAGCCTTAGGCGGGGAGTCTGAAACATTTGGCATTAAGGGATTAAAAGAATATGCTTACTCTATTGTAAACGTGAATGCAGCTCGTCAAATTCGAGAGCATATCGAGTATCAATTTGCTACTTATAATACAGAAGAAGAGAAGAAGGATGAGCGCTTGACCATTGTTGTTGGCGGAGCAGGGTTTACGGGAATTGAATTCCTTGGTGAATTAGGAAACCGAATTCCAGAGCTTTGCAAAGAGTATGATGTTGATTTCCAAAAGGTAAAGGTCATTTGTGTTGAAGCAGCACCAATGGTACTGCCGGGATTTGATCCGGAGCTTGTGAATTATGCAGTTGCCCATCTAGAAAAGAAGGGTGTTGAATTCCGTATTGGCACGGCTATTAAGGAAGCTACTCCTGAAGGAATCATCGTGGGAAAAGGGGAAGAGGAAGTAGAAGAAATTAAGGCAGGGACGGTTGTATGGGCAGCCGGTATTCGTGGAAATTCAATCATTGAAAAGTCAGGCTTTGAGGCCATGCGCGGACGTGTAAAGGTTCAGCCTGACCTAAGAGCGCCTGGTCATGACAATGTATTTATTATTGGCGACTCTTCCTTAGTAATAAATGAGGAAATTAATCGCCCTTACCCGCCGACAGCTCAGATTGCTATGCAGCAAGGGGAAACTTGTGCGAGAAACCTGGCTGCATTAATGCGCAATAAATCTGATTTAGAAACGTTTAAGCCAGATATTAAAGGAACGGTATGTTCACTTGGTGAAGATGATGCAATCGGTGTAGCATTTGGTAAGAAAATGATTGGGACAAAAGCTTCGTTTATGAAGAAAATGATTGATAATCGTGCATTATACATGATTGGCGGGCCTTCACTAGTATTGAAAAAAGGAAAATTTAATATTTTATAATTAACTTTAAAAAGGTCAGGCTTAGCCTGACCCTTTTTTTGTATTTTTTAAATATTTTTTAAAATTAAAAGAATGAATGAGGAAATGTAAGAAAATCCTGAATGTATGCGTTACCAGTGGACAATTTTCGTAAAATTTAGAGCTTTTAAATTTTAATAATTCTTGATATATTATCAGAAAATTCAGTTACAAAAAGGAGATGGAGAGAATGACAACAAAGAATTATGAAAAATCAAATGGATGTACGTATTGCGCAGGAAAAGGATATTTTCAGCTTCTCCTTGGCGGTTCGGAAACTTGCACATGCTGCAGCGGATCTGGAAAGAAAAAAGAATAGGAATAAATCGCTCCGCCAATGGCGGAGTTTTCCTTTCCATGGGGAGAACCCCTATTTTTATTGACTCCCCTTTACACATTAAGTACACTAAGTATTGATGTGTAAAGGGAGGAACAAAATAATGGAAATGACGATTTTCGTATTGCCTATTTCAATGCTGCTCTTTTTTGTCCTATTTTTTGGAATTGGATTTATTTTAAATATGCTATTAAGAATGTCGTGGATTATGGCTATAATCTATCCAATTATTGCTATCTTCATTATTGATAAAGTTCGTTTTATAGAATACTTTTCTAATAGTAAAGAGTCTTTTACAAGTCTTGGTTCTGAATTAACTCAGCTTGCCACTGCTGATGTTCTTATTTTATTGAGTGGTCTAGCAGGTGCAATTGGTGCCGGCATTACAATAAAAATCCTCCGTAAAAAAGGATATCAAATGTTTTAAATTCGAAATCTCTGCTTATATGCAGAGGTTTTTTATTTTATTTAGAATTTTGTAAATTAGTAGCTTTGCCCTTGGTAACAAAGGGGTTTTTATCAAAAAATGGATAGATTTATTGTTCTTGCTGGCATAATTTTTCTTCCTTTCATGAATATTTCTTTAAATCTTGGGAAATGAATATTCTTGGGAGGAGTGAAATTATAAATGATAAGAATAAAAAGTTGGACAAGGCGAATAATAATGTCAACTTTATTCATTGCGGCATTATTTACGACTTTCCAGTCTATTTCGGGAGTGGAGGCAAAATCTCTTGTTAATTATTTTAGTAATGTAGAGAGGGGCACAAACGAACAAACAGATCAAAATCATTTTGACCATACATTAAAGAAGGTTGGAGTAGCTTTTAAATTTTTAAAACGATTTGTGAATGGTGATTTGCAAATTTCTTCGAGCAAGGAAGTGTCTGGACATCCGCCTACATTAGAGGAAGCAATTGATTGGACGCAGTATCCAATTAAGACAGTTGTGGCCACAGGCTATACTGCCTATTATGAATCAACAGGCAAACATCCTGGTCATCCAAGCTTTGGGATTACATACTCGGGTGTAAAGGTTAAGAGAGATTTGTATTCAACGGTTGCAGCAGATTTAAATGTCTTTCCAATTGGAACGATTCTGTTTGTCCCTGGATATGGGTATGGGGTTGTTGCAGACAAAGGTGGAGCAATTAAAGGAAATAAAGTGGATCTTTATTATGAGACAGTGGAAGATGTATACAATAATTGGGGCAAAAAAACGCTGGATGTGTATGTTGTCGAAATGGGTGATGGCACCTTAACAGAAGAGGAACTTCATGCATTGAATGAGAATGAATCCATGCAAGTCTTCCGTCAGCAATATACTAAATCCAAACAGGAATAGTTAGAAAAAAACAGGTAGCCTAGATAAAAGAGGGCTACCTGTTTTTTATGTTCTATTTAGTGAAATAGAAAATGAAGTGCTAATGTTAAAAGAATGCCTGTTAGTCCTCCGAAAAAAACTTCAATTGGTTTATGACCGAGAAGCTCCTTCAATTCTCTCCTTTTTTCCTGTTCCGCTTTTTTCTGCCAAACCTTTGCTTCTTCTATTAGACGATTGAAATCTGCTACTAATTGATTTAAGACAATGGCTTGTTCCCCCGCTTGCCGGCGTACACCCGTTGCATCAAACATTGTAATGATGGCAAAAAGGGCTGATACAGCAAATACAGCAGAATCTAAGCCTGTTTCCAAAGCAATACCAGTGGAAAGAGCGGTTACGGCAGCAGAGTGAGAACTTGGCATCCCTCCTGTGCTAGTCAAGAGAGACCAATTAAGTTTTCTTGAAGCAATGAAATGAATTGGAACTTTGACAAATTGAGCAAAGAAGATGGCTGCAATGGCAGCCCATAAGGGGAAATTCATAAACAATTCCATGTGGAAACCACCTTTATAGCAGATTAACGGGCTGTAAGACCCCACATCAAGAAGCAGCAGGAACAATAAATTCTATGCTGGGGATCAACAGAGTCCGTAAATGCCCGGTCCGTTCAACTAACAATCAATGGGTGACAAAGAAAAACACCACTGATCACAGCTTCACTTTAACTCAGATTATCACATACCTCGTTGAAGGCAGATTGCACAGATCCAAGTAAATAAATAAGTGCTCAACTTCTATCCCGTTTGTTAAGATGATAATAATAATTCAAAGAGAGTGCAATTACTTTTTTATAAAGTTTTGTAAACAATTATACAAGGGGAGGGAATCTGTTGAAGGAGTATCCGCTTGAATATTATGATTTTTTTGTGAAGTTTAACGAAGGAGATTACTATACTTGCCATGACCTTCTGGAAGAAATGTGGATGACAGATAAAGGGAATTTATTTTTCAAAGGATTGCTGCAAATGAGTGTGTCTATCTATCATTATGAATATGGGAATGTAAAGGGGGCAAGATTAATGATGGCAGCCGCTCATGAATATTTGCAAGCTTATCGTCCAAGGCATTGGGGGCTTGATTTAGAGCATGTGTATATATTTATTGAAAAAGCTTTAGTGATTTTTCCTAAAGAAATCGATCGAGTTCCATTTGAGGAGGTAGACACACTGCCTAAATTGCCAGAATTAATTTTATTTCTAGAAGATTAGCTACTCGAAATTGTTTCCTGTTTCCTGATATAATGAAAGCATCTTTATGGGGGTGACAAAATGTTTACTGTAAAAAGAGAAATTAATTTTTTGAATGAACATGAATGTTTGATCATTGGTTTGTTTGATAAACCAAACAAATTTGAAGGCATTCTTGCACAATTAGATCAGCAATTTGAAGGGCAATTAACGGAGCTTGTCAAAAGCAGGGATCTTTCAGCTAAGAAAAAAGCAGTATCAAAAGTACATACATTTAGCCGTATTGGCGCTAAAAGATTATTTGTTGTCGGTCTTGGACGTGAAAAAGATTACTCATTTGATGTGCTGCGTGAAGCAATTGGAAAGACTTTTAAAACCGTTAAATCTTCTGCTATTCAGGAAGCTGCTGTTTATCTAGATTCTTTCCTGAGTGATGAGGTGGATACATTAGATGCAGCACATGCGATAAGTGAGGCTTTTGCTTTATCTACCTACCGTTTCGAAGGATATAAGCAAAAATCAAATGAACCGGCAAAGAATATTGAAAAGATGACTATTTATAGTGAAGCGGCAGATGAAGAAGATGTGAACGCTTCCTTAACAGTGGGGTATGCACACGGAAAAGGAACAAACTCTGCTCGTACACTTGTTAATTTGCCAGGTAATATGCTTACGGCTACAGACATGGCTAATTATGCGAAAGAACTTGCTGCTAAGTATGATTTCGAAGCGGAAATTCTTGAAAAGGAAGATATGCTTAAGCTAGGGATGGGTGCCTTACTTGCTGTGAACCAAGGTTCTACTGAACCCCCAAAAATGATTGTCTTGAAGTATCAAGGAAAAGAAGAATGGAAGGATGTCATTGGCTTAGTAGGCAAAGGCATTACCTTTGATACTGGAGGCTATTCGATTAAGTCTAAAGATGGCATTGTCGGCATGAAAACTGATATGGGAGGAGCAGCAGCTGTTCTTGGAGCCATGGAGATTATCGGTGAATTAAAACCGGAACAGAATGTTGTCGCAGTTATTCCTTCTACAGACAATATGATTAGCGGGAATGCATTTAAAGCGGATGATGTGATTACATCTATGAGCGGCAAAACGATTGAAGTATTGAATACAGATGCGGAAGGGCGACTTGTACTTGCCGATGCCGTGACATATGCCAAACATCATGGAGCAAATTATTTAGTTGATGTAGCCACTTTAACTGGTGGGGTAATCGTGGCACTTGGAACGGACACGACAGGTGCATTAACGAATAACGAGGCATTATGGGAGCAGGTTCTTGAAGCTTCTTATGAGGCTGGGGAGCCAATCTGGCGTTTGCCTATATTTGAAAAAGATAAACAAAGGGTCAGAAGCAGTAAAATTGCTGACCTAAACAATTCACCAGGCCGTGAAGGTCATGCCATTATGGGTGGTGCTTTCGTCGGAGAATTTGCAGAGGATACCCCTTGGGTCCATTTAGATATTGCTGGAACGGCTACAACTCGCAAGGAGCATGATCTTGGCCCAGCAGGAGCAACCGGGGTAATGGCTCGTACACTTGCTTTGCTAGTTGAAAGATTTGAAATCTGAAAATGAATATTATTGAAGCTCCGGAAAAATTCCGGAGCTTTTTGTGTGAATTCATTTATGAAATGGAGTCTGCAAAAAAAAGAAGCCGATTCCTCAAAAAAGCATAGAAGAAAGCAAATAAAACGTAAATTCCGCAAAAAAACGCTTGAAATTGCAAATATTAAGCTTATCAAAAACAGAATCGTTTTAAAAAGCAGCTGTTGTTCTAAACTCACCTTAGTTTTTAAAAAAGTTGACAAGAAGCGATAGAATATGATAGTTTTATACTCATATTTTAGTTCTCTACCAATTTACCAAAGTAAAGTAATGAGAGAGGGTTTTCATCATGAATGCAGTCATCATAGCCGTTTTTGTTATGCTTGTATTAAGTCTTTTACGCGTAAATGTCGTTTTATCTTTAATTGCAGGAGCGTTAGTAGGCGGCTTAGCAGGAGGCTTAAGTATAAATCAAACAATTGAGGTCTTTTCAAATGGGCTGGGAGGAAGCGCAGAGGTTGCTTTAAGCTATGCCTTGTTAGGCGGATTCGCCCTTGCTATTTCTACAACAGGTTTGCCGAACTTACTAGTGGAATGGATTCTTCAGAAAGTAGGGAAAGAAGGAGAGTCTAAGGGAAAAAGGCTTTCTAAAGCACTTATTGTTTTATCAATTTTAATTATGGCTTGTTTTTCTCAAAATGTAATTCCGATTCATATTGCTTTTATTCCAATTCTCATCCCGCCTTTATTAAAGGTAATGAATGAATTAAAGATTGACCGCCGACTGATCGCTTCAGTCCTGACATTTGGTTTAACTGCACCTTATATTTTGCTCCCTGCTGGCTTCGGGCAGATTTTCCATGAAATTCTTGCTGATAATATGAAAAGCAGCGGATTAACGGTTGACATGAGTGATATTCCAAAAGCCATGCTGATTCCGACAGCTGGACTTGCAGTCGGTCTGTTATTTGCTATTTTTATCTCATACAGAAAAACAAGAAACTATCAGCAAAGTCAAATAGGAGAAACGGAAAGAACTGAATACTCAAAAGTGGGGATCGTTTTCTCCTTTATCGCTATTATTGCTGCACTTCTTGTTCAAATTAAGTTTGATTCGATGATTTTTGGAGCTTTGACTGGAATTCTTGTTATTTATATAAGCGGTGCGGTGAAATGGCGTGAAGCAGATCAGCAATTAACTGATGGGATGAAGATGATGGCTTTTATTGGTTTCGTTATGCTGTCAGCCTTTGGATTTGCTGACGTGCTAAAAGAAACTGGAGATGTTGAAAGCCTTGTTGAACAGTCTGCGGCAGTTATTGGCGGAAGCAAATCACTTGCTGCGCTTCTTATGTTAATTGTCGGTCTTCTAGTAACGATGGGAATCGGTTCATCCTTTTCCACAATTCCAATCATTGCAACAATTTTTGTTCCACTTGCACTAGAAATTGGTTTTAGTCCTATGGCAACAATTGCGTTAGTTGGAACAGCTGCAGCACTTGGAGATGCTGGTTCACCAGCATCTGACAGCACATTGGGACCAACAGCTGGATTAAATGTAGACGGCCAGCATAATCATATTTGGGACACTTGTGTACCAACATTCCTGCATTATAATATCCCGTTAATTTTGTTTGGCTGGCTGGCCGCAATGATTTTATAGTTTTTGATGCAGCTCCTAATGTGGGAGCTGTATTTTTTTTGGATTCTTTTATAACTTTTGGATGGATGAGGAATTTAGAAACCAAATAAAGAGGTGATAAGATTTCTTCTTTTGGTTTTCTTTTTTGGTAATTCCTTATCGAAAATGAATGCATGATCAGACGGGATACGCTGATGCTCCTTATTCATCCATTCTTCAATGCATTCGATTCTCTGATTTAGCTTTTCCACTTCAGCTTGAAGCTCCTCAATTTCCCTCCGGTGCTGCAAAAGCTGGTAGGATACAACATCATCTGCTTTTTTATTTAGTCTTTGTTCGAACTCGTTTATTTTTTCTAGAAGTTTCTCATCGATCTGTTCTTTTGCAGCTGGTTTAACTACACCGATACGTGTCTTCTTTCCTTCTACTGTTACATCCTGAAGCATGACACCCTTTTTTAGCTGTTCCTGAACTTGTAATAGCAGTTGAATATCCTCATCTGTAAATGAATAATGCCCGAGTTCATTCCGTTCCATTTGGAGCTCCAGCTGCTTCACCCATCGTTGGATGGTGCTTGATGAAACCCCGAGTAACTTTGCGACAGCACTTGTATTCATCCTGAATCCTCCTTCTTATACTAAAAGCGGAAGGCGCCTTGATCACAGGGGCTTTTGACTCGAGTCCCTTGGCGCTTAAGCTAGATAAAACGAATAACTGGGGACGTTTCCCTGAAGCTTCGCTTTTAATAATGGATTCTCTGGGCAATTGCAGATTCCTTCCCGTATGACAAAACAAGTTTCATTTCGGCAAAGAAAGTGGATTTATTACAAGTTTTCCTCCGATTCTTTTTTAATAAAAAAAAGCCATACATAATAGTATGACAAGAAGAATGAATCGGATTTATTATTCTTTAATTCAAGCTGAAAAAGTCTTTAAACACTATTGCTGCATATCCCAAATACCCATGGAGAGTTTGATTGGCAGTGACTGGTTTCATTGGGGTGTACAAATAAAACATACGCATCCTCCCTTTCTCGCAGATTAACAGGCCGTAAGAATCCAAATTTATGAAAGTTGGTTAAAACAACATTCTAAATGGGGGATCCCCAGCCTGTAAGTTTTACCAACAATCAGTGGGGGATAAAGGAAAGCTCCCGCCGATTGAAGTTTCACTTTGTAAAAAATGTTTTCCCCTGCTGATTTATGCCATCATCAGCAGGGGAAGTCATGCGCCTTCTTCCATACATTAATTGGAGCGGTCAGCTAGCCAGTTTTCTAAATAACCGGGTGCTTTGCCATCCTTTGCAAGGCTTCCATGACCTCCTTCAAGAATATGGAAGGATTTATCTTTACTTGAAACAAGATCAATAATTGGCTTGATTTGTTCAATTGAAATGAGTCGATCATGACTGGCCCCAACTGCTAATAAATTTGCTGTAATATTTTTTAGCTTGGCTGGTCGATCTCCGATCCTTAAGTTTCCAGTAATAAGCTTATTTTCTTTCTCAAGGTCTACAATCATCTGTTTTATCGCTGCAGCAGATATAGGAATGTGACTGTCTGCCCAATAATTAAAACGGCTCCATTTTAAATTACGTTCTTCATCATCTGCATGACTTAAAAGGGAAAGATAAGGAGAGTACGAGATAGGCATAGTTGCAAGCTTCATCCCCCTTTTCACATATGCAGGGGGAATCATTCCCCATGCATCTAATATTTGCTCAAAATTGACCTCTTCATTTTGGAGCATTTTTACCCCTTCGCTGAAAATAGGTGTGACACTAAAATCAATTGGAGCAACAGAAATAATAAGATTTTTAATTGGTTCATCAGCTATGCTTGTATAAATAGCTGCAAACGTACCGCCCATACAAAACCCTATTAATGAAATTTCTGACGCATTTGAATGCAGCAGTGCACGTTGAACGCCTTTTTTTATATAGCGAAGAATGTAATCATCCATTGACAGATCTTTATCCTCATATCCAGGTATTCCGAAATCAAGGAGATACACCTCGAACCCGTTAGAGGTAAAAGCTTCAATTAAGCTATATTTAGGGCCAAGATCAAGAATAAATGGCTGATTAATAAGGGAGTAAATTAAAAATAGCGGTACCTTATACTTTTTGTTTTTTGAAGGGTAATGCCAAAGAGTGGCTTTGTTTTTCTTCCAAACAGCTGTTCGTGGTGTCATTCCAACTTCAGGTTCTTTGGCTGATATTGTTTGGATAAAGCCCGTCCATCTATTCAGTTTTGGAGTACTCATATTATTCCCCCGCCATTCTATTTGAAGAAAAGGAAGGACTATTTACAATTGTGTCCTTAAATTCTTCAAAGGACCGGTTTAATTGTGTGACTTGCTCTTCTAATAAGTCCAGTTTCTCTTCTGCTTGGATAAATAATTTTGTTGTGTTGGCTACGTCATTCTTTGTTGGAAAATTAAAGGGGATCGACAGGGTTTCGACTGTTTGCTGCAGCTTGCTTATGGAAGCTGCTACAAGCCGTGATTGATTGTTCAATCCTTGTAGAATGGATGGCTGATTAAGTGCATCATGAATGGAGTTGTTTAGTCCCAGCTCTACCTTCATACCAAATTTCTTGACGGCATTTAATATTTCTTGCGTGTGGTTCGTAGTCATCGTATACGCTCCTTTCTATTGTTGCTATCGCTAAGCAGGAAGCTTTTCTTTTCTTTGTCTTGCACAAGGAATGCTTTGGCATAATAAATTTATCGCACGACTAAAAACGTAGCTTTTAGGAGGAGCGACAAGCGTCATGTGGACCTCGGTCTCTTCCCTGCGGTGAGTCTACAACGAATCACTATCGTTCTTCGTGTTTCCTTTATCTCAGTCGTTAAAAAGTGATTTGACCGTTTAGCCCTAATAAGCATAAGATAGATTGCGGCGTGGCGGTAGTTTGCCACAGAGCAGTCCAGCTATGACCTCGAGTGGCTAGGAGCCGCAATTGGATTAAAACCCGCCAGTCCACGTTGCTAAAGCAGGATGCTTCCGCATTTCTATATCGCTGATATCAGTCCGCCATCTATGACGAGTATTTGACCAGTTATATAGTCTGATGCCTTTGAGGATAGGAAAATGGCTGCTCCTTTAAGATCCTGATCAGTGCCAAAGCGGCCAGCAGGAATTCTTTGCATGATTATATGGCTTGTTTGATCAAATGCCTTTGTTTTTTTACTAGGAAAAAACCCTGGAGCTATGGCGTTCACTTGAATATTATGCTGTGCTAGCTTAACTGCTAAATCTTTTGTTAATGCATTAACAGCTCCTTTACTCGTGCTATAAGCAATCGCGTCTAGGAAAGCAGGGTGCGTTCCTTTAATTCCAGTTATGGATGAAATATTGATGATTTTTCCGTTTCCTTGCTGAGCCATTATCTTCCCAGCTGCCTGCGAAAATAGGAACATTCCTTTTAAATTCACATTCATCACTTTATCCCATTGATCAGCTGTTATTTCTAGTGTAGGCGCAATCCATGAGGTGCCGCTATTGTTAATAAGAATGTCAATCGTGCCAAAGTGCTGAACCGTTTGATCTATTACTGCCTGAATATCTGCTTGATTTGTAATATCACATTGCAGTGCTATTGATTGGACTCCTTTATTTACTAGCTGTTCACTAATGTTTTTGCAGTCTTCGAGATTCCTAGAGCAGATGACTATATTTGCTCCTGCTTCTGCCAGTGCATTAGCCATATGTTCTCCAAGCCCTTTTCCTCCGCCTGTTATAATGGCTGTTTTATTCTGCAAATGAAATAGATCCATTACATCCAAATCATATCCCTCCTTCTACTCGTCTTTCGAGAAAATGTCTTCGTTATAGTATAGACAAGCATAAGAAGAAGGGTGTCAAAAATGAATCGTTTGCCCGGTAATATCGCAATTGGATGGCTTGTCATACAATTGTGTGGATTTTGAAAATAAAGAGGAATGGTGTTGATTATTCTAATTCTTCTTATTATACTTAGGGTAGTTTTGATAATAAAAGAGTTGTATAGAAAGGGGAACATTGTATGATTATCGGAGTGCCTAAGGAAATAAAGAATAATGAGAACCGTGTAGCAGCAACCCCTGCTAGCGTGTATACATTAGTTAAGGCAGGACATCAAGTTTTAGTAGAAACAGATGCAGGTCTTGGAAGCGGTTTCACAAATGAAGATTATAAGGAAGTTGGAGCAGAAATCGTTCCTTCAGCAAAAGAGGCTTGGGCTGCAGAAATGGTTATGAAGGTAAAGGAGCCCCTTGAATCAGAATATACATATTTCCGTGAAGGACTAGTGCTTTTCACATACTTACACTTAGCAGCTGAGCCTGAACTTGCAAAGGCTTTAGTTGAAAAAGGTGTTACTGCAATTGCATATGAAACAGTAGAAGTTAATCGTACATTGCCATTGCTTACACCTATGAGTGAAGTGGCTGGACGTATGGCTACTCAAATTGGCGCACAATTTTTGCAAAAAACAAATGGCGGCAAAGGGATATTGCTAGCTGGTGTTCCTGGCGTTTCACGCGGCAAGGTAACAATTGTCGGAGGAGGTGTTGTTGGTATTAATGCGGCTAAAATGGCAATCGGCTTAGGCGCTGATGTGACAATTATTGATTTAAGCCCAGAGCGTCTTCGCCAGCTTGATGATATTTTTGGAAACAGCATTCAAACCTTAATGTCTAATCCATTCAATATTGCTGAAGCAGTGAAGGAAAGTGATCTTGTAGTTGGCGCTGTCCTTATTCCAGGAGCTAAGGCTCCGAAGCTTGTTACAGAAGAAATGGTTAAGACAATGTCCCCGGGTTCAGTTGTCATTGATGTGGCAGTTGACCAAGGTGGAATTTTTGAAACAGTAGATCATATTACAACACATGATAATCCAACATACGAAAAGCATGGTGTTGTTCACTATGCAGTTGCAAACATGCCTGGTGCAGTTCCAAGAACATCTACAATTGCATTAACAAATGTAACGATTCCTTATGCATTGCAAATTGCAAACAAAGGTGTCAAGAAAGCAATTGATGAAAATCCTGCATTAAAGCTTGGTGTGAACGTTGTAAACGGCAGCATTACATATGAGGCAGTTGCAAGAGATCTTGGATATGATTATGTAACAGTGGACTTGGCATTTGAAAATGCTGCAGCAGCAAAATAATTAAGGAATCCCTTTGGCAAACAGTCAAAGGGGTTTTTTTGTGGATCATCAATTGACATTTGCGTCGAATATTTATATAATTTCAAAAAATAGTCAAACTTTGATGAGGAATAGTAAACTGTGTACTGTTTATTTCAGAGAGGGAGCCAATTGCTGAAAGGATCCTATAAACACCCATTTGAACCTGCCTCTGAGTTCTGTATCAATTAAAGATTACAGCGGGTTTACATCCCGTTATCATGTATTGAGTGTAAAGCTTTGCTTTAAATTAGGGTGGTACCGCCAATTGATTGGTCCCTATTTTTTTGCAGAGCTTTTTTATTTTAGGTTCTTTCTAATAGATTATTGCTATTAAGTAGAATGTGTATATAAATAAGGTTGGTTGATTGAAGCGGAAGGTGCGAGACTCCAGCGGGAGGAGTGGGACAGTTGAGACCCCGCAGGCGCAGCGCGCCGAGGAGGCTCAACGCCCACCCCGCGGAAAGCGAGCATCCTGGAGCGGAAATCTACCCTGCACACTTATACTTTAATTAGCAATATTGATTGTGAATACAAACTTATTTTATAAAAAAGCGAGGTGGCTGAAGTGGGAAAAGAGTTTGTAAAAGACATTACTGCAATGGATGTTGATTTTGCCCAGTGGTACACAGATGTTGTTACAAAAGCAGATTTGATTGATTATTCTAGCGTTCGCGGTTCAATGATTATCCGTCCTTATGGATATGCGTTATGGGAAAATATCAAAAATGAGTTAGATAGTCGTATTAAAGAGACTGGGCATGAAAATGTTTATATGCCGCTATTTATCCCGGAAAGCCTTCTTCAAAAGGAAAAGGATCATATAGAGGGATTTGCTCCAGAAGTAGCATGGGTAACCCATGGCGGCGAGGAGGAATTAGCAGAACGTTGGTGTGTAAGACCAACATCTGAGGTGTTATTCTGTGAGCACTATAAAAACATTATTCACTCATATCGTGACTTGCCTAAACTGTACAATCAATGGGCAAATGTGGTGAGATGGGAGAAAACGACACGTCCTTTCCTCCGTACACTAGAGTTTTTATGGCAAGAAGGACATACTTGCCATGCGACAGATGAAGAAGCACATGAAGAAACTGTCAGAATGCTAGACGTGTATGCGGATGTTTGTGAGAATGTACTGGCTATTCCTGTGGTTAAGGGACAAAAAACGGATAAAGAAAAATTTGCCGGTGCGAAATATACGTATACAATAGAAAGCTTGATGCATGATGGAAAAGCGTTGCAGTCAGGAACCTCCCATCATTTAGGTGATGGATTTGCAAAAGCCTTTGGCATTCAGTTTACAGATAAAGATGGGGCATTACAGCATGTACAGCAAACATCATGGGGCTTTACGACACGCATTATTGGTGCAATGATTATGGTCCACGGGGATGACAGAGGACTAGTAATTCCTCCAAAGGCAGCTCCAACTCAAGTAATGATTGTCCCAATTGCTCAGCATAAAGAAGGTGTTCTTGATTATGCTTATGAGTTGAAGAAAACATTAGCCCGTGTTGCACGCGTAGACATTGACGGAAGTGACAAAAAGCCAGGCTGGAAATTTAATGAGTATGAAATGAAGGGCGTTCCATTACGGCTAGAGGTGGGTCCAAAAGATATTGAAAACAATCAGGTCGTATTGGTGAGAAGGGATACGGGGGAAAAAACGATAGTTTTAACAGATCATTTGGAAGAAAAAATTACTGAAATTCTCAAAGATATACAAAGACATCTTTTCGAAAAGGCCAAAGCCCTTCGTGAAGAAAAAACGTATATGGCTCAGAATTTTAGCGAATTGAAAGAAATTTTCGCGGAAAAGACAGGATTTGTAAAAGCGATGTGGTGTGGAGACAGAAGCTGTGAGGATCAGATAAAAGAAGAAACAGGTGCAACTTCAAGATGTATGCCTTTCAATCAAGAGGCGATTTCAACAGAATGCGTATGCTGTGGAAAAGCAGCTAAGAAGCAAGTTTATTGGGCAAAAGCCTATTAATATTTAGGTAACCCTCCATAGGAAACCGCACATTGTGTACATAAAGCCCACTCAAAAAGGCTTAAAAGTGCATATGAAGTAGTGTAGGAATAAAAATTAGGAGGTTACCCAGATGTATAATATGAGAAATGGCCCACATCCTGCGGACACGAGGTTCTTTTTTGTCGGTCCATTGGTTGGCGGCTTATTTGGAGGCCTAATTGGCGGCTTTGCGGGTGCGGCTATTGCTAGACCTCGTCCGTTTTACGGGCCAATGCCATATTACGGACCGCCCCCATTTTATGGACCTTATCCTGCCCCCGCTCCATATGGATATGGCGGCTTCGGAACCCCGTACTATTAATATAGAAAAGTGGAAAGAGCTCTCTTACAAATAGGAGAGCTTTTTTGTCATGATATTATGGATCCTTTTAAGTATCCCGTTTGGATCAGAGAATTGTCTAGCGTAAGCGGATTATCGCCTCTCAACATTTTTGTCTTCTCCCCATGATAAGTCAACATCGGTTCACGCATGCTTACTGTGTTTTCTTTTCAAAATCATTAAAACGCGAGGCGGCTTTCCAGAGCCTACAAATTACGGCGAGGCTTAGATCCACTTAACAGTACAGCCTTTGCCTCGAAGCACCTTTAGTTTGTACGGCGATGATCAAGCCGCTTGAACTTTTCCTATGACCATCGTAATTTCAGTGTCAATTTACAGCAGTCATTATAAGCTTTGCCTGAATCGAAATGCAGACTTAGTCCGTCAGGTGTATAGGAAGTTTTAGGGATATTTTTAATTCCTGTCGATTTAATCATCTGTTCAACTTTTTCCATTTTTGATTGCTGTGCAGCATTCATTAACTCAAATGAGAATTTTTTTGATTTAGCCATTTTTGCTAATAACCGACTTGCGTCATTCATAAGAATGGCCATATCTTTAGCCGAACTCATGAACATCCCTGGATCTACAGTCGGATAAGTTCTCAAAGGAGTTAGTGGATGATAAAAATAGCTAGTATATGGCTGAAAGGGAGGGGTGTATAAAGTATAAGGATAAAAATACTGAAGGTTTATAGCTGTATCCCCCCTTTCTTTAATCGAATGGCATTATGAAATCAATATATGCAGACTGTGCTTTTCCTGTGTTTTAACAATCAGTATCAGAGATTAAAGGGCCATATCAAAGAAGTGAGGATAAAGTTGCAGTCAGTGGGAGAGCAGCCCTTACGGATTATCGTTTTACTATATCTTTTAAAGTGATGAGAATATTCTGTTATAGTAGAAGTAGATAGAAAAGAAAGGGGAAAGAATACATGAATATAGAAAATACACTAATCCATGCACTCGGGATAAAAATTACTGAGCTTGAAAAGGGCAAGGTTGTAGCAACAATGCCAGTTGATGATCGTACAAGGCAGCCCTTTGGCCTGCTTCATGGAGGTGCTTCAGTTGCGCTGGCGGAAACAGTAGCAAGCATCGGTGCATTTGAGCTTGTCGATAAGGAAACGGAATCGGTTGCTGGGTTAGAGATTAATGCGAATCATGTAAGAGGAAAGCGTGAGGGAATGGTTACTGCTGTTGCAACTGTCCTTCATCAAGGAAGAACTACAATGGTATGGGACATAAAGATCGTTGATGAGGAAGAAAAACTTATTTGTGTTTCACGATGTACAATGGCAGTAATTAAAAAGAAATAAACCAAAGGGACTAATCTATGTAAGATTAGTCCCTTTGCATAGTTTCATTTTTTTTGCAGAATAAGAAAGTATACTTCATGAACCTCGAGGGGCAGCTAGTTTCGAGAGAACCTCGAGATTGGACGATGATGACCCAAGCGCTTTTTCGCTTCTCTAATTTACTTTCCTTTTTTTGCTTGAGTTGCTTCTTTTAACTTTAAATCATCCTGTACACTTTTATCCCATAACTTTACACCGGAGTTGTAAGCAGCACGGCTGATTAAGTGACCTGCCACAGGCGAGGTGACGAAGATAAAAACAATGCCGAGAATAACGCGTGAGTTCACTTGGCCTTCTTTCATATAAAAGTAAAGAAATGTACCAAGTAAGACAGCCAAGACTCCTAAGGTTGCAGCCTTCGAAGCAGCATGGTTTCTTGTATATACATCAGGAAGTCTAATTACACCGAATGCGGCAACAAGGCTAAGAAAGGCACCAATAAGTATTAATGCTACAATAATAATTTTAAAGATCTCGATCACGTTCAAGAGCAACCCCCTTTTCTAAATATTTGGAGAAGGCTACAGTTCCAATAAAAGAGAGAATCCCAAGCAGCAGGATAACCTCCAGGAAAGCATTTGTATCTAAGAAAATGGATACGAGTGCAACAATCGCAACGAGATTAATTCCTATTGCATCAAGTGCCACAACTCGATCAGGCATGGAGGGGCCTTTAATAAGCCTATATATTAATCCTAGAATCGCGATCGACATGCATAGAATCGCTATTTTGACAGCAATAAGAATCATTATCGGCTCACCTCCAAAATCGCTTTTTCGAATGTATTTTTGATGGAATCAATGGCTTCTTGTGCATCATCCATGTCGATTGTATGGATATAAAGAATCTTATTATCGTCAGAGACATCGACTACAAGTGTCCCTGGTGTTAAAGTGATTAGATTAGCAAGAATGGTAATTTCCCAGTCCTTTTCTAAAACTGTTGGCAGTGCAAAGATGCCAGGCTTGATATCAAGCTTTGGTTTAAGTACTAGTTTCAGCACACTAATATTTGAGAGGATTAACTCTTTTATGAAGAGAAGTCCAAGACTAATGATAGCAATGACTCTTCCTAGATAAAAGCGAGATCCAAAAAATCGCCTAAAGGTAAAGAGAATAACCATTCCGAATAAATAGCCTTTGAAAAAGGCAACTGGCTCGTATGACATTGTGAAAAACATCCACAGAAAACCTAGAAATACGTTGAGCAAAATTTGAAAAGCCATACTTACCACTCCTTTAAGACTGCTTCAATATAAACACTTGGATTAGCAAGTGTTTCTGCAGCCTGTGAGATATAAGGGAAAATAATTTCTGAACCAGCTCCATATAATACGGAAATTGTCACAAGAATAACTGGTGCAATTAGGAGTTTTCGAACAGGTACATTAGTTTCCCCTTTATAATCCTGAGGAGTTCCCCAAAAACCGTTAATAAAGATTTTCATGATAGAAAACAATACGAGCAAGCTAGAAGCTAAGACAATGCCTGCACCCAAAAATTGTTCGCTTTCAAATCCTCCTTTGACAATCAAGACCTTGCCAACAAAGCCGCTAAACGGAGGAATCCCTGCAAGAACGAGAGCAGCTATGAAAAATGTCCAGCCCAGCCCAGGATAGCGCCTAATTAACCCGCTAATCTTTCTTAAATCACTTGTCCCAGTAATCGCAATCATGATACCAATTAATAAGAATAGTGCTGCTTTAATAACCATATCATGAATCAGATAAAATACAGAGCCAGCTAGGGAATCTGGAGTCATAACTGAAACCCCGAAAAGAATCACACCGATTGCAACGATGATATTATAAATGATAATTTTTTTAATATCTGAGAAAGCGATGGCACCTATAACCCCAACAACTATCGTGATAATTGTAAGGATCATTAGCAGCTGATGTGTGTAGCCCGTGTCATGGATAAAAAATAATGTATAGGTCCTCATAATCGCATAAACCCCAACCTTTGTCAGCAATGCACCAAACAAGGCCATAACTGGGGCTGGCGGAGCATAGTACGATCCTGGCAGCCAGAAGTATAATGGGAAAATCCCGCCTTTTAATCCAAATACGATTAAAAAGAGAACAGCAATGACAGTAATGATTCCAGATTGGCCAAGGTCATCTAGCCGGACCGAAATATGAGCCATATTTAATGTCCCTACAACAGAATATAAATAAGCAACGGCAATAACAAATAAAGCAGATGAAATGACATTCACCAATATATACTTAATTGTTTCACGCAGCTGTATTTTTGTCCCACCTAGTACAAGTAAAACATAGGAGGCCATTAGCAAAACTTCGAAGAATACAAACAGGTTAAAGATATCTCCAGTTGTAAAAGCACCGATAACCCCAACAATCAGAAAGTTCAATGCTGGATAATAAAAATATTTCTCCCTCTCGACTCCGATGGAGCGAAAAGAATAGATGATACTTGTAAAAGCAATAATCGTAGTCGTTAAAACAAGTAAAGCAGATAGCATGTCTGATACAAGTGTAATTCCAAAGGGAGCTTGCCAGCTAGAAACATCTAATGTTTGAATCCCATCATTTCTTACCTTTTGTACAAGCAGGAATGCGATAACAACATTAAACAAAGCAGATATAGCAGCAATCCATCGCTGTATCACAACGTTCTTAGCAAAGAAGATTAAAAGGATTCCTGTAAGAAATGGAATTAGCAGCGGTAAAATTAAAAAGTTAATCATTTCCTTCATTCCCTCTCAATCTTTCTGTATTATCCGTGCCAAGCTCTTTGTATGCCCGATATGCAAGGACAAGGAAGAAGGCAGTAACTCCAAAGCTAATAACAATTGCAGTCAAGATTAAAGCTTGCGGAATCGGATCTGTATAGGAACTTGCCTCTTCTCCAAGCAGCGGAACTGTCCCTCTTTTTAAGCCGCCCATTGTAAGTATGAGCAAATGTGCACCATGACTAAGAAGACCAGTGCCAATAATGATTCGCAATAAACTTTTTGAAAGCATTAAATAAGTGGCAGACATGAATAATATGCCGATAACAAAAGCCATTACTATTTCCATTATTCATCCTCTCCAATCGTTTGAATAATGGTCATTGTTACACCAACAACAACTAAGAAAACCCCTAGATCAAATATTGTAGCTGTATGAAGAGCTGTATCGCCCAAAATCGGTAAATCTACATGGCCAAAGGCGTGGGTAAGGAGGGGAACATTGAAAAACAATGCGCCTGCTGCCGTTCCTCCTGCAAAAAGCAGTCCAGTTGCAGCCATATAGATATAGTTAACCGGTAAAATTTGAGAAACTGTCTTCATATCAAAAGCCAGCATCAGCAAAATGATTGCTCCTGACGTGAGCAGGCCTCCAACAAAGCCGCCGCCAGGTGTGTAATGACCAGCAAAAAAGATATGAAAAGAGAAAAGAATAATGATAAACAAGACAACTTTAGTAGTTGTTTGTAGAATAAGGTCATTTGTTTTCATTTTTCTTTTTTCCTCCCATTCGTAATTTAATCATGGCAAATATCCCTAAAGCAGCAATTGTCAAAACGGTAATTTCAAACAATGTATCAAAGCCACGGAAGTCTACAAGAATAACGTTAACCATGTTTTTGCCTGCGGCCTCTGTATATGTGTTTTCAACATAGTATTCAGAAATGGAGTCGAACACTTTATTGCTGTGTGCGGATAAAGCGATTACTGTCACAATCGCACCAACACCAATAGAGATGATGGCGTTTGTAAGCTTGAATCTATTTCTTTCTTCATTCCTTTTCTTTGGCAGGTGATAGAAACATAGAAGGAATAAAGCAACTGAAATGGTTTCAATAACGAGCTGTGTGAGTGCCAAATCAGGTGCACGGAATAATACATAAAACAATGACACGGTATAACCGACGGCCCCTAGAAGGATAATTGCGGTCATCCTTGAGTTGACAAACAGAATACTTATGGACCCGATCACGATAGCTAAAGCCAGCAATACTTCATAAAAACCAATGGATGAAATATTACTCGTATCAAATATAAATGCATTTTTTACAGCGATTGTCGTCGCCAGGATAAAAATGAAAAATGCAAAAATATAAACGAGATAAGTTCGGATTGATCCATTCATATATGTTTTTGTTAGTTTATTTGAAGCTCTTTGAATCAATTCTAATCCGTTATCATACAATCGGTTAAGAGTAAGCTTCTTTGGGAAAAAGTCATATACTCTCTTCCATTTTGGCAATGTCAAGAACAGCAAAATTCCTAAAGCAATGACACCGATTGTCATAAATAATTCAGGTTTAAAGCCATGCCAGAAGCTAATATGAACATCAATATTATTATTTGGCAAAATAGATTCCAATGCAGGTGAGAGAATGCTATTAGCGAGTATGTTAGGAAAGAAGCCAATAATAATTACAAGTGAAGCAAGAACGATTGGAGAAATTAACATGCCCATCGGTGCTTCATGTGGTTTCTTCTCTAATTTTTCTGGCTGATACTTGCCTGTAAATGTTTTAAATACTAAGACCATACTGTAAATAAAGGTAAATACACTAGCAATCCAGGCTATAACAGGGAAGAGCATGCCCCATGTTTCAAAGTTGAATATATCAAGCTCTAGAACACGGATCATTCCTGTGAAGAACATTTCTTTACTTAAAAAGCCATTGAATGGCGGCAGCCCTGCCATTGAAAATGTACCGATAATGGCTAATGTGAAAGTAATGGGCATAAAATTCATCAAGCCGCCAAGCTTGCGAATGTCCCTGGTTCCTGTTTCGTGGTCGACAATTCCGACTACCATAAAGAGACTGCCTTTGAAAGTGGCATGGTTAAATAAATGAAAGACAGCAGCTAGTGTTGCAGCACCATAAAAACTATTCTTCACATCATCGAAATGGAGAGCTGCAGCACCGAGCCCGAGCAGTGACATAATCATCCCGAGCTGACTGATAGTTGAAAAGGCAAGAATTGCTTTAAGGTCCGTCTGTCTCACGGCATTAAAGGAACCCCAAAATAAGGTGGCGATTCCAAACCCAGCAATTAACCAAACCCAAAGACCTTCGGAAGCAAAAACTGGTGTCATTCGAGCAACTAAATAAATACCTGCTTTAACCATTGTAGCTGAATGTAAATACGCACTGACTGGTGTTGGTGCTTCCATCGCATCTGGCAGCCAGATGTGAAATGGAAATTGTGCTGATTTTGTAAATGCACCTAATAAAATACAAATTAATGCTGGGATAAATAATGGGTTTTCTGTAATTCCAGCTGCTTGAGCAATAATCTCAGAAATATTGAATGTCCCAGTCATAATATAAAGGAGAATGATTCCTCCAAGCATGGACAAGCCGCCTAATACGGTAATAAGCATAGATTTCTGTGCACCATATCTTGACTTTTCGCGATCATACCAATAGCCGATTAATAGAAAGGATGAGAAGCTTGTGAATTCCCAGAATGTATACAAGACGATCAAGTTATCTGATAAAACGACTCCAAGCATTGCACCCATGAATAATAATAAGTACACATAGAAGGTATTTAGCTTTTCTTTATCCTTTGATAAATAATAAATCGAATATAATACAACTAGGGACCCGATCCCTGTGATTAGTAAGGCAAATAGCAGACCTAATCCATCTACTTTTGCAATAAAGTCAACACCAATAGCAGGTATCCATGGGACGGATTCTGTAATCGTCTTATGTGTTGAAGTGATGGAGATAAACGATAGAAAATAACTGAATAGCAGGATGGGCAATGGCAGAACGAACCAGCCTGTATGTATGTTCCTAAAAAGCTTATACAAAATAGGAATGAAGATGGCAAGTAAAAATGGCGAAATTATTGCCAGATGCAGCAAAGACAAATCATGACCCCCTTAAAAAATTTGCGGTAATACTCCTATTATTCTTCTACATAATAGCCAGCAGTATCACACAATAGTTGAAATTAATGTATTATTTCTTATAGTAACTAACTGAAAAAACAGCTAAAAATATATATTTTATAGTGGGAGAAGGTGGTGTTGAAAATTACTATCTTTGGGGTGGTTAAAGCTTGTTGTCAGTTAAAACATCATACAAAAAGGGTGACGACATATCCTTGTCAGGATCTTCGTCACCCTTATATTTGCGTCTATTATACAAACCCCAGTTATCCGAAAATAAGAATGACAATAAAATATACTACCATTGTAATTAAACCAACTGGAACACCAAAACGAGCCCATTCCTTGCTGGTAATATTCAATTTTCCGGCAGCAATAATATTCGGGATATTTCCAGGGATAAGCATTCCGCCACTAATAATTAGTCCTAATAAAATGGCTTTAATTGTCTGTGCATCCATGGAAGGACTGATTTCAGCAGCTGCAAGTGTTGCATTATCCAATATTGCAGAAATCATATTAATCCAGTAAAGCAAATTCGGGCTTAGTCCAAGTAAGTATTTTTCAATAAATGGTTCAAAGCCTGATCCAAGTAATGTTAAACCCATTACGAATAAATAAATTTTTAAGGAACGAATAATAATCTCTTTATAGCTTTCCTTTTGTAAACCAGCATTCAGTCCGTTATTACTTTCTTTCGGGTTAACCAGGATTGCAGCAAGTATCCCAAAAATAACAACAGCTGGAATGACATCGGAACCAATTAATTTAATTAAATAGAAGAAGTCTTCATTTAATTTACTGATTGTTATTGTTGCAAGTGGTTCGCCAATTGGTGTTAATGCAGCACCAAGTCCAATTGAGAAACAAGCTAGGACAACGAGGCGAATTTCAGATTTTCGGTCAAGACGTAACACACTAACTACCACGACTAGAACAATGGCTGCAATAATAGCTGTAATTATGCTAGAAATTAGTCCAAGAATAATAACGACAAGTGCTAAAAATAATCGGAAAGGAATGGCTTTGCTTAATCCAAGTATCCCTTTTTCCATAGGTGTTTGGCACCATCTAAATAATAAACCAGCGATAAGCACCGCTAATGTAATATGAATAGGATCTTCAAGCGCTTTTATAAATAACTCCCCGTCAAGTACTTGACTAATCGCTGCAGCTGCAATACCCATTATAAATAAGAACACTTCTAAGTTATGTTCTACGGCTTTAACTGTAAATGGTAGAAATAAGACTAGTACCAATACAATTGTTAATCCTAAAATCATGATGTCTCAGGTCCTTTTCTGTATTTTTTATTTTTATTATATCATGTAAATAAGAGAAATCTTCAATGATTTTGTTTTTTCTATCATCTCCAAAGCTAATTAATAAATAGGTAGAAACACGTAAATTTATAGGAAAATTTTTTTGAACTTTATCGGTTGTCAAGTTAGAAAAGGATGTTTTTTAGTAAGAATGGGCATAAAAAAGTAAAATTTTGTGAAAAGACCATGTAAGTATTTTTAATAATGAAGCAGGTATAATCATTCATTTATTTATGCACCCTTATCATTAGGGGGTGTGTGATGCTAAAAAAGAAAATAATCATTTCCGTATGTATTTTTTCAACCTTATTCTCTTGTGCGTGGATGTTGGAGCAGAAGGGAAAACGGGATTTTTACATGCCTGAAGCAGAAGAAGTTGTGGAAATAATTCAGGATGGAATTAGTCTGCCTGAGGTTGAAATGGTAGAGAAGGAAAGAGTAAAAGCATTTGGGCCACGTGAGTACATTAGAATCAATATGATTAAGGAAGGATGAGGAAGCTCATCCTTTTTTTTAGTGTTTGTTTCTGTATTGTATTTATTTAGCATATCCGTAATAATAAAAGCTTGAATACATATGAAAAATTTAAATGGGGATATAAAATGAAAAACACCTATTTTATGAGCTATTTTCCGCTCCTATCAATTATTTTGTTTAGTCTTTCGCTTTCAATAAATATTGAGATGGTCTTGCTTGATTTTCTAAAATCAGCAGGAATCTATGTAGGAATGAGAGAGTTCTTTTCAGATGGTGGAATCAAGCTAGCTCTTTTAGCACTGTTATTAATCCTATTTTTTTGTATATATGCTGCCTTAAAACTGCTGGCGGATACGATCAATGAAGTCTCTTTATTATTTTTTTCAAAGGATTCTGAGGGTGAGAGTTTGAAGAAAATTCGTGGAGGAGCAATTATCTATTTTATTGGAAGTATCATTTCTTTATTGATGATGAGCAGTCTAATAGGGATTCTAGTGGTGCTTGCAGTGACGACAGTAGTTTATTTCTGCTATTTTGTCTATAAGATAAGCTCCTCCCTCTCGATTTTAGGATTAGTCGGTGTCATCTTCTTTCAAGTATTAACGTGGTCATCCTTGTTCATAGGTGTCATTTATTTAGCTGTAAAGGTTTATAACAGCATCCTTGCCAGTTTACCAATATAGGAAGGAATCGATTGAGATCCATTCCTTCCATCTCTATTACTTTGTCATCATATCCTTCCAAATGAGCTGTTGGGGTGCTGCGGACTGGATGGATTTCATATTCTCCGGCTTATCTTTTCCTATCCAGACTCCTGCGGTATACTGGTCGGTTAGACCGATAAACCAATAGTCTTTATAATCATTTGTTGTCCCAGTTTTCCCGCCGGCATACCCATTTGAAAGATTAATCTTTTTTGCGGTTCCAGATTGAATCGTTTTTTTCATTAATTGTCTTATTTTATCAGTCGTTGCTTTGCTCCAAACCTCCACTTGGCTGTCTTTCCAGCTATACAGTACTTTTCCATCCATAGTTGTTACTTTTTTTATTGCCCTCGCTGGCTGATAATATCCGTTGTTTGCAAAGGTGGTATACGCTGCAGTGAGTTCAAGTGGAGTCATGCCATAGGATAACCCGCCAAGAGCAGAGGATAGCATATGATCTGATGCTGTCACTTTGCTAAATTGAAAGTTTGCTAGGTCCTTAAATCCATTCTCTACACCAATTGAATCCAATAGTCTAACAGCCGGTGTATTATAAGAGTAGATAAATGCTCTTTCTAAAGAGACATTACCGTACACGCCGCCTCCATAGTTCTTTGGACAATACCCATTTTTACAATAAGGACCTGCATTTACCTTTTTTTGGAGGGATGCATTTGTTCGCTCCAAATATGGGCCATAAACAAGCAGCGGTTTTATTGCAGATCCTGGCTGTCTATATGCCTGATAGCCTCTGTTAAAATCATATTTTTGATAGTGTTTTCCTCCAACAAGAGCAACAACTTGGTGTTTTTCATGGTCAATAACAACAGCTGCTCCTTCTAAATCATTATATGGAAGTCTGTTCTTTACAGATTCCTTTGCTTTTTCCTGTATGGCAGGATCAAGTGCTGTTTCGATAATAATTCCTGAAGCTATCACATTCTCTACACGTTGTCTAAGCTTCTCCTCTACCTTTTCCTTCTCCTGTTCAGCTGCTGATGCTAGCTTTTTATTGAATCCTTCTTGCTGAGCAATTAAATCACTAAGTTCTTCTTCGACATAAGTTACGTAATCAGGATATAAATCAATTTGTTCTCTTCGATTTAGAAGGATCGGCTCATTTTTAATTTCCTCAGCTTCCCCTAAGCTAATCAATTGCTGTTCACTTAATTGATCGATTAGCCGTTCTTGGCGTTCTTTGGTTCTATCAAAGTATTTGAAGGGATTATACATAGTTGGATTATTTGGTATCGATGCTAAAAAAGCAAGCTCAGCCTTTGTAAGCTCTTTCGTTGGTTTTTGAAAGTAAAACTGAGAAGCCGCCTCAATTCCATACACCCCATTATGGAAATATATCGCATTAATATAGAGCTCAAGTATTTCTTCCTTTGTATAGCTGCGCTCAATTTCATAGGCATAAAGCAGCTCGCTTAGCTTCCGGTTATAGGACTTTTCAGTATTTAAGTAAAGGTTCCTGGCAAGCTGCTGAGTAATGGTGCTCGCTCCCTGTTTAATATCGTTCGACTGCATATTAATGGCAAGTGCTCTTCCGATAGCGGGTAAATCAAAACCAGGATGCTCATAGAAATGCTGATCCTCAGAGACAACGAATAACTCTTTAAGAAAAAGCGGAATATCCGCAGAATCTAGATTGATTCGATTAACAGGCTTAGAAATCTCAGAAATAACCGCGCCATCGGAAGCTTTAATAAAGCTTGTCTGCGGCAATTTAATTTCTTTCATAGGGATCTTTTTTTCCAATACTTCATGAAAGCCTTGAACTTGGGCAATTTCCGAACCGGCCACAAAAACCACTGTCATGAAGATGGGAAGCAAAGCAGCAATAAGTATATATCCAGCAAACAATCGCAACTGCCTCACGTTCCTTTCGTAATTTCTAATTCTCTATATGTTATTATTCGGATGAAATAGTGAAAAGGTTAATGATTATTTTTTTCGTGTTGTTTCCGTTAGAAAATCTGCACGAAAAATAAAATTACACAGAAAAATTAAAATTTTCCGTGGTATAATTAATAAAATATGTACGTAGCAATTTTTACTGAAAGCAGGTGAGATAATGGAGGATGAGCATCGCTATTTATTTATCGATTTTGAGTTTACTATGCCGGATAGGAGCAGCCGATTTAAAGGGTTTTATCCGGAAATCATTGAAGCGGGAGTTGTTGCTGTCAGGAATGATCAAGTATATGAACAATTTTCATCATATATTTCTCCCATTCGTTTCCCGATATTATCTGACCGCTGTAAATCCTTCCTTCGAATATCTCAGCAACAGGTCGATCAGGGAATATCTTTATATGAATTAGTGAAAAAACTAAAGGATGTAAGCAATAATTATCCATGCACGATTATTACATGGGGAAATATGGATATGAGGGTGCTGCGGAATAATTGTCAGCATGCAGGCATTCCTTTTCCATTTAAAGGGAAGGAAATAGACTTATCAATGGAATATAAACGTTTCTTTGGTGATCAGAACCAGACTGGTTTATGGAAGGCTGTCCAAGAGTATGGAAAAGAAGGAACTGGCAAACATCACCGTGCATTAGACGATGCGATGACAACCTACAATATTTTTAGATTAGTAGAAAAGGATAAGCGATATCTAGAAAAACCTGAACCAACAACTATTGGTGATAGGGTAGACTTTTCTAAGCTGCTGAATAAATTCGCCTAAAAAGCCAAATCGCTGTGTATCGATTTGGCTTTTAGCATTTGAAGATGTGTTTACTTTTGTTTAAAATAATCCTTTTCCAATGATGCAATGTTTTTTAGGCTTTGCTCCGCCCAAGGGGATGAAACACCTTCAAGCTCTTGTTTCATTTTATCTAATGCTTGTCTAAGGGAATCCGTGTAATCAGGAATATCTTCTTCAAAATGCTTGACCATTTTCTTAGGAACGTTCGTTTGTTCCCTGTAAGCTAATGCTCTTCGTTCATGAAAAAATACTGCCTCTCCATCCTTCGGGCTATGAAGGTCTCCTTGCATTGGATGCTTCGCCACTGCAAGCACTCTTACTAAATAATGCTGTGGGCGTATTTCTGTCACTTCTCCTAGATATGTTCCAGATTTATAGTGAGCTCTTACTCGGTCACCAACTTTGAATTCTTCCATCCTGTATCCTCCTCTTTCCTTCTAATAAGGATCCAATTATATTCCTTATTATGACTTACTTTTGCGGAAAAACCTAGTACAAACCATCGCCGGCCACCGGGCTAGGAGCCCCCCTTTAAGTAGTCGAGAAAAAATTCATCGACAGCCTGTAAATGCCCGATTCGTTTGCTTTATAATCGTTATATTGATGTGATATAATAAAACATTAAAGAAATGCTTTTTGAGAAAGGACGAATGGGATGTTAGAATGGACTGTATTGTCTTTGTTTTTATACTTTCCTGAAGATAAATCAGAGTATCTCCCTGCTGCCATTAGTTTAGGAATTTTTGCGATTGCTGCTTATTTTACATTTAGACTCATTGTTCGAATCTCCAAAAAAGAGGCTTTGAAGGCGAAGGAGCTGGAGGAAAGATTACAGCATCAAATGAATAATAGCGGAGAGAACAGTTAATCACAGCTGTTCTTTTTTTTTGTCTAGCTCTAACACTTACCCCTCACGTACAAGCCGTTTTAATGTCAACAATGCGACAGGGGAAGGAGAGCTTCTGCTTGACTGCCATCGATCTCACGACCAAAGGCATAGTTTTTAGAGGACGTCACGCTTTTGGCCGGTCTCGAGGGAATAAGCTTGTCTAAGAGACATGAATCATAAGTCAATCCCTTCTAGAGGCAAAGAATGTCTTCCTCTAGTTCTGGACTTGTGTTTGTCGGTCCGCGCCTCCTCTTTTTCGATTAAGCCTCCGAAAAAAGTAAAGAATACTTTTTTGGGAGGCTTATCTTGTGTTTTCCGTGAGTACAATGGAGAGCTTCCTGTGCAGTCTTCGAAGGAATAATTAGGACCTTGATTGTTCCGAAGGTGTTTCCGCTTTTCTTGTTTATCAAATGATGATCTTGGAGAAACTAAAGAACAAATTGTCTGACGGAGGATTTAAGATCATGAAAAAAGCGTGGCTATTTATCCCTTTATTATTCCTTGCAGGGTGCGCAGAGGAGAATATAAGAAACTTAGATGTTGAAATGTTTAATGCGGTAGGTGACTCTTTAGGCAAAATAAAATTAGAGGAACAGGCAGCGGGAGTAAAAGTGAAGGTTGATTTGAAAGGGCTCCCACCTGGGGATCATGCGATTCATATACATGAAAAAAGCGCGTGTGAGCCACCAGATTTCAAATCAGCAGGCAACCATTTTAATCCCGAAGATAAGGAACATGGATTATTGCATCCTAAGGGGGCACATGCGGGAGATCTGCCTAATCTAATGGTTGAGGATAATGGGAAAGTTAAAGCTGAATTTATGGCTCCTCAAGTGACATTAAAAGAAAATAAAAAATCTTTGTTGACCAAAGAGGGAACATCCATCGTTATTCACGAATCAGCCGATGACGGCATGACTCAGCCAGCTGGAGATTCAGGTGCACGTATTGCATGCGGTTCTATTTCAAAGGATAAACATTCAAAAGGGCAAAAAAAGACACAGGATGATTAGAAAAAACGAGTTTCAAGCTAAGTTACGATTGTTTATAAGTTAATTGGAGATCGAAAATAGAAAAGTATAAGGAAATCTATAGTCAATATGAGATCGTAGTCTAAAATGGATATTAATAATCGATATAGCAAATTCTAAAGGGAAATGGTCGCCAATTAGGTTAGCTGGCGACCATTTTTCTAACTCTCCTTATTGAAATGCTTTTTTCAGTCTTTCTAATCCTTCAAGTACAACCTCTTTTGGACAAGCGACGTTCATTCGGACAAAGCCTTCGCCGCCAGGTCCATACTTCGTACCTGGTTCTAATGCTAATTTTCCTCTTTTTAATAACCGGTCTTTAAGCTCCTCATCACTTAAGTGGAGTTCCCGACAGTTAAGCCATATTAAATAACTGCCCTCTGGCTCCATCACTGATATCCCTGGCAAATGAATATCAATATACTCCTTTACTGTATGAACATTTTCTCTTAAATAGGCTAATAGTTCTTCTAACCATTGTTCACCGGATCGGTATGCTGCTTCCGTTCCGATAATTCCAAAAGCTGATAAACTGAAAAATCCTTGCCTTTCTTGGACGTCCTTAAATGCTTTACGAAGTTCTTTATTTGGAACAATTACAGCCGAGGCCTGCAGTCCAGCAAGATTAAATGTTTTACTAGGTGCGATGCATGTAACTGTTATATCTTTGAATGTCTCGTCCAATGAGGCGATGGGTATGTGCTTGTTTTTTAAAATTAAATCAGAATGAATTTCATCAGAAAGAATGAGACAATTGTATTGATGGCACAGCTTGCCAATCCTTGTTAATTCCTCTTTCGTCCATACTCTGCCACTCGGGTTATGTGGATTGCATAGAAGGAATAGTTTCACGCCATCCTTCAGATGATCTTCAAATACAGTAAAGTCAATTTCATAGCGGTTATCAATTAATTTTAATGGTGTATTTACGAGCTGGCGATTATTTTTTTCGATCATTTCAAAGAAAGGGGTGTAGACAGGCGATTGCAGCATAACTTTATCTCCTGGTGCGGTAAAGGCTTCGATGGCAATTGAGATGGATGGAACGACTCCTGTGCTGTAAAGAACCCATGAGTGGTTAATTTTCCAGGCATGTCTCTTGTTGAGCCATAATTGAATAGCTTCTGTGGTGGAAGGGGGTGAAAAGGTGTAGCCGTATATTCCGTGATCCACTCTTTCTTGCAGAGCGTCCTTCACTTCTTTTGGCGGCGAAAAATCCATATCTGCAACCCACATTGGCAATACATCATCTGTTCCAAAGATTTGCTTCGTCAATCCCCATTTAACGGAAGAAGTGTGTTCCCGATTCAATTTTTGATTAAAATCGTAAATGTTCATTGCGTCCCCGCCTTTTCATTTAATTCTTCTTTACTCTATAATAAAGGATGTAAATAAAAAGTAAAATAAAAGGTGATCATGATGCAAAAGCAAGAAATAAACCTACAGCTTGTATCCAAGCTAAATGAGTGGGACCCCTTTCAAATCGGGGAAGGCAATTATGATACAGAAATAGCTGACGTGATTCAGGCTGTTCATGATATGGATGATAAGGAAAGACTGGCAAAAAAAATTCAGGCAATCTACGAATTTTCCTTCGAGCAGGTAATTCCGCTAACAGATTGCGAAGAAATTACTGGAAAAATCATCGCAATCAAAAATAGTGGTTCTTGCAGATTATAAATTTAACAAATAGAAAATCACCCTTACAGACTGGAAAAGGGTGATTTTTATTTGTATTCATCTACGAATTTTTTTATATGGAATAGAACGTCTTCTGGCTTTTCTTCAGGAACAAGATGGCCAGTTTCTTTTAGCACAATCAGTTTGGAGTTATTTAAATCCTTATGCAGCTGCCTTCCAATGTTTAGTGGAACAACTTTATCATGCTCTCCCCAAATTAGAAGGCAGGGGGTATGTATCTTATGAAGTTTTTCAATTGGCAAGTCTCCTTCCCGATCCCGAATCATTCTTGTCAGTGCGTGGAAGATACGATCCTCTAAGAAAGGTTCTAAATACCCTTTTTCCATTTCCTTATCTATTTTTGCATGGTCATAAACGACATTTCTTAAGTTCTTCTCCACACCTGATTTTTCAAGATAACGTTTAATAAATAGATGGAAAAAAGGAAGATAGCTTGAGAAAATAAGGGAAGGATTTGACCTTTTGAGATAGGCAGAGCTGCATAATAAAACACATTGGGCAATGAGATCAGGCCGTAAGTAAGCGGCATTTAAGGCGATTTGGCCACCCATAGAATGTCCAATGATTATGATATCTTTCAATTGCAGGCTTTCACAAAGCTTGATAACAGTGGTTGAATGATTTTCGTATGAATAAGTGTAGGTTGTGGACTTCCCGCTTTTACCAAAGGGAGGCAAATCAACGGAAATCACATTAAACTCAGTTTTTAAAAGCGGAATAAGGTGTCTGTAGCTAAAGGTAGAAGAAAGAAAACCATGCAGTAAAACAACAGTCCTTTTTGAATGGGCATGAAAGGATGATTCGTAATAAATTTCATTTCCATTAAGGGTTACTAAATTGCTGTCCATCTTCTATTCCTCCTTCTGGGCTTATGAATAGTATGCTAGGAATTATATGTAAAAACAATAAAAAAGGGACAAACCATTTTAGATTTGTCCGTTCAAAAAAGGGGGGAATACTAGAAAGCTTATAAAATAAGGATAACCAAGTTTCACTTTTTTATACATGGGTTAAATCCTTTTTTAAAACATAATTAAAGAATTCGCGCACAAAATAGAATAACGCCATATATAAATAACTTTTGAAAAACGAGCCCATCTATGATATAATTTTTAATTGCGAATAAAAACGAAAAATAATATAAAATTTAGGAGTGTTTTCATGTCTGAAAAAATCGAAGTAGGAAGTGTTATTACAGGAAAGGTAACTGGAGTTCAACCTTACGGTGCGTTTGTAGCTTTAGATGAAAATACACAAGGACTTGTTCATATCTCAGAGGTAACTCATGGTTTCGTAAAAGATATTAATGAATTTCTTAAAGTGGGCGATGAAGTAAACGTAAAGGTTTTATCTATTGATGAAGAAGCAGGTAAAATTGGTTTATCGATCCGTGCAACAGAGGAAGCACCAGCTATTGAAGCAAAGGTTAAAAAGCCTCGTAAGCGTCAAGCGGCACCGATTAAAGTGGAAAATGATTCTGCGCAAGGATTTAATACTCTAAAAGATAAGCTTCAAGAGTGGATTAATCAATCTCAAGCTTAATGAATAAACTAAAACTCCTCTGTCATTTGTGGCAGAGGAGTTTTAGTTTCTTATATATTAAGAACGTATCATTCTCTATTCGGTGTAGACGGAAATTCAGGAATTTAGTGTGACGGACAGCATGCCCAATTTCGGGCAAGTGCGACAGGATACGGCTTCCATTTGGGCGTAAGGGCAGCTAGTCCTCTGTTTTTGCCCTTTCAAGGTTTGTTGATTGGCGAGTTTTCTTTAAACGGTACTGAAGGTTTTGTCTGCTCATTCCTAGGGATTTTGCAGCTTTGGTGATATTGTTATGGTGGTAGGTTAACACCTTCTGTAAGTAGTTCGATTCAATTTCCTCCATATATTGATTTAATGGCTTTATATCGCTGCTATTTTCATTCATAACAGGCTGGTTTTGGTTATCTGCTTTAAATTGAGGCTTGTTGCGGAAATGAATGGGTAAGTGTGAATATGAAATGGTATTCTCATATTCAATCAAGTTCATTGCTCCCTCAATTACATGCTCAAGCTCTCGTACATTACCAGGCCATTCATACTGCTTAAAGCTATTTAGTACCTTCTCATCGACCGCTTTGACCATCATTCCGAATAACTGATTATATTTTTCAATAAAGAACTGAATCAGGTCAGAAATATCCTTTTTTCTCTCTCTTAATGGAGGGATAAATAGGGAAACAACACTTAGTCTATAATATAAGTCTTTCCGGAGTCTTCCCTCAGAAATAGCATCTATTGGATCCTCATTAATCGTGGCGATTATTCTGACGTCGATTTTCCGATCCTTCGTGTCACCTATGCGGCGGACTGTTTTTTCTTGTATGGAGCGTAAAAGCTTTGCCTGCAGGGCAGGATTAAGTGAGTTAATTTCATCTAATAGCAACGTTCCGCCTTCCGCTTGTTCAAATAAACCTGGACGTTCGATAGCTCCTGTAAAGGCTCCTTTTTTTGTTCCGAAAAGCAACCCTTCAATTAGGCTATCTGGAAGTGCGGCGCAATTTTGTGAGATAAATGGTTTGGCTGAACGTATACTGCCATTATGAATACTTTGTGCAAAAAGCTCTTTACCGGTTCCTGTATCTCCGATAATTAGGATGGATGAATTTGTCCTCGTCGCTCTTTTGCTTGCCTCGATCACATCCTTGATTTCATTGCTGCTCCCGATGATGCTATCGAATGTGTAGCGTGTATCACTTTGTTTATTCATATTTTCTCTAATCAGTTTTTCAAGCTTAGTGACATCACGTGCAATTTCGATAGCTCCAATTCTGTCCTCCTCTTCGACGATAGGGAAGGTATTATTAATCGTCGTTATCTCTTGTCCGCGATTATTAAAATACGTTTGCTTTGCATTGATGATTGTTTCCCCTTTTGTAAGGGCCTTTATAAGTGTACTATATTCATTTTTATGAAAAGAAAAGACATCTAAGAGGTCTTTATCAAGAACGTCTTCAAACTTCATCCCCTCGATTTCAGCCATTTTTCTGTTATAAATCATTGTTTTTCCTTCATGGTTTACTGCATGGATTCCAATATCGATTTCATTAAGTATTTTATCGAAAAATTTTAATTGTACGGGAGTTAAATGTTCGTTCCTCATATCTAACCTCCTTAATTGATTTTTCAGATGCAATTTTATTTTGCGTCTTAGTTTAGAAAAATGCAAATATATTTTGCATCGGTAAATAAAAATGCTGATTGGATATAGTTTTTAATTTTGGCATATTTCTTGCAATGATTACTAGTTGAAACGATAGAGGGGGATGAAAACATGGTACAACCATACAAACATGAACCATTTACTAATTTTAAGTTGGAAGAAAATCATCAAGCCTATTTAACTGGTTTAAAGACAGTTGAAAGCTATTTAGGAAAAGACTACGATTTAGTCATCGATGGAGAGCGCATCTCTACAGAAGATAAGATCGT
>NZ_LMBX01000038.1:37725-37955 GCF_001439605.1 Cytobacillus praedii
AAAAAAGCAATGCAAGCTGCAGTAGAAGCATTTAAAACGTGGAAAAAAGTAAAAGCAGAAACACGTGCAGATGTATTATTCAAAGCAGCTGCTATCATTCGCCGCCGCAAGCATGAGTTCTCTGCACTTTTAACAAAAGAAGCGGGTAAGCCTTGGAATGAAGCAGATGCTGATACAGCAGAAGCGATCGATTTCCTTGAATTCTATGCACGTCAAATGTTGAACATTAA
>NZ_LMBX01000041.1:0-15085 GCF_001439605.1 Cytobacillus praedii
ATCGTCGCTGAAAACAGTGTTGCCAAGAGTGAATAAAATGACTCTTTCTTTTTACACAATTATATGGACTTTATCGAAAAAAGTACAATGACGGTAACGAAAAGATGCCAATGGTGCCTGTGAACGAGAAAAAAGTGCAAAGAAGGTAACGAAAAGGAACCAATCGTGCCCGCGAACGAGAAAAAAGTACAATGACGGTAACGAAAAGGTGATAATCGTGCCCGCGAATGAGAAAAAAGTGCAATCACGGTAACAAAAAGATGCAATAGAAACCCAGTCACCTAAAAAGATCGTGGTGACGGAAAACAAAAGAAATACAGGGGAAAAATGCACGGGCCATTAAAATAAACATTTGCTTAACCCCATACTTCCTCTAAAGTTTCTCTGAAAATCTCATTTAAGTTCTGTGTTGGATCTGTCATTTCTTCGTTCAAGCTTCTTGCATAATCTTCTAAATAGATTAGTTCTTTTTCTATAAAATGATTAATTAGATCAATTCTTGGTTCTAAATCCAGTTCATCACCAGATATTTTTCTCTTTAATAAAATATCAATTTCCTTTCTTAGCTCGCCGAAGGGCAATAATATCTCCGCTAATCTTTGAAACTCAATAGGCGGAAGTGTATTTTTCTTTTCGATCCACTTTGCTGCTAAGATTGGCCTGAGTACATAGAAATATTTTTTTATTTTTACATGGTCCCCTTGAAGATACTCTCGATAATTACCTTTTGCCATATTGAGGTAATGATATAAACAGGAGGCTGGAGTAAATACTTTCTCTGCTAAGGATTTCAAATCTTCCTTTGTTGAGAATGCCTCATAATAGACGATGCTTGAATGCAGCCATTCCATAAGTGGGGGATTTGATTTTCTAAACAGTCTTAATGCTTTCGTTAGCTCCCAGCCGCTTACATCTAAGAGTTCATCAATTGGAATTGAAATGGAGTCATGCTTTGGTATTTCTAATACATCTCGGCCGCGGTCAATAGAAAGATACCAATTTTTTTGATGGATATAAATAAACCGGACATCATAATCGCTGTCCTTAGATGGAAATCCCCATGCACGACTGCCAGATTCACATGCAAAGAGTATTTTTATTTTGTGATCAATCTCAATTTGTTTCAATACTTCCTGAATATGTTTTTCCACCATTCATCCCCCATTTTTCTTCAGACCTTTATAATTATTTTCTTCAATGATAATAAAATACCTTCATAAAATGAAGGAAGGTACTGTTGTTCATCTTATTGTTTATATTTACATCCTTTACTTTTTAAACGAATCTTTTCCATTATTTCATTTGTTTTCTGATTTTTTCGGATAGGGAGGTTTGATTTGCTGTTCTGGATAGAAAGTATATTTCCATCTTTAAGTGTCAAATCAAACCACATACAGGGTTGGCTGCCGGCTCTGTCGCGCATCCCCCTAATATAATAAATAATAGGGGGATAATAAGGGACCTTCGATATTTATTAGTATAACTCTCCTCCTTAATCTTATATAAACACAAGGATTAGATTGGAAAGGGAGTGAAAATTTAGATGGACAATAAAATAATACTCTAGTTATAAATTAATTGTTGACACTAAGGGTTATTTTTGTTATATTGAGTATCGATGTATTTGGGATATAAAGATAAGTCGTGAAATTCAGTCAAAATGGTACTGTATTAGATGTCTCATTTTGTTAGAAAAACGACTTTTTGTTTTTTATTGATAAGTTTAATTATGCTCTTTTTGATTAAAGTTGCGCAATAGGTTTGGAATTAAGAATAATTTTGTGGACAACAGATTATGTTGAATTTCTTCTTAAATCATCCTCTGACAAACAGAGAGGACCTCGCTTTTTACACTTCCAGTTTTTTACACATAACTTGAAAATCACGAGAGAGTGAAAATTTCCCTTATATTTTTTGTAACACCTGATTCCCGCTGGCACGGCCTAGGAGCCGTAAGGATGGAAGAGAGGTAGGGCTTTCATTGTTTTAGGTTAAAAAATCTGCGAAACGTCTTTGCGAAGAATACTTTGACGCTTACGCTAGACAAGAAAATGAAATCTCGAATATATCGCAAGAATGACTCGATGTCATGAAATAAAAAAGGTTTGACAAATCTGGGGTATGCCCTTATGATTAGATTAACGCTAAAGTTCGTTATATATTTTATGGATAAGTGGTCGTAGCTGCAATGAAATGTAGGCGATGTTTATTCTCCTATTTCATTGTACTACGACTTTTTTATGTTTAAGTTTATATAATAAAGACTTATAGTGAACACATTTTTGGAGGTAATCTCATGAACACAGGTAAAGTAAAATGGTTTAATGCAGAAAAAGGTTTCGGTTTCATCGAATCTTCAGAAGGTCAAGATGTATTCGTACATTTCTCAGCTATCCAATCTGAAGGATTCAAAACTTTAGAAGAAGGTCAAGCTGTAACTTTCGAAATCGTTGAAGGTAACCGTGGACCACAAGCTGCTAACGTAGAAAAAGCATAATCATTGAAAAATGAGGTGATGCATGTCAGTCATGCATCACTTTTTTACGTTTAAAAAATATGATGCTTACACATTTGTTCGAGTTCTCCACTTTGTATTCTTCATTTATTCCTCAAAAGAGAATCCAATCACTGTTTGCTTTTTCGGAATTGTAATTTCACTTTTTCCTCGGGAGCGATTTGGAAAAAAGGCTCTAATGAATGTTGTCTAAATGGAAAAATAAATAAACACATGTAAAAAAGAGATGCAAACTGGAAAACCTATTAACGTAACTATTGATTTTAGAAAAACTTTGAAATAGATAAGAAATAAGGAGGAACAACTGCTTTGACAACTTTTTCAGATTTTGGTCTTAGTAATGAATTAGAAAAAGCATTATCGAATATGGGATTTGAGGAGCCGACTCCAATTCAGGCACAGGCGATTCCGATTGGCCTGAAAGGGAAAGATATGATCGGCCAAGCACAAACAGGTACAGGGAAAACAACAGCTTTCGGTGTTCCTTTATTAGAGCAAGTTAGCAAGGAAGAAGGCGTTCAAGGGCTAGTGCTTGCGCCAACACGTGAACTTGCCGTTCAGGTTGCGGAAGAACTAAATCGTATTGGCCAAGTAAAGGGAATTAAGACTTTGCCAATTTATGGTGGACAGGATATCAATCGCCAAATTCGCGGACTAAAAAATAGACCGCAAATTATTGCTGCAACTCCTGGAAGATTGATTGACCATATTGAAAGAAAGACCATTCGCCTCGCTAACCTAAAAATGGTTGTTTTAGATGAAGCGGATGAAATGCTTAATATGGGATTCATCGAAGATATTGAAAGAATTTTAGGTGAAATTAAAGGGGAACGCCAAACAATGCTTTTCTCTGCAACAATGCCTAAAAGAATTCAATCACTTGCAGAGAAATTTATGCAGGAGCCTGAATTAGTTAAAATTAAGGCAAAAGAAATGACTGTTACAAATATTGAACAACATTATATGGAAGTTCACGAAAAACAAAAATTTGATGTTCTTTGCAGCCTCCTGGATATCCAATCTCCTGAGCTTGCAATTGTATTTGGACGGACTAAAAGACGTGTAGATGAAGTTGTTGAAGGCCTGATTAAACGAGGATATTCTGCGGAAGGAATTCATGGGGATATTCCACAATCGAAACGTGATCAAGTCATCCGTCGTTTTAAAGAACAAACGATTGATATCATGGTTGCAACTGATGTAGCAGCTAGAGGTCTTGATATTAGCGGCGTTTCTCACGTATATAATTTTGATATCCCTCAAGATCCAGAAAGCTATGTTCACCGTATTGGTAGAACTGGACGTGCTGGGAAAAAAGGGCTTGCAGTTACGTTTGTATCACCAAGAGAGATTGATCATTTAAAAATTATCGAAAGTGTAACGAAGAGCAAGATGGCAAAAATGCCAGTTCCATCTTTTAAAGATGTTCTTATTGGAAATCAGCAGGCAACCATTAATCGATTAATGGCTGTTATTGAAAATAATGATCATGCAGATTATAAAAGAACAGCGGAGTCATTGCTAGAGGACACAGATTCAGTATCATTGCTAGCGGCTGCTTTAAAGCTGCTTACAAAAGATCCGGATGTAACCCCAGTTAAATTAACAGCTGTTGAACCGATTCGCGTAAGAAAGCCTAGGGGCGACCGTGGCGGAGATAGAAAGCGTTATAATGATCGTGGCAGAGACCGTGGAAGAACTTCTGGAACAGGCGGCGGAAGAGATCGAAGAGATAGAAGCAGAAATAGAACAAGAAGCAGTAAATAAAGCTTGTGCTGTCTTTTCACTTTTATTCTAATTAAATGGATAAGATCCGAAATAAATAGGCATACTATTAGATGCAGAATAACTATTGTGTTCTGTTAGTGTTAATATTTAGGAGGATTTGAAAATGGCAACAGGTAAAGTAAAATGGTTTAATTCGGAAAAAGGCTTTGGATTCATTGAAGTTGAAGGTGGAGAAGATGTCTTTGTGCACTTTTCTGCAATACAAAGTGAAGGCTTTAAAACACTTGATGAAGGCCAAGAGGTTCATTTTGACATAGAAGAAGGGCAACGCGGCCCTCAAGCTGTTAATGTAACGAAAGCATAACCCTTAAACCATAAACGAAAAAAAGAACCCTTTTAGGGTTCTTTTTTAATTTGGATTCAACAATGGAATGTAGGTAATAATATGAATGCTTCAATATTTGTGTTAGATTAGTTAAGAAAAGGGGGAAAGAGCATGAAGGAATTTACAGTTCAATTTCATAAAGAAGACCAAGTAGATGCAATGAAAGTACAAAAGTTAAGTGAAGAGGATTTCGAAAGGCTTACTGAAGGTGGAACAAGACATTTATTTGAGTTAGATACAAATATCGGATTTTTTATTTTCTTTGACGCGATAGATGGAAGTGGGAACGAATCTTATATGGTACTTCAATATGAAGAAGAAAACGAAGACCCGAGTGCCTGCTATGCATTTGAATTGAAAGATTTCTACCAATTTGCGGCCTTGCATTTAAATGATCTTGAGTTCAATGAGGAGTATGAGGATGAGGAGGAAGATGCGGAGGAAGCATATAGTCCGATTCATCACCTAGCACATTTAATGTACCATATTGCAGAAGACGGGAAGAATATTGAAATTTAAATATCAATACAGAAGAAAAAAAGAGCAGTGAATCCTGCTCTTTTATTCTTCTGTATCTGACAGATGTTCATTACAAAATTTTGTAACGATTTGTTCTTCTTCTTCATCAAGTGCAAACTCTAATATTTTTTCAGAAGCAAGAAAATGGTAGTTCATAATTCGGCTATCTTCTTCATTTTTATAAAATAGAATCCGCAGCTGCAATCCATTTTCTGAAAATAATTCATCTTCTTCATCTACTTCAATATCTAAAAAGAATTCATAACGCTCTCCTATTAATATGCCTGTTGGGTCATTTAATTGTTCAACAGAATAGCCCGAGATCTTCATAGGTTTCATCCTTCCTTCTAAAGCGTGAACAGAACTTAACTAAAACATTATACACCTTTCCCTTATGGATAGGATAGTATTACACATAATAAGAAAAAGGTTTTCATTTTTTAAAATTTAATTTAGGCATGGAGGAATATTTGTCCTCTCTCCTTTATATAATAATGTATCTGATATAAGATTTTGACGATGCAGGGAATTTATGTTATACTAATTAATGAGCTAAACAATTAAAATAAGTTGCCCATAATTCACTTGTTATTTAGAGTTGATATTTTTATGTCCCTTTATTTAACAGGTGTTTTTATTTTTTATTTAAAAAAGGGTTATACTCTTTAGGAGGTGCCTAATATGGCAATGGGTTTTGGAAGAAAAAATACGGAAGAAATTAAATTGGAAGAAGTAAAGGTGTGGGAATGTACTTCAGAGAAGTGCAATTGCTGGATAAGAGACAATTTTAAAAGCAGTCAGACACCATCATGTCCAATCTGCAAAAGTGAGATGAGGGAAACAACGAAGGAATTGCAGGTTGTCAATAATAATAGCATTTATGCGAATAGCTGATATACAGATCGTTTAGAAATAGAAATTTACAATGCCACCCAATTTATACAATAGGGTGGCATTTACTTTTTACCCTTCTTGTAATTCAGTAATATCAACGTCAGATCGTTCCTCTAGCGGTCCTCTTAAGTGAACGGTAGCTGTTTTACCGTCCTCATTTAACCGGTCAATCCAGACAGATGCTCCATTATATGTTACTTCAATTTCCGCGGAAGAAGAAAGGATTTGTTTGACTCGCTTACTATCCAAATAGATCACTCCTTATCAATAATCATTATATTTTTTAGTTAGTTTACTTATTTTATTCATGAAAATGAATTTTTAATTTAACAGGATTGGCACATAAACATTTGCTCTCCGTTCAATAATAATTTGGATAGAATGGGGGGAAATGATGGAGATACCAGTGCGTTCAGGAGAGCAAGGAGAAAAAAAGAATGGAAAAAAATTAGCATGGTGGCAGCTTTCACTAATAGGTGTTGGGTGTATTATTGGGACAGGGTATTTTCTAGGATCGGGAATTGGGATAAAAATGACGGGTCCCTCCATTCTTGTCTCCTTTTTTCTTGCAGGATTAGGCAGTTATATTGTAGCTGATGCTTTAGGGAAAATGTCTGCACAGGATCCTCAAGAGGGATCTTTTCGCTCCTATGCTAAAAAAGCATATGGTCCATGGGCAGGTTTTGGCAGCGGGTGGGTATATTGGTTTTCAGAAATGCTTATAACTGGAAGTCAATTAACTGCTCTTTCAATTCTTTCACGGTTTTGGTTTCCGAATGTTCCTCTGTGGATTTTTGCTTCAGGCTATGCAGTCCTAGGCATAATCGTAGTTATTATTGGAACGAAGGGATTTGAACGTGCGCAAAATGTGTTTGCAGTTATCAAGATCGCAGCCATTTTGATGTTTATTATTTTAGCCATTTCCGTATTATTTGGTTTGTTTGGTGGAAGCAGCAAGGATTTTACAATTCCAAATGATATGAATGAATTTATGTCAAAAGGTGTTAAGGGTTTATGGTCATCACTCATCTACGGGTTTTATGCATTTGGCGGAATTGAGATTATGGGCATCATGGCACCGAGATTAAAAAATAAAGAGGATGCGCGCAAATCAGGAACGATTATGTTAATGATCCTAATGACTATTTATTTAATTTCCCTCGCATTGGCAACGGGTCTAGTAGCGGTGGATAAATTTAATACAAAAGAAAGTCCATTCGTCATAGCCCTTGATAAATATAATTTAGATTTCTTTCCTCATGTTTTTAATGGCGGGATAATAATTGCTGGGTTTTCAACAATGGCAGCATCATTATATGCTGTTACGAGTATGCTAGTGACATTGTCAGAGGACGGGGATGCCCCGAAAATCTTTTCGAAAAAAGGAAAGTTGAAGGTGCCGCCTCTTGCACTAAGTTTAACAATCGGAGGGCTTATAACATCGATTGTTCTATCACTCGTTATGCCGGATAGTATTTATGAATATATTACAACTGCTGCAGGATTAATGCTTTTGTATAATTGGTTCTTTATCCTAGTTACATTTCCTAGGCTAATTAAGGCAACAGGATTTGATCATTTTAAAAGATTTGCAGGTATGGCTCTAATTCTAACGGCAATCAGTGGGACTTTATTACATAAGTCAAGCAGACCAGGATTTTTTGTCAGTATTTTATTTGTCGGTCTTATTCTAATTGTCCTTTTGATTATGCATTTCATAAAAAAAAGAAAGCAATCCAAAGAATAAGAACTCCACTAATTTTAAAGTGGAGTTCTTATTCATTAGGTGAAAAATAATAGAAGTATTGCTTGGTATCCAAAATAAAAACCAAATCCAATTAAGGATAATCCAGATAGGATGGAAATGGCGGTTAGGACTTTCATTGATAAAAATCTTCTGAAACTGCTGGCAACACCTGCCATCGTGATATCCCAAAGCAATAATCCGATGATGATAGCGAGACTGTAGATGGCAATTTCAGTTTGGTCGTATTTAGCAGCTGTTTCTGCAAGAACGGAGCCGTAGATGCCGAGCCAGAAAAGGATGGTCAGCGGGTTGGAAACGGACATAAAAAAACCGGAGAAAAAAGACCTTATGACTGATTCTTCGGCGTTTCTTGTATTTGAAGAGATTTTTCCTGCACTGATTAAACTTTCAATTCCTGTATATACGAGAACAAAAAAACCGAAAGACCATAGAAAAGCCTTCATGAAAGGAAATTCTAGGAAGTGAACGATACCGAGAAAAACAGCTAGCATATAAATAATATCTGCAATCATCGCCCCTAGGCCAACAAGCCAGGCATGAAAAAACCCACTTTTAATCCCTTTATCCAATTGTGCGGCATTTACTGGGCCAATCGGTGCAGCGAGTGATAAACCAAGAAAAATGTATCCAATAAAAATGCTCATACATGCATCTCCTAACATGCTGTTTTTACCCATTTTATTCATAGTGAAGGGCTTGTACGACAACAATTTCGTACTTCGCAATCAGTAAAGAAACAAAGCTGCCTTGAAATGTAATTTCCCATTGGTGTAAAATGAAAATTTTCTTTAAAATAGAAAAGATGAACAAAAGAGGGTGAGAAAATGCAAATGGTACTAGTAACTGATGATGACCAGCATGTAAGGTATTTGGTGAAAGAACTCTTAATGAGGGAAGGGTTTAGGGTTATAGAAGCTGCTAATGGGGCAGATGCTTTGGAATTGCTTCAGAAGCATGCATGTGTATTGGCTATTGTTGATATTATGATGCCATATATGGATGGCTACACTTTAACAGAAGAAATTAGAAAGACTTATGATATTCCGGTTGTATTACTTACTGCCAAAAGTCAAATTGAAGATAAGGAAAAAGGATATTTATCTGGTACAGACGATTATTTAGTTAAACCGTTTGAACCAAAAGAGCTCTTATTTAGGATAAGCGCTTTACTAAGAAGATACGGAAAAGCAGGTGAAACAAATATAAAAATCGGTTCCATCCTGATTAATAAGAAAAGCTATGAGGTTGAATGGAAAGGGAAGACAATTATCCTGCCGTTAAAGGAGTTTGAACTTTTGTATTATTTAGCCTCACGTCCTAATCAAGTATTTAGCAGAGGTCAATTAATTGAACAAGTGTGGGGGATGGATTATGAAGGGGACGAGAGAACGGTCGATGTACATATTAAACGTCTAAGGGAGCGATTTTCGAATGCGTCAGATGATTTATCCATTAAAACAATCCGAGGCATAGGCTATTCTCTAGAGGCCCACAAATGAAGTCGCTTTACTCGAAGTTTGCTGTCACTACTATTTTAATTATGTTTTTCAGTGGTATTCTCTCATTTTTGTTTACAAATATGTATTATCAGAACCATTTAAAGAAGCAAAATGACTTGAAAATGGTAAAGATAGCAGCTGAGATATCAGACTTTCTTCATTCACATGAACAAATAAATTTGAATGAATACCTAGAACATCTTGGATCCATTGGCTATCAGCTATACTTAACTGATGGTCAAGGCGTAAATGATTTTTATGGTGCAGAATTCAGAGAACGTGAACTTTCTGATAAAGCGATAGATGGAGTACTAAATGGGAAAATCTATCATGGGATTATTCGATTTCCACATAAAACCTTTGTTACAGGTTTTTTTGCTAATGAATTAAAAAATACAGTAGGGGTCCCGATAAAATTTAAAAACAAGTCATATGGTCTTTTCCTCCGACCAGATATTAAATTATTATTTAATGAAATGCATATTATGTTTGGCTGGCTTGTTGCTGGAATGATTCTAATCAGCATAATGTTCGTTTTGATTAGCACAAAATTCCTAGTGAACCCAATCAGTAAATTGAACAAGGCAACACAACTAATTGCAGATGGACATTTTGGGATTAAACTTTCTATTCATCAGAAAGATGAAATTGGTGCCCTTGCAGCGAGTTTTAAAAAGATGGCAAGCAAGCTTGAAAATGTTAATGAAATGCGCAAAGAATTTATTTCTAATATTTCACATGATATTCAATCCCCATTATCAAATATAAAGGGATATATAAAGCTATTAAAAACAAGGAAATTAAATAAAGAGGAGATTCACTATCTTGAAGTAGTCGAATCTGAAGTAGCTCGATTATCCAATTTAACAAAGCAGCTTTTATTATTATCCACAATTGATAGTAAAAAGGAATTAATGGAAGTAAAGCGATTTGATGTTAGTGAACAAATCAAAAACGTCATTAGGCAGTACCAATGGAATTTAAGTGAAAAGGGACTCATGATAAGTTATACTCTGCCGGAAACCTATGTCTCTGGGGACCCATCTTTGCTTTATTCTGTCTGGGAAAATTTATTAACGAATGCAATAAAGTATAATGTTGCTAATGGAGAAATTGACATTTCTCTCACGGAAAGCGATTTATCCTATGTAATTAAATTTAGTGATACCGGTATTGGATTGGCTGGAAAAGAGCTAGAACGAATCTATGATCGGTTTTATAGGGTTGATTCGTCTAGAACCCGTACGATTGAAGGGACAGGATTGGGCTTATCTATCGTTTATTCCATCATAGAGATGCACCATGGTGAAATAAAAGTAGAGAGTAAAAAGGAAAAAGGGACTGTGTTTATAGTTTGTTTACCAAAGGTTAGTGGAAAACTGAAAGAATTGTAATGTTTCATTCATCTTCTGTTCATATTCATTATATAAATTAACACTATGAAGATAGTGATAATTTTATTGAGGGAGAATGAGTTGATGAACAATAATTATAGTACGTTTCTGTTAAGATTATCAGCATTGTTTGCATTAATTGGTGCATTTCTAGGATCACATATGGCAGGGGCAGGCAGTTATGCCTTTAGACCAATTCATGCTCATGTATTGGTTGTTGGTTGGTTAACAATATTTGCATGGGCAGTTTATTATAAAATATTTACACCAAAAATAGGGCTGCTGGCAAAGCTTCATGTTTACTCAGCAGTTGCAGGTTCAATCGGGTTAACTGGTGGAATGACTCTTTTTGTATTTAAACCTGATTTCCTTCCTCCTACGGTGAATACAGTCCTATACATTATTGGAGGATCTGTATTATTGCTTAGTTTTGTATTCTTTTTCTTATTAACATTTACAAAAGAAAAATAGGGTAGAAAAGTACTTGGATGACCAAGTGCTTTTTTATCTTTTTCCACATCGGATTCATCTAAATTTGATATGATGATGGTAATTACAATGGAGATTTATTTGGGGGTGACGTTATAAGAACAATGCATAAATTAATCATCTTTTTGGCATTACTTGCCATCGCCGTTTTTATCTTGTTTCATTCTAATTTATACCACGTATTAAAATCCGGTGATATTGATACAATTACATCCTTTCTAGGTGAAAATTTATTTTATACGCTTTGCATCACTTTTATTATCATGATCATCCAAAATTCATTTACTATTATTCCGCTTATCATAGTTATCTCTTTAAATATTGCATTATATGGGTTATTTTATGGCTTTTTATGGAGCTGGATAACGAGTATATTTTCAAGCTTAATTGTTTTCCTTTGCATCCGATTTGGATTTCAGGATTGGATTTTGAAAAAAGTAAAGCCAGAACTAATAAACTTAGGAGAGAAACATGGGTTTTTGTACGTCCTTCAAGCAAGAGTGATTCCTTTTATTCCAACGAGTATTATTAATATAACTGCGGGATTAAGCCCCATTCGATTAAAGGAATTCATGATAGCTACTGTTATCGGTAATTTCATATATTTTTTAATTTTATCTCTTATACCTGCGGGATTATTTTCAGGGGAAATAAACGAATATGTCTTAGGCATTCTTGCATTCTTCTTCATATTTTTCTTTTATTTAATCAAGAAATTCTACCGCAAGAATAATAGAAATACAGAAAGACAAAAGCAAGAATAAACCCCGCAATTGCATATAAGACAAAGGTCATAGATAGTATATCTGTCAGTTTTTATCCAATCAAACTGTGGGTGGGGCTGACAGATCCTTCGAAAATTTGAAAACTACTTGCATAAAGTTTTCCGACTATTTATAATAATCTTAACAGACGGACTTTTACAAAATTGTTACAAAACTTAATCATTCGCGACTATTTATTTACAATTGTGCTTAAAGCTAGCAATCTGCATGACTAAATTACTAGCAAATCTTTAAAATACATAAGGCACATAGTTGCGTATTAAGTGAATAACAAAATGTACTTTCCGTTTGAGTTAAATATAGGGGGGAAAATTGTGAATAAGAAATTATCGTTCTTTTTTAGTATGCTGCTCGTTCTTAGCATGTTCCTAGCTGCGTGTAGTGGTGGCGGCAAAAGCAATGAACCAGCTTCAGGCGGAGAAAAGACTGACGGGAATGAAAATGCTTCTGAGGCGGATCCTGATGTACCACAAAATTTACGTGTAAACATTAATACTGAACCACCTTCACTGCACCCAGGTTTAGCAAAGGATGCTACTTCCGGAACAGTGTTGCGCCAAACGTTTGAAGGTTTGACTAGAATTAATCAAGATGGTAAGCCGGAAGAGGCTGCAGCAGAAAAAATTGCAGTTTCTGATGATCAAACAGTTTATACTTTCACTTTACGTGATGCTACATGGTCAAATGGAGACCCTGTTATTGCGAAAGACTTTGAATATGCTTGGAAATGGGCATTAGATCCGAAAAACCAATCTGAGTATGCATACCAGCTTTATTATCTTAAAGGCGGGGAAGATGCAAACCTAAATGGAGGGTCACTTGATGATGTAGGTGTTGTCGCAAAAGATGACAAAACACTTGAAGTAACTCTAGCAAATCCAACTCCTTACTTTTTAGAGTTAACAGCATTCTATACTTATCTGCCAGTTAACAGCAAAATTGCTGAAGCTAACCCTGAATGGGCAAATGATGCTGGTGATAACTATACGTCTAACGGACCTTTTGTTATGACTGAATGGTCTCACAGTGATAAGATTCTTCTTGAAAAGAATGACACATATTGGGATGCAGATACTGTAAAATTAGAAACTATTGAAATGATTATGATTAATGATCCAAACACAGAATTATCAATGTTCGATAATGGGGAGCTTGACTGGGCAGGAGCTCCAACAGGTGCCCTTCCAACGGATGCAATGCAGGCACTTAAAGATGATGGACGTTTAATTACACAGCCAATTGCAGGTGTTTACAACTATAAGTTCAATACAACTGAAGGACCAACTGCTAACGTAAATATACGTAAAGCTCTTGCACATGCCATTAACCGTCAGGAATTAATTGATAATATTACTCAAGGTGCACAATTACCGGCAATGGGGATTGTACCGCCATCTATGTTCCCTGAAAATGAAAAAGGACATTTCCCAGATAATGATGTTGAAACTGCAAAAGAATTTTTACAAAAAGGTTTAGAAGAGCTTGGCTTTAAAGATCCTTCTGAGCTTCCAGCTATTGTGCTTTCATACAACACATCTGAAGCACACCAAAAGATTGCTCAAGCAATCCAAGATATGTGGAAGAAAAACCTTGGTATTGAAGTAACTCTTGATAATCAAGAATGGGCTGTATATTTAGATAAAGTACATGCGTTAGATTACCAAGTAGCTCGTATGGGCTGGTTAGGTGACTTTAACGATGCGATCAATTTCCTAGAAATGTATCGTGATGCTGCAGGCGGTAACAATGATACAGGATGGGAAAGCAAAGAATTCCAAGATTTATTAGCTAAATCTGCGACAGAAGGCGACCATGAAGCACGTCAGCAGTTATTAAAAGATGCTGAAAAAGTATTCATGGAAGATATGCCAGTTGCACCTATCTATTTCTACACAAATAACTGGGTACAGGCAGACAACTTAAAGGATGTTGCAGTTTCTGGTCTAGGTGATGTTCAGTATAAATGGGCTTATTTCGAATAAGTGGATAGGAAATAAAAGCAAAAAGGCTGTCGAGTTGTCTCGACAGCCTTTTTCTTTAAGAAACGATAGATTCCCCAGGAGAGAATTTACCTTTTGTCAGTTTACGAACAAATGGGATAACAAAACGATCGAGACCGAATTTCCCAGCATTGAATCCGGCAATTAAGATGAAAATAGTTAACAAAACCATTTGTGCATTTGTGCTGACAGTGCCAGAAAAAAGGAATGAGAAGTTCATTAATATTCCAAAGAATGCAGCAGCAGTAGTTAAACATCCTAGAATAAGTCCGATTCCTACTAATAGCTCTCCCCATGCAACAAGGAAACTAAATAAACCTGCATTGGGTATTGCAATTCCTTCTAAGAAGCTCGCCCACCATGCTTGAACCGCAGGGTGATCACCAGATGCGTTAGCAACTGCCCCTTGTAAGAAACCGGCAGCATTAAAACCTTCTGTTATTTTACCGTAACCAGCAGTTATCCATGAATAGCCAACATATAAGCGAATAATCGTTAATATCCCTGCAGCAATTTGACTTTCTCTAATCCATTTGATAAACATAAATTTTGCTCCTTTCAAAACATATTTAATGATTACATCTAAAAAATACCATAAACATCAATCTCAAATTAATGTTTGTGATAAAATTCACATATACGTAAAATTGTTATGAACATATTAGGAACATTTTAATTTAATGATGAGAAATAAAAATCAAGAGAGAAAATTAAAAAAATATGACAATTTAGTGAGCTAAATCATTTAGTATATGTTGGAAATAGATTATAATAATTATAATTAGATGAAGGGAGGGAAAAGTTTGATACGGATAACAGCTGCTGGAATTGGGGGATTTATCCTCGTTTTCATTGAAGCCTATATAGTATTGTTATTAAAAAGCTACCAAACAATCGATTTTGGTGGCATTGGACCGTTTGTATCTGTATGGGCGATGAACTTTTTTCTTCTATTTTCGATCTTCACTCACATAAAGCTATGGAATGAAGAACGTGAAAAAGCAAGAGGAGAAGTAGTCCGAGAAAAATAATTGGAAACTTTAATAATTATTTGTTTAATGCACTAACAGTCGTTAGTGTTTTTTTTTTTTTTTTTTTTTTTTTTTTAT
>NZ_LMBX01000041.1:15104-31375 GCF_001439605.1 Cytobacillus praedii
GAAAAATAGGTATAAAGTAATAAAATGATTTAATGGGAAAAATCGACAAAGAAGGTGTAGAGAATAGCAATAGAAAAAAACATGGATCATAGAGGGGACAATGACGAATTACATAAACTGCTGACTTCCTCAAATGTCGTTTATTCAGTTTTCCAAGGAATGAAAGAAGGCCTAGTTATTACAGATATAAATGCGAATATCCTAAATGTCAATCAAGCATATTGCTCGATTACAGGCTATTCTGTACAAGAATTAATAGGGAGAAATCTTAATATTATTAAATCTAACCTTCATGATCAAGCCTTTTACCGTGAATTATGGAAGAGGATTACTTCAGAAGGGAGATGGGAAGGAGAGATCTGGAATCGGCATAAATGCGGTCGTTTGTTTCTTCAAAAGCTAAGTATCATTGCTATTAGAGATAAGCAAGATACGATTAACCAATACGTGGGGGTTGTGTCAGACATCTCAGAGGAAGAAAAACTGCGAAAGGATATCGTGAGAACCGGAATGCTGCAAAGAACCTTGCTCCCTTCAGCAATGAATATAAAAATGTTGGAAATCGACACTGTTTTCAGGCCATTAAACTATCTTGGAGGAGATTTCTTTGATTATTACTGGGACTCGGAAAAGAGAATTTTATCTGGTTATATCATAGATATAATGGGGCATGGGGTAACTGCTTCTTTCCAAAATTCAGTTTTACGAGTCTTGTTTCGTCAAAACTTTGATCACAATCGTACGTTAGTAGAGATACTGAAGACCATTAACCAAGAATCTATGAGTTATTTTTTAGAAGATACTTTTGCTGCAGCTCTTTGTTTCAGAATCAATTTAGAAGATGGTTTATTTACATATGCCTGTGCGGGAATTAATAAATTTATTAAATGTCAAACAAATGGTGAAATAAATGTCATTAAACAGCCTGGTCCATATTTAGGAATATTAAGTGATCCTACTTTTGATGAGATAACAGAGGAGATTAAAATGGGGGAATTACTGTTTTTCATGACAGATGGTTTTATGGATATTTTTGAAATGAATAATCGGTTATATGCAAATGACTTAAAAGGAAATATGAACATGTTAAGAAGGATGAGTATTTCCGAATTAAAAGATGATGCATCCGCCATCGGAGTCTTGGTAAAACAAGTTGGAGGGGGATGAATGTATACACTTCAGCTTAGATTTCATACACATGAAGAATTTCGTCAGCTTCGTTCTTTAATTAAAGCAGTTGTGCAGCACATTTTTGGTGAGAAAGATTCATTTCTATTGGAAGTGGCAATTAATGAAGCGGTAAATAATGCCCTATGTTCTACCCATTCGCGGAAACCGATTACATTGAGTATGAGAGTTACCGCTGGCAATCGTCTCGTCATTCGAATTAAAGATCTAGGTGGGGGCTTTAATGTTAGAAAAGTATTAAAAGAGATGACTAGTTCACCAGAGTTATTATTTGAGAGAAATTTATCAAGTGAATCTGGGAGAGGGCTTGGCATCATAAGAATGGCTGCTGATAAAATGATTTATAATCGCAAAGGAAATGAATTGCTTCTAATGAAATACATAAAACAAAATGCAATAAATAGTTCAAATCAAAAAAGTGTTGAGGTGCCCAGGTAGATGTCGAAGTTAACCAAGAAACTACTATTATCGTATTTTATTATTGTTGTTATGATGGCCGGACTTGGTGTTACAGCAGTATCCACACTCTCCTCAGTAAATGAGAATGGAATATCAATGCATGAGGACAGTGTTGTTCCATTAAGTCAAATTGCTGAGATTGCCAAGTATTCAGAGAACACTAGAGTTCAAATGGTAACAGCCGGAAATACTAAGGATCCTGCTCTAACAACAATTGCTGAAGAGAATATAGCTTATATAAGTGAGCTAATAAGTGAATATGAAAAAGGAAGCATGAAGCCGATTGAAAGGAAAAAGTTTGATGAGTTTCAAACGAATTGGACGCTGTTTACAGATCGTGTCGAAAAAAATATTTCCCTGATTAGAAATGGGGAGTATGAGGAAGCGAACGAAGGATTAAAGCTTGGAAGGGAACCGTTTAGTCTTGCAAGTGAAAACTTAAAAGAGCTGATCGTAATCAAGAAACAAGTTGCTGAAGACTTAGTAAATCAGAGTGAAAAGGAATATACTCAATCAAGAATAACACTGCTAATTATCGTACTATTTGCTGTTGTATTAGCGATTGGAATTGGACTATTTGAAGGGAAAATGATTGCTCAGCCACTTAAGAAAATATCTGAGATAGCGTCCAAGATAGCTAACGGAGATTTGACGTGTGAAGCGATTCAAATAAAAAATAAGGATGAAATTGGTGATCTCGCACGCTCATTTAACGAGATGAATGAATCTTTGAGAAAAGTAGTTTCTACTGTCTATCAGTCTTCAAAGGAGTTATCAGCTTTTTCGGAAGAAATGGCAGCTTCTAGCGAACAAGTGGCTGCATCCGCTACAGAGGTATCGGTTTCAATGAATCAAGTAGCAGAGAACACTGAAAAGGGAAACCAATCAGTCATGGATGTAACAAAAGTTTTATTAGAGCTATCCTCGCTTATTCAAATTGCTAAGAGAAAAGCTTCGTCAGCTTTACTCAATTCGAAATCTACCTATGAAACGGCAAGTGAAGGCAAGGAAATTGTAAATGAATCCATTCATAAGATGGAAACCATTAAAAGAAGGACAATAGAAACAGAAGGACTTATTCAGCGATTAGATCAGTATTCCATTGAAATCGGACATATAACGCAAATGATAACAAACATAGCTGATCAAACGAATCTCCTAGCGTTAAATGCTTCCATTGAAGCTGCAAGAGCAGGAGACCAGGGACGTGGGTTTGCAGTTGTTGCAGAAGAAGTCCGTAAATTGGCGGAACAATCCAATGATGGAGCACATCAAGTAGGAGAGCTCGTAAGGAAAATTTCTGGCAGCACGGGTGAAGCGGTAAAAGCGATGCAGCAAAATAGAATGGAGGTTGAGCAAGGGGTGGGAATTGTAGCCAGTGCAGGTCATGCACTGGACCGCATTCTTTCAGCTGTTTCTGTTACGTCAAAAGAAGTAGATGGAATTACTGATGTGACAGATGAAGAAGTGGCAAGTTCTGAGAAAATTGTTTCGCTAATTGATGAGCTTTCAACCGTAATGGAAAATACTACTGCAAAAACAGAAGAAGTCTCCATCGCCACCGAAGAATCGACTGCGGCAATTGAGACATTATCGGGGAGTGCAGAAGAAGTATGTGCGATGGCCATGGAACTAAAAACATCCGTACAAATTTTTAAAATATAAGGAGATTAGCCGGCCATGATGAAGAATATTGAAATTTCATCAACTACACCAACTAGGATAAAGGTTGTTTTGGAAGGGGATTTATACGTTGAAGAGGCTTCAGAATTACGTGAAAGGCTTCTTCGGCAGCTTGATAAAGGTATTTATATGATAGATATAGAGTTAGGCGGATTAAACTATATAGATAGTTCAGGCTTAGGTGTACTCATTGCCCTCCATAAAAGATGTACACAAAAAGGAGGGGCATTAACAATTAAAGGGGTTCGCGGGAAAATAAAGGAACTGTTCGAATTAACTAGATTAAATAAAGTGTTTGAAATGGAATAAAAAAACTGCGATGGCTGATTGTTTAAGAACAATTCATCCATCGCAGTTTTTTTACTTTCGAAATAAACGATTAATCTAAAAATTAGATTGATTTCATATAAAATACATATTGATTAGATTGATTGTAAAATATACAATATGAAAATAAGAAAATTATAAAAATTCAATCGATTAAATAAGAGGTGATCTTTAATTCTTCATTATCTTAAAGAAAGGGTGAAATGATGAACAATAACATAACTCCTTTGAAACAAGGTTTATATGATCCGGTGTTCGAACGTGATGCATGCGGAATAGGTTTTATAGCTAATGTAAAAGGCAGCAAATCCAATCAAATAATTAGGAAGGGTCTGTCAATGCTTAATCGGTTAGAGCATCGAGGAGGTCAAGGAAGTGATCCAGCCACTGGGGATGGTGCAGGAATATTGACCCAGCTGCCTCATCAGTTTTTCTTAACAAAATGTGGAGAGATGAGGATTCCGGAAATTGGAAATTATGGGGTTGGAATGATCTTTTTGCCACAAAAGCCACAATGGCGGAAACGATGTGAACATGTATTAAAAGAAATCATCGAGGGAGAGGGACAGCAACTATTGGGCTGGAGAATGGTACCAACCGATGATTCAGCACTTGGGAATGCTGCAAAAAAAAGTCAGCCATTTATTTGCCAAGTGTTTATTGGGAAAATAGATGAAGAAATGGACGAAGATTCCTTCGAAAGAAAGCTCTATGTTATTCGAAAAAGAACGGAAAAAACCATTCGAGAGAAACGATTGGCCGGAAATGAAATGTTTTATTTTTGCAGTCTTTCTTCCAGGACGATTATTTACAAAGGAATGCTAACTCCTGAACAGCTAGAAACATATTTTATTGATTTGCAGGAGGACCTTTTTGAATCTGCCTTTTCTCTTGTACATTCAAGATTTAGTACGAATACTTTTCCGAGCTGGGAAAGAGCTCATCCAAACCGATATTTAATTCATAATGGAGAAATAAATACGTTAAAAGGAAACGTTAATTGGATGAAAGCCCGCGAACAAATAATTGAATCCTCAGTTTTCGGTTTAGAAATTAAAGAAATTTTACCTATTATTGATTTAGATGGCAGTGACTCTTCAGCTTTTGATAATTGTCTAGAATTTTTGGCGTTATCTGGCCGCGCTCTATCTCATGCAGCAATGATGATGGTTCCAGAACCATGGGAAAAAGACGATGAAATGGAGGATTCATTAAAAGCATTTTATGAATATCACAGCCATTTGATGGAACCGTGGGATGGACCGGCTGCTTTAGCTTTTACAGATGGTAAGCAAATCGGAGCCATGCTTGATCGCAATGGACTCCGTCCGGCACGGTACTATGTAACAGAGGATGATACAATCATATTTTCTTCTGAGGCAGGAGTCATTGATATAGAGCCTGATCAAATTATTCACAAAGGAAGATTGAGTCCTGGAGAAATGTTGATAGTAGATGTACAAAAAGGAAGAATTCTATTGAATGAGGAAATAAAGCAATGCATAGCAAATGGCTTTCCCTACCGTAAATGGTTGAATGAAAGGCAAATTCATTTGAAGGAGCTGCCGGAAGTAAAGGTGTCCCATCATGATAAAAGGATAAATGGATTACAATTGCAGCGTGCATTCGGATACACGTATGAAGAGCTGACAAAGCAAATTGAACCAATGGCAATGGAGGGGAAAGAGTCTGTTGGTTCCATGGGAAACGATACACCCCTAGCTGTTCTCTCCAATCGTTCACAGCTTTTATACAATTACTTTAGACAGCTGTTTGCCCAAGTTACGAATCCTCCAATAGATGCCATTCGTGAAACATTTGTTACATCAACAGTTACATTGCTGGGTGCTGAAGGAAATTTACTCAACCCAATGCAAGATAGCTGCCATCGAATAAGGATGGATACGCCAATTTGTACGAATAATCAACTTATGCGGCTTCGTCATAATCCTTATGCTTCGTTTAAAACAAGAACATTCCCTATATTATTTGATTACAAAAATGTAGAAAGTGGTTTAGAAGAATCATTAAATCACTTATTTTCTTCGGTTGATCAAGCGGTAGCAAATGGAGTATCAATCATTATTTTGTCCGATCGAAATGTTAATGAAACGGCAGCAGGTATACCAGCACTCCTTGCGGTAAGTGGGCTCCATCACCATTTAGTACGGCAAGGAACTAGAACAAAGGCAAGTATTATTGTAGAAACAGGAGAGGCTCGGGATGTCCATCAATTTTGTATGCTGATCGGTTATGGGGCAGATGCAATTAATCCATATCTGGCATTACAGACGATTAAAGACATGCTGGTTAACAGGCAAACTCAATCAATAGACTACATTAAAGCAATTGAAAACTACATTCACGCTGCAACGAATGGAATAGTAAAAGTCCTTTCTAAAATGGGGATATCTACCATTCAAAGCTATCGGGGTGCACAGATTTTTGAATCTGTTGGAATTGATCCTCTTGTTATCGATACGTATTTTACTGGAACTTCCGCAAGATTAGGAGGAATGAATCTGGAGGCAATTGCGAAAGAAACATTACTTCGGCATGCGGAAGCATTCCATTCCAAAAATAAAACAGAATCATTAGAAAGTGGGAGTGACTTTCAATGGCGTCAAGGTGGGGAAGCGCACGCATTTCGTCCTGAAACCATTCATCTCCTGCAGCACGCATGTCGTACTAATGATTATCAGCTATATAAAAAATATGCGAAACTGGCAAATGAAGAACAGCTTATTTTCTTGCGTGGGATGTTTGAATTTCGAGAGTCATCACCGATTCCTGTAGAAGAAGTGGAAAGCATTGAATCGATTTGCAGACGCTTTAAAACGGGTGCGATGTCATATGGTTCTTTAAGCCAGGAGGCTCATGAAACAATCGCGATTGCGATGAATAGGATTGGCGGCAAAAGCAATAGCGGTGAAGGGGGAGAACATTATGGCCGCTGTATTCCAGATGAAAATGGCGATAGAAGAGGAAGTGCGATTAAACAGGTCGCTTCAGGGAGATTTGGTGTATCAAGCCATTATTTAGTCCATGCAGAGGAAATTCAAATTAAGATGGCGCAAGGGGCAAAGCCAGGCGAAGGTGGTCATTTACCAGGAAGCAAAGTTTATCCATGGATAGCAGAAGTACGTGGATCTACTCCAGGGGTTGGTCTTATTTCCCCTCCGCCGCACCATGATATTTACTCAATAGAAGACCTTGCACAGCTGATTCATGATTTAAAAAGTGTTAATCCCCAAGCAAGAATAAGTGTTAAGCTCGTCGCGAAGGCAGGAGTTGGCACGATTGCTGCTGGGGTTGCAAAGGGGCTGGCAGATGTCATTTTAATCAGCGGATCAGAAGGTGGAACGGGAGCAGCGCCGAAGATGAGTATTAAGCATACTGGTATGCCATGGGAAATTGGTCTTGCAGAAACACATCAAACGTTGATGCTCAATGGACTAAGAGACCGAGTGGCACTGGAAGCAGACGGGAAAATGATGACAGGCCGAGATATTGTTATTGCAACTCTTCTAGGAGCAGAGGAATTCGGTTTCGGAACAGCTCCTCTCGTTGTTTTAGGGTGTGTTCTGGTACGTGCTTGTCATTTAAATACTTGTCCTGTCGGGATTGCTACCCAAGATCCAGAGTTGCGCAAAAAGTTTCATGGAGAAGCAGATTATCTAGTGAATTTTATGCGATTTATAGCGGAGGATGTTCGTGAAATCATGGCAAAGCTTGGTTTTAGAACAATCAATGAAATGGTTGGCCAAACAAATAGACTAATGCAAATAGATAAATCAAAAACACACTGGAAGACAAAAGACTTGGATCTCTCAACAATTTTATATAAGCCTAATGCTTTATATAACGGAGGGATGTATAAACAGATGCAGCAAAACCACAAGCTTGAACAATCACTTGATCATAGAGTGCTATTAGATATTTGTAAGCCAGCACTGACACAAAAAAAGAAAGTAAAAGCCAGCTTTCCAATTCAAAATATTCATCGCACGGTAGGCACAATTGTAGGAAGTGAGTTAACCAAGCACTATGGGCAGGCAGGTCTTCCAGAAGATACGATTGATTTGCAGTTTTTGGGAACAGCAGGACAAAGCTTTGGAGCATTTTTACCGAAAGGGGTCACTTTGACTCTGGAAGGGGAAGCAAATGATTATGTAGGCAAAGGGTTATCGGGCGGAAAAATCATTGTAAAGCCATCAGGGAAATCAAAATTTGTTCCCGAAGAAAACACGGTTATTGGAAATGTTTCTTTCTATGGTGGGACATCGGGTGAAGCCTATGTCCATGGGTTAGCAGGGGAACGTTTTTGTGTTAGAAATAGTGGTGTTCGTGCGGTTGCAGAGGGAATAGGCGATCATGGCTGCGAGTATATGACGGGTGGACGGGTTGCTATCCTTGGATCAGTGGGTAAAAATTTCGCGGCTGGAATGTCTGGTGGATTAGCCTATGTCTTTGCTGAGGATTTTGATAGCTTCTATAAAAAATGCAATCGGGATTTAATATCCTTGGAGCAGGTAGAAAAGGGTGAAGAAGCAGAGGAGCTGAAACAGCTCATTCAAAAGTATCACCATTATACAAATAGTTCACGTGCCAAGTATATTCTCCACCATTGGAGCGAGCTGTTACCGGTTTGGGTGAAAGTAATCCCTAAGGAATATAAACGTGCCATCCAAAAAGTGGAAGGAAACCTGAAAAAGAACGGAAGTAAAACTGGTGTTTTTAAGCTTGATAAAACAGATTCGATGTCAAGAACTATAAGCTTAATGAATTAAGAAAAAAGAAAGGAGTGCATCGATGGGAAAAGATACTGGTTTTATTGAATATGACAGGGAAGTCCCGTTGGAAAGAAAACCAAGTGACCGCGTACAGGACTGGAAGGAATATCAGCAGCCGCTTTCGAAAGACAGCATGGAAAAGCAAGGGGCACGATGTATGGATTGTGCGACCCCATTTTGTCATACCGGAATCCAATTAGGAAAGTCCATGATAGGCTGCCCAACCAATAATTTAATTCCGGAATGGAACGACCTTATTTACCGTGGAAGATGGAAAGAAGCACTCGAGAAGTTAGTGAAAACAAATAATTTCCCCGAGTTTACTGGGCGTGTATGCCCAGCTCCTTGTGAAGGATCCTGTACAGCGGCTATCAATGATTCTCCTGTCGCCATAAAGAGCATTGAACGAGCCATTATTGATAAAGGTTTCACTGAAGGCTGGATTACTCCAAACCCGCCGGCCATACGTACAGGTAAGTCAGTAGCAATCGTCGGTTCTGGCCCAGCGGGGCTTGCATGTGCAGATCAGCTGAACAAGATGGGGCATTCAGTAACTGTTTATGAACGTTCTGATCGGATCGGTGGCTTGCTCATGTATGGCATCCCGAATATGAAGCTTGAAAAAGACATTGTAGAGCGAAGAGTGCGTTTATTAGAAGCCGAAGGCATACAGTTTGTTACAAATACGGAAATTGGAAAAGACATTCAAGCAGTCGAATTACGCAAGAGTTTTAATGCTGTTATTCTCTGTACCGGAGCACATAAACCAAGAGACTTATTTATAGAAGGAAGAGAGCTAAAGGGAATCCATTTTGCAATGGATTATTTAACAGCCAACACGAAAAGTCTGCTAGATTCTAATTTGGGGGATCATGCATATCTTTCGGCAGAAGGAAAGGATGTTGTTGTCATTGGCGGAGGTGATACAGGGGCAGACTGTATCGCCACTGCCTTACGGCATCAGTGTAAAAGGATTGTACAGTTCGGGAAGCATCCGAAGCTCCCAATGGAGCGTACAGCTGCTAATCCGTGGCCTGAATTTCCAAATACCTTCTCGTTGGATTATGCATATGAAGAAGCAAGTGTACAAACAGGTAAAGACCCAAGGGAATATTCAATTTTAACGAAGAGATTTATTGGCGATGAAAGCGGGCATGTAAAAGAACTGCACACAGTACAATTAGAGATTGCATCGGATCTGTATGGGAATACTTTTATTCATGAAATTCCCGGCAGTGAAAAAATTTGGCCCGCTGATCTTGTACTTATAGCGATTGGATTCAGTGGTGCTGAAAAGGAATTGCTGGATGCATTTACACTGGATCAAGATAAACGTCAGAAAATGAACGTAACAAATGATAAGTATACAACTAATTTAGACGGGGTATTTATAGCTGGAGATGTAAGGAGAGGCCAAAGTTTAGTTGTCTGGGCAATCAAAGAAGGGAGGGAGGCTGCTAATGAATGTGATAAATATATGATGAGTAAGATGAAATAGAAAAAAATTTAAAAATGGTGGTGTGAGGATGACTGAATTATTTTTTGTAAACAGTTTATGGATTATGCTAGGTGCAATTTTGGTCATTTTCATGCAGGGTGGTTTTATTTTATTAGAAGCAGGTTCTACAAGAATGAAAAATGCTGGTCATATTGCAGGTAAGACTATATTTTCTTTTGGAATTGCGTCTATTATTTTTTGGGCAGTTGGCTATGGGTTTATTTTTGGCAGCAATGGGAACTTCTTTGTAGGCATGTCTGATTTTTTCTATTCAGGGGAAGAAACATTAGAAACTAGTTATTCCAAGGCTGCTTTCTTCGTGTTTCAACTTGCATTTGCTGGAATTGCCTTAACTATTGCATTTGGCGGTTTTGCAGAGCGGGCGAAGTTATCAGTATATCTCATTTTTGCTCTTATTTTTTCAAGCCTCATTTATCCAATCGTTGCACATTGGATATCGGGCGGGGGCTGGTTGGCAGAACATGGGAAACAGGATTTTGCTGGTTCGACAGTTGTCCATTTAACAGGTGCGATGGCTGCACTTGCAGCTACGATTTTATTAAAGCCGCGTATTGGGAAATACAATAAGGATGGCACGGCAAATAATCTGCATGGTCACAACCAGGTATTCACAGCTTTAGGCGTGCTTATTTTATGGATAGGCTGGTTTGGATTTAATGCGGGAAGTACATTAGGCGTTGAAGATGGATTTTTTGGTTTTATTGCCTTAAATACTAATTTGTCAGCAGCTGCAGGTGCAATCAGTGCTTTGCTTATTTCATGGGCAATAATGGGAAAATCGGATGTACCGACAATGTTGAATGGAGCCTTGTCAGGGCTCGTTTCAATTACAGCTTCTTGTGCTTTTGTTGAAACATGGGCAGCAGTTGTAATTGGTATCATTGCTGGGTTGCTTGTCTTTTATGGAGCTAGGCTGGTTGAAAAATTACAGATTGATGATCCGATTTTTGCACTTTCTGTCCATGGCTTAGCAGGAGTATGGGGAACGTTATCAACAGGATTATTTGCTGCGCCTGAATTAGCATCCGTTGGCAAACCAGGATTGTTTTATGGTGGCGGGCTTGAACAGCTAGGCGTTCAAATGATGGGTGTGACTGTAACAGCTATTTTTTCCTTTGCTGTCTCATTTATAGCTTTATATGCAATGAAAAAAGTAATGAATGGCATTCGAGTGACTAAAGAAGAAGAATTAATGGGTTTAGATTTAAGTGAGCATGGCAGTTACGGATATCCTGAAGAATTTACAAATAAGGAACAAAAAAGTTCTAATGAATTAGTCGTCCATTCACCATTGAATACGCAATCCTAGAAAAAGGATGTAATTTTAACCTATTAATAAACTAACTAATCCTTGATATCCAAAATATAAGCCAAAACCAACTAAGGAATATCCAGAAATGATAGAAATCATTTTAAGACTGTTATTATTTAGGAATCTTCTAAAGCCTGTTGTCAATCCAGCTACAAGAATATCCCATAATGATAAACCTAGAAATATCATACTGCTATATATTAATAAGGATGCAGTTCCATTTGTTTGTGCAGTTTTCGCTAAGACTGAGCCATATATACCCAGCCAAAAGAGAATAGACATGGGGCTTGTAATGGACATAATAAATCCAGTGAAGAAACATTTAATGATTGATTCTTTTCCCCTGCTGTCTGCTAAAGTAAAAGAGCCTGCTCTGACAATACTTTCAATACCTGAGTAGATGAGGATAAATCCGCCAAATAGCCAGAGAAATATTTGGACAATAGGAATCTCAAGAAAATGAACCATTCCTAAATAAACGATTATCATGAAGACTCCATCAGCAATCATTGAGCCGGCACCTACCACCCAGGCATGCCAAAATCCATTTTTTATCCCTTTATCCAAACGTGCAGAGTTCACTGGGCCAATTGGAGCTGCTAATGTAAAACCTAATATAATATAGCTTAGTAAAATACTGGTATTTAAACATCCACCACTCCACTCAGAATTGAGTTATATAACTTGTACATTTTATGTGGTGAATCTGATGATATGACAACTAGTCCAACGATTATTTATGAAAAAAAACGTTCAATCGGAGGTCTTTTTCATTGTAATTTTTATTTAAATAAGTCTTCAGGTACAAATTTATAGGTATGATGGGAAAAAATATCTAGCTACAGCACAAAAAAGGCAGTCCCAAAACCTTCAATAAGGTTTCGGGACTGCTTTTTTTATCTAACGTTCATTTCACTTGGTTTTGGTCCTTTGCGTTCGTTGCGATTAAGCTTGTTGATTTCTTCCATTTCATTAGCTGAAAGTTCAAAATCAAAAACATTGAAGTTTTCTTCAATTCTAGCTGGAGTGACAGATTTTGGGATGACGATGGTATTATTTTGCAAATGCCAGCGCAAGACGATTTGTGCTGGTGATTTCCCATGATCTTTTGCGATTTTTTGAATGATTTCTTCGCTTAGCACTTCGCCGCCTTGCTGTAAAGGACTCCATGCTTCGATAAAAATCTCATGTTTTGCACAAAAGTCTTTAAGCTCTTTTTGATCAAGGTAAGGATGACACTCAACCTGGTTTAGGACAGGCTTGACATCACATTCTTTTAAGATGTGCTCAAGATGCTCGATGTCAAAATTACAAACCCCAATCGCTTTCACACGTCCATCATGGTAAAGTTTTTCTAATGCCTTATATGTATCAACATACTGATCGTACTCTGGCGTTGGCCAATGAATTAAGTAGAGATCAACATAGTCAAGGCCAAGTCTTGCTAGGCTTTCATCAAATGCACGTAATGTATTTTCGTAGCCTTGATCACTATTCCAAACTTTTGTAGTAATAAAAAGTTCTTCACGTGGAACAGAAGTGGCTTGGATGGCTTTGCCGACACCACTTTCATTCTGGTAAATCATTGCTGTATCAATAGACGTATAGCCCACCTCAATTGCTTTAGCAACGGCTACCTCTGCTTGATCATTTTCCACTTGCCATACACCGAACCCAAGCTGCGGCATTTTTAATCCATTATTTAAGGTTACAAACTTCATCAAAATGTCTCCTTTACAACTCATTTCCCTTCAATTGCAGTTTTAGGATATCAATTTGAGATAGAAATATCAAATAATTGAAACGGTAAAAATGAGTAAATATTTCAAGTTTAAGAAAAAGAAAAAAGCGCAAATTAATATAGCCTTATAAAAAAAATAGGAGGGCGTTTGTTATGATGAAAAAACTGCTATTTACAGTTATGTTTGCTGTGTTTTCACTAGGATTATTATCTGCATGCGGTGTTAACAACAATCGTATGAACGATACGGAGGATGTAAACTTTCGTCCTGTTCGTTATGAGCCACAGAATAATAATGATCGATTGGATCCTGCAGACTCCAATTTGAATCCAGCTAGAGATAATACAAATAATAGGGATAATAACCCCGGTTTGTTAAACGATGTACAGCAAAATGACCGGTTATATGATGACGGTAGAAACCATCAAATGCCAGGGACAGGCGGAACGATGAGTGGGCAATAAACCCTAATACAGTACAAAAAGAGCGTAACTACTAAGTGGTGCTCTTTTTGTGCTTTTTAGTGTCTGCTTCCACATTTATAAGTGTATAAGATACGCTATATTAATTTCAATAACATCATTCATCCATTAAAATAACTGCTAGCCAAGTATGTAGTGATATTGCATACACCTGCGTCTATTCCATAATGTCATTTAGGTGTATTTGTGACTGGCAGAAGTTTTGCCTCTGGAGTGACTTCTTTATTTGAAACTGCAGTCCAAATTCAATTATTATCTGATATTTCAGGTTTTTGCTCACTGCTTGATTAAATCGAAAACTATCGCTTTATTTTCATCGAGTACGTTAAATATGAACTGGGGCATAATTTGCTTCATTTATGGTTACATACCAGTTTTTAGTAAAAAGTGCATTTACCAGATCTCTTTATAATCAATATAAGGCTATTTCTTCACGAATACCTTGTCCATTTGCCGGGTGTTCTGCCTTTTCATAGACAGTTGTATATAAAAAGGTCTAGCCGTTTTTGGCTAGACTTTAGTATTTACCTTTCTATTCAATACTGCAATAAATGGCAGGACAGTTTTCGCAGCCTATTTCATCTTTAAGAAATTGTAAATGATGAACCGTAATTTTTCCTTTTTTGATGGAGATGATCCCATCACGCTTTAACTCATTTAGTAGACGATTTGTGCTTTCTCTTGATGTTCCGCAAAAATTTCCTAGCTCTTGGTTTGTTAATGGGAGATCAATTAAGATGCCATCGTTTTTTTTAATGCCATAACTATTCGTCATTCGAATAATAGTGGAATAAAGAGCCCCTTTTTTTCCATTGAGAACAAGATCCCTAAATTTTGTTTGTGTTTTTCGGAAATGATCACTCATCCACTTCATGAATTCAAAGGCAAGGGCACTATTTTGAAAAATTTCTCTTTCTATTACGTCTTTTTTTATCGCAGCGATTTCCCCGTTTTCAAGGATTAGGGCACTTAGTAAATATTTTGGTGAGTGAGTAAATAATGTCAGTTCCCCGCAAATATCATTGTCTCCACAAATACGTAAAGCAAGTTCACGTCCATCTTTTGAAATTTTACTTATTTGTACTTTGCCAGAAATAATTAAGTAGAGCTCTTCAGCGTGTTCTCCTTCTTGAAATAAATATTGGCCTTTTACCGTTTTAATCGTTCGATCAGCCAGCTGAAGTAATTCTTTTATTTCAATTGAGTGTGTTGGTTTCATTGATTGTACCATTCAGTTATCACCCTTTTTTATACATCCGTGTTGTTAACTATATAGTACCATTTTGATAGAGTAAACGGCTTGTTTTTAACTGTGAAGAATTTATGAACTTCAATTAAAGTGTGAAGCTCTTCACATCTTTGTTGCCCTAATTTTTTTAAGATGAACTCATTAAGGAAATCATTATCCTCACCATTAATAAGGTAGGATCGAAAGGGGATCTTTCACATGAAAGCGAAGGCGTTACAATTACCTCTTCAGACATTTAGTTTAATTGCTGGGTTTATGGTATGGGTTATTTTATCAGCACTAATGCCATTCATTAAAGAAGAAATTCAATTGAGTGCCAATCAGTTAGCATTAGTAACGGCAATTCCGGTAGTCCTTGGATCAATATTAAGAGTACCTATTGGCTATTGGACAAATCGTTTTGGTGCTAGGAAATTATTTTCTATCAGCTTTATTCTTTTAGTTTTTCCGATTTACTACATTAGCATCTCTAATTCATTTATAGATTTACTTGTAGGAGGCTTATTTTTAGGAATAAGCGGAGCAGTATTTTCAGTGGGAGTTACTTCATTACCGAAGTATTATCCGAAAGAACGACATGGTTTTGTAAATGGTATCTATGGTGTAGGGAATGTAGGTACTGCCATTACCACATTTGCAGCACCCGTGATTGCTACTCAACTAGGCTGGCAAACAACCGTTCAACTTTACTTAATCATTGTATTAATCGTAGCGGTGATAAACTTTTTCCTAGGGGATAAAAATGAACCAAAGGTAGTCACTCCATTAAAGGATCAAATAAAAAGTGTATACAAAAATGAAAAGCTATGGTGTTTAAGCTTGTTCTATTTCTTAACATTTGGAGCATTTGTAGCATTTACAATTTATCTGCCAAACTTCCTTGTAGCAAATTTTGAGTTGGATAAAGTGGATGCAGGATTAAGAACAGCAGGATTTATAGCCATTGCAACGTTTGTCCGTCCATTAGGCGGCTGGCTTGGTGATAAGTTTAATTCATTTAAGATTTTAATGATTGTTTTTGCAGGTTTAACCGTATCAGGAATCTTATTAGCATTTAATCCGACATTGACTTTTTATTCTATCGGCTGTTTAACAATTGCTTTCTGTGCTGGTATTGGCAATGGAACTATTTTTAAACTAGTGCCAATGTATTTCTCAAAGCAAGGCGGAATTGTAAATGGGATTGTTTCAGCAATGGGTGGCTTAGGAGGGTTCTTTCCACCGCTTATGCTCTCATTCTTATTTAACTTGACCGGACATTATGCAATAGGGTTTATGGCATTATCACAAGTAGCACTTGCTAGCTTAATTATCGTTGTTTGGATGTATTATCAGGAAAAATTGGGTTCAGTTGTACAAAAACAATCATTTAATGGCCGAGGCCAATTATCCCAATAATAAAAGGGAAAATCCTCAATTGTAATTGAGGATTTTCCCTTACAGACTGTAGACAAACTCGATGAAAATCGAGTTTGCCTACAGTCTTTTTTGTTTTAAAATAGAAATAGAACAATACT
>NZ_LMBX01000042.1:0-307 GCF_001439605.1 Cytobacillus praedii
TTAATGTTCAACATTTGACGTGCATAGAATTCAAGGAAATCGATCGCTTCTGCTGTATCAGCATCTGCTTCATTCCATGGCTTGCCCGCTTCTTTTGTTAAAAGTGCAGAGAACTCATGCTTACGGCGGCGAATGATGGCAGCTGCTTTGAATAAAACATCTGCACGTGTTTCTGCTTTTACTTTTTTCCACGTTTTAAATGCTTCTACTGCAGCTTGCATTGCTTTTTCAGCAAGATCACGGTTTGCTTTAGACACACGGCCAATCACTTCTGTTTTATTAGCAGGGTTATAAGAAACGATCTTAT
>NZ_LMBX01000042.1:340-29152 GCF_001439605.1 Cytobacillus praedii
TTTTAAACCAGTTAAATAGGCTTGATGATTTTCTTCCAATTTAAAATTAGTAAATGGTTCATGTTTGTATGGTTGTACCAAAGTTTCCGCCTCCTATGTATTAAAGCTACACCCTTTTTACCAGATGTTATCCCTTTTAAGGTTAGTATATCTCTTAAAAAGGCTCCCATTCCAACAAGCTTATCTTATCATGTTTCATTTCACTTCTTCAAACATTCTGTGTAAATGAATACTATATTACACAAATAATTGGAGATGATATGTGATTCTTACAATCAGTCATATTATCCCCAATTTCCTTATTGATATATATGAACAAATGGCTCGTTTTGGTCTGCTTTACGGACAATGAGCCCTTCTGGACCATTCACTGACGAAACTTCTACTTGCACAGATATATAAGCAGGAAAATGTTTCACGACAAGACCAGTAACATATTGGGTGAAACCAACCGCTTCTGCTTTTCCATAGAATTGAATGGGAATACTAATATTAAGCTGCTTCAGCTGTCCATCTGCATAAAACGCCTTCCCTATTACGCCATTAAAATTTGGAAAATAAACTTCTACATCTTGTTTAAAATTAAGAAAAGCATTTAAATCATCTCGATGACTTTCAGATGCTTCAGTTGATGGGAATTGAAGATACTCCTCTTTAATTTTTTCCCATCCCCCAAGGTTTGCACTTCCTTTTTCTGCATTTGCATAAGTAAAGAAAGTACCCGGAACAACTGATGTCCTGCTTTGTTGTTCAAATAATGCAATTGTAATAGGAACATCCTTTAGATCATCCATTTTACGTAATCGATTCAATACTTCATCGGCAACACGTTTACCCTCTTTTTCTAATTCTGCATGGGGAATTTTGGTCTCATACCAAGCGCCAAATTTAACTTTTTGATAATAATAAACCGAGTTCAAAGCTAGACCAACAACTACTCCCCCTAATTTATACTTTCCCTCATCATTTTTCACATAATAATCATGCTCTAAAACGTGTGCAAGGTATTTAGGCGTTTCTTCTTTTCCATCATCTGCAGGATTAAGGCCGATATTTTCTTCTTCCTTCATTTTTTTTTCCTTTAATTGCTCGGCTGTATACTTACGATTTAGCCAACCTTTGATTTGCTCACTTTCAATAAATTGCCCTTCCTGAAATACATATTTATCAGGATCAAAAGTATTCTTTGCTACTCTCATTAGCCCTGTTTCAAATTCAGAAAGATTATATTTTGAATTAATATTATTAACAACTAGCCCTCTTGACTTACTTGGTTTGAAGGGCAGAATTGTTTGATAGTCATTATCTGATATTTTGTAGTTTGGTATGATCGCTTTCTCTTTTGCATCTTCTGTATCCTGAACGACCTCCTCCTGCTTATTAAAATTCGGCGCACAGCCTGTAAGCAGAAGAATAAGAGATAGAGAAAGCATTATTATTTTTTTCATGTCATTCCACCTCTTACACATTTAATTCTTCAATCAGTCTCTCCTCGTCCCAAACCTCAATCCCTAATTCCTGTGCTTTCGCAAGTTTTGATCCTGCATCTTCCCCTGCGATAACAATATCTGTCTTTTTGCTGACACTCCCTGAAACGTTGCCGCCTAGCGCTTCGATTTTGTCTTTCGCTTCATTTCTCTTCAGCTTTTCTAATTTCCCGGTTAGCACGACTGTCTTTCCAGCAAAAATCGATTCTGACTGCTCAACAGATACAGGCTTTGGTCCAGTGTAATCCATATTAACCCCAGCAGCTTTTAGTTCATCTATCAGTGCCTTTACTTCGTCTAAATCAAAGTAACTGACAATAGAATCAGCCATTTTTTCTCCTATTTCATTAATGGCTGTTAATTGTTCGTAGTCAGCTTTAATTAATTCATCCATAACACCAAATTGCTGGGCCAATGTTTTTGCAGCTTTCGCTCCAACATGCCGAATCCCAAGACCAAATAATAGTTTTTCAAGAGAGTTCACCTTAGAGTTTTCTATAGCTTCCAGCAGATTATTCGCAGACTTTTCACCCATGCGTTCAAGTCCAATAAGCTGTTCAAAGGTAAGCTTGTATAAGTCAGCTACATCCTGAATGAGATTTTCTGAAAATAATTGGCTGATTACTTTTTCACCAAGACCATCAATATTCATCGCATTGCGTGATACGAAGTGGATTAAACCTTCTCGTATTTGTGCTGGACACTTCGGATTTATACAGCGCAAAGCAACCTCGCCATCCAGACGGACGAGTTCACTTTCGCATTCTGGGCAGTGAGTTGGCATATGAAACTCTACTTCTTCTCCTGTTCTTCGTTCTGCCAAAACATTTACTACTTCTGGAATAATATCTCCAGCCTTTTTTATAACCACTTGGTCGCCAATTTTGATATCCTTCTCACGAATAAGATCTTCATTATGAAGAGAGGCACGTTGAACCGTTGTTCCTGCTACACGCACAGGATCAAGGATTGCGGTTGGTGTAATCACACCTGTTCTGCCCACACTCAAATCGATTGACCTTAATGTCGTGACAACCTCTTCTGCTGGAAACTTATAAGCAATGGCCCACCGCGGGCTTTTGGCTGTTGTTCCTAGTTGCTCCTGATCTTCAAGAGAATCGACTTTAATTACAATACCATCAATATCATACACAAGATTTGGCCGCTCGATTGTCCACTTCTCAATATATTCAAGCACTTCATCTATAGTAGCGCACTTTTTTCGTTCCTTATTTGTCTTAAAACCAAGAGTATCCAATAAATCAAGTGCTTCGCTATGTGATTCAACACCCGTTTCACCCGTATCTGACACCCCATACAGAAACACATCTAGATTTCTTGAAGCTGCAATTCTCGGGTCAAGCTGTCTTAAAGAACCTGCTGCTGCATTCCGGGGATTAGCAAAGGCTTCCTCTCCCTTTTCTGCCTTCAGTCTATTTAAAGCCTCAAAGGAACGTTTCGGCATATATGCCTCTCCACGTACTTCCATGGATAAATCTTTATTTAAGCGCAAAGGGATGGAACGGATGGTTCGTAAATTTGCGGTAATATTTTCACCTATTGATCCGTCTCCGCGCGTTGCCCCGAGAACAAATAAACCTTCTTCATAACGTAGGGAAACTGCTAATCCATCGATTTTCAATTCACATACGTATGAAACATCTTCTCCCGCAGACTGTCGAACTCGGCGGTCAAAGTCCCTAAGATCCTGTTCATTAAAGGCATTTCCCAGACTTAGCATTTGAGATTGATGCTGTACTTTTTCAAACATGTCAAGGATTTCTCCACCAACCCGCTGAGTTGGAGAATCTGTCGTTTTCAGTTCGGGATATTGGGTTTCTATTTCTATCAATTCTTTAAGCAGCCGGTCATATTCTGAATCAGGAACAGATGGCTGATCTAGAACATGGTACTCATAATTATATTGATTAAGCAATGTTTGTAATTCTTTTACCTTTTTTTCAGCAGTCTGAAGGTCCATATATCCAACCCTTTCTAGATAAAGTGAAACACAATCTCTGGGGATTTCCGGACGCATAGTGTACTGGTCCAGGAGTTGCGCCTCGTGTTTTTAGTCTATCTTCATCCCCAATGATTGTTAGTTGAACCAATCACGCTTAGAAATGCCACTTCTTGTGGCCTTCGCCTGACTAGAACTTCGGGCATTTACAGGCTTTTAGATTCCCCTCTTAGATTTTTTGTTCCTACAGCTTCTTGAAGCAGGGGTCTTACAGCCTTTTAAACTGCGATAACATTAGCCTTTTGTAATCGGTGCAAATTTAGCCAATAACCGTTTTATGCCAATAGGTTTTGGGAAAGCAATATCAAGCTCAGTGCCCTCTCCATCCCCTTTAACACTAACAACTGTCCCTGTTCCCCATTTGCCGTGGACGGCTTTATCGCCAACCTTCCATCCGATTTCATCTCCGCCAGTAGCATTCACCGCAGGGCGAATAACAGGCTTTCTTTGCGGCTGTCTTGAATTTGCAGTGCCAAATGAAGTTGTCCCGAAAGGAGAGGCTGTTTTTTGAACAGGCTGCAAGCCGTCTAATAATTCTTCAGGAATTTCTTTAATAAAACGCGATGGCAGATTCATATTGGTTCGTCCGAACAACGTACGCATCTGAGCATTCGTAATAAACAGCTCTTCCTCTGCTCTTGTAATTCCCACATAAGCAAGCCGGCGCTCTTCTTCCATCTCTGCTTCTTCCATTAATGAGCGGCTATGTGGAAATACGCCCTCCTCTAAACCAATTAAAAAGACAACAGGGAATTCAAGCCCTTTCGCTGAATGAAGGGTCATTAAAACTACCGCATCCGCTTTTTCTCCATCATCATCTAATTTATCGATATCAGCGACAAGCGCTAAATCCGTTAAAAAGGCAACAAGGCTCTTGTCTTCACTGCCTTCTTCAAAGTTTTTAGTTACGGAGAGAAATTCCTCTAAGTTTTCGAGTCGGCTTTGTGCTTCAATTGATTTCTCCGCAACAAGCATTTCTCTGTAGCCTGATTTCTCCAATATTTCCTCGACAAGCTCCGTTACAGACAGGTATTCCTGCATTCGAGTATAATTTTTGATTAGATCCCTAAATTCAGCTGCTGCTTTTGTTATTTTTGGACTTAGTCCAATTAGATCGATTGAATCCAGCGCATCAAACATCGTCATTTCATGGAGCAAGGCGAAATTAGCAATCTTATCAATGGAACCAGAGCCGATTCCTCGCTTTGGTACATTAATGATCCTTTGAAGGCTGATATCATCATCAGGATTGGCAATTAAACGCAAGTAGGCAAGAATATCCTTAATCTCTTTTCGATCATAGAACTTGATTCCGCCAACAATTGAGTACTCCATATTCGATTTTAGAAGCACTTCCTCCATCACACGTGATTGTGCATTCGTTCGATATAGAATGGCGATATCAGATAGATTTCGATTCCCTTCACGCATCAATTCTTTAATTTTCCCAACAACAAATTGTGCCTCACCTTGTTCACTATCCGCTCGGTAATAGAAGATTTTATTTCCTTCCATATTTTCCGTCCAAAGATTCTTCGGCTTCCGATTCATATTCCTTCCGATGACTTCATTGGCCGCTTGAAGAATTCTTTTTGTAGATCGGTAGTTTTGTTCAAGTAAAATGACCTGAGCATTTGAATAATCCTTTTCAAATGAGAGAATATTGGCAATATCAGCCCCACGCCAGCGATAAATGGATTGGTCTGAATCACCGACAACACAAAGATTTCTAAAACGTGCAGCAAGAAACTTTACGAGCATATATTGAGCTCTATTCGTATCCTGATACTCATCTACGTGAATATATTGGAATTTGCGCTGATAATATTCAAGTACTTCTGGCACCCGCTGAAATAATTGAATCGTTGTCATAATAAGATCGTCGAAATCTAATGCATGATTTCTTCTCAGTCTTTTCTGATATTCAGTGTATACATCACTGATTACATTCTGGAAATAGTCACCCGCTGTTTTAGCGAATTCCTCAGGTGTTGTTAACTCATTTTTTGCTGAGCTGATTGATCCGAGTATAGCACGAGGATCAAACTTTTTCGGATCGAGGTTTTTATCCTTTAATATTGATTTAATCACTGATTGCTGATCCGTCGTATCAAGAATTGTGAAATTCCGGTTAAAGCCAAGCCGATCAATGTCTCTTCTTAAAATCCGTACACACATTGAGTGGAAAGTAGAAATCCAAATTTCGTCCGCTGCTCCACCCATCATTCTTTGAATACGTTCTCTCATCTCTCTTGCGGCTTTATTCGTAAAGGTAATCGCCAAAATATTATAAGGGTTTACTCCTTTTTCAACCATTAAATAAGCGATTCGATGCGTTAATACTCTTGTCTTTCCACTGCCTGCCCCTGCCATGATTAAAAGGGGGCCATCTGTTGCCTTAACCGCATGCTGCTGTTGAGGATTTAATCCATTTAACAGTTTATCTGATAAATAATTCATCGACTTTCTTCACCACCATACAAACATATGTTCTTAATCTGATTCTAAAGCTTCTTCTATTGTGAATCAAGTTCTATGAAAGAGCTTTTTTTATAAAATATCTCCGAACACAAACCTAACTGATTTGTCCTAAAAGTGTATTTTTCACTGCGGGTACTGTTTTAAGTGCAGCATTTACATCTGTATATATAATGTTTCCAACGACTATGACATCCGAAGCTGCAGCCATTTCCTTCGCCTGCTCTTCTGTCTCAATCCCGCCGCCGTAAAACAATGTAGTCTTCTCTAACATTTTTTTCACTTCTGTTACTGTTGCTGGATCGCCATATGTTCCACTATATTCCAGATAAAAAATCGGCAGCTGGAACATTTTTTCTGCCATCATCGCATATGCTTTGATCTCATCTTGCGATAACCCAGTCTTCGCATTTGTAAGTTGGGCTGCCTTGCACTCTTCATTAAGAATACAATAGCCCTGAACTAAAATTTCTTCCCAATTCATCACTTCACCAAATTCTTTAACTGCCTCATGATGAAGTCCTGTAATCCATTTTGTATCCGTGCTATTTAAAACTGTCGGAATAAAATAGAAATCAAATCCTGGTGTAATTGAATCAATCGTAGATACTTCAAGTGCGCAAGGAACAGTATACCTGCGTACTCGTGACATTAAGTCCAGCACTTTTTCTAAAGTAACGCCATCCGTTCCACCAACAATTATCGCATCTGTTCCAGATTCACAAATCTTTTCTAAGTGTTCATCAGAAATACTTTTATTCGGATCGAGCTTAAACACATGTCTCCACTCGCGAACATTATACATCCATACTTCCCCCATTCTATCATTCCATTCCACCATTATATCATTAGTATTATGATGAAAAAAGTAATGCGCAGACGCCTTAATTAGTACTGACAATCATAAGAGAAACTGGCAGGATGTGGTGATTGATCAGCCTGTATGATACACGGCTCAGTTGGGCTTTCTCACACATAGGTATAACCTTTTTGGTATATCAGCTCGTGTTTGGGTTTTCATTCTTTTTATGAGCGACCTTTTCTCGGGTTGCCTGCTCTTTTTGGGCCTTCATCCCTCTTATGAACGACCTTTTCTCGGGTGGACTGCTCTTTTTGGGCCTTCATTCCTCTTATGAACGACCTTTTCTCTGGAATCCTGCCCTTTTTGGGCCTTCATCCCTTTTATGAACGACCTTTTCTCGAGTAGCCTGCTCTTTTTGGGCCTTCACCCTTCTTATGAACGACCTTTTCTCGGGAATCCTGCTATTTTTGGGCCTTCATCCTTCTTATGAACGACCTTTTCTCGAGTAGCCTGCTCTTTTTGGACCTTCATACCTCTTATGAACGACCTTTTCTTTGGAATCGTGCTCTTTTTGGACCTTCATCCCTCTTATGAACGACCTTTTCTCGAGTAGCCTGCTCTTTTTGGACCTTCATCCCTCTTATGAACGACCTTTTCTTTGGAATCCTGCTCTTTTTGGACCTTCATCACCCACTCGAGGAAAGCCTTAATCCCCTTTATAAACTATATTCTAACGACAACTTTTCCATAATTATCATTAAAACAAGAGAGCAGTTTACTTCCTTGTTACAAGTAAATCAAAAAAGCCTGAAACAATGAATGTTCCAAGCTTTCTTTCGCTTAACCTGCTAACAGACTTTTTATAAGCGGACTGCACCCTTACAAGTTCGTCCTAGCCATAAAATTATTCTGCTGTTTCAGCGTCTTCTTTTTTTATCCGTTCTAATGCCATTTCATATGCATCATTTCCGTAGTTTAAGCAGCGCTTGACGCGAGAAATAGTTGCTGTACTTGCTCCAGTTTCTGTTTCAATTTTATGATAGGTTTTCCCTTCTCGAAGCATGCGGGCAACCTCTAATCGCTGGGCAAGGGACTGAATCTCGTTGACCGTACATAGATCGTCGAAGAAACGATAGCATTCTTCTAAATCCTTTAACGATAAAATTGAATTAAAAAGCTGGTCCAGTTCTTTTCCTCTTAATTTATCAATTTGCATGCATGTATCCCCTTTTATTTAAAATCTATTCCTTCACATCGAAAGAAACCGTTTGTTCTAAACCCGGGCTGGAAGGAATGATATTGATCCATGTTTTACCAGGCACTAATCCTGCTTGTTTCTCATTTATTGTAGGAAGAATTTTCCCATCAATATTTTCCCACTTGACTTCTTTCCATTTTCCCTTTTGAAGCAGATAGGCTCTTCCTCCAGAAGATAAGTCTATTTTTCTGCGCCCTGCATTATCAATCACTTTATGATTAGTTTCAACAATAAATATATTATCCAGCAATACAGGTTCTTCAGACTCGTAATCCTTAGTCAATTCACCATTTGTATAGCGTTTATATTTTTCAAGTGCTTCATCATATTCATAGATGGAATTAAAAACATTATTGTTAAAATAAGATACCATAACAGATGAAGCGTCTTCCCCATTTAGTTCCCCTAATTCACTTGTATTCAAAAAAGTGAGTGGAGATGGAGCTTCATCCATTTCATAGCTTCTTTTCTCTGCTCCCTTTCGTATATTCTCAAATGATATATACGAATTATGAGGTGCCTTTCGGAAGCTTGCACGCTTAAATAGTGTGCCATCATAAGTGATCCCATTTAAGTTGTCGATATAGCCCTTATCAAGCATATCTTTCGCCTCTGGACTATATCCATGGGCAATATATAGACTGTCATACCCTTTGGCTAATTCGATATAATAATCTCTAGCGCTTCGAACAGGACCAACCTTTTCTGGTTGCTCGCTCTGGTAAATGGCGAGAAACCTGGTGATATTCCCTTCTGCCAATAATTCATAAACGATATCTGCTTTCTGAAGTCCTGATTGCGGCCGTGCCTTTGGATCATTATTGATCATAACTGCAACGGCTCGGCTACCAGATTTACTTTCTGTTCTAACACCAGTTAAAGGAAATTGATAAGGAAGTTCTTCTTTATTCGTACCTTCTTCTGGTTCGTCTTCCGGAATCTCGGTCATTTCATCTTCATTTTCAACGGCTGTGTTGTCATTCTTGGTGCAGCCTGCAACTAAAAGTAAAGCAACAATTGAAACAGCCATCCATCGATTAAACATAGAGCACCTCGGTATTTGATCTCGTCATCTATATAAGCTGAATATGTTGCAACATTATTTAAACTTATTGGCAAATCTCTAAAACTCTTTTATATTTTAACGCATTATCGTTGGAAAGAGTACTGTTTTATTCATCACATCATACATCCCCTGCTGCGTCATTCGAATATATGGCAAATGTGTGGATGAAAAAAATAAAAGCGAATAAATCGGATCGGCAAATTGATAGCCTCTTTCTCGCAAATAGGCAAGAAGCTTCTTTTCTTGTTCAATTAAATTCTCCACTGGTTGATCGGACATAACACCTTTCACCTTTAGAGGAATTTCTTGTACAATTTTCCCCTTTTCAGAGACAACAATGCCGCCTCCTAATTCCTTCATTCGATTAAAAGCATCCATCATGTCTTTTTTATTTTTTCCAATCAATATAATATCACCTGTATTTGAAAACGAGCTAGCTAAGCCATCTAAACGACTAGCAAATCCCTTCAATAATGTATTCATCCGCCATTTTCCATTTTTATCGATTAGCATGAAAAAACATTCATCGTTCGAATCATTCAATCGTTCAACTGAGGCATCAATCGATATGGAATACGGTTTGGTAATAACGGCATTTTCCATTTTGATTCCGAATGGCATGGAAAATTGGAGATCGTCTACATAAAGATTCCAATTAATCGTTAAAGGTTCAAATCCTTTATCTTCCCATGAAACGTCAGGATAAGCATCCATTGGCAGCCCATCTCTTTTCACCCATTTCCCCTTTGCCAGCACGGAAATTGGTGTTGGGTTTGTTTCACAAGCAAGGAAATTAATATTCGCTACTCTTCCAGTTGCAATCGCTCCGTGAAGATGATTGATTTGATAATAGCGAGCAATATTAATTGTCCCCATATTATAGGCGTCAATCACCGGAACTCCCTTTTCAATGGCAATCCGAATCATATGATCGATCATTCCTTGCTCATAGAATGAAGAAGTAGAACCATCTGTTGTAAAAATAATCTGATCATAATAATTGATGCCAAGCTCATGCATTTCATCCAGCAGCACTGGCAGATCTGGGCGGATAGAAGAATACCGTAAAGATACGGTGTAGCCCTGCATTAATCGGTTATAAACTTCCTTCCCAGTCATTGCCTCATGATCACAATCAGCACCTAGCAGCATTAGCTTAGCCAGCGTTTTTTCTGATGCTCCCGGGAAATGCCCTTCAATTTTCTTTCTCATTCTCTTCGCTTCTTGAATCCAATGAAGCATTAAATCGTCACCGGCTAATAATTTCGGCCAGCCAGTCAGCTCTCCCCCCTGCAGAACATCCTCATGCTCTAGCCATGATTTAACATTCCGATTGGAAAAGATCACTTCTTCATTTTGAATTTCTGTCTGTGCATCAAATCTGCACCACCAGTACATGGTGGAAGGAAGATTCTTTAGTTCACTTAAAAATGTGAATGCTCTATTTTTATCCATCTGCAATGCAAGAACCATATTATCATTTATTAACGTTGTAGTACCAAACTGAGATGCATAGCTCGCAAACGAATGGGGATTATATAATTGAAACGGGTGGGCATGGGGCTCTATATAACCTGGAACAAGCAATAAGCCTTCACAATCCACAACTTCACAATTTTTGATGGTTTCAGGCAGCATTTCCCCCACATAAACGATGCGGTCATCATATATCCAAATATTTGCCGTCATCCATTTACGAAAGGCCTGATTAAGATAGCGCGCATTTTTAAGCAGCAGCGTTGGGGAAAGTTTTCCATCTAATACAGAAACATGATCACGTAAATATTTATTTTTCCAACGGTAACGCTGTTCCGGCACAAGAATCCCTCCCTCTGGTTTCTATATTTATCTGTTGTTGTGACAGTTAAAATGGCTCTAAATCAAACAAGAAAGCCCTTTCATAGCTTGTTTTATATTACCATAATTCACTATTTAGCGCATTAAAGAAATAAAAAAGTTTATGAAATATTCAAGAGGAGGGTAAAGAAATGAATATCAAACCGAATATCGGGATAGTCAATGCATTAATCCGCATTACTTGTGGGCTCACACTAGTGGCTTGCAGTACAGCAAAGCTTACCAAAAAGCCTTGGCGCGAATCATACATGATTCTGGCTTTTCTTGGGGCAATGAAAGTAGCTGAAGGAATTGTACGCTTTTGCCCAATAACTGCTCTCTTCGAGAATAGACAAGATCTTCTTGGTTCAAAGAAACAAAATGAGAACGGAGAAGAAGTCGAAATCAGCGATATCCTTCCGTATAACCCATCGTAAAAGTATTGAAAATAGCCCCCATCAAATTGGGGGCTTCATAAAAAGGAGCGATTCATATGTTTTGGGAGTATTTAACCGATATGTCTTTTGTATTGATTGCATTGATTGGCAGTATCGTTGCTTTGCTGTTTGTATTTATTCGAAAATCTAATAAACGGCGTGCTGAATAGCCCGATGCCCAATATCCTTGCGATAGAAGATGCCTGTGCAATGAACCTTCTTTAATTCGGTGTACACCAATTTTTGTGCTTCTTCCAGTGTCTTTGCCTTTGCACCTGCTAGTAGAACACGTCCGCCATTAGTGATGAATTGACCTAAATTATCTTTTTCAGTCCCCGCATGGAATACGTAAACATCGGAATTAATTTTATCTAGTCCTTCCATTACAGCACCTTTTTGGTATTCTTCCGGGTATCCAACAGAAGCTGCAACAACACCAAGCATCACTTCATCATCCCAAATGATTTCAGGTATTTTCCCATTGATTACACTTAGCATGACTTCAGCTAAATCCGATTTCATTCTTGGAAGGATAACCTGGGTTTCAGGGTCTCCAAATCGCGCATTAAATTCAATCACTTTTGGACCCGATGCTGTAATTATTAATCCTGCATATAAAATACCGCAAAAGTGTCTGCCTTCTTGAACAAGTGCTTTAGCTGCCGGCTGTAATATCGTCTCCACAGCCTCTGTAATTATTTCATCACTTATATGCGGCACAGGTGAATAGGCTCCCATTCCGCCTGTATTCGGACCTAAATCCCCATCGTATGCACGTTTATGATCTTGTGCAATTTCAAGAGGAATAACAGCCTCCCCATTTACGAATGCCATAAGAGAAATTTCCTCACCTGTTAGAAATTCCTCCATGACAACTGTTGACGAAGCATTACCGAATCTTTCATCTAAGAGCATTTCCGTAAGACTATCTCTCGCTTCCTCCATTGTCATTGCGACAGTAACACCTTTTCCAGCCGCTAAGCCATCCGCTTTAATAACAAGCGGTGTCCCTTTTTCCTCCAAATATGAAAGAGCCTCCTCATAGTTGGAAAATACCGCATACTCAGCTGTCGGAATCTCATATTTCTTCATTAATTCTTTAGCGAATGACTTACTTCCCTCTATGACAGCAGCTTCTTTCATAGGACCGAAAACAGTTAATCCTTCATACTGAAAACGATCCACAATCCCTTCCAACAATGGAACTTCTGGACCAATTACCGTTAATCCAATGTTGTTCTCTTTTGCAAAATGGACAAGCTTGTCTTGGTCTTTTTCCTGAATATCCACTAACTGAGATACATCTTCCATTCCTGGATTTCCGGGTGCTACAAATACTCGCTCTACAGTTGGACTTTCAAATAGCTTTCTGCAGATTGCGTGTTCACGTCCGCCTCTGCCAATAACTAATACATTCATTTCTAGCACACCCCCAAAGATTCAATTAATGCTTAAAGTGTCTTACCCCAGTAAAAACCATAGCAATTCCATACTCGTCTGCTTTTTTGATTGAGTCCTCGTCTCTTACAGAGCCGCCTGGCTGAATGATTGCTGTAATTCCTGCCTTTGCCGCTGCTTCAACGGTGTCATCCATTGGAAAGAAAGCATCAGATGCCATAACCGCTCCAGCAGCCTTTTCACCTGCCTGTTCAAGGGCAATTTTTGCAGCACCCACACGGTTCATTTGGCCAGCACCAATCCCAAGCGTCATGTCTGCATTATTCACAACGATTGCATTTGATTTCACATGTTTGACCACTTTCCAGCCAAGCTTGAGCGCCTTCCATTCCTCTTCAGAAGGCTCCCTCTTTGTTGGTACAGATACGTTAGAATGATCTAATGTGAACTGATCGTATTGCTGAACAAGCAATCCGCCTTCAACCGAAGTAAGTCTAATTTCTTCCTTTCCATCTGTATGAAAAGGAATAGTTAATAATCGAAGATTCTTTTTCCCCATTAATATTTTCAGAGCTTCTTTTGTAAAAGCTGGGGCAATAATGATTTCAAGGAAAATTTCATAAAGCTTTCGGGCCGTTTCTTCATCAACCTCCCGATTAAATGCAATAATTCCGCCAAAAATAGAAACTGGATCAGCTGCAAACGCTTTTGAGAACGCATCATAAACGGTAGTTCCGCTGCCAATTCCACATGGATTCATATGCTTCACTGCAACAGCAGCAGGCTCCGTAAACTCTTTAACGATTTGCAGGGCAGCATCGGCATCATTAATGTTATTATAGGAAAGCTCTTTTCCATGAAGCTGCTCTGCGTTTGCAATTGAAAAGTCAGAACCGAGGGGCTTACGATAGAAAGCTGCCTTTTGATGCGGATTTTCCCCGTATCTTAACGATTGTTTTCTTTCAAAGGTAACAGTAAGCTTTTCTGGCGCTTCCTCATTTACAAGGTTTGTCATATAGTCTGCAATCAACGCATCATAGGCAGCTGTATGACGAAAAACCTTTGCAGCAAGTTTTCGGCTGGTTTCCTTTTCAACTTCACCAGCATCCTTTAATTGAGATAAAACAGTTTCGTAATCTGCTGGGTCCACAACTACAGTCACATATTCATGATTTTTAGCCGATGCCCGCAGCATGGCAGGTCCGCCGATATCAATATTTTCAATCGCATCTTCTACCCTTACATCAGGCTTTGTGATTGTCTGCTGGAAGGGATATAAGTTAACGCAGACAATTTGGATGGGCTGAATATTATGTTCGTCAAGCTGTTCCTTATGGGCAGGCTCATCAAACTTAGCTAGAAGACCCCCGTGAATCATCGGATTTAGTGTTTTTACACGCCCCTCCAAAATTTCTGGGAATCCCGTTACATCACTCACTCCGATTACAGGAACGCTACTTTCCTCTAATGCCTTTTTCGTTCCGCCAGTTGATATTATTTCAAAACCTAATTCACTTAATTGCTTGGCGAATGCTGTAACACCTTGTTTATCGGATACACTGATAAGCGCTCGTTTCTTCATCTGTCATCCTCCTGACTAGTTGTAAATAATCGCTGCAATACTTGCGGGTATAATTTATGTTCTATTTCATGTATTTTCGCTTGTAGACTTTCAATTGTTTCCTCTTTACTAATCGGAACAGATTGCTGAGCAATAATTGGACCAGTATCCATTCCTTCATCAACGAAATGAATGGTTACTCCACTCTCTTTAACATTCGCGTTCAGCGCTTGACCGATGGCATCCTTTCCTGGAAAGGCTGGCAAAAGAGAAGGATGAATATTAATAATCCTGCCCTCGTAGTTTTTAAGAAGCGTTGGACCGATTAAGCGCATATAGCCTGCAAGGACTACATAATCAGCTTCTAATTCTCTTAATTTCTGTAAAATCTCTGTCTCGTACTCTTCTTTACTCGCATACTCTTTTGCCGTAAATACAAACGATGGGATATTTTCCTTTATCGCTCTCTCAATGCTGTATGCTTCTTGGCGATCACAAACGAGCAGCTTAATGACTGCAGATAGCTTACCTGCCTTTACAGCATCTACAATCGCCTGAAAGTTTGTACCGCTCCCTGAAGCAAATATGGCGATATTTCTCATTGGTTCGCCTCAGATATTTCAACACCTGGTCTCTCTACTACTTTACCAAGGACATAAGCGTTTTCCCCTAAGCTATTAAAATGAGCGATTACTTCATTTGCTATTTCCTCATCTACTGCAACAACCATACCGGTCCCCATATTAAAAATATTGTACATTTCCTTCCGATCCAGTTCACCGATCTCTTCCATCAATCTGAACACAGCCGGCACATCCCAGTTGCTTTCAATCAGTTCAGCACCTAATCCATCAGGGAGCATACGGGGGATATTTTCAATAAAACCGCCGCCAGTAATATGAGCCATTCCTTTAATAGGAAATTTATCCAAGGCTGATAAAATCGATTTCACATAGATTCTTGTCGGACGCAGTAATTCCTCCCCTAACGTACAGCCGAATGCATCGACATACTCTGTTAATCTCATATTTGCTTTCTCGAAGAATAGCTTTCTAACAAGTGAATATCCATTGCTGTGGATGCCACTGGAAGCAAGCCCGATTAATACATCACCTGACTTAATCGTTGAGCCATCAACCAGTTTTGATTTCTCGCAGGCACCGACAGAAAACCCAGCAAGATCATATTCTTCCTCACTATACATGCCTGGCATTTCCGCCGTTTCTCCGCCAACAAGTGCACATCCCGCCTGTTCGCAGCCTTCAGAAATCCCCTTAACAATGGCCTCAATTCTAGCTGGTTCTGCTTTTCCGCAGGCAATATAATCTAAGAAATACAAAGGCTCTGCACCTTGTACAACAATATCATTTACACACATTGCAACTGCATCAATCCCGATTGTATCGTGTTTATCCATCTGAAAGGCAAGCATCAATTTCGTTCCGACACCATCCGTACCTGAAACAAGCACAGGTTCCTTTAATTGTAAGACGGATAAATCAAACATCCCGCCAAAACCGCCGAGACCACCTAGCACCCCTGGGCGGATGGTTTTTTGTACATGCTTTTTCATACGAGAAACAGCTTCGTATCCTGCTTCAATATCCACACCGGCTTGTTTATAAGCATTTGCCATTATATTATCCTCCTATAAGAAAAGCGCAAGCGCCTTGATCATCGCCGTTCAAACTGAAGGTTCTCCTCAATTTATCTGCTGTTCCTTGCCCCTCGAGGCCATAAGCTGAAAAAGTACGCCTCGCCGCAGTCCATCTTATGCAAGACGTGGCTATACAGTCGCCTTGCCTTTTAATGAAAGAGAGAAAAACACGGTGAGCGAGAGTGAACCGATGTTAACTTGTCGAAGGAAGGAGACCCTGAAGTTTGATAGGCAATAGTCCACTTGTGCTAGACAATTCTCCAGCATTATATTTTTTACATTTTTGAAAAGAAAAACGACATCTTGCCAATGCCGCTTTCCTTTTCATATGTCATTAAACAGTGGGAACCTTTTCCTCAGAAGAGACAGGGTAGATCTCCGTTGGATACTTGCCAGTAAAGCATGCAAGGCATGAGCCGCGCGTTTCCCCGTCTTCCTTTCGCCCAATCGCTTCTACCATCCCTTCTACACTAAGGAAGGTGAGCGTATCTGCACCGATTAGCTCTCTAATTTCCTCAACGGAGTGATTAGCAGCAATCAGCTCTTCTTTTGTAGAAGTATCTATGCCATAGAAACAAGGATTTTTAATCGGCGGTGAGCTAATTAATACATGTACCTCTGTTGCACCTGCTTCCTTCAACATAGAAACGATTCTCCTGCTTGTCGTCCCGCGAACAATCGAATCATCTACCATAATGACTCTTTTCCCTTCGACCACACCTCGAACAGGAGAAAGCTTCATTTTCACTCCCTGCTCCCTCAGTGATTGGGAAGGCTGAATAAATGTACGGCCAACATATTTATTCTTGATTAGTCCCATTTCGTACGGAATCCCAGAAGCCTCCGCATAGCCAATCGCAACCGAAATGCTGGAATCCGGAACACCTGTAACAACATCTGCCTCAACCGGGACCTCAATGGCTAATTGTTTGCCAAGGTTTTTTCTTGCTGTGTGAACATTAATGCCGTTAATATTGCTGTCTGGACGGGAAAAATAGATATATTCCATTGTGCACATAGCAATATTCGAGGCAAATGCAAACATTTCAGAACGGAATCCTTGATCATCAATAATAAGTAATTCACCAGGCAGCACATCGCGTACAAATTCAGCGCCAACGATATCAAAGGCACATGTTTCTGATGCGACAACATATGCGTCACCAATTTTCCCTAAAGAAAGCGGCCTCATCCCGTTTGGATCAAGGGCTACCATCAATTCTGTTTCTGTCATAATAAGAAATGCATAAGCCCCTTTAACCATGGATAGTGCATTTTTCACTCTATCTTTAAAGGAAGAGAATCCGCCACGTTTAATTAGATGAGCCAGCACCTCTGTATCAGAGCTTGTTTGAAAAATACTTCCTTGAGCCTCGAGCTGACTCCGTAATGCAGTGGCATTAATTAAGTTCCCATTATGGCAAAGAGAAAGGCTCCCGCTTTGAGAATTAAACAGCAGCGGCTGGACATTTTCATAACCGCCACCTCCTGCTGTCGCATACCTTACATGTCCGATAGCAGCGTTTCCTTCCAGTTCTTGAATTGCTTCAGAAGTGAAAATTTCTGAAACAAGCCCTTCTCCTTTTTTCCCCTTCAATTTCACTCCATCTGTTACAACAATTCCTGTACCTTCTTGACCGCGGTGCTGCAGGCTATGAAGACCGTAATAAGTAATTTGCGAAGCTTCAGGATGTCCCCAAACACCAAAGATGCCACATTCCTCATTCAATCCTTTTATTTCAGCAAGCATGGGATTGCTCCTTTCCAGGCTTCTTTCAATGCTTCAACCTGCTCGGCAAGCACAAGCCCTTCTTCTGAAGAAATTTGAAGGACAGGCAATTCCGTAACTTCTCCAATTAACCTAGCATCTACTAAGCTTTCAAACGCTTGCTGATGCTCCTTTTTTACTGAAAGCAAGAAACGGGATTGGGATTCACTGAACAATGCAGATACTGTATTACCTGCAATTTTTATATTTGCTCCAAGATTGCCGGAACCGAATAGACTCTCCGCTGCCGCAACAGCCAAGCCGCCTTCTGCCACATCATGAGCGGAAGCAACAAGCCCTTCACGAATGGCATGCAATACTTGTTTCTGGAATTTAACTTCCTTTTCCAAATCAAGTTCAGGTGCCTTACCGAATATCTTTCCATATGTGAGTTTTTGCAGTTCACTGCCGCCAAATTCATCCTTTGTTTCTCCTAAAAGATAAATAAGATCTCCAGCTGATTTAAATGTTTGAGTTGTTGCATGTTCAATATCTGCAACAAGACCAACCATCCCAATAACTGGTGTAGGGTAAATAGCGGCGCCACTTGTTTCGTTATATAATGATACATTTCCGCCAATAACAGGGGTGTTTAAAGTACGGCAAGCTTCACTAATTCCATCAGCAGATTTTTCAATCTGCCAGAAAATTTCTGGCTTTTCTGGATTCCCGAAATTCAAGTTATCGGTAATAGCCAAGGGCTCACCGCCAGAACAAACAATATTTCTTGCTGCTTCTGCGACAGCAATCTTTCCCCCTGTTTCCGGATCTAAGTACATATAGCGTGCATTGCAATCCGTTGTCATTGCTAGGCCTTTCCGTGTTCCGCGAATTCGGATCACCGCAGCATCAGATCCAGGAGCAACTACCGTATTCGTACGCACCATATAATCGTATTGGTCATAAACCCACTCTTTGCTGGCAATTGTCGGCTGCTGAAGCAATTTAATCAGCGTTTCCTTATAATCAGCAACTGCGGGAATTTCATTTTCCATCGCCTGGAATTCACGATAATATTCAGGCTCACGAGATGGCTTATGATAGACTGGCGCCTCTTCTGCAAGAGCATCCGCAGGAACATTTGCTACGATCTCTCCGTTATGGATAAGGCGAAGCATTTTATCATCTGTAACCGTTCCAATTGCTACCGCTTCAAGATCATACTTGGAGAACAGATCCACAATTTCTTGCTCCCTGCCTTTTTTCACGACAATTAACATTCTCTCCTGTGATTCAGAGAGCATCATTTCATAAGCAGTCATACCAGTCTCCCGCTGCGGGACAAGGTCGAGATTCATTTCAATACCCGATCCTGCCTTACTCGCCATTTCAGCTGATGAGCTTGTCAAACCCGCTGCCCCCATATCTTGAATACCTACTAGGGCATCTGACTTCACAAGTTCTAGACACGCTTCAAGTAAAAGCTTCTCCATGAAGGGATCACCTACTTGAACAGCGGGACGCTTTTCCTCTGATTGATCAGTTAATTCCTCAGAAGCGAAAGTAGCTCCATGAATGCCATCGCGGCCAGTTTTTGCTCCTACATACATCACTGTATTGCCAACGCCATGTGCCTGGCCTTTTTGAATATCCTTATGGTCAATTAATCCTACACACATCGCATTGACTAATGGGTTACCCTCATAGGCTGGTTCAAATTGTATCTCCCCACCGACTGTCGGTATTCCAATACAGTTTCCATATCCGGCAATACCAGCAACCACTTCTTTAAACAGGTACTTCGTACGTGCATTGTCCAGCTCCCCAAAGCGTAAGGAATTTAGCATAGCAACAGGACGTGCACCCATTGAAAAGACATCACGGATAATTCCGCCAACTCCTGTAGCCGCTCCTTGATAAGGCTCGATCGCTGAAGGGTGATTATGGCTTTCAATTTTAAAAACAACAGCCTGCCCATCACCGATATCAACAATCCCTGCTCCTTCTCCCGGTCCTTGAAGTACTTTTTCACCAGTTGTTGGGAACTTTTTCAACACCGGCTTCGAGTTTTTATAGCTGCAGTGCTCTGACCACATAACAGAAAAGAGGCCGATTTCTGTATAATTTGGCAGACGCCCGAGAATCTTTTCAATCATCGCAAATTCTTCATCCGACAATCCCATTTCCTTGTATACCTTCTGTGCCTTTAATTGTTCTGGATTTGGTTCAAGCATTAACGACATGTGCTTCCCTCCATTGTTTTACGATCGATTGAAAAAGTTTCAAGCCATCTGCTCCTCCTAAAAGCTCATCTACTGCTCTTTCAGGGTGTGGCATCATCCCAAGAACATTTCCTTTTTCATTGATGATACCGGCAATATCTTCTAAACTTCCATTTGGATTGCTGCCATTATATGTGAAAACTATTTGGTTATTTGCCTTTAATTTAGCCAGTGTTTCTTCATCACAATAATAGTTGCCTTCACCATGTGCGATTGGGATCGTAATCACTTCATCTATTTCATAAGTAGATGAAAACATCGTTTGATTGTTTTCAACCTTCAGTTCCACTTGGCGGCAAATAAACTTCAAGCTTTCATTTCTTCTCATAGCACCTGGCAGAAGTCCTGCTTCTAATAAAATTTGAAAGCCATTGCAGACACCTAAAACCGGCTTTCCTGCTTCTGCTGCTTTCACAACCTCTTTCATGACATTGCTAAAACGGGCAATGGCACCAGAACGGAGGTAATCCCCATAAGAAAAACCACCTGGAAGAAGAATGCCATCAAAATCATCTAGGTTTTTTCTATCATGCCAGACATACTCCACCTCAGCGCCGAGCTCATCCTTTACAGCATGATACATGTCAACGTCACAATTGGATCCAGGAAAAACAATGACCGCAAATCTCACTGAGCAACAGCCTCCTCAATTTCATAACGGTAATCTTCAATGACAACATTGGCTAACAAACGTTCACACATTTCCTTTACCATTTCTTCAACAGGACGATCAGACTTTTCAATCGTCAATTCCATGTATTTACCGATGCGGACATCTGAAACTTCTTGATAATTTAGCGAGTGCAGTGAGCTTTTCACTACCGTTCCTTGAGGATCTAGCACACTTTCTCTTAACGTGACGAATACCTTTACTTTGTACATACTGATTGGCCTCCCAGTCTAGCTAAAATATTTTCATAAGCATCTGTCAAATTGCCAAGTTCTCTGCGGAATACATCTTTATCAAGCTTCTCATTCGTTTCGATATCCCAAAGTCTGCATGTATCAGGCGAAATTTCATCTGCCAGCAGAATCTGTCCTTCTTGATCTTTTCCAAATTCAAGCTTAAAGTCGACAAGCCTAATGCCAAGCTCTTTGAATAATTCTGATAACACGTTGTTCACTTTCAATGCCTTTTCTTTTAAAATTGCGACTTCTTCTTTGCTGGCAAGCGTAAGGACTTCAATATGGTCCTCCGTTAAAAGGGGATCTCCTAATTGATCATCCTTTAAATAAAACTCTACGATGGGTCTTACGAGCGGTGCACCTTCTTCTACTCCCAAACGTTTAGAGAAGCTTCCAGCAGAAATATTACGAACAACCGTTTCAAGTGGAATAATCTCTACCTTTTTTACAAGCTGCTCCGTATCTGAAACCTTTTTAATGAAGTGGGAATCAATCCCAAGCTCTTTAATCTTCGAAAATAGCAAACTAGTAATCTCGTTATTCAAATGGCCTTTCCCGGTAATGCTTGCTCTCTTCTCTCCGTTAAAAGCAGTTGCAGAATCCTTGTACTCAACCCAAACAATATTCTCATCATTTGTTTCATAAATTTTCTTAGCTTTGCCTTCATATAACAATGTTCCTTTTTCCACTTGGAAAGCCCCCTATTTTAAGAAGATTAGGAATTTTTTTTTTATAAAAGAGACAAGAAAAGCTCTTACCTCTTATTTTTTATAAGATACGAAAATACAACTTTGGTGTTAGAGAATTGTCTAGCTTCGGCGGGCTAGGGGCCCGAGGTCATAAGCCAACTCGTCAAGAAGGCTAAAGAGCAGCCTTCCTGCCGATTCGTCTTATGCTTGTCGCCCCTGGGCAAGCCGCCTCCGCATTTCGGTTTGTCTGGCTCCAGCGCCTATCGCCTATCAAATTTCAGGCGCTCCTCCCTACGATAAATCAACATCGGTTCGCTCTCGCTCACCGTGTTTCCTTTATCGAAAGAACCGGTCCTTCCAATTTGTACGGCGATGACCAAGGCGCTTCCGCTTTTCTTATAATCCTAAGCGATCAAAAATGGTGTCTACATGCTTAATATGATAGTTATAGTCAAAGCAATCATCAATGTCAGCTGCAGAAAGCTTTGAGATGATTGTTTCATCCTGCTCAATAAGACTGCGGAAGTGAACTTGCTTTTCCCATGCCTCCATTGCTTTCGGCTGGACAGTATCATATGCCTCTTCACGAGTCAGCCCTTTGTCAATTAGCGCAAGAAGAACACGCTGGGAATAAATTAATCCAAGTGTACGATCCATATTCCGTTTCATATTTTCCGGGAAGACCGTTAAGTTCTTCACAATATTTCCAAATCGGTTCAGCATGTAATTCAATGCAATTGTTGCATCTGGAAGAATAATTCTTTCAGCAGATGAATGAGAAATATCACGCTCATGCCATAGTGCTACATTTTCATACGCTGTCATCATGTACCCACGAATTACCCTTGCCATTCCGGTCATATTCTCTGAACCAATCGGATTGCGTTTATGCGGCATGGCTGATGATCCTTTTTGTCCCTTTGCAAAAAACTCCTCAACCTCACGAGTTTCGCTTTTTTGCAAGCCGCGAATTTCAGTTGCGAATTTTTCAATAGATGTCGCAATGAGTGCAATTGTACTCATATAATGTGCATGGCGGTCACGCTGCAATGTCTGAGTGGAAACTGGCGCTGGCTGCAGGCCAAGCTTTTCACATACATATTTCTCAACAAACGGGTCAATATTTGCATACGTTCCAACTGCACCCGAAATTTTTCCAAATTCGACCCCTGCTGCCGCTTCTTTAAAGCGCTGAAGATTTCTCTTCATTTCCTCGTACCAAAGGGCAAGCTTTAATCCAAAAGTAGTTGGCTCCGCATGAACCCCGTGCGTGCGTCCCATCATAACTGTGTATTTATGCTCTTTCGCTTTATTTTTTAAAATCTCAACAAAGCGCTCTAAATCCTTTAATAAAATGTTATTTGCCTGTTTAATCGTATAGGAAAGTGCAGTATCCACTACGTCTGTTGATGTTAAACCATAGTGGACCCATTTGCGCTCCTCACCAAGGGTTTCTGATACGGCACGCGTGAAAGCAACAACATCATGTCTCGTTTCTTCTTCGATCTCTTTAATTCGCTGAATATCAAATGATGCCTTCTCACGGATTTTTTGGACATCTTCCTTTGGAATATCACCCAGCTCTGCCCAAGCTTCACAAGCTAGAATTTCAACCTCAAGCCATGCCTGAAAACGGTTTTCCTCTGTCCAAATAGCACCCATCTCTGGTCTTGTATAGCGTTCAATCATGTTTTATCCTCCGATCTTTTCTGTCACATCGGCCCATATCTTGCTCTTCTCCACTTCAGCCAAAGCATCTTCAACTGAATCTCGTAATAGCGTGACATGGCCCATTTTGCGTTTATACTTGGCTTCCTTTTTTCCATATAAATGAATTTTCCAGTCAGGCAATGAATGAATATGATCGATTATATCTTGCTGTTGTTCTCCTAATATATTTACCATTACAACTGGTTTTAATAGCTTCGTTTGTCCGAGCGGCCAATTACAAATTGCTCGAATATGCTGTTCAAATTGGGAGGTTTCACAAGCTTCGATCGAATAATGCCCAGAATTGTGAGGCCTTGGAGCTAACTCATTAATGTAAATTTGCCCATCCTCCGTCAGAAACATTTCTACAGCTAATGTTCCAACGAGCCCTAAGTTCTCTGCCAGCTGCTCTGCAGCTTGTACTGCCTGTTCCTCTACATGTCTTGTTATCCTTGCCGGAACAATGGTCTGGTGAAGAATATTCTCTCTATGAATATTTTCTCCCACTGGAAACACAGCTATTTCGCCTTTGCTATTTCGGCAAATAATTACTGAAATCTCTTTTTCAAAAGGAATCCATTTTTCAAGAACACATTTGCCTTGAATAAGAAGCTGCCTTGCCTCATTTACCTCTTCTTTGCTTCTTATCACGTATTGACCTTTCCCATCATAGCCGCCTCTGGAAGTTTTTAATACTGCTGGAAGCCCGAACTTTTCTATATTATCATAAATATCCTCTACCGTTTCAATTACACCATAAGGAGCGACTGCTAAGCCTGCATTTTGGATGGCTGCTTTCTCTTGTATACGATCCTGGGTCATTTCAAGTAATTCAGTTCCTTGAGGAACATAAGCATTCCTGCATAACCAATTCAGCGCTTCTGCATTTATATTTTCAAATTCATAGGTGATTACATCACTCACCTCTGCAAGTTCTTGGATTGACTGTATGCTGTGATACTCGCCAATAATCTTGTAGTCAGCAACCTGCCCGCACGGAGAATCCTCAGCTGGGTCTAGCACAGCAATTTTGAATCCATTTGCCTTTGCTGCAATTGCCATCATTCGTCCTAATTGGCCTCCGCCAATAATTCCAATAGTTTGACCTGGTAATATGACTTTATTAGACAAGTTCATCACTACTTTCTAAAACTCCCTGTACTGTCCGCTCCCTTTTCTGTTCCAAGCAGTCTGCAATGTGAGCATCATGTGTACCTAGTATCTGTGCTGCAAGCAATCCCGCATTCACTGCTCCAGCTTTTCCGATTGCAACCGTTGCAACGGGAACTCCCCCAGGCATTTGAACAATAGATAATAAGGAATCTAGGCCATTTAATGCCTTCGATTGAACAGGGACACCTATTACAGGAAGGGTTGTTTTTGCAGCCACCATCCCTGGAAGATGAGCAGCTCCACCTGCCCCAGCGATAATGACCTTTATTCCTCTTCCTCTTGCACTTTCCGCATATTCAAACATTAAATCTGGAGTGCGGTGAGCGGAAACAACCTTTTTTTCGTATCCCACTTCGAGCTCATCTAGTACATCACAAGCATGTTTCATTGTTTCCCAGTCTGACTTGCTCCCCATGATTACAGCTACTCTTGTCTCCATTATTTTCCTCCAGTCATCTGAAAAGCTATCTTTTAACTATCAAATATAAAAAAACCCGGACAGACTCTTTCTACAATGAGAGAAAGTAATCTGACCGGGCACAAATAAGCATAATGAATAGAGTATCCATACTTGAAATGGATAACTTTCTTCATTCGCCGGGCTTATCGACTTTCCCTCATAGTCCAATAATTTACGGTTATCGGGTAGAAACTTATGGGCCATATTCCCATTATTATACGAGGGTTATTCAGTTCATTTTTAACTTCTATACACATCTTATCAACTTTATATAAGTCATGTCAACCTAAAATCGAACATTAGAAGAAGTCATACATCTATTGTTCGTGTTTTAGGGTTGGATAACTTTCGCTTCAAAAATAATTTGCCGACCTACTGGTTCATAGGTTACAGTCCCGCCATTTTTAATTTCTTCAAAAATCGGCTTCTCCGTTCTTCTAACAGGCATATAGCCTGCTTTTTTTATTCGATCAAGGCACATATCAATCGTTTCATTTTCCTGTACCTCAAATAGCATTTTTTGTTTTCCCTTACTCACGAAACAACTTTCCTTTCTTAACTGATTTCACCCAGAAGCCTCCATGAATCGTTTTAGGCTCATATGCAATAATAAACGCTTTTGGGTCTAGCTCTTTAATTGTCTGATAAAGCTTTAATTCGTACTTTCTTGGAGTCAATATTTGCAGAGCCATTCGATCTCCTTCTAAACCGTTTGCAGCCCAATTGGTCACGCCATACCCTTTATCCCTTAACAACTTCGGAACATCTTTATCATATTCCTTCGTAATGACATTCACTGTAATGTAACCTAGTGCAAGCTTCTCCTCAATCTTCATGCCTACAATTACACCAATCCCATATCCAACTGCATAAGCAATTAAATTCTGTATTTCATTTAGATTATCAAGAACTAGTCCAAGTCCAATGACATAAATAACTACTTCTATCGTGCTAATGAATGCTGCAAGATATCTCTGCCCCTTTAGTGTCAAAATCATCCTGATTGTAAAAAAGGAGACATACACGATGTTGATCACAAGAATAATCACGACCATAATAAAACTATTTTCAAGCAATGAAAGGCCTCCTTAGAAAGTGTTGGAATAGATATGGGAAGAAAATCTTTTTACAGCCGAATCCTATTGAGTTCTTATTTTACAGAAAAAATAGTAATATGCGAACCATTTATTAAAAACAACTGAAAATTTTCTAATTACCTGTTATATTAACCTTAATAACAGTGCGTTAATCCTTTTTAATAAGCACCTCGATAGCTCGAAACAACTAGGGGGAGCAGTTTATGCTTCGAAGTTGAACATGCAAGAATAAGAATGAAAGGAATATATTCTTTATTAATAGGAAGATATAGTTCAAATAATTGCAAAAAGTGAAACTCAATCAGTGTTAGTTTTCCATCTTTCCCAACTGATTGCTAGTTGAATCAATCACACTCAGAACCTCCACGTCCTTTGGGCTTCGCCTGACTAGAACATCCTGCCCTTTATCAGGCGTTTTCAAGCTGATAAACCCTCCTCTTAGAATTTTTTGTTCCCACAACTTCTTGAGGTGATAGTCTTACAGCCCATTTATCTGCGACAAAATTATGTTTAGAAGGTGCTGCTTATGCCAGACTGGTCTTATCATCCATTAAAAAAGCTCATACTAAATAAATTAAGCCCGAAAACAAGCCGAGAGTTTATTCATAAATCCATGAGCACAATTGCATCCATTCCCGGAGGACGCAATCTTATTGAATTTTTAGGACATATGAAAGCCCCTCAGGAACTTCAAAAGGAAATCCAGTATTCTGGATTTCCTTCTCCAATTGGATTGAGCGGTCATCTTGATCCTAATTTGTCAGGTCTTAACGCCTTCCAGGTATTAGGCTTTGGTTTTATAGAAATTGGACCAATTGTGGTAAAGAAACCAAAAATAGAAAGCGAACCTAAAATCGAGAATAGTCAAATCCTTTTTTCTAATTATCATGAGAAAGTTCCTCTCAAACAAGTGATTAAAAAATTAACAACCCTTAACATGCAAATTCCTATTCTAGCTAAGATTGATACACAAGTAACAAGAAATGAATGGGATATAATAGTTCAGCATTTAACACCCTTTGTAGATGGTTTTATCGGAACAAGTGAACAAATTAACTCATTTGTAGCTAATAATGCAGTATGTTTAGAGCATTCCTTTTATGTTTCAATTTCCACTAAAGATATGAACAACATTGAATTAAATACTAGAAAATTATTAAGGCATCCAAGTATTGGTGGTTTTGTCATTAATGCCCCACGTCAAACGGAGGACAGCTATTGGTATGAGAGCGGATACGCAAATGAGTGTTTAGCTAAAATAGTGAAAGAAGTGAAAGAGCTTTCCCCTGAAATAATAGTTATAACCTCCGGTGGGGTGGAAACTCCAGAGGAAGCTCGTACTTTAGTACATGCCGGTGCAGATCTATTGATACTAACGGATGGGTATGTAAAAGCTGGTCCAGGATTACCAAAGCGAATTCATGAACGATTATTATATGAAAAAATCCGACCGATTGAAACACAAAACTGGTTCTGGTCATTTCTTTTTGGCCTCTCCATTCTAATAGGAGGGATTATTGCCTTATATTTTGCATTTACGAGTGTTATTCTCCCATATGATGAATCGTTCATCGGCTTGACTAGAACAAATATTTTACAAGTAAATCCACTTATCCTCTCCTTTATGTCACATGATCGAATGGCGCTAGCTGGAACAATGATATCTGGAGGAATATTATATATCCAGCTTGCACGCCACGGAATTAAGAATGACATGCATTGGACTAGAATTGCTTTTCACAGTGCGGCAATTGTAGGATTTATTGGTATTTTCCTTTTTATCGGTTTTGGATACTTTGATTGGCTGCACGGCTTATTTTGGCTTATTTTATTGCCGATATATCATTTTAGCTATAAGGAAGGAAAGAAAATCACAGGTGCTCCTTTTTCCAGCCATGGAAAAAATGATCGAGTGTGGCAATACGGACTTTATGGGCAGCTCCTATTTATTATGCTAGGATTTATGATATTAGTTGGCGGTATAGTTATTTCCACCATAGGTGTATCTAAAGTTTTTGTTTCAACTGATTTAAGCTTCTTGTGCATGACTCCACAAATGTTAGATCACATAAGTAACAATTTGATTCCAGTTATCGCACATGACAGAGCAGGATTTGGAAGTGCCCTTATTAGTGTTGGTTTACTTGTTCTAATGATTTCTTTGTGGGGCTTTAGAAAAGGAGAACGCTGGATTTGGAATACCTTATGCTTAGGAGCATTACCTGCGTTTATAGCGGGGATTGGAACACATATTTATATTGGTTATACAACTTTCATTCATTTACTTCCCGTATATTTTTTAGTTATTTTATATTTATTAGGATTAGTTTTATCTTATCCTTTTCTAAAACAGAAATAAAGAAAGTCATATAGGAAAACCGGCAAGACATTCATATAGATTATATAAACGAACCAAGGAATTTTTCGTACACGGGTCATAACAATATCTGAATAAACCTGGTGCAGGATTGAAAAAATGAGATTTCGTTCACGAAATCTCATTTTTTTGATTTTATCGTTATCATAGATATCTTTTTATAGCAACTTAGATTATTTATCTAGCAACTTCTATGTTTTATCGTGCACTTTATTGAATTTATCTAGCACTTTCTTTTTTTCCAGCATTTCTCTTAAAAGTATCTATAAACTTCTGGTTATAAAATTTCCTGAACAACAAAAAAGAGCACCATAAATGGGTGCTCTTTTTAAAATTTGCCTAGCGACGTCCTACTCTCACAAGGGGACAGCCCCTAACTACCATCGGCGCTGAGAAGCTTAACTTCCGTG
>NZ_LMBX01000044.1:0-297 GCF_001439605.1 Cytobacillus praedii
ATATCGATTATTAACATAATATTTTGGCGGCGTAGCTCAGCTGGCTAGAGCGTACGGTTCATACCCGTGAGGTCGGGGGTTCGATCCCCTCTGCCGCTACTTATTTAATATGGAGGAATACCCAAGTCCGGCTGAAGGGATCGGTCTTGAAAACCGACAGGCGGGTCAAACCGCGCAGGGGTTCGAATCCCCTTTCCTCCTCCACTTCAATTAATATAATAATTTGGTCCGGTAGTTCAGTTGGTTAGAATGCCTGCCTGTCACGCAGGAGGTCGCGGGTTCGAGTCCCGTCCGGAC
>NZ_LMBX01000044.1:368-655 GCF_001439605.1 Cytobacillus praedii
CTTTTTACTATGCCGGCCTAGCTCAATTGGTAGAGCAACTGACTTGTAATCAGTAGGTTGGGGGTTCAAGTCCTCTGGCCGGCATNAATTGAAAGTTTGCCTACGAAGTGAGGCTTCCATGAATAGAAAACTTTTAATTTGCAACAAAGACCAAGGGGTTTTGCCGCACAGTTTTTAGTGCAATCAAGGTTTAGGAAATAAAACTATATTTGGCTCAGTAGCTCAGTCGGTAGAGCAAAGGACTGAAAATCCTTGTGTCGGCGGTTCGATTCCGTCCTGAGCCACCA
>NZ_LMBX01000044.1:661-8168 GCF_001439605.1 Cytobacillus praedii
CATTTTAAATATGGCGGTTGTGGCGAAGTGGTTAACGCATCGGATTGTGGTTCCGACATTCGTGGGTTCGATTCCCATCAGCNTAGTTTTCGGAGGGGTAGCGAAGTGGCTAAACGCGGCGGACTGTAAATCCGCTCCTTCGGGTTCGGCAGTTCGAATCTGCCCCCCTCCACCATTTACAGGGGTATAGTTTAAAGGTAGAACTAAGGTCTCCAAAACCTTCAGTGTGGGTTCGATTCCTACTACCCCTGCCATATAATTATGGCGGTTGTGGCGAAGTGGTTAACGCATCGGATTGTGGTTCCGACATTCGTGGGTTCGATTCCCATCAGCCGCNTTGAAATGTTTGAAATTAAATGTTCCTGTTTTGATCATTCATGATGGAACTTCAGTGGGCTATAGCCAAGCGGTAAGGCATCGCACTTTGACTGCGACATGCGTTGGTTCGAATCCAGCTAGCCCAGCCATTNTTTCGGGCCTATAGCTCAGCTGGTTAGAGCGCACGCCTGATAAGCGTGAGGTCGATGGTTCGAGTCCATTTAGGCCCATCATTTATGAATAGATAGTTTATCCTATTTCTTTGAAGGAATAGGTGAAAAATGGATAACTAACCATATCTTTGAGATATAGTTAGTTATCCATTTTTTACATTGTTGGCTCTTGCTACCGTTAGAACTCATAAGTGTTACAGGCTAAAAGATTATTTAGCTACTTAGCCTTGGTTTAAACTCATCCCTTACAAAATTGTAAGAAAGTGTAAGGTAAACAGATTTTCCATTTACAACTCATAGGACATAATTGTAGTATAAGAAAGGAAATAGGAGGGAAAGCAGCAAATGTCTTTTACAGAAACTAACATCAATATATTTAGAATGATTAACGACTTAGGGAAAGAATACACATATTTAAATCCTCCGTTTGTTTTTATTGCTGAATATACAGTATATCTTTTAGCTCTGGCAACGATCGTTTATTGGTTTACTCGTGAGTATAAGAATAGAATGATGGTTATAAGTGCAGGGATTACTTTTATTTTTGCTGAAATCATCGGTAAACTAGCAGGAACACTACATTCAAACTATCAGCCTTTTGTTGAACTGGACAACGTGAATAAATTAATAGAAAAGACAGTGGGGAACTCATTTCCAAGTGACCATACCATTCTTTTCTTTTCGTTTTGTATGACCTTTTGGCTTTTTAAGAAAGGGTATGGATTTTTGTGGATAATAGCGGCTATCTTAGTTGGGATTTCTAGAATGTGGGTAGGCGTGCATTATCCTGCTGATGTCGCTGCAGGAGCATTAATAAGCATTGTTTCAGCAATTATTGCTTACTATGTTGTCCCTAAGCTTAGCTTCATTCAGAAATTATTGAGGCTATATGAAAAAGGAGAAGGATATATATTGCCTTCAAAATCTAATTCTAAGGATTTCTAAAAATTACTTGAAAAAGTGACCAGCTAATGTACAGTTAGCTGGTCTTTTTTTTCACTGCCAACTTCTGCAATTATGCTTTACGATTTTCCTTTTGCTTGCCTTCAAAAATAAAAAAGTGTAGATTTAAATACTCCTATAATGAACTGTTCGGAAATGAACTATCATACAGTAGAGAAAGGGGAAAGTTTAATGGATAATGACAATCATAAGTTGGCGCGCTCAACACAACTATTGCGTTCATTTTGGAGTGTGCAGAAGAATATTGTGCGCTTCGTTCAAAAAATTGCAGTGGAGAATGGGTTATCTGTCCCGCAATATACGATATTGATGACAATTACTCTAAATAAGGAAATGAAAATGACACAGAAAAAGGTTGGGGAACAAACTTTTCTTCCAAAAAGCACATTAAGTCATGCTGTGGATGGGCTTGCTCAAGAAGGGTTTCTGAGCCGTCAGCAAGTGGAGGGGAACCGACGCGAGATGGAATTGACAGTTACAGAAAAAGGGAAGGAATTTTTAAAAAAGATGCATCTTCAAGATGGTGGGATTCATCAGTTATTTCAAACTGCTATTGATCAGCTAACAGACAAACAGTATGAAGAACTGCTTGAATCACATCTTCTCCTATCCACCTATTTAGAATCCCAAACTGCAGGGAATGGAGTGAAATGAAATGATAAAATTATTGAAGCATTTGTCTGTCTATAAATGGATTATTTTAGCGGTTTTGGGCCTTGTCTTTATACAATCGATGGCTGAGCTTTTTTTGCCAACATTGATGGCAGATATCGTGGATAAAGGAGTTGTTTTAGGGGACACACCTTATATTTGGAAAATTGGTGGTTTAATGCTTATTGTTTCAGCGTTAGGCGCATTAGCATCTGTTATTGCGAGTTATTATTCATCTAATGCTGCAATGGGACTTGGCCGGGATATTCGGAGAAAGGTTTTTAATCATGTGGAGAAGTTTTCACTGCAGGAATTTGATGAAATTGGAACGGCATCACTCATTACACGAACAACAAATGATATTACCCAAATCCAGCAAGTAGTCATCATGATGCTCCGCATGGTTGTAAGTGCACCGATTATGTTAGTCGGGGGAATCATAATGGCTGTTTCAAAAGATGCAGAATTATCCCTTATCATGGTTGTCACAATGCCTGTGTTAATTGGATCGATCCTTTTTATTTTTAAAAAGGGGATGCCGCTTTTTCAAACCGTTCAAAAACGACTCGATCGTTTAAATCTTGTTTTGCGCGAAAATTTAACAGGGATTCGAGTGATACGAGCATTTAATCGTGAACCACAGGAGAAAGTACGCCTGAAGAAAGCGAATAAAGAATTGACCGATGTCTCAATTAAAGTGAATAAAGTCATGGCGTTTATGATGCCGGTGATGATGCTTGTAATGAATCTGACGGTTGTTGCAATTATCTGGTTTGGTGGAATTCGCATTGACAATGGAGCTATGCAAATAGGGGATTTAATGGCGTTTATTCAATATGTTATGCAAATTATGTTCGCACTTGTTATGGCTTCTATGATGTTTGTTATGATACCGCGTGCAGCAGTATCAGCGAAGAGGATTAATGAAGTACTGGATATGAAACCGGCATTTCTTGATGAAGGGAAGCTGAAAGCAGATCGTGAGCAAGGGACGCTCGAATTTGAACATGTGACTTTTAGTTATCCAGGTGCTGAAGAACCTGCATTGACAGATATTAGTTTTACAGCCAATCAGGGTGAAGTAACAGCAATTATAGGCGGGACCGGCTCAGGGAAAACAACACTCGTTAATTTGATTCCACGTTTTTATGAAGTAACTAGTGGAGCTATTTGTGTAAATGGAGTTGATATTAGAGAAGCCCCACAAGGCGAGATACGTTCAAAGATTGGCTTCGTGCCGCAAAAAGCTATGCTTTTTACTGGTTCAATTGCTGAGAATATTCGTTTTGGAAAACCAAATGCATCACAGGATGAAATTGAACATGCTGCACGAATTGCGCAAGCAGAAGATTTTATACAACTAATGAAAGATGGATTTGAGTCAGAAATTGAGCAGGGCGGATCCAATTTGTCGGGGGGACAGAAACAAAGATTGTCGATTGCTAGAGCACTTGTTCGAAAACCAGACCTTTATATATTTGATGATAGTTTTTCTGCACTTGATTTCAAAACAGATGCTAAGCTTCGTCAAGCACTAAAAGAGGAAACAAAGGATGCAACTGTGCTGCTTGTTGCCCAGCGGATCAGTACAGTCGTTGATGCAGATCGTATCATCGTTTTAGAGAATGGACGTATTGCAGGGATTGGTACACATCAGGAGCTGATTGAAACGAATGACGTTTATCGTGAAATCGCCCTTTCACAGCTTTCAGAGGAGGAGATCGCATGAGCAAGAAGAAAGCTCAAAATAGCCACCAGTTGGGGCAAGGTCCAGGTGGAGGAAGCATGTTGATGATGGGGCAAAAAGCGAAAGATTTTAAGGGAACATTGAAACGTCTAATAGGATATCTAAAACCTCGAAGATACCAGTTGGCTGCTGTTTTTGTTGCTGCGATATTGAGTACAATTTTCATGATTGCTGGTCCAAAAATTATGGGAACAGCGATAACTGAATTATTTGAAGGAGCGTATGGGAAGTTTCAAGGTATTCCTGGGGCGGCAATTAATTTTACAAAAATTGGCCAAATTCTCCTGATTCTTGCTGGATTATACGTTTTTAGCAGCTTGTTTAGCTATTTGCAGCAATATATTATGTCGAGTGTTGCTCAAAAGACCGTGTATGATCTGCGAGAGGATGTTAATGAAAAACTGGAAAGACTGCCTCTTAAATATTTTGATGGCCGCTCAAATGGAGAAACTCTTAGCCGCGTGACAAACGATATTGATACAATTGGCAGTACGCTTCAGCAAAGTTTGACACAGTTCATTACCTCAATTGTTACAATTGTCGGGATTATTATTATGATGCTTTCTATTAGTCCAATTCTGACGTTGATTGCAGTGATTAGCTTGCCGGTTTCAATGTTTGCCATCGGACCAATTTTGAAAAGATCACAAAAGCATTTTGCAGATCAGCAGAGGACACTTGGCCAATTAAATGGACATATTGAGGAAATGTATACGGGCCATCAGGTAGTAAAAGCATTTGGACATGAAAAAAAGGCCTTAGAGCAATTTGATGCTGTTAATGAGGAATTATATACTGCTGGAAGGAAAGCTCAGTTTATTTCAGGTATTATTATGCCGATTATGTTTTTTATTGGCAATATAAGCTATGTCATCATTAGTGTGGTCGGCGGAATTTTGGTTACGCAGAAAGCCATTACAATTGGGGATATTCAAGCATTTATTACGTATTCCAAACAATTTACACAGCCAATAACACAAACAGCCAATATCGCTAATATTATACAGGCAACAGTTGCAGCAGCTGAACGTGTCTTTGAACTTCTTGATGAAGAAGAGGAGAAAAAAGAAGTGACGACCGAGTCTTTATCACGTGCGCAAGGTGCAGTTACCTTTGAACATGTGGATTTTGGATATGGAGAAGATTTACTAATTAAGGATATGAATATTAATGTAGAACCTGGTCAGACAGTAGCAATCGTTGGACCAACAGGTGCAGGAAAAACGACGATGATTAACCTTCTGATGCGATTTTATGAACTAAATGGCGGGAAGATTAAGATTGATGGTCTTGATACACGGAATATGTCACGTAGAGATCTTAGAAAAAGTTTTGGGATGGTACTACAAGATACATGGCTTTTTAACGGAACGATTAAGGATAATCTTGCTTACGGAAAGGATGGAGCAACGGATGATGAGATCTTTGCTGCGGCACGGGCAGCCCATGCTGATCACTTTATCCGCACATTGCCAGATGGCTATGAGACGGTCTTAAATGAAGAAGCATCTAATATCTCGCAAGGTCAAAAACAGCTTTTGACAATTGCACGAGCGATTCTTGCAGATCCGCCAATCATGATATTGGATGAAGCGACTTCAAGTGTGGATACAAGGACAGAGATCTTTATTCAGCAGGCGATGAATCGATTGCTGGAAGGACGGACAAGTTTTGTTATTGCTCATCGTCTGTCAACAATTAAGGATGCTGACTTAATTCTTGTCATGAATGAAGGGAAAGTGATTGAGCAAGGGACACATTTAGAGCTTCTTGAGGAAAATGGGTTCTATGCCGATCTTTACAACAGTCAGTTCTCGGAAAAAGCTGCAGGGTAATCAGCAAGAGGCTCAATTCTATTTAGAAATTGAGCCTCTTTTATTATAAAAATGGACATATGTCCTTTCCGGTATTCTCCCCCTTGTATTTTAATAGAGAGAAATGTAAGGAGGAGAAAAGCTTGAGAGGAATCCTATTTTCCATTCTTGCTGGAGTGTTCATTTCTCTGCAAGGTGTATTTAATTCAAGAGTAAGTGAGGAGCTTAGTCCATGGCACACGACCACCATTGTTCATCTCATTGGGTTTGTTTTTTCTGCAATTATTTATTTGTTTATTCGTGATGGAAAGAGGAAGGGGTTTCAAGAGGTTCCTTTTGTATATGTACTTGGTGGAATGCTAGGTGTTGTAATTGTCATTGGAGAAATGGCTGCGATTCAATTGCTTGGGATCTCTATGGCAATTGCCATACTATTAATTGCTCAGCTGCTTTGTGCATTTTTAGTAGATGCAAGAGGGCTTTTTGGCATGAATAAAATCCAGATTACGATTCATCAGGTGATCGGAATGGGTATGATGATAGCGGGAGTGACTATATTTAAATTGTAAAAGGAGATAATATGTGAAGGAAATAATTGATAAAAATAGTTTATTAGAATATTTGGAACAGCTCGGATTGAATCGGATTTTTTCAGAAGAAGTGAAAGGGAAACTGTCTTTATACCACTTTCAGCAAGGAGAAATTATATGTTTGAAGGGTGAAGAAATTCAGAAAATGTATTTCCTTGTAAAGGGGAAGGTGAAGATTTTTGCTACATCTGCTGAAGGCAAGACGTTCATTGTACGTTTCAAAACCCCTTTGGCTGTAATTGGGGATGTAGAGTATGTAAAAAGAACCGAAGCATTCAATACGGTTGAAACTATTAGTGAAGGGCGGATGATTGGTGTTCATTTTGACGAATTAAGAGGGATGAAAACTAATCAAATGGAGTTCCTGAACTTTTTACTAGCAATTGTAACGGAAAAGTTCTATACGGAATCACATGCAACAAGTCTGAATATGCTCTATCCTGTTGAAACGCGGCTCGCAAGCTACTTGTTGTCACTCTCATCAGAAAGAGAAGGTTCCCTTTTTCACAGAGAAATGCAAACATCAAACCTGACAGATATTGCAGATCTGATTGGCACAAGCTACCGTCATTTAAATCGAGTTATCAACAAACTAAGCAAGGAAGGAATTATTCTGCGAAAAAAAGGTTCGCTGTATATAAAAGATATCGAGCGTCTGAAAGAACGTGCGGATGGAAATATTTATGAATGAGCAAGGAGGAATTGCATGAAAGGGATCTTATTCGCTGTAATGGCTGGTGTTTTTATTAGCTTGCAGACGGTCTTTAATACAAGAGTAAGTGGAAAGGTAGGTTTGTGGGCGACCACAACGCTTGTCCTTGGATTAGGTTTTTTTACATCCTTTCTAATGTTCATCATCATGGATGATACGAGGCTCTTCGCTGTAGGAAATGTGAACAAAGTATATTTATTTGGTGGATTCCTTGGGGTAGGAGTTGTCTTTTGTATCATGCAGGCAATCCGGATGCTAGGTCCAGCCTATGCTATTTCCATTGTTCTTGTTTCCCAAATATTTTTAGCTGTGCTAATAGATACGTTTGGATGGTTTGGATTTGAAACCATTTCCTTTACAATGAACAAATTAGTCGGGCTTGCGTTAATGATTGCAGGAATTATTGTGTTTAAATTAAAGCAAGGAAAGAGAATAAATGCGCAGAAAGAACAAATTGTTTAGCACAGCCATTTGAAATTAAAAAGCTTAGAAAACTCAGTATTAACATAAGAGTTTTCTTAAGCTTTTTTTTTTTTTTT
>NZ_LMBX01000044.1:8200-17702 GCF_001439605.1 Cytobacillus praedii
TTTAAAGCGTTTTAAATAATAATAAGTCCCTGGTCCTAGATAAAAATAGAGCTTGCGATTGGTTAATAATTAGGAGATTTATAGGAATATAGAATTAAGAGCAGATACGGCAATAAACAAAAAAATAAATAGCCATTTATTAGATGTTGCAAGGGGGGAATTGAAATGGAAGTGTATATTGTTCTTACAGATACAGGGACATTATTGACTAAAATGATTAGAAGATTTACAAAATACCCATTAAATCATGCTTCCATTTCCTTTACAAAAGAACTGGATAAAACGTATAGCTTTGGAAGGAAAAGGGCAAATAACCCTTTTATCGGAGGATTTGTAAAGGAAGATATGAACGGGAAACTATTTAGGAATGCTAAATGTGCAGTTTACAAATGTTCTGTTTCAGAATTTGAATATAAACAAATGCTTAATGGTGTTAAAAAAATTGAAGTTGAAAAACAAGCGTATAAATATAATTTTATTGGTCTATTTGGTGTACTATTAAATAAAAAAATTAATAGAAAAAAAGCCTTTTTTTGTTCAGAATTTGTAGCAACCATTTTACATACTGGCGGAATAATAGTTAGCAGTAAAAATCCAAGTCTAGTGAAACCCAATGATTTAGCAGCCTATGAGAAATTTAGTTTAGTATATGAGGGGGAGCTTCAGGCCTATCTTTCACCTACATGCTATCATATAAGTCCTGAGCTTCCTAATGAGGGAGAAGTGAGATCTTCTTTCATTGAAAAAGCAAAGTATATAGTTAGCTACAAATTTATCGCAGGTTAACGGGCTGTAAGCCCTAACTTCAAGAGGCAGGGAACAAAATATTCTAGTAGGGGATCTAATAGCCCATAAATGCCCGGCAACTGACAAGATGTCCTAGTCATGCGATGACAATGGCCACAGGACGTGGCGTTTCTGAGCGTGATGTTCAGCAAACAATCAGTAGGGGATGAAGGAAAACCCCACTAATTGAGTTTCACTTTATCGGAGGTAGCTTTTAGGCTATCTTCTATTTTTTTGATACAATTTTGAAAAGAAGAGAAGGTGAGAAGAGATGTTTAAAATATTTATCATTGAAGATGACAAGCAACTTGTTAACTTGCTGGAAGAACATCTACATAAATTTGGCTTTGATGTAAAGAACGTTGATAATTTTGAAACTGTAGGATCCCAATTTGAACAATATGAGCCTCATCTTGTTTTACTTGATGTGAATTTGCCGAAATTTGATGGCTATTATTGGTGCCGGCAAATTAGGAATCTATCTACTTGCCCAATTTTATTTATATCTGCACGTGAAGGTAAAATGGATCAAGTGATGGCACTTGAAAACGGGGGAGATGACTATATTACAAAGCCGTTTGACTTTGAGATTGTAGTTGCAAAAATTAATAGCCATCTTAGAAGAGCATATGGCTCATATGCGGCTGCTCAAAATGGAAGAACCATTACAGTGGATGGCTTAAAGCTTGATGTAGAGCGGATGATGCTCTCATTCAATGATGAAGACATTGAACTGAGTCATACAGAGGCAAAAATTCTGGATGAATTATTGAAGAGATCAGAACGTGTTGTCAGCCGGGAGCGATTATTAGAAAAAATTTGGGATGACCAGGTCTTTGTTGATGATAATACATTAAATGTGTATATCGCACGTGTTCGAAGAAAGTTGGCAATCTTACATATAAGTAATGCACTGCAAACAATTCGAGGACAAGGGTATCGTTTCATTTCAAATTGGGGGCATGATGAATGAAGTTATTTTTCCGGGAGCAAATGCCCCTTATTTTTATTTATTTTCTGCAATTATTCCTTATCTTCCTTGTTTATTGGCTTGACGGTTATCGTAATATGGCTGTGAGCGTGTATGCTGCCATACTGAGCACCTGCCTTCTTTCAGGGTACCTTATATATCGCTATATAAGAAATAAAGGATTTTATCAGCGGTTAGAAAAACCGCTGACTTCGATAGAAGATTTATCGAATGAACCTCAAGGAGCAGGATCCCCATTAGCTGAAGGTTTGCAGCAGTTATTGAAAAATCAATATAGCCATTATAAAAAAGACTTACATAAATACAAATATAAGCTTGAGGATCATATTCAGTTCATTAATCAATGGGTTCATCAGATGAAGACACCGATTTCTGTTATTCATTTAATGATCCAGGAAGAGGATGAGCCAAAATTTAAGGCAATTGGTGATGAGATTGATCGCCTAAAAAAGGGCTTGGAGCTGGTTTTATATAGTGCACGGCTCGAAACATTTGAACGGGATTTCTATGTGGAAACCCTCCGTTTAGAATCTATTGTGCGATCGGTAACCTCTAGCCAAAAGCGGTTATTTATCCGCAAGCGCATTTTTCCGTCCATTCAAATAGATACTCATTCAATAATTGTTTCAGATGAAAAATGGCTGTCATTTGTATTAACACAATTGATTACGAATGCGATCCGCTATACGGTTGAGGAGAATAGAAAGGTTTTTTTTAGAGGGTACAAACAAGGAAAAAATAGTATATTGGAAATACAAGATGAGGGTGTTGGAATTCCTAGCAGTGATATCCCCCGTGTTTTTGATCCGTATTTTACAGGGGGAAATGGGCGGAATTTTCAAGAATCAACCGGGATGGGGCTGTACTTGGCAAAACAAATCTGTGAAAAGCTCGGCCACCAAATCGAAATTGAATCAAAAGTTAACCATGGGACTACTGTACGCATTATCTTCTAGTGTCTTTTCGCGATGCCTAGCACCGCGTGAAGATGCTTTTTTCATTTTTGCATGCCGTGGATAGACAATAATGTGCTACCTTACAAATCTGTAAGTTAACTGTAAGTTAGCAATATAGCACAAGCAATCGTTTAAAAGCTACAATGGTTCTACAAAATGAAACCGGGAGTGAACGGGATGTCTGTACTAGATGTAAAACATATAGAAAAAATTTATGAAGGAAAGGTAGCACATAAAGCACTCGATAATATAAATTTCACCATTGAAAAAGGGGAGTTTGTCGGGATCATGGGTCCGTCTGGGAGCGGGAAGACAACCCTTTTAAATTTGATTGCAACGATTGATCGCCCAACATCAGGAGAGATTTTTATCGGTGGGAAAAATCCGCACTTGCTTAATCGAAAAGAAACAGCTTTATTCAGAAGACATGAGCTTGGTTTTGTCTTCCAGCATTTTAATCTGCTTGATACATTAACTGTGGAGGAAAATATTGTTCTTCCCCTTACGCTTGATGGTGTAAGTGTTCGAGAGATGGAAGCTAGACTACAGCAAGTTGCAAAAAAACTGGGGATTGATCAAATTTTGAAAAAGCGGACGTACGAAATTTCGGGTGGGCAAATGCAGCGAACAGCGATAGCGAGGTCGATTATTCATAAACCTTCACTCATTTTAGCTGATGAACCAACAGGAAATTTGGATTCGAAGGCATCAAAGGATGTAATGGAGACGATGACAGCCTTGAATGAAGAAGATGGGGCGACAGTTTTAATGGTTACTCATGATGCTGTTGCAGCGAGTTTTTGTCATCGAGTCATCTTTATTAAAGATGGGAAACTATATAATGAAATCTACCGTGGGGATAACCGTCAGGCATTCTTCCAAAAAATTATTGATATGCTCGCATTGTTAGGAGGGGATAGTCATGACCTTTCCACAGTTCGTCTTTAGAAACGTCATCCGTAATAAACGGACATATGCAGCATATTTTTTAAGCAGTGCCTTCTCCGTGCTAATTTTCTTTGTCTATGCACTTTTTATTTTTCACCCGGATATTAAAAATGGGGTGACTGCCTCGCTTGCTGTGCAGCTTATGGTAGCTGCAGAAGTGATTATGTATGTCTTTTCCTTTTTGTTTGTACTATATTCTGTCAGCACATTTCTCAAATCACGGAAGCGTGAATTTGGGATATTAATGATGCATGGGATGACAAGAAATCAACTAAATCGCATGGTGTTTTTTGAAAATATGCTTATTGGAATTGCATCTATTCTAACAGGGATAGGTGCTGGGATAATTACCGGAAAGCTATTTTTAATGATTGGCTCGAGGGTGATTGGAATTGAGCCTCTGCCATTCATTTTATCAACAAGAGTATTAATAATAACAATAAGTGCCTTTTTGATTTTATTCTTCTGCATCTCTTTATTTACAGCGGTTCTTGTCCGAGTGAATAAATTAATCGATTTGTTTCAAGCTGGAGAAAAGCCGAAAAAGGAGCCAAAAACATCGGTATTCCTTTCAATGGTTTCAGCAGTGCTTCTGCTAGTCAGCTATTATTTAGCTGCAACCGCAACGGTATATACATTATTGTTTCGTATGCTTCCAGTTATTGGCATGACAATTATCGGAACATACTTTTTCTACACCCAGCTATCAGTTTTTATAACGAAACTATTGCAGAAAAATCGATTGCTGTTTTGGAAAAAGACAAATATGATTACGATTTCTAGTCTTGCTTATCGTTTAAAAGATAATGCCAGGATGTTTTTTTTGGTTACTATTGTTTCGACAGTAGCATTTTGTGCAGTTGGTACACTTGCTTCAATGAATGTGATGAATGAGCAAATTGATAATGAGTATCCTGCGGAAATCAGTTATATTGCGATGGATGAAGAACCGCTTCATCAACAGAATTTAAAACAAATAGAGTCAGAGTTAAAAGAGAAACAACTGAGCTATCAGAAGAATCAAGTGCCGATAAAAATAGTTGAAATAGCATCTTCATCTTCAAAGGTTCCATATCCACCTGAAGAACTAGCAGTTATTTCTTTCTCTAATTATAAAAAAATTGCTAAGGCAGCGGGATACGTTTTTACCGAAAAACCTCTAGCAGAGCTAGGTACACTCAAAATGAAGACGACATCCCTCGGAAATTCCGATTCTTTATCTTTTATATTAAAACAGGAAGGTATAAAGCTGGAGCCTAAAAGGTTAACTGAGCATGTTGTCTTGCCTTGGCAGCTTGTTTATGATGAAGGAATGGTCGTAAGCGATGAATTATATGAAAAACTTACACCAGTAAGTTCAGAGCTATTTACAGGATTTTATATAGAGGATAATGAGAAAACGTTAGGTATTGCAGACAATTTAGTGAAAGATGGAGTTGCCTTTCCTTCAGATGATCGCTCCTATTCGATGACAGTCAGCGGTACTTTATTAAATATTCAAATGAGCATGTTTAAGATGATGTTATTTGTTGCCTTATTAATAGGCGCAGTCTTCTTTATCACAGCAGGCAGCTTTCTTTACTTCCGTCTCTATGCGGATTTAGATTATGACCGCCGTCAATATTTAACCATCAAGAAAATAGGCTTAACTGATCAGGAATTGAATAAGATTGTGACTCGCCAGTTAGCATTGTTATTCTTTGTTCCTGTTGTGGTTGCCTTTATTCATAGCGGATTTGCCTTTATGGCATTGCAGAGCTACTTTACATTATCGATCGCAAAAGAGATAGTCATTGTTCTTGCCAGCTTTCTTGCCGCACAGCTCATTTACTTTTTCTTTATTCGCTATAACTATTTGCGTAATTTAAAGAAATCGTTAATCTAAATTGAATGAAATACCTGTCAATAAGGCAGATACGTATTTTAAGAGCCTATTTTGTTTGATAAACAAAATAGGCTTTTTCTAATATAGAATGGGGTTGTTAAACTTTGCTGCTGAATTTTGTTATAGGCACTCACATTTCTACGGAGTGTGCGGTTAGCCTCCCTCTACAATCAATTAATAGTGAAAAAGATGAATAGTATATAAACTATAATGCAATATATATATTGCATTTTGTAATAAATATTATATAATGGGGTTTATAGGAAGTTAATTTGACAGGAGGGAACGAGCGTGAAATGGCTAAGTAAAAGACAGAAAATAGCTGATGAAAGAATTATCAATATGCAGAACAAGATTTATAAGGAAATTTACATGATTGTGATGGTTCTTTGTTTAATTTCAGTTGCTATGAAGTATTATTTGTATGGGATAGATGTTAAGTTAGTGACCACAGAGTTAGTTATTTTATTTGCGTCTGGCATTTATTATACTGTCCGGGCAGCAAGCCTAGGAATTTTCTCGGATGAAGTGGAGCTTCATGATCGAAACAGCAAAGTCCCAATGAGTTCGAAAAATGTGTATATTGGCTTGGGATTAGGTGTATTTATTGGTTTGTTTTTTGGCATTCGTAGTGCGATCATATATGGAAATGGTTTATTCAACAGCCTCGTTTATTTTGTTATCGTATTCATTGCCTCACTCATGATATATCTTCCATTTTTTCTTGTTCTATTTGCTGGCAGCTTTTCTGTTGCTGCGAAGGCTAGTAAAAAAGCATCTGAACAGGATTTAGACGAATGACAGTCTAAAAGAGGTGGGGGTAAAAGCAATGAAAAACATAAAATTAAAGGTAGCACGTGTTGCAAAGGATTTATCACAGGATGATTTAGCTAAGATTGTAGGGGTTTCGAGACAAACAATTGGGCTCATTGAGCAAGGAAAGTATAATCCAAGCTTGAATTTATGTGTGGAAATTTGTAAGGCATTATCAAAAACATTGGATGATTTATTTTGGGAAGAGGATGAAGAAGAATAGGAATAACGCCTACCTCTTTAAAAATAGCAGTGGTAGGCGTCTTTGTTTAAAGGATGCTAAATAATAAAATCTTCCTTTCGTTCACCATAAAAGAACAAGCGATGTAATGGCCTTGTCATTGCTACATAAAGCAGCTTAATATCGAGTTCGGAATCCCCCGAAAATGTCTCTTCGATACAGACAATCATAACTGCATCAAATTCCAAGCCTTTTGCTAAAAAGGATGGAACAATTACCATTTCATCTTTTGGGATTTTCTCTTGTTCTTCAAGTAATTTAACAGGAGCCTGGGAATGTTCTTTGAAAAGACCGTAAAGGTGTCGGCAGTCTTTCATTGTTTTTCCAATGACTGCGATCGTTTTAAACTTTTCCTTTTTTAAACGGGTCACTTGTTTTTCAATTTGGCTGACAAGTTCTTTTCCGTTCTTTCTTTTAATAAACTTTGGACTCTCTCCGTGCCTGACAACCGGTTCTACTACAGGGAAAGAGTAGGGGAGCAGCCGCAAAAGCTCGTTTGCCTTTTCCATAATTTCAACAGTCGTACGATAGCTTTTTTGCAGTTCTGTATATGTTGCACGCGGGAAAATATTATTGACTACCTCTTCCCATGATGTCAGTCCCCGATAGGAATGGATCCCCTGTGCAAGATCTCCAACTAGTGTAAACATGTCTGTATCAAGTGCTTTTTTTAGGGAGAGCAGCTCCATAAAGCTGTAGTCCTGTGCTTCATCAATGACGATATTTTTTGCTTTCAGTTCTTTCGGTATTCCAAAAAGATGAACCTGTAAATAAAGCAAAAGAGCCAAGTCTTCTCTTTCGAACTGCTTTTTTGCAAAAATCCGCTTATTATATTGGCAGAGATTCTGGGCTTCTTGTTCAGTGAGCTGGCCTTCTGCCCAATGGCAAAGCAGCTTTGGATCATTGAACAAAGAATGATAGTATTGAATTAATGTCTTTTTTGGAAACTGTTTCATATAAGAAGAAACAGCACTTCTAATAGCCTTTTTTATTTCTGCAAGTCTTAAAGCCTTCTTGTCGAGAGCCTCAGATACATATTGTCTTCTTTTGTCTGGATCTTTTCCACGATAAATTGCCCGTTCAATTCGATCATCGTAATACGTTTCGATTTTTTCAATCATGTTTTTCTTTTTCTTAGCAAGGTCATTCTGCAGGACTGCTTTTAGCTTTTCTAACCTTCTATATAATGGAAGGTAATTATAATCATCTTTAAAAAGCTGGATGAATTTTTTGTAGCTGAAAAGCCGAAATTTATCGACAGTAAAGTCCTTTGAAGGGTAAAAGGCTTCATAAATACTAGTTATATAGTTGGTTAATATTCGATGAAAGACAGGAGAGCCTTTTATGGATGATACCCATGCGGCAATTTGCGTTTCGCTGCGATCTGAGTTTTCCAAAAGGCGTACGAGCTTGTCATCATCTTGAATGTTAAGCTTTTGATTAATACAAGCTTGTATATAGTCTTGCAGCGTGGTTTGCCTGACTTTTTCAACGCCTAATTCTGGCAGTGCCTCTGATATGTAGTCAATAAACAGCCGGCTGGGTGCTAAAATCATCAGCTGTTCAGGGGCAAAGTTTTCTTTATATTGATAAATGAAATAACTTATTCGATGAAGGGCAATCGTTGTTTTTCCGCTTCCAGCAGCTCCCTGCACAATAATCGGCCGATTTAAATCTGCACGGATAATTTTATTCTGCTCCTCCTGTATGGTGGAGATGATTTCAGTCAGGCGGTTGCTTGAGCTTTTTGATAAAGACTCCTGAAGAAGCTCATCAGTCGTTGTCAGATCGATATCGCGTATTTCATCAAGCTGTCCATCTTCAATCATAAACTGGCGCTTTAAAGATAAATAGCCATTAAAGCTTTCTTCATAGGATTCGTAATGAACTTCACCAAGCCGCCCTTCATAATACAGATTGGCAATCGGCGAACGCCAATCCACAATAATCTGTTCTTGATTTTCCCTTGAGTATAAAGAAGTTTTTCCAATGTATAGGCTTTCCTTCTCCTCCACGCCTTCACGTAAGAGATCAAGTCTTGCAAAATATGGCTTCCTTCTCGCAACCTTCAAGTTTTTCAATTCTTCACGGGACATTTCAAAAAATCGTGCATTTGTTAATAGGGATAAATAGCTCATGCTGGATTCGAGCGCATCCGTATCTAGAAAAGCTTCTTTCATATTTTCTAGAAACTGGTCTTTGCTCGTTTCAGCCGTTTTGATAACGACATCAATATACTTTTTCGTAAATTCTAGACGTTGAATTTCGTGCTGAAAATCGGGGTGCTGTTGTTGAGATGACATTTGAATCTCCTTTCCATTTACAAATTCAGCCGCAATGGAGAAATACAAAGGAGCGTGAGTGACAAGGAATTTATATTATCAGAAAAATTAGTCGTACGCAATAAAATAAACTTACATTTATTAAGAAAGGGAGTTGTTTTTTATTTTATTTAATTAATTTGATTCTGATATTGGCGCTGAAACTATGAAGAACCTGCAAAACCGTCTTCAATTGAGGTTAAAGGCTCCCGAAATTACGATGAACTAGCAAAAACCGTCCTCAATAGCAGCTATAGGCGCCCAAAACCATGAAGGACTAGCAAAAACCGTCCTCAATAGCGGGTATAGACTCCCGAAATCACGAAGAATTAGGAAAAACCGTCCTCAATAGTGGTTATTGGCGCCCGAAAATATGAAGAACGAGCAAAAACGTCCTCAATAGCGGGTATAGGATCCCGAAAACACGATGAACCAGTAAAAACCGTCCTCAATAGTGGTTATTGGCTCCCGAGATCATGAAGAATCGATAAAGTCCATATAATTGTGTAAAAAGAAAGAGTCATTTTATTCACTCTTGGCAACACTGTTTTCAGCGACGAT
>NZ_LMBX01000045.1 GCF_001439605.1 Cytobacillus praedii
TAAGATTAGCTCTTAAGTTTTAAAACTTGTTTTAAACGTTGACGTTTTTTGTTCGTTCAGTTTTCAAAGAGCAATAACAAATGATAGTTTCGCTCAAAAGCGACTTTATTAATATATCATCTATCAATTATAGTGTCAACATTTAATTTGAATTCAACTAAATTCATATAAGTTGTTAACGACCGTTTTTATATAATAGCATCTCTCCACATATTCAGTCAACAATATTTTTAAATTAATACCTAATTATTTTTTCATCAACTTTCTGCCCATTATAAGACTGACACAATAGAGATATTCCTGGCAGTAAGCTATTTAGCGCGAAAGAAACCAGTCATCGTAAATATGACTGGTTTCCCCATTAATATTACGCCTTGGATATGGAAATAATATCTTTCTCCTTCAATTCAACCATGCCATGTTTTTTAATAACAACAGCTTCTCCTTCCTTCAAATTAGTAAACACAATAGGTGTAATAATGGAAGGTGTATGATTCTTTACGAAATCAAGGTCCGCCTTTAACAATGGCTGCCCAGCTTTTACATGCTCATTTTCTTCTACATTTACTTCAAATCCTTCTCCTTTTAATTTTACAGAATCAATCCCTATGTGGATTAAAATCTCTCGTCCCGAATCAGAGAGTATTCCTATCGCGTGCTTGGTTGGAAAAAGATTGATGATTTTACCGTCAACAGGAGAGACGACTGTTCCTTCAGATGGAAGAATCGCAAAACCATCACCCATCATCTTCTCTGAGAAAACTGCATCAGGCACTTCAGTAATTGACATCAATTCACCCTTAATAGGAGAAACAAATATATCTTTTTTCCCTTCCGTTTGGAGTGCATCTGGATTGACCTCTTCTATTTGCTGCTTTACCCCATCCTCTGGTGGTTCAACAACTACGAGCGGTCTTTTTCCATTCATTATATCTTTCATTTGTCCTTTAATTGTTTCAGATCTCGGTCCAAAAATTGCTTGTATATTATTTCCGACTTCAAGCACCCCTGCAGCACCAAGCTTCTTCAAGCGATTTTTATCTACATTATTAATATCATTGACTGAAACCCGAAGACGTGTAATACACGCATCAAGATTTGAGATATTTTCTTTTCCGCCCATTGCTTCAAGAACTTCATACGGCAAATCACCACCTTTGCCAGTATCAACAGCCTCTTCTTCCTCTTCTACATCCTCCCGTCCGGGTGTTTTCAAATCAAATTTCCTAATCGCAAAGCGGAAACCGAAATAATATATAACAGCAAATACCAAACCAACAGGGATAACAATCCAAGCATTTGTCTGTGGGTTAATTAAGCCAAATAATATATAGTCAATCAGCCCTCCAGAAAAAGTCATACCGATTTTTACATTTAATAAATGCATGGTCATAAATGAGAGTCCTGCAAATATAGCATGTATACCAAATAAGACAGGGGCAACAAAAAGGAAAGAAAATTCAAGCGGTTCCGTAATCCCAGTTAAGAAGGAGGTTAGTGCTGCTGAAGCCATAAGTCCGCCAACACCCACTTTCTTTTCCGGACGAGCTTCATGATAAATAGCTAATGCGGCTGCAGGCAAACCAAACATCATAAATGGAAACTTCCCTGTCATAAATGTACCCGCTGTTAAATTTTGAACATTATCAGTAATTTGCTTCATAAATATCTTTTGGTCTCCGCGAACTACTTCACCCGCTTTTGTAACATATTCCCCAAATTCATACCAAAACGGGGAATAAAAAATATGATGAAGTCCAAATGGAATAAGTGAACGTTCAATTACTCCAAAGATAAAAGCTGATATAGTTAAGTTTGCATTCACCATATTTTGCGAAAATGCATTTAAAGCTGATTGAATCAGCGGCCAAATAACAAGCATTATTAACCCCAGCAGAACCGCTGTGCCAGCTGTAATAATCGGAACAAATCTTTTTCCAGCAAAAAAACCTAAATAAGAGGGCAATTCCATTTCATAAAATTTATTATAAAGGGTGGCGGCGATGATCCCCACGATAATTCCGCCAAACACACCCGTCTGGAGAGTCGGGATCCCTAAGACATTCGCATAGTTAAGTCCATTTACATCCTCTGCGGTTATCCCTCCTGCTGTCCCCATCGTTACATTCATGATTAAGTAGCCAATAATAGCAGCTAACCCTGCTACACCATCTCCTCCTGCCAAACCTACGGCTACACCTACAGCAAATAAAACAGGCAGATTTCCAAAGACAATATCGCCAGCATTCTGCATGATTGAAGCAACCATTTTCACACTACTATTGTCCAGGAATGGAGCCAGCTCGAGCAGTGCCGGATTCTTCAATGCTGCACCTAGAGCAAGAAGTATTCCTGCTGCCGGCAAAAGGGCAACAGGCAGCATTAGTGCTTTCCCTACTTTTTGCAATACACCAAAAGCTTTTTTAAACATACTTATCCCCCTAAAAATAACCAAAGTCACAGCCAATTAGCCTAGAATTTATGGAAAATAAATAGCATAAACAAAAGAAAAAGAAGACTTTATGGGTATCTTGCCCAAAAGTCTTCTAATCATTTATTTCAATGCTAATGTCTGAATACAAAAAACGGAGACCCGTTTGGTCGGATCTCCGTTTTTTGTATTACTGTAAAAAGATAAAGTATAGTAGGAAGATAACAAAGAAGAAATACATGATTGGATGAATTTCTTTTGCCTTCCCTTTTACAATCATTGTAATCGGATAGAAAATAAAACCAACTGCGATACCAGTTGCAATGCTGTATGAAAGAGGCATTGTAATCATTGTTAAAAAGGATGGGACCGCAATCTCAAACTTTGTCCAATCAATTTTCCCAAGAGAAGATACCATCAACACACCGACAATGATTAAAGCTGGTGCAGTAACCGCTGACGTAACAACCTCTAATAACGGAAAGAAGAATAGCGATAAAAGGAAACACCCAGCAGTTATTAAAGAAGCAAACCCAGTTCTTGCGCCAGCAGCAACTCCGGCAGATGATTCAACAAAAGATGTAACAGTTGATGTACCAAGAACCGAACCAGAAACAGAAGCAATGGAGTCAGATAATAACGCTTTGCCAGCGCGAGGAAGCTTATTATCCTTCACAAATCCAGCTTGGTTGGCAACCGCCACCAACGTACCAGCATTATCAAAGAAATCTACGAATAAGAAAGTTAATATAATTCCAAGCATTGTTGCTGTGTAGAATGAACTATCACCGAACGAAGAAAATAAAGCACCAAAAGTAGGAGCAATACTAGGGACACTATCTACTACTTTAGTAGGTACGTCAATCAGAGTGAAAATCATTCCGACGATAATCGTAATGACCATCCCATAAAAAACGCCGCCTTTTACCCCTTTAGTCATTAAAATAACAGTCACTAATATACCAAAAATTGAAAGCAAGGTATTAGGGTTTGATAAATCCCCTATCCCAACTAGAGTGGCATCATTATTTACAATAATCCCAGCACTTTGCAGACCAATAAAGGTAATAAACAAACCAATCCCTGCACCAACAGCATACTTAAGCTCAATTGGAATGGCATTAATTAATTTTTCACGAAGACCTGTCAGCGTTAAAATTAAAAAGAATATACTCGAAATAAATACGGCCCCAAGCGCATGCTGCCACGGAATCCCGCTTCCTAATATAACCGAGTAGGCAAAAAATGCATTTAATCCTAAACCTGGCGCGAGGCTGAGCGGGTATCTGGCAACTAACCCCATTATTATTGATCCGATAGCTGCTGATAAGGCTGTCGCAACAAATACTGCACCATAATCCATTCTAAGTGCATCAGGCAAGTCCGGCACATCTTGCAAAGTTAATGTGATCGGGTTTACAACTAAAATATAAGCCATTGCTAGAAATGTTGTCAGTCCGCCCATTATCTCCCGACGATAATTTGTTCCAAGTTCTTCAAACTGGAAATACTTTCTCACACATTACTCCCCCTAATAAGTCTATTTATTTTCTTTAAATATTTCTTTCATTAATATATATTGCCAATATTGAATGAATAGCATTCAAATTCACTAAATATAAGGAATTTTCCAAAAACAATCAAAAGAATGCTTACTCCCCTATACTTCAGCAATATCCAACGGAAACAATAAAAAAACGCTACGGTGTAAATGTACCGAAGCGTTGACAAACAGGGTTAATGTAAATGAGTAGCACCTTCCTAATGTAAGGAGATCTACAATGCTTACACTTACCTCGTAGTCAAGCCATTTACGGTAGCTTGGTAGATACTTTTGGGCCATATTCCCCAGATTATACGACGTAAAACGACAATATTTAATTCTTCTTTATTCTATCAGCAATAAAGAAGTTCGTCAATATAAAAAGCGAACATTTTCATGTTCGCTTCGTTTATCGTTCGGTTTTTGAATTATAGCCAAGGTGCTTCCGCTTTTCTTACTGTCTAGCTGCAGCGCCTAGCAACTATTGGACTTCCGTTCCCTCCCTTCGATAAGTCAACATCGAATCGCTATCGCTCTTCGTGTTTCCTTTATCTCAGNTCAAGCCGCTTCCGCTTTTCTTTATTGTCCAGCTGCAGCGCCTACCCCCTCGAGGTCATAAGCCAATCCACCAAGAAGGTTAAAGTACAACCTTCTCGCTGGCTCGTCTTATGCTTGTCGGGGCTGACCAAGCCGCTTCCGCTTTTCTTTTTGTCCAGCTGCAGCGCCTAGCGACTATTGGACTTCCGTTCCCTCCCTTCGATAAGTCAACATCGAATCGCTATCGCTCTTCGTGTTTCCTTTATCTCAGNCCGAGGCGCTTCCGCTTTTCTTATTCCCACTCAATTGTTGCTGGTGGCTTGCTCGTAATGTCATAGACTACACGATTAATGTGATTCACTTCATTTACAATCCGTGTTGAAATAACTTCAAGCACATCCCATGGGATTCTTGCCCAGTCAGATGTCATCCCATCAATTGATGTGACTGCACGGATACCGATGGTATAGTCGTAAGTTCTAGTATCTCCCATGACACCTACACTTCGGATATCAGGAAGAACAGTAAAGTATTGCCAAATATCTCGGTCAAGACCTGCTTTCTTGATTTCTTCGCGTAAAATATAGTCTGATTCGCGAACGATTTCAAGTTTTTCCTCTGAAATTTCACCTAATACACGAATTCCGAGACCAGGGCCTGGGAATGGCTGTCTCCATACAATTTCGTCTGGAATGCCTAATTCTGTTCCTAGCGCACGTACTTCATCTTTAAACAAAGTGTTTAACGGCTCAATTAACTTGAATTGCATATCTTCTGGAAGCCCGCCAACATTATGATGAGACTTAATTGTCTGCGCAGTTGCCGTCCCACTTTCGATAATATCTGTATAAAGAGTTCCTTGTGCTAAAAATTCAATGCCTTCAAGCTTTGTCGCTTCATCGTCAAACACATATATAAATTCATTTCCAATAATTTTACGTTTCTTTTCCGGATCAGATACCCCTTTAAGCTTGTCCAAGAAACGATCTTGGGCATCCACCTTGATTACATTCATATGGAAACCTTCAGCAAATGTCTTCATTACACTGTCAGCTTCTCCTTTGCGAAGAAGACCATGATCAACAAAAATACAAGTCAGCTGATCACCGATTGCTTTATGAATAAGAACAGCAACAACGGAAGAATCTACGCCGCCGCTTAATGCACAAAGGACCTTCTTATTTCCAACTGTCTGACGGATTTTTTCCATTTCTACTTCAATAAAGTTTTCCATCGACCAGTCGCCTTTGCAAGCGCAAATGCCAAAAACAAAATTCTTTAATATATCGTTTCCATAAACAGAATGAAGCACCTCTGGATGGAATTGTACCGCATATAAGCCTTTTTCTTCATTGCTCATTGCTGCAATTGGACAAGATGGGTTTGTTCCATCAACTGTAAAACCTTGAGGCGCTTCTACTACTAAATCACCATGGCTCATCCAAACCGTTTGTTCATCAGGCAGATCCGCAAATAGCTTGGATTGATTTTCAAGCTTTAGTAACGCCTTACCATATTCACGCTGCTTTGCCTTTTCAACCTTGCCGCCATAGTGCTTTGTCATTAACTGCATGCCATAGCAAATGCCAAAAATCGGGAGGCCAAGATCAAATATCTTTTCATCACAATGGAATGCTCCCTCTTCATATACACTGTTCGGACCGCCGGAAAAGATGATTCCTTTTGGATTTAACTGTTTAATTTCTTCAGCTGTAATCGTATGTGGATGTAATTCACTATATACACCAAATTCTCTAATTCTGCGTGTAATTAGTTGGTTATACTGGCTTCCAAAATCCAATACAATAATCATTTCCTGATTGTTCCATTCTGTTTTCCCCGTCACACGGTTCACCTCATTATGTTAATTAAATTCTTTTAAACATATTTTTATTGTTCTCTTTTTTGCATAAAAATATCTTAAAAACTAGTTAAACAAATAAAAAACCAGAATTCTCCCTCACATTATGGTGAAGGCAGAATTCTGGTTCCTAAAAAAGAAATAGCAAAAAGAATCATCTGCCTTCATAGTCAAATCATTTACGGTGATCTGGTAGAAACTTTCGAACCATATTATCGAGGATATATGAAGGATACATTTAGTTTTTAATTATTCCTATTGTATCAACAGGTCATTTTTTTGGTCAAGCTATTGTCTTTTTAATTAAATTTTCCCATAATTCCTTCGTTTCCATCCAGCTTCCCTTTTGAAGACTTCCTCTGTAGATGAGCTGTTCATATCGAGCAGTTAATCGGCCCATTTCTCTTGATGAGAAGAACCGGTCGATATAGTCAGCATAATCTCTAAGTGTTTGCCCATCCTTTCGATGCAAACCGTATCGATCTAATTCTCTAAGCAGTAGCAAATAAGCCTTTTGGAAGTTTTCATCTTTTCTTGTCCATTTAAATCTCCAAGTTAAGTAATACGGGAGCCATCGGCCACGAATTCTATAAATAACGAAAGCACAGACTGCTAATACAAGGATGGACAAAGCGATCATTTTCCAATAAGCCTCGAAGAAGTTTTCTATTGGAATGAAAAACTTTTTTAAAGAATCTTCATTAGCAACAGGCTGTTTCTCATTATTCTCTTTTAATTCCGGCTTATCCTTTTCCAATTCTTCAGGATTCATCTCTGGTGGCAGATCATGGCTTTGAGAAGCCGCATCAAAGTTAAATTGAACACTATTTGAAAAGCCTTGAGTAGGTTCAAACGGGACCCATCCGATTCCAGGAAAATAGACCTCTACCCATGAGTGTGCATTGTTATTCGTAATTTCAAACATCCGGCTTCCCGACTCACTTATTCCTTTGTATTCCCCTTCTGTATACCCTTTCACCCATCTTGCTGGTATACCGATAGATCTTGCCATTACAACCATCGAAGTGGAAAAGTTATCACAATACCCTTGTTTGGTGTCAAATAAAAACTGATCCACATAATCTTCATCATCCGCAGGAATAGCTACATCTTTTTGGTCGTAAATATACCCCGATCTGCTAAAGTAGCGTTCTAGCTCCCTTGCCTTCTCAAACCAGGAATCTTTCCCATCTGTTATCTCTTTAGCTAAATCCTGAATACGCAAAGGCAAATCCTCAGGCAGCTGTGTATACCTATTGATCAATTCATTATTTACAGCTATATTTTCCTCTGAACTAGCTTCATTTAGAGCCGTTACACTGTATCGAGGAACGGCATAATCAAGTGTATATTGTTTAATAGAAGCAGGACTATCCCCTTCTAAAGAATGAATTTTCTCTGTATCCACTTCTAATTCATAGGAATAGAAGGAAGCTGCATCTATTTTCTGAATACCTAAAGGGTAAACAATATGCGAATTATTGGTCAGTGAATAAACTGTACTTGATTCCTTGACCATTTCGATTCCAGGACTATTAAAAAAAGAAGTAATGGGAACTTGGTCTGCAGAACCAAAAGGACTTCTTACTTCCCTTGAGCCTGAGGTAATCCACCCCTTTCCGGTGTACACATCCTTAGTCTCTACTTTCCAGTAATGACGTGATTCCGCCTCGACAGTGAATATGACTTGATTATCCCCAATGAAAGGCCCGCCAAGACTAGAATCATCCAGTCCATACCCTATTTTCTGAACCCCTGTTCCTTCACCGCTCCCTTTCCCATATGACGTTAAATATGGGACTGGATCTGGCCAGATTGGTTCTGCTTTCGGAGCAGCCAGTCCAAAGCCTACACTTACAACAATCATGGTAACTAATGGAACCATCCATTTTCGCGAAAGAGTCGCCTCTTTTTTGATTCCTTCTTTATCTAAAAGCCTGAAGAAGGTTAGCATTCCTAATACAGCAAACCCCGAAATAACCGTTCGTACAATCGCAAGGCCAGCTTCATATGGAGTAAAAGTATCCAGCACCGTTATGTAGACTAGTGTCATGAAAAAGAAAATCAGTATTTGCATACGATTAATTAACCAATACTGGATTAAATAAGTCATTAGCCAAAGCAGAACAAAAAACAAAAAGCTTCTGAAAAGATTGCTCAAATTTACCCAATCTCTTGCAAACACTAACTGAAAGCTTTCGATAAAATCAGTAATGAATACGAAAACCCATTTAAATTGAAAAAATGCTTCATCGATATATAAAATGTGTAAAGCAACGACGATAAATACCCATTTTATACACCCACCAATTAATACAGGAGTCCCTGTGAACGATAGCAGAAGTGAAGTGAAAATAAATAAGAGGAAGACCCCAATATTCGAAGTATCTGTAAGCTGTTCAAGCGGTCTTAACCATTCCCATAGAAGCAAAAAGCCAAATATATACATAATAAAGGTCATTAAATCCTTCTGTACCTTCCGTGATATCATGATCGAACCACCTCCGAAAATACAGATGAAAAATGTCCATCATGCACCATGACTAAACGTAATCCCCTTGCATTTACAGAAGCTTTTAGTGAAATCTCATTCTGAGAAAGAAATTCTTTTTCATTTTTCAAGAGGAAGATCGTTACGACTCCATTTTTCGAAGTAAATCTTCCTGCTTTTTCTATTAAACTTCTAGTCAGCTGTGCTGTAATAAGCATCATATTATTGCTTTGATGCAGGAGAGTATGTTCCATTTCAAGTACACGATCGAAAGTAACTGGACTGTTATCTCTAACCTTAGCTAAATGGTAAAATAGCTGCTGCTGCTGACTTTCACCGCCTCTAACAGGAAAAGCAACACGCTCAGATGAAGAAGATAGAAAGCCGATATGTGCCCCTTTTAAGAGAATGGCCTTTATAATGGAGGCTGAAAAAGAAACAATCGCTTCAAAATGATTGTCCGGAGTACAATCCATTAAAATGTACACATCATGCGACTGCCTTTGTTCAAATTCCTTAGTCATAATATCATTCCGCTTTGCAGTTGCCTTCCAGTTAATCCATGAAAAACGATCTCCTGGCTGATACTCTCTGATTCCAATCGCCATCGTTGTATCCCTTTGTACACGTTCTCTTGAAGCTGTCATCCCTTGATCATATTGATTTTCCATTGTCTTGTAGATGATTTCCTCATAAGAAGGGTATACAAGTATTTTATCTTCGACATGAAGCTGTCTCTCTTTTTCAATAAGCCCAAGAAGGTCTCCTGTTTTCATGCGAATATTCCGAAAAAGATGTTCGCCTCTGGGCAGCTTATTCACTTGATACTCCCAAGTAATCTCTTTACGAATACCTGGGATGAGAAATACTTTTGATCGATTTCCCTGCTGTGAAAAGAAAAGAGAGTCGCTAATGCAATCTTCTAAGATAAGAAAAAACAACGGAAATGCTGATTTTCTTGTCATAGTAATTGTTACCTTTAAAGTTTCACCTGCATTATATTCACTCTTTAGGAAAAACCTCTTTGCCTCAAAATGACTCATTGGATAGAAGGCAAGGATGAGCGCATAAAGGGCAAATGGAAGGAAGCTATAAAATAAAAACCAGCTGACAAACCCGCCCTGAAACATGGCATAAGAAAAAGTAATCGATATAAGCAAAAACAAAACGATTAATTTCCATACTTTTTTAACGACAGAAAAGAACCATTTCATATTATTTCACTAGCCTTCGCACTGGAACAGGCACTCTCGAAAGCACACGATCAACTATTTCTTCCGCTCGAATTCCTTCAAATTTCGCCTCTGATTTTAAAATAATCCGGTGAGCAAAAACAGATGGGGCTAAATATTGAATATCATCAGGCAGCACATAATCTCTTCCATACATAAATGCATAGGATTGTGCCGCTTTCATTAAAGCAATAGATCCTCTCGGGCTTACCCCAAGATAAACACTTGCATGCGTCCTCGTCCGACTAGCCAATTCAACGATATAGCGCTTGATCGTATCATCCACATGCACTTCTTTAATCTGTGTTTGCAGCTCTATTAATTCTTCCAAATCGATTACTGGCTCAAGTTCTTCAATCGGCCTCACTTTCTGTGCCCGATTTAATACCTCAATCTCATCCGCCATATCTGGATAACCCATTTTCATTTTTAATAAAAATCGATCAAGCTGTGCCTCAGGAAGCGGATATGTACCCTCATACTCAATTGGATTCTGAGTTGCCATTACAAAGAAAGGCTTTCCAAGCCGATGTGTAACTCCATCAATCGTTACACTGCTTTCTTCCATTCCTTCAAGCAAGGCGGACTGCGTTTTTGGAGACGTGCGATTAATCTCATCAGCTAATATAATATTCCCCATAATAGGTCCTGGTCTAAATTCGAATTCCATTTCCTTTGGATTAAAAATAGACACTCCCGTAACATCTGATGGCAGCAAATCCGGTGTAAATTGAATTCTTCTAAAGTTGGCACCAACAGATTTCGCCAGTGCACGGACCATCATTGTTTTTCCTACACCCGGAACATCTTCTAGTAATACATGTCCTTCTGCAAGCAAGGCAATGACACTTAATTCTGCTACGCTGCGTTTCCCAATCATTACCTTTTCTATATTTTTTAATATCTTATCTATCATCGGGTGAATATGTTCATGAGTCATAAAAATCCTCCTGTTTTCTGCCCTAGTTTTCTAAATTCATCCATTTATGTAATTCGATATTTTTTGTCAAAATCCTGCGGCAATAAAAATTCCCTGAGAGGAATTCCTCTCAGGGATATTATTTATATTCTGTTGATGAGAAAACTTTGAAGTGGTTTACATAACCTTCTCTTCAAATGCTTTATTATTCATTTCCATGTTGCTTCTCAATCCAAGTGCCCCTGCAATAATGTAAAGTACGCTCGGGACAAACATAAGAAAAATCGATATTGGAAAGGAGAGAACGCCGCATGTAATCATTATTCCGCCATAAAGTTTATTGTCCATCCGATTCACCAGACAGCTCATGATCAACGCGCCTATTTGGATAATAAAAAATACAAAAGTAATGATAGCAACCACCCAAGCAGCACCTGGGTCATCAGCTAAAAAACCAGCAATACTAAAAAAGAAACCGACTAAAGACAAAAGTATGCCTATTATTCCTCCGACTAATCCTAATACAAATTCCGCTGTTCTATTCATATTCTCCTCCTGTTGCACACCACAATCTAAAATAAGATAATTTCCTTTATCCTATTCATTCTCCAGCTCTTTATACCACTTATCCTTCCATGCCTGAACCTTTGCATCAATTTCTTCGTGCGCCTTTTTTGCCTCTGCATCTTTCTCTTCTTTAATTGCTTTAAAATGATCTGTGCGCAAAATACGCATTTCCTCTGCTTTGTCAGAGACTTCCGCTCCAACTTCACGGCTAAAGAGTTTGTTATCTTGTAAATAATTTACTGCCATTTTTATTCTGTCAGCTTCTCGTTCAGATGCACGATAAAGGAGGCCATAAATATCCCGCAATCTTTCCATTTGGTCCACATATTCATGCAGCTGTACACCTTGCGTCCCAATCAGCTGAAAAATATCTGCGTTCTCTTAGCATTTCATGTCCTCCTGATTTGTACCTTACTGATCATTTTCCGCACGTATTTTTTCCATCCGTTCAGCCCAATCATTGATTTTCTTATCAATCCGATTGACTTCATCATCAATTTCCTTTAACTTTTGTTCTTTTAATTGATCCGTAAGCTGTTTTAATCGCTCTCCATGCTCCTCAATTTTGCCTATTAGATTCTCTTTTTGTTCCTCTGTAATTAAACCCTCAGCAAACATGACGTTCGCAGCTCCCATGAACCTTCCTTGCTCTACATTAATTGCATCTGAAACTTTCAGTGCCATTTTGTGTATATCCATATTCATCCACGCAACCGTAAAGGTTCCCTTAGGTGTGGACCACTGCTTTCCGATAATATCTATCAGACCTGGCGGCACCCATTTTTGGATAACTGTCCTTTTTAGCTCCTCCGTATTTTTCGCTGAGAAATATGCTCCTTGTCCAGCTTCCGCAACCGCCTTTAATTGATTCTCTTGCTTTTCATCGACATCAAAGCCAATAATATTTACTTTACGATTTTCTTGTCCTTGTACAAATTGCTTCGCTTCAGCTATAGGGTCTCCATCACACGTTTCTGCTCCATCACTTACTATATAAAGAGTGATCTCCCCATCGAGCGATTGACTAACCTCATATGCTTTTTTTATTGCACCTGCTAATGGGGTCCAGCCTTTTGCTTCAACACCATCAACCGCCTGATAGAAACCTTCTTCCTCATATTTTTGCAACGGGTAGACTTCATCTATTGTAGAGCATGATAATTGCTTATCTTTATTTTCCTGTGAGCCCGCATGCCCATAGATATAAAGAGAAACCTCACTAGCAGAGCCTATCGTTTTTGCAAAACTTCGAACAGCACTTTTAGCAATTTTCATTTTCTGCTCACCATCTACGTTCAAAAGCATACTGGAACTTGCATCTAACATGATGATTGCTTTTGAAGGAGCAGCATTATCTTGAACTGTTTCTTCTGAAACTTGCTCAGGTTCAGGCAAATACGGTTCATCAAATTCAGGCTTAAATTCTAGTAACTCCTTAACCACTTGCGGATATGCACTGTTCCCAATGTAATATATGAGTGATTGAAAAAGCTGATCCACATCATCTGTTTCACCTGCAACTGAGCGCAAATGCTCAGTCAGCTCACTCTCAATTCCTTCTAACGTATGAAGACTTGGCCAGGATGCTGTTTCTTTTTCATATGAAAAAGCTGCTGTAAGTTTGCCAGGCTGTGAGTTTGCAAAGTCCTCTATCGTTACTGGGATTTTCACTGACTCTATTTCTGTTAACATACTGTCCTTTTTTACCTCATCCTTTTTCTGAACATTTCCAGTCTCTTCTGGTACAGCCTTCTCTGCTTCTACTTCTGGCTTTTCCTTGCTAACTTCATTTTTCTCCGAACATCCTGAAAGAATCAGCATTAAAATAGCAATCATTGAAATTGTCCGTTTGAACACTTTCCCACCTCAATTAATGTTTTATAAAATTATATTACAGGATTACCCAATAACTTTTCTCAAAATATACAAAAATAGGAAATAAGTTATACGTATGAACTAAATTAATCTGGGAAAAAAGATAGATTTATTGTTAGTGCTTAATAGAGATATTTTCTATATGGGTATAAAAGGTGTAAAAAATATAAAACCCTTGAAATGCATTACGCAGTCAAGCGTTTCCATTTCAATATAGTAATGTACACCTAAAATTTAAGATTACAGCTTTCCCCTGTCACTTAATCAAACGATTGATTTATTTCATTAGTCTTTACATCTTCATTTTCTCGTTTCAATGGAAAACGCATAGACAGCGTCTTCAACCTTATAGAACAATACTGCTATCGAGGCTTTTTTGTTTCCAAATTTCTTTTTAATCTTTGTATCAGTTTCTAGAAAACCCTCACTAACAGATTCAAAATAGGAGGTAATTATATCCCTCCAGTCCGTTCCATCACTATTACCAGCAGAAACAGAAAACTCAATTAAGTTCCTTTTATACTTAAATATATAAACATAGTCCAAATAAAAAACTGCCATTCCAATGACAGTTTTCTAACGGTTTTTATTCTCCTACTATTCTTGCATCCTTAAACATTTCTTCTGTTAGTGTGATTCCTTTCTGTTCAGCTGCAGCTTTGTTAATAACAAGCTCTAAGCTTTCTGGAAAACCTACTGGGATCTCACTCGGCTTTTTTCCTTTAAGAATTTCGACTGCCATTTTGCCAGTTGTATATCCTAAATCATGATATTCAAAGCCATATGATGCAAATGTTCCGCGTTTAACTGAATCGCTTTCCCCTACAAAGGTTGGGATATCCTTCTCATTGGCTACAGTAATAACTGATTCAAGGGCAGAAACAACTGTATTATCCTTCGGAATATAGAAAACATCCGCTCTTCCGACTAATGACTCTGCTGCTTGCTTCACTTCAGAGCTTGCTGATATGGTAGTTTCAACAGCCTCTAATCCAAGTTCCTTTAGAGCCTTTTTCGCGTTTTCCACATTAACAACAGAGTTAGGCTCCCCAGAGTTGTAAATCATCCCTACTTTCTTTGCATCAGGAAAAAATCTTTTTATTGCATTCATCGTATTTTTTATCGCGTCTGGATGTGTATCGGACGTACCAGTTACATTTCCACCCGGTTTTTCAAAGCTTTCAACTAATTCAGCACCTACCGGATCAGTGATTGCAGTAAACAGGGTAGGAATTTCCTTTGTCGATTGAACAACTGCTTGTGCGCTTGCTGTTGCAATAGCTAAAATTAAATCATTATCATCCGCAACGAGATTTTGAGCAATCGTCATGTTGTTGTTCATATCTCCTTGTGCATTCTGGTAATCTAGCTTAAGATTTTTCCCTTCCTCATAACCAGCATCCTTCAAGGCAGCAATAAACCCTTCACGTGCCGCATCTAATGATGGATGTTCAACCAGCTGTGTAATTCCTATTTTAACCGTTTCCTTTTCTTCCTTGCTTCCCCCTGCTTCTTTGCTTCCCGATCCACAAGCAGAAAGCAATAATAGAGAGCCGCATAGCAATGCCGATAAAATTCTTTTCAAGCACTTTCCCTCCCTCGACTATTTCATGCATGTTCTAGTTGAAGGAATAAGGATATTTACTTAGATGCAGTCATGGATAGCGTCCTTTCAGCCGAAATCACATTCAAATTATTCATAATATTTTGATATTATCACATTTAGAAACATATAAACAATGATAATTTCTCTATCAATAAATTCTTCATGAGTCAAACGGTAACTAACCGAGGTGTACAGTGCCCGCAAATAGGAAAAAGAGAGCTCAGTGGTAATATAGAAAGGCAGCAATTAATATAGTTATAGATTTTTTAACGCTTCCTGAATTCCCATTAGGATTTTTCCCAATCTGAGCGTAACGGTCTTATTTATCTTTTCCCAAGATTGCAGCTTCCATCGGCAACTTTGCAAACTGTATCAAATCTTCATGTTCAGTTCCTGCAAATTTTGAGCTTGAAGTAGTATTTACTTGTCCTCCATCTGGCTTTCCTAGGGTTAATTTATAAGCAAGCTCCCCGGTTCCCATAGACATTTGCATGGGGGATGGATTTATTCCTACTATAAATAGCAAAAAACGCTTGGAAAAGGTGGTTACCCCCAAAAATTAGAGTTTTATTATGCAGCTGATTGGCTGGATTGAGTTCGGTATTCGACTGGACTCAA
>NZ_LMBX01000047.1:0-9173 GCF_001439605.1 Cytobacillus praedii
AAAAAATTAAGGACTTTTTTATAAAAAGGGGTTCGGAATGAGACCATTCCGAACCCCTTTTGTCGACAATCTGAGCCAACGACAATTATGTCGTTGGCTTTTTACATGGAAAAAATTTAACCACTTCTTCTATCTGAAGTGGTTAAAATAAATGCTCATATGGAGATAAATTAATTTGATTTTCCGTTAATTTTTTTCTCAAAAATTTATGATCTCTCTTGGGAGTGGCTAAAATATACCCGCGTATGACTAAATCTTGATCGATCGTTTCTGCGTGCTCCTTCAATGCGAGCTCTCCGATTTTTCCAGCAATTTTATGACGAGCCACATCCCTAAATAATTCAGGAACGGGACTGACTAAATCCTCAAGTAAATTCTTTTCCGTTTGGCCCCATAGATGCTTGGTATTATTAACAAAATGCTCTTCCCAATCCATATCTGACTTGCCGTCTACTTTCGGCATTTTCTTTAAAAACTTGCGAAACATAAAGAAACCGCCGATGGCCATAGAACCGGCAAATATGATAATCCAAAAAAGAATAAACCATAAGAACCAACCTTCAAGCTGATACATTATCTCACCTACAAATAAATATTCATGCCTTTATTATAAACGGTTGACTAAATATAGACAAGATAGAGAAACTTTAGTAGTTTTTCCTTGATTGATTTATATTAAAATAATATAATAATATTTGGCTAATATGGGGTCGAATGGGGTACTGGTGTCCTCCGTAGTCTTCAAAACTATCTGTGACCAGCGTGCCTGGTCAGCTGGGTTCGATTCCCAGGCGGTCCCGCCAATATTTGATGTAAAAATATTTTATTATTTAAGACAATAGAATATGGTAGATAAGTGTAACGATTATTCTCTGAATGAATTATCAAACTGCACAGTGAAATAAACTTATGCTTGCTCTTTTGATGAAATCATAATTGAATAGCAGCCAACATAGATCAATTTACTATTTTTTATGGACTGAGAAATTATTTCTTTGTATAACCTTCAGTTTCTGCCTACGGACATTGGATGTTCTCTTCGAAAAATACATATTCTTCTTTAACCAATGAATAAAAAATCCTCATCTTAAGCAACTTTAATTGTTCTCCATGAAAGAAAATTAGATTAACAATACAAAATCTGCTTAGTTCAAACATATTGGCAAATATCAAAATGTTTGTTTTTTATTTGCAGCATTTATCGCATTTTTCTGCTGTTTTACATGCTTTTATTGCATCCTCAATTAAAAATTCCAAAATGATTTCTTTCTTAATAGCTAATTTAATCAAATCTTCCAATTTGTTCGAAAGAATTAATCTTTGTTCAGGTGTCATATCTCCTTCCTTAAGAATTTCACTTTCTGCATTGATCGCTTTTGCTAATGCGTTTTCGATATTTGCAACCGATGCAAGAAGCTCGCTTAGACTTTGTTGACATGATTTATGATGATGAGAATTACATCTACATGGATGCTTATCAGGCTTAAAATTAAAATCAATCTCGAAGAAACAGCATTTGCATTTAAGCTTACAACCGTTTTTGCAACTAATAGAAATCACAAAAAATCACACCTTTTTAATTTATTAAATGTAAAAAATAGTAATATTGCTTGGGGTATCGCTGAGCTTGGCCAAAAAAATAAATCTGTTTGTATAAGTACTAAACAGAAATTAGTCCGTTAACCTTCAAGTAGAGAGTAGGGTAAAATTGATATTTCATCTCATGGACAAGCGCCGATTCCTTCAATCTCGATAAAGAATACATTATATTATCTTGAAAGAAAGGAAGGTTGATTAAAATGACGCCACAAGAGATGTTTCTTGAAGCAGTTGCAAATATGGAACAAGCCTTAGCTAATGCACTTAATTCAGTTACTGGAATTGAAGGGGTTACACCGGAAGAAATCGAAAGAATCCTGAGATTAATTATAAAGAAAGAGATCGTACTTGAATTTCTATTAGATGAGTTTCCAGGGATTTAGTTAAGAAAAAACTTTAGATAGGAATGAAATAAGAATAAATATAACAAAGAGGGCCAATTCAAAAAATGTGCGGATATACAACGCGGATCAATTCATTCGGAAACAAGGGGAGTCCTTGTTTTGTTAATGTTGTCGTTTCGCTCATCCTAATATTGCCCCAGAGAAAGGAAGAGTTTAAATGCCTCGAGAGAACTTTTTACGCTCCGTAGCGAATATGGAACAAGCATTAGCAAATGCATTAAATGAAGTTTCGGGCAATCCTGATGTAACACCTGAGCAACTCTCTAGAATCTTACGATTAATTATCAAAAAAGAGATTGTGCTCGAATTTTTATTGGAAGATGTATTTCCTCCGACGCCTCCTGCAGAATGTGACTGTCAGACATCTAATGAGGCAGGCAATAACTTTAATATTAATAGAGGGACTGGTGCAGCCAACACAACAGTCACGTTTAATGGAACAACTCTGCCGTCGAACGCCCATGGTTCGGTTACCTATAATGGTCACACATGCGAAGACTGTATGTCAGACAATGAGTTTACGTTTACGTATGGTGGTTCGGCTACTGTACCAGCATTTACGTTCACAGCAACGACATTTAATGTTCCAGATTGCCCTGGTAATATCGTTGAAATTACAGGCCAAGGCACAACGGATAACCCTCAATTGTTTGGACCTAACCCAATGTACACGCTAAATTTAAATGGTGTAATGAATAATAAGACGATTACTGTCGTTATCACAGGAAATAACAACACATTCGTTGCTACTACTACACAACTTGGGAATGGTGAATTAGTGGTTGAGGATTGCCCTACACCTTAAAAGTATCTAGTTTGTATAAAGATTTCTGTTAGATGAGTCCAGGGATCTTTGCAGATATGGCATATATCTTAACAACAGTAAAAAGGTAAAGGGACCAATAATTAATTCAATAAAAATGTTAAACACACCTTTTTTAAACAGGTGTGTTTTTGTGTTATTGGATCAACGAATAGAATGATATGTCTCAGTATCTAGCAAATAGAATTAGTTACATTTACTGAGCCTATATTTTGAGTTCTAGCTGTTTTTCGCCACAATTAAAGTTTTTAAGAGACAATGTCTGATTGTGAGAAATCCTTGATATTTTTACTTTATAGTGTCGGTATTACTCAAGATAGGTGAATATTCAGAAAAATATATACAAAATTATGTAAACATACTATATAATGAAACAAAAAATAATTTAACGTGAATCTACATAAGGGATGGATGAAAAGTGAAGGTAAGTTTATTTGCAACATGCCTTGTTGATTTATTTCAGAGCAATGTTGGGAAGGCAACGGTTGAACTTCTTGAGAAATTAGGCTGTGAAATTGATTTTCCGGAGTCTCAAGTCTGCTGCGGTCAGCCATCTTATAATAGCGGCTATGTGAAAGAATCAAAAGAAGCAATGAAACGAATGATTGAAACCTTTGAAGATGCAGAATATGTTGTTTCTCCTTCTGGGTCTTGTGCATATATGTTTCATGAATATCAGACAATTTTTAAGAATGATCCTAATTGGGAACATAGAGCAAAGGAATTAGCTGAAAAAACATATGAATTGACAGAGTTTATAGTGGATGTTTTAAAGGTTGAGGATGTTGGTGCTAGATTTGAAGGGAATGTGACCTACCATACATCATGCCATATGACGAGGTTACTAGGTGTAAAAAAAGCTCCTATCATTCTATTAAACAATGTAAATGGTCTAAGAATGACAGAATTACCAGGAAAGGAAAAGTGTTGTGGTTTTGGTGGGACATTCTCGGTTAAAATGGCCCAAATATCCGAGCAAATGGTAGATGAAAAAGTCAGCCATATTGAAGAAACTGAAGCAGACTATTTAATTGGGGCGGATGCAGGCTGCTTAATGAATATTGGAGGAAGAATTGAGAGAAAAGGAAAGCCGATTAAAGTTCTCCATATTGCTGAAGTGCTAAATAGCCGTTAATACGAATTAAAGTAGTAAATGATAATGGGGGATATATGTATGCCGATGAAAATAGGCTCAGATGAATTTAAGAACCGTGTAGATAAAGGAATCCGAGATTCCTTTATGCGCAGTGCTGTTGCTAGTGCACAGGATGGGATAGGGCAGAGAAGGCAAGCAGCAGCAGATGAACTTGGCAACTGGGAGGAATGGCGTTCCCATGGAGAGGAAATTCGGCAGCATGTGTTAGCACACTTAGATTATTACTTAGAGCTATTAAGTGAGAATGTAGCAAGACGTGGCGGGCACGTTTTTTTTGCTCAAACAAAGGAAGAAGCAAATGAGTATATCCGAGAGGTTGCTCTAAAGAAAAAAGCAAAAAAAATTGTTAAATCTAAATCGATGGTGACAGAAGAGATTCATTTAAATGCTGTTCTGGAAAATGCGGGTTGTACGGTAGTTGAAACAGATTTGGGAGAATACATCCTCCAAGTTGATGATCATGAACCGCCTTCCCATATTATTGCTCCAGCTTTACATAAAAACAAAGAACAAGTTCAAGAGGTGTTTACGAAAAAACTTGGATATAAAAAGTCATCTAAGCCTGAGGAACTTGCATGGCATGCCCGTGAAATGCTGCGAGAGGAATATTTAACTGCAGATATCGGCATAACAGGCTGTAATTTTGCAGTAGCTGAAACAGGTTCTATTTGTTTAGTAACAAATGAAGGAAATGCTGATTTAGTTACAGCTTTGCCGAAAACGCTGATAACGGTGATGGGCATGGAACGGATTGTTCCAACATTTGAAGAAATGGACGTTCTTGTTTCTCTTTTAACCAGGAGTGCGGTCGGTCAAAAATTAACAAGCTATATTACGGTATTTACTGGGCCAAGAGCAGAAATGGAAGCCGATGGACCTGAAGATTTTCATTTAGTCATTTTAGATAATGGCAGATCTAATATTCTTGGCGGGGAATTTCAATCCATCTTGCAGTGTATTCGTTGTGCTGCTTGTGTAAATGCTTGTCCGGTCTATCGCCATGTTGGCGGTCATTCTTATGGTTCGATTTATTCAGGCCCTATTGGTGCCGTCCTGTCGCCGTTATTAGGTGGCTATGACGATTATAAAGAACTCCCATATGCATCAACACTTTGCGGTGCTTGTACAGAGGTTTGTCCAGTGAAAATACCTTTGCATCAGCTCCTTCATAAACATCGTGAAGTCATTGTTGAAAGAGAAGGAAAAGCGCCAATATCTGAGAAACTGGCAATGAAGGCATTTGGCATAGGCGCTGCATCACCAGGGTTATATAAAATCGGTTCCAAAATTGCGCCAACTGCCATGAATCCTTTTACTGTTGGAGACAAGATCTCGAGCGGTCCAGGGCCATTAAAAGCATGGACAGAATTTCGCGAATTTCCTGCGCCGAATAAAGAAAGATTTAGGGATTGGTTCAAAAATCGTGCAAAGGTGGATCATGAATGATGAAGAATGTGATACAAAATCGTGATGAATTCTTGAATCAAATTGCCTATCGACTCGGGCGGGAGAGACTCATTACTCCTATAGAGAGACCACAATGGAAATATCGTCCTCAAATAGATGTATTAAAAAATGCCACACAGGACGAATTATTGGCTGTGTTAAAGGAACAATGTAAGAAAATCCATACAAGTTTTTGCGTGACCGAACTTAAAAATTTACCTTCTGTCTTAAAAGATGTTGTATCAATATATGGCGGCGGTCCCATTGTTACTTGGAAAGATGAACGTTTTTCCAAGTGGGGATTGGATATGTTTCTAAAAGAGGAATGGGAAAGCTATGAATGGGATCCCATAAAGGAAGAGGAAAATATTAAAATAGCCGAAAAAGCGAATATCGGTATTACTATTAGTGAAATTACACTTGCAGAATCCGGAACCGTCGTTCAGTTTACTGATAAAAACAAGGGCAGAACGGTCAGCTTTCTACCTGCAGCATATATTGCGCTCATACCAAAGAGTTCTCTCGTTCCTAGAATAACTCAAGCGGCTGTAAAGATGAGAGAAATCTATCACACAACAGGTCAAGTTTCATCCTGTATTAATTTTATTACTGGGCCAAGCAACTCAGCAGATATTGAATTGAAATTGGTTGTTGGTGTTCATGGACCTGTTCAGGCGTATTATATTGTTATTAATGACCTCTAATTATAGAATGGGATATGCTAAATATAGAACTGTTGATTGGTTCAGCTGATATCATAAAAGATAGCGGATCTGTACAAGCGTTGTTGATTTAGATAGAATAATAACTAATTAATTCCATCCCTCAGTCTAGTTACTGAGGGTTTTCTTAATAAAAGAAAAGAGATGATAATAATGGGAAAACTTTATGCAATTGGTGAAGTATTAATAGATTTTGTTCCATTACAAAAAGGACTGCCTCTTAAAGATGTCATTTCCTTTGAGAAAAACCCAGGAGGAGCACCGGCTAATGTAGCGGCAGCTGTGTCCAAATTCGGAGGACAGTCTTCGATGATTACAAAAGTAGGCGAGGATCCATTTGGTGATTTCTTAATTGAGAAGCTAGAAAGTGCAGGTGTGGAAATAGATAAAATACGAAGGACAAGTGAAGCGAAGACAGCGGTTGCTTTCGTATCATTGAAAGAAGATGGGGAAAGAGATTTTTCTTTTTATCGTCATCCTTCTGCAGATTTACTTTTACAAAAAGAAGAAATTGATTCGAGTTGGTTCGTGATGGGAGATATTCTTCATTTCTGTTCTGTTGACTTAGTGGAAAGTCCGATGAAGCACGCTCATAAAAAGGCGATAAATGCAGTCATAAATGCGAATGGTTTAGTCAGTTTTGACCCAAATGTCCGGCTCTCTTTATGGGATAACCCTGAAGCATGCAGAAATGCGATCATTGAGTTTATTCCCCGTGCTCATATAGTAAAAATATCTGAGGAAGAGCTTGAATTTATTACAAACAGATGCAACTTGGATGATGCCATTCAATCACTCTTTATTGGGAATGTAAAGGCAGTGATTTATACAAAGGGAGCTGCAGGCGCTGAACTATACATAAAAGGATATAAATATGAATCAAAAGGGTACCCTGTAAAAGCGGTTGACACAACAGGGGCTGGGGATGCGTTTATAGGAGGAGTTTTATATAAGCTACTAGAAATGAGAGCATGCCCATCAAATTTAGAGAGAATTCTAAAAGCAAATTATGCTGTTATCCTACCATTTGCGAATGGAAGCGGTGCTTTAACTACAACTGGCAAAGGAGCCATTTCATCTTTGCCAACAAAAGAAGCAATTACAGAATTAATAAACGTATTAGATTCATAAATAGTACATTTTCTATGGCTCCAAGAATGGATGAATATACAACAAAAAAACAATTAGAAGAAAAAGGGATAAAAGAAGAATTGTCGAGTAGTTAAAATATTTACAAATTTTCCACCAGATGGAATTTTGTGAAAAAATGAGCATTTTTCTTCCTATTAACACTATCTGCATAGTAAAATATCATTATCAATCGCCATTATTCGACATGTGGAGGAAAAGAAATTGATCAGATTAAGGAAACCGCGAAATAGTACTAATAAATGGTTAGGATCAATGCCCGTCACGAAAAACCATATCCTTATCTCACCAGCTCCAATGGTAAAAGAAAAGCTTTCTATGATTCATTTAGAGGAGAATGATTTAGAAATCGTTGCTAGTATTCAGCCATTAGTAGAAAAGTACGTTGACAAGGTTGTGGATGAGTTTTATAAGACAATTTTACAAGTAGAAGAGCTGCGGACGATCATTGAAATGCATAGCAGTGTGGATCGTTTACGGCAAACTCTTCGAACACATCTAATTGATTTATTTGAAGGCAAGATCGATTCTGCATTTTACGAAAAGCGTATCAAAGTAGCAAAGATACATTATCGGATTGGGCTAAAGCCTGCATGGTATATGGGTGCATTTCAAAATTTGCAAAATGCCTTATTTCAAAATATAGTGGAAGAAGTACAGGATTTAGGAGAATTACAAAAAATATGGACGGCAGTTTCCAAGGTCTTAAGTTTAGAGCAGCAGCTTGTGTTAGAAGCATACAATGAAGAAACTGAACAAAAAATACAGTCTACTTTCACAGATGGACAGAAGGATTTACAGCAAAAAATTTATCATGTTAGTCAAACCCTAGTTGCTGTTTCAGAAGAAACCCATGCTTCTGTAGCATCATTAATAACTAATAGTAAAGGTGTAAGCGAATTAGTACAGAATAGCTACCTTCAAGCCATGACCATTCAAGGACAAGTGCAAGAAGGACAAAATACACTTCTTACATTATTGGAGAACGTGAATCAAATAAAAAAAGAGATTCGCTTAATGAGAGAAACGGTTTCTCATTTAGCACGTTCATCTGAACAAATTACCGAAGTAGTCCGTCTGGTTCATATCATTGCAGATCAGACCAATTTACTTGCCTTAAATTCTGGAATTGAAGCAGCTAGGGCGGGGGTACATGGGAAAGGATTCGCTGTAGTTGCACAGGAAGTTAAAAAATTGGCAGAAAAAACAAAAAGCTCGATAGCAGATATCCAATCATTAATCGATACTTCGCAAACCTATACAGCTAAAGTGTCCAATACTTTATTAAATGTTGAAGACGCGGTTCGTATAGGAGGAGATGTATCAAAATTAACGGATGAAAATTTCCAGACAATCCGTTTATCAATTGAAGGAAATGAAATGAACTTGAATAGAATGGAAAGCCAAATAGAGAATTTAGTAAAAGTTATTGAAGAAGTAGACAAATCTACAACACAGGTTGCTTCGTCAGCTGAGTCTTTAAATAAAGTTATGAATTCAACGAATGAAGCAGGAAACATTTAGATATAAAATTTGTTAAGCATATAAGAATAAGGGGGGCAGGGATATCCTGCGCTCCTTTTTTATGTAGAAAAATTGCTTTATAAAATTAGGATGTTTAGCTTCAACCACGTTATAAGGGATTTAAACAGAATGGAAAGACATTAGACCCTTTATTTAAGAGTAAAAGCAGATGCACGGGAACGAAAAGCGAGTAAATGTGCCCGTTATTGAGTGAAAAACAGATACAAGGGAACGAAAAGCGAGTAAATGTTCCTGTTATAGAGTAAAAAGCAAATGCATGGGAACGAAAAGCGAGTAAACGAGCCCGTTATAGAGTAAAAAGCAGATACACGGGAACGAAAAGCGAGTAA
>NZ_LMBX01000047.1:9203-9382 GCF_001439605.1 Cytobacillus praedii
GCACGGGAACGAAAAGCAAGTAAATGTGCCCGTTATTGAGTAAAAAGCAGATACACGGGAACGAAAAGCGAGTAAACGAGCCCGTTATTGAGTAAAAAGCAGATGCATGGGAACGAAAAGCGAGTAAACGAGCCCGTTATAGAGTAAAAAGCAGATACACGGGAACGAAAAGCGAGTAA
>NZ_LMBX01000047.1:9411-9641 GCF_001439605.1 Cytobacillus praedii
ACACGGGAACGAAAAGCGAGTAATTGTGCCCGTTATTGAGTAAAAGCAGATGCACGGGAACGAAAAGTGAGTAAATTATATTGAGTAAAAAGCAGATACACGGGAACGAAAAGCGAGTAAACGAGCCAGTTATTGAGTAAAAAGCAGATACACAGATAAAGTCCATATAATTGTGTAAAAAGAAAGAGTCATTTTATTCACTCTTGGCAACACTGTTTTCAGCGACGATA
>NZ_LMBX01000049.1 GCF_001439605.1 Cytobacillus praedii
TAGAGAAAGGTGAATTTGAGGTCTCTCAAATTCACCTTTCTCACTATTTGAAGCTAGTTATGTCCCAGCCTCATTTTCTTTATTAATCATTAAAAACAATAAAAAAAAACCGTTACAGCTCTTGTAACGATTTTATCTCCAATTTATGCGCATGTTAGATGTCAATTTAAATGGAGGAGGAAAGGGGATTCGAACCCCTGCGCGGTTTGACCCGCCTGTCGGTTTTCAAGACCGATCCCTTCANTATCGACAAGAAATACTATATCACTTATTTAATATGAAGTCAACACAATTTAAATTATATTTTCTGAGCGGGCTAGCCCGCTCAGAAATTTATACTTATTCAGGTTTAATGACATCCCTGTTCCCCATATAAGGGCGTAAAACTTCAGGAATAATGACACTTCCATCTTCCTGCTGATAGTTTTCTAAAATAGCGGCAACCGTACGGCCAATCGCAAGGCCAGACCCATTCAATGTATGAACCGCTTCTGGTTTGCCCTTCGGCTCGCGGCGGAAACGAATATTAGCACGTCTCGCTTGGAATGCCTCGAAATTACTGCAAGAAGAAATTTCTCTATATGTGCCATAGCTTGGAATCCAAACTTCGATATCGTACTTTTTCGCAGCAGTAAAGCCCAGATCACCTGTACACATAAGAAGCACACGATATGGCAACCCTAATAACTGTAACACCTTTTCCGCATTCTTTGTTAGCTTCTCCAATTCTTCATAAGAATCTTCAGGCTTTACAAACTTTACAAGCTCTACTTTATTAAATTGATGCTGACGAATAAGTCCGCGTGTATCTCGTCCGGCAGATCCTGCCTCAGAACGGAAGCAAGCACTAAATGCTGCATAATTAATAGGTAGATCTTCAGCACTTAAAATTTCATCACGATGCATGTTAGTAACTGGTACTTCAGCTGTTGGTATTAAGAAATAGTCCTCGTTTTCAATAAGGAAAGCATCTTCTTCGAATTTAGGAAGCTGCCCAGTACCAGTCATACTTGCACGGTTAACTAAGTATGGCGGCAAGACCTCCTTATATCCATGCTCATCTGTATGAAGATCAAGCATAAAGTTAAACAACGCACGTTCTAATCTCGCACCGAGACCTTTATAGAAAACAAAGCGGCTTCCCGTTACTTTCCCTGCACGTTCAAAATCAAGAATTCCTAAGTCATCAGCAACATCCCAATGTGGTTTTGGTTCAAAGTTAAATTCGCGAATTTCTCCCCATTTCCAAGCTTCCACATTATCATCTTCAGTTTCCCCAACAGGTACACTTTCATGCGGTATATTTGGGATGCTAAGCATTAAATGCTCCAAAGTCTCTTCTACTTCTCTAAGTTGATCATCAAGTTTCTTAATTTCATCGCCAACTTGTCTCATCTCTGTTATCAACTGCTCAGCATCCTGTTTTTCGCGTTTCAATACTGCGACTTGCTGTGAAACCTCGTTTCTTTTACTCTTCAGCTGCTCCGCTTGGATAATTAGTTCCCGACGTTTCCCGTCAAGCTCTTCAAACTTGCCTAAATCACCTAAATCCTCCCCGCGATGCTCCAATTTTCCTTTCACTTCTTCAAAATTTGCTCTTAAAAACTTAATATCTAACATGAAAAACTCCTCCTTCTTAAATAAAATAATTTTTACCATTTCCGTTAAAAACCATATTTCATTGACCCGCAGAATACAAAAAACTCCCGTCCCCAAAAAAGGGACGAGAGTTACCCGCGTTGCCACCCTAGTTGAAAGCATAAGCTTTCCACCTTAAAATAATAACGGTTTTAACCGAAAGTAATTACTAACCTAAAGCGGCTTTCCATACTTTACTTGAGGATGGATTCACAAGCATCACTCACCGATTTCCACCAGCCATCGGCTCTCTATAGAATGAATATCCTGTTACTATTTCCTCTCATTGCTTTGAACTATTTGAATTTAAGTAATTCATAATTTACTACAATTATGAACGATTTGCAACTATATTATTCAAATTTTTACTTTTTCGCTTCCTTTACCATGTCAATAAAATATGCAGTTAAACGATGATCATCTGTTAACTCAGGATGAAATGAACAGCCAAGAATATTTCCTTCACGGGCAGCCACAATCCGCTCCTTATGCTTAGCTAGGATTTCCACATTTTCTCCAGCTTGTACAATATGCGGAGCACGGATAAAAACAGCTTGAAAATCTTCCGCAACACCGGCAATGTCTAAATCAGCTTCAAAGCTTTCTTTCTGACGTCCAAATGAATTCCTTTCGACCTTGACATCCATTACACCAATATGCGGTTCATCGTAACCAATAATATTTTTTGCTAATAAGATCAAGCCAGCACAAGTTCCAAACATTGGCTTACCCGACTCAGCAAACTCTTTTAGACTTCTCATAAAGTCATATTTATCAATCAGCTTACGCATTGTAGTGCTTTCTCCCCCAGGGAGAATGAGCCCGTCTGCTTCATCAAGTTGTTCCTTATGTTTAATGACAATGGCTTCCGCACCGCATGCCTCAATAGATTGTATATGCTCCCTTATGGCACCTTGAAGACCAAGAACTCCTATTTTAATCATTCAAACTCACTCCTTACCAGCCGCGCTCCTGCATTCGAGCTTCTGGAGCTAATGATGAAATTTCAATCCCTTTCATTGGAGTACCAAGCTCTTTTGAAAGCTCTGCAATTAATTTATAGTCTTGATAATGAGTTGTTGCTTCAACAATCGCTCGAGCAAATTTAGCTGGATTTTCCGATTTGAAAATACCAGACCCAACAAAAACACCGTCTGCACCTAGCTGCATCATAAGAGCAGCATCGGCAGGCGTTGCCACACCGCCTGCCGCAAAGTTAACGACTGGAAGGCGTCCAAGGTGCTTAATTTCAACAAGCAGCTCGTACGGTGCTCCTAGCAGCTTAGCTTCTGTCATTAGCTCATCTTCATTCATTCCTGCTACTTTACGAACCTGCGCATTTACTTTGCGAATATGACGAACGGCTTCCACAATATTCCCAGTTCCAGGTTCACCTTTTGTACGAAGCATTGCAGCACCCTCACCAATACGGCGTGCAGCCTCGCCTAGATCACGGCAGCCACAAACAAAGGGAACCGTGTATTCTCTTTTATTTAAATGGTATTCCTCATCTGCAGGAGTTAATACTTCACTCTCATCTATGTAATCCACACCCATAGCCTCAAGTACTCGCGCTTCTACAATGTGGCCAATACGAGCCTTGGCCATAACTGGAATTGTGACTGCATTCATAACGTCCTCGACAATACGAGGATCAGCCATTCTCGCTACGCCGCCTGCAGCACGAATATCTGATGGAACTCTTTCCAAAGCCATTACCGCAACCGCACCTGCATCTTCGGCAATTCTCGCTTGCTCAGCGTTAACGACATCCATGATGACGCCGCCTTTTTGCATTTCTGCCATTCCTCTTTTTACTCGATCTGTTCCTGTCTTCATTGTGCTCCCCCTTTGTCTTATACCATCAGCCATGGATGGGTGATTCGATAAAAAATACGGGCAAGAAAATATTTTATTAAATCAATCGGAATAATTCCCTTTCCCTAATGAAAATAAACAACAAAAAGGGTTTCCTGTCAAGACAGGAAACCCTTAATTTTTAAAACCAGCCTTTTACCGTTGAAGAAATACTGCCCCAGACATTTCCGAAGAAACTGCCTATTCCCCGCATCATCAGCACAAACCAGTTTGCTTTTTCAACATCATCTGCAGCAACGACATCGACTTGAATATTTTTTTGTCCATCTTCATTTAAAAAGCTTAATGCTTGTCCATCTTTAGCTTTTATTGTTAATGTACCAATCTTTTCTCCCTTTTTGATTGGTGCTGTCAACTCACCTTCATCGTTTAGCTTCTTTTTATCTAAAACGAGCTCAGGCTTATAATTTTCTTTTTCCCCATTTTTTACAACCATTGTAATCGGTTCTTTTGTTTGAATCTTTACCTTATCCTCTTTCCCTTTAGTAACAGGTAACGTCTTTTTCCCTTTTACCTGATAATTTTCAGGAAATAATTCCTCTTTACTAAAGTTGCCAAAGGCATAATCAAACATTTTTCTAGTTTCATCAAAACGAACCTTTTTATTTGTGTTGTTTCCCTTTTCATCTTTTGCGTTCATGATCACGGTAATATAACGTGTACCATTTCTTTCTGCAGTACCCGTGAAGCAAAGTCCAGCAAAGTCAGTCGTTCCCGTCTTTAAACCGTCTACACCTTCATAGCCGAAGACAAGACTTGGAAGCATCCAGTTCCAATTTTCCATTTCAATCCTGTCATCCGTACCTTCACGGAAAACCATTTTTGGTGTACTTGCTGTTTCAAGGATCTCTGGAAAATCACTAATCAAACGTGACGCTAGCTTTGCCGTCGCTCTAGGAGACATTACATTTTCGTCTTCAAGATTTCCAGTATGGTGGAAACCTTTCAAATCTGAGTTATTTAATCCTGTTGAGTTCACAAATTTGTAATCTTGTAATCCTAATTCTTCCGCTTTTTTATTCATCATTTTAACAAAATTGGCTTCTGAACCGGCAATTGTCTCAGCAATCGCAATCGTTGCCCCATTTGCAGAATAGATAGTCATGGCCTGATACAATTCACGAATACTATATTTTCCATCTCTGCGCAATGGAACATTCGATAAACGAGGGTAATCCTGAGATACTTTATAAACATATTCATCAACGGCGTATTCCTGATCCCACTTTACACGACCTTCTTTAACGGCCTCAAGCAGTAAATACTCAGTCATCATTTTTGTCATACTGGCAATGCCAAGTACTTGATCGGGATTTTTAGAATACAGCACTCTTCCTGTTTCTGCCTCTATTAAAATAGCGCCATCTGCATTTATATTTAATATATCCTCTGCATGCGCTCTATTTAAACTCGGGAATATTCCTAATACCATTATTAACACAAGGAAACTAGCAACATATTTACGATATTGTTTTATTTTCAATATAAAGCCCTCCAACATATTAGTACACTTTTGTTATTTTAACATAACTCACTCATAAAAAATAGGCAGATGAATTACCTATTTCGAAATGCTGAATTGCCTCGCATGGAGACGTATGGGCAGGAGGGCACTGACAGTGAGAAAAAGGGACGAGCCTCCTATTAGCTGCTGCTAATACTCGTGTGATAGATACCCTTTGATTTCCTGCATCGGCTTTTCTGCTTCTTCGGGCATCATTGGTATCCATTGATTACCGGTACCAGTGCTTTTTCGTTTCTTCGGAAATCATAGGACCTCTTTGATTACCGACATCGGCACTTTTTTACTTTTTCGGGCATCATTGGTCTTCTTTGATTACCGACATCGGCGTTTTTTTACTTCTGCGGGAATCATTGGTCCTCTTTGATTACCGACATCGGCGCTTTTCTGCTTCTTCGGGCATCATTGGTCTTCTTTGATTACCGACATCGGCACTTTTTTGCTTCTTCGGGCATTATAGAAATCCTATGCTATGCTAACAATCTAACAATGCTTTCTATGTGGAGCTATACATTACCACTATTCATTTTTTCTGATGTAAATAAAAAAAGCAGAGAAGAAAATTTCTTCCCTGCTTTCTCATTATTACATCGAATAATTTGGTGCTTCCTTTGTAATCTGTACATCATGCGGGTGACTTTCTCTCAATCCTGCGCCAGTCATTCTTACAAATTGAGCATTTTCTCTTAAATCTGTTAAGTCCTTTGTACCGCAATATCCCATGCCTGAACGCAATCCGCCTACAAGTTGATAGATCGTATCTGAAAGAGGCCCTTTATATGGCAAGCGTCCTTCTATTCCTTCTGGAACAAATTTCTTATTATCTTCTTGGAAGTAACGATCCTTTGAACCCTTTTCCATGGATGCAACGGATCCCATTCCACGATAGACTTTAAAACGACGCCCTTGGAAGATTTCCGTTTCTCCAGGGCTTTCTGATACACCTGCTAGTAAGCTGCCCAACATTACTGCATGTCCCCCTGCAGCAAGTGCCTTAACAACATCACCTGAGTACTTAATTCCGCCATCAGCAATAATTGCTTTTCCATGCTTCTTCGCCTCTGTCGCACAGTCATAGACTGCTGTAATCTGCGGAACGCCTACACCTGCAACTACACGTGTCGTACAAATGGAACCAGGGCCAATTCCAACCTTTACTATATCAGCTCCTGCTTCAATCAAATCCTTTGTTCCTTCAGCAGTAGCAACATTCCCTGCGATAATAGCTAAATCAGGGTAGGTACTTCGGATTTCACGAACTGTATCTAAAACACCCTTTGAGTGTCCATGAGCAGTATCAAGTACAATCACATCAACCTGAGATTTAACAAGCATTTCAACTCTTTTCATTGTATCCTTCGTAACACCTACAGCAGCTCCAACTAAGAGACGCCCATGTTGATCCTTGGCAGAGTTAGGAAACTCAATGACTTTTTCTATATCCTTAATGGTAATTAACCCTTTTAGAATTCCATTACTGTCTACTAAAGGTAACTTCTCAATTTTATACTTTTGAAGAATTTTTTCGGCTTCTGCTAATGTTGTTCCAACGGGAGCTGTAACTAGATTCTCTTTTGTCATCACATCTGAAATAATTATTGAGAAGTCAGAGATAAAGCGAAGATCACGATTGGTTAGAATGCCAACAAGCTTTTGCTCTTCATGATTGTTAACAATCGGCACTCCGGAGATGCGGTATTTCCCCATCAAATGTTCTGCATCGAAAACCTGCTGTTCTGGGGTGAGAAAAAATGGGTCTGAGATAACGCCGCTTTCTGAACGTTTAACTTTATCAACCTGTTCGGCCTGCTGTTCAATGGACATATTTTTATGAATAATTCCTAGTCCGCCTTGACGAGCCATCGCAATTGCCATGTCCGCCTCAGTAACAGTATCCATTCCTGCACTAATAATCGGGATGTTAAGCCTAACATTTTCCGTTAATTGGACACTTAAATTTACATCTCTTGGAAGAACCTCTGATTTTGAAGGAACTAGCAATACATCATCAAATGTTAAACCCTCTTTTACAAATTTACTTTCCCACATCTTTTTTTACCCCCTAGACTCGAAAATATTATTAGTAGGTTATCAATTGGACAAAATACTGTCAAGGAAACTTCAATATGTTAGATTTTTCTAATAATTACGGAGGGATATTTTCTATGTTTACATACACAAATTGGAACTCATTTCTTCCTTTTTTTTCAGCAAACTCTACTCAAGACTATTTAAAGACCTGTTATCAGCAGCGGAATCTTGAGAATGCTGAAATTAGTAGTTATGAAAAAAGCTATCCCTTTATATATTATCTTGAACATGGACAAATATATTACAAGCAAGCTGAACTTGCCCCACTAATCATTCAGCCAATCCTTCTTTTTTATGGACTTGTTCATTTAATCAAGGCATGTATATTAACAATTGATCCGAACTACCCTGAAACAACATCGGTTTTGGCGCACGGTGTTTCTACAAGAAAAAAAAAGAAACAACAATACCAATTTTTCCAGGACGAAGTAAAAATTCAAAAAAGTGGTCTTTTTCCATACATGGCTGAGAAAATGTTTCACATGAAACAGTTAGAAGGTGAAAAGGCATCAATGGAAGAATTGCTTATGCAAATACCTGAACTTAGTACATTTTTTTCTAGACTAGAAGGGAAGAGTACTTTTATTCCAATAAAAAAACAACAAGATACATTCTCTTTATCTAAATGCATTTTAGATCAATATCATATGACTGAATCTCGCTTTATTGACTACTGGAAAACTAAGTCAATTTCAGAGATACTAATCGAGGATTCTGACCAGGATTTTATTAATTTTAAATATCCTCATTCCCATATTGATAATATTCTCCCTATAAAATTTTCTTTAGAAGATAGTCAATATGCTTTTCCATTAAAAAAAGGTACATTAAACAACATTCCTGAATTATTAATCCATTATCTCCTGTTATATAATTTAAGTATGATTGCTCGCTATGAAACAGAGTGGTGGAGTGAAATAATAAAAATGATGCCAAATCGTGACTATCCATTTATCCAAACATTTCTTAATATGACATCAAAGAAGGGACCCTTCTTAATTTATCAATTTTTAATGAAAGAAAGACAACTATTATGTTAGCCTGATTAGTTTATCCATTGATCGTTCAGATTCTGTATATAACAAAAAAAGAGCACCTTATCAGATGCTCTTTTCATTTGCCTAGCGACGTCCTACTCTCACAAGGGGACAGCCCCTAACTACCATCGGCGCTGAGAAGCTT
>NZ_LMBX01000063.1:124-537 GCF_001439605.1 Cytobacillus praedii
AAAATTAAATGAGTTTCATATTTATTCGGAGGAATACCCAAGTCCGGCTGAAGGGATCGGTCTTGAAAACCGACAGGCGGGTCAAACCGCGCAGGGGTTCGAANTTTAATATTATTATCGCGGAGTGGAGCACGATCGAAAACACTTCGAAGGAATTACTTCAGCGCACCGATTGAGCAGCTGCTTGAATGATCTTCCCGAAATCGGGGCGGTTATTTTAACTGTGAGATAATAGCATAATCAAAAGTTTATAATATTACTATCGCGGGGTGGAGCAGTTCGGTAGCTCGTCGGGCTCATAACCCGAAGGTCGCAGGTTCAAATCCTGTCCCCNTCTGGTCCGGTAGTTCAGTTGGTTAGAATGCCTGCCTGTCACGCAGGAGGTCGCGGGTTCGAGTCCCGTCCGGACCGCC
>NZ_LMBX01000063.1:543-663 GCF_001439605.1 Cytobacillus praedii
ATTTTTTCCAGTAGGTGACCTACTGTTAATAGATCATTTATTGTGTGGCTCAGTAGCTCAGTCGGTAGAGCAAAGGACTGAAAATCCTTGTGTCGGCGGTTCGATTCCGTCCTGAGCCAC
>NZ_LMBX01000063.1:668-1023 GCF_001439605.1 Cytobacillus praedii
TTTTATCCTTTTTTAACCTTTATTCAATATGGAGGGGTAGCGAAGTGGCTAAACGCGGCGGACTGTAAATCCGCTCCTTCGGGTTCGGCAGTTCGAATCTGCCCCCCTCCACCATATTTTCATTCTAAATATGGCGGTTGTGGCGAAGTGGTTAACGCATCGGATTGTGGTTCCGACATTCGTGGGTTCGATTCCCATCAGCNATTGAAATGAATCAGATTAAAATAATTAAATTTGTTATTAAATGTTCCTGTTTTGATCATTCATGATAGAACTTCAATGGGCTATAGCCAAGCGGTAAGGCATCGCACTTTGACTGCGACATGCGTTGGTTCGAATCCAGCTAGCCCAGCCA
>NZ_LMBX01000003.1:0-470 GCF_001439605.1 Cytobacillus praedii
TGGGGCCTTAGCTCAGCTGGGAGAGCGCCTGCCTTGCACGCAGGAGGTCAGCGGTTCGATCCCGCTAGGCTCCACCACAACTCTTATAACTATATTTTGGCGGTGTAGCTCAGCTGGCTAGAGCGTACGGTTCATACCCGTGAGGTCGGGGGTTCGATCCCCTCCGCCGCTACCAAAATATTTAGGATTGTATTTAGGACCTTTAGCTCAGCTGGTTAGAGCAGACGGCTCATAACCGTCCGGTCGTAGGTTCGAGTCCTACAAGGTCCACCAAAGGTTTTTATACGGAGGTATACCCAAGTTCGGCTGAAGGGATCGGTCTTGAAAACCGACAGGGGCTTAACGGCTCGCGGGGGTTCGAATCCCTCTACCTCCTCCATAATTTCATAATTTTTACTATCGCGGGGTGGAGCAGTTCGGTAGCTCGTCGGGCTCATAACCCGAAGGTCGCAGGTTCAAATCCTGTCCCC
>NZ_LMBX01000003.1:532-877 GCF_001439605.1 Cytobacillus praedii
ATAAAAAAATACATATGTGGCTCAGTAGCTCAGTCGGTAGAGCAAAGGACTGAAAATCCTTGTGTCGGCGGTTCGATTCCGTCCTGAGCCACNAGCATATTGCGGGTGTAGTTTAGTGGTAAAACCACAGCCTTCCAAGCTGTTGTCGAGGGTTCGATTCCCTTCACCCGCTCCAATTGATAAAATGGGCCTATAGCTCAGCTGGTTAGAGCGCACGCCTGATAAGCGTGAGGTCGATGGTTCGAGTCCATTTAGGCCCANTATACTATATTATTCCGCAGTAGCTCAGTGGTAGAGCTATCGGCTGTTAACCGATCGGTCGTAGGTTCGAGTCCTACCTGCGGA
>NZ_LMBX01000003.1:930-69648 GCF_001439605.1 Cytobacillus praedii
CATATGGGGAAGTACTCAAGAGGCTGAAGAGGCGCCCCTGCTAAGGGTGTAGGTCGGGTAACCGGCGCGAGGGTTCAAATCNTGCTGGCCCCTTGGTCAAGCGGTTAAGACACCGCCCTTTCACGGCGGTAACACGGGTTCGAATCCCGTAGGGGTCATAAGAAAAAGCTGTCAACTATAAGTTGGCAGCTTTTTTTTCGTCTGGCAGGTAATTCTGCTATTATCAAAAAGGACAAACGCTCGATAAAATTCGGCAAATGCTTGATAAGATAAAAAAGTTGCTTGATACATCAAGATACATGCGAGATAAAATAAAAAGGCTGCTTGATAAATAACAGCACCTCCTATAATTAATTGAAATGCATGCGAATCTTTCAATGTGAAGCCGGATATAAAACGAATATCTGCAAAAAATATTTAAAAAATCTATATGTTTGTCTGCAAATAACTAATCATACCTTACTTCTTGTTCTTCTAGCTTTCTTCCAGGATTGTTCAAATCGATATCTGAACTTATGCCGGTAGAGGGTCCTCTAAATAAATCTCCAACTGCAAGTATTTTTCCATCCGGTGCTTCAAACAGAGGTGTTTTAATCTCATCTTTAGTTGCTTCATTAATTAAGTACTCTTCCTCTTTATTACTCATCACAGTATTCCGCCTTTCAAGAAAATTCACTTGTCTTAGTTTGTCTGATGTAAGTTGATTTTATGTCGAAATCAAAAGAATAGGTTAGAATCCTCCCACTATATATCAATTCCTTTCAGTTATTGTCAATAAATTTAGAAAGTATTTACAAGGGTAATTTTATAATCAAACGAATATATTCATGGAGGTCTATAAATAGCTATGGGAGAAGGGGTGTAATGAATACTGTAACGGATTATGAAATGCACTTATTTCATGAGGGAACATTATATGAGAGTTATCGTCTCTTTGGTGCACACTTGATTAAGGAAAATGAAAGAACATATACACGGTTTTGTGTTTGGGCACCTAATGCTCAATCTGTCAGATTAGTTGGAAATTTTAATGGGTGGAATGGAGAACGCTTTCAGTTACATAGAGTAAATAAAGAAGGGATTTACAGCATTTATGTTAATGAGAATATGGAAGGATGCATATATAAATATGAGGTTATTACTCAAGATGGAAGAAGAATTTTAAAATCTGACCCATTTAGTTTTTTTTCAGAGGTTAGGCCAAGAACTGCCTCAATTGTATACTCGTTAGAAGACTATGAATGGAATGACCACGGGTGGATAAAGAAAAGGCAGGAAAGAAATCAGCTTACAGAACCAATGACAATCTATGAAGTTCATATGGGCTCGTGGAGGAAACGTAAGTATGAGTCCTATTTATCTTATAAGGAGCTAGCAGCGGAATTAATCCCATATGTGAAAGAGCTTGGATTCACTCATATTGAGTTATTGCCCTTAACTGAGCATCCGCTCGACGAATCATGGGGCTATCAGGGGACCGGGTACTATTCAGTAACAAGCAGGTATGGAACACCAAAGGAATTTATGCATTTCATTGATCAATGCCATCTAAATGACATAGGAGTTATCTTAGATTGGGTTCCTGGTCACTTTTGTAAGGATGAGCATGGGCTATTTCAATTTGATGGTTCATCTCTTTATGAATATGAAACACATGCGGACAGAGAAAATTTAGTGTGGGGAACAGCAAATTTTAATTTAGGAAAAAAAGAAGTTCAGAGTTTCCTTATTTCGAATGCACGATTTTGGATGGAGTATTACCATATTGATGGTCTTCGGATTGATGCTGTTGCTAATATTCTTTACTGGCCAAATCGCTATGGGGAGAACAATCCATATGGGACCGGATTTTTAAAAAAGTTAAATCAAACGGTAATAACGTATGATCCCTCTTTCATGCTTATGGCAGAAGATTCGACAGCTTGGCCAGGGGTAACTTATCCAGTGCAATATGGCGGGCTTGGTTTCAATTACAAATGGAATATGGGGTGGATGAACGACATTCTTATGTATATGGAAGCATCTCCAGAGCAGCGAAAGCATCTTCATGGAAAGATCACTTTTTCATTGCTATATGCTTTTACAGAAAACTTTGTTCTTCCACTTTCACATGATGAAGTCGTTCATGGAAAAAAGTCTCTTTTGAATAAAATGCCGGGTGATTATTGGCAAAAGTTTGCCCAATATCGCTTGCTGCTAGGCCTAATGATGGCACATCCGGGGAAGAAGCTGCTGTTCATGGGATTCGAGCTTGGACAGTTCGATGAATGGAAGGATCAATCACAATTAGATTGGAACTTGCTTGATTTTCCAATGCATCAAAAGCTAAATGCTTATGTAAAAGAGCTGCTTGCACTATATAAACGTTCTAAACCGCTTTATGAGTTAGATTCTTTAAGTAGAGGATTTGAATGGGTTGATGTAAATAATCATCAGCAATCGATCTTTTCTTTTATCCGGAAGGGGAAAGAGGAAAAGGAGCATCTTGTTGTTGTTTGTAATTTTACTGAAAGAGTTTACCATGATTATCGAATTGGCGTACCCCAAGAAGGCTCCTATCAAGAAATAATTAATAGCGATCATGATAAGTTTGGAGGTTCTCGTTTGATTAATACGGGCCAGATTCAAACAGAAAGAATTGAATTCCATGGAAAGCCATTCTCCGTGAAAATGACGATTCCTCCATTTGGCCTATCGATATTACGTCCTGTCAATCAACGAAAGGAGAGAAAGAAAAATGGGCAAGAAAAAGTGCGTAGCCATGCTATTAGCTGGAGGAAAAGGAAGCCGGCTTCACTCATTGACAAAGAATCTAGCTAAGCCTGCGGTTCCGTTTGGAGGAAAATATCGAATTATCGATTTTACTTTAAGTAATTGTACGAATTCGGGTATTGATACAGTCGGTGTTCTTACTCAATATCAGCCTCTCGTTTTGAATTCCTATATTGGCATTGGAAGCGCATGGGATTTAGATAGAAGAAATGGCGGAGTAACAGTTCTTCCGCCGTACAGTGAATCTTCTGAAGTGAAATGGTATAACGGAACAGCAAGTGCTATTTATCAAAATTTAAATTTTATCATGCAGTATGATCCTGAATATGTATTGGTGTTGTCAGGTGATCATATTTATAAAATGGATTATGAACGTATGCTTGAATACCATATCAAAAAGGATGCGGATGTCTCAATCTCTGTTATTGAAGTTCCATGGGAGGAAGCAAACAGGTTTGGCATTATGGATACGAATGAGGAGATGGAAATAGTTAATTTTGCAGAGAAACCTGATTCTCCACAAAACAACCTCGCTTCCATGGGGATCTATATATTTAATTGGACCGTATTAAAAGAATATTTAGAGAAGGATAATGAAAATTCAACTTCAAGTCATGATTTCGGAAAAGATGTGATTCCGATGCTGTTAAAGGAAAATAGAAGGCTAGTTGCTTATCCGTTTAAGGGATATTGGAAGGATGTAGGCACAGTACAAAGTTTATGGGAAGCAAATATGGATCTATTGGATGAAACATGCGAATTGAACTTATTTGATTATGACTGGCGTATTTATTCTGTTAACCCGAATCAACCGCCTCAATATATTTCACCTAACGCAAAAATAGAAGAGTCTTTAATCAATGAAGGATGCATCATAGAGGGGGATATTGAGAGGTCTGTCTTATTTCAAGGTGTATCTGTTGGCAAAGGCTCATATATACGTGAAACAGTTGTTATGCCTAATGCACATATCGGTCAAAATGTTTTTATTGAAAATGCCATTATACCAACAAATATGGTTATACCAGATGGAATTGCTGTAAGGAAATCGGATGAGATTATACTCCTAACAGACGAAATGCTCGAGGAGATTATGCAGATTAAGAGAATTGTCTAGGATATTTGGGTGACTGCGTCTAATAAGGAGGAAATGAAATTGAATAAACGGGTTCTTGGTGTAATTGATGCGACTACATATCATGAGGGGCTTAAGGAGTTAATGATCCATAGGTCACTTGCTGCTATTCCCTTTGCAGGAAGATATCGTCTTATCGATTTTGTTCTATCGAACATGGTGAATGCCAATATTGAAAGTGTAGCGATCTTTCCAAAATTTCAATACCGTTCCTTAATGGATCATCTCGGTTCGGGTAAAGATTGGGATTTAAATAGAAAGAGAGATGGTCTCTTCTTTTTCCCATCGTCCATTATAGAAGGAATACGGAGGGGGATCGGATCTTTCAGTCATTTTGCAGCGAATATCGATTACTTCCAACGCAGTAAACAGGAGTATGCATTAATTACGAATTGCTATACTGTTTCTAACATGGATTTCAAGCCAGTATTGGATAAACATATCCAAACCGGCTGTGATATTACGGAAATGTATCACTCAGGAAAGTCGATGCAAATGTATCTAGTTAAAACTTCATTCCTTATTGACCTTATTCAGACTAGGGAAAAGACAGGATATACCTGCATGAGTGATGTAGTCACAGATATTTATCACACGTATCGAATATGCCGTTATGATTATCATGGATATGCTGCCATGATTGATTCAATAAAGTCTTATTTTGCTGCAAGTATGGAGCTCCTTACCCCAGAAGTTTGGAATAAGCTATTTCAAAAGGATCACCCGATTTTGACAAAAGTAAAGGATGAACCGCCAACCCGCTATTTAAAAGGAGCATCTGTCCATCATTCAATCATTGCCAATGGGTGTCAAATTGAAGGGGTTGTCGAAAATAGTATTATAGCGCGCGCGGTCAAAATAGGCAGAGGAGCAGTAGTGAAAAACAGTATTATTATGCAGAAGAGCCAGATTGGCGATCATTGTGTAGTGGACTCGGTGATTATTGATAAGGACGTCAGAATTGAAACAGGAACGGTTATGACAGGCTCGAACACGTCACCCTATGTGATTCGCAAAGGTACTGGTCAAGGGGCGCTGATGAATATATGAAACTATTGTTTGCCGTTTCTGAATGTGTTCCTTTTGCAAAGTCTGGCGGGCTTGCAGATGTGGCGGGGGCATTGCCAAGGGAGTTAGTAAGGCAAGGAGTAGACCTAAGGGTCATAATGCCTAAATACGGTTCAATAGAAACTAACATAAAGGCACGTATGCAAAAGAAGGCTGAATACACGGTAGAAGTTGGATGGAGAAAACAATATTGCGGAATTGAAGAATTGGAATTCCATGGGGTTACCTACTACTTTGTGGACAATGAGTTTTATTTTATGCGTGAAGAATTATACGGCTATTTTGATGATGGCGAACGGTTCGCCTTTTTTTGCAAGGCTGTATTAGATTCACTTTCACATATTGATTTTCAGCCGGATATTATTCATTGCCATGACTGGCATACAGGAATGATTCCTTTTCTGTTAAGAATGGAGTACCAAGAGAAGAAAGGATATGAACTTATTCAAACTGTATTTACGATTCATAATTTGCTATTTCAGGGGATCATGCCAAGAGAGTCACTTAGAGAACTATTTGGGTTACAAGAAAAATATGATCATGTAGATTATTTGGAGTTTTATGGATGTATTAGTTTTATGAAGGGAGCAATCGTTGCTGCAGATAAGATCACAACGGTTAGCCCTACATATAAAAGTGAGATTCAAACGAGTGTATATGGGGAAAAGCTTCATGAGTTATTGCAGAGCAGGTCATGTGATTTAGTGGGGATTCTAAATGGAATTGATATGGAGCTATATAATCCAGAAAAAGACCCGTCTCTATTTAAAAATTACAGTTGGAAAGCCCTAACAAATAAACGAGTGAATAAAGAGCATTTGCAGGAACGATTGGGCTTGCCAATTAAAGCTAAAACGCCAATTATTGCAATGGTAACAAGGCTTACAGAGCAAAAAGGAATCGATCTTGTAAAGCATGTGTTTCATGAATTGATAGCGGAAGACATTCAATTCATCATTCTTGGTTCTGGTGACGATGAATATGAGCATTTTTTTCGGCAAATGGAAGCAGCATATCCTAATAAGTGTAAAGCTTACATCGGCTTTGACGAAGGACTTGCACATGAAGTATATGCAGGTGCTGATTTATTTCTTATGCCATCGCGGTTTGAGCCTTGCGGGCTTGGCCAGATGATTGCTATGAGGTATGGAACGGTTCCGATTGTAAGAGAAACAGGTGGATTAAATGATACGGTCAATTCTTTTAATGAACTAAGCGGGCAAGGAAACGGCTTCTCATTCAGTCAGTATAATGCTCATGATATGCTTTTCACGATTGAGAGGGCACTAAGTTTTTATCGGGATGATGCATGCTGGATAAACATTGTGCAAAATGCGATGGCAATGGATTACAGCTGGGCGCAATCGGCAGTAAAGTATAAACACCTTTATTGCAGATTAAAGGACTGTATGATTCTTAATGGTTGAAGGAGAAATTCCAAAAGGGTGATCTAACAGCTCTTAAAGGCCCGATAAGTTCAACTTACAATCAGTGGGGATGAAGAAAAATCCCACTGATTGAAGTTTCACTCTATTCGGAGCTCGTCTCAAGGAGTGGGAGTTATGTTTACAAATAAAGAGGAGTTCAAGGAGAATTTCCTGAAAAAGCTTGAGATGATGTTTGGGAAAAGCTTTGGTGAGAGTACAAAACGGGATCATTACTTTACACTTGGCAATATGGTCAGAGAGTATGTTAGCACGAATTGGATCAATACGAATGAACGTTATCGATCGGCGAGGCAAAAGCAAGTTTATTACTTATCTATTGAATTTCTGCTTGGACGGCTGCTCCATCATAATTTATTAAATTTGGGCATTGTGGATGTGGTCAAGAAAGGGCTCGAGGATTTAGGAATAGACCTGTATGAACTTGAAGAAATTGAACCTGATGCCGGTCTTGGAAATGGAGGACTTGGGAGACTTGCAGCTTGCTTCATGGACTCGCTAGCGTCTTTAAATTTTCCAGGGCATGGCTGTGGAATCCGATATAAGCATGGGTTGTTTGAGCAGAAAATTGTTGATGGCTATCAGGTTGAGCTTCCAGAACAGTGGCTTCGGCATGGGCATGTATGGGAAGTAAGACGAGCAGATTTAGCGATTGAGGTTCCGTTTTGGGGAAATGTTGAAACAAAGATGGAAAATGGGAAATTGGTATTTCGCCATGAACATACAGAAATGGTTACAGCTGTGCCATATGATCTGCCAATTGCAGGGTTTCAAACGGAAACAGTAAATACGCTCAGGCTATGGAATGCAGAGCCTTCTCCTTATCCAATTCATCAGGATATTCTAACATATAAGCGTGAAACCGAGTCAGTATCAGAATTTCTATATCCAGATGATACACATGATAATGGAAAAATCCTGCGGTTAAAGCAGCAGTATTTTCTTGTTTCTGCAAGTGTCCGGTCGATTATTCGGTCCTTTCGAGGCGACTTATATTCCCTTCCCCAACATATAGCAATTCATATAAATGATACACATCCAGTGCTGGCTATACCTGAGCTGATGAGGATTTTGCTTGATGAGGAAGGCATGAGCTGGGATGATGCGTGGGATATCACTGTCAATACGATTTCTTATACAAATCATACAACTTTATCAGAGGCGCTTGAAAAATGGCCCGTCCGAATTTTCCAGCCATTATTGCCGCGTATCTTCATGATTGTAGAAGAAATCAATGAACGCTTTTGCCATAGGCTCTGGGATCAGTATCCAGGCGACTGGCAGCATATTGAGCATATGGCTATTATCGCTCACCAGGAGATTAAAATGGCCCATCTAGCACTTGTAGGCAGTTATAGTGTCAATGGGGTAGCCGCACTTCATACAGAAATTTTAAAAATAAGAGAAATGAACAATTTCTATCGTATCTTCCCGGAGAAATTCAACAATAAAACAAATGGAATTGCCCATAGAAGATGGCTATTAAAGGCAAATCCTCCCCTTGCAAAATTAATTACCGAAGGAATAGGAGATAACTGGATTCGTGAACCTGCGTATTTATGTAGGCTGGCGCAATTCAAGGAGGATTTCCCATTTCTTGAGCAGCTTTCAAAAGTTAAACAGGAAAATAAACGAAGGCTTGCTGATAGGATTGCGCTTCAAACGGGAATGACTGTCAATACTGAATCGATATTTGATATTCAGGTGAAGCGTCTGCACGCTTACAAAAGACAGCTTTTGAATATTCTGCATGTGATGTATTTGTATAATCGGCTAAAGGAAGATTCAAGCTTTCAAATGCACCCACGCACGTTTATTTTTGGTGCGAAGGCGTCTCCAGGCTATTATTATGCGAAGAAAATTATTAAGTTGATTCATACAGTAGCAGATAAGGTAAATAAGGATGTTCATACAAATGAATTGCTGAAGGTTGTTTTCCTTGAAAATTATCGAGTATCTCTTGCGGAAGAAATTTTCCCCGCTGCAGATATAAGTGAGCAAATATCAACGGCTAGCAAAGAAGCCTCTGGAACTGGGAATATGAAGTTTATGATGAATGGGGCGATTACCGTAGGGACACTTGACGGAGCCAATATTGAAATGAGGGAAAAGGCTGGAGCAGACAATATTTTTATTTTTGGACTCACAGCAGAGCAAGTATTAAATTATGATCAAAATGGCGGCTATCATTCAATGGAATATTACTTTCATGATAAGAGAATCCGTAAGGTAATGGATCAGCTAACAAGCGGTTTTTTTCCAGACTTAGAGAATGAGTTTGAACCGATTTTTGATTCTCTCCTCATAGAAAATGATCAATATTTTGTCCTAAGGGACTTTGATTCTTATGTGGCGATACAAAATCAAGCAGGCAAAGCGTATGAAGATCTATATCATTGGCAAAAAATGAGCTTATTGAATATCGCAGGATCTGGCTATTTTTCTAGTGATCGAACGATTAAGGAATATGCAGAAGATATCTGGAACATAAATCCAAATGATTAACTTCTATACAGAGGCAATGTACACCCAGAGAAATGCCCCGCCGGATTTTGTGATTTCTGCTTCGACGACCTCGTATCCTCTGTCTGGCGGAAGCAGAATCTTTCTAGAATACTAACAAAATGTTTATGCTGTTTTAAGGCAAGACCAATATTGATTGATACGTTTTTAAAAACCTTATGATTAGGGTCATTTATGGACTTATAGGCTGGTTCAAATAGAACAGCTTTTTGAAGGGCAGTGTATTCGGTATTACAGAAAATATTACGCTATGCTTCCATGTATTGGTTCTCCTGATAGGCTTTAAACATAATTTACTCGCTTACAGGGTGAAAGTGACGTATAAGTTTTAGTATGAACGTTAATGGTAAATTCATGAAGGAAAGAAAAAAGCCTTTGCTTGACAGCAAAGGCTTTCCTGTTTTTAGATGAAATAACCAATAAAAAGACCAATAGATAATAAGAATCCGAAGATTGTATTCGTTTGTGCTGTTGCTTTCATGGCAGGCATCATTTGGATTGGAATGGTTTTTCCGATAAATCCTTTTGTTGCTTTAATCGCTTTAGGTGCACTTAGCACAACGATAGCAAGCCATGGAGAGATAATATTTAATGCAATTAGGATGAAAACCCATGCATAGGAAACAATAAACATTCCAGCAAGTAATTTAATAGCCGCTTTTCTGCCAATTAAAATAGCTAGTGTTTTCCGGCCAAACTCCTTGTCACCATCTAAATCTCGGATATTGTTGGAAAGCATGATGGCCCCAACAAGAATAAAAATCGGGATCGATACTAAAACACTTATAGAAGTGACGGTACCAGTTTGAATAAAGAAAGATATTAAGATAATAATCATTCCCATAAAGAATCCGGATACGATTTCACCAAAAGGTGTATGGGCGATTGGCAGTGGACCGCCTGTATATAAATAACCAATTAGCATACAGAAGAGGCCAACAAGTGCAAGCCACCAGCTGCTGCTGTTGCAAATATAAATTCCTAATAAAAGAGCAATACCGTAAAGAGAAAGGGCTACATTCAGAATGGTTTTAGGTTTGATGCCTTCACGGACAATCGCCCCGCCAATTCCGTGTGAATCTTCCGTATCCAGTCCTCTTACATAATCATAGTATTCATTAAACATATTTGTTGCAGCTTGAATAAGTAAGCTTGCAAGTAACATCGCAAAAAATAATCCAAAATGAAGATCTGTTTCGTACATAGCTAATGCTGTTCCAAGCAAGACAGGTACGAAAGATGCGGTTAGTGTGTGTGGTCTCGTTTGCTGCCACCAAACCTTCCAGGTTTTCTTCGAATTAGAAGGCTGAACATTTGTATGCGTCTGTGGTTGCATCTAACTCTCCCCTTGTCATCTATATTTAAGTAACTAATTTTATCTTTATCAAACCTATTTATTATATCGAACAACCCCTGCTTCTGTCAAAATGAAGATGCGAGTTTGGTCCATTTTGAAAGTTGGCCTCACTGGAAAGGGGGGTGTTTTTTTGCACTGATTTTTTAGTTTTTTATATAAGAGAAAAACAGTCCTGAGTGAGTACGATCATTGACATTTGAATGATAAGAAGTGTATGTTAAAATTAGCTTAGACGATGGATAACAGCTATAAGCTGTTGTTGGAGGGATTTTTTTGGTTACGATACAAGAAACGGAACTAAAAGAAGGAATCCTGAAAGCGATTGAGAGGGCAAAGGCCTTATCTAAACCAGTTTTAGTAAGTGAAGTGCAGGAAATTAATCATATAGAACCTCTTACTTTTTTCGCAGCAGGACACGAGCCTTTTTTAGGGGAGCGTTTTTTCTGGAAAGACCCAGCCGATGAAACTTTTATTATCGGCCTTGGAATATGCAAGCAAATTCAATCGGATCAGGCGGCTGACCGCTTTTTTCTTGTGGAAGAAGAATGGAAAAACTTTATTAAAGATGGGATTATAAATAATCCATTCCACCTAAATGGAATTGGACCTTTAATGTTCGGAGGCTTTTCATTTGATCCATACAAAGAGAAAACAAAGCTGTGGTCTAAGTATTCAGACTCTCTATTTCATATTCCAAAATTTATGTACAGTGAAATAAATGGACGCTCCTTTTTTACAACGAATATTGTATGTACACAGCATGATGACCTTTCTCTTGCAGAAGCAGTACAAAAGGAAAGAAGAACCATATTTACAGCACTTGCGGCTGACACATATCAAGAAAAATATGAACTAATAAATGAAAATGAAATCAATCCTGACCAATGGAAGGATACCGTAGCAGCGGTTGTAAATGAACTGAAACAAGGAGAGTTAAATAAAGTTGTCCTTGCAAGAGAAACAAGATTGCATTTCAGCCAATCGATTCAGTTAGAACAAGTTCTGATGAATTTATTTAAACTTCAGCGGGAAAGCTTTATTTTTGCATTTGAATCGAATGGGGATTGCTTTATCGGTGCTTCGCCTGAACGTCTTGTGAAAAAAAGTGGGTCAAGCTTTTTCACCACCTGTCTCGCAGGGTCAATAGCAAGAGGGAAGACAGATGAGGAAGATCGCTTATTGGGTGATACATTGTTAGCAGATCCAAAAAATATCATTGAGCATGAATATGTTGTACGCATGATAAAAGAGGCAATGGAAGAGGTATGTGATGAAGTCACTATGCCAAGTAAGACTCAGCTGCTGAAAACGAGAGATATTCAGCATCTTTATACCCCGGTAACGGGAAAGGCAAAAAAAGATACATCCTTGCTTTTATTAGTTGACCGATTGCATCCAACACCTGCCTTGGGAGGACTGCCGAAAGAGAAAGCTGTCGAGAAGATACGGGAAGTGGAGGAACTGGATCGTGGCTTTTATGGTGCCCCATTAGGCTGGGTGGACTATAAAGGAAATGGGGAATTCGCAGTATCGATCAGATCGGGACTTATTCAAGGAGACGAGGCTTCGCTTTTTGCAGGCTGTGGTGTTGTTGAGGATTCCAACCCAGAGAGTGAATATATAGAAACGAAGATTAAATTTCGACCGATGCTAACGGCACTTGGGGGGAGTAATCAATGAATCATCAAGAAGCTTTAACCTCTTATATTGCAGCATTTGTATCCGAATTATATAAGAATGGGGTAGAGGACGTAGTTGTAAGCCCTGGTTCTAGATCTACCCCGATGGCAATGGTAATGGCAGAACATCCTGAACTTCGTTTACATATTCATGTAGACGAACGTTCAGCTGCCTTTTTTGCATTAGGCATCGCAAAGGCTTCAAGAAAACCAGTTGCGATTTTATGTACTTCAGGAACAGCTGCTGCAAATTATTTTCCTGCTATTGTAGAGGCAAATATTGCTAGAGTGCCTTTGATTGTTTTGACTGCTGATCGTCCGCATGAATTAAGGGATGTTGGGGCTCCACAAGCAATTAATCAAATTCATTTATATGGCAGTCATGTAAAATGGTTTGTCGAAATGGCATTGCCGGAAAAATCTACAGAAATCATTCGATATGCAAGAACAGTTTGTGCAAGAGCTGCAAGTACTGCACAACGTTCCCCAGCTGGGCCTGTGCACCTGAATTTTCCGTTTAGGGAGCCATTAATCCCGCAATTGGACCGAAAAGATTTATTTGAACCGTTAGAGCGTTCTAATGGTTATGTGAGGATTCAATCGGGTGATTTAGCTTTAAGCGACGGGCAATACGAAGAATTAGCAGAAAGCATCAGTGCTTATAAAAAAGGAATCATCGTTTGCGGATCGATTGAATCTGATCGATTTGCAGAAGCTGTAACAAAACTAGCAAAGAAGCTGCGGTTTCCCATTCTTGCTGATCCACTCTCCCAATTGAGGAGTGGAAAACATGATGGAACTTATATTATTGATACATACGACACCTTTTTAAAGAACGAGGATGCGAAGAATCATTTAAAGCCGGATCTTATTATCCGGTTTGGTACAATGCCAGTGTCTAAGCCGCTAACGATTTTCCTCAAGGAAAACCATGATGTCCAGCAATTTGTAGTGGATGGTGGTGGCGGATGGCGTGATCCGGGCATGGTATCCTCTGAAATGATCTATTGCGAGGAATCTTTGTTTTGCACAGCAGTCATTCCTTTCATTAGTCAGTCTGAAGATACAAGCTATTTTGCACAGTGGGAAGAAATCAATCAATTAACACGCAGTCAATTAGCAGCTATTAGCGAATTGGACGTCTTAAGTGAAGGCAAGCTATTCTATCAGATAGCTGAGATGCTTCCTGATGGAGCGACCTTATTTGTTGGCAATAGTATGCCTATACGTGATTTAGACACCTTTTTCCATTTTAATAACAAGTCGATTCGAATTATGGCAAATCGAGGAGCAAATGGAATTGATGGGGTCATTTCCACGGCTTTAGGTGCAGGAACATGTTCTCAGCCACTTTATTTAGTTCTAGGGGATTTAACTTTTTTCCATGATTTAAATGGGTTAATTGCTGCAAAGCAGTTTGGCATCAATATTCATATTCTCCTAATTAATAATAATGGTGGAGGGATTTTTTCATTTCTTCCACAAGCTAGCCATCCAAAAAACTTTGAAAAATTGTTTGGAACCCCATTAGATTTACAATTTGAGCATGTAGTCAAAATGTACGGGGGACAGTATGAATTGATTTCTGATTGGTCCCATTTTTCAGCTGTTCTTCACTCCGAAATGACCGGTTTAAGAGTCACAGAGGTTACTACAAATAGAGACCGGAATATCGTGGAGCATCGCGAATTATGGGATGCGGTTTCCCGGGAAATAGGTCGATTGCTGGAAGGCAAATGCTGATGAATTTTGACATTAATGGACTTGCCTATCATGTAGACATATGGGGGTCTGCTCATAAGCAGACAGAACCAGCAGCAATGGGGAATATCCCTTTAGTTTTGCTGCATGGGTTTACAGGAAATGCAGTATCCTGGAGAAAACTAATGCCTCATTTTGAGAGGCATTCGGATGTGCTTGCCATAGATATTGTTGGTCATGGGAAAACAGGTGCTCCTGCTGATATATCTAGATATACGATCACATCTGCAGCGAGAGACATTGATTGGATCCTTGAAAAAGCAGGAATTGAAAAAGCCAATATTTTAGGCTATTCAATGGGTGGCAGACTTGCATTAACATTCGCACTTACATACCCAAATAAGGTAGGAAAGTTAATTCTAGAGAGCGCTTCTCCTGGTCTTGAAGAAGAAGATCAGCGGGCAGCAAGACGAATTCAAGATGATAAGCTTGCTGTACGAATTCAAGAAAATGGAATCCCTTCCTTTATTAACTTTTGGGAGAACATTCCTCTGTTTGACACACAAAAGAGACTTGCCGAAAATATTCAAGCCGAAATTAGAAAACAGCGCCTAGCAAATTCTCAGATTGGACTAATTAACAGTCTTAAGGGGATGGGAACAGGTTCTCAGCCTTCCTGGTGGAAAAGGCTAAATGAGATCAACATGCCTGTTCTGTTGCTTACAGGAAGTCTAGATGAGAAGTTTTGCCAGATCGCTGATAGAATGCATGGAAAAATGAAAAACGCAAGCAGAATAACGATTTCTGACTGTGGCCATGCAATACATGTGGAGAAACCAAAAATGTTTGGTACAATAGTAAATGAATTCTTGTCAAATGATAAAGGACAGACTTCCAGTCACCTTTAAATGAGGGAAGAACGAAATGATACGTACAAAGGAGGATTCCGTTATGTCAGCAGTAGAATGGGTTGCTGGAAAACAGTATCAAGAAATTATTTATGAAACTTACAATGGGATTGCAAAGATAACAATCAATCGTCCAGAAAAGCATAATGCGTTCACACCAAGAACCGTTATGGAATTGATTGATGCATTTGCTTATGCACGTGATGATGCAAATGTTGGGGTCATTGTATTAACAGGTGCAGGAGACAGAGCATTTTGTTCAGGTGGAGATCAGTCTGTTCGTGGACATGGTGGCTATGTAGGGGATGACCAAATCCCACGCTTGAATGTGCTTGATTTACAGCGCTTAATCCGTGTGATTCCAAAGCCAGTAGTTGCAATGGTTAAAGGGTATGCAATTGGCGGAGGACATGTATTACATATCGTTTGTGATTTAACAATCGCAGCAGATAATGCTGTATTTGGCCAAACAGGGCCGAAGGTTGGCAGCTTTGATGCTGGCTATGGTTCTGGTTACTTAGCTAGAATTGTCGGACATAAAAAAGCACGTGAAATTTGGTACTTATGCCGTCAGTACAATGCACAGGAAGCATTAGATATGGGTCTTGTGAACACTGTTGTTCCTCTTGATCAAGTAGAAGAAGAAACAATTAAATGGTGTGAAGAAATGCTTGAAAAGAGCCCAACTGCACTCCGCTTCCTAAAAGCTGCATTTAACGCGGATACAGATGGACTTGCAGGCATTCAGCAATTTGCTGGAGATGCTACATTGCTTTACTATACAACAGATGAGGCAAAAGAAGGCCGAGATGCATTCAAAGAAAAGCGCAAGCCTGATTTTGGCCAATTCCCTCGTTTCCCTTAATGAAAAATTAACTTTTACTGCAGCTTGATGGTTATTCCATCAGGCTGTTTTTATCTTTGAAAGATATCAAGGCTTGTAAATAAAAATCAGCATTTGCAAAAAATATCGGGGAGTTTGTAAATTAAAATGCTATCTGCTAAATTCAGTACAAGCTTGCAAATAAAAATCACCAATAGTTAAATAACTGAAAAATGAGGTGTACAAATGGCGAATCAAGTGATGCCCAATCTTTTATTAAAGAGAGCCTTCCTCACACCTGATAGGCCTGCCATTCAGTTTAAGAACGAAACATACTCTTTTAAAGAAGTATATGAGAAATCTTATCAGATTGCGGGTCAACTACTCCATCTGGGCCTGGCAAAGGGTGAGTATGCTGGTGTTTTATTAAGTAATCATGCGGATACAGCATTTATTTATTTAGCATTTCAGTTGCTTGATGTAAAAGCCGTTATTTTAAATAATCGGTTAACAGCTGAAGAAATTGCCTGGCAATTGAATGATTCAAAGGCCGTCCATATACTTACGGAGAAAGCCTTTACCAAAAAGTATGAAGAAATAAATGTTGTACTGCCTAAATTAACAGTTATTCCAAAAGAAGAGTTGTTTGCAGCCAATTTCGTTGAACCCAAGATTACAGACGAAATCAGCCTTGATGATGTTTGTACAGTTATGTATACATCTGGAACGACTGGACATCCAAAAGGCGTGCTGCAAACATACGGAAATCATTGGTGGAGCGCGGTGGGTTCTGCACTTAACCTTGGATTATCTGAAAAGGATTGCTGGTTATGTGTTGTTCCGATGTTTCATATTAGCGGCTATTCGATCCTTATTCGAAGTATCGTCTACGGCATGAGAATGGTGATACTAGATACTTTTAAAGAAAATGAAGTAATTAAAACTATTCAAAGTGAAAAAGTAACGATTATGTCTGTTGTGAGCACGATGCTTATTCGTATCGAGGCAGAGCTAGGAGAAAGCAGGCTGCCCAAAGAATTTCGCTGTATGCTATTAGGAGGCGGACCGGCGGCCAAATCATTACTTGAAAACTGTATGGTGAAGGATATTCCAGTATTCCAAACATATGGCATGACAGAGACCTCCTCTCAAATCGTTACACTTTCACCCGAGTACAGCTTAAGTAAATTAGGCTCTGCTGGGAAACCGCTCTTTCCTTCTCAATTAAAAATTATCGACTCCAATGGGGAGGAAGCAGGGAACAAAACAGCTGGAGAAATTATTGTTAAAGGGCCAAATGTAACGATTGGGTATTTGAATCGAGAAGAAGAGTCATCAAAAAAAATCGTTAATGGCTGGCTTTCAACAGGGGATATTGGGTATTTAGATGAAGATGGATTCTTATACGTCCTGGATCGCCGTTCTGACTTAATTATTTCAGGTGGTGAAAATGTATATCCGGCTGAAATTGAGGGAGTGCTTATTTCCCATCCAGACATAGCTGATGCAGGTGTTATTGGGGTGAAAGATGAAAATTGGGGGGAAGTGCCTGTAGCTTTCCTTTCAGGAAAACTGGAGTTAAAAAAAGATGAAATTACCGAGTTTTGCCTTCAGAAATTAGCTAAATATAAAGTGCCAAAACAATTCTACTTCATCGAACAAATTCCAAGAACTGCAGCTAAGAAAATTTTACGCAGAGAGCTTCGGCAGTATTTGAAGGAAATAAAAAGACAGGATTGCAATTAATATGCAAATCCTGTCTTTTCTTAAAAAGTTAAGAATACTCCGGTTCAAAGGTTTTACAGTCAGTTTCACGGCTGTTTTCTGCTGTATCTCCTCTGTGGCTGACAACGTATATTTGTTCAGCTCCACATTTATTCCCTTTTTCCCAGAATGTACAATTATTCACTTCACATAATACATCTTTCGCCACTTCGCTTCACTCCTCTTATGCAGAACTTGTTCCTGCACCGATTCGATAAAAAAGCTGGTGGTGTTTTTCCACCTATTTTAGCTTGTGGCTAAATGCTGTTTAGGATTCATTCCAATTGAAGGATGGACTGGTAATTAGTTATTTAATGCTGTTTTTAATGCGTCTAAGTTTGCTTCCATAATTGAAAAATAGGTACTCTTATTACTTATGTCTTCATCCGTTAAAACGGATAAATTATGAAGGATGAGCGGTTCTGCGCCAAGCTCATTTTTAATAATTTCTGTGAGCTTAGAGCTAACGTTTTGTTCAAAGAAAACGTATTTTAACTGATGTTTCTTTCCTTCAGCTATGATCTTTTCAAGATCCTTTTGGGTTGGTTCATTCGCAGAGTTTAAGCCCGAAACACTAATTTGGTGTAAGCCGTATCGCTGCTCCCAATAGCCGAATGCCGAATGAGACACGATGATTTCTTTATGTGCCGCATTATGAATGGTTTGTTCAAAGTCTGTATTTAATTGGTCAAGCTCATCCGTCAACAAACGATAGTTTGCTTCGAATTCATCTTTATGTTCAGGCATTTTATCAGTTAATGCTGTTTTTATAGCTTCTGCTAAATCCTTTGCATACATTGGATCGATCCAGACATGCGGGTCAACATCGCCATGATGATGCCCATCAACTTCATGACTATGATCCTCCTCATGCTCTTCTTCTTCATGAGATTGAACTTGGTCAAAATGAATATTTTCTCCTGCCCCGAGCATAGTTACATCTTCGTTTTTAAGCGTTTTTTGAGCTTTTTCTACGAATCCTTCTAAACCAAGACCGACAAATATAAACAGATCAGCATCTGCTAGCTTAGTCATATCCTTTTGTGTTGGTTCAAATGAATGCTCATCTGCTCCAGGCGGATAAATAGTTTTTGTCTCAACATATTCCCCGCCTATTCTGTCAGTAAAATACTGCAGTGGATAAACAGTTGTATAAACGGAAAGTTTACTGCGGTCTTTCTGCTCATCCTTAGATTCATTGGTACATCCAGTTATTAGCATAGTAATCATCAAGATAATAACAAATATAGTTTTCTTCATATTTTCCCCTCTCCCATCAATAAATCGTATTAATTACGATTTATTGATGAAAAAAATAATTTCTATCTATAAATATTGATTTAATACGTAATCATTACGATTCCCAAAAGTAATTTTACAAAAAAAAATAATGAAAATCAAGTATTAAATTTGTTTGTATGAAAAGTATTTTGTATCCTTATAGGGTAGGAATAAAATATGTAAGGAGTAAAGCATATGAAACTACTTGATGAAATATTAGAATTTAACACTGAATTTGTAGCAGAAAAAAAATACGAAGAATTTGCCACAACAAAGCTGCCTAATAAACGAATGGTTGTGCTTACTTGCATGGATACACGTTTAGTAGAGCTTCTGCCAAGAGCTTTGAATGTAAAGAATGGAGATATAAAGCTTATCAAAAATGCTGGAGCACTTGTAACACATCCGTTTGGAAGTATTATGAGGAGTTTGCTTGTAGCTGTTTATGAGCTTCAGGCTGATGAAGTATTAATCATTGGTCACCATGATTGCGGAATGAGCGGAATGAAGCCAGATGGCATTATGGAGCATATGAGAAAAAGGGGAAAATCTGAAGCAGCATTAGATACAATTACGTATTCAGGCGTGGATGTTAGAGAATGGCTTAAAGGCTTTGATAACGTGGAAGAGAGTGTTGCCCATAGCGTTTCTATGGTGAAAAAGCATCCGCTTATACCAAACGATGTCCCTGTTCATGGATTAGTCATTCATCCTAGTACGGGGAAATTAGATTTAGTAGTCAATGGATACGATAACTAATCATCTTTTTTCTTTAATGCTTTTTCCGGTACTGGATCAAAACCACCGGGATGAAACGGATGACATTTTACAATTCTTTTAATGGCTAGCCATCCTCCTTTAAGTGCCCCAAAGCGTTTCACTGATTCTAACCCATAATGAGAGCAGGTTGGGTAGAATCGGCATGTTGGAGGTTTTAGCGGGGATATGACAATTTGATAAAAGCGAATGATTCCAATCATTAATTGTTTCAGCATGTTTATCAGTCCAATCTTTTTTCTAAAGGAAATCTCAAGTAAAAGATAGCATACAATGATGTAATAGTCGAAAAAATAAATTCCTTATTTTGTTGATGAAATTACTCGGGATTTAAGTTACAATAATAGGAGAATCGAAAAAGGAGTGGACATACATGCCTTCAGTTGAAAGCTTTGAATTAGACCATAATGCCGTTAAAGCACCTTATGTTAGACATTGCGGAGTTCATAAAGTCGGAACAGATGGGGTTGTAAATAAGTTCGATATTCGTTTTTGCCAGCCAAATAAACAAGCAATGAAGCCTGATGCGATTCATACATTAGAACATCTTCTTGCTTTCAATATCCGTACGTATTCGGAGAAATATGATCACTTTGATATCATTGACATCTCTCCAATGGGCTGTCAGACAGGCTTTTACTTAGTTGTAAGCGGAGAGCCAACTGTAGAGGAAATCATTGACTTGCTTGATGAAACAATGAAAGCTGCTGTTGAAATTACAGACATCCCAGCTGCAAATGAAAAGCAATGCGGCCAAGCGAAGCTTCATGATTTAGATGGAGCGAAACGTTTAATGCGTTTCTGGCTTGAGCAGTCAAAGGAAGAATTGAAGCAAGTTTTTGCATAAAAAATTCGAAAAACCGGACCATTGCAGTCCGGTTTTTTTATGATGTCTTTTTATCATTTTCTTGTTCAGCGGTATGTTCATTCGTATATGGATTTTCATCTATTGTATCAACCGTATGCTTGTACGTATACGCTTTAGAGGTTGTAATAACAGAAAGAAAAATAACAATTGCAATAATAATTACCGAAATAGCTAGAATGGCAACCATGATCAAACCTCCTTTTACTATCCATAGTGTAACATGAAAGCAGTTAGATTTTCCTTATGCTTTTTAAAAATATTCATGTGTTTAGCTCATCTTATCTCAGGGTACTATAAAAATGGGAGGATGATAATATGAGTGGAAAATTAATTCAATCTGTGAATAAGCAAGTAGCAAACTGGACGATCTTGTATGTAAAGCTTCATAACTACCATTGGTATATCAAGGGAAGACATTTCTTTACTTTGCACGAGAAATTTGAGGAGCTATACAACGAAGCCAATCAGCATATTGATGAGTTGGCAGAGAGAATTCTATCCCTTGAGGGAAGTCCTGTGGCAACAATGAAGGAATGTCTAGAAATGGCTTCTATTGAAGAGGCGACTGGAAAAGAAAAAGAGGAAGACATGGTTAAATCCATTTGTGCAGATTTTGTTAAAATGGCGGACGAGCTGCAAGAAGGTATTCAATTAGCAGAAGAAGCAAATGATGAAGGCACCGGCGATATGCTTATAGCCATTAAGCAAAGCCTAAAGAAACATATTTGGATGTTAAAGGCATACTTAGGTTAGGACATAATAAAAAGATGGTTCAATAGAGGGCAATCAGCCTTTATGAACCATCCTTTTTTATGTATAAATTATAATTTTTAGTGAATATTTCGCTGATGCAGATTTGGATTACGGGGCTGCCTATAGTCCTCACTCGCAAACTTTCCCTTTAAGCTTTCAATTAAATAAATCCCCATTAAATTGTACAGCTCCTGGTTATTTAACTCGTTAATCATATCCAATAAATCCTCTCGGTTCATTTCCTCTAAAAAAGCGAAAGCAAGCATGTCAATATCCTCTTCGTCTCCAGTAAGCTTATTCCGATAAAGTTCATATAGTTCATCAATAATTTTCATTCTTACACCTCCAGCCTTCGTTTTTATTTCTTTTATTGTATACTTTTTTAATACCCTTGATGATAAAAATTAATCGCTAACCCATAGTTTTTTTCTAAAGATTAAATGTAGTATATGTAATTTTCATAAGAATGATCGTAAATTCGCATATTTTTAATCTAAATGTGGGAAACGATAAGTAATGACGAAAAGGGGCTGAACAGGATGGAACAAAATAAAAAAACGTATTATATAACTGTTGCACATGGACAAATCTCACAAAGTGCAACAGATTCCCCATGGGATTTCAAAATTGATGCGACAGATAATGAAATTCATACACTACGGGAGTATTTTAATCAGAATTATGGAACAGAATGGGCAGGATTTTGGCGAGCCCATGTCCCATTTATAGAATACCATAATGATAAGTCAAATGATGAGTATGACAGTAAAATCAAGAAGGTATACGGTCTGATTTATCAGCTTGGAGACGAAGAAGCAAAAAAACATATTGAAAATATGGGAATTTTAAATGATGAAATCCAATAATTGAGCTGAAAAAAGGAAATCGGCTAATTGCCGATTTCCTTCTAATTACATACCCATTTCAACAGCTGAATCAATTACCTCTTGAGGAACAGTAATAGCGTCAACGCTGTTGTAATTTGAATATTGTCCGTTCATTTTTTGCTTCATGGCGATAGTTTGGCCTTCGATCGTCATTTCTAAGTCCATATCCATATTTAATTCAACTGGATAAAATGTCTTTTTGTCGACAAGGATTTCATATTCCACAGCATTAATTTTCATCCCGCTTAGCGCGTCTTCTGCGGACATTTCAGGAGGCAATTGCTGAACTGCTGTTTCTTTAATGAAATCATTAAATTTTTCTCCTGATGCCTTTAATTTAAGTATATAGTTATTGGAATCTTGCTCAAAAGTAAAATCCTCTACAAATTGCTGTAATTTCTTTAGCTCTTCCCCTGGATTTGATTGCTGACCTGACATTTGCAGGAATGTATCGGTCATTTCCTGCGGGAACTTCATCCATTGACTAGTTGAAGGCTCATAGAAAAACATTCCAGCCTCTGAGAAATAGCTTTCTGTCTCAAAGCTTTCTGCTTCTTCTCCCATTGACATTTTCATTTTTTGATAATATGCCATTGGCTCGGTAACAATGTTCATATCGATGACTGAGGTTGTTTGAACATTCAATTCACCTTGATCAGTCATATCCTGTGTTAAATCCATTTTTACAGAAAAGCTTTTTAAACCTTCTGATGCCTCAGTGGATTTATTCATTACTTCTTCAAGCGTCAGTTCGGATGCTTTTTCCTCCGCTTTTTCAGTTTCTGAAGCTTTTTCATTATCTTTTACGGGCTCATCCACAGGCTTGGCTGTTTGATTACAAGCTGCTAACATAAATACTAATAAGAAGCCTGCAAGAATGGAAAATGTTTTTTTCAAAAGTAGCACTCCTTTAATATTAATGAAGTAAGAAAAACATTACACAATAGCTTTCGGTTCTCTTACTCTCTAATTCTACGATAAAAAAATAGGTAAAGTTTCAAAAAAATGTAATTTGATACTTTTTTCATATAAGAAAAATATGGAAGATGTCATTAGTCACAATTTTTTTTACGCTGTATAATAACTGTATGAATGAAGTGTGGAAGGAGAAATTCGATGGAAACATTTATTGATGCAAATGGTGGAGTAGTCAAATTTTCATTTTGCCCGCATGCGTTTGACAAGCAGCCGGAGCACGTCCTTGTAATTTGCAAAAAAGACAAGGAATGGCTGCTTACGAACCATAAAAAAAGAGGGCTGGAATTTCCAGGAGGAAAGCTTGAAAAAGGGGAGACATTGGAAGAGGCAGCGCGCCGAGAAGTACTGGAGGAAACAGGAGCAATTCTAAAGCAGCTGGAACTTATCGGTGAATATGAAGTGACTTTGGATGAAAAGACTTTTGTTAAGGCTATATTCTATGGGGAAGTAGAGCGGGTTGGCGAAAATCTGCATTATTATGAAACAGAAGGACCCGTACTTATTGAAGGAAATATATTAGATTTAAGGTGGGGAGACGAATACAGCTTTATTATGAAAGATGAAGTGGTCGAAAGGAGTATTTTAAGAATTGAGGGATAAGAGCAGAAAGGGTGAATTCTATGCTGCATATCAATCCGGATTCATTTATCCTAATACCAGCGTTTGCAACGATCCATTGCGAACCGAACTGGAAATGGAGGAAACGAAATAAACCACTTCCTAACTATGATTTGTTTTATGTTTGGAGCGGAAAAGGGACTGTGGTTCTTAATGGAAAACGATTCGATGTACATAAAGGGAGCTGTTTTCTATTTAAGCCTGGCGATTGGACGACAGCCTCCCATGATCCGCAAAATCCGTTAGTGCTTAGCTATATTCATTTTGATTTGGAGGAAACCCCTGAATTGATGCCAAAAACTTATCGGATTGTTCAAGACCCTATCCCCTTTGAATCCCTGCTAACACGTTATATTCGTTTATTTTTGGTAAAAACCTTCGGAGCTGAAATTGAGGCAAAGCTAATCCTAAAGCAATTAATGATTCATTTGTTAAGGGAAGAGAGAGAAATAGATAGGCAGCTGGAGCATTCAAGCAACGATCTTTTAGAGACGATTCGAGAGATTGCAAACTTTATCCAGCAGCATCCGGGTGATCCGCACTCTATCGAAAGTTTAGCCATACGCGCTAATCTTTCACCGCGATACTTTTCCCGCAAATTCAAAGAGATTATTGGACATACGGTTAGGAATTACATTATTCATTCTCGGATTAATCGAGCAGAGCACTTGCTCCATAACATGGGGATGACGGTAACAGAAGCGGCAGATGCCCTCGGCTATAATGATCTTCATTTTTTCAGCAGACAATTTAAAAAGTATAAAGGGAAGAATCCTTCGGACATACGCTGAATCGGCTGACAAATAAATGTGAGAAGGTGTGATAAAGTGTTCGCTAAAGCACAAGAACTAGATTCAATTGAGAGTTATATAGATTCACCAGAAAAGCTAAAAAAGCTATATAGACGTGTGCTTTTCGTTGTGTGTCTTTCACAAATCTTTGGCGGGGCAGGGCTTGCTGCAGGTGTTACAGTAGGTGCCCTATTGGCACAGCAAATGCTTGGGACAGATGCTTATGCAGGAGTGCCGGTAGCCTTACTTACTTTAGGGTCCGCAGCTGCAGCTTTCATCATAGGAAAACTTTCTCAGCGATACGGGCGCCGTACTGGTTTATCGACAGGTTTTATTGTAGGGGGGCTCGGCGCAGTTGGAGTTGTGATTGCTGCCATGGTGAATAGTGTAATTTTATTATTTGCCTCTCTGTTGATCTATGGTGCAGGAACTTCGGCAAATTTGCAAGCTCGTTATGCAGGAACTGATTTAGCAAACAAGAAACAAAGAGCAACTGCTATTAGTACGACGATGGTTATGACAACATTCGGAGCGGTTGCAGGTCCAAATCTAGTAGAAGTGATGGGTGAATTTGCTAGTCTGATTGGTGTACCTTCACTTGCTGGTCCATTTATTTTATCAGCTGCAGCATTTATTTTAGCAGGGCTCGTTCTTTTTATTATGCTGCGTCCAGACCCGTTAACTATTGCAAATAAGATTGAAGCTTATAAACTAGTACATGAACCTATTAATAAAACAGAAATTGCTGATAAAGCAATAAATAAAAGAGGTTTAATGGTCGGTGCCATGGTGATGGTTCTAACTCAAATTGTAATGGTTGCAATTATGACTATGACACCGGTACATATGAAACATCACGGTCACGATCTTGCAGAAGTTGGAATCGTTATTGGTTTTCACATTGGTGCCATGTATCTTCCCTCACTAATCACAGGTGTTCTTGCAGATAAAGTAGGAAGAACCGCTATGAGTATTGCTTCGGGTATTACATTGTTATTTGCAGGTTTATTAGCCGCATTTGCACCAGGTAATTCAATGATACTGTTAATCATTGCTCTTACTTTACTCGGATTGGGATGGAACTTTGGCTTGATTAGTGGGACAGCTCAAATAGTTGATTCTACAGAACCATCAACACGTGCGAAAACGCAAGGTGCCCTTGATGTTTTTATCGCCTTAGCAGGAGCATCTGGCGGTGCACTCTCGGGAATGGTAGTAGCTAATACCAGTTATGCTACATTATCTTTGAGTGGAGGACTTTTATCCTTAATTCTCATACCTGCTGTGATTTGGTCTCGCAGAGCTAAGACATAACATAGTTCTTTTTAAAAACTCTAATATTAGAAAATTCTATAAATTTACAGTTTGTTAGGATACTTTAAGCTATAATGGTACTCGTTTCTATTTAACTTATGATGAATATAGCGTTTATTTGTGTAAACGAATGAAGGTGCAACAGGGGTTATTCGTCTGTTTTGGATGGGCAGCTTTTTTTATTATAAGTGAAGTGTGGATTTTCTGACCTTTTTAAATAGAGGAGGTTTGATGATGAGAGGGAAAATACTTGTCCTGCTCTTTCTTTTCTTATTGTTGATTAGTGGATACATCCTAATTAGCGGTAACTTTTTAAAAATGGATGAAGATAGGGATATCATCAAATATAACGGCCGGATTTATTCTAACGCTACAGAACTTAAATGGTTCGATAAGAAAAAGAGTAAGTTTCAAAAAGGAAAAAAACTTGGAGAAATTAAAAAGCATAAAAACACAACTTCTCTGTTTTGGGGTAACTTAACAGCAAATAAATTACCTAAAGGAACAGTATTGTATAAAACAAATAATGGGAAAAGTGGAGTAATCATTGTAGAAATGGATAATGGAAAATTCTTATACTATTTAGAGCAAATTAAAGAGTAAACCCTGTTGTATAGATAAAAGTTCGGGTATGGTTAAATAAAGAGAATGAAAAAATTTTGGTGTATAGAATGTGGAAACGATTATCTTGCTGAGGTGAATAGGATGATTCAAACAGCTTTAATTACAGTAACCCATGATCCGCATGGAAGAAATGTCAAGCTATTTCAAGAGTTCAAAGAGCTGTTGGAAGATGTTTATTCCGAACTTTTTATTACCGTTAGTGAGGAATCATCAAGAAATCTATTGGATGCATTAGAAAATAGTAAATTTAAAACAAAAATAATTCCTAAATTAGGTGCAGCACATGCAAGAAGAGAGGCTGTTAAGTTTGGTCTATCTGGAACAAGCCAGTTCTTTCATTACTGCGATTTTGATAGGTTAATAACCTGGGTACAGAAACACTCGATTGAATTAAGAAAAATAGTAAGTTTCATTCCTCAATTTGATTATTTAATTTTAGGCAGAACAGAAAGAGCATTTCAAACTCACCCAATCGAGTGGCAAGAAACAGAAAGAATTACCAATAGGATTTGCTCTATAGAGCTGGGGAAAGAAGTGGATATTACTGCTGGTTCATGTGCGTTCTCAAGAAAGGCTGGGAACTATATAAAAGATTGCTCTAAAGAAAAAATGACAGATGCGGAATGGGCTATGATTGTACATAGAATCGCAAACTTAGAGGTTAATTATCTGCCCGTAGAAGGATTGGAATATCAGGAGGATATAAATAGTACCAATGGAAGAGTAACAGATTCGGAAGCATGGTTAAGTCGTTTAAAGTTAAGTTTCATTATTAGTGAGACAGCGTATAAAGTAGGGAAATAAACAAAAAACAGTATAGGTTTCACTAATTTTATGGGATGGTAAGCGTTGATCCAAAAAAGGATTTACGCTCTTTTTTATAGAAATTATTAGAAAATAGCAGACTATTCACCGAATGAGAGGTAGATTATGATTTCACATCGTTTGCTTACACAAGAAGCAATTGTTCAATTAATTGATCAAGTTGAAAAGGATCAGCATTTACTTTTTTATAGCTATTTAACACAGCGAATGGATAAAGCCAAATTTATTGGTCAATATGTCGATAATCAGTTGACTGCTGTTTTAGCTTATCTAAGTGAGTTGTCTTTTCCTGCCTTTTCTTTTTATCGTATCAATCAGCAGGATGTCTTCTTCCCAGAACTAATTGTTTATACTAGAGCAGCTATAAAACTTGATAAAAATGTTAATTGCGGTATTATCTTATGTCAACGAGACCTTCAGCTTTTTCAGTCCTTTGGCCTCATTACAGGAATGCCGCAGCGTTTTTTTACAATGAAACATATAGATCAATCTAAGCTGCTCGAATCGAACATGACTCAACTAGTTAAGGAACATGAGTTTTCTGAAGTAATTGCTTTTTTACATAAGGGAGAAATGAAGTTTTTTACAAGAAGTGAAATTGAACGGTGTCCTTTCCTAGGAGTGAAGGAAGGTGGAGAGTTCATTGCAGTTGGTGGCTTTCATTTCTATGATCCTTTGCTTGTAGAAATTGGAAACATTGTTACTAGACATGACCAAAGAGGAAAAGGCTTAGGTACGCTTGTGACGAGTGAACTTACACATATAGGCAGACAGCTTTCAGCGGATGTCTACCTTGGGGTATTAGCCGAGAACTTGCCTGCAGTACATATATATGAAAGTCTTGGTTTTCAAACAGTAGCTGAGCTATCGATTGTTGATTTTACTTTGTCTTTATGATTATCTTTTTCTGCTCTAATGTATATAGACATGTTAGCAAGGAATACTTACTGACTGTCATAAATGTTTCTTTCCCTCTCTCCTAAGTTGGCTGATTGCTTGTCCTTACCCTATCATTATTCCGTTCCATCATATCGCATACTTTCTCAATGCCTTTTAGTTAGCTAGCTAATTAATTGATAGTGAATATTTATTTTTCTTCTTAATGTGTAAAAAAGTGCAAATATTTAATTAATGGGTGTAAATCCAAATGGTCATTTGAATGATAAGATGAATCATAACATTTTAGATTAGCAGACCGACAATGGAGGATTCCTAATGACAACAGATTATACTCAGCAGCTGTTTGCAGACCGGATAGGCGGAACGCAATTTGGTATGAAAGATGAAATTTACAAATTTGAAAAGATTAAAAGAGCAAAAAGAGAAGCCACTTTGGCAAATCCATATATGGATTTGATTGATTTAGGAGTTGGCGAACCTGATGCCATGGCGGATGATCGTGTCGTGCAAAAATTGGCTGAAGAAGCAGGCAAGCCAGAAAACCGCTTTTATGCGGATAACGGCATTGCTGAGTTTAAGCAAGCAGCTGCCTCTTATATGGATAAGGTGTTTGGTGTAAGTGATCTTAATCCTGAAACAGAAATAAATCATGTGATCGGCTCAAAATCAGCATTAGCCATGCTGCCTTTAGCTTTTATCAATTCAGGAGATCTTACAATAATGCCTTCACCTTGTTACCCGATTTTAGCTACTCATACAAAGTACTGCGGCGGTGATGTCGTTCAGCTGCCCCTGACGGAAGAAAATTTGTTTCTTCCGAAGCTAGATACATTGAGTGATAGAGTTTTAGAAAAGGCAAAGCTTTTATATTTAAACTATCCGAATAACCCGACTGGAGCGACTGCAACTGCAGCATTTTTTGAAGAAGTTGTTCGATTTGCCAAGAAGCATGAGCTTATTGTCGTGCATGATGCCGCTTATTCAGCCCTTGTCTTTGATGGGGAGCAGCCGCTTAGTTTTCTCTCCGTACCAGGGGCAAAGGACGTTGGCATTGAACTCCATTCCTTATCAAAATCATTCAATATGACAGGATGGCGTATTGGCTTTATCACAGGGAACGAAAAGCTTGTCAAGGCGTTTGCAACTGTAAAGGATAACAATGATTCCGGTCAATTCATTGCCATTCAGAAAGCAGCAGCCTATGCACTTGCCCATCCGGAAATTACTATTCAAACTGCTGAAAAATATTCGCGGAGACATGAATTATTGACAAACGCATTGGCTGTATGCGGCTTCCATGCAGTGAAGCCGAAGGGATCATTTTTCTTATATACAAAGACGCCGAAAGCGGTGGCGGATGGTCCATCTTTTCAATCGGCAGAAGAGTTTAGCCAGTATTTAATACGAGAGCATTTAATCTCTAGTGTACCGTGGGATGATGCAGGTCAATATGTCCGCTTTTCAGTTACCTTCCAGGCAAATGGGATCGAGGAAGAGCTTCGAGTAATCCAAGAGATAGAAGATAGATTAAGGCGAGATGTATTTATCTTTTGAAAGGAGGACCCTTATGCAATTTACGAAAATGCATGGATTAGGGAATAATTATATTTTTTTTAACCTATTGGAAATGTCTATGGAAGATCAAGACTTTGAACAGCTTGCTATAACGGTATCTAATGTAAACACCGGAATCGGATCAGATGGCATGATCTTAATGTGTCCTTCTGAAATCGCTGATTTTAAAATGAGGATTTTTAATGAGGATGGTTCAGAAGGGAAGAATTGTGGAAATGGCTTAAGATGTGTAGCGAAATATCTCTTCGACCACATGTATGCAACAAGCACAGATTTCTCAATTGAAACGTTAGGCGGAATCGTTCATGTCAAAGTGGAACCGGATAAAAAACGGATTGTCCGATCGGTGACCATTGATATGGGAAAGCCAAAGCTGACTAAAGGAATGATTCCGATGAATGGAGACCCGGAAGCAAAGACGATAAATGAACTTCTTACAATTGGCGGGCAAAGTTTTCCAATGACATGTGTTTCAATGGGCAATCCACATTCGATTTTATTTGTTGATAATGTAGCCACATTTCCATTAGAAGAAATCGGTCCTGTAATTGAATACTCCGAATTATTCCCTGAACGAGTGAATTTAGGCATCGTCCATGTGAAAAGTCGCCAAGAGATCTATTACCGTGTATGGGAGAGAGGCTCGGGACTAACAATGGCATGCGGCACTGGTGCGTGTGCAGCTGTTGTTGCGGCCACATTAAATCACTTGGTAGATCAATATATTCCAATAACCGTTCATCTCCCAGGAGGGCAGCTGACAATAAGCTGGGATGAAGATGATCATGTTTGGAAAAGGGGGGAGGCTGCCTATATTTGCCATGGTGAATTAGTGTTGGAAGGATAATCCAATAAGTATTTAGTAGGAATACAAATTGAGTTCAGTTTTCCTATAAAAAAGGATAAAAGGTCGTCAATAGCCTCTATTGAGTTCGATTATCCTGTGAAAAAAGTAAAAAAGGGAATCAATCGCCCTTATTGATTCCAGTTTTCCTGTAAAAAGGCTAAAAAGGTCATCAATAGCCTCTATTGAGTTCGATTATCCTGTGAAAAAAGCAAAAAAGGGAATCAATCGCCCTTATTGATTCCAGTTTTCCTGTAAAAGAAGCAAAAAAGGTCATCAATAACCCCTATTGAGTTCAGTTTTCCTGTAAAAAAAGCAAAAAAGGTCATCAATAGCCCCTATTGAGTTCAGTTTTCCTGTAAAAGAAGCAAAAAAGGTCGTCAATAGTCCCTATTGAGTTCAGTTTTCCTGTAAAAAAAGCAAAAAAGGTCATCAATAACCTTTATTGAGTCTGATTTTCCTGTAAAAAAGGCTAAAAAGGTCATCAATAACCTCTATTGAGTACGATTTTCCTGTAAATAAAGTAAAAAAGGGAATCAATCGCCCTTATTGATTCCAGTTTTCCTGTAAAAAAGGCAAAAAAGGTCGTCAATAACCCCTATTGAGTTCAGTTTTCCTGTAAAAGAAGCAAAAAAGGTAATCAATAACCTTTATTGAGTATGATTTTCCTGTAAAAAAGGCTAAAAAGGTCATCAATAACCTCTATTGAGTACGATTTGCCTGTAAATAAAGTAAAAAAGGGAATCAATCGCCCTTATTGATTCCAGTTTTCCTGTATAAGAAGCAAAAAAGGTCATCAATAACCCCTATTGAGTTCAGATTTCATGTAAAAAAAAGCAAAAATGGTCATCAATAACCACTATTGATTCCAGTTTTCTTGTAAAAAAAGTAAAAAAGGTCATCAATCGCCCTTATTGATTCCAGTTTTCCTGTAAAAAAGGCTAAAAGGGTAATCAATACCCTCTATTGAGTTCGATTTGCCTGTAAATAAAGTAAAAAAGGGAATCAATACCCTCTATTGAGTTCGATTATCCTGTGAAAAAAGTAAAAAAGGTCATCAATCGCCCTTATTGATTCCAGTTTTCCTGTAAAAAAGGCAAAAAAGGTCATCAATAACCCCTATTGAGTTCAGTTTTCCTTTAAAAAAAGCAGAAAAGGTAATCAATAGCCTTTATTGATTTTTCCTATAAAAATACCAAAAAAGATCACCAATAAAATTATTATTTTGCAAAAGGGAGGAAATAAAATGACAAAGTCTTATAGCAGAGACGAGATTATGAAGGTTGCCAAAGAGGAAAATGTTCGATACATCCGATTACAGTTTACTGATTTATTTGGAACGATAAAAAATGTGGAAATTCCAATCAGCCAGCTGCCAAAGGCATTGGATAATAAAATGATGTTTGATGGCTCGTCAATCGAAGGATTTGTTCGCATTGAAGAGTCAGATATGTACTTATATCCTGACCTGGACACTTTTGTTATTTTTCCATGGACAGCTGAAAAAGGAAAGGTTGCCCGATTGATCTGCGATATTTATCATCCAGATGGCACTCCATTTGAAGGAGACCCCCGCAGTAATTTAAAACGTATTTTGAATGAAATGAGAGAACTAGGATTTACTGATTTTAATGTTGGACCAGAGCCAGAATTTTTCTTGTTTAAACTAGATGAAAATGGTCAGCCAACACTGGAGCTGAATGATCAAGGCGGATATTTTGATTTGGCGCCAACCGATCTTGGCGAAAACTGCCGCCGTGACATCGTAATAGAGTTAGAAGAAATGGGTTTTGAAATTGAAGCTTCCCACCATGAAGTAGCACCCGGGCAGCATGAAATTGATTTTAAATATCAGAATGCATTAAAGGCTTGTGATGATATTCAAACATTCAAACTTGTTGTGAAAACAATTGCCCGCAAGCATGGACTTCATGCAACATTTATGCCTAAGCCATTATTTGGTGTGAATGGTTCTGGAATGCATAGTAATCTATCTTTGTTTAAAGAAGGAGAGAATGCTTTCTATGAAAAAAGTGGTTCGTTAGAGTTAAGCGGGACGGCACGACAATTTATTGCAGGTATTTTAAAGCATGCCCCGAATTTTACAGCGATTACTAATCCAACGGTTAATTCCTATAAAAGGCTAGTGCCTGGCTATGAGGCACCGTGTTATGTCGCGTGGTCAGCGAGAAATAGAAGCCCGCTTATACGCATACCAGCATCCCGTGGAATGAGTACTCGTGTAGAGGTAAGAAGTGTAGATCCGGCTGCCAATCCGTACTTGGCAATGGCTGTTTTATTAGCTGCCGGACTAGATGGAATAAAAAATAGTTTAACTCCGCCTGAGCCGGTGGATAGAAACATCTACGTCATGTCTAAGGAAGAACGGATTGAAAATGGCATCGCGGATTTGCCGTCTACATTAGCACATGCACTTGAAAATTTAAAATCAGATGAAGTAATAACAAGTGCGCTAGGTATGCATCTGTTTGAACATTTTATTGAAGCAAAAGAAATTGAGTGGGATATGTTCCGGACGCAGGTCCATCCATGGGAGCGGGAACAGTACATTTTACAATATTAATAGTTAAAAAATAACGAAAGAGTGTGATAATCTGTGTGTGGAATAACAGGATGGATTAATTGGCATCAAGATTTGACAAAAGAAGAATTCATCGTGGAAAGGATGGCGCAAACCTTAGCAAAGCGCGGTCCAGATGCTTCGAGTGTCTGGAGCGCACGCCATGCCTCATTTGGACATAAACGGCTAATCGTTGTTGATCCTGAAGGTGGCATTCAGCCGATGACTAAAACAAAAAACGGAAACACATATACAATCGTATATAATGGGGAGCTTTATAATACGGAGGACATTCGAAAAGAGTTAATCCAGCGTGGCCACTCATTTAAAAGCCATTCTGATACGGAAGTTCTTTTAGCATCCTATATGGAATGGGCAGAAAGCTGCACAGACCATTTAAATGGAATCTATGCCTTTGCTGTATGGGACCATGGGCAGGAGAAACTTTTCATGGCAAGAGATCGACTTGGTGTGAAACCACTTTTTTATAAGGAAGAGCTGGGTTCATTATTATTTGCTTCAGAGTTAAAAGCCATTTTGGCTCATCCTAATGTGAAAGCGGAAGTGGATAGGGAAGGACTTCAGGAAGTGTTCGGATTAGGTCCATCAAAGACTCCTGGTCATGGGGTTTTTAGGGGGATTAAAGAACTTCGCCCTGCTCATTCCCTAATCTTTACGAAAAATGGCATGAAAATATGGCGCTATTGGAATGTAGAAAGCAAGAGGCATCAGCATTCATTAGAGGATACTGTAGATCAAGTAAAATATCTAGTAAAGGATGCTGTAGAACGCCAGTTGGTTGCAGATGTGCCTGTGTGTACTTTTTTATCAGGCGGAATTGATTCGAGTGCGCTCAGTGCCTTTGCTTCCGCGTATTTTAAAAAGGAAGGAAGGGGTTCACTCCACACGTATTCGATTGATTATGATCGCAACAGTGAGTATTTCGAAGCAAGTGCATTTCAGCCTGATCAGGATGGTCCATGGATTCAAAGGATGAAGCAGCATTTGGGCTCAATCCACCACTCGGCGATTATTAATAATGAACAGCTTGCCGATCGTTTGGAGGATGCCGTCCGAATGAGGGATTTGCCAGGAATGGCAGATATAGACTCTTCCCTTTTATGGTTTTGTGAGCATATTAAACAGGATTTCACGGTTGCATTATCTGGTGAATGTGCGGATGAGCTTTTCGGAGGATACCCGTGGTTTTATAGAGAAGAGTTGCTTCATATCAATGGGTTTCCATGGATGAGATCGCATGCTGAAAGAGAGCAGCTTCTTCTTCCAAAATGGCAGGAGAAACTTGATTTACAAAGCTATGTGAAAGAGCGTTACAGTGAAACTGTGGCTGAAACCCCTCAATTAGATGGAGAATCATCAATAGAGGCTCGACGCCGGGAAATGTTTTATTTAAATATGGTCTGGTTTATGCAAACATTGCTTGATCGCAAAGATCGTATGAGCATGGGGGCAAGCTTAGAGGTGCGTGTGCCATTTGCTGATCATCGTATCGTGGAATATGCATGGAACATTCCATGGGAGATGAAAATGCTGAATGGCCGTGAAAAAGGTATATTACGAAAGGCTCTTGAAGGGGTGCTTCCTAATGAGGTACTTTATCGGAAAAAGAGTCCATATCCAAAAACATATCATCCGCAATATATGAATCTAGTCAAAAACAAATTAACTGCTATCCTCAATAACAAAACTTCCCCAATCCTAGAAATCATCTCGAAACAAAAAGTTCAAGAAATCATTGATTCTAACGGATCCTCATTTAAAGTTCCTTGGTATGGTCAGCTTATGACAGGACCGCAGCTCATCGCTCATCTTTCGCAAATCAACATGTGGCTTGAACAGTATAAAATCGATATTATTGATAATTAGAAAATGGGTCATAAGAAAAGCGGTAGAAACTTTTCTTACGACCCATTTTTAATTAATTTTCTTTCTAATAGTTCAACCAGCTGATACATAATTGTAGCAAATATGGCAATTACAAGGAGAGAAAGCATCACAAGTGTGAAGTTAAATACTTGGAATCCATAGATAATCATGTACCCAAGACCTTTTGAGGCGACAAGGAATTCACCAACAATGACACCAACCCAAGATAAGCCGACATTGACTTTAAGTGTGGATATGATGACTGGGAAAGAGGCAGGTAAAATGGCTTCTTTGAAAATTTGAAATCGGGTGGCACCAAAGGTTTGCAGTACCTTTATATAGTTAGGATCTACTTCTTTAAATGAAGTATAGACGACGATTGTTGTGATGATAATGGAGATAATTGCTCCCATTGCGACGATGGATGTAAAGCTAGGACCTAGTGCCACGATCAAAATCGGGCCAAGTGCTACCTTAGGCATTGAGTTTAAAACGACTAGATAGGGATCCGCAATTTTTGAAAGTAGCGGTGACCACCAAAGGATAGCAGCTAGCAAGGTACCAAGTACTGTTCCTAAAATAAACCCAAATATCGTTTCAAAAAGTGTATAGCTTAAATCTACAAATAAAGTTCCGTCTTGAACTTTTGTAAGGAAGAGCTCCCATACTTTGAATGGTGAACTAAAGATTAATGGATCAATCCACTGCATTCTGCTAGCAATCTCCCATCCTGAAAAAAAGACTAGAAAAATGATAAGCTGGTAAAATCGGACCCATTTCTTTTCACGTTTTAATGATTGAAGATATCTACGGTGTCCTTGTTCAATGTTTGTTTGTGGGTTCAAGAGATTCCAGCTCCTTCCAGACAGTTTGAAAGATACTTGAATAAGCTTCATGGTTCCGTGCATTGAATGGGGTTGCTTCTCTTAAATCATCAGGCATAATAAACGTTTTGTGAATCTGTCCTGGACTGGAGGAGAAGAGAAAAATGCGGTCGCTCATCGCAATGGCCTCCCCAATATCATGTGTCACTAGAATGGCTGTTTTTCCAAACGATTTTAATGTATTGGAAACGAGATCCTCTAGCTTTAGCTTTGTTTGATAATCGAGTGCTGAAAAAGGTTCATCAAGCATGAGAAGCTTTGGCTCCGTTGCTAATGTTCTAACTAAGGCTACTCGCTGCCTCATTCCGCCAGATAGTTGTTTAGGATACTGTTTCTCTACACCTTTAAGTCCCATTTTCTCGAGAAGGGTGAGAGCGTAATCTCTGTTTGAATCATTCAGACTGCCATCAATTTTTAATCCTAATAAAATATTTTCTTCGATTGTTTTCCATGGAAAAAGATAATCCTGCTGGAGCATGTAGCCAATATTTTTACTTGCTTCTTGAACGTCTTTTTCCTCTAATGTAACTGTTCCAGCAGTTGGCTCAAGCAAGCCGGCAATAATCGACAGCAGGGTTGTTTTTCCACAGCCGCTTGGTCCAAGGAAGGAAACAAATTCTCCCTCCCCGATCTCAAGTGAAATATCGGAGAGGGCTGTTGTGGCAGAGGTCTTTGTAAAGTACGTATGGTGAATTCCTTGTAAGCTTAAGAAATCCATTGGAACCCTCCTTAGTATCTTTTTTTCTTCATTTTTAATAACTTTGGTTTAGGAACGGAAAGCGAGCAATCGTGCCCGTTATTGAGTAAAAAGCAGATACCCGGGAACGAAAAGCGAGCAAACGAGCCCGTTATTGTGTAAAAAGCAGATGCACGGGAACGAAAAGCGAGTAATCATGCCCATTATTGTGTATAAAGCAGATACACGGGAACGAAAAGCGAGTAAACGAGCCCATTACTGACTAAAAAGCAGATACCCAGGAACGAAAAGCGAGTAATCGTTCCCGTTACTGAGTAAAAAGCAGGTGCACGGGAACGAATTGGACTTACTTCATTACACCTTCAGCAATTTCAGTATTAACAAGCGTTTCATAGTCAATTCGTTCAGGCAGCTCACCAGCTTCCTCCATGACATCTTGCAGGTTATTCCAGCCATCTTCATTTAAAATCGGATTTGTTGCAAACGAGCCTTGATTTTTATAGCGTTCAACAACCATTTCAATTGTTTCGATATTCGTGTTATCGAAATAGCCTTTAATCACATCTGCTATTTCTTTTGCTGTATGTGTGTCTACCCATTGCTGTGCCTTATAAATGGCTCTTGTAAACTTTTCAACTGTTTCTTTATTTTCTTTAATTGTGCTCTCTTTTGTCATAAATGTTGTGTATGGAAGGTTGCCAGATTCCTCCCCGAATGAGGCAACGATATAGCCTTTTCCTTCTTGTTCAAACACACTGGCTGTTGGTTCGAAAAGCTGGACAAATTCGCCTGTTCCAGAGGCAAAGGCTGGAGCGATATTGGCAAAATCAACATTTTGAATTAAATCTAAATCTTGATGTGGATCAATGCCATGCTTTTTCAGAACAAATTCACCAACCATTTGCGGCATGCCGCCTTTGCGCTGTCCAAGGAAGGTTGCCCCTTTTAATTGATCCCAAGAAAAATTGTTTATTTTTTCACGAGAAACAAGAAATGTACCATCTGTTTGAGTAAGTGCAGCAAAGTTGATAACTGGATCATTTGAGCCTTGTGCATAAACATAGATAGATGTTTCAGATCCAACAAGGGCAATGTCAATACTGTCTGACAATAAGGCTGTCATGGTCTTATCTCCGCCAGCAGTAGTGGTCAGTTCGACATTTAAGCCCTCCTCTTCAAAATAACCCTTTTCAAGTGCAACATATTGTGGCGCATAGAAAATGGATCTTGTTACTTCACCGATACGAATATTTTGAACCTTATCTTTTCCACAGGCTGCAAGGGGTATAATAAGAATGGCAATTAAAACAAGGGAAAAACTAACTTTTAGCCATTTTTTCATCGCGCAAACCTCCATTAATCACAAGATATATCAGCTTTAAAGCCTACATTATCGTATGAGTGTGCAAAAAATGTGTGAATGCCTAGATAAACTTTTTATTTATAGATTTATTAACGAAATCCGGTCAGAATTATGATATACCGGTTAAGTTAACAGAATAGGAGATGAACTATGGATGGACCAAATCATACATAAGGAAAGGTTTCCATCACCTAACCCTGGCATCGAATTATCTATCGTTACCTATCGATCAGACGATTTAAAAGTAAAGGGGCTTTTAGCTGAGCCTAAAGGAAATGAAATCTATGATGGTTTTCTTTACTTACGTGGTGGAATCAAGAATGTTGGGAAAGTGAGGCCAGGACGTATTGTTCAGTTTGCTTCAGAGGGTTTTATTGTCTTTGCGCCATTTTACCGGGGGAATCAGGAAGGCGAAGGCAATGAGGATTTTGCTGGCGAGGATCGGGAGGATGCCTTTTCTGCTTTTAGACTTTTGCAGTCCCACCCAAGGGTAAAGGGTACACATATTTTTGGCTTCTCTAGAGGAGGTGTCATGGCACTATTGACAGCCATTCAATTTCCTGAGGCAAAGTCAATGGTGACCTGGGGCGGTGTCAGTGATATGTTTCTAACATATACGGAGAGAGAGGATTTACGAAGAATGATGAAAAGGGTGATCGGTGGGACACCAACGAAGTTTCCGGAGCGGTATGAGTATCGAACGCCACTTTTTCAAATAGAGAGGCTACAATCTCCCGTATTAATCATCCATGGGGAAAAAGATGAAAATGTCTCAGCCGAACATGCCTATCGTCTAGAGAAAAGATTGAAAGCACTAAATAAAAAAGTAGAAAGCTGGTATTTTCAAGGGTTTACTCATTACTTTCCACCCGCAATAAATCGAAAGGTCGTCCAGGATTTAACGAATTGGATGAAGAAGCAGTGAGAAGTTAAAAAAAAGGAATTGCCATTTAAGGCAATTCCTTTTTTCGGGGAATGAAGCTAATTTTACAACATCGATATATAGAGTATATTAAGCGGTTGGACCGCCTTTTTCTTCAATTTCAGATGGGACATTTGAGAACTTCTTGAAGTTTTCACGGAACTTAGCTGCAAGTTCTTTCGCTTTTACTTCATAGGCTGCTTGATTATCCCAAGTTTTGTTTGGCTGGAGCACTTCATCTGGTACACCAGGTACATGCAATGGAATTTCTAGGCCAAAAATTTCATCCTTAATGGTTTCTACATTGTTCAATTCGCCTTCTAGAGCAGATTGAACCATTGCACGAGTATATGGAAGCTTCATACGATTGCCAACCCCATATTCTCCGCCAGTCCAGCCTGTATTCACAAGGTATACCTTTGCATTATGCTCATCGATTTTCTTACCAAGCATTTCAGCATATTCAGTCGCTGCACGAGGCAAGAATGGTGAACCAAAGCATGTAGAGAAGGTTGCTTCTGGTGAAGTCACTCCACGCTCTGTACCAGCAAGCTTAGATGTATAACCACTTAGGAAATGGTACATTGCTTGCTCTTTCGTTAATTTAGAGATAGGAGGCAGGACGCCAAAAGCATCAGCCGTTAAAAAGATAATCGTATTAGGGTGTCCAGCAATACTTGGATCAACAATATTATCAATCGCTTGTATTGGGTATGCAGCACGAGTGTTTTCAGTTAAAGTGTTGTCATCATAGTCGGCCACTCGGCTCTCGCTATTTATCACTACGTTTTCTAGCACTGCACCAAAACGGATTGCATCAAAAATTTGCGGTTCTTTCTCACGAGTAAGGTTGATGCATTTTGCGTAGCAGCCGCCTTCAATATTGAATACACCGTTTGGAGACCATCCGTGTTCATCATCACCGATTAAACGGCGATTTGGATCTGCAGATAAAGTTGTTTTCCCAGTTCCAGAAAGACCGAAGAACAGAGCAACATCCCCTTCAAGTCCAACGTTAGCTGAACAATGCATAGGGAGAATTCCGTTTTCTGGAAGTAAATAGTTCATGATCGAGAATATTGATTTCTTGATTTCACCAGCATATTCAGTTCCGCCAATTAATACCGTACGTTTTTCAAAAGAAACAATAATAAAGGTTTCAGAAGCTGTTCCATCAACAGCAGGGTCCGCTTTGAAGTTTGGTGCGGATATAACTGTGAATTCTGCTTGGTGATCCAATAATTCTTCATCTGTAGGGCGAATGAATAGCTGATGTGCAAATAAGTTATGCCAAGCGTACTCGTTAATGACTTGGATTGGCAGTCTATGTTTTTTATCAGCACCTGCGAATCCTTTAAAAACAAATACTTCGTCTTTTTCTTGTAAGTAGCTTAACACTTTGTTATATAAATTAGAGAATATTTCTTCAGAAATTGGCTGGTTCACACTTCCCCAATCAACTGTATCTAATGTTGATGCTTCTTTCACTATATACTTATCTTTAGGCGAACGGCCAGTATATTTACCAGTTGTTGCAGCAACAGCTCCAGTTGATGTCAGTGATCCTTCGTTACGGTTCAATACTTTTTCAACAAGCTGAGGGACAGACAATTGAATTTGAATATTATTTCCTTTAAGTAAATCGATCAATTTATTTGGAATGCTAACAGAATTCATCTGATGAATACCTTCCTTTATCCAGGATTATTTTTGAAAGTGATTACATCTCTTAATTAGTATAACACATTTAGATGATTAATCTATACTATTAAGAAATTTTTTCTTTATATTAATTAAAATGTCACAATTGGCTTTAGGCCAATGCAAGATTGACTCTCGAAAATATCAGCAGGAATCCATTTCTTAGGATGTAAAAATGGAATGAACTTTTGAAATTGACTGCATTATACGATGGAATATACTCGTTATGCAAGGAATCTAAGCGAATTTTTAATAAGCTTGACTGGTTTCGTCAAATCGAATGGGTTTCAATATAAGAATAAAAAAATGAACAGCCACTTTCGTTTGATAAAACTAGTTTGCGAAAAGAACTTCATATTATTACATCCAATGGTCATGTGTTAAAAGGCTTTTACGCATTAAGATATCTATTTCTTCGTTTCCCTTTTTTCTGCCTAGGAGCTTTTTATATATTCTAATTTCATAATTAATTGGAAATTGAGTGTATCATTGGAATGCAAAAAATCACCACAAATTTTTAAAAAGAAAATGTGATGATGGAAGTTGTTCATTATAAATGAAAAAACATGAATTTTATACAGATAGTTATTGACATGACTTCATTTTATACGTTATGATTTTACCTTGAACGGATACTCTCTTATCCCGAGCTGGCGGAGGGACAGGCCCAATGAAGCCCAGCAACCTGTTAAAGATTTTTTTAGCAAAGGTGCTAACCTGACGCAAGGACTTTGAGCCTTGAACGATAAGAGTGAAAGGCGCGAATCGATTTGTTTTCAACCTTTTCACATATGAAAAGGTTTTTTTGTACTTTATGGAACCTTTAAGTATGGATTAGAGTATGATAAAAAACTAAGGGTTTCGCCATATTCACTTGGCGATATGCAAAGTTTTTTCAGCAAATTTGATGGACGGCTTTTGGTTTTTTTGAGTTTTTAATATGACTGTCTTTATGTGTTAAAAGGGCATATTAATAAAAACTCCCTGTTTATTTCATACTACTTAGGGAATGAGTTCCGTATCAACCAAAGGTTGCTTCCTGTTAAGCAATCTTGCCTATAATATAAATAAGGAGGAATCCAGATGTCAACAAAACGTCGTTTGTTTACTTCTGAATCAGTTACTGAAGGCCATCCGGATAAAATTTGTGACCAAATTTCTGATGCGATTTTGGATGCCATTTTAGCAAAGGATGCGAATGCACGTGTTGCAGCAGAAACGTCTGTAACAACAGGTCTCGTTCTAGTCGCTGGTGAAATTACTACTTCTACATATGTAGATATTCCAAAGATTGTACGTGAAACGGTGAAAGAGATTGGCTATACTCGTGCAAAATACGGTTTCGATGCAGAAACTTGTGCAGTATTAACATCCATTGATGAGCAATCTGCTGATATTGCGATGGGTGTTGACCAAGCACTTGAAGCACGAGAAGGATCAATGAGTGATGAAGAAATTGAAGCGATCGGTGCAGGAGACCAAGGCTTAATGTTTGGTTATGCTTGTAACGAAACAAAAGAGCTTATGCCGCTTCCTATTTCATTAGCACATAAATTATCCCGTCGTTTAACAGAGGTGCGTAAAGAAGAAATTCTTCCTTACCTTCGTCCAGATGGTAAAACGCAAGTAACTGTAGAATATGATGAAAATAACAAACCTGTTCGTATTGATACGATTGTTATTTCAACTCAGCACCACCCTGAGATTAGCCTTGAGCAAATTCAGCGCAATCTGAAAGAACATGTCATTAACCCAGTTGTTCCACAAGAGCTAATTGATGAAAATACAAAGTATTTCATTAACCCAACAGGCCGTTTCGTTATTGGCGGACCTCAAGGGGATGCAGGTCTAACAGGCCGTAAAATTATTGTTGATACTTACGGTGGATATGCTCGCCATGGCGGCGGCGCATTCTCTGGTAAGGATCCGACAAAGGTTGACCGTTCAGCTGCTTATGCTGCACGTTATGTGGCGAAAAATATTGTAGCTGCAGAATTAGCAGATAAAGTAGAAGTTCAGCTTGCTTATGCAATTGGTGTTGCACAGCCAGTTTCTATTTCTGTCGATACATTTGGTACTGGAACAGTAAGCGAGGATGTATTGGTTGATCTTGTTCGTAAACATTTTGACCTTCGTCCGGCTGGAATTATCAATATGCTTAACCTGCGCCGTCCAATATATAAGCAAACAGCTGCATATGGCCATTTTGGTCGTACAGATGTGGATCTGCCTTGGGAACGTACGGATAAAGCAGAAGTTTTACGTACTGACGCAAAAAAATAAAAAAGAAAACAGGTGCTGCATTGTGCAGCTCCTGTTTTTTTGATTAGCATATTCAAAGCTGAATTAGTTGGTAGGAACTCGGAAAATAACAAATTCAAAAAAGGAAACCTGCAAAATCCAAAAAAAATGCGGTCCCGTGGATTACCGTTTCCTAACTATTTAATAAAGCCAATGCATAATAATGATTAAAATAGGAAAATGTAAATCATTATATGGATCATTATTTTTGAAGAGTTTTGTAGTATTGTCCTTTTTCTGCATATTCTCTGCTTATACGTTCCATATCCTTTATGTCTTCTTGTGTTAATTCACGGATCACCTTTGCAGGTCTGCCAAAAGCAAGTGTGTTTGGTGGAATTTTCTTTCCTTGGGGAACAAGGCTCCCTGCCCCGATAAATGCCCCTTCACCAATTTCGGCTTGATCTAGTATAATTGAGCCCATTCCAATGAGTGCTTTTTTCCGAATTATACAGCTATGAAGAATAACTTGGTGACCGATCGTTGCCTCATCTTCTAGAATTAATGGGTTGTTTGGGCTTTGATGGAGAACAGAATTGTCTTGAATATTTACCTTTTTTCCAATAATTGTAGGAGCTACATCTCCTCTAATCACAGTGTTAAACCATACACTTGATTCTTCTCCTATCTCTACATCTCCAGTAATAGTAGTAAAATCAGCAATGAATGCAGATTCAGCAATTTTTGGCAACTTTTCTTTATAAGGATAAATCATCTGTAACGCCCCTTATATTTGTATTTTCAATCTATTCTAACATAGGAAGATGGGACAAGAGTGAAGCTGAAAACTCAAATTGCTTAAAAAAATATTGATTTAAATGAAAAATACGGTATAAAATGTGATGAATTCCGGTTTCTAAGCTATAATTTAGAAAGAATGGTTTTTCGCTTCAACATAAGGTTTAGGGGGAAATATGATGTGGAAATGGGAAGCTGAAGGAGAGGCTAAAGCAGTCATTGTAATGGTTCATGGTGCCATGGAGCATCATCGCCGCTATGGGTGGCTTATAGAAAAATGGCGATTATCAGGTTTTCATGTCATTATGGGAGATCTTCCTGGCCAGGGGATGACAACAAGATCAAGCAGGGGCCATATCGAATCTTTCGATGAGTATCTTGCGGAAGTGAAGGATTGGATTCAAGCTGCCTATCAGTTTGATTTACCTGTCTTCCTATTTGGACATAGTATGGGCGGATTAATTTCTATTCGCCTGCTTCAAGAGGAAAAAATGAATCTAGCTGGAGTGATTTTGTCTTCTCCATGCCTTGGATTAATTAAAAAGCCTTCTAAGTTGATTGATCTTCTTTCTATCGGACTTAATCTGATCATTCCAAGCTTAAGAATGGATTCAGGACTTACTGTAGATATGGCAACTAGTAATCAGGATGTTCGTGATGCGGATGCAAATGATACTTTGTATGTAAAGAAAGTGTCTGTTAGATGGTATCGAGAACTACTGAATGCGATTAAGCTTGGTTTTGAAAAACTTGAAAAAATACAGGATGTTCCGCTGCTCGTTATGCAGGCAGGGGATGATTTGATTGTTAATAAAAAAACGGTGAGCGAATGGTTTAATCTTGCTCCATTTTCCGAAAAGCGGTTTAAAGAATGGCCTAAGTTTTATCATGAAATATTTAATGAGCCTGACAGGGAAGATGTATTTGAATATGCGAAGGATTTTGTTGCAAGCCAGCTGAAGGCGATTGGTTATATAGATAAGTAAGAGGAAATTTTGTGCAGCGCAAGCAGCCACCCTGACCATCAGGAAGTACTATTGTCGACAATATGATAGGTTTGAAAAGCTTGGCAGTGACAAGTGGAAAGCTTTTGGGGAACATACAGCCGTGTCAGCCTTTGAGGTCACAAGCCAATATGCTTAGAAGGGAAAAATTAACCTTCATCCACCTTGTCCTGTGCCGTCAGGTAAATCATACAAGGGAAAACTCCTTCGTGTGAACATAGATGTTCCGAAGGTACTTGCACATTTCTTTAAGGAGTGAATTTATGAGCGTTCCTTCCATGCCGATTAGTTTAATGTCTAAAATATATCGAAGGGTCTTGCCATTAGTTCATAAGGAATTAAACTTTTGGAAAAAAAGAGCTGAGGAAATTCCGAATCAGGAGTTAAGAAAGCAGGCATTGGCGAGCATAGAACATAAAACCTTTCATTGTGAGGGCGGTTCAATTATGGCTTTAATGGCAAAAGAAAATTTTTCATTAGCCATTAAGTTTATTGTTGCGTACCAAACAATTAGTGATTACTTAGATAATCTATGTGACCGCAGCACCTCTCTCAATCCGAAAGATTTTTCAGCTCTCCATGAGTCTATGATGGATGCACTAACGCTTGATTCTGAACCGAAGAATTACTATCGCTTTCGAATGGAGCAAGAGGATGGCAGCTACTTAGTCGACCTTGTAGCAACTTGCAGGGATGTCCTTTCAGAAATTCGGGACTACGATAAAATTAAGAATTATCTGCTCGAGCTATGTCATTACTATTGTGATTTGCAAATCCATAAGCATGTAAAAGTTGAGGAGCGGGTTCCACGGCTGCAGGATTGGTTTCATCAGTATAAAGAGAAAATACCTGAAATGGAATGGTACGAGTTTTCAGCATGTTCTGGATCGACATTAGGGATATTCTGCCTCATATCATATGCAATGAGAGATGACTTTGAAATAGATTATGCTGAAAGTATCCGCAATGGCTACTTTCCTTACATACAGGGTCTGCATATTCTTTTGGATTATTTCATTGATCAAGAAGAGGATCGTAATGAAGGAGATTTAAACTTTTGTTTTTATTATGAGAACGAAGAGAAGCTATTTGAACGGCTAAAGCATTTTGTTATCGAAGCGGACAAGCATACAGAACAGCTTCCTCACAAACGGTTTCATCAGTTAATTAATCGTGGCCTGCTGGGAATTTACTTATCTGATAAAAAGGTAAGAAAGCAAAAGAATGTCAAAAAACTTGCAAAGAGCATGATAAAAACGGGTGGAGGAATTAGCTATTTCTTCTATTGGAACGGCAGGGCTTATCGTGCTGTCCAAGAATGGATCCCTGACTTTTTTAAGCGAGCATTATTGCGCTAAAAAACCTGCAAATTTGCAGGTTTTTAAGTGTAGTTACCGTTTTTCAATCGCAATAATAAATGGCGGATTGTTCTGCTGATTAATAAATTGATATTGCATTACATGAGCAGCCCTTTGATCCAATTGCTTTACAAATTGAAGGAGAGCATCTCTTTCAAGCGCCCCTTCTTGATGTCCATGGTAGATGACAAGTACAATAATACCCTCAGGAGACATTATTTCAAGAAGCTGTTCTATGGCAGAGATTGTTGTTCCGGGTGTCGTCACAATCGTTTTGTCTCCGCCAGGCAGGTAGCCTAAATTAAAAATAGCTGCTTTTATTTTTCCGTGGTGAGACTTTGGAATACTGGTGAAAATATGTTCATGCCCTTTATGGAACAATTGAACTCTATCCCCGAGCTTCTCCTCCGACAACCGTTTTTTCGTAGTGGAAACTGCCTCTTCCTGAATATCAAATCCATAAACGAGGCCCGCTTCACCAATTAAATGAGCTAGAAATAAGGTATCATGCCCATTGCCAAGCGTGGCATCCACTACACAGTCACCAGGAGATACTGCTTTATCAATCAATTTCCGGGCAAAAGGCAAAATTCCATCGAGCTTCATGCTTGAATTCCCACTTGATTCGGCGTATAAAACTTTCCTTGCCAGCTATTTCTCTTTTTTAATTCAGCATCAATGGCGTTAAGAACTTCCCACTTATTTACACTCCACATTGGACCAACCATTAATTCAATCGGACCGTCGCCAGTAATGCGGTGAATAATCATTTCCGGTGGTAAAATTTCTAATTGATCACAAACTAAGCTAACATAGTTTTCAAACGATAAGAACTCAAGCATTCCTTTTTCATATTGCTTAACCATTGGTGTCCCTTTTAAAAGGTGAAGCAGGTGAATTTTGATTCCTTGTACATCAAGCTTGGCCACTTCTTTTGCTGTTTCCATCATCATTTCTGGCGTTTCAAGCGGGAGGCCATTAATAATATGTGTACAAACGCGGATACCATGCTTGCGAAGCTTTTCTACTCCTTCAACATAGCATTTGTAATCATGCGCCCGGTTAATTAGAAGGGCTGTTCTCTCATGAACCGTCTGCAGCCCAAGCTCAACCCATAAATAAGTTCGTTTATTTAGCTCAGCTAAATATTCAACGACATCATCTGGAAGGCAGTCAGGTCGTGTCGCAATGGATAAGCCCACAACACCTTCCTGCTGCAGCACTCTTTCATACATATCTCTCAGCACTTCAACAGGTGCATGAGTATTTGTGAATGCCTGGAAGTAGGCCATATATTTGCCATCTTTCCATTTATGATGCATTTTTTCCTTAATTTCATTAAATTGTGTTTCCAGGTCATCTGCACGATTGCCGGCATAGTCCCCTGATCCTGCAGCACTGCAGAATGTACAGCCGCCATGTGCAACTGTACCGTCACGATTCGGGCAATCAAAGCCCCCATCAAGTGCAACCTTAAATACTTTATGGCCAAATTCATTCCGTAAATGGTAATTCCATGTATGGTAACGTTTGTCATCAGCGGCAAACGGAAAAGGATTTGTCTGAGCCATTCAGAAACCTCCTATTAGTAAGTCATTTCGAAAATACTGCATAAAAATAATCATAACATGAAGTAATCCTGATAGCCAAAGTAAATTGTTTCAAGTTTAACTGCCAGCAATTTATATAGTAGGAAACGAAAAATATGAACAAACTAATGGATGAAGCCTGATGCTTCTTAAAAACCCATTCTGAAGTAGGAGGGGAAATGATGGCAACTCGTGAATCGATGGATAAGCTTATTCAGCAATGTGAGGATGCGATTCGCTTTGCACAAGACCAGTATGAAGAGGGACGATTGCAAGCGCATTATGATGATGAAGGGTATACGTATGCGCTCCAATCCCTTGAGAATGCGTACAATGACTTAGCTAAGATGGCACTTAGCGCAAATGCACAGCAGAGAGAGCAGCTTCATCGAATGAGGCTCCAATTGCAGCAGCTCCAGAATCAGATGATTATTCTTCCGCATGATTAGGAGGGAATGACATGGTAAAAAAACGTTCAAAGCAGAATAACCCTGAACAGAAAACAAAAAATGGCCTAAATAGCAATGATTTAGAATTAGGCAGTGATTTTGATCTAGTTAAGCAGGCGAAGAAAATGTATGAAAAAAAAGGACAGCCAGTTAAATCCAAATTTCATCCTGAATAAGAAAAATATAAACCCTGATGCGATTTCATGCATCAGGGTTTATTATTTAGAAAAATTCCTCCGTTCACAAAGTGGTAAAGAACTTACAGAAATAACGTGCTTAAAGTCACAGATGTACAGCCTTATAAAATGGTTTAAATAAGGTAAGCAAATAAAAATAGTCACGATGTATTAAAAGAATAGACTTAATTTCAGAGTGTGTCGGTTCTTTATCTAAAAGTATACATGTGAAATTATTCACAAAACGTTCATAATATGAAGTTTCCGATCGGAAAGGGTGTCAAATGATGAAAAAATCAATCTTGACTTGGATAGGAATGATGATTTTACTTTTTAGTTTGCCAGACTACACAAACGCAGAAAATCAAGCAGCTATCCTCAAGATGGAAGAGTTAAAGGTTCAAGTTATGCCGGAGTATGCCAATCATCCAAAGGATAAAGAAAAAAGTCAACCTTCTTTATTAATTGGTTATCATGGCACATTAATCAATCCTACAGATCGTCCTGTGAAAGGAGAAATCGAGATCCCTCTTCCAATGGGTGAGGATGAATTCCGAATTGGATTTGTCGCAGATTATAATCGAGATTTAACTGAGCTGAATGAAATCGAATATGAAATGGATAAAAAAAATCGAACGATCTCTTGGGAAACAAGCGAAGATATACAGCCAAATGAGCCATACAAATTTGTTATTGAATATTATACAAACCAATTAGTTGTTAACAGCGAAACGAAAAAATTATCGTATCAATTTAAAAGTTTTGCTGATATAGGTCTCGTGAGTGTTGTTTTTCTAGAGCCATTAAAATCAGAGAGCTTTCAATTAACTCCCTCAGCAGATTCTCACCAAGAAAATGGATATGGCATGAATATGTTTCTATACCAGATACAAGGAATGAAGCCTGATGTGACGAAAGAAATACAGCTTGAGTACAAACGTAAAGAAACAAAAACAACTATGGAAATTATGGAGGAAATGACGGGAAATCCGGAACATGTCGAAAAAGCAATACAGAAAAATGAAACGCTGCCAATTTGGCTCATTCTAACTGTTGTTGGAGGAGTTAGTGCATTTGCTGCAATTCTGCTTATTTTCTTCATGAAAAGGAAAAAAGGATCTCAGCCTATTCGTAATAAACAATCAGTAAAGACACAGCAAGATGATATAACGAAGAAATCGCGTTTACGGGCAATGCTTTTAGAAGGAAGTATTACCCAACAGGAATACGATGAATTGCTAAAAAAGCTAGGGGGATAAAAAATGTCTAAAAACAAAAAAATTATCTTTGGTTTATCACTTTTTGCGGCTGCGATTATGATTATGTTTTTTTCTACCATGCCCAGTGCAGGAAGCAAGGAAATAACCATTGAGGAATTGCTTACTGAGAACTATAAAGATGAATACGTTCTTACACAAGGAATGCTAAAACAAGATTCGGTCAAATGGGATGCAGATAAAATTGAATTGACATTCGAAATTGTTGATGAGGAAACCAATGCATCTCTTCCTATTATTTATAACGGGGTGAAACCAGATAACTTTTCTGATGATGTCATTGTGATTGTTGAAGGGTTTATAAGGGATAATGGAGTGTTTGAAGCAGAAAAGGTACAGACGAAATGCCCTTCAAAGTATGAAGGTGAAGATACAGAGAACTATGATATGGAAATGCATAAAAACATGAACGAAAATAAGCAGGATGAATAAGACAGGCGGGTGACAACATGTATCTAATCGGCAATATCGCACTTATACTAGGCATCATCATTTCTTTATATTCTATAGCGGCAAACATTATCGGTATTAAAAGAAATGATAGGAAGTGGCTGGAAAGTGCTAGAGGAGGAATCTTATCCCTTGCATTTGTAACGAGCATTTCCGCTTTCCTGCTTTTCTATATTCTAGGTACGAGCCAATTTCAATTTAAATATGTCGCAGCCTACACAAATACTCAGCTGCCGCTTGTTTATAAGCTTGCCGCTTTTTGGGCAGGAAACGCAGGCTCCTTGCTGCTATGGGCGTTTTTGTTAAGTATATATGCTGCCATCATTGTATTAAGTAAGAAAAAGCAAAACAATATGATTCCATATGTTTCAAATATTTTATTGTTAAATATGCTTTTTTTCTACATTGTGATGGTCTTTAATGCGAATCCTTTTGAGATGACAGAAACGATTCCTGCAGATGGCAAAGGATTGAATCCGATGCTTCAAAATCCTGGAATGGTCATTCATCCTGTCACTTTATATATGGGGTATGTAGGACTTGCTGTGCCATTTGCTTATGCCATTGCCGCATTGCTAATGAAGAACATGGACGCAGGGTGGATTAAATTAACGAGAAGATGGACATTAACAGCTTGGCTCTTTCTAACGATCGGCAATATTGTCGGTGGATGGTGGGCATATCTTGAACTTGGCTGGGGGGGCTATTGGGCATGGGACCCAGTAGAAAATGCATCATTCCTTCCTTGGCTGACGGTATCTGCATTTCTGCATTCAGTTATGATACAGGAACGGAAAAATATGCTCAGAACATGGAACGTAAGTCTAATTATCTTGTCATATATTCTCTCACTTTTTGGCACTTTCCTTGTCCGAAGCGGAATTTTAACAAGTGTTCATGCCTTCGGTGATAGCAATCTAGGAACCTATTTCTTAATTTTTATGGCTTTTATGATGATTTTTGCTATTTATGTCGTTATTACTCGTTATCAGCTGATTAAAAAGGAAAGCAAGCCAATTGAAGCTTATTTTTCAAAAGAAAGCAGTTTCTTGTTAAATAACTTCATATTAGTTGCTGCCGCATTTGCTGTTTTCTTTGGAACAATGTATCCACTAATTTCTGAAACATTGACGGGAACGAAAGTAAATGTGGGTGCTCCGTATTTTAATAAAGTGATGGCACCAATTATGCTTGCCCTCCTGTTTTTAATGGCCATTTGTCCGCTAATTTCCTGGCAAAAGGCAGTCTTTGAGCGGTTTCTCAAAAATACACTTGCACCAATAATCGGAGCGCTTCTATTTGCAGGAGCTATTGTAGTGATGGGCGTGAAAGGAATCTATGCCATTATTGGGTTAACAGTGACTGTATTTATGTTTAATGTACATCTGGCGGAGTTTTGGCGTGGCATGAGAGCAAGGAGAAAGGCGACGAAAGAAGGATTTATAAAAGCAGCCTTTCAATTAACAAGAAAAAATCAGCGAAGATATGGGGGGTACATTGTTCATATCGGGATCGCGGTTATTGCAGTTGGAGTCATTTCCTCTAATGCTTATTCAGAAGAGATAATGAAAACGGTAAATCAGGGTGAAAGCTTTAAAGTCGGGAAATATGAGCTAACATTCAACGAGTTGACTGAAACAGAAGAAAAAGGTAACGGAATCGTTGCAGCCGATATTGATGTCAAATATAAAGGAAAAACCAATGGATCCATCCATCCAGAGAAAATATTTTATGGAACATGGCCAGAACCTTCTTCTGAAGTAGCGATAAAAACGAATTGGAAAGAGGACTTATATGTCGTGCTCAGCTCTTGGGAAAGTAAAGAGAAAGTAACATTTGTTGTAAAAATTAATCCTTTTGTCAGCTGGATTTGGGCTGGAGGAATTTTGATGATGATCGGAACAGCTATCGCACTAATTGGAGGAAAGACTTTATCCTTCTTCAGAGTGAATGGCCGGCAGGCAGGTGTTGATATATGAAAAAAGCAGTTCTTTTATCCATCTTCTATCTTTTCCTTATTCCGACTGTTGTATTAGCAGCCTTTAATTATAATTCGAAGGAATTTCAAACAGTTATTCAACAACTAGATATGCAGGGACATGCAGATCATGATATATCAACTTGTTCCATTAAAAAAGTCTATTATGAGGAAGTTATTGAGGCATTAAATCAGGGACAGTCTGAAAAGGAAATTTTGAAATCCTATATTGATGAGTATGGGCAGGCAGCATTACGCACCCCTGCAGCAGATGGCAGCGGGATTATTGCTTGGATCACTCCTGCACTCGGGTTTTTAATAGGAGCAGTTGTAGTCGGCTTTGGCATTAAGAAATTAACAAATAAAAATGCAGGCAAGGAGACGGAGCTCTTAGACAAAGTTGAAATGACTGAGATGGAAAGAGAAATTGTTGAAATTACCTTTGAAGAAGAGCGGAAAAAGCACTTTTGAATAAAAGGAGCAATCACTATGGATTACATTTTTTTACTCCTCGGATCAATGATCGTTATTACTTGTTTTTATTTTATCGTTTCACCCTTTTTCAATAGAAGCGGAGAAAATGATAGCCATTCTGAAGAAAAAGGAGCAGAGATGCCTTTAGAAATGATCTATGCAGCAGTAAATGAGCTGGAAATGGACTTTCATATGAAGAAGTTAACGAAAGATGATTTTGAAGCCATGAAAACACAATACCATACACTAGCAGCCAGCTACTTAAAACCAGAAAAGGTACAGAATAAGAATCAGCCAAAAGGAAATGTGGATAAAGCAGATCGTGAAATACTTAAAGAACTAAACAAAATTCGGAAACAGAAAGGGACAAAGGGGTGATCGAAATGCCGCCATTCCATCCAGACTGGCTTGTCAACTTTTGGCTCAAAACTCCTTTTCTCAATATGTTTGATCCTCATGCAGTACTTATCTTTCTTGCAGTCGTGACTGCCATGATTGTCATTATTCAAAGGAGAAGTATGGCCGATAAACAAGAGGCTGATGCTGATGAAAAGCAATTTCAGCTGCTCTTAAAAAAGAAGGCGGTAATTGAAGATCAAATGGCCTTGCTGGATAAACAAAAAAAGCAAGGAGAAATAGGTGAAGCTCAATACTACAATCGAATGAAAGAATACGTACATCATTTAAATAATGTCAAGAATGAGCTGATCCGATTTACTTAATGATGCACTGCTTATTCTTATGACCTTTTAAAGAAAGAGTTGGATTATATGCTTGAGCTTAAAGAAATCACAAAAATAATTGGTGACAAAATTATCTTAAGAAATTTCTCTCTGGCCTTAGCCCCTGGGGAGAGTGTTGCTGTGATCGGGCCAAATGGAGCTGGGAAGAGTACCTTTTTTAAGCTTGCTGCGGGGCTGATGCAGCCGACAAGTGGAGAAATTCTTCTAAACGGTGAGCAAATAAAGAAGAAAACTCATCTTTTGAAAAAAAGAATCGGCTACCTCGGACATGAATCATTTTTATACAGCGCTTTAACACCGCTAGAAAATTTACGATTCTACGGTAAGCTGTACAAAGTAAAGAATATTGAGGAGAAGGGAATGGAGCTCCTTAAGGCAGTAGGGCTTCATTATTTTAAAGATATACCTATCCGGTCTTTTTCAAGAGGAATGATCCAGCGATTAGCCATTGCCCGAGTTCTTCTTACAGAACCTGATTTTCTTCTGCTTGATGAACCTCATACTGGATTGGATCAAGAAGCCGTCTCTCTGTTGAATCTTTTAATTAAGGAGAGGCAGGAGAAAGGGATTGCAATCCTGCTAATCTCTCATGATTTTGAACAGGTAATTCAAGTCTGTGAACGGGTGCTTATATTGAATAAAGGAAGGGTGGTCGAAGATAAGAGCATCGATCATCAGCGAGGATTAATGCCATTTAAGAATTGGTATGAAGCGGCGGTGAGCGGGAAATGAAGATCATTCTTGCAGATGCCTTAACGATTGCAGCAAAAGACTTGCGGAATGAATTGAAGTCGAAACAGACCAGTGGAATGATGATTATCTTTTCAAGTTTAGTCATCCTGATTTTCAGCTTTGCATTTGATCCAACGAATAATACAGTAAAAGCGATTATACCAGGCCTCATTTGGGTAATTACGATTTTTTCTGGCTTGCTCGGGCTGAATCGCTCATTCATATCTGAGCAGGAGAATGATAGCTTAACAGGATTGAAAGTGGCACCAATTGATCCATCTAGTATTTTTCTTGGAAAGGTGGTAGCTAACTTAGTTCTCGTTACTATTGTTCAAATGTTAAGCATCCCAATTTTATTTTTATTATTTGATTACAAGTTTCATGGCGATTTGATTTGGTTTCTATTAATCGTCCTTACAGCCACCATTGGATTCATCGTGATCGGAACATTTCTTGCTGCACTTGCTGCAAATGCAAAAAATAGTGAAATGCTACTGCCAGTTTTATTATTGCCGCTGCTAAGTCCATTAATGATTGGCGCCGTTCAGGCAACAAAAATTGTACTAGAGCAAGAGGGAATAACAGATGCCATTTCATGGCTTCAGCTTATGGCTGCGTATGATTTATTGTTTTTTGCAGCCTGCTTTTTCTTATTTGAATACTTGATGGAGGGATCATAAATGAAACAACCGTCTGCGTTTGTCGATCGAATGCTGTATATACTTCTCGTGCCAGCTATGTTTGTTTCTTTATATTTAATCTTTATTTGGTCGCCTATTGAAAAACAAATGGGTGCCTCTCAGAAAATCTTTTATTTCCATGTCAGTACAGCATGGGTTGCATTTCTCGCTTTCTTTGTTGTTGGCTATTATTGTGTCTTAATGTTAAAAAGACCGACAGAAGATCGTTTTATCAAGGCGGGCATATCAGCGGAAATAGGTGTGGTTTTTACAACGATTACCCTTCTAACCGGAATGATTTGGGGGAAATCCGCCTGGAATACCTGGTGGACTTGGGAGCCGCGATTAGTAACAGTTCTTATTCTGTTATTCATCTATATTGCCTATTTATTTGTACGAAAAATGGAGGGCACTTGGGAAAAAATAGCGAAGCTTTCTGCTGTATTTGGAATTATTGGGTGTATTAATGTACCGATTGTATTTATGGCCATTCGCTGGTGGAATACAAAACTTCATCCAGTCGTATTCGGTGAAGGGAAAAACCAGAGTGGCGGAGGCGTTGAGCCTGATATGCTAGTAACTTTATTATTCTGTATTGGTACGATCACCCTGCTCTATTTATTCATGATGCGTAAAGGCATTGAAATTGAAAAAATGCGTCTTACTGTAAGAAAAGCAAAATCAAGAGTGATTGAAAAATTAGCTAGTTAAATAGGGGGAGAACAATATGGGTTATTTATTTATGGCTTACACAATTATTTGGGCTCTGCTTGCAGGATATATATTCGTTCTAGGCAAACGCCAAAAGGATTTGAAAAAAGAGCTAAAAGTTCTTGAAGATTGGAAATCAGAACAATAAAAGCAGGTGAAGCCGAATGAGGATAAAGGTAATTCCAATCATCGTATTAGTTATTGTTGCGGGTGTCCTTGGTATCCTCATTAACGGGATGAGTGGAAAAGCATCTGCGAATCCTGGTGATGAGGCAATCGATTTTCAGTTAAGGGATATCGATGGGAAAGAGTATCAGTTATCTGAGCGCAAAGGAAAAGTTGTTGTTTTGAACTTTTTTGCAACTTGGTGCCAGCCTTGTATAGATGAAGCGCCAGAACTCGAGGCTTTTGGAGCAGAATATGATGGTGCTGAGCTTTATATCATCGCAAAAGGTGAAACAAAAAAGAGAATAGAAAAGTACATGAAGGAATCAAATTCTAAGTTAATTTATTTACTCGATACAAAAGAGGAAATCTCGAAGCAATACAATGTTATTGGACAGCCAGAAACAATCATTATCGATGAAAATGGCGTCATTTTTGAAAGATTTTCAGGACCCACAACGAAGAAAAACTTAATAGAAATAATTGAAAGTATGCACTAATCCTTGGGTTAAAATGCTATTTCAGCATTTTAATATATGCTTTTGCATTATTTTTTAGAGGAGGTGAAAAAGATGAGAAAGATGCTTAAAAAGTTATTGGCCATTGATAAAAGATTATTAATATTTATTGGTTTATTTGCAGGGATTGTACTTTCAGTTGTTACAGTGAAAACTTTTGCTTATACAGACTCGCCTGATTTCTGTCAAAGCTGTCACATCATGACAAGTGCACATGATACATTTGCAGATTCGACTCATGCAACTCTTGCATGCAGTGACTGCCATTTGCCTCATGATACGTTAGCAAATAAGCTTGTATTTAAAGCGAAGTCTGGCCTGGGTCACGTTTATTACAACACGTTAGGGGCTGAAAAGATTCCAAATGTGTTAATAGCAACGGAAGGGTCAACGGATGCAATTAATCAGAACTGTATAGATTGCCACGAGAGTACATTGGATAATGTTTCTCACGATGCAAAGGACAGCTGTTCAAGCTGCCATCAGGCAATCCCGCATGGCAATGGCTTCAAAACAGAAGATTATTTTAAACCGCCTAAACCAGGTGAGCTTTTAGAAAACAAAGGAGGTACGATGAACAATGGCTAGGACTTATCGATGGTTATTACTTTCCCTGGCTGCTGTCATACTGATTATTACAGGCTGTTCAAGCTCTGATGCCACGACTGCTGCAGAAGATGCGAAGACTGGATTATCAAAAGATGAAATCAGCAATGAGGCGTTTAAAGATTTATTCCCGCTTCAATATGACAGTTATCAGAAAAATGCAGATGATACAAAGGATACAAAATACAGCGGATCCGTCAAACGCAGTAAGTTTGACCAGGATAAAGAACCATATTTACCTGTTCTTTTTAATGGGTATGGATTTGCAACGGATTACAATGAAGATCGTGGACATATTTATGCAAACGAAGATGTGCGGGCGACAGCTCGAATAACTGATAAATCAATCGGTTCTTGTTTAACATGTAAATCAACAGCCGTTCCACATATGATTGAAGAAATGGGCGATGACTATTGGGGAGGCAACTTCAATGATGTTATTTGGCCAAAGGCTGAATCAATGGGCCATTCCCCTATTGGCTGCTCTGACTGTCATGATCCAGAAACGATGGATCTTCGCATTACACGTCCAAGCTTTACTAAAGGAATGGAAGCGCAAGGAATTGATATTTCTAAAGCAACAAAGAATGATATGAGGAACTATGTATGTGCTCAATGCCACGTGGAATACCATTTTGCAGCAGAAAATAGTGAAGTAACTTTCCCGTGGAATAATGGCTTTAAACCTGAAGAAATGTATGAATACTATGAAACAACTGCAAAAGAAAACGGCTTTAAACAAGATTTTATTCATAATGTATCTGGAACGCCAATCGTAAAAGCGCAGCATCCGGATTTTGAAACACATATAGAAGGACCTCACGGACAGGCTGGAGTCACATGTGCTGATTGCCATATGCCATATGAACGTGTAGATGGCAAGAAGAAAATTAGTTCACACTGGTGGCAGTCACCGCTTAAGACAATGGATCAGTCATGTGCAACATGCCATAGTGACCGTGAACTCGAAGATCTAGAAAAGCGTGTAGCTGAAATTCAAGATACACATATGGAAGGCTTGCACAAAGCAGAGGATATTTCAATTAGTTCTCATTACTATGTGAATAAAATGATTACCTCAGGGGTAAGTGAAGAGAAAATAAAAGAAGCTCAAGAACATATCCGTAAAGGACAATGGTTCTGGGATATTGTCGCTGCCGAAAGTGGAGCAGGTTTCCATAACCCGCAAGGTGGAATGAAGGCTTTAAGAGTTTCAAGTGATGAATCGAATAAAGCGATCCAAATTGCAACTGAAGAGCTTGTTAAAAAAGGTGTCAATATCGATGAATTAAAAGAAGAAATTGAAAAAGTGAAGAAGGCTGTTTCTGAAGAAAAAGATAATGCTAAAAAGAAAGTGCATGCGACCAACAGCTACTTTCCTGCCCAACAGCCTCCTCCAAAATAAAGAATAAAGCAAGCTATGAAAACACTGTACAATTAAGTTTGTACGGTGTTTTCTTTATTGTGTCAAAATGTTGAATACGTGTCAATTAACTCACTCCATTTTTAAAATATTTCACAGGATTTATTTTTCTGAATTTTCCTACTTAGTTAGCAGGCTAAATACTTATTGCAAGGACAGCAAAAAAGAAATAAAATTTACTTTGGAATACGAAATAAAGAGGGGATTCCCTCATTTCATACAGATGAACTTTATTAGTAAAGGAGCATTTTCATGCCTCGTGTCTTGTGGCTTTTAGTTATTGGGATGGCGGTGAATGTAACGGGCTCTTCTTTTTTATGGCCTTTAAACACGATTTACATTCACGACCATCTTGGGAAATCATTGTCAGTTGCGGGAATTGTCCTTATGTTAAACTCTGGGGCAACTGTTATCGGAAATTTATTTGGTGGAGCACTTTTTGATAAAATTGGCGGGTATAAATCTGTCCTGCTCGGAATCGGAATCTCATTATTTTCATTAATTGGTTTGACCTTTTGGCATGGCTGGCCAATGTATGTCGTCTTTTTAACCATTGCTGGTTTTGGAGCAGGAATTGTCTTTCCATCCATGTTTGCGATGGCTGGCTCTGTTTGGAAAGAGGGAGGAAGAAAAGCCTTTAATGCAATGTATGTCGCACAAAATTTAGGGGTTGCAGTAGGTGCTGCACTTGGCGGTTTTGTTGCTTCTTACTCATTTCAGTTAATCTTTTTAGCGAATACACTTATGTATGTGGTCTTCCTACTTATTGCTGTTATAGGATATAGAAAGATTGATACCATTTCAGTTTCTCAGAGTTCTATTTTAAAAGAAAACTCAGGTGTGAAAAACCATAAAAAGCTATATGCTTTATTAATTCTGTGTGTAGGCTATTTGTTATGCTGGGTCGGATATGTTCAGTGGCAAACAACGATTGCAGCCTTCACACAGGAGCTAAATATTACATTAAAACAATATAGCTTCCTTTGGACAATTAATGGCGCATTGATCGTACTTGGTCAGCCGCTGGTCAATATCTTTGTGAAGCGAATTAGATCACTCAAAACACAAATTAATATAGGAATTGTTATTTTTATTGGTTCCTTTGCACTGACAGCAGGTGCAAAAGAGTTTCCTGTTTTCCTTACTGCGATGATTATTTTAACGATTGGTGAAATGTTCATTTGGCCAGCCGTCCCAACTGTTGCTAATGATTTAGCTCCAAAGGGAAGAGAAGGCTTTTATCAGGGGATCGTAAACAGTACAGCAACTGGGGGAAGAATGATAGGACCATTGCTCGGAGGGGTTTTAGTCGATGTTTACGGAACTTCTATGCTATTTACAGTCCTAATCATTTTACTAGTCATTTCCATCTTCACCACTTTGATTTATGATCGAAAAATTAAAGAAAAGAAGCAATTGGCACATGCGTCTTAAATAAGAAAAAGGCAGCGGATTCCAACAGGAGGAATCCGCTGTTTTTTTGATTTTTTGAAAAAAAAGAACTGCTACAACTGAAAGAAACCTATGTTCCCGAAAAAGCGAAAAAGAAATAAAGTTGCTTTAGCGGTAACCAAAGGGTCACGATGAAGCCCGTGAAAGAGAAAAAAGAGGTTCATCGGTAATCAAAGGGTCACAATGATGCCATGAAAGAGAAAAAAGAGGGACACCGGTAACCAAAGGGTCACAATGATGCCCGTGAAAGAGGAAAAAGAGGCACATCGGCAACCAAAGGGTCACAATGATGCCCGTGAAAGAGAAAAGTGAGGGTCAACGGTAACCAAAGGGTCACAATGATGCCCGTGAAAGAGAAAAGTGAGGGTCAACGGTAATCAAAGGATCACAATGATGCCTGTGAAAGAGCAAAAGGAGGCTTAGTGGTAGTCAAAAAAACTAGGCGGTTGTCTGTTCGATTGTCGTTCTACAAATAGCACTTCATTGAAATAGCTCTTTATTCGTATCCACCTTGCTGGATAGGAATGAAGAAATTTTGCAATCGTTTCTTCGGAAAAAATGACGAGGCAATCTAACTGAATGCCGGCATGCTGCTTTAAGTCGTACAAAAGTGCATGCGGAATTGTATAGTAATCTTTTAATTGCAAAGGATTGAGCTTTATCGCAGAAATTTGGTTTTCTTTTAAGTAAGTCAGCATAGCATGTTTCTGTACCTCAATACTCTGCTCTCTAGTAAGGTCTGCAGCCTGCCATAGCTCATTTATTATATAAATTCCTTTCATTACATCCACCTCATTGGAATAATTAGTATTGTTATGTTCAAAAAAGCAGACAAAGATACTCTCAATGGTTAATTATCAGAAAAGTATGATAAAATAGTAAGAAATTATTTTGATAAGGGGATCTAGATGAGAAGTGCATTATTAGATATACCAATTGATATAGTTGAAACGATTGTAGAAAATGCTTTTGGCTGGCTTGTTGTTGTTGATAAGGATGGCAAAATCATTTATATAAATAAAAATTATTGCGATTTTCTAGAAGTGGAACGCGATGCAGTGATTGGGGTTCATGTTTCAAAGGTGATAGAAAACTCCCGGATGCATATCGTTGCAGCTACGGGAAAAGAGGAGATTGCAGATCTTCAGTACATAAGAGGAAATTATATGATTGCTAATCGAATTCCAATAGTTTCTAACAATTTAGTGGTCGGCGCTTTTGGCACTGTTTTTTTTCGAGACACAAAGGAATGGATGAAAATGAACAGTCATGTAAAAAGTATGCTGACAAAAATTCAAAGCTATATTCAGGACATTGATCGCAGTGTGAAATATAGCTTGGATGATCTTTTAGGAAACTCAAAGCAAATCCATAGCTTAAAGGAAAAGGTAAAAATGATTGCCGCAAGTGATATTTCAGTGTTAATCCGCGGAGAAAGCGGGACAGGAAAGGAATTATTTGCTCATAGCATACATCAATTAAGCAACAGGAGTCACCAGCCTTTTGTGAAAATCAATTGTGGGGCCATTCCAGAGCATCTTTTGGAATCAGAATTATTTGGTTACGAAGAGGGGGCATTTACAGGAGCAAAAAAAGGAGGAAAGAAAGGAAAGTTCCAATTAGCAGATGGCGGAACGTTATTTTTAGATGAAATAGGTGATATGCCAATTAATATGCAGGTGAAGCTATTAAGAGCTTTACAGGAAGGGGAAGTGGAGAGTGTAGGATCAACTGAGCCTGTTCATGTTGATGTGAGAATTATCGCCGCAACGAATCGCCCGCTGGAAAAAATGATGGAAGAGAAAAGATTCAGAGAGGACTTGTTTTATCGTATAAACGTTGTACCGTTTACGATTCCACCATTGCGTGAAAGAATGGAAGATGTTCCGATATTAATGGATTATTTTATAAAAAAAATTACTAAGAAGTCAGGAAAAAGAATCATGTCCATAGATGAAGATGTAATTGAAAGGTTTAATCAATATAGCTGGCCAGGAAATATTAGAGAATTAGAAAATGTTATCGAGGCTTCCATACATTTAACAAATAAGGAAGTGATAGCATTAGAGTCCCTTCCAGACTATTTGAAAGAATCGTCTCTATTTCCTGTTGGAAAGAAAAAATTAAAGGAAATCATTGAAGAGACGGAAAGGCGCATATTACTTCAAAGCTTGGCAAAATTCAATAACAATAAACTTGAAGCAGCAAAGGCACTTGGGATTAGTAAGTCATCATTGTATGAAAAACTTAAAAAATATGAAATTGACCATGTGTAGTCCAGAATTTTGGAAGTCGTTCCAGAATTCTGGACTTTCTTTGTCCTCACCAATCAACATAGTATTTTATGAAGGTAATGAAGTTCATGGAGTCCAAATTTTCGGAAAATATGTTCACATAATTTTCGAATTTGCCTGCCCGATATTGTTTTTAATTTTGGCATGCTACTTGCAATAAACCAGAAGGAGGAACAATTTGAATCATGCAAGAACGTTTTTCAAAATGTAATCGTTTACAAAAAGGGGGGATGAAGAAATAGAGAAAAAAAGTATGCGGTGAATGAAAGCATCAAACTCACAAAAAAAGGGGGAACAAAAATGCTTAGCATGATCGGATTAATCGGTGGGTTGGCCATATTAATATTTTTAACAATGCGTGGAATGAACCTTCTTGTTGTAGGTCCTTTGTCAGCCATATTTGTTGCCGTATTTAGCGGGATGCCGTTATTTCCGCAGCTAGCTGGGGAGGGAGAGGCAAATCTGGTTGGCAATTATATGTCAGGGTTCTCGGGTTTTGTTACCTCATGGTATTTAATGTTCTTATTAGGTGCTATTTTTGGAAAAGTAATGGAGGATAGCGGAGCAGCAGATAGTGTATCCAAGCTGATTGTTGATAAGCTTGGAATGAAGTATGCAGTTCTTGCCATTGTCGTTTCCTGTGCATTTTTAACCTATGGCGGTGTCAGCTTATTCGTTGTTGCCTTTTCAGTTTATCCAATGGCACTAAGCTTATTTAAGCAAGCAAACCTGCCAAGAAGATTTATTCCTGCTGCCCTTGCCTTTGGATCGGTCACATTTACGATGACCTCTGCCGGGTCTCCAGAAATTCAGAACTGGATTCCAATTGAATATCTTGGTACAACCCCCTATGCTGGCTGGGAAGTTAGTTTGATCGTTGCGGTCTTTATGATGATTTTTGGCTATTGGTGGCTGAAGAGAATGATTACTAAAGCAGTTCAAAGAGGAGAAACGTTTATAGCAAGAGAAAAAGATCCTGTGACAGTGGATAAAAACTTGCCAAACCCGCTTATGGGGGCAATCCCATTAATTGTAGTACTTATTATTTCATTCATTTACCATGATTCTCTTAAACAATCAGCATTAATCATTGCTTTATTAGGCGGGGTTATTGCTACCTATCTACTAAATCGCAGGTATTTCAAAGACTTCTGGAATGCTGTTTCCGAGGGAACGCTAGGCGCATTAATCGCAATTGGAAATACAGCAGCAGTTGTAGGTTTTGGCGGAGTGGCTAAGGCAGTACCTGCGTTTGAAACAGCTGTCGATTTTATGACTAACATCCCGGGAAGTCCGCTAATTGGGGCGGCAATTGCCGTGAGTGTAATTGCTGGAATGACTGGATCTGCTTCTGGGGGACAGGTCATCGCACTTCCGCTATTAGCACCACATTATATGGATATGGGGGTAAATCCGGAAGCCCTTCATAGGGTTGCTGCGATTTCGTCCGGCGCATTGGATTCACTGCCTCATAATGGATATGTTGTGACAACGGTTCGTTCCATTTGTGGAGAAAGCCATCAGGATGCCTATGGTGCAGTTGGTGCCGTTACGGTCATTGTACCGTTAGTAGGTGTTGCGATTGCAATTATTCTATTCTCCTTTGGACTTGGCATTTGAGTCTAGGAGTTTCTATTTCTAGCATCGTTTTTCGAAAGGAGCATATTCATGGTTCAGTCAAAGGTAGTTTTTATAACCGGAGCGGCACAAGGCATCGGTTATGAGATTGGAAAAAGGTTTGCAGGGAATGGTGCAGCAATCGTCTTAACAGATATCCAAGAAGAATCTGTGAAACTAGCTGCCGGAAAATTGCAGGATGAAGGCTTTGAAGCGATTGGGTTAAAATGTGATGTTACCTCGGAAAAGGAAATTGAAAGTTGTATAAAAGAAACCGTTCGTCATTTTGGAAGGCTGGATGTTCTTATAAACAACGCAGGGCTGCAGCATGTATCGCTGATTGAGGATTTTCCAACAGAAAAATTCGAATTCCTTATTAAAGTTATGCTTACGGCTCCTTTTATCGCAATGAAACATGTCTTACCAATAATGAAGCAACAGCAATTTGGACGGATTATTAATATGGCATCGATCAATGGATTAATAGGATTTGCTGGAAAGGCTGCCTATAATAGTGCGAAGCATGGGGTGATTGGATTAACAAAAGTAGCCGCATTAGAAACTGCTGAGCAAGGTATTACTATCAACGCCTTGTGCCCTGGCTATATTGACACACCTCTTGTTCGTAATCAGCTTAGCGATCTTGCGGCAATAAGGAATATACCAATTGAAAAGGCGCTTGAAGAAGTCATATTTCCGTTAGTTCCACAAAGAAGACTGTTAACTGTTGAAGAGATTGCTGACTATGCCATATTCTTGTCAGGGGAATCAGCAAGAGGTATTACAGGGCAGGCAATTGTTATAGATGGGGGATATACAGTTCAGTAAGGTGTTTGAGGACAGTTATTTTCTGTCCTCTTTTTATTATATGATTAAAGGAACATTTACTCATTTCCATGCATACACTATCTATTACACTTCCCGTCAGGATGAGCCCCCTTGCATCTTGGCGGGAAATTTTATACAATAGCAATAAAATATTAACTATCTGCCACGATAAGGAGCAGTAGTGGTGCCGAATCCTTTTTAGAGAGCTGACGGTAGGTGCAAGTCAGCAGGAAGCATCATGAACTCGCCTTTGAGCAGCAAGTGTGAAGTAGTAGTAATGCTTGCCGTTTTCCGCGTTAAGGATGAATGAAGCGAATGACTTTTGTCATTAATGTGGGTGGTACCGCGGGAGATTCATACATAATCCTCTCGTCCCTATTTTGGGATGAGAGGTTTTTTTTATTACTTATTTTAGGGAGGAAAAGACAATGAGCTTCAATCATCAAAAGATTGAAAAGAAATGGCAAAGCGTCTGGGAAGAAAATAAGACCTTTAAGACGAGTGAAGATAAGGGGAAAAATAAATTTTACGCACTTGATATGTTTCCATATCCATCTGGTGCAGGCCTTCACGTAGGACATCCGGAAGGATATACAGCAACAGATATTCTTTCCCGCATGAAGCGGATGCAGGGGTTTAACGTTCTTCATCCAATGGGATGGGATGCATTTGGATTGCCAGCAGAGCAATATGCATTAGATACGGGCAATGATCCAGCTGAATTTACGGCGCAAAATATTAATACTTTCCGCCGTCAAATTAAAGCCTTAGGTTTTTCTTATGATTGGGATCGTGAAGTAAATACGACTGATCCGGAGTATTACAAGTGGACGCAGTGGATTTTCTTAAAGCTTTATGAAAAAGGGCTTGCTTATATTGATGAAGTAGCAGTTAACTGGTGCCCAGCACTTGGTACCGTGCTTGCCAATGAAGAAGTAATTGATGGGAAAAGTGAGCGCGGCGGACATCCGGTAGTTCGTAAACCAATGAGACAGTGGATGTTGAAAATTACAGCTTATGCTGACCGTTTACTTGAAGACCTAGATTTATTGGATTGGCCGGAAAGCCTTAAGGATATGCAGCGCAACTGGATTGGGCGCTCAGAAGGCGCAGAAGTGACTTTCCAAATTGAAGGACATGAAGGAACATTTACTGTATTTACAACTCGCCCAGATACTCTATTTGGTGCAACATATGCGGTGCTAGCTCCAGAGCATGCCTTAGTTAATACAATTACAACAGATGGCCAAAGAGAAGCTGTGGATGCTTATATTGAAAAAATCCAAAGCAAAAGTGATCTTGAAAGAACAGATTTAGCAAAAGAAAAGACAGGTGTATTCACTGGTGCCTATGCAGTAAATCCAGTTAATGGCGAAAAAATGCCAATTTGGATCGCTGATTATGTATTAGCTAGCTACGGAACAGGTGCGATCATGGCAGTTCCAGGACATGATGAGCGTGATTATGAGTTCGCAAAGCAATTTGAACTTCCAATTATTGAGGTAGTTGCAGGTGGAGATGTTCAAAAAGAGGCATACACAGGTGATGGCGAGCATGTAAACTCAGGCTTCTTGAATGGAATGAACAAAGAAGATGCAATTGAAAAGATGATTGCGTGGCTTGAAGAAAAGGAAATTGGAACGAAGAAAGTGACGTATCGCCTTCGTGATTGGCTGTTCAGCCGCCAGCGTTACTGGGGTGAACCGATTCCGATTATCCATTGGGAGGATGGCACAATGTCAGCTGTTCCAGAAGACCAACTTCCATTAATTCTTCCACAGACAACGGAAATCAAGCCTTCTGGTACAGGAGAATCTCCGCTAGCTAATATCGAAGAGTGGGTAAATATTGTCGATCCTGAAACAGGCAAGAAAGGCCGCAGAGAAACAAATACAATGCCGCAATGGGCAGGCAGCTGCTGGTATTATTTACGCTATATCGATCCGAAAAACACAGAAGCACTTGCAGATGCAGAAAAACTAAAAGAATGGCTTCCAGTTGATATTTATATTGGCGGAGCAGAGCATGCGGTGCTTCACCTTCTATATGCCCGCTTCTGGCATAAGGTTTTATACGATATCGGTGTTGTTCATACGAAGGAACCATTCCAAAAGCTATTCAACCAAGGGATGATTCTTGGAGAAGGCAATGAAAAAATGAGTAAGTCAAAAGGGAATGTTGTAAACCCTGATGATATTATTGACAGCCATGGTGCTGATACACTTCGCTTATATGAAATGTTCATGGGACCATTAGATGCTTCGATTGCCTGGTCAACAAATGGATTAGATGGTTCAAGAAGATTCTTAGACCGTGTATGGCGTTTATTGATTGAAGAAAATGGGGAGTTAAATCCGAAAATCCAAGCTGCTGAAGAAGCAGGCGATTTAGAGAAGATTTATCATCAGACGGTGAAAAAGGTTACAGAGGATTATGAAGGATTGCGTTTCAATACTGCCATTTCACAATTAATGGTCTTTATAAATGAAGCGTATAAATCCACTGTTCTTCCAAAGCAGTATATTGAAGGATTTGTGAAATTGCTGTCACCAATTACACCTCACGTGGCGGAAGAGCTTTGGGAAAAGCTTGGTCATAGCGGATCGATTGCTTATGAAGCATGGCCAGCGTTCGATGAAGCGAAACTAGTTGATGATGAAGTTGAAATTGTTATTCAGATTAACGGTAAAGTAAAGGCGAAGCTTCGAGTTCCATCTGGCGCTCAAAAGGATGCCCTTGAAAAAATCGCTATGGATGATGACAAAGTGAAAGAGCAAATTGATGGGAAAACCATCCGTAAAGTCATTGCAGTTCCTGGAAAATTAGTTAATATAGTGGCAAATTAAAAAAGCAAGAACAACTATTCAGCATCCTCCGATTGTGTTTTCGGAGGATGTTTTTTACAATAGGGAGATAAATAATTTAAAGAAGGGATTTTTTCAATGGAATCAATCGAAATTATTACAACAGATGAATTAGAGGAAAAAATTGCTGCCGGTGAAAAGCTGGAACTTGTTGATGTAAGAGAGGATGAAGAGGTAGCACAAGGGATAATCCCTGGTGCTAAGCATATCCGTATGATGACCATTCCAGAAAGTCTGGATTACTTTGATAAAGACAAGGAATACATTTTTATTTGCCGTTCTGGCGGACGCAGCGAGAATGTTTGCCATTACATGCAAGACCAAGGATTCAAGGTTAGAAATATGATTGGCGGCATGCTGAATTGGTCTGGAGAAACTGTTAAACCTGAAAAGTAAGTATGATTCTCCTAGGAAATAGAACAGACAGCTACGTTTGGCAGTCTGTTCTATTTCTTAATAAGCATCAATTTCTAATCCTTTTACATTCTCAATAAATAACTTTGCAGCTAATGATAATGTTTTGTTTTTATGGTAAGCAAGATAGAAAAACCTTTCATCATAAAAGTCCTTAATTTCGTACATGTGAATTAAATTGGCAGCTGCAAATTCTCGTGCAGCCATTTCAGAAATAATGGAGATGCCTACATTTTGTATGACAAATTGGATTAAGCTGTTCCCCGAATCTGTATGAACGGCAATGTTTAATTGTTCCTTTGAAATCTGTTTCTTCTCTAAAAACTTATTTATTAGTGACCTTGTACCTGAATCTGAGCTTCTCATAATCAAAGGGTGCTTAATAATTTCCTCTAAACAAACGGGTCCGTTAAATTCCAGTTCATTTGAAGTAATTAATACTAATTTTTCTTTTTGAAAAGGAAGATAGAAAAGCTTATCATTTTCATATTTTTCTCCGAGAATTCCAATATCAACCGTTCGATTAAGTACATGTTCTACTACCCTTTTTGATGAGGATTCTGAGATATGAAAAGAAATATTCGGATAAGCATGATTGAAATCTTTAATCATATTTGGAATGATAAAGGAGCCAGGAACAGAGCTTGTCGCAATTTTTACAATCCCGCGAAAGTCCATCATCTCCCTCTTTAGATCAAGCAATGCCTCATCTTTTAATAATAAAATTCTTTGTGCCCATTGATACAATCGTTCCCCATGCGGTGTTAATATTGTATCTCTTCCATCGCGGTCAAAAAGCTTGAGGTTTAAACTTTTCTCTAATGCCTTAATATGTGAACTTACAGTCGATTGACTTAAAAAAACGTCATCAGCTGCTTTTGAAAAATTCCTATGTTCGACAACCTTTGTAAAAACAAATAATTGGTGCAAGTCCAATCTTTGCACCTCCAATCTTATTGATAATATCGATTGATTAGTATATATGATTTCAATTAATTGTATTTATATAAGAATATCATTTCTATACGAGATAGGGTTGTAAAGTTATGTCGAAAATTAAAACCTTTATACGAAATAGAGATAAATGGGAAATTTAAAGGAGGAGATTATATTTATTCACTTTAAAACGTCTAAATATTGAGTATTCAGTTAATAATGATTCTAAAACGCTAGAAAGGGTGAGGGGTCTTTGATTCAGGTCAAATTATTTGATCAAGAACATGAGAAAGATCTCGAGTTAGAAATGAATCGTTTTTTACAGAAAATAGAAGAGAAAAAGCTGCTCGATATTAAATATAATGTAGCAGCCGTCCATGAGGATGAAGATGAACAGATTTATTGTTTCTCGGCTATGATTATTTATCGAGCATGAAAGGGTTTCGGTCACATATTGTGATCGTTAATTTTTTTGCCGCGTCCAAGAATGAGTATTTTAAAAAAAGAAGGCATATAAAAAGATATACGTGCCTGAATATGGTGATTAATGTAAAAAGCGGTCACGTAAAAAGATATACGTGCCTGAATATGNNNNATCACGTAAAAAGATATACGTGCCGAATATGGTGATTAATGTAAAAAGCGGTCACGTAAAAAGATATACGTGCCTGAATATGGTGATTAATGTAAAAAGCG
>NZ_LMBX01000003.1:69804-261218 GCF_001439605.1 Cytobacillus praedii
TTATGCACCCAAATATGGTGATTAATCCAAAAATTGGACACATAAAAAGATATACAAACGCGAATCTGGTAATTAATGCAAAAATCGGTCCCATAAAAACTTATACCAGCCCGAATATGTTAATTAATATAAAAAGCGGTCACATAAAACTTTTATGTGACCGCAAAATCGTATTTTTTATATACATCTTTGCAAATTCTTATTTAAGGTTTCGAGCTGTCAGCGCTGCATTTATCCCAGCAAGTCTTCCCGTTACGAGTGCAGAGGTGATATTGTAACCGCCTGTGTAGCCGTGAATATCTAGGATTTCCCCGCAGAAAAACAATCCATCCATAAGTTTAGATGCCATTGTTTGCGGCTCGATCTCTTTGACAGAAACCCCCCCGCCTGTAACAAACGCTTTTTCCAATGGAAGTGTTCCATTCACTTGAAATTGGAATTTTTTGCAGCTATTCACAAAGCTCCGCAGCTTATCATTTGAAATGGTTGCTCCTTGAGAAGAAGGATCGATTTCACTTTGTTCGAGCAGGAATAATAAATATCTTTCAGGTAAATAGCCTTTTAAGAGATTTTTAATACTTTTCTTTGGCTCATCCTTAATGAGTTTATTTATTTCTTGAAGCAGCGGTTCTTCTTTTTTATCAGGCATGACATCGAGACTCATTGTCACTTCACGCAAGTCCCACTTTTTCATTGCCGTGACAACAAACTGGCTGCAGCGTAAAACAGCTGGACCGCTGACACCAAAGTGGGTGAAAATCATATCCATCCTGTGTGTAATCAAAGCCTTCCCTTTCGGATTTAATACACTGAGTGCTACATTTCTTAAAGATAATCCTTGCAAAGCTTTTTCCTTGATAAAAGGCTCTGTCGAAGTGACTGGTACCTCTGTTGGAAATAAATCAGTGATCGTATGGCCAGCTTTTTTCGCCCATGCATAACCATCACCGGTAGAGCCAGTATGCGGAACAGACTTACCTCCGACAGCGATAACGACTGAATCGGTCTCGTATACATGCCCGCCTTTCAGTTCAACAGAATGAACTTTTCCGTCCTTATAATGTACCTTGCTAATCGGACTATTCGTTTTGATGTTCACCTTTAATTCCTTCATTCTTAAAAGCAATGCATCGACTACAGATTGTGCTTTATCAGTAACAGGAAACATTCTTCCATGGTCTTCTTCCTTGAGTTTAATCCCAAGCTTCTCAAAAAATTTGATAATATCCTCATTACTGAAAAGAGAAAATGCACTATACAAAAAGCGGCCATTTCCTGGAATATGCTTAATAATTTCATCAACCGGGAGTCTATTTGTAACATTGCATCTGCCCCCGCCTGAAATGGCAAGCTTTCTTCCAAGCTTGTCCCCTTTATCAATGAGCAGAACCTTTGCTTTGTTTTCAGCTGCGCCAATGGCTGCCATTAAACCTGAAGGTCCTCCGCCAATTACAATTACATCATACTTCAATTTCGTCACCAACTTATTTTCATCCTTAAAATCTTTAATAATTATAAACGATTCGCGATGAAATACATAATATGATCCTTTTATTGAATTTAATCTTACTATAATTAGATTGCTTCTTTAACTATTCGAAAAGGCGATGTATATTCATTGATCCTATCGATAGATTGAATTTATTTTGAAAAATGAATTCATTATAATTGAGGGGAAAGCGCTTTAATTTATTTAAGGTTCCAGTTTATTTTCCTCTTTTTTATTATCAAACCTATAAAAAGGGGGTGTCAAATGCAAAGTCATATGTCAGTGGATGTTACCTATGATGCTGGTCCAACTGGGTGCGGTGAGCTAATAATGAACTTATTTCTTACGATGAGGAAAATGGGTGAGGGGGAAATCATAAAAGTGATTTCGTATGACCCTGGTGCGCGTGAAGATTTGCCTGCTTGGTGCCGAATGCAGCACCATACATTGTTAAGCCGTCTAGATGAGGGAAATATCAGTCATTATTTTATTAAAAAAGGAATGTAGTTTTAGACCTATTAACTATTTCAGTAAACTAAAATTTGGGAGGAATCATCATGTCAGGAAAATTCGCAGTAAGTATTACAAGTGCAAAAAATGATACAGATAAAGCAACGGTTGGGTTTGTAGTTGCCAATGCTGCTGTTGCATCAGGCCAGGAGACAGTTGTCTTTTTAAATGTGGAAGGTGCGTTTCTAGCAGAAAAAGGATATGCAGAAGATATTCACGAAGAAGGCTTCGCGCCATTAAAGCAATTAATGGATCAATTTGTTGAAGCGGGTGGGATTATTTGGGTATGCAGTCCTTGCTACAAAAAGAGAGGGCTATCAGAAGATAATTTAATTGAAGGAGCAACAATTGTTGGCGGTGCTAGATTGGTAGAGTTTTTAACACAAGGTGCAGCTTCAATTACATATTAATATAGGGGGCAGCTTTTATGTTACATCCTCATGCCGTTTGTGATGGTGGAGATCTCGATTGCGGATCAGGTTTGTTATTGATTATTAATAAAAGTATGAATCCTCTTGATCCCGGACAAGTTTTGGAAATTAGAAGCAGAGAAAGAACGGTCGCTGATGATTTACCAGCATGGTGCCGAATGGTCAAGCATGAATTTATCGGGTCAGAACCAGGTGAGAATACGGTTAGATATTTTGTGCGAAAAGGTCAAAGCCAATCAGCATTAGAGAGTGATCTTACAGCTGCGAAAGGGTACAAATGGAATGTTCGGGTGCAAGGGGAGAAGGATTTAAAGGCAAAAGTATTTGCAAGAAACCATCATTTCTATTCCGGACAGCCTGCAGATTTTAGTGCTCGTGTGGACGCGCCAAGTGCAATCGATTATTTCATGGCGTCCCTTGCTTCCTGTCTAACTGTTGGATTTAAAGCGCATGCTTCAAGAAGGAATGTTGTTGTTGACCAAATCGAGCTTTCGCTTAAAGGTTCCATCGAAAATATTTTATCTCATATGGAAATAGAAGAAACGGGAAGTCCGAGTATCCAGCAGATTTCAGGTACATGCTATGTATCGTCCGCTGCGGATGAAGAGTTATTGAAAGAGATTTGGCAAATTACATTGAAAAAGTCACCTATCTATCAAACTTTGAAAAAAGCAGTTGAAATTAAACTGACCTTTTCAATTGTCTATTAGGAGGAAATACGATGGAATCAACATTATTCCCTACATCTGTCATCGGCAGCTGGCCCAGGTCGGTTGAAGTGCAGAAGGCGATGAGAGAAAAAAGAGCAGACAGAATGACAGATGAAGCATTTCAAGCGGTTGCAGATCAAGCGGTTATTGAATGCCTTCGTCTGCAAGAAGAAGCTGGCGTAGATATCGTGTCTGACGGTGAGCAAAGAAGAGATAATTATATTTCGTTTGTTGCTGAGCATTTGAATAATGTGAAAATGCTAACGGTCTCTGAATTGCTAGAATACATAGAGGATAAAGCAAGTTTTGAAGAAATCCTTGGAACACTTGATGTTCCTGCTTTTTCCCTATCAAATCCCGCAGCAGCAGGGAAAATTAGCCGGAAAAAGCCACTTGCATTAAATGACTTTCGATTTCTAAAAAAGCATACAGATAGAAAAATTAAAGTAACGCTTCCAGGCCCGTATTTATTAACAAGATCCATGTGGGTTGAAGGACTATCGGAAGAAGCTTATCCAACGAAAGAAGACTTAGCAATCGATATTGTAAGCGTTTTACGAGAAGAATTGGAAGATTTGATTGCTGAAGGCGTCGATTTTGTTCAATTTGATGAACCTGTGCTGACTGAGCTCGTATTCACACAAAAGAATGCCAATCGAACATTTATGTGTGGAGCTTTGACTGCAAAAGCAGATGCTGAGGTAGAAATTGAATTCGCACTTGGGTTAATGAATCAAGTGATGGAAGGGATGCGGGGAAGAGGAACAAAATTAGGTGTCCATATTTGCCGAGGGAATTGGAGCAGAGAAGACGACATTCTTCTAAGAGGTCCATATTTTCCACTTATCCCTTATTTATCAAGGGTAAATGTTGATCAGCTCGTTCTTGAGTATGCGACACCAAGAGCAGGGGAAATCGAGGCAATAAAGGAGTTCACTCATGCTGAAATTGGTTTTGGCGTTGTGAACCCTCGAACGGAAGAGATTGAAACCGCAGAAGAAATTGTTGAGAAGGTCAATCAATTGTTAAAGTTTATGCCGGCTAATCAAATCTATTTAAATCCAGATTGCGGGTTTGGCACCTTTGCACAAAGACCGATGAATAGTGAACAGATTGCTAGTGCAAAGCTTAAGGTGATGAGTGAAGCCGCAAACTTTTTAAGAGAGCAAATTAAATTAGCAAGTATGTGATTATCAGGAGGGAGATTAGATGAGCCAAAAACTTACATTTAAATTAGATGTGACTGGTTCTGGAATGAGGACAGATGCTACGAATGGCAAACATATAATAAGCATTGATGAACCAGAATCTTTTGGGGGAAAAGATTCTGCGCCTGATCCAATGTCAACCATGTTAGCTGCCCTTGCAGCTTGTGAGAATGTAATGGCACAAATAATTTCAAAAGAAATGAATATCCAAATAGAGGATATTTCTTTTAAAGTCGAAGGTGAACTGGATCCTAGCGGATTAATGGGAAATTTAGATGTAAAGCCATACTTTGAAAAAGTGAAGGTAGAGGCTTTCTTAAAAACCTCAGCCTCTCAAGAGCAAGTGGATGAATTACGTAAAAAAGTGGATCAAAGATGCCCTATTTTCCGAACAATAAAGGATGCTGGAATTCCAATTGAGAATTTATGGGTGAAAAACTGAATAGTATTACTGAAAAAAGCCAATTTTTTCACAGGCTTTTTTTTGTTTAGATGTAATGACTGCCTGCTAAAGCGATTTTTATTAGCTCTAAGTAGAAATCCTGTAAGAAGAGGAGTAGAATACAAATAGTGTGCAAAAAAAAATTGTGATTGTTATTTACATAAATAAATTTTCCTATAGAATTATCTTTTGCTACGAAACTTAATAGTGGGACACAGCATAGCTGAGGCTTCTTTATAAGAGGACTTCACCTGAGTAGGTTCTGCGTTTTTTGAAGGGGAATGGGGTTCTATGTCATCAAAGCTTTTAAGAGGTACTTTTATAATGACTCTAGCTACAATCATTTCAAAAGTGCTCGGGTTATTTTATGTAATTCCTTTTTATCATATTGTAGGGGAAGAAGGAAATGCGCTATACTCCTTCGCATATATTCCTTATACAATCTTCATTAGTTTAGCAACAGCAGGCATACCTGCTGCGGTTTCAAAATTTATTTCGAAGTACAATGCATTAGAGGAATATGCAGTAGGGAGAAAGCTATTTAAATCAGGACTAGTAGTGATGTTATGTACAGGAACGATATCCTTTCTATTCCTATATTTTTTAGCTCCATCGCTGGCTGATTTTATTATTCCAGATAATGTGGATACGAGTGTGAAGGATGTAGCGACGGTTATTAGAGCTGTAAGTTTTGCGCTTATTGTTGTTCCTTTCATGAGTTTAATTCGCGGCTTCTTTCAGGGGCACCAATCGATGGGACCTTCTGCATTATCACAGGTTATTGAACAAATTGTTCGTATTGTGTTTGTTCTTGCAGGTGCCTTTATTGTTTTATATATCATGAAAGGCAGTCTTGTTCAGGCAGTAAGTGTAGCCACTTTTGCCGCGTGTATTGGTGCAATCGGTGGTCTAGCTGCACTATTATGGTATTGGTATAAAAGAAAGCCTTATTTAGATGGTCTTTTATTGAATGACAAAGGCACAATGGAGATTTCTTTAAAGGATATGTACAAAGAAATCGTTGTGTATGCCGCCCCATTTATTTTTGTTGGCTTATCTGGATCGCTTTTCCAATTTATTGATCAGCTGACTTTTATTCGGACGATGGCTGAAATTGGCTTAGCTGATCAGGCAGTATCATCCTTTGCTGTATTAAATTTCCAGACACATAAACTTGTCATTATTCCTGTGTCATTGGCAACAGCTTTTTCTTTAACGCTTGTTCCAAGTATTACTAAAGCTTTTGTTGAAAGCGATCGTACTAGTTTAAATTATCAATTGAACCAAGCATTTCAGGTGCTATTATATCTAACACTTCCAGCAGTTGTAGGTCTTTCCTTATTGGCAGAGCCAATTTTTACATTGTTTTACGATCATAATGAGCTGGGAACAGAGGTGCTTAGAACCTATGCGCCTGTGGCAATTCTTTTTGCTTATTTCTTAGTTACTGCGGCAATTTTGCAAGGAATTAATGAGCAGCGATATACTGTTCTAAGCTTGCTTGTCGGGTTATTGCTTAAATTGAGCTTAAATATCCCTCTTATCAAGCTGATGGAAACACAGGGGGCTGTAGTTGCAACTGCAATAGGCTATACAGCTGCAATTTTGATTAATTTAATTGTGATAAAAACGTATGCTAAGTATCCATTCCGGCTTGTACTCAGAAGAGGAATTTTGATTGTTATTTTTACAGCGATAATGTTTGCAGGTGCGGGAATGACGTATAAGCTTCTTACACTTTTCTTAACACCGACTACTAATTTGCAAGCCTTCCTAATCGTTGTTATTTGTGCAGCTGTTGGCGCAGGAATTTACTTCTATCTAAGCTTTAAAACAAAACTTGTGTATTTCTTATTTGGACAAAAAGTCGAACGCGTAATGAAGAAGTTAAAATTGCGCAGATAAGAGCCCTTACAAAAAGAGGTGATAGTATGAGAATTGATAAAATGCTGGCTAATTTGGGCTTTGGAAGCCGAAAGGATGTAAAACAGCTTTTAAAGAGCGGGGCTGTAGAAGTCAATGAGCAGAAGGTAAAGGATGCCAGTAAGCATGTGGACCCAGATAAGGATAGTGTGACAATCAACGGAGAAGAAGTGGTGTATAGAGAGTTTATCTATTTAATGATGAACAAGCCGCAGGGAGTGATCTCAGCAACTGAGGATTCGCAGCATGAAACGGTTTTAGATATATTGGAGCCGGAAGATTTAGTATTCTCTCCATTCCCGGTTGGACGGCTTGATAAAGATACAGAAGGGCTGCTGCTGTTAACAAATGATGGTCAGCTTGCCCACCGCCTCTTATCCCCGAAAAAGCATGTGCCGAAAACCTATTTTGCTGTTATCAACAGTGAGGTAACAGGAGAGGACATTGCCGCTTTTGAAAAGGGAGTTATATTGGATGATGGGTATGAAACAAAACCTGGGGAATTAAAGATTATTAAATCTGGTATGACATCAGATATTGAACTGACGATCACAGAAGGAAAATTTCATCAAGTGAAAAGAATGTTTGAGGCGGTTGGGAAGCGTGTCATTTATCTGCAAAGGATTTCAATGGGGCCGCTTCAGCTGGATGAAACATTGGAGCTTGGTGAGTATCGTGAATTAACAGAAGAAGAATTTGAAAGCTTAATGGAATATGAGGTCAAATAAAAATCGCCTAGAATGGCGATTTTTTTTATTTTGCTATACTCTTACGATCAAACCAGTTTGAGTTTCCTCTTCAGACATCAGACCTCATATGAGAGCAATGCACGAAAGGGAACCTATGATGACATCTTTACCTTCTTTTTGGTAGTCGTCCATTTTCCTCGACTCGGGCTTTTCACTAAGTCGTTGTAAACAAGAACGTTTAAATCTCTCTGAATGGTGCGAGGAGTAATACCAAATTCCTCTACAAGCTCTCCCGTTGTTACAGTTCCACGCTTATTAATAAACATGTAGACGGATTTGATACGGTTTAACATCCGGTTAGTCGAAGGTTTCAAAAAACCACTCCCTATCCTTTTTTCAAACCAATGGCAAATTCCTGCAACTGACAGTTCATTGAAGAACCTATGTCCTTCAAGCATATGTAGTCTTCTTTTCCTCAGCCAACTCCTTTGCAAATATCAGATGTTTTTTCAATAGATGTCAAACTCATCTTTATTGTACTCTTATTTTTTGATAATTTCTACTTTATTGAGGAATTTCCACCATAATCATGAACTTTTCTCCTTTCATTTTCTATCTTTGTATATCGTATGGTCTTGCCTGCTTGTATTATGTTGGAAAATTCTGATAATAATATTTCTCCTGATTCTTAAAGTTTAGGTTGAAAAATAGTAAACCTTTTAAACCTTTCATTCGTACAGAATAAATAGGAGGAGTTAAGATGACATTATTAAATGTAGACATTCAATCAGCAGGCTATGACAAGGGAAAGGAAATTATCAATAATATTCATTTTAATATTAAAGAAGGAGAGCTGATTGGATTAATCGGCCCTAATGGTGCTGGAAAAAGCACAACCATTAAAACGATTCTTGGGTTATTGGAAAACAAGGAGGGGGAAATTTCTTTTAGGGAGAATACAAAATATTCTTATGTACCGGAAAGACCCGTTTTCTATGATGAGCTGACATTATGGGAGCATCTTGATTTTATCGCAGCAGTTGAGGCTCTCCCTGATAAGGAGTACAAGGAGAAAGCAAAAGATCTACTTGAGCAGTACAAGCTAATGGAACATGCACATGAATATCCCGGCAAGTATTCAAAGGGCATGCAGCAAAAAGCCATGCTAATCTTAGCGATGATTACAAGCCCAAAGGTATACATTATTGATGAGCCATTTATTGGGCTCGATCCGAACGCGATGAAGCTTTTCTTAAAGCTAATTGAGACGGAACAAAAGCGGGGGGCAGGAATATTGATGTCCACGCATGTATTAGATACAGCAGAAAAGGTATGTGATCGGTTCATAATGATCCATAAAGGGCAGCTGAAAGCAACGGGAACACTCAAGGATATTCGAGAACAGTGTAATCTTCCTGATGGGTCCCTGTATGACTGCTTTCATTTAATTGCAGAGGGTAATCCCGATGAGTAGCTGGAAACTTTTTCGTGATCGATACATAAGAGATCGAAAATATCAGTATAGGGTTATCCGATCAATTGCCGATTGGACAATCATTATATATCTTATTATTCCTGCCCTATTATTTATAATCTTTCAGTACCGGTCTTGGTGGATGGAGCTGCCGAGCTGGATTGAATACATTCCGTTTATCTTGATATTCCTGCTTATTTATCTTTTGTCCTGGAATGGAAGCATTCGTACATATGTTGAGGAAGCAGACAAAGTATTTCTAATAAAGATGCAGTCAGTCTTTTTGGGGATGAAAAAATGGGGATATTTATACTCACTCTTTTCCCAATCGGTAGTAACAGCAATTACGTTTCTTATATTGCTGCCATTCTTAAGAAATCATTTCTTTCTTAGCTGGCAGGAAATAGGTGCATTGTTTTTTTTCTTTATTGCATTAAAAGCGCTAATTATGCTCGTAAAATATCATCTGAAGAAAATAGACAAAAGGATTAAAAAGCTAGCACTTAGTATTCTTTTGTTTGTTGCCTTAAGCTGGATGTGTCAGCTAATCTATTACCTTTGGGATAAAGATGCCTTGTTTCTCGTTTGCTTATGCGGAATCGTCTTGCTGCCAGCTTCCATTTATTTCAGCTTAAAGTCTATCCGGAAATTATCTGCAATCGATCACGAAATAGATATGGGCCGAGCCGATAAGACGAAAAATATTGAGCTTATCTTCATACTCTCAAATGAAATTGAAAAACCAATTGTTTCGAAAAGAACAAAACCGCTTCTATTCCGGCGTTCTAAGCGAATGTTTAAAAAGCGAGTACCGGTAAATGGGTTCATTGAATTGTTTTTAAAGGTATTTCTAAGAAACCGCTCGTATGTGATAAGCTATTTTCAAATTATTTCCGTTGGAACCGTTGCAATCGTACTCATTCCACCTCTCTGGATAAAAATAATCATTTTCTTCGGCTTTCTTATTATGATGAATTCATGGCTTTCACTTGTTTGGGATAAGATTGCACCATCCAATCCACTAAGTAAAAAATATAGTGAAACAGATTTCTATTTTAAGGCACGGAAAAGGGCTGTAATCTTTTTATTTACAATAGCGATCATCCTTCTAGCCTTTTTTGTATTATGCTGGCATAGTATACTGTCCCAATTTGGCATGCCATTTGGTTTGTTCAGAAGGTAGGAAAATATTTTTATTTATTTGTGTTAGGTGTATCATGGTGCATAAGGAAAAATGAATTGATATAATTTTAAATAGATTTAATTTTTTTCTTACACTGGAGGATTAGTAATGAACGTGATTGATTGGCAAAAAGAAGTGGAACAAAGAAAAGAAGCACTGATTGACGATGCCAAAAAGCTTCTGCAAATTAAAAGTGTATTGGAAGAAGATCAAGCAACAGAAGATGCTCCACTAGGAGAAGGGGTAAAGGAAGCGTTAGATTTCATGCTTCAGCTTGGCGAGAAAGATGGGTTCACCCCTAAGAATGTTGGAAACCTTGCAGGACATTTAGAATTTGGACAAGGTGAGGAAATTGTCGGGATTCTTTGTCATGTGGATGTTGTACCAGAAGGAGACGGCTGGTCAAGTGATCCATATGGTGCCGAAATCCGTGATGGCAAAATATTTGCAAGAGGAGCCATTGATGATAAAGGCCCAACGATGGCTGCGTATTATGCTATGAAGATTGTGAAGGAGCTAGAACTTCCATTAAATAAGCGTGTCCGCATGATCATTGGAACGGATGAGGAAAGTGATTGGCGTTGTGTAGATCATTACTTTGAAAATGAAGAAATGCCGGCAATGGGTTTCGCACCGGATGCAGATTTCCCTATCATCTATGCAGAAAAAGGGATTGCTGATTTTGACCTTGTTCAAAGTGGAGAAGGTTCTAAGTACGATGGAGAAATAAAGGCAACTGTGCTCTCCTTCGAATCTGGCAGAAGATATAATATGGTTCCAGATTTTGCAAAGGCATCACTTGAAGTGAATAATGAGCCAACAGAGATCGTGCAAATGTATGCTGATTTTCTTAAACAGAATGACCTTCCGGGAAAATACTACATTGAAAACGGTGTATTAATTCTTGAGGCGGAAGGGATTTCAGCCCATGGGATGGAGCCGAATAACGGGAAAAATGCAGGTCTCTACATGGCTAAGTTTTTATCAGAATTGAAAATTGATTCGAAAGCAAGACACTTTTTCCAGTTTGCGACTGCATATTTTTATGATGAGTCAAGAGGTAAAAAGCTGGGTATTGCCTATTCAGATGATATTACTGGAGATTTAACAATCAATGTAGGGAAGCTTGCCTTTACACAGGAAAATGGCGGACGTCTAGGATTAAATGTCCGCTATCCTGTTACAAATAATATGGATGATACGAAAGGCATTCTTGAAGGTTTGCTAAAAGATGAACACTTTATCATTGAAAATTTCACTGACTCGAAGCCGCATCACGTGGCTGAAGATGATTTTCTCATTCAAACACTAAAGAAAGTGTATGAGGAACAAACAGGTGAAAAGGCTGAACTGCTTTCAATTGGTGGAGGAACCTATGCTCGTTCCTTAAAGTCTGGTGTGGCATTCGGTCCGCTTTTCCCTGGAAGAGAGGATATCGCACACCAAAAGGATGAATATATGTATATAGAAGACATGCTAAGAGCAACAGCGATTTATGCACAGGCTATATACGAACTTGCAAAATAAAAATTTCCTAACAGGGGAGTATTGGAGAAATGACATACGTAATTGTAAATGGAGAGTTCATTCATCGTTCGGAAGCAAAGGTAGATATTGAAGATCGAGGATATCAATTTGGGGATGGCGTTTACGAGGTGATCCGTGTTTATAACGGGAAAATGTTTACTGGTACGGAGCATCTTGAACGTCTTATTGATAGCGGCAAGAAGATTGGGATGGAGATTCCCTATACTGTTTTAGAATTAACGAAGCAGCTTAAGCACTTAATTGATAAAAACGGGCTCAATTTAGGAACCTTGTACTTGCAGGTGACACGAGGAATAGCCCCAAGGAATCATGCATTTCCTTCAAGGGATGTTTTGCCAACCTTTGTTGCTTATTCAAAGGAAGTGGAGAGACCTGTTGGAAATATGAAGTCAGGGGTAAAGACGATTCTGAACGAGGATATCCGCTGGCTTCTCTGCGATATTAAAAGTTTGAATCTATTAGGTAATTTAATGGCAAAACAAAAAGCGGTAGAGGCAGGCTGCTTTGAAGCAATCCAGCACCGCGATGGAGTTGTAACTGAAGGAAGCTTGTCCAATATTTCAATTATCAAAAATGGAAAAGTAATCACACACCCGGCCGACAATCTCATCCTTAATGGGATAACAAGACAGAAAGTTTTAGAAATATGCAGGCAAAATGGCATTCCCTTTTCTGAAACTCAATTCACACTTGGTGATCTAAAGGATGCAGATGAAGTTTTTCTTTCAGGAACAACAGTTGAAGTGACACCAATTGTTGAAATCGAAGGAGAAAAAGTAGGGGACGGGAACGCAGGACCTATTACGAAAAATTTACAAGAGTTATTTATTAAAGAAATTGAAAAGGAATGCGGCGCAATTAGCTAAATAATTTAAGGGGAAAAGTAAGCAATGATCATCTGAAATGGTTGCTTACTTTTTTCAATTTAATCGAAAATGTCATCAGCACCGCCGAATAAAGTAGAACCTATTATCAACATCTGCTAAAATAAGTTCAAATATTGCTCATTGGAGGATGAAAATGAACCGTTCAACTCATTTTTTCTTTGCGGTTAGCTTACCAGAGGAAGTTAAAAAGGAGTTACATAAGCAATGCTTAGCGATAAAGGAAAGTTTTCCGTTCCAGCGGTGGGTTCATCAAGAGGATTATCATATCACACTGGCCTTCCTTGGCGCAGCAGCAGAGGACAAGCTTGAAAAGGCAAAAAAGCTCGCATTGACAGAGTTGAATGGGCAAAAGGCATTTCCCCTTCAGATTAATCAGCTTGGCGTGTTTGGAAGAGTGGATTCACCAAGGATATTTTGGGCAGATACTGAGCAAGAGGAACGATTACATACGATTCGAAACATCGTATTTTCTGCTTGCCTGGAGGCTGGATTTAAGCTAGAAACGAGGGCCTTTAAATCACATATTACTTTAGCAAGGAAATGGGCTGGAAGCCATCCATTTGAGGAGGAACATTTAAAAAACAATCCATTTGACAAAGCTCCTCTCACATTTCAAGCGCAAGAAGTTGTTTTGTACCAAACACATATCGATCGAATCCCCAAATACGAAAAAATAGCAGCATTCCCGCTGCTGGAAGAATAAATGAATTACTAGAGAGATGACAAGGCAGGCAAAGATAAATGGGACAGTTAATTAAAATGCAAGATTATGTTTCACGGTATGAACAAAATATTTATTTATATCCATCCCGCTATGTAAGGCTTAAAAAACATCAATGGGAAAAGTTGAAAGCTGCATGGGAAAATAACGATGCTTCTGTCTTCATGAACCAGTCACAGGAAGAAAATCCTGATTGGCTTGAAGAAGAGAAAAAGCCTTTAATAGATAAGCTAAAAGGGCTATGGAAGCTAGGCAAGAAGGATAATGAAGAGGAAGATCTGTTAAAACTAGATCAAATGGATCCTGATAACGAAGATAGTGGAGAGGAAGCCATTCTGCAATTCGAAACAAAATTCACCTATCGTCCTGATTCAGTGGAGGAATTAAAACATCAGTTCCTAGATCAATTATTCCGCTTTCAAATGAAATGGGCGAGCTCTACTTTGACTGAGAAATCGTTTGTGGATAAACGGTTCTATTATGATGAAAAGTTAAAGTTTTTTCTTCAACGTTTTCCTGATACGTTTCTCGTTCTCTATCTACCGCTTTTTTTGCTAAAAAAGGCGCCGGTGGAAGTAGAAACGATTATTTTAAGTCCGACTGGTGTTTGGTGCATTAGTCTTTTAGAGGAAGAGGATTCATCCGTATTTATCGGATCCAAAGAACGCTTTTGGGTGAAACGAGTAAATGGGGAAGAAAAAAAGGTATTGAATCCATTATTAGCATTAAACCGAACAGCGAAAATTGTTCATCAAATATTCCGCATGAATGAGATCGATTTACCGATTCATAAGGTGATTCTTTGTAGAAATGGATATATTGATCACCCTGCAGCTCCCTTTGATGTCCAAATGATAGAAAAGCGAAATTATGAAGAATGGTTTAAAGGCATGAGGAATCTTCGTTCTCCGCTTAAACATGTGCAGTTTAAAGCGGCTCAGGCATTGCTGCAATATTGCCAAACGACATCGATTAGAAGACTTGAGTGGGAGATTTCTGAAGAAGAATAGTAGGAAAAAGTCTATATAGAAGGTAGAAATATGTGATGAAAAAGCTCTATTTTATCATTAATCCTCAGGCGAAAAATGGCCGTTGTCAAAAGGTTTGGCGAAAACTTGAAAAAATACTTAATGAACAAAACATTTTATTTGAGGCTTTTTTTACTGCGTATCATGGCCATGGAAAAGAAATTGTTCATTTGATTTCTGAAAAAGAGGCAGGGAAAAAAATCGTCATCGCCGTTGTTGGAGGAGATGGAACCATGCACGAGGTGGTGAATGGAGCTGTAGCCAACAAGCATATCCAGCTTGCATATATTCCAGGTGGGTCTGGTAATGATTTTTCTAGAGGATATGGCATTCCAAGAAATCCAGTTGCTGCGCTTTACCACCTCTTGAGACAATTAGAGGAAGAAGCCTCACTAATTGATTTAGGGAAAATAACAAACAAAGATGAGGAATGCATTTATTTTGTCAATAATATGGGTGTTGGACTGGATGCTCATATTGCAAGGAAAGTAAATCTTTCAAAAATAAAAAAGCTATTAAACCGTATTACTTTAGGAAAGCTAGTCTATGTTTATTTTTTGCTGAAAAGTGTATTTACCTATCAGCGATCTTCAATTGAATTAATTATAGATGGGAAACGTTTAACGTTTGATTCCACTTGGTTTGTAACCGTTTCAAATCAGCCGTTTTATGGAGGGGGAATGAAGATATCCCCTAATGCCTCCCCCTTTGATGGTCAGCTAAATATTACTATTGTTCATAATTTATCAAGATGGAAGCTCTTATTTGTATTTATTACTGTTTTTTGGGGAGGACATGTTGCATTTAAGGAAGTGGAAACGTTTACTGGTAGTGAGATTAGAATTTCTTCTCCCGGCATGATACAAGCTCATGCAGATGGTGAGGATATCGGATGTACTCCATTAACATCCATTACTTGCCGAAAATTCCTTCCAATCCTTTCGAAGGCAAGTGGACAGGAATGAATACTTGGATTTGGAGGTAGGATCATGAAAGCCATAACTCGAAAATTTTTTGCTTACTTAGATGACATGCAAATCATTACGATCTTACTTCCCAATAATTATTTCGGAGGAAGCTCCTCACACTTTTCTATTAAAAAAATGAATAGGGGGGAGCATGTTCTTCTGACAATTATAAATCGAATACCGCTAGAAAATAGCGTTAAATATATTTGTCAGATAGAAGAAAAACTAGTAATTGGTGAACAATATTGGGTAATTGATGAGCATGGTGAAAAAACAGACTTGCAAATAGGCGCTGTTATACGCACAGCTGCTTTTGATAATGATTTTTTCTATGATGGCCAACTGGGCTATATATATCATTCCGATCACACTTTATTTAAGCTATGGGCTCCTACTGCAACAAAGGTGAAATTAAAATTGCTTCCCACGGATAGGCCTAAGACTGAAATATTTCATTCAATGATGAGAAAAGAGAAAGGGGTATGGCAGGCAGCAGTAACAGGTGATCTTGAGTGCTATTGTTATTCCTTTCTAATCTATGTGAATTTAGAATGGAGAGAGGCAGTTGATCCTTATGCCATTTCAGTTAGCACCAATGGAGAATATGCAGCTGTCATCGATCTGAACAAAACAAGAGTGACTAACCCCCCCCTCCCCCTATTTAAACAACCTACTGATGCAATTATCTACGAAACACACATAAGGGATTTAACTATCCATTCTAATAGCGGAATTAAAAACAAAGGCAAATATCTTGGTGCTGCGGAGCTGCATACTGTTTCGGCAGACGGAACACCAACAGGGATCTCCTATGTAAAGGAACTCGGTATCACGCATATTGAATTTCTTCCATTTAATGATTTTGAGGGGATTGATGAAAGAAGGAATACGGATGAATACAATTGGGGTTATAATCCATTGCATTTTAATGCGCCCGAAGGCAGCTTTTCTACAGACCCTTCTAATCCATATGCAAGAGTAACAGAATTGAAAGCAATGATACATGCGGTCCATAGACAAGGGATAAGGGTAATTATGGATGTTGTTTATAATCATGTGTATATTCGAGAGTCTTCATCTTTTGAAAATATTGTTCCCGGCTACTATTTCCGCCATGATGAATTTGGAATGCCTTCCAATGGAACTGGTGTAGGCAATGATTTTGCTTCAGAACGGCTGATGGGAAGAAAATTTATTATTGATTCGGTTATGTATTGGCTGAAAGAATACCAAATAGATGGCTTTCGATTCGACTTGATGGGGATTTTGGACATTGAAACGATGAATGAAATCCGGAAGGCAGTTGATTCAATTGATCCATCTATTCTTATTATTGGAGAAGGATGGGATTTGGATACACCAATTTCCGCCAATAAGAAGGCTTGTATTCGCAACCAAAAATGTCTTCCGAGAATTGGCCAGTTTAATGATTGGTTCAGGGATACGGTTAAAGGGAGTACATTTCAATTAGAAGATAAAGGCTATGCATTTGGAAATGCCCATTATTATGAGGCTGCTAAACAAGTTCTTGCAGGAAGTATTGGCCTGGATAGGACTGAGGCAGGATTATTTCTTTCACCAGTACAATCGGTCAATTACGTAGAATCACATGATAACCACACACTATGGGATAAATTAGCGGTCAGTTCTAAATCAATAAGTAAAGAAACAAGACAGAAGCAGCACATGCTTGCCACAGCAATGGTGCTGCTTTCACAAGGGATTCCCTTTTTGCATAGCGGGCAGGAGTTCTTCCGAACGAAGAATGGGGAAGGAAATAGTTATCGATCATCCGATAAAATTAATCAGCTGGATTGGAATCGAAAATCTTATTATGAAGAGGAAGTTGCCTATCTGCGTGAACTAATTCGAATTCGAAAGTCACATGGTGCCTTTCGGTTTACTAATCGGAAGCTTATAAGTAAGCATATGTATTTTCTCCCCGCTGAAAAGCCGGTCATCGGATTTCTTTTAAATGATGTCGATGATTATGGGGAGTGGGGAAAGATAATTGTTTTTTTTAATCCAGCTTTTTCACAAAAAATTGTGGAACTTCCTGAAGAGCAATGGCTGGTACTTGCGGATGAACAAACAGCGAATATAAAGCCAAAGAGGATGCTTGAAAAAAATACACTAGAGCTGCCCCCTATATGCTTTTATGTACTTGTTAGCAAGTGAAGAATAAATTAGCTTGACGATAAAAGCATGAAAGAGATAAAATTTATAAAGATAGCTATTGGGTGATCTTAAAGCGATAGCTATCTTTATTTTTTGAAATTGAAAAAGTTATTTTGAAATAGATTGTCTAGCGTAGGCAGTTTGCCCCAAATAAAGAAATTTTATATTTGTTGGGGGAGGCAAGGCGTTTGCGCTTTTCTACTAAGCAGGTGAACAATTTTGGAACATATTTTAGGACAAGAGTGGGAGATTGTTCCCGCGGGCGGGGCGACAGGTGAAGCCTTTTTTGCTAAGCATAAAGGGCAGCAGCTGTTTCTAAAACGGAACACATCTCCATTTCTTGCTGTACTATCCGCTGAGGGAATTGTTCCTAAGCTTATTTGGACAAAGAGACTGGAAAATGGGGACGTAATCACTGCCCAGCAATGGGAAAGTGGCAGAGAATTAAAACAGGCAGACATGAACAATGAACGAGTTGCTAAGCTGCTGAAAAAGATCCATGGCTCAAAGCCTTTACTTAGCATGCTTGAAAGACTAGGTAAATCGCCCTTAACAGCAGAAATTATCCTTCAAATCATTGAAGAAGATTTGGATGAAGACTTAAGGGATAGGGATATAATTGTCCAATCAATCGAGTTTTTAAGGAAGGAAATCGATCATATCCATTGTGAAGAGATGACTGTTTGCCATTGCGATGTTAATCATAACAACTGGCTGCTAGCAGAAAACAACCAGTTGTATTTAATTGATTGGGATGGAGCAATGATAGCTGATCCCGCTATTGATCTTGGCATGCTATTGTACGGGTATATTCCTAAACAAGAATGGGATGAATGGATCAATCGGTACGGATTAACACTTACAGATGATTTACTATTAAGGATGAAATGGTATGTCATCGCACAAACGATTAATTCCATTCAATGGCATAAAAGCAAAAGCCGATTTGAGGAAATGAATAAATGGATCCAGTTCCTTATAGATCTTCATAGATCCTATGAAAATTGATTAATTGAATCTACCCATTCAGATAATTCTTGCTGATGCATTTCGATATGATTGTCCAATTGAGAAGAGTTAATTCCATTCTGACTGTATTTATATATATCTTCTAGAACTGTTTTGGCACTTTGGTCTACATTCGGATTGCTAATTAATGATTTAACTAATCGTTCAAGCTGCTCACATTCTGATACTGAGCCGCAGCAATCTGTTTGATGATTGCTTAATATATCCTTTAATAAATTTAACTGATCCTGCTGATCGATTGGCATGATCGACACCCTTTCAACTATAATAAAAGGAATTCACCTTAGGTTGTGAGTTCCTTTTTCGATTTATACATGATTCAACCGGCAGCTGTCATGTTACCAGTCTTTTTTTGCTAATTAAAAATGTATTTCGATACATTCTGAACATATAAGAAAAATAAGACATTCGCCGAAAAAATAGGCGCTTGTTAAGTTTTTCTAATTGCAACACTGCCGTTTGCATGATAATGTTTGAGCGATATAACTTTTATAGGAGTGTAATTATGAGACAAAGAAATAAACCTTGGGCAAAGGAAAAACTTGCTGAGTATCCGCAATATGTCATTCAATCTCCTGATCAATGGAAGGGAAAATGGCATGAAGTATTTGACAAAAAGCAGCCGCTTCATATTGAAATTGGAACTGGTAAGGGCCGTTTTATAAGCGGAATGGCAAAGGCGAATCCTACGATCAACTATATAGGAATTGAATTACAAGACAGCGTGATTGTGACCGCACTTGACCATATTATTGAAGCTGAATTACCGAATGTGAAACTTATGAATGTAAATGCAAATGACCTTCATGCATTTTTTGAAAAAGGAGAAGTGGACAGGGTTTATTTGAATTTCTCAGATCCTTGGCCGAAATCGCGTCATGCAAAGAGGAGATTAACCTACAAAACCTTCCTTAAAACCTATGAGGAGATCTTAGTTGATCAAGGGGAGATTCATTTTAAAACTGACAATCAAGGATTATTTGAGTATTCACTGACAAGCTTTTCTGAATATGGGCTGCTGTTAAAGTATGTAAGCCTTGACCTTCACAAGAGTAATTTTGAAGGAAATATTATGACTGAATACGAAGAGAAGTTTTCTAATAAAGGTAACCGTATTTATCGTTGCGAAGTTCAATATAGAAAAAGTTAAGCTTATCCAATTGGATAAGCTTATTTTTTTCGAATGATTATGGATTTAAGAAAAAGAGAATGAATAAGTAGTGTATTGAATCCCTTGATAACAGCTAGTTAGTATTAATTGGCAGTTATGTTATAATTGTTAATAATACAGAAAATTATGTATATTTAGCAGAAATATAAAAATGGAAGGAATAATGAATGTTATGATGGTCGAAAATGAAGTTTTGTTTGAAGAGAACCAAGGGACTGGATGGATTATACTAAATCGTCCTAAAGCTTTAAATGCATTATCCCTTCAGATGGTTAAAGATATTTATAAACAGCTAAGAGTGTGGGCCCATAATGAAAGCATTTCATTGGTTTGTATAAAGAGTCAAAGTGAAAAGGCATTTTGTTCAGGTGGAGATGTCCGGGCTATATATGAAAGTGTAAAACTGAATCCTGATAGTATGGTCCCTAAAGAATATTTTATTACTGAGTATAAAATGGACTTGCTCATCCATGAATATAAGAAGCCTGTATTAGTGTTTATGGATGGTATTGTAATGGGAGGAGGAGTAGGTCTCTCTGTCGGCGCCCGATTTAGAATAATCACAGAAAGAACTAAATGGGCAATGCCTGAAATGAATATTGGCTTTTTTCCTGATGTAGGGGCAAATTATTTTCTTAATCAAATGCCCGGCAGGATTGGATTATATCTCGCATTAACAGCAAAGATAATTATGAAAGGGGATATTCTTTCTACAGATATGGCAGATTATTATCTTGATAGCAGCAGGTTGATGGAAGTAGAGGCGTTTATAAAGTCACATGTATGGAAACCAGAAAATATAGAAAGAGAAATGGCTGAATTCTTAAAAAGTGTTTGTGTGAGACCTCATGAATTACCTCATAACTTGAACGTGGAAAAAATTAATCAATATTTTCAATATGAAACGATTGATCAAATAATAAATTCATTAGATGAAGGAGCTAGTAATGGAGATGAATGGGCGTTAGAAACGAAGAAGACTCTTCTTAAGAAATCACCTACATCATTAAAAGTAACTATAGAATTAATGAAGAGAGGGAAAGGAAAAAAACTTAGGGAGAGCTTTGCTATGGATACTGAAGTTGCTCTTAATTTTTTACATACTAAAGATTTTTTCGAAGGAGTCCGGGCAGTATTGGTGGATAAAAATCAGATGCCAAAATGGAATCCGGATTCTTTTAATGAAATTAGTGATGAAAGTATCAACCAATTCTTTCAAGCTGACTGGAAAAATGAAAGTAATCCATTTAATAGCCCCAACGATAATTAGTGGAAATGACGCTGCTAATAAAGGAGAGGTTATATGAAATTAGAAAAACATTTGCTGTCTATTTTGGAATCGCTCCATGACGCAGTTATTGTTATTGTAAAGGATAGTACAATCGTTTTTGTAAATAAAGCTTATTCTGAACAATTTCAAGTTCCTGCTAAAAAAATTATAGGCAGAAAGCTAAAGGAAATTGAAGGGAACTCTCGAATTTTAGAAGTTTTAAAAAGCGGTAAATCCTTAATCAATGACTGCAGTTATGTCCATTCTCTAAAAAAGGATGTATGTGCAAATATCACACCATTAATAGAAAATGGAGAAATGATTGGTGTGGTTACAATCATGAAGGATATTACCGAGTTAACTAAAGTCCAGGATGAATTGACAAAATATAAACGGGATTTGTCCGATCTTCAAGAGCAATTAGATAGAAGATATTTCTATAAGCTTGAAAGCAAATCAAGCGTCATGCAAAAGGCTGTTCAGTTATCAAAGCAAGTTGCCGATACGGATGCATCTGTTATTCTTTATGGGGAAAGTGGAACAGGTAAAGAAATCTTCGCAAATTCAATTCATGAAGCTAGTAAAAGAAATAATAAACCTTATATTGCTATTAATATTGCTTCTATCCCCGATTCTTTATTTGAAAGTGAAATGTTCGGGTATGAAGATGGGTCATTTACCGGGTCCAGGAAAGGTGGAAAAAAGGGCCTTCTTGAAATGGCAAATGGAGGGACACTCCTTTTAGATGAAATTGGAGAAATGTCATTAAATTCGCAAGCGAAGATACTCAGAGTTATCCAAGAGCGAAAATTTCAAAAGGTGGGTGGAACTAAGCTTTATCCGATTGATGTAAGAATCATATGTGCAACCCACCGAAATTTAAAAGATATGATCAAAGCTGGACAGTTTAGAGAGGATTTATACTACAGAATTAATGTTGTTCCAATCTATATCCCACCTCTGCGGAATAGAAAGGAAGATTTGCCTTTTCTATCAAATACAATTCTCAATGAGTTATGTTTGAAATATAGTAAGCATGTCAGAATGAGTGAAGAAGTGTTGCGAATTATGGAACAGTATGAGTGGCCAGGAAATGTTAGAGAATTAGTTAATGTATTAGAAAGAATGCTAGTCGTTTGTACAAAACAATTTTTTGAACCAGAAAATCTCCCAGATTATTTCTGCTTAGATAGACATCCTTCATCAATTAATTCTAATAATAGTATTAGCCCATCAATCGTTTCACCTTTGTTTACAACTAAATTAGATATCCTCATAGAAAAAATGGAGAAAGAACATATTGAGTTTATTTTAAAAAATACTCGAAATCGAACGGAGGCTATTCAGAAACTGGGGATAAGCAGAAAATCTTTTTATACTAAATTAAAAAAATATCAAATTGAATAGGGAATAAATGTTTTTTTCCTTGTTACGTTTTGTGATTAGAAAATTTAATTATGGCATGAAATTTGCATTAATTATTTATAATCTTAAACTCTATAAGGAGGAAAATCAGATGAAAGTTGATATTCAAAGAATGAAAGACGAAAATGCCAAAATTATCTATCAAGAAACTGCTGGATTAGCTATTATCACTATACACCGTCCACAAAAAAGAAATGCCTTAACCGCAAACATGTGGAAATATTTATCTGAAGTAGGACAAAGGATTTTGGATAACCCCAAAAATAAGGTTGTGATCTTAAGGGGAGCAGGGGAACAATTTACAGCTGGTTCAGATATAAAAGAGTTTCATCAAATGTCACTAGAAGAAGCTGAGAACTCTTTTATCGTAATGGAAGAGGCTATATCAACATTTGAGAATTTACCAATTCCGACAATAGGCGTTATTAATGGTCCAGCAATGGGAGCGGGTCTTGAGTTGGCCTTAGCCTGTGATTTACGGATTGGTTCCGGTAAATCGAAATTAGGTATTCCTGTAGGCAAATTAGGAATTACTTTAAATAATAAATTTGCACAGCGCATAGTTAATTTAATTGGTCCTAGTCTAACGAAGGATTTGGTTTATACAGGACGAGTATTAAAGGCGGAAGAAGCATATCGTTTAGGAATGCTGAATTACTTGGTAAATGACGACGTGTTAGATCGTTTTTCAATTAGAATGGGGAAGCTGGTAGCTTCTCAAGCACCTTCTTCATTACTAGCTGTCAAGCAATCTGTAAGTCAATGTGTGAATAGTGTACCAGTCTTATGGAAGGGGTCGCCCCCTTTTATAGATAAATATGATTTTCCGGAAGGGGTAGCTGCGTTTGTCGAAAAACGAATCCCTCGTTTTTCTCGGCGCTCATTACTAAATTAAAGGATTTTTGCAACAGTTTCTTGCTCCGTTAATACCTCATAGAATAATTGACTTTTTAAAGGAAGCTCATCTTCTTAGAGAGCTTCCTTTTTCTATTTTGTTAACTGAAATATTGATTGCGTATAGTTCAATATTCACATGATCAAGAAAATGTTGATAAATTTCCATTTGCAGTGCTGTTAATTCCTCAAAAATATTATTTTGAATAGGAAAACAAATGGACACGCTTAGATTTAGTGTGGGGAGTCCTTGTAAATCGATTGAAACAGATTCGTATTTCACTAATTCTGCAAAGTTTACACAAATATATTTAACAAGTTGTTTAAAAACCTTTTTATGGATTTTAATCGTTCCATGATGAAAATCAGGATAAACGATTGTTGTTTCTCCAATTCTTTCTTCCTTAGTTGAAAAAACCTCCATTCCTTTGTCAATTAATTTCTTAAAGAAATTTTGATCAACTTGCTTATATGGTATAGGTATCACATGCTTTCCCTCTGTATTTCTTATATATTGTGCTATTTTTATTTCACTAGATGAACGTATGTCTTCAACATAATAATAATGATTTATTTTATTTAACTCTAAGCGTGCTGCTATTAAATTTACCATCTTATCGGAAGTTCCTATGACTAGAATCTTGCCGATAAAATGATTGCGAATGGCTTGTTGAACCTCATTCTTATGCTGCTCATCAAAAAAAGTAGCTCTTTTTACTGCTGAAATATAATTCTTTTCGAACTTTGCAGATGAACCTGCAATTTTTTGCCCATTTAATATTAAGAGACCATCATCAATGATTGCCGGGATTCTTTTTTTATACGCAAAAGATAAGGCACTGGTACTTTTCCCTGTCCCGCTTGCCCCGCTTAAGGCATACACTTCCATAATGTTCACTTCCTTATTTATATTCATTTATGGTAAATAATTTAAAGAAATAAAAGTAGTTGACATTCTCTCTTACTCATTATAAAGTAAAGGACAAGTTTAATAAATTGAATATTTAAAATATTTTCTTATCAAGAGAGGTTGAGGGACTGGCCCAATGACACCTCGGCAACGGACTAATTGTACCGTGCCAAATCCAGCAAGCATCGCTTGAGAGATAAGAAGAGGTGTTACTAGTAGTTTTTCCCTCTTCTTTGCTATGAAGGGGGTTTTTTTATTGTTTCTTCCTAATAACAATTGTGCGAAATAGAAACAAAGTTGTTTCATTTTGAAACAGTTATTTCAAACCTTTACATATTGACCACGGAGATAGATGATTTTGTTTCACTCGATTTAAGATAAATAGATATTATTTTTTGGCACGATAATTGCAAGTTTAAATTTGAAGACCAAGAAAAAGTAGGAGTGATAAATATGAAAAAAGTCAGGTATGAAAGGAAAAATAGCATCGGGATTATCACTATTGATTCTCCCCCTGTGAATTCCTTAGACCGAGATGTTTTTAATGATTTAGAGGAAGCTGTTCTCCAAATTGAAGATTGTGTAAGAGTCGTTATTATTGAAGGTGCTGGCTCAAAGGCGTTTGTAGCTGGTGCAGATATTAAAGAATTCCCAGGATTAACATCAGAAGCAGGGGAAGCCCTCTGTTTGAGAGGGCAGGCAGTCTTTAATCGAATAGCTAATCTATCACAGCCTGTGATTGCTGCAATTGATGGATTCACATTAGGTGGAGGGCTAGAGCTTGCACTTGCTTGTGATATTCGAATTGCTTCTAATGACTCACAATTTGGTCTCCCAGAAGTAAAGCTTGGAATTATCCCTGGTTATGGTGGTACACAAAGACTGCCACGACTGATCGGGCAGGGAATGGCGAAGAGGCTAATTTTTTCAGGTGAGTTTATTTCGGCTGATAAAGCATATAAATATGGCCTCATTGAGGAGGTAATAGAGGGCGATGTACTATCTAAAGCAATTGATCTAGCAAATATTATCGCTTCAAGAGGACCGATTGCTATACAGAAGGCGAAGGAAGCAATCAATGTGGGAGCGGAATTGACTTTAAATGAAGGCCAACAAATTGAAGCAAAATTATTTGGAGAAATCTGTTTAACAGATGATAAAGAAGAAGGCGTAGCTGCATTCTTGAAAAAAAGAGAGCCATTATTTACAGGAAATTAAGGAGGAAAATGACATGAAAACAATAGGTGTAATTGGTTTTGGAACAATGGGATCAGGTATTTCACAAGTATGTGTTGAAGCGGGGTACGAAGTAATTGCTATAGAACAGGATAAGGCATATTTTGATCGGGGCTTAAAACAATTAAGCAAAAATTGGAATAGAGCGATTGAAAAAGGAAGAGCCAGTAAAGAAACAATAGAAGAGTACAAAAGTTTATTAAATACTTCTACTGAGTGGGAGAGTGTTGCTGATGCTGATTTTATCATCGAAGCAGTAAGCGAAGACATGGAGCTAAAAAAGCAAATTTTCAAGCGAATTGATCAAATAGTAAATGATGAGGCAATTATTGTTAGTAACACATCAGGATTGAGTATTACAGAAATTGCAAGTGTCATGAGAAATCCACAGAGAGTAATGGGATTCCACTTTTTTAATCCAGTGCCTGTAATGAAATTGGTAGAACTTATAAAAGGATATGACACATCTGAAGAAACCTATCAAAGATCAAAAGAGCTGGTGGAATCCCTTGGGAAGGAAGCTATTGCTGTTAAGGAATCACCATTGTTCGCAGTTAACCGCATTTTGGTTCCAATGATTAATGAAGCAATATTTGTTTTACAGGAAGGCGTAGCAAGTGCTGATGATATTGATAAAGGGATGAGGCTTGGTGCAAATCATCCAATTGGACCGCTTGCCCTAGCCGATTTAATTGGGTTAGACACTCTATTATTTGTTCAGGATTCATTATATGAAGAAACACAGGATTCAAAATATCGAGCAGCGCCTCTGCTTAGAAAATTAGTTCGAGCCGGTCATTTAGGGAGAAAATCTGGAAAAGGATTTTATGAATATTAAGAATGGAAAATGGTAGAGCTAGTTTTAAGGATGACTATTGAATGAAGGAGGAAAAGCGATGACAACTACGGTTGGAGAGATAATAGAATGGTCGGCACAAAACTACCCTGATAAAACAGCACTTATCTATAAAGAGAAAAAGCATCACTTTACATTTAATGAATTAAATAAAAAAATAAATCAATTTGCCAACTCACTAGCAGAATTGGGTGTACAGAAGGGAGATGTTGTTTCTGCATTTCTCTATAATAATAGTGAATTTGTCATTGCATTATTTGCTTCGGCAAAACTTGGAGCAGTCTTTAATCCAATAAATTATCGACTAACAGCAAATGAACTTCAGTATATTTTAAACAATGCTTGTTCGAAAGTGCTTTTGTTTGAAAGGGAAGTGGCTGAAGTTGTAAAAGAGACAATTCAGTTAGGGATAAATGTTGAACAGTTTATATACACGGATGAAGATGTTCCATACGGTTCACTTGATTTTTATAAGGTCCTAGAAAAAAGTAATGGGACAGCGCCAGATGTTCAAGTAACTGAAGATGATACGTATATCATGATGTACACAAGTGGCACAACTGGCCGTCCAAAAGGGGTAATCCATAAACATCGAGATATGATTCACCATAACTTTTTAATGATTGAATGCATGAAGCTTAATAAAAATGATATTGGATTCTCGGTTGCACCGTTAAATCATACAGCGGAGCTTCATACATCATTTCTTCCGAGAGTGATGGTGGGTGCTACTACTATTATTATGCATCATTTTGAAGCGGAAAAGGTATTAAGGACAATTGAAGAAAAAAAAGTAACTCATATCTTTGCGGCACCAACAATGGTGAATATGCTACTAAATGTAAAGGATTTTGAATCATTTGATTTATCCTCTTTGAGATTATTAGGCTACGGGGGAGCTTCCATGGCTCCAGTATTAATCAGGAGATTTCAAGAAAAAACAAATGCAGATCTTGTGCAGATGTTTGGTACAACAGAAATGGGACCTGTGATGAGCGTTTTGTATCCAGACGAACAGCTGGCCAAGGCAGGCTCTGCTGGAAAAGCAATACTTACTCATCAAATAAAGATTAGCCGAATTGAGGAGAATGATAGACCTACTAATCCTGAAAATGAATGTTTAGTTGGAGAAATTGGTGAAATCTTAGTCAAAGGTCCATGTATGATGAAAGAATATTATTGCCGTCCAGAAGCAACCGAAAAGGCACTTGCTTACGGCTGGTATCATACAGGTGATATGGGTTATGTGGATACAGAAGGCTATATCTGGATTAAAGACCGCATGGATTATATGATCAACACTGGTGCTGAGAATGTATACCCGAGAGAAGTGGAGGATCAAATCCTTGAACATCCAGAGGTATTAGAAGTAGCGGTAATTGGTAAAAGCGATCCAATTTGGGGAGAAACTGTTGTTGCGTTCGTTGTCAAAAAAGCAGGCAGTAATATAAAGGAAGAAACAATTGATAGGTTTTTAGTTGAAGGGAAAAAACTAGCAAAATATAAAAGGCCTAGAGAATATTACTTTGTGGAAAGTCTTCCGAAAACGACTAGTGGAAAAATGCAAAAGTTTGTCCTTGCAAAACAGCTTTCGGAATATAGCGAGGAGGGAGTTCAATGAACGCAGAAAAAACAGTTTTTAATAATTTCGATTTATCAGAAGACCATCTTCAAATTAAACAGGAAATTCATCGTCTAGCACAGGGACGGATAAAACCAAGAGCAATTGAAATTGATGAGAAAGCTGAATATCCAATGGATATTTTACATCTTCTTTCGGAGTATGGATATATTGGCGCAAATATGCCGGAAGAACACGGTGGACTAGGACTTGATTTACTTAGTTTTTGCTTGATTGTCGAGGAAATTTCCCGCGTTTGTGCTTCTTCTTCACAGGTAGCTGTTGTACAGGAATTAGGCTCATTGCCAATTATTATCGGTGGAAATGATGCTTTGAAAAAAAGGTTCCTTCCGGATTTAGCGCATGGAAAAAAAATTGCGGCTTACGCTTTGACAGAACCTAATGCAGGATCTGATGTAAAGAGCTTAAAAACTCGCGCTGAGCGAGATGGAGATTCATATATTATAAACGGGCAAAAGATGTTTATTAGCAATGGTGGTGTAGCAGATGTATATTCAGTTTTTGCACAGACCGCTACAGGTATTACTGCTTTTGTAGTAGAGAAGGATACCCCTGGCTTTGTTGTTGGAAAACTGGAAAAAAAGATGGGAATAAAAGGATCACCAACTGCTCAGCTATATTTTGATAATTGCAGAATTCCTATAGAAAATAGGATTGGTGATGAGGGTGATGGCTGGATGATCGCCATGAAAACTTTTGATAAATCTAGACCAACTGTTGCTGCACAAGCTCTAGGAATTGCCCAAGGGGCATACGATATTGCACTAGAATATGTGCAAGAAAGAGAACAGTTCGGGAAAAATATTTCTTCTTTTCAAGCAATTCAATTCATGCTTGCAGATATGGCAACGCAGATAGAAGCTGCACGTGGTTTAGTGTATAAAGCTGCATCGAAGGTAAATGAACTAACTGCTACTGGAAAAAACCCAGAATTGACACAAGCCTCCTCAATGGCAAAAATGTTTGCTGCAGATGTTGCAATGAAGGTGACGACAGATGCTGTTCAACTTTTAGGCGGATATGGATTTATTCAAGAGTACCATGTAGAAAGGATGATGAGAGATGCAAAAATAACGCAGATTTATGAGGGGACAAATCAAATTCAAAGAGTAATTATTGCAAGAACAATTTTAGGAGGGAAATAATGGGGCGTTTAAAACTACTATTTATTCATGGTGCAGGGGGAACAAGGAGCAAATGGAGAACACTTAGAAATTCTTCATCATCATTATATGAAGCAATAGATCTGCCAGCACATGGAGAAAACGAGTATTATATTATTTCATCTATTCAAGATTATGCTGCTTATATTGACCAATCTATTCAAGAAGATACGATCGTGGTCGGGCACTCAATGGGGGGATTAATAGCCCTTGAATTAGCTGCCCGAAACAAAAAAGTGAAAGGATTAGTCCTTGCAGCAAGTTTTTATGAACTGCCAGTACACCCAAAAATACTTGATAAATTAGCAAATGGTGTATTTCCAGATTCTTTATTTCATGCTTCGTATAATAAAGACGTGAGTGAATCTTTATTAGAAGAGGAAAGACAAGAGTTGAATTTAGTGCCAATAGAGATCACTTATGCAGATTTTAAAGCATGTAGTGAGTACGCAGAAGGAAGGTCAGTATTATCATCACTCGATATTCCTATATGTGCCATTTTAGGAAGCCAAGATAAGCTTTTGCCTAAGGGGACAGGAGATTTACTAAGGAATACAAAACCAGATATGCACATTTCAGAAATTGAGGGTTCAGGTCATTATGTAATGCTGGAAAAACAAGAGGAATTTCATAAAGCACTAAATGAGTTTGTACAAATAGTTGAAAAACAAACAGTATAGATAGGAATCAGCATCAAAACGAATAAAGTGGCTGTTTGAAATAATAACGAATTGAAATATGAAGGGGTGGGAAGATGGGTCTATATAAAAAGAGGAAAGATGGCAGTGAACAACCTTCAATGCTAGGACCTTTAAAGTTAAGGCTGCCATTTTTACATTATAAACTAGAATATCCTGATTGGATTCAAGGGGCAATATTATGTGTAGTTCCTATGGGGATAACAGCTGTAATGATGGATGTGTTAGGTATTCCATTTGAACTGGCGATTGCTTTCGTAGTTATTAATAACTTTCTTTATCTCCTCCATACTCATTTCGGTGATCCTTCAATTGCAGGGTGGATCACTGCGGGAATTCCGCTGTATGTTGGGTTTCTTGTTGGCTTTCCAGAAGGAGAAGCAAGAATTCTTGCATTAATAGCATTACAATTAACAGTTGCCCTAATTTTTTTATTAATGGGTCTATTTAAAGGTGCGGACATTTTAGTTAAACGTCTGCCTACTTCACTGAAAGCAGGTATATTGCTGGGTGCAGGCTTTGCTGCCATTTATGGGGAATTTTCCGCTAATGGCCGTGTTTGGACAATGCCTGTTACCATTTTGGTCGGGGCTGCTTTTGGCTTTTTTATGATGTTTTCCAAGACTGCAGCACCCCTTAGGGAAAAATATTCATTCTTTCGGTATGTTGCTCAATTTGGCATAGCTATTCCATTTACAGTATCTTATGTTTTTGGATTGGTTATCGGCGAAGTAGCTGCACCAAGTATTTCTTGGAGTCTCGTACCAATCCCGATCGGAGAAATCATTGCTAATTATAGTATTTTCGGAGTAGGTTTTCCACCATTTGAATATTTTCTGAAAGCGCTGCCATTGGCGATTGCAGCCTATATCATTGCATTCGGTGATATATTAGTTGTCAGTTCTCTTCTAAATAATGCAAACGAAATACGTAAAGATGAAAAAATAGTTTTTAGTGCTAGCAGAAATAGTATTATTGTTTCCATCCGTAATTTTATTGAAGGGATATTTATGCCGTATTTACCTTTATCTGGACCTCAATGGACTGCTGGACAGGTACTAGTTGTAAATCGGTTTATGAGTAATGGCCGCAGTCAGGTAGATAGCTATTGGGGAGGTGCAACAGGGATTTTCTGGGGAATGAGTATTGCACTGATGCTTGGACCAGTTGTATCAATCTTTCAGCCCGGAATCAATATCGGAATGGCGCTGACTATGCTCATACAGGGATATTTATGCGGTTATTTAGCAATGGACGTATTAAAGGAGAAGGGCTCTTTAGAAAAAGGAATTGCAGTTATAATAGGTGCTGTTCTAGCAACACAAGGTGCAGCTTGGGGACTTGGTGTGGGGATTGTACTATGGCTCCTTCTAGAAAGAAATTGGTTTAAGAATGGCGACACGGAGGTAACTGAAACTAAGTCAGCATAAAAATTTGCGAATTAATATTTCAGAATGTTATGATAAATTAAGGGTGTACTCTTTCTTTTTTATATAATTTGAAGAAATAACTTATGAGTTAGAAAAGTTGTCTAGTATTTGTTCTTTTCTCATTAGGAGGTTTTTTATTTGCTTTATATTGATGGTAAATGGACAGAATCAGAATCGAAAAAGAGCTTTACTGTTTTTAATCCGGCAGATGGCCAAAAAATTAATAAAGTGGCAGACGGAAATAGAAATGATACGAAAAAGGCAATTGAAGCGGCTGCGACAAGTTTTCCCAAATGGTCGCGACTTACCGCATATGAACGTTCTAGTTTTTTATACAAAGCATATGAAATCATGATGAATCGTAAAGAAGAACTTGCTCAATTAATGACAATAGAGCAAGGAAAACCATTGAAATTTTCACGTAACGAGGTTCAATATGCTGCTGATTTTCTTTTATGGTATGCAGAAGAGGCAAAACGTATTTATGGTGAAGTGATTCCTTCATCAAGAAGAGACCAGAGATTTATTTCAATCCGAAAGCCTATAGGGGTAGTAGGTGCGATTACGCCATGGAATTATCCAGTCTCTATGATAACACGGAAAATTGCTCCAGCCCTTGCCGCGGGGTGCACAATTGTTTTAAAACCTGCAGAAGAAACACCTTTATGTGCGATGGAAGTTTTTAAAGTTTTTGACGATGCTGGAATTCCAAATGGAGCAGTTAATTTAATTTCAACAACAAATGCTGAAATAGTTGGTGACGAGTTAATAAATAATCCAGCTGTTAAAAAGATTACATTTACTGGATCAACTGAGATAGGGAAGCTTATTGCTGAAAAAGCAGCAAGGAATGTAAAAAGAGTTTCTATGGAACTAGGGGGCCATGCGCCATTTATCGTCTATGGGGATGCTGACCCTGTCCATGCAGCAAAAGGAGCAGCACTTGTTAAGTTTCTAAATACGGGGCAGGCATGCATTAGTCCAAATAGGATATTCGTACATCGTTCAATTGCTGAGAAATTTACAAGTACACTTATCGATAGAGTCAGAAACTTAAGGGCTGGGAATGGCTTGGAGGAAGGTATTAGTATAGGTCCCCTTGTGAATGAAGCGGCGATTGAGAAAGTTGATGGACAAGTAAAGAATGCAGTTGAAAGAGGAGCAACATTAGAATTAGGTGGATATAGACTGAAAGAAAATGGGCTTGATAAAGGAGTTTTTTATGCACCAACGATATTATCGGGGGTTCATAAAGATATGAGGATTTTTCGAGAAGAAACATTCGGTCCAGTAGCTCCGATATGTATTTTTGATAATAATGAAGAAGTAATAGAGATGGCCAATGATACGCATTATGGTCTTGCTGCATATGTCTATACGAAAGATATTTCGAAAGCGATGAGAGCTTTTGAGGAATTAAATTTTGGTATAATTGGCATCAATGACATTAACCCAACCTCTGCTTCCGCACCTTTCGGGGGGATGAATGAAAGTGGTTTGGGCAGGGAAGGAGGGAAGGAAGGGATCGCAGAGTATCTTGAAACAAAACTAGGAGGATTTTCGATCTAAATATACTTGTCAAATAAAACTTACAAAGTTGAATGAAGTGAAATAAAAAAATATAGAATAGTTTTCTTTAAAAAAGGAATGATCATGAAAATTACATCTCGTGGAGCAAGGATATTTTTTCTGCGAGATGTGATTTCTGAAAGTAAAAATGAAGAAAATATTACAGTTGAATAATCTGAAAAAAATTATGATGTAATGCAAAAAAGCGAAATAGACCTCGATAATCCAAGGGACTGCTTTCGCTTGATAATACTTTTTTGGTTTTATATTAATATATGGATTTAGATGAAACTTGCGGTAACTCCCTTTCAGCTGAGCTTGTAGGCATCCAATATTATTCCAGTTCCAGCATCCGCAATAAATTCAAATTGCTCTTGCGTTTCTCCGATTTTTCTTGTAATGCCCCCACGGTAAATATCGTATGCTAAATGCCCTTTTTTATAGGGTTCCTTCGTCATTTGGATCCATGACCCGCTAATTGGTCCGTCCTTCTTGAATGTTTCCTTTGCATTGTATAGTGCTCTTTCAGGAGAGACAGATGTTTTTTGTGCTAGCAGCTCTCGTGCTGCATATCCACCTGCTAATCCGACTCCAACACCTAATATAAATGATTTCCAGTTCATTTGACCACCTCCAAAAAAATTATCGCGCCAATCTTATTAAGCTCTTATCCATCTTATCAAAAAATACAGGAAGTTAAAAACTCAATTAGTGGCAAGTGCTGTGAAAGTTCTGTAAAATAAAAGAATACATAATATTATTCTAATTCAAGGAGAAAAAAGATGAACGAAAAAACATTGCAGCTCTTCAAAACATTAACCGAACTGCCTGGTGCTCCGGGAAATGAGCATTTTGTCCGTAATTTTATGCGTGAGCAGCTTAGCCAATATGCGGATGAAGTAGTTCAGGATAAGCTAGGCGGTATTTTTGGCGTGAAAAAAGGGGACGAAAATGGACCAACAATAATGGTGGCAGGCCATATGGATGAAGTTGGTTTTATGGTTACTTCCATTACAGAGAACGGGATGATTCGTTTTCAAACACTTGGTGGATGGTGGAGCCAAGTGCTGTTAGCACAAAGAGTTCAAATTATGACAGATAATGGACCAGTGGTAGGCGTAATTGGTTCCATACCACCGCATCTCTTAGATGAAGCAAAGCGCTCAAAGCCGATGGAAATAAATAATATGCTAATTGATATTGGTGCGGACGATCGAGAGGATGCGAAAAAAATAGGCATTAAACCCGGACAGCAAATTGTCCCTATTTGTCCATTTACACCAATGGCAAACGAGAAGAAAATTCTCGCAAAAGCTTGGGATAACCGTTATGGCTGTGGCCTAGCAATCGAATTACTAGAAGAAGTGAAAGATGCTAAACTTCCGAACATCCTTTATTCTGGAGCAACAGTTCAAGAAGAGGTTGGACTAAGAGGAGCGCAAACAGCAGCTAATATGATCAATCCTGATCTCTTTTTTGCGATGGATGCGAGCCCTGCGAATGATATGTCGGGAGATAAAAATGAGTTTGGCCAGTTAGGAAAAGGAACGCTTCTAAGAATTCTTGACCGTTCAATGGTCACTCATCGCGGTATGAGAGAATTTGTCTTAGATACAGCAGAATCAAATAAGATTCCTTACCAATACTTTGTTTCCCAAGGCGGTACAGATGCGGGCCGTGTACACATTTCTAATGAAGGAGTCCCTAGTGCAGTAATAGGGATTTGCTCCCGTTATATTCATACACATGCTTCCATCATCCATATTGATGATTATGCGGCTGCTAAAGAATTAATTGTGAAGCTAGTAAAAGCATGTGACCGTACAACAGTTGAAACCATTCGACAAAACAGCTAAGCTTTTGGGAGGCAACATGATGTTGCCTCTTTTTTATTTTTCTAAAAGGGAGTTAAATTTCATGAAAATCATTATTGGATCAAAAAATCCTGCGAAGATAAAGGCAGTCAAAGATGTATTTCAAAAGTATGATGCAGAGTATTCAACTATAGACATACCATCTGGGGTAAATGATCAGCCGTTTTCGGATGAAGAAACCATTAAGGGTGCGATTAATCGGGCTTATCGTGCATTAGAGGCAGGGGATGGTGAAATCGGTATTGGCCTGGAAGGAGGCGTGCAAGATACAGAATATGGCTTGTTTTTATGTAACTGGGGCGCACTAGCTGAGAAAGGGAAGACGCCAATTATAGCTGGGGGAGCAAGGATCCCGCTGCCTGAAGCGGTTGCAGCACAACTTAAGGCAGGGAAAGAACTCGGACCTGTGATGGATGCTTTTACAAATAAAAATGATATTAGGAAAAAAGAAGGAGCAATCGGTGTTTTTACTGATGAGGAGATTAGCCGCTCTGACATGTTCTCGCACGTAATGAAGCTATTGATTGGGCAGTATGAATATCGGAAAAAAAATCAGTAGAATAAGGATTATGTTTCCAACTTTTTTCTTATGGTAATTATGGAGCAGCCTAATTATTTAAAATGAAGGGTTGTCAGATTATTAGGAAGAAATGTATGATAGAAAAGGATGATGGAATTCCCAGCAAGGAGGAAAATAGTATGAGAAACATATCAAAAGCTGCCTTGCTCTTATTTACTGTTGTGTTACTGCTAAGTGCTTGTTCTGCTTCTTTAAAAGAAGAGCAAAAAGCTGCTAAGGATGCTGTAAATGAGGCATTCAAGGGTACACCAAAAGAAGCTAACAACAAAAATGAAGATATTGCGTTTTATCTGCCTTTTGGTGTAGAAGTGAAAGAAACATCGCCTAATAATATCATTTTAAAAAATGGCTCCAAAACATACATTCTTTTTTATAACCAGCATGAAGGTCCAGAAAGTAAAGTGGTATATGAAGCGACAATGAAGCAAAAAAAGTATGATTTAAATGAAATATTTGAAAAAGATCAGCATTTTGGGTTTTTATTAATTAAAAATACGGATAAGAATATGAATGAAATGACTATTGGTGCAGGCGGTGTAAAAATAACATCTCAGTCAAAAACGAAACAATTGTCATCGGATGCTGCAATTATGAGTGAAATTGTTCATTCTGTTACGATGAAATAAAATAAGCGAAAGGAGTCGAACTCCTTTCGTTTATTTTATTTCCTTGTCTAATTAATAAGTGTGCCAGGTGAAAATGGTGCTTCTATCCCTGCTATCGTTCGTTCTTCTCCCTTTTTATCGTAAATTGACTCACTTCTAGATGAAGATCGTTTGCTATTTGGCTTAGCTCAGCTGCAGCTATATTTACTTTTGATATCGCATCAAGCTGTGTCTCACTTGATGCAGCAACTTCTTCCGATGCAGCAACCGAAATCTGAGAGATGGAAAAAATACCATGCATGCGCTCAGTTAATGATTCATTTGACGTTTCTACTTTTTTTACAGCAGTTTCAATTATTCCTATTTTATTATGAATGCTTTTTACGTGATGAACGATGTTTAAAAAAGCTTTTTTTGTCAACGTAACTGATTCACTTTGAAGATGCTTATATTCATTGAAATGCTCTGATTCCGTTATTAATTGTCCCATTATATGATTCATAGAAGAAACAAGCGTATGTATTTCCTGTGCCTCTTGTTTTGAACGTTCAGCCAATTTTCTAACTTCACCTGCAACAACTGCAAACCCTTTCCCTGCTTCTCCTGCCCGAGCTGCTTCAATGGCAGCATTTAATGCTAATAAATTCGTGTTCTCGGCAATGTTTTCTAACGTAGAAACGATAATGGAAATATTGTTTGACTGGTTAGCTGCCTTGCTTACCTTCTCAGTTAAAAGATCAGAAAAATGCAGAAATTGATCTGAAATCTTTTGCAGGTCTTGAATGATTTCAAAACCTTTATACCCCTCCTTTTCAGTTAGAGCAGCTTCAGAGGATATTTCAGCGCTTAATTGCTCGGTATGAAAAATAGCATTTGAGACTTGTTCGATCTCTGCCTTGCTTAATTCTAATTGTTTTGCTTGTTCATCTGCTCCGCCAGCGATTTGCTTTAATGCTGAATTCACTTCATATGCTTGTACAGATGTTTCTTCAGAAATGGCGGTAAGCTGATGTGAGGAAGCTTGAAGCTGATTAGCTGAATCAAGAATGTGAAGGAAAGCTGCTTGTACTTTTTCAGCCATTTGATTAAATGTATGAGCGAGTGCTCCCATTTCATCTTTAGAAATGGATGGTACGCGATAAGCTAAATTCCCGTTTCCAATTTTCTCTGCTCCAAATTTCAAAGAGGTTATTGATTTTGAAATAGTAGAAAGAAGAAAAACACCAACTAATGATAAAGAAAGGATGAGGATGAAACTAATTGCATAAATGATAACCGTATATGTTTTGTTTTGTCGTTCAAGCTCACGATACAGCATGGATTGGTTTGCAGTCACTGTTTTTTCAACCTCTGCAGCTGCACGTTCAATTGAACTTGCCTGTTCATCGAATTGCACGATAAACTTTTCCGTTAGTTCTTGCAGTTCTTGTCCTTCGATAAAATCCTTTTGCTGATATATTTTCAAAAGAGTATTAAATTGCTCCATATAAGATTCTGTACTTACAACCACTTTATTAAGCTGTTCTGTTATAACCTGATTATCTAATATCTCACTTAAACGGCTTGTTTCTGATTTCACTCTTAAAATATTTTGTACGACTAGATCAGCACCTATTTGGTCGGGTGATCTTAGAAATTGCTGTTCAAATTTCCTAGTCATGGCCATATTGTATTTAATATCTTTACTTCTATCTATAATAGACAGAAAGGATGCCTCCTTTTCTGCGCTATTTTTTTGTATCAAATGAAGTAAAAAGTTAAAAGATAATAATAAAAGCAGGCATCCGATTGTCATACACAAAATGAGAATAAGTTTGTTACGAATAGTTTTCAAGCAGTACACCCCATTATATTGAAGTAATATTCTAAAAATTTAAAATTATATTTAATTATAGAACTTATTTCCTATTTTTACAATATTTCACGAATAATAATCTGGGTGTAGAAATACTGATAATTAAACTATTGCATTTCAGTGGACCTAGTTTCATATGCTTGTTATTATCAAAATAGACGAGAAAAAGTAGCAGGAAGTAATTTAGTAAATGATTAGTCACACAGGAGGAGACAAATATGAAAAAGCTTGAATCAATGGAGCAGTTTGAACAATTTAAAAACAACGGGAAACATATCTTTATGTTCTCCGCAGATTGGTGCCCAGATTGCCGCATTATTGAACCGATTTTGCCAGAAGTTGAAGCAAAATATCAAGAATACACGTTTGTTTATGTTGACCGGGATCAGTTTATTGATTTATGTGTTCAGCTTGAGGTATTTGGGATTCCAAGCTTTATCGGCTTTAAAGAAGGCCAGGAAACAGGCCGTTTTGTTAGCAAAGATCGTAAAACGCAAGAAGAAATCGAGAATTTTATTGACGGCCTAAACTAATAGATACTCCCATCCTTTCAGATGGGAGCTTTTCAAAATGGTCTAATTTATGCAGTTGAAAATTATATAGTATATTAATTTTAATAACACCATTGTCTTCGCCTTTTCAAGGCTCGCCAATCGGCGAGTTTTCTTTATGTACAATAAAAGTTGGGATAGCTCCTTTAAGGAGGGACTTATATGAAAATGGATAGTATAAAAATGAAAAAGGAATTAGAAAAACGATTAACAAATTCGAATCGTTCCTTTTCTTTCAACAAGAAGAAAGATGAACTGAGGATTGAACATAAACAAACAGGTAAAGGGATTACGATATCTCTGCCAGGAATCATCGCCAAATGGGAGCTGCAAAGGGAAAAGGCGATTGATGAAGTGGTTTACTATGTAGAAGAAGGGCTTCAAGCAATGGAAGGAGATATTCAGCTTTCAGGGCAGGAGAAAAACATTTTTCCGGTTATCCGATCAACCTCCTTTCCATCAGAATCTGAAGAAGGGGTATCCTTTTTATTTGATGAACATACTGCGGAAACTAGAATCTATTATGCGCTTGATTTAGGCACAACTTACCGGTTAATTGATACAAAACTCATAGAAAAAGAAGGCTGGGTTCCCGAAAGAATCAAGGAAACGGCTTTATTTAATGTGCGCTCTCTTTCTACTGAAATGAAAAGTGATGAGGTTGCTGGAAATACATATTACTTTCTAAATAAAAATGATGGCTACGATGCGAGCAGAATATTAAATGAACCATTTATTAAGAAGATGGAGCAGAAAATAGAAGGTTCCATGGCGGTAGCGGTCCCCCATCAGGATGTATTAATCATTGCCGATATTAGGAATGAGACTGGGTATGATATACTCGCTGAGCTAACAATGAGCTTTTTCGCTAGCGGGCGTGTACCAATTACCGCTTTATCCTTTCTCTATGAAAATGGAGAATTCGAACCAATTTTTATTCTTGGGAAAAATCAAAAAAAATAAATACAAATACTTATAAGAGGATCACTCTAAGTGGTCCTTTTTGTCTTATTTCTTTTTTTTCTCCAAATTTCACGAAATACTGCTAAAATAAGAAAGATAGAATGAAAGAAAGAGTTGGTATACATTGAGTTTGTTTAAGAAGTTTTTTCAATTGTTTAGAAATGATGAAGAGGATTATAAAGAAGAAGATCATCAGGAATACATAGAGCATAAGCCTGTAGACAGACAATATGAAACGTCAAAAGAGATTGATGCAAAAATTGTGTATCAATACCCAAAAGGTCAATTTCGATTCCCATTAATTCCTGATGAGCCCAATAATAGAGAGCCAAGAGCGCGGCAGGCAACTAAAAGAGAGCCGCGTGAAAATCGAACGGCTGCTCAATCTTTCTCCCCTATTAATCAACCGTCTAAAAAGACGATCGAGAAGGAAGAATCGGTAAAAAAGAGAGTCCCATTTCGACCAACTGAAATTCCTTCTCCTATATATGGATTTGACCGTCCGAAAGCGAATACTAGAATGGAAGAACATAAGGAACTTGAACCGATTGAGTACGAATTAAATAATGATATTAAAATAGAAGAAGCATTTGCTGATGAAGAAATAGATGTAGGTGAAATTGATGATCGGCTAATCCATCCACAGGATATAGCTGAAAATGATAAAGAGCATTTTTTAAATGTTGAGGAAATTCATCCTGAACCATTAGTGGAAATACCAGAACTGACTAAGGAAGAGTTCTATCCCATTTCTATAGAATCTGAGTTCACAGAAGAAGTGGAGGAAGTGACAGACGATAATAGTCAATCCTTCGAAAGTCAAGAGAGCATTGACGAAGAATCTAAATCAGCTGCGTCAGGAAGAAAGCATATTCCATTTAATGTGATCATGTTAAACCAAGATAAAAAAAATCTAACCGAGAGAATGATTCCTTTCCAATCTGGTTTAGAAGCTAAGCCATCTTCTGTAACTGAGGAAGCGCCAGTTCTGCCTGTGAATAAACAAATTATTCAGGATAAACCAATCAGTCAGAATGAAGAAGTTTCTTATTATCAATTTCCATCAAGAACACTCCTTACTTCTGCTATCTATCAGGAGGAATCATCTGAGTGGATACAAGAACAGGAGCAGTTATTGAATTCTACTTTAAAAAACTTTAATGTGCATGCGAAAGTAGTAAATATTACGCAGGGCCCCTCTGTAACGAGGTATGAAGTTCAGCCTGAGCCAGGAGTAAAGGTAAATAAAATCACAAATCTTTCAGATGATATTAAGCTAAGCCTTGCTGCAAGGGATATTAGGATTGAGGCCCCAATTCCCGGAAAACATACAATTGGAATTGAAGTACCAAATAAGAAAAGCAGACCTGTATATATAAGTGAAATCATCAATAGTCCTGAATTTCGTGATAGTGCATCTCCATTAACAGCAGTACTTGGTTTAGATATTGCCGGCAATCCGATTGTAACAGACTTGCGGAAAATGCCTCATGGGCTAATTGCAGGAGCAACAGGGTCAGGAAAAAGTGTTTGTATCAACTCAATTCTAGTCAGTTTATTATATAAGGCAACGCCTGATGAATTAAAGTTAATCCTAATCGATCCTAAAATGGTTGAATTAGCACCGTATAACCGCATTCCCCATTTAGTCAGTCCAGTGATTACAGATGTGAAGGCTGCAACTGCCGCTTTAAAATGGGCTGTCGAAGAAATGGAACGGCGCTATGAGTTATTTGCCCATGCAGGTGTAAGGGATATCAACCGTTTTAATGAACTGGCAATGGAGCATAAACGCTATGCTGATAAGCTTCCATTCATGGTTATTATTATAGATGAGCTTGCTGACTTAATGATGATGTCACCAGCAGATGTAGAAGAAGCCATTTGCCGAATAGCTCAGAAAGCAAGGGCATGCGGTATACACTTGATCATTGCTACACAAAGGCCATCAGTTGACGTTATTACCGGCTTAATCAAAGCAAATGTTCCAACTAGAATTGCTTTTTCTGTATCCTCCCAAATTGATTCACGGACAATTATTGATATTAGCGGAGCTGAAAAATTACTTGGCCGTGGAGATATGTTATTTTTGGAAAATGGCAGCTCTAAACCGGTTCGTCTGCAAGGTACTTTTGTGTCTGATAATGAAATCGACGATGTTGTTGCACATGTAAGAAAAGAAAGAGAGCCTGAGTATTTATTTGAACAGGAAGAATTATTGAAAAAAGCACAAGTGATTGAGGAAGAGGATGAGCTATTTTATGAAGCCTGTGAATTCGTTGTAGATCAAGGATCAGCATCAACCTCTAGCTTACAAAGAAGGTTTAAAATTGGCTATAACCGTGCAGCGCGATTAATCGATATGATGGAGCAGCAAGGGATGATATCTGAGACACGCGGAAGCAGACCGCGGGATGTTCTAATTACTGAAGCTGATCTGGAATCAGTCCAAGGTACTAGTACAATAAATTAATACATGGTATTCTTTACTTGCATGTTTAAAATAATAAGAATAAATATTTGTTATTTACTGAGGAGCTTTTAGAAATGAAAGAAATTGAATTAAAACTTCAAGGGAAAATCAAACGTCTGACAAACCAGACATTTAAATTCGATGAACGAGTGAAAGACGGTTGGTTTTCCGCTGTATATTTTTTAAAAACGAGAGATATCGTGAATAAATATAAGAAGGATAACATTGTCACGATGCAGTTTTTCCAAAAAAACCATGCAGTATTATGTGGAACAGATGAAGTGATCGCACTTCTTAAAACTTTTGCTGATAATCCGGATGAACTTGAAATATATTCTTTAAAGGATGGCGACAAAATATCCCCATTCGAAACGGTATTAACGATTACAGGCCAATACCAGACGTTTGGCTATCTAGAGGGTGTCATTGACGGGATTCTTTCGAGACGGACATCAGTCGCAACAAACGTATATAACGTTGTTAAGGCGGCAAGTGCTTCAGGAAAGCAGAAACAAGTGATTTTCATGGGCGATCGCGACGATCACTATATTACTCAGGCAGGGGATGGATATGCAGCCCATATTGGCGGGGCAACAGCACAAGCTACCCATGCTATGAATGAGTGGTGGGGAAAACAAGGCATGGGAACAATGCCTCATGCACTTATCCAACTATTTAATGGAGATATCGTCGCTGCTACTAAAGCCTATCAAGAAACCTTCCCTGAAGATGACTTAGTTGCTTTAGTTGATTACAATAATGATGTGATTACGGACTCTCTCAAGGTTGCAAGAACATATGGCAAGGATTTAAAGGGAGTGCGTTTAGATACTTCACGGACATTGATCGACCAATACTTCTTACGAAATCAGCATCTTCTAGGTACATTTGACCCTAGAGGAGTAAATGCAGAATTAGTATTCGCCCTTAGAAATGCATTGGATGAAGAAGGATTTACCCATGTGAAGATTGTTGTAAGTGGCGGATTTAATGAATCACGGATTCAGGAATTTGAAGAATATGGCGTCCCAGTTGACACTTATGGTGTTGGCAGCAGCCTGTTGAAAATTAATATTGGATTTACAGGGGATAATGTGTTAATTAATGGAAAACATGCAGCTAAAGCAGGAAGACGCTATCGTCCAAACCCAAGACTAGAAAAAGTTGAATAAATAAGCAGTCACAGGAACAATCACTAAGGATTGTTCCTGGCTTCTGCTTTACAGTAAAAAGGGCTTACTTTTCATCCTTTTTATTACATAGTTATTAACGATAAATAATGGTATAATGATTGAATATGAATTTTAATTGGATAATTAATTATTCTTTTAAATTTGTTCAGCTTAAAAAGCACGTCCTATATTGGGATGTGCGCAAAAATAGATAAATGTCATATACTGTTTTACAGATATACGATGGTTGGAGGTTCTTTATATGACTATTTACCATTTCGTAGGTATTAAGGGGTCTGGAATGAGTGCCTTGGCTCAAGTTCTCCATGATATGAATTTTCAGGTGCAAGGCTCAGATTATGAAAAACATTTCTTTACTCAACTTGCCCTTGAGCAATCTGGAATAAAGATCCTTCCCTTTCAAAAGGAGAATATACAGCCAGGAATGACGATTATTGCCGGGAATGCGTTTCCGGATACTCATGAAGAAATACAAGAAGCGATGAAGCTTGGCTTGCCAATTATACGTTACCATCGCTTTCTAGGTGACTTTATGAATAACTTTACGAGTATCGGTATTACTGGTGCTCATGGGAAAACGTCAACTACAGGCTTGCTTGCACATGTAATGAAAGGTGCTAAGCCCACTTCATTCCTTATTGGAGACGGTACGGGAAGAGGAGAAGAGAATGCAGAGTATTTCGTTTTCGAAGCATGCGAATATAGAAGACATTTCTTGTCATATTTCCCTGATTACGCAATCATGACAAATATTGATTTTGATCACCCAGATTACTTTGCTAATATTGACGATGTATTTTCGGCTTTCCAGGAAATGTCATGGCAAGTAAATAAGGGTATTTTTGCATGTGGAGATGATGAACATCTTCAAAAAATCCAAGCAAAAGTTCCCGTCCTTTTTTATGGATTTGGTGAGCAAAATGATTTTCAAGCGCGAAACATTGTTAAAACAACAGAAGGAACAACATTTGATGTTTTTGTCAGAAATACTTTTTTTGAAACGTTCTCCATTCGTTCCTTTGGGGATCATAATATATTAAATTCACTAGCAGTTATTGCTATTTGCCATTATGAGGAAATCGATTCACACGTCGTTCAAGAATATCTTCAATCCTTTGAAGGGGTAAAAAGAAGGTTTTCTGAAAAAGAGATTGGAACGCAAATTATCATTGATGATTATGCACACCATCCGACAGAAATTAAAGCGACAGTCGATGCGGCAAGACAAAAGTATCCTGAACGTGAGATTGTTTGTGTTTTTCAGCCGCATACATTTACAAGAACACAAACCTTCCTTGATGATTTTGCCGAAAGCTTAAATTTAGCGGATAAAGTTTATTTATGCGAAATCTTTGGGTCTGCACGGGAAGTTCATGGACAGCTTTCCATTGAGGACTTAAAAGCAAAAATTCCTGATGCTGAAATTTTGCTTGAAGAAGAAACAGTTATTTTAAAAGCACATGATAATGCCGTTATTATTTTTATGGGGGCAGGAGATATTCAGAAGTTTCAGGAAGCTTATGAAAAACAGCTATAAAAAATGATGCAGCTAAATTAGCTGCATCATTTTTTTTGTTAGAGAAATCACTAGATCAAGTGCTTCCGCTTATTATTTTAAATTCTCAGGATTAAGTGCCTCTAGCTCAGGGATAACGAAACGGCCGTCCTTACGGATAAGGCGATCGTCAAAATAGATTTCACCGCCGCCATAATCAGGACGCTGAATATTGACCATATCCCAGTGAATATTTGATTTGTTGCCATTATATGCATCATCATACGCTTGGCCAGGAGTAAAATGGAAGCTGCCATCGATTTTTTCATCGAAAAGGATATCCTGCATCGGATGCTGGATAAAAGGATTTACGCCAATGGCGAATTCGCCGATATAACGGGCACCTTCATCTGTATTGAATATTTTATTAATTCTTTCGCTATCATTTGCTGTTGCTTCAACAATTTTTCCATCTTTAAAGGTTAATTTTACATTTTCAAATGTGAAGCCTTGATATGGAGAAGGAGTATTATATGTGATCACTCCATTCACCGAATCACGGACAGGAGCTGTATAAACTTCTCCATCAGGGATATTCATTTGCCCTGAGCATTTAATAGCTGGAATATCTTTGATTGAGAATGTTAAGTCTGTTCCAGGGCCAGTGATTTTAACTTTGTCCGTTTTATTCATTAATTCAACGAGATTGTCCATTGCTTGATCCATTTTGCCATAGTCAAGATTACATACTTTAAAGTAGAAATCTTCGAAAGCTTCTGTACTCATTTTTGCCAGCTGTGCCATTGAAGAATTTGGATATCTAAGAACAACCCATTTCGTTTTTGGTACGCGAATGTCACTATGGACCTTTCTGCCAATCGTTGAACCTTGTATTCTCATTTTTTCATCTGGCACATCCGCATGTTCATTAATGTTATCACCTGATCTAAGACCTATGTATGCATCCATTTTACTCATGACATTTGCTTCGAAATCTGCCATCATATTAAATTGCTTTTCCTGCGCTCCCATTAATAGAGCACGGTCTACTTGATGATCTTTCAGTGAAACAAATGGATAGCCGCCAGCCGCATATGCTTCTTTAACTAGCGCTGTTACAAGCTCTCTTTGCAGCCCGAAGTTCTCTATAAGAACCTTTTCTCCCTTTTGCAGGCGCACTGAATAGTTTATTAAATTTTTTGCGAGTGTTGCAATTCGAGGATCTTTCATTTTTACCCCTCCGAATAAATAATTAATATGTCACCATACTATTGTACCCGAAATAACCATTTTTGTTTATTTAAACCTACTAAATATGATAAATTTATATTTGTAATGGAAAATGTCGAAAGCAAAAGAAGGTATGTGCAGGGCAGTATGGAAATGTAATAAGGAAATGAAGGTTTATGTCGAACGAAATAGGGTAGAAAGATAGTAGTAATATTCCATTTGGAGGTGCTTTTATTGCAGATTATATTATATTTAAGTATAGCGGTTATTGCGATTGCATTTTTGATTCTTGTTATTTATTTATCTAAAACATTAAAATCTTTACAGGTAACATTAGATAGTGTATCGAAGACATTAGTTGGGTTGGAAAAACAACTAGATGGGGTAACAAGAGAAACAACCGAACTTTTACATAAAACCAATGCACTTGCAGAAGATATACAGCATAAATCTGAAAACTTGAATAGTGTAGTTGTTGCGGTTAAAGATGTAGGAGATACCGTTCGCAGTTTTAATGGTTCGATCCAAAAGGTTACTGCCTCAGTGAATAATCAATTTGAAGAAAATAAGGACAAGATTGCTGCAGTGGTTCAGTGGAGTCAGATTTTTCTTGAAATGAAAGATAAATGGAAAATGAGAAAACAAAACGAAAAGTCTATAGTGGAGGGGGAACAAGTCCTTCAGAAAAAAAGGATCAGAGGAAGAAACTAAAGGAGGAGTAATGAGTATGGGTAGTCAAGAACGAATCCAAAATGATCAAAATCAGTCGAAATCAGATGAAAGTATCAACACAAAGGATTTTTTGATTGGCGCTTTAATCGGTGGGATCGTTGGTGCTGCAACAGCTCTTTTCCTAGCGCCTAAATCCGGTAAAGAATTAAGAAGTAATATGAATGAGCAGGCTATTGTTCTAAAAGAAAAAACTGGTCAATTCCGTGAAACTGCAGTTGCAAAGGGAACAGTATTGGCTAGTGCAGCTAAGGAAAAGACAAATGCACTTACAAATACAGTCTCCAAGCAGAGTTCAGAAATCATGAATAAGGTGAAGAGCTTAAAAGCTGGTGATGAATCTCAAGCACGTACAGAGGTAACCAGTACAGGACATATTGCTTTGCCGGCACATGACTCTGAGATTCAAAAAAGACTGGAAGAAACGAAGAGGGCTTTTGATGAAACAGAGGAAAAAGTTCGTCAATAATTGATTAAATTGTATTAGAAACGGTGAAGTGATAAAATGGCTTCACCGTTATTTCTAACTAGGGGGATTGGATTACAATGCAAAGAATAAGTGAAAATGTAGCATTTGATAAGAAAGTAGAAGAAGGTAGTTTGTTTCTTTTCCTCAAGCATAGTTCAACTTGTCCGATCAGCCAGGCTGCTTATGAGGAATATGAAAAATTTGTAAATGAAAATGAGAGTGTAAAGTCATTCTATCTTGTCGTACAAGAGGATCGTCCACTATCCAATCATATTGCTGAAAACTTTCAAATTAAACATGAATCACCACAAGCGATTCTTTTTAATAATGGCAAACCGGTTTGGCATGCCTCTCATTGGAAAATTACTTATGATTCATTAGCGAAAGCATTGAAGGAAAATGAATAAGAAAAAAACATCCATTTTAAAATGGATGTTTTTTTGTGCTCTAAGAAATTATTTAAGTTGATCTAGGTTCAGACCCAGCACTTACTCCTCTTTGGTGTAAGCTAATCCTTCCAGAAGGGTACAGAACGCTTTTCTGTGAGGCTTGCTTATGCTTGCCCGGGGAGGTCAAGGCGCTTCTTCATTTCTTCTTTCGAAGGCCAGACAATTGTAAGGTCATCACCCGCCTCTAGTCTGCTATGAAAGGTTGCCTGTTCTCCATTTCTCAATAAAACAAAATTTCCGTTCGCCTGTGCGGGCATTTCAATATCAACATGACCAAATAAGTCCTGAAAAAGAAAAGGTTCTAGCTTTCGATGCTCAATGGAAATATGGTCCCCGTCCTTGATCTGATCGTTTTCTGACAGAACCGTATTTTTTCTCCTAATGATTGATATTGGCTTGTGAAGATGGATGTTTTCCCCATTAAATGAGATGGGGATTGTATGTGATAGCATAACTTGTTTCACTTCAGCTATTTCCTTAGTCGTTGGCATCTTTTTTTTCTCTATGATTATATGGTCCTTATGCTCATAGCTGTTATGTAGCTTAACCTCTATTCCATTTCGATAAACCTTGCCTGAGAATGATGGAATAAATGTTTCTTTTCCGTTTATATTCACTCTGAATGGCCGAGACTCGATTATATACTCATGCAAATTTAGGGAGATAAGCAGATCTTCAATTGTCTCTGGAATTTTGCATTCAATTACATCTCGATCTTCAACAGCATCTTCAGCTGAAACGACCTTTCCGTTACAAGTAATAATCGCTTCGATCGAATAAACTTTATCGTCTATTGTTACTTCTTTTTTGGGAATTTCATCGATTAGATCTTTTATTTGTAAATCTGCCCGCAGTCCATCCTTCCCTTTTTCAATGTGGAGCTGATCTCCATTTTCAATTTCGCTATCTAATGAACTTGCTAGTCCATTGCGCAGGATGACAGGCGCATCGCCATGACCGCCAGGAATGGTAACATTTTGACCATTTAAAGTAACAATAAGTGCTAGACCTGGCTTTCCATATAGCTTATTCATTTTTATTCCGGCAGCAAGCAAACATTCGCCAACAGTCAGTTTCTTGACTTCGAATAATCTGACAGGCTGTTCATTCACATAAACCGTTTTGTATTGCACAGGTGAGTGATGTGCGGCAATGGCAATCCCAATTGGTGTAACAAGTTCTGGTCCTTGTGTTATATGATTAGCGATTGTTAATGAACGAATAGCATCGATTCCCCTAATTGCAACCCTGTTTTCAGGGAGATTTAGTTTCTCAGCAACTCTTTTTGGCAATTCGGGCGTGAGACTGCCACCGCCGACAAGCATAACTGCTTTAGGCGGTTTATTATTATTCAGCTCCATTATTTCATTGCAAATCGATGAAGCAAGCCGATCAAGAACAGGAGAAATTTGTGACACGAGATCTTCTTTTCTCACATCAGTCTCAAATCCTAGTATATCTGTAACTGTTATTGTATCATTCTTATATAATTCCCTTTTTGCCTCTTCTGCAAAGGGGAAATCTAAAAGTAATTGATCGCTAATTGCTTCAGTTATTTCGTCACCAGCGACAGGAACCATTCCATAAGCAATGACAGTTCCTAGGTCTGTTATGGCAATATCAGATGTCCCTGCACCGATATCAACTAATGCAACATTTAGTCGGCGCATTGAGGGAGGAATTAATACATGTATGGCTGCGATTGGTTCAAGTGTTAATGCTTCCATTTCAAGACCAGCTCTGTGAAGGGCAGATAGCAGCGATTCAACAACTACCTTTGGCAAGAATGTAGCTATAATTTCAACTGAAGCTTCTTTTCCTTGCTGATCAATTAAATTGCCAATCTCTTCTCCGTCGAGACGGTAATAAAGAACAGAGTAGCCAACACAATAATAATAAAAGCTCTGCTCGGATTCATGTTTCTCTGCGACAAAAGATTGCGCTTGCTGGACTGCTGAAAGTTCGAGGTGGAGAATATCCTGGTTTTTAATGAGCGGTTTGCCATTTATATCGATCGTTACTTTTGAACGTTCGGTTTTTAACGCTCTCCCGGCAGCAGCTACACAAACCTTTTTCAGTGGACCATGTTTTTCCTCGAGCTTTTGTTTAATTTCAGTAATAATTTTCGATACGGATAAGACATCATGTATTTGTCCGTCAAGCATTGCACGCTCAGTATGCTCTTTAACTAGACTATCTATAACATGGTAGTGTCCATCTTGTTCTTCTAGAATAATACCGATTACAGAACGTGTGCCAATATCTAAGGCAAATAGCTTTTTATGTTCTAGCAAAGGAAACACCTTCTTCATAGTTCATTAGTCACTTTATCGCTTAAAAGCGTTTAATTAATAAAGAAAATATTAGTGACATACTCAGATAATTCATATATAATAACTCTAATTATTTAAAATGTAACACATAATATCGGGTCGATAAAGAAGAAAAGCGCAAGTGCCTTATTCGTCGCTGTACAAACTGGAAGGGGATCTTCCTTTCGATAAAGGTAACATGGTGAGCGTGAGCAAACTAATGTTTGGCTTTAGCGCAGGGCGAAGACCTGAAGTCTGATAGGCGATAGGCTCTAACGCTAGACAATATCAGAGGAACACTCTTTTTCTGACTCAACATTTAAAAATGGAAAGGAAGGGATTGTAATGAGTAAGGAACTTGATCAGCTACGTAATCGTGTCGATGAACTAAACCTACAGCTTTTATCACTAATTAATGAAAGAGCTAAGCTTGTTCAGGAAATTGGAAAGGCGAAGGAAACACAGGGGGTTTATCGTTATGATCCTGTCCGTGAGAGAAAAATGCTTGATCAGATTAAGGAACATAATGATGGGCCATTTGAAAACTCGACCATTGAGCATGTGTTTAAAGAAATTTTCAAAGCTGGCTTAGAGCTTCAGGAAGATGATCATCGCAAGGCTCTATTAGTTTCTAGGAAAAAGAAACCGGAAAACACAATTGTTGAACTTAAAGGAGAAAGAATAGGGGATGGGAAGCCGCATTTAGTTTTTGGGCCATGTGCGGTGGAATCCTATGAGCAAGTAGCGACTGTTGCTGATGCTGTAAGAGGAAAAGGGCTTAAGCTGCTGCGTGGAGGGGCCTTTAAACCAAGGACTTCTCCTTATGATTTTCAAGGTCTTGGCTTAGAAGGACTAAAAATCTTGAAAAGAATAGGCGATGAATTTGATCTTGCTGTTATTAGTGAAATTGTCAGCCCAGCTGATATTGAAGTAGCAGTGGACTATCTTGACGTCATTCAAATTGGCGCAAGAAATATGCAAAACTTTGAACTGTTGAAGGCAGCCGGAGCAGTAAATAAACCAATCCTTTTAAAACGAGGAATTTCGGCAACAATTGAAGAATTCATAAATGCAGCTGAGTATATTATGGCTCAAGGTAACGGGCAAATTATTCTATGTGAACGTGGAATACGGACGTATGAACGAGCAACAAGAAATACGCTTGATATTTCCGCTGTTCCAATTTTGAAGCAAGAAACCCATTTACCAGTATTAGTTGATGTTACACATTCGACTGGAAGACGTGACTTGCTTCTCCCAGCAGCTAAGGCAGCTCTTGCGATTGGTGCTGACGGGGTAATGGCTGAAGTTCACCCAGATCCAGCTGTTGCGTTATCAGATAATGCACAGCAAATGGATTTAAAGCAATTTGATGAATTTATGAACGAACTACGATCATTTGCATTTGCCAGAGTTTAAATATTGAAAGCCTTCTGCATCGTGTAGAAGGCTTTTTCTATTGAGAATAAGAAATATAATATGTTTCGAATTGGAAAACGGACTAGTGCAAGCGGCTACAGCCAGATTCAAAGATCCTCCAATACGGGAATGTTCATGGGGCGTACGCTTTTCTTATTATGTATTTTTTATAAAAAAACAAGTCTTTACATTGCGGCTTGTCAATTACTGTCGTATGATTGAATACATAATTATACATATATTTTTAATCAGATTCGAAGAGAATGACTAGGCTGCTGCAGCTTGCAGTAAACTATGATAAACCATATGGATCGTTATTAGAATAAGGAGTGGGAAATATGAATGTAACAATATATGATGTGGCAAGAGAAGCCAATGTATCCATGGCAACGGTTTCAAGGGTTGTTAATGGAAATCCTAATGTGAAGCCAGCAACCCGAAAGAAAGTATTAGAGGTAATTGAAAACCTAGGCTATCGTCCAAATGCTGTTGCCCGCGGTCTTGCTAGTAAAAAAACAACAACTGTTGGCGTAATTATTCCTGATATATCTAGTACATTTTTTGCTGAGCTAGCCAGAGGAATTGAAGATATCGCGACGATGTACAAATATAATATTATTCTTAGCAATTCAGATCAAAACTTGGATAAAGAACTGCGTTTATTAAACACAATGCTTGGAAAACAAGTGGATGGAATTGTATTTATGGGAGGAAATATTACATCAGAACTAGTTGAGGAATTTGAAAAATCTCCAGTACCGATCGTACTTGCTGGTTCTATTGAAGAAAGCGAGAAAATCCCGTCAGTAAATATTGACTATGAACAAGCAGTATATGATGCGATTCATTCGTTTATCGAAAAGGGTCATAAGGAAATAGCGATTGCAATTGGACCTTTAGCAGAGCCAATTAACCGGGATAAAAAATTGGCAGGATACAAACGAGCACTTGATGAAGCAGGAATTAAATACAAAGAAGACTTTGTCGTAGAAGGGGATTATACTTATGATTCCGGGATAGAAGTATTTGAAAAGCTACTGGAACAAAATACAAAGCCAACTGCGATCTTTTCAGGATCAGATGAAATGGCCATAGGAGTTGTTCATGGTGCAGAGGATAGAGGTTTCAAAATTCCCGATGACTTCGAAGTGATTAGTTCGGATAATACTCGTTTATCATTAATGGTAAGGCCACAGCTCACTACTGTTGTGCAGCCTTTATATGATATTGGTGCAGTTGCAATGAGACTCCTTACAAAATTAATGAATAAAGAAGAAATCTCCGATCATATTATTGTTCTTCCTCATCGAATCGAACAACGAAACTCAACTAAATAATAGAAAAACAGATAAAACATATTTTTAAATGATCGGGAGAGGGAATATGAAAAGGTTTGATGCGTTAACACCCATTGGATTACTCGTTGGTTTTGGAATGCTTATTTTTGGAGTTATCACAAACGGAGGGATTAGTGGATTTCTTTCGTTTGTTGATCCTGCCTCTATGTTAATAGTTGTTGGCGGTCTTCTCGCTGGATTGCTTGTAAGCTTCCCGCTAAAAGATATGAAGCATATGTTCACAGTGATTAGGCATGGATTTTCACATAATGAGCAAAATTTAAGCGGCTTAATTAAGACATTTGTTCATCTATCTGACCGTGCACGACGAGAAGGATTATTATCGTTAGAAACACAATTGGATGGGATTGATGATCCTTTCATACGAAAGGGCATATTACTTGCAGTTGATGGAATTGAGCCAGATGTGATTAACGATATTATGAATGCAGAAATAGTAGCAATGGAAGAAAGGCATAGAAAGGGCAGAAGTATTCTAGAAAAGGCTGGAGAATATGCTCCGGCATGGGGGATGATCGGTACCCTGATCGGATTAGTTCTTATGTTAAAAAGTCTGAATGATCCATCCTCTTTAGGTCCTAATATGGCAATAGCTTTATTAACTACCTTATATGGAACGCTGTTAGCCAATTTATTTTTCCTGCCGTTAGCTTCAAAGCTTGCCCTAAAGACAGAACAAGAAGTGTTTTTTAAGCAAATCATTATTGAGGGTGTTATCGGTGTGCAATCTGGTCAGAACCCGAAACTATTAGAGGAGAAATTAAGTGCTTTTCTATCCTCTAAAGAGCGAAAAGAAGCGATTCATGTGATGAATTCAGGGGAGGCTCTGGATGATGAAGCTTAAGAGAAGACCGGCCGGGCAAGCGAAAGGAGCCCCTGGATGGATGGTCACATTCTCTGATCTGGTTACACTTATATTAGTTTTTTTTATTTTACTATTTTCAATGTCCCAAATTGATATGATTAAATTTAAAGCAATAACGGAATCATTTCAGGAGCATTTTTTTGATTTCTATCCTTCAATGGTCCCGTTAGATAACCCTGCTGTGGGAGAGACGGATTCGCCTGAGAAAGATAGTGGGAATGATATGTCTGAGGAATCCTTACAGAATTTATTAACCGAAGTACAAAGTTTCTTAGACAAAAATGGCTTAGATGATGTAATAATTGCCAATCGGACGGAACGTGGAGTCGTTCTTGTACTGCAAGAGCAGGTTCTATTTGATCCAGGGCAAGCGACCCTTCTGGGGGATTCACATGCCTTTTTAAATAAAGTAGGCGAGCTTTTGGTGAAACTGCCTAATTTAGTTAAGGTGGAAGGACATACAGATGATATTCCAATGAGTTCCTTTAGATACCCATCCAATTGGGAGCTTTCAGCTGCAAGGGCTAGCAGTGTAATAAATTATCTGATGGCTAATCACCAGCTTGACAGCCGAAGGTTTATCGCAGTAGGTTATGCAGATACAAGACCAATTGTATCCAACGATAGCCCGGAGAATCGTCAGAAAAACCGCCGGGTAGAAATTATTATTTCAGATCCAAAATATAGTGAAGATGATCTAGTTTCAAAATAAAAAGGACCCATTCGGTCCTTTTTATTATTATTAGAAAATACACCTGAGGAAACAGAGAATTGCCTTGTATAAGCGTCCTATCGCCTACCAAACATCTGGTCCACTCCAAGCGATAAGTCAATATCTATTCGCTTCTCACTTGGTGTCTCCTTCATTGAAAGAACCGTCCCTTCTGCGATTGTAGGTGATGATCAAGGTGCTTTCGCTTTTCTTATATTGATTCAGTTTTTTTCTGATTCCTAATTGGGTACAGTGCTTTTTCTAATGTTTGCTTATTTTTTTCGGTTATTTCTAATTTACGTGGGATTGGCTTGTACATATCTTCCGGATCATCCCACTTAACAGGCAGCGGGATTGGTGCTTGATCCTTCCATCTATTGGTCCATCCGGACGGCAAACTGCCATAACAATTTGAGTTTTCAGTCATTTCCAGCCAGATTAATGCCCAAGCTCGGGGAACAACACGCCAGATGTCATAGCCGCCGCCTCCAACAGCTATCCATTTTCCATCGCAATACTGATGGGCAATTTCGTGTGCGAGTTTTGGAATTTCACGATAAATGTTCATAGTTGCTGATAAATGAGTAAGGGGATCATGAAAATGTGAGTCAGCACCGTTTTGAGTAAGGATGACATCGGGTTTGAAAAATTCAGCTACCTCTCTAATGGATGTGCGATATACATCAAGCCAAGATTCATCTTCAGTAAACGCATCAAGCGGAATATTAAAAGAATATCCGTATCCGTTTCCCTGACCTCTTTCATTTACATTTCCGGTCCCTGGAAATAAATATCTGCCCGTTTCATGAATGGAAAGTGTACAAACATTCGGGTCATCATAAAAGGACCACTGCACACCATCTCCATGATGGGCATCTGTATCAATATAGAGTACTCTTGCTTTATATTTTTCTTGAATATACTTAATAGCAACTGAACTGTCATTGTACACACAAAAGCCGGATGCCTTCCCCCGGAAACCATGGTGTAATCCCCCGCCTAAATGAAGGGCATGTCTGGCTTTTCCGCTCATGACCAAGTCAACCGCTGTTAGTGTTCCTCCTACGAGTAATGAACTCGCTTCATGCATATTTTGAAAGATCGGAACATCCTCTGTGCCAAGTCCATAATTATCTGCTTGTTCAGCAGACAGCTGGCCGATTCCCGCGAGCTTGACTGCATGAATATATCTAGGGTCATGAATTAATTGCAGCTCATCGTCTGACGCAGGACGCGGAGGAATGAGCTGATCATCCCGAATCGCCTGCAAATCTTGAAGTAATTCAAGTGTTAATTTGATTCTTATTTGATTAAAGGGATGATTTGTATTGAATTTGTAGCTCAGCAAATCCTCTGAATAAATGAAAACTGAATCCTTCATCATGATGACATCCCTGGATAATTGGGCCATAGAACTTGAAGACCAGCATTTTTTAAATCCTCTATTAATGAAAGAGGGTTCATCGTTTGAAGCCTTATGACAATAATTTTATATTTTTCATCACTTTTATCAGGATAGACGAGGACACTTTGAATATTCGCATTTTTATTTCTAATTACAGATGAAATTTCATGGAGCATTCCTGTTTTGTTTGGAACTCTTACCTCAATTTGAGAGCCTGGCTGGTGTGCACCAGTTAATTCAACTAACGTTCGAAGCAAATCTGTTTCTGTTACTATCCCAATTAATTTTTTATTGTTTACAATAGGCAGGCAGCCAATCCGATGCTCATATAAAATAGCGGAGATTTCTTCAACAAAGTCAAGCGGATGCCCTGTAATTACATCTGTTTTCATAATCATTTTCAGTGGGTTTTGTAATCCGGCTTTAAACTTCTCCGTATCAAATATGGACGGTGTTGCATCACGGATATCTCTATCTGTGACTAGGCCAACTAAATGCTGTTCGATATTTACTATAGGAAGATGACGAATTTTCTTTTCACCCATTAATCGAATAGCATCTGCTATACTATCATTCTCAAATAATGTAATAACGTTCTTCTTCATAATTTCTTCAACAATCACTTACGACCCCTCCATTCTAAAAATGATGGCAATTCTAGTACATAAATCTGTTCATGAAGCGGAGACGGTCAAACCTCTGAACGGATTCTAAATCGACGCTTTTGCCAATTTTGGCCATTAAACAATTAGCAGGATGTGAACTGATTTCAGGATCATCTGTCGCATACCAGACAAGACCGCCAGCATTCATCATTTTCTCCATTATTTTTCGGTATTCCCATACATTTAATCCTGTGCCCTTTAGGTCCCAGTGCCAATAATATTCCGTAGTGATGGTGATATAATCTTCCATTGCGTCATCCATCATTGAAACCTTCAATAAGTTCTTGCCTGTTCCAGATCCTCTGAATTCAGGTATTACCTCAATTGCCCCTAGTTCAATTAAGTTTTCCATTTTTCCCTCAGACCATCTTTCTAGTGGATCAGGATACACATAGGTAACGTAACCGATAATCATATCTCTGCTTCGAGCAACAATAATTCTTCCTTCAGGAAGACCGGCAATTTCGATGAGCGCTTTTTTTTGCTGTTCTGATGGACGAAAGGCTGTTAAATCTTTATGAAACTCGTATCCCATTAATTTTTCCGGTGAGATAGGACCTTCGATAAGCACTGGTCCCCTAGGAGTCTTGATTTCTTTCGCATTATACGTTTTTCGATGTTCCATTTATACACCGCCTATAAATATGATTATGAGTAATTCTATTATACATAATAACTTGCATTTTTAAGCGCTTTCAATTGATTTTCCATCGTATTCAGATTTTTTTGTGACAATTATGGATCTATTCTACTAAGTAATTAAAAAAATGACGAGAGAATTTTTTTAAAATTGAGAATTGATTGAACTTATACTATAATAGTAAACAATTAAGAAATGCAAGAGGGCCCTGCTTACTCTTGAATAATCTTTCTTACATAGGAAATGGGAAGGGCTGAAGTTATTTTTTATTTAAAGGGGGATTTTTTATGAAAGTGGAAGCGCTGCCAGCAACTAAAGGGGACTATAATCTTAAAAATTATGATGAATTGTACAACAACTTCGATTGGAAGGATGTTGAGAAAGAATTTTCTTGGCATAAAACGGGCCTTGTGAATATGGCCTATGAGGCAATTGACCGGCATGCTGAAACCTACAGAAAAAATAAGATTGCTCTTTATTTCAGGGACGGCTTAAGGAAAGAAAAGTATACGTTTAAAGAGATGAAGGAGTTTTCGAACAAAGCGGGAAATGCTTTGAAAGCATATGGAGATGTTGAAAAAGGTGATAGGGTATTTATCTTTATGCCACGCTCTCCAGAGCTGTATTTCGCTGCTTTAGGTGCAATAAAGCTTGGTGCAATTGTTGGGCCATTATTTGAAGCGTTCATGGAGGGAGCCGTACGTGATCGATTAGAGGATAGTGAAGCAAAGGTTCTGATTACAACACCAGATCTATTAAAACGTGTTCCTGTCGATGAGCTTCCATCATTAAAAACTATTTTCCTAGTAGGAGAAAATATTGTTGAGGACGGACCATATGTAGATTTTAATAAACGATCTGCGGAAGCAAGCAATAAGCTTTCAATCGAGTGGGTTGAGCGGACAGATGGTCTTATTCTTCATTATACTTCTGGCTCCACAGGTAAGCCCAAAGGGGTTCTTCATGTTCATAATGCAATGATTCAGCATTATCAAACAGCCAAATGGGTGCTTGATTTACAAGAGGATGATATTTACTGGTGCACAGCCGATCCGGGTTGGGTTACAGGCACATCCTATGGGATGTTTGGGCCATGGTTAGCGGGAGCATCAAATGTAATTATCGGAGGAAGATTTAACCCGGAATCATGGTATAAAATGATTGAAGAATATGGCGTTTCTGTATGGTATAGTGCACCAACTGCATTTAGAATGCTAATGGGTGCTGGAGATGAGATTGTTAAGAGATTCGACCTGAGCACTCTTCGTCATGTTGTGAGTGTCGGGGAGCCACTGAACCCAGAGGTTATTAAATGGGGGATGAAGGTTTTCCAATTAAGAATTCATGATACATGGTGGATGACAGAAACGGGAGGGCTGTTAATCTGTAATTATCCTTGCTTGGAAGTTAAACCTGGGTCGATGGGGAAACCAATTCCTGGAGTAGCTGCTGCAATTGTGGATGATCAAGGAAATGTGCTGCCTCCATATCGCATGGGGAACTTAGCCATTAAAAAGGGCTGGCCAGCGATGATGCATACGATCTGGAATAATAAACAGAAGTATGAATCTTACTTCATGCCGGATGATTGGTATGTCTCTGGTGATTCTGCCTATATGGATGAAGCAGGCTATTTCTGGTTCCAGGGACGGGTAGATGACGTTATTATGACTTCAGGTGAGCGGGTTGGCCCATTTGAAGTAGAAAGCAAGCTGCTCGAGCATCCAGCTGTTGCAGAGGCCGGTGTTATCGGCAAGCCTGACCCTGTAAGAGGAGAAATTATAAAAGCATTTATTGCGCTGCTGGACGGTCATGAACCATCGGAGGAATTAATTGAGGATATTCGCCAATTTGTGAAAAAAGGACTTGCTGCACATGCTGCACCACGCGAAATTGAATTTCGTGATAAACTGCCAAAAACAAGAAGTGGAAAGATTATGCGCCGGGTATTAAAGGCATGGGAGCTAGATCTTCCGACTGGCGACCTATCGACAATGGAAGACTAATCAAAAGTAAATAAATGAAAAGAACCGCGACCAATATGGTGCGGTTCTTTTCATTTATTTATCTTTACCGATTACTCGTTACTCGGAGGAGGAGGTTCTGTGCCTTCCTCATGATCTCCATTTCCATCTCCATCACCATCACCAGGTGCAGTACCAGATCCATCAGAATTTTTATTCCCGCTTTCACCAGGAGGATCCTTTGGTTTTTCCTCTACTGGAGGTGTAGTTACATCTTGTTCTTTTTCTGGTGGTTTTCCAAGCTGGATGATATTGGATGGCGGAGATTCTTTTCCTGCAATATCTACTGCAGTTACATAATATTCGCCATTTGATGCACTAAATGATAACGGATGCCCAGCGGAAATACTGCTTACTTTCTTTGCTCCGCCCTCTGTCTTTTGGTAGACACGGTATCCGATTACATCTCCTTCAGGATGTTTGCTCCAGGTAATAAGGGAATCTTTTCCGCTGATGCTTGGTGCACCAGGATTTTTTCCATTTTCCGAAAGCTTTGATTCTGCAACAAGGAGATTTCCCCATCTGTCTAACTTAGGTATTAATTTTGTCGTATCCTTAATTGGAATTCCATATTTATCCTCAAAGTACTTTGGACTTAATAAAACGCCAGAGGATGTAAACTCTTCAGGAGTACTCGCCAATGCCATATAGCGATTTTCCCCAATTTGAACATATCTTCCATCTGCAAAGCTGTTATCAGAGCCGGAAGGAACAAATTTTGAGTTATACCAATCTGATTCAACAAGGCCTGCTTTTGAACAAGCCTCTGAAGGAAGAAGACCAGATGCTGCACAATAGGATCTGCGCACGATCCCGCCAGGCATTTTGAATTGTTCTTCAGGATCGACAATTCCTGGAGCTACATCGTAAGCTGCGTTCATTAAGTGTGCCCATAAATAGATGGTCCGCGGGCTATGATGAATTCCTTTGTAACGAAGCTCTAACGCTTTTGGTGTATCATATCCAGTCCAGACACCGAAGCTTACATTAGGGTTTACAGCTACGAACCAAGTATCCTTTAAATCCTGACCTGTTCCAGTCTTTCCAGCCCAATCTGAGCTGAACTTCAATCGGCTTTTTAACGAATTAGCCGTCCCGCTTTTTACAACATCTCTCATCATATCAATCGTTAACCAAGCGGTTTGAGGACTAAATACTTCTACTGGCTTTACCTCATGCTGATAAATGATATTTCCTGAATTATCAACGATCTTTTCAATAATATAACTATCAATGAACTTTCCGTTATTAGCAAATGTTCCGAAAGCGTTGACGTTTTCTTCAACAGTGACACCATTTGTGATCCCTCCAAGAGCGAGAGAAGGATTATGATAATCACTTTCAATCACTGATGAGAATCCCATTTTTTCTAAATATTGGGCTGGGCGCTGATCCATAATTGTTTTGTAGGTCAGCATGGCCGGCACATTATAAGACATCTTCAATGCATGGCGAGCAGATACTAATCCACTGTAACGCTTATCATAGTTTGTTGGATAAGGAACACCAGGCTTTGAAGGATTTAAGTATACTGGGACGTCAGGAATGACTGTTCCAGGTGCGACTGCACCAAGCTCCATCGCGGGAGCGTAAACTACTAAGGGTTTCATTGTTGAACCGTTTGGTCTTTCTGTATCTGTAGCATGGTTAAGCTGCTTTGCTTCATAATCTCTTCCGCCAACAAAAGAAAGGATTTTCCCAGTGCTGTTTTCAATTAGAACTGCACCAAGCTGAACAGGTTCAATTACTTCTTTGCTTTCTCCAGTTTCAGGATCTTTGATAATTTCTACTTTATCGCTGCCATAATATTGATAGCTATCCTTTGCAGCTTGCATGGCATCATATATTTCTTTATTTATCGTCGTATGAATTTGATAGCCGTTCTGCCTTAAATTTCGGTCAGCGAGAATTTTGTACTCATTTTTAAGCTCGCTATCCTCTTTTAAATCCACTTCATCATAGCCATCTTTTTCCGCTAAAATAAGTGACATTACTTCTGCTGCACGTTTTTCGATTTCCATTGTTAAATATGGATATTTTTCAACTGAACTTTCAACACGTGGGATGAAATCCTTCTTAATATCATAGGCAACTGCCTCATTATATTGTTTCTGATCTATTCTTCCATTATCAAACATTCTTTGCAGAACGGTTTTCATCCTTGTTAATCCTGGCTCCATCCCTTCGGGGGACTTTAGCTCTCCACCTTGTGTATAAGGGGTATAACCGAATGGGCTTTGAGGAAGACCTGCAATAAACGCAGCTTGTGGAAGATTTAATTCCTTTGCATTCACACCAAATAACCCTTTTGCTGCTGACTGAACACCAGCAATGTTTCTGCCAGAGGAGTTTCTTCCGAATGTTGAAACATTTAAGTAGGCTTCTAAAATTTCTTTCTTATCAAAGAATTTTTCAAGACGAAGAGCAAGCAATATTTCTTTTGCCTTTCGTTCAAAAGAAACTTCATTTGTCAGCAATTGGTTTTTAATTAACTGCTGTGTCAGTGTACTTCCGCCAGATTGGACGGATGAATTGGTTACTTCCTGGAAAATAGCACGCATAATCGCTTTAGGAACAACACCGTCATGCTCATAAAAATATTCATCTTCTGTTGCAATAACAGCATCTATGACGTGCTGGGAAACATCTTCTAGTTTGACTTCTTCACGCTCTAAATCGGTTCGAAGCTTACCGAGGTATACATTTTCAGAAAAATATAATTCGGATGTTTCTTCATAGTTATAAATATCCTTTTTCATGTTTTCATATGGCCGTATTTGCTCATCTTTCACTAGAGAAGCAAAATAGCCAGCACCAACGCCGCCAGCAAACGATCCCCCAAGAACGATTAAAATAATAAATAACAAGACAAGATTCCATGTTACTTGGAAGGTAATGCTTGCACCCTTTGTTGTTTTTTTATTTGTAAAAATAGAAAGCCATGATTTCAATTTATCCAAAAGGTTCCGGTTTTCTTTCATTCAATCATCCCCCTAAAATCACATACATTATAGCATAAACTGGCATACTATTATGACAAGGTTCGCTTTTTTTCAGAAATTCCCTTCTTTTTGTTTGTCGATTGAAATGTGTATTAAGTTTCAATATTTAAAGAAATATTTCATAATTTCACTTGTTGACATTTGTTTGCTATATATGATAAAAATGATGCTATATCCTAAAAAAATATTTTATAAGCATTGACGGGATCCCAAGTAGTGCTTCTATCTCTGTTTCAGAAAGCTGACGGCTGCTGCGAGTCAGTACATGTAGAAGGATGAATTACCTCCCTGAGCTTTCACTGTCAATTTGCATTGTAATAGTAGCAGTGAACGGTTATCCGTTATCGTGTAAGAGTGGAGGATTTATTTGTCCTCAATTTGGGTGGTACCGCGCAAATAAATATGCGTCCCTGCATTTATGCAGGGGCGTTTTTTTGTTTTTAGGAAAGCTCCTTTTTAAGGAAATTTTTGCTTTAGCAGACGATACTGTTTTGCAAAAAAATCAGCTTCTACCTATTATGTTTTAATTCACAGCAATGTTAGGAAAATATTAGAGGAGGTACATGACATGAATTTACTTGAAGATTTGCAGTGGAGAGGCATTGTCTACCAGCAAACAGATGCAGAAGGAATGAAAGAAACGCTTGAAAAGGAGAAAATTTCATTATATTGCGGAATGGATCCAACTGGTGATAGTATGCATATTGGCCACTTGCTGCCATTCCTTACATTAAGAAGATTTCAAAACCATGGCCATCGCCCAATTGTTCTTGTTGGCGGTGCAACAGGATTAATTGGTGACCCAAAAGCAACAGAAGAAAGAACTTTGCAAACGGTTGAAACTGTTCAGCATAATGTTGAATGTCTAACTAAACAGTTGAAAACAATCTTTGACTTTGACGGTGAAAATGGAGCGATCATGGTAAATAACTATGATTGGACATCAGAGATGAATATGATTACATTCCTAAGGGATTACGGGAAGCATATTGGAATTAATTATATGCTGGCAAAGGACACGATAGCGAGCCGTTTAGAAACGGGAATCTCTTTTACAGAATTTGCTTACACGATTATGCAAGGAATGGACTTCAAGCATCTATATGAGAATCATCAGTGTAAATTGCAAATTGGCGGCAGTGATCAATGGGGGAATATTACAACTGGATTAGAACTTATCCGTAAAATGGTTGGTGAGGGCTCGAAGGCATATGGAATGACAATCCCGCTGGTTACAAAAGCGGATGGAACGAAATTTGGCAAGACGGAAAGTGGGGCAGTTTGGCTGGATCCGGAGAAAACAACGCCATACGAATTCTACCAATTCTGGATCAACGCTGCTGATGCCGATGTAATTAAATACTTAAAATACTTCACATTCCTATCAAGAGAGGAAATTGAAGCACTTGAACGATCTGTTCAAGAAGAGGCACATCTCCGTAAAGCTCAAAAGGCACTTGCAGAGGAAATGACTCGTTTAATTCATGGGGAAGATGCATTAAATCAAGCGATTAAAATTTCTGAGGCACTTTTCAGCGGAGACATTAAAAATCTTACAGCAGCAGAAATTAAACAAGGCTTTAAAGATGTTCCGTCTTATGAACATACGACAGGCGATGTAAATATTGTTGATCTGCTCGTTGAAGCTAAAATTTCGCCTTCTAAACGCCAAGCGCGTGAAGATGTTGGAAATGGTGCTGTGTATGTAAATGGCGAGCGTGTTACAGAAGTAGAATATAATCTTTCTGAAAAGGATCGGATTGAGGGGCAATTTACTGTTATTCGACGCGGGAAGAAGAAATACTTCTTAATTAGATACTAATTAGAAAAGTCCTCCTTTTATGGAGGGCTTTTTTATTATTGAGGTTCTGTTAAAACTGAGTGTTGATTGCACTGTGTTAGAAATATAAACGGAAAATTTCCGCTTATATTTGGAAATAACGATATTTCCTTAAAAATAAAGGGAGTTTTTCCGTTTATAGTATCCAAATCGTTGGATTTTGACTTATTTAGAGCAGTTAATCGGAATATTTCCGCTTATATCTGCTTTTTAAGCTTCCTCTTTATATATTAGCCGGAAATTCTCCGTCTATGGATACTCATTCATTCACGAAAATCAACAATGAATAATAACAGTGCCAATAACAAAAAAAGAACCCACCGATAATGGCAGGTCCTTTAGAAAGTCTATTAACGAGAATAGAATTCTACGATTAGTGATTCGTTAATTTCAGCAGGAAGTTCAGAACGCTCAGGTAAGCGAGTGAAAGTTCCTTCTAATTTATCAGCATCGAAAGTTACGAAGTCAGGAACGAAGTTGTTAACTTCGATTGCTTCTTTAACGATGTCAAGGTTGCGAGACTTTTCACGAAGTGTAATAGTTTGACCAGGTGCTACACGGTATGATGGGATATCAACACGACGTCCATCAACCATAATGTGTCCGTGGTTAACAATTTGACGAGCTTGGCGGCGAGTACGAGCAAGACCTAAACGATAAACAACGTTGTCAAGACGTGATTCTAAAAGAATCATGAAGTTTTCACCGTGTTTACCAGCCATTTTGCCAGCTTTATCAAATAAGTTACGGAATTGGCGCTCATTTACACCATACATATGACGAAGCTTTTGCTTCTCTTGTAATTGTAAACCGTACTCAGATAATTTTTTACGTTGGTTTGGACCATGTTGTCCAGGAGCGTAAGGACGCTTTTCTAATTCTTTACCAGTACCACTTAGTGAAATACCAAGACGACGTGATAATTTCCAGCTTGGGCCAGTATAACGAGCCATGAATGACTCCTCCTTTAATGTTTTTATTTTGTAAAATAAAAACAGATGCACGCAACAATCATGTCCATTTTGTTTTCATGTACCTTCGCTCCAGCAGCAGGGAGTTACGCAGTACCCCATCCTCGGATAACCGATTGAGGAACAAAATGAGAGCATCAAGGCGCTCACATAGGCTGCAATATTTTACACAAAGAGTATTATATAATTATTTATGGATAAAAGTCAAGGTGAATTTCCTCATGTATAAAAGTGAATATCAAACTTTTTTACTATTCCCTTCTTTAAATATGATATAATAACAATAGATTTGAACTGATAATAAAGAGTGGATTTATATGAAAGAATCGTTGAAAGAAAAACGTATCCGGTTGGTATTAATCGGTTTTTTTATTTTTTTAGTTATTTGCGGGTTTTTATATCGCTTTGAAATAGGGGAAAATCAAGATCTAGTAAAAGATAAAGATCATTCACCTTTAGCTCTTGTTCTAAAGAAGAGTGAGGATATGAATGATAATCCAGTTATTGTCCTTTACGAATATCGAAACAGCAAACATATTTTAGCTGCCTATGAAATTGAAAGAACGAATAGGTATAAATTTAATACGCTGCATGTAATTGAATTAGAAGAGGCTCCTGAACAAATCTCGCCTGATAGAACTAATGAAGGAATCTGGGTTAAAGCAAATAAGAAATGGACGTATTATTCACAAAGTTTACATGAAGAAGAAAGAACGCCTAAATACAGAATAACTAATTCTTCTTCTGACTCTCCTTACAGTTTTGATGATAAAACAGCCATTTTAACTATAAATAGCGACCAATCTATTGTTTTAGAGAAAGGTGAGAAGCCAACAGGATTATTTTCTTTATCCTATGATGGATCAGTATGGCTTGTCGTTACAAAGAGAAATATAAAAATAGCTGCGATTGATCCGAAATAGACAAAAAACATGCGAGAAATTTCTGATAAATAAATATATAATGAATATGTAAGAATATGCAATTTAGTTTCGTAGAAATAGGGAATAGTTATTACTAATAGGTGATGATTAAAGATGGAACAGCTTGAACAAAAATTGATAATGAAATTAAAAAGTCATTTTTTAGATATCATGGATATAGAAAATGGCTTATTACATTTTGATGAAATTTTAAATTCCATGCTTCATTTGATTAAGGAGTTAACAGGAGCAGCGGATGTTACTTTTTTCAGCATGAATGAGTGGAACAAGCAATTGTTAATGGAAGCATCAACAATTATAGATAAAAAGCCATCTGTTATTCCACCTTCCTTATCTGATTTAAATTGCCAAAAAACAGTCATAAGACAGGTGCTTCCTGGATTTGAAGATTATAATCTCATTCTGCTATTAAAAATGAATCAGGGCTGTATTGCGCTAAAAGGTGATAAAGAAACATTCAGCCAATTTTCTGATGGAGTCCTTGAAATAATAAGTGAAGAGTGTACGCGATTTTTGAATACTGCACGATATTTTGTAAAAACAATTTTAGAAGAAAAAAGATATAAACAGCTGTATCGAGTAACAGAGAAATTCCATTCCTCCATGAATATGGATGACGTATTGGGAGAGATTATTTCCACGTTACAGGAAATGTACCCAACCTTTACTTATTATCTGCTCCTATCGCATGATAATAATAAGCTAGAAGATTTGCCGATTAAAGATTTAGAATATGATAGTGAAAACATTGCTGCCATGCAGGCATATGTAACAGGTGTCCCTCAATTTGAAGATTCCCTCCAAGAAAAAAGGTCGGTGCTGTATGCACCTCTAAAAGGAAAGCAGGGAGTATATGGAGTGCTGCAAGTGATTGCACCGAATACGATTGTCTTTCCGACAAATGAGATTGAGTTCATCACCTTATTAGCAAATACAGCAGGAACAGCACTCGAAAATGCGCAGCTTTACCAGCAGTCTAAGCGATTAATTAAGGATCTTCAGTTAATTAATGAAACCTCCCATCGGCTAAACTCTAATTTACGTTTAACTGAGACCATGGCATATATTACTGAACAGATTATTCAATCATTCAATGCGGAAGAAGTCGGATTTATATTGTTTTCGAAGAATGATAAAGAAGTAAAAGTATTGCAAGGAAGTACTGAATTTTTTCAGCAGACAGAAGCGAGACCTTATATTGATTTTATAAAAGGCAAAGTAGAAGTTGATGAAGAAGCTCTTTTTATAGGGGATTTCAATCTAGAAGGCGAAGGTATATCTGCATGCTACAAGTCAATTATGGCGGTCCCAATGACTCAGTCAGGCGTGCTGAAGGGGATAGCGCTAGTAATGCATCATTCATCATATCATTTCTCGTTTGAAACGTTTAAATTGCTGCAATCACTTGTACATCATTCTACACTTGCATTCACTAATTCAATACTAAGAGAAGAACTTGAAAAAATGGTTGTCACTGACCACTTAACAAAATTATATTCTCGAAGCTATTTAGATGATAAAATTCACCAATCCATGAATGAAGACCATGAAGGAACATTTATGATGATTGATATTGACAATTTCAAATTAATAAATGATACATTTGGCCATCAAGTGGGTGATGATGTAATTATTCAGGTTGCTGACCTCATCAATGCAAACATAAGAGGTTCTGATATCGGTGCAAGGTGGGGAGGCGAAGAGCTGGCAATTTATTTGCCTGGTGTATCTTTGACTGCTGGCCTAGTCATAGCAGAAAGGCTTGTAAAAAGAGTATCTGAACGAACGGAGCCACAAGTGACGATTTCATGTGGCGTTTCACATTGGAATAGAGGACGCCATGATTCGTATCCAACATTATTCAAGCGTGCAGATAAAGCGCTCTATATAGCAAAGCAAACTGGGAAAAACAAGGTTGTTGTTCAAGAATATGAAGAACGCAGTAAATAAGACTGGGTCAATCGCTCTAAAAGCGGTTGGCCTTTTTTATTGTATAAAAAAATAATTGGACGATGTGGTTACTGTGTAACGTTAAATCTATCCCCATAAGGCATGCTTGGGCAGATTTACAAGGCTTCTCTTATAAGCAGCAACTTTTTGGGGGGAGCAACTTATCCCAATGAGTCACCAGCTTGTCAAATTGATGCTCCGCAAATTGATCAGACCTTTCGAAAGGTAATGGACAACTTTTCCGAGAGGGTGGCTTGTGACTGATAGGGGGGATTTATATACTTGCTCATTTGTTCTAATAAATAACTTTCCGAATAGTTGAAATTATCATATGATAGATATGTAAATATTTTTTTATAAATAATTGAAAGCGTTTACAAAGAGGAGGATGGAAATCATGCCAGAAAGGAATCCTATAAAAATTGAAACAAAAGTTATTCATGAAGGATATAATTCGGAAAAATATAGTGGAAGCTTAGCACCGCCCATTTTTCAAACATCAACCTTTACATTCGAAACAGCAGAGCAAGGAGAAAGACGTTTTGCTGGAGATGAGGAAGGCTATATTTATTCTAGACTTGGTAATCCAACCGTGACCATGCTTGAGGAAAGAATGGCTTCTTTGGAAAATGGGGAAGCAGCTCTAGCGTTTAGTTCTGGGATGGCAGCTGCCTCAGCCATCCTGCTTGGATTAACGAAAACAGGCGATCATATTTTATGCTCCCAAGGGGTATATGGATGCACTTTTGGCCTATTAGAGCTTATGAATGAAAAATATAAAATTAGCCATGATTTTTCAGCTATGGAGTCAAGAGAACAATTACTACAAGCGATTCGTTCAGAAACTGTTTGCATTTATGTTGAAACCCCCATTAACCCTACAATGAGACTAGTAGATTTACAAATGATTGCGGAAGTTGGAAAAGAAAAAGGGATTCCGGTTGTAGTGGATAATACCTTCTGTTCCCCATACCTGCAAAACCCGATTACCCTTGGATGTGATGTTGTAATCCATAGTGCGACAAAATATATATGCGGCCATGGCGATGTGATCGCAGGCATTGCTGTTGGAAAAAATGAATTCATTAGGAAAATAGCATTGACGACACAGAAGGATATCGGTGGTGTCATTTCTCCGTTCGATGCCTGGCTTTTATTGCGTGGGCTAAAAACGCTGGCGGTAAGAATGGACCGCCATTGTGAAAATGCTGAAAAGTTAGCTGATTTTCTAATAAGCCATCCGAAGGTAGCCAACGTATTTTATCCTGGTGATAAACAAAATCCTGATTTTTCGATTGCACAAAAGCAAATGAGGAAACCTGGTGGCTTAATTTCCTTTACGTTAAACGGAAATAAAGCAACAGCACAAGCACTCATGGATGAACTTAAGCTTATCAAAATTGCTGTCAGTCTTGGAGATGCAGAAACATTAATTCAGCATCCTGCAACGATGACACATGCAGTAGTACCGAAAGAATCCAGAGAAATAATGGGAATTGATGATACGCTGCTCAGATTATCCGTTGGATTGGAGTCTTGGGAGGATATTCGCAACGATCTGGAGCAAGCATTAACTAAGATCTAATCAGAGAGGGGAGCATTGATTAAAAATCATTGCCTCTTTTGGCTAATCAGATATATATCCATACATTCTAAATGCATAAGAAAAAGGCATTTGCCAAAAGAAGTGGCGAATGCCTTAGTTTTACTGGAGAAAGGAATCTATAAAAACTTTATTAAAACATCAACAAACTCTTCTAATTTCTGCTGATCAAGCTCGTCGAAACGGTTTTTTTCTGGTGAATCAATATCTAACACGCCGATCAACTGGCCATCTTTCATAAGTGGAATAACAATCTCTGATTGTGATGCAGCATCACAAGCGATGTGTCCTGGGAATAGATTTACATCCTCCACACGAACCGTTTCGGTTAATTTGGCTGAAGTTCCGCAAACTCCCCTGCCAATAGGTATTCTAACGCAAGCTGGAAGTCCTTGAAAGGGACCTAGTACAAGTTCCTTATCCTCGAGCAGATAAAAGCCCACCCAATTGATCCGGTCTAAAAATAGGTTTAAAAGGGCAGATGCATTACTTAAATTTGCAATTCGATTCGATTCGCCTTCTAGTAGTGCGGCAAGCTGTTTGATGACTAGATTGTAATTTTCCTCACGGGTTCCTTTATAAACTTCGACATTGAACATGAATAAATCACCTAATTTCCAAAAATATTAATTAGATTATAGCAAAACTAGAAGAAATAAGTGAAACTTTGTCGAGAACTATATAAAGGAAATGGCTATTTTAACAAGAATGTCTATATAATAACAAAAATTGTTGATCAAACCTGCGATAAAATGGCTACTTAATTATTATCAAAGCCCTGACAAAATTTGAAAGTGGTGGTTATATGAAAGGGAATGCCAAGGAAGCAATCGTTCGTGCATCAATTCATTTGTTTAATGTGAACGGTTATCATGGAACGTCTATTAGGGATATTGCCAAAAAAGCAAAGGTAAATCCAGCTAATATTGCCTACTATTTTGATAGCAAACACGGTTTGCTCGAGCATTGTTTCACTATCTTTTTTGAAAGATACGTAACGGAGATCGAAAACGGATATGGATTCCTTGAACAAGGAGCAGCCATTTCTTTAAAAAAAATAGTGGAGAACATAATGATTTATCAGTTTGAAAATATTCATTTAACGAGATTAATTTTGCGTGAAATATCACTGGATTCGCAAATTGTACGCGAGATTATGTCCACCTATTTAATGAAAGAAAGATTCTATATTAATAAAGTGATTGAGCGAGGAATGAAGGCAAAGGAGTTTCGCCATACTATGCCTGACTATATTACTTTGCAGCTGAAAGGTCTTTTGAATATGCCCTTTTTAAATACACATTATGTGAATGAGGTGCTTCATGTCCGTCCCAATGAAAGGTATTTTGCTGAGAAATATATAATAGAGGTCTATAAATGGATTGATGGTGTACTGTGTCAAAGTGAATACGAACAGGCCTATTTAGCTGTGAATTAAATGTGGAAAAGGAATCCGCTACTGGTTCCCCTTCCACAATGGCATCCTGCTTAGGCCTTGTCCCAGATCCTTCATTTGATGTGCATCAGAACCGTATACGAGAGGGATATTCAGTTTTATTGCTTTTTCAGCCACCCAGTCAGGTGGATATGCCTCTTTACATAGGGGCTTGGAGAAGCCAGCACCATTATAGTCAATTTCATAGCCTTTAAACTTGATAGCATTTAATATTTCTATTAATTCATTCTTAAAAGCTGTTTGTACAGGATATTTTTTTTGGAATTTTTTCACTAATGTTATATGCCCGATTCTCTTAGGTTTATATGGACCTAAATCACAATAAATAGAATGGAGCAATGTTTTAAAGTAAGCGTGATACACTTCCTCAATGCTCCCGTATTCAGTGACCATTTGGCCAAAAAGTTTGGGTGAATAGTCAATGCAATCGTATTTGTTCCTAAATTTTAAAAAATGTACAGAGAGGATGGAATCATCCAGGTATTTACCGTATCGGTCAAGAAATTGTTTAATCTCCAATTCGAAGCCTTCGATAAAATCAACCTCCAGCCCCGTATTAATTTTTATTTTTCCGCTGTAAATAGCTTTAACCTTGTAAATCTTGTCAAAATAATCTTCCAACTGCTCAATATCCATAGAGCTGTCCTGTTCAGGAGTAGGATCAATAAATCCTTCTGGCAATGGGGCATGCTCAGTAAAAGAAATCTCTTGAAAACCTAATGACAAAGCTTTTTCTACATATGCCTCTAATGCATCCTTTGTGCCATGTGGACAAAATGGTGTATGGATATGTCCATCTTTTATCATAGATCGTTCCACCTGCCTTAAATAAGTTGATAAAAACGAAGTGAAATATTTGAAAATTTGTACAATAAAAGGATAAAATGTTTAAGTGAATATGCTTTTTCACAATAATTTAGATAAAAAAATGAAATAAATAGTCAAAAAATGTCGTTTACATGGTATCATAAAAACATTGAACTGAACATGATAATAAATATTTACATAGATCATCATATATTGGCTCGGAACAGAACAGGGGGCTTTAAAAAGTGGAATGGATTATTGGCGTTATCGTCATTCTTATCGGCTTATTTTTAACAGGATTTATATTAAAGAAAAAATACTTTAAAGAAATTGATCGGCTTGAAGCATGGAAGATGGATATTGTGAATCGCCCTGTTCTCGAAGAAATGTCAAAGGTAAAGCAATTGAATATGACAGGTCAGACAGAGGAGCTATTTGAGCGCTGGCGAACTGAATGGGATGATATTGTTACAGCACAATTGCCAAATGTAGAAGAGTATTTATTTGATGCAGAAGAATTTATCGACAAATATCGTTTTAATAAAGCAAAGCAAGTACAGAGAGAAATTGATAAGTATTTAACAGAAATTGAAGAGAATATAAAGAAATTATTAAATGAATTAAATGATCTCGTAGGCAGTGAGGAGAAAAATAGAACGGAAATTGAAGAACTAAAAGACATCTATCGTGAGAATAAAAAAACACTGCTTGCCCACCGTCATACATATGGAAAAGCAGCAGATATGCTTGAAAAGCAATTAGATGACTCATTTGCAAAGTTTCAGGACTTTAATGAAAAAACAGAGAGCGGTAACTATTTAGAGGCAAGAGAAATCGTTTTAACCATTCAAGCAGAATTAGATCAAGTAAAAGAGAAAATGGAAGTCATACCGGGTTTTATGGTTGAATGCTTCTCGAAAATTCCGGCACAATTAAAAGAATTAAAAGATGGGTATAAAGACATGCTGGAGCAAGGATTTATTCTTGATCATATTCAGTTAGAGAAAGAAACAGAAAGATTAGAAGACGCTATCAAGGACTATGCAATATTAATTGAACAGACAGAAATTACTGATGTCCAAAAAGGAATCAGTGAAGTGAAGGATAGCATTGATTTATTATACGATCTTCTTGAAGAGGAAGTACATTCAAGGCACTTTATTGACAAACAAGATGAAGTAACTAGAAATATGCTGTTTACAAACAGGGAAATTAATAAACAATTGAAGAATGAGATTGAGATCATTCGTCAAAGCTATCATGTATCAGATAAGGATATTGAAGTTCAAACGCAGCTCGAAAAAAGAGTAACACAGCTTTTTAAAAGGTTCGAAGTACTTGAACATAAAATTGTCAGTCAAAATACTGCACATTCTATCCTTAAAGCAGAACTTGATGATATTAGAAGTCAGCTTGAGGCAGTTGAGGATGAACATGCTTCATTCGCTGAGAAGCTCCAGATGCTTAGGAAAGATGAAATGAGTGCCCGTGAAAAAGTTAAGGAACTCAGAAAGAATATTGCTGAAACGGTAAGGCTTGTTTCAAAAAGCAATGTTCCAGGCTTGCCACAGGACTATCAATACTTAATGCAAGATGCAAAGGAAAGTATAGAAAATGTAATTGCCAAGCTTGAGGAACAGCCGCTAAATATCCAAACAATTCAGCAGTATTTAGAAGTAGCTATGTTAACCGTAGACAAAGTAGTTAACACAACAGAAGAAATGATTGAAACGATCATTCTTGTAGAAAAGGTCATTCAATATGGGAATAGATATCGAAGCAGATATCCTTCTGTAGAAAAAGGACTGCTTGAAGCGGAAAGCTTATTTAGAGGGTATGATTACAGGGCTGCCTTAGAGCAAGCTGCAACTTCAATAGAAGAAATTGATCCAGGAGCAATAAAAAGGATTGAAGAATTAATAAGTGAAGAATAAGAAAAGGTCCGCCAAAACTATATTGGCGGACCTTTTCTTATTGTTTATCATTATTCAAAAGGCTTAGTTAAGATAGGTTGCAAGACTCCGGCAAGAGCTATTCCACAGTCATCTCCGCAAAAAGTGAGCGGCATAGAGCAAAGCTAGCTTCTGAAGCCATGTTTGAATAGATAACAAAGTCTAGGAAAACAGACAATTAAAAAAGGAATTGGCGCTAACCAATTCCTTAAGTTTACTCTTAGTTGCTTGTTGGTACAGTTTTCTTTGATTCTCCAGCTGCAAGAGCGATACAATAGCCGACGATTGCACCAACGATTGCTGGAACTAACCAGCCGATGCCTTGACTAAAGAATGGAAGAACACTTAATACATCTGTAACTGCAGAGATATTCAATCCAGCAGCATTTAAACCATCGACAAGGCCGATTAGACCTGTTGGAATTAAAGCGCAAATATAAACTAATGAATAACCATTAAATAAATTATGAGCAAATGATAATAAGATTAAAACAATTGCTAATGGATAGATAAATACTAATACTGGAACGGAGAAACTAATTAGTTGTGTTAAACCTGCATTTGCGATAACTGCACTGAATAGTGAGAAAATAAGAACAAATGACTTGTATGAAACTTTGGGCATTAGCTTATTAAAATATTGCGCACATGATGAGATTAATCCAATCGCTGTTGTCAAACAAGCAAATAGTATAGCTAATCCAAGAACAATTGCTCCAAATGATCCGAACAAGTGGTTTGCTGCAGCGGATAGAAGTGAGCCTCCATTTTCATGTAAACCAATTGCATCTGGGCTTGTAGAACCGATGTAAGCTAAAGATAAATAAACAAGTCCAAGACCAGCTACTGCAATTAAAGCAGCTTTTATACATAGCTTTGATATTGATTTTTTACTTGTTACGCCTAATCCTTTAATTGAAGCAATAACCATTCCACCGAATACAAGAGAAGCGATGGCATCCATTGTTAAATACCCTTCAATAAATCCTTTGAAAAATGGACCATCTGCATAAGGACCAACTGGTGCTTTAGGTTCACCCATTGGCGTAATAAAGCTTTTAATCACGAATAATGCAAGAACTGCTAATAATGCGGGTGTCAATAGCTTACCAATTGTATCAACAAGCTTCGTTGGATTCATAGAAAGCCAAGCACAGATACCAAAATATACAATAGAAAATATTAAAAGTCCTAATCCATTTGGTGCTGATCCTTCAGATAAAAATGGAGATATACCGATTTCAAAAGCAACTGTACCTGTACGTGGAATTGCGAAAAGCGGTCCGATTACTAGAAATAAAACAACTGTAAAGATAACAGCATACACAGGGTGTACTCTATTGGCTAATGTTTCTAAGTCACCAACCTTTGCAATAGCAATTACTCCTAGCAATGGCAAGCCAACACCAGTGATTAGGAATCCAAAAATGGCAGTCCAGACACTTGTTCCGGCATCCTGACCTAGAAATGGAGGGAATATCATGTTCCCTGCACCAAAAAACATTGCGAATAACATAAGTCCAATTGCTATGATTTGCTTTAATGATAAATTTGTATTCATTGTTATTCCTCCTGTTGCGTTTACATAATTTTATGAAAATTTAGAACAAAATAATAATAGAATTATACTTAATAATATAATTAAGGGAATAATTCGAGAGATACTTTAATATTCATTGCTTTTCCTCCTAGGTTAATAATGACGAAATGTTATGACAATTTAAAATGAAAATTATTTAAGAATACTAAATTTATTATGATTATATATTAAGGCGAAGATTCTGTAAATTGTAATTATAAAAAAATATTCTTCCTTTTTTTATGAAATAGGAGCAATCAAGCTAATTGCTCCTATTTTATGGAATGAACAATTAATTAGTAGGTATAGTCTTTGCTGATTTACCAGTCGCAAGTGCGATAAAATAACCGATTAAAGCACCGATTATAGCTGGGACAACCCATCCGATTCCCTGATTAAATAAAGGCAAGAAGCCTAATGCATCAGTTAAAGCAGAAATGTTTAAGCCAGCAGCTTTTAATCCGTCAATAATACTAATTATCCCTGTTGGAATTAATGCAACAATGTAAACCAATGAATAACCTTTGAAAAAGTTATGAAAGAATGATAATACGATTAAAACAATTGCTAATGGATAAATAATAACTAGAACAGGCACAGAAAAGGCAATTAGCTGTGTCAATCCAATATTAGCAATGATCATACTAAAGATTGAGAAAATTAAAACGATAGTTTTATAAGAAAAACGCGGCATAAGCTTATTAAAATAAGTTGCACATGCTGAAACGAGACCGATTGACGTTGTTAAACAAGCAAAAACGATAGCTAGTGCAAGAATTATTGAACCGAATGATCCGAATAAATGATCAGCAGCTTTAGAAAGCAGTGCGCCACCATTTTCTTGAATTCCTATAGCATCTGGTGCAGTTGAACCGATATATGCTAGTGAAAGGTAAACAAGTGCAAGGCCTGCAGCGGCGATTAAACCAGCTTGTACACAAATCTTCGTAATTGATTTCTTATTTGAAACCCCTAAACCTTGTATTGAAGTAATAACAATAATACCGAATACAAGGGCAGCGATTGTATCCATTGTTGAATACCCTTCAATAAACCCTTTAAAGAAAGCACCATCAGCATAAGGACCAACAGGAGCTTGAGGCTCACCTAATGGAGTAATCAGTGCCTTAATCACGATTAATGCCAAGATAATCAGTAGTGCTGGTGTCAATATTTTTCCAATCGTATCAACTAATTTTGTTGGATTCATTGCAAGCCAAGCTGTGATAGCAAAGAAAACAATCGAAAATATAATTAGAGGCCATGGACTATTGACAGCACTTTCAGATAAAAATGGAATCACACCAATTTCATATGAAACGGTTCCAGTTCTTGGAATCGCAAATAATGGACCGATAACCAAATACATGATTACTGTAAAGATAACTCCGTAAACTGGATGAACTCTGCTAGCCATTGTTTGTACATCACCCACTCTTGCAATGGCGATGATGGCTAATAACGGCAGCCCCACTCCAGTGATTAAAAATCCAATAATTGCAGTCCACACATGTGTACCTGCGTCTTGTCCAAGAAATGGAGGGAAAATCATATTTCCTGCTCCGAAAAATAGTGCAAATAACATGAGCCCAACGGCCATGATTTGCTTTGTTGATAAATTTGAATTCATACTTCATCCCCCTGAATCAGTACCCTAAATATTTTGAACATTTTACATAGTAACACAGTTGTTAAAAAAATTGTCGAATATTATCAAAGTCTTAATTTTAAATATATTGAGATAATAATACTAGGCAATTTTCCTTACTTATTCTAGTATAATTATTCCCGAAAATAAAGGTTTTATTGAATTTTTATTTAATACTAATTTCTTTGTTAATTCTGTAAATGGGTAAAATTATATAATAAAAAATCCTTTTCTTAGTTCAATTTTATTTAGTATTTGAGAAATTTAAAAATGTAATTACTGAAATATTTGTGGTATGATTTAAAGTTGGCAATACGTTTTGGATGGAAGGAGAAAACAATGATCTACTTGGATAATAGTGCAACAACCAAACCATATCGAGAAGTATTGGAGTCATTTAACAAAGTATCAACAGAATATTTCGGAAATCCCTCATCCTTACATGGTCTTGGAGGAAATGCAGAAAAGCTCCTTTCGCAGGCAAGGGAACAAATCGCTAAGCTTTTAAAGGTTCAAACAAAAGAAATTCTCTTCACTTCAGGTGGGACTGAGAGTAATAATATAGCAATTAAAGGAACAGCCCTAATGTATAGGGGGAGAGGCCGTCATATTATAACGACAGAAATCGAACATCCTTCTGTTAAAGAATCGATGGAACAGCTAAGAGATTTAGGATTTCAAATTACTTATATTCCAGTAGACAGCGATGGGACGGTAAGTGTAACCGATATTGAAAAGGCAATCTCAGAGGAAACCATTTTAGTCTCTGTTATGCATGTGAATAATGAAACAGGATCCATTCAGCCAATTAAAGAGATTGGTCAATTGATAAAGAAATATTCCAAGATCTTATTTCATGTGGATTATGTTCAAGGGATTGGAAAGGTCCCTCTTCATTTCCATGACTGTCAAATCGATTTATGTACAATTTCCGGTCATAAATTTCATGGATTGAAAGGGACGGGCGCACTTTTTATTCGTCAGGGTGTAAAGATTTCTCCTTTATTTTCTGGTGGAGGACAAGAGTGGCGGCAAAGAAGCGGGACTGAAAATGTAGCAGGGATTGTTGCAATGGCAAAAGCGTTAAGATTAACATTGCAAAGACAGGAAAATAGTGTAGCTGAAATGAGGAAAATAAAAGATTGTATTCGGATAGGATTGGAGAAAATAGACGGGATTAAGATTCATACACCTGTTCTTCATTGCGCACCACATATTATCAATTTTTCTATACATGATTTTAAAGCAGAAGTGTTCGTTCATGCACTAGAAGAAAAGGGGATTTATGTTTCAACAACCAGTGCATGTTCTTCTAAAATTAAAAAGCCGAGCAGTACACTGCTAGCAATGGGTGTTCCTGAAGAGGAGGCACTTAGTTCCATTCGGGTTAGCCTATCCTATGAGAATACGATGGAAGAAGCAACCCAGTTTATTGAATCGGTAAATGAAGCTGTTACTAGGCTAAGAAAGGTTATGAATTAATATGAATTATGATCGTATTCTTATTCGTTATGGAGAACTATCGACAAAAGGAAAAAATAGAAAAGTATTTATCCATAAATTAAAACGGAATATTAAACGAGTTTTACGAAACTTTGAAAAGATTAACATTGAAGCGGACAGAGAGAGAATGTTTATTCTTTTAAATGGAGAAGACGGACTTGAAATTATTGAGCTGCTGAAGAATGTCTTTGGTATTCAATCATTTAGTCCGGCAATTAAAACGGATAAAGAGCTTGAAAATATGAAAAATGCTGCTCTCGATTTGTTTAAAAAGATCCATCAGGCAGGAGAAACATTCAAAATTACGACAAAAAGATCAGATAAAACCTATTATTTAGATACGAATGAAATCAATCAAATATTTGGCGCTCATTTGTTGAAAAATATCCCTGAATTAAAGGTAGATGTGAAAAAACCAGATATCAATCTTCAAATCGAAATTAGAGAAAAAGCAGTTTACTTCTCATGTGAAAATATTCCTGGTGCTGGCGGACTCCCGGTAGGCTCAAGCGGAAAAGGCATGCTTATGCTATCCGGTGGAATTGATAGCCCAGTTGCAGGATTTCTATCTATGAAAAGAGGAGTAGAAATTGAAGCAGTACATTTTTATAGCCCGCCTTTTACAAGTGATCGTTCTAAACAGAAGGTAATCGACTTAACAGAAAAGCTGGCAAATATAAGCGGGTCTGTGAAGCTTCATATTATTCCTTTTACTGAAATTCAACAGCTTATCGCCAAGCAAGTACCTGAAAATTATTCGATGACAACAACAAGAAGGTTAATGCTTCGGATCACAGATGAAATTAGAAGAAAAAATGATGGATTAGCAATTATTACTGGTGAAAGTCTTGGACAAGTTGCCAGCCAAACACTTGAAAGCATGTATGCAATTAATGATGTAACAAATACACCGATTTTAAGGCCGTTAATTACAATGGATAAATCAGAAATCATTGACATTTCCAGAGCTATTGATACCTTCGAGATTTCCAATCTCCCATACGAAGATTGCTGTACGGTATTTGTTCCAGCATCACCAAAAACAAAACCAAAAAAAGAAAAGGTTCAATACTTTGAGAGTTATATTGAGTTCGAGCCGCTCATCAGCAAAGCTGTTGAAAATACAGAAACAATAGCAATTACCCCAAAGGCTGCTGAGCAAGACGAGTTTGGAGATTTATTTTAATAAAGTTTCTACTGGCTCGCTCTGGTTTTTCAAGCATTAATTACCAGTAAATATTTGAATATGGCCATGTGATTTTACACATTCTATACTCACAAGGAGGTGAACATCACATGGCAAACAACAACAGCAACTCAAATCAACTTTTAGTTCCTGGTGTACAACAAGCTTTAGATCAAATGAAATACGAAATTGCTTCTGAGTTTGGTGTTAACTTAGGTGCAGAAACTACTTCTCGTGCTAACGGTTCAGTTGGTGGAGAAATTACGAAGCGTTTAGTTCAAACAGCTCAACAACAATTAGCTGGCTTTGGACGATAATTTAAAAAAATAAATAATATGGCTACAAGGAGCAGGATTCATTTCCTGCTCCTTATTTACGTTGTCTAGCCTTATTGCCTACCCCAAACGTACGGGACGTTCTAGTGTCGAAGATGCAATAGGACAAGGAGATAAGCGTTGAGGAAAACTCCGATGAGTAACCCTCGCAGGAACCATTTGCATTTTGATTGTTCCGAAGGCGATGATGAATTTCTATATTATACGAAAATAAATAATTTTAAATTTTTAAATAATTTAGTATAATAATTTTTAATGATCAATCATCTTTGTATAGACATCCGTTCGACTTACTTTTAGGGGGAGATATGATGAAACGTGAAGATCTATTGGCACCGGAAAAGTATAATCTAGTTGCTGAAATGGAGCGTTATGCAGAAGATACAGGCAGGTTGGCAATCAGATGGGAAGATGAACAGGGAGAGAAAAAAGAGGTTACATATCGTGAATTATTAAAAAATGCAAATAAAATTAGCAATGTTTTTGCGAAATATGGTTTAGAAAAAGGGGATGTTGTTCTTGTTATCATCCCGAGGTTAATTGAAGCCTACCAAGTATATATTGCTGCTTTGAAGGCAGGACTTGTTGTGATTCCGAGTTCTGAGATGCTTCGCTCAAAAGACCTTCAATATCGCATTAATCATGGTGATGTAAAAGGAATTATCAGTTACTATCCATTTGTAGATCAATTTTCACAAATAAAAGAAGCTCAAGAATTACCGAAGTTTGTTATTGGCGGCCAATTGGAGAATTGGATTGATTTAACTAGTGAAATGGCTAATGCCGCTGACGAGTTTCCGATTGCAGATACAAATCAAGATGATATGGCGTTTCTTTCCTATACGTCAGGTACAACCGGAAACCCAAAAGGAGTTGTACATACGCATGGATGGGCATTTGCGCATCTTCGAACAGCCGCTCCAAATTGGTTATGCATTGAAGAAGGAGATACAGTTTGGGCAACGGCTGGCCCGGGCTGGCAGAAATGGATATGGAGTCCGTTCCTTTCTGTCCTTGGTTCGGGTGCAACTGGGTTCGTGTATAATGGCAAATTTGAGCCTGAGAAATATTTACAGCTTCTAGGGAAATACAATGTGAATGTTCTGTGCTGTACACCGACAGAGTACCGCATTATGGCTAAGGCAGATAATCTTCATGAATATAAACTGCCTAATCTACGCAGTGCAGTATCTGCAGGTGAGCCGCTAAATCGTAAGGTTATTGATATTTTCAAGAAGAATTTCAATGTCGATGTTCGAGACGGATATGGACAAACGGAAAATACATTGCTCGTTGGTGTGACAAAAGGAATGGCGCTCAAACCTGGTTCTATGGGCATGCCGACTCCAGGTAATCGTGTAGAAATTATTAATGAAGATGGAAAGCCATGCGGTGTAAATGAAGTAGGTGATATTGCCGTACATATTGAAACACCGGCTTTATTCAAAAACTACTACAAAGATCCTGAAAGAACAGCGATGCAATTCCGCGGGGATTATTACGTAACCGGTGACAAAGCAAAAATGGATGAGGAGGGCTACTTCTGGTTTGAAGGCCGAGGAGACGATATTATCATTAGCTCAGGCTATACGATTGGCCCGTTTGAAGTGGAAGATGCTCTAGTTAAACATCCTTCTGTTAAGGAATGTGCAGTTGTTGCGAGCCCTGATGAAGTGAGGGGCTATATTGTTAAGGCCTTTATTGTATTGCGTGAAGGGGTAGATGAAAAAGATCCTAATCTAATTAAGAATTTGCAGGATCATGTCAAGGAGCTTACAGCACCATATAAATACCCGCGTAAAATTGAGTTTTTACCTGAGCTCCCTAAGACAACATCAGGTAAAATCCGTCGGATAGAGCTTCGAAAAAAAGAAATGGAAACAGCTGCTCAAAAATAAGGAAGGCTCAAGGATGCAGGCGTGTAATCGCCTGCATTTTTGATATAGTAAAAGGAAGACTAAAAGGAGGCATTTTTCTAATGGGTACTTTATGGTATGGGGGCACTATTTATACAATGCAGGAAGAAGATCATCAAGTGGAGGCAGTTTTTACACAAGCAGACAAAATTATTGAACTTGGATCGATTCAATCACTCGAGGAAAAGTATGGACAAGAAATTGATAACAGGATGGATTTACAAGGTCGAACAATGCTGCCGGGGTTTACTGATAGTCACATGCATTTAATCGGGCATGGAGAAAGATTAATTCGATTGGATCTATCAAACTGTACTTCGAAGGAATCGGTTTTTGAAGCCATACAACAATATGCAGAAAATCTGGAGGAGGATGAATGGCTTATAGGCGAAGGCTGGAATGAAAATTTATGGGCGGAATCGAATCCTATCATATCAGCAGAGTTAGATGCACTTGTGCCTGATCATCCCGTTATATTAAAGCGGGTTTGCCGCCATGCTCTTGTCGCTAATTCACTTGCATTAAAGGCAGCTTCTATTGATGAAAACACAGAAAACCCTGCTGGTGGAGTCATTGAAAGGGATGAATTTGGCAAGCCAAATGGATTGTTAAAGGATCAAGCACAGGAATTGGTATTTGACGTGCTTCCTGAGGTTTCTGAAGCCTATTTAAAAAAATCCCTTCGTGCAGCAATTAAAGATGCATATAAACTGGGGCTAACTGGTACACATACGGAAGATTTAAATTATTATGGAGGCTATGAAAAGACTTTCCAGGCTTTCAAGCAAGTGATTGAGAAGGAGGAACAGCTTTTCCGTGCACATCTCCTAGTCCATCATGAAGTCGTTGATGAGATGAAAAAAGCTGGGCAGCACTTTTTAAGCGGAAATGAGTGGATCGAATTCGGAGCAATGAAAATTTTCTCAGATGGGGCATTAGGAGGCAGGACTGCATTACTTAGTCACCCATATGCTGATGATCCTTCCACATCAGGAATAGCGATTTTTTCTCAGCAGCAATTGGATGACCTGGTAAAAAAGGCAAGGGATTATAAGCTGCCAGTTGCTATCCATGCAATTGGAGACTTGGCGTTCGAAATGGCCCTGAACGCAATCGGAAAGTATCCTTTAACGGGGGGAGGAAGAGACCGGCTCATCCATGCTCAGATTCTGAGAAAAGAACTAATTGACCGGTCGAAGAACTTACCGCTTATTCTTGACATTCAGCCAAGATTTCTTGCTTCGGATTTTCCTTGGGTTATCGATCGTGTTGGAGAAGCGCATATGAATTATTGTTATGCTTGGAAAACATTGCTTAATGAAGGGCTGCCTTGTGCGGGAGGATCAGATGCACCGATCGAGCCTTTAAATCCATTCTTGGGTATTCATGCTGCAGTGACAAGGACGAATATCAATGATCCTGAGAGAACGGTCTATAATCAGCATGAAGCTTTAACGACTTTTGAAGCGGTTTGTTTGTTTACAAAAGGAAGTGCATATGCTGCCAGTCATGAAAATGATCGAGGAATGATCAAGGAAGGCTTTTTAGCTGACTTCACTATATTAGAGGAAGATATTTTTAAAATAGATCCGGATAAAATTGCCGATATAGTTGTAGCTCAAACGATAATCGGCGGATCTATTATGTACGATTCACAAACGAAAGAGAGCCATTCTCCTATTTGGTAATTAGAAAAAATAAACATTGTCAGCATCTTACAACACAGCCTATAATATAAATATTTCGATAATAGAAAGAATTGAGGCTCGTGAAGATGAAAAACAATGAAATGCAAATGGGGATTATTTATGCTGGCTTTTCGTACTTTTTATGGGGATTATTGCCGATTTATTGGAAACTCGTACAGCATGTGAGTGCAGATGAAATTTTGGCTAATCGAATTTTTTGGTCCTTTTTCTTTATGTTAGCCGTGCTGCTGTTTACGAGGAAATGGGGGGCATTTATCCAAACGCTCATTCATTTTCGCTCCAATAAAAAACAATTAGCGGCTCTTGTTGTTGCCTCCCTTTTTGTCAGCTGTAATTGGTTTATTTACATATGGGCGGTTAACTCAGGCCATTTGATTGAAGCAAGCCTCGGCTATTATATTAACCCGTTAGTCAGCGTAATTCTTGGGATGATTGTTTTTAGAGAAAAACTGTCATTAACTCAGTATGCATCATTTGGAATGGCTTTAATCGGTGTATTAATATTAACAATTTCTTACGGACAGTTTCCCTGGATATCCATTTTTCTTGCCCTATCATTTGGGTTATATGGTTTAGTGAAAAAAATGGTAAAAGTTGATTCTGCAATTGGTTTAACATTAGAAACACTAGTTGTTGCACCTTTTGCCCTTATTTACATGATTATTCTATTTGTGAATGGCTCCCATTCATTTTTAGCTGTTTCAGCCGGAACAGATTTATTATTGGTAGGGGCTGGGGCAGCAACAGCCGTGCCGCTTCTCTATTTTTCAAAAGGTGCGCAAAAAATCCCTATGTCAACGCTGGGATTTTTACAATTTATCGCTCCAACATTGACATTAATTCTAGGGGTCTTTATTTATCATGAACATTTCTCTAGCATTCACTTAATCTCGTTTTTATTTATCTGGACTGCTATTTCCATTTATTCTCTAACAAAAACGAAGTTATTTACCCAGCTTGAAGCGAAATGGAAGAAAGGGAAAAGTGTTGGCATATAAAATGAATTTCTTTTTAAAAAGAAAGCGAATAAGAAGGAGTCCTTGCAGCGATGGAAAACTTGAAGATGCAATCAGCTGACCAATTACTTAATTTATTAAATGATCTTGTTTCTATTGGCAGTATTTCTTTATCAGAAGCAGAAATACAATTCCCATTAAGGGTTGAGCATCATTTAAAGCAAATCCCTTTTTTCTCGACTCACCCTTCCTATATTACGAACCATTTAACAACGGATGGCAGATCGTTTTTAACTGCATTATATAAACATGAAGAAGCGGTAAAAACAGTAGTGATGATCAGCCATTTTGATGTTGTCAATGTTGAAGATTATGGAGAGTTGAAACATCTGGCGTTTCAGCCTCTTGAGTTGACTGAGGAGCTTTTTAACCGGGCTGAAGAACTGCCGGAGGACGCAAGAGCAGATTTGGAAAGTAAGGAATGGCTATTCGGACGTGGAACGATGGATATGAAATGTGGTCTTGTTCAGCATATGTCCTTACTGGAAAAAGCGTCAATGGAACAATGGAAGCTAAATTTATTATTATTGACGGTTCCTGATGAAGAGGTTAACTCAGTTGGAATGAGAGAAGCGGTCCCGAAGCTGCTGCAGCTTGCAGAAGAGCATAAGCTAAACTACTCCCTATTCTTAAACTCTGAGCCTATGTTTGCCTTAGAACCCAATGATAAAAATCATTATTTTTATACCGGAACAATCGGGAAAATTATGCCTGCAGCTTTTTGTTTTGGAAAGGAAACACATGTAGGTGAACCTCTTTCAGGTTTAAATGCTGCTTGGATGACATCAGTGCTCACACAAGAAATCGAATGGAATGAGAATCTATGTGAAACTGTTAATGGACAGATGAGCCCTCCACCAACTTTATTATGGCAGAGGGATTTAAAAAAGGACTATACAACACAAATTCCACACCGGTCTGTCAGCCTATACAATCTTTTATTAATGAAAAGAAATGCTGCTGATGTGATGGAGGCGATGAGGGGAATTGCAGAGACGGCTGCAAAGAAGATGGAGAAATTCATGCTAGAAAAGTATCAAACCTTTCAGCTTGATTCCAGTCATCTGCCAAAAATTCGGGTAGTATTATTTGAAGAATTAAGAGAGTATGCTTGCAACAAAATGGGTGATGAGTTTATTACTCTCCTAGAGCAGTCGGTAGTCACGCAAACAATAGGTGATAGCCGAGAACAGTCCATTCAAGTCGTTGATCAATTAGCGATGCTTTGCCAAGAACTTGGACCAATGATCATTTTGTTTTATGCACCACCTTATTATCCGGCAATAAATACAGTTGATCATCCGATCATACAACAGCTTTCTGATTCAATCATTCATTATTCTAATGAGGAGTTTGGTTTTGAATTATCTCCGGTTGATTACTTTAATGGAATCTGTGATCTGAGCTATGCTGGACTTCAAGGAGAACTTTCTAATATGCATCGTTTTGACTCGAATTTACCTGGAGGCAAGGAGCTTTATTCCATTCCCTTTCAGGACATGTCAAAGTTGACTGCACCTGTCATTAACGTTGGCCCAATCGGCAGGGATGCTCATAAAAAAACTGAACGGCTGCATATGCCATTTGCATTTGAACAACTTCCGAAATTATTAACACATCTATTGTTAACGCATAGGGATCAATGAATAAAGTAAATGCATAGAGTTCAGCTTGAATATCGAAATGTAAAAAGCAGAAAAATTCGAATGAATTTTTCTGTTTTTAGTGGATGAAGGACAAAGGGTGTCTAGATAACGTGAGGAAAGTCTTTTATGAAGTAATAAGCTTGGTTGGAAGAGGGGGCTTCATTTTAAGGTATGAAAGCCCAAACTCGATCGGAAAACAGAAAAAATGTCCTTCATCGAATGGATGAAAGCCCAAACTCGATCGGAAAACGGGAAAAACGACCTCCATCGAATGGATGAAGGACCAAACTTGATTGGAAAACGGAATAAGGTCCTTCATAGAATGGTTGAAAGCCCAAACTCGATCGGTAAAAGGAAAAAAGGTCCTTCATTGAAGGGATGAAAGCCCAAACTCGATCGGAAAACGGAGAAAAGGTCCTTCATCGAATGGATGAAAGCCCAAACCCGATCGGAAAACTGAAAAAAGTCCTTCATCGAATGGATGAAAGCCCAAACTCAATCGGAAAACGAAAAAAAAGGTCCTTCATCAAAGGGATGAAAACCCAAACTCGATCAGAAAACGGAAAAAGGTTCTTCATCAAAGGAATGAAGACCCAAACCTGATCGGAAAACGAAAAAAGGTCCTTCATCGAAGGGATGAAGGACCAAAACTCGATAAGAAAGCAGGAGTAAGGCCTTCATTAGATTCATAAAATATAGTTGCTTGAATAAAAGTTAAGCAGTGCTCAAAATTGTTTGGCTTGTTTGGGAATTTCAAGCTGCTTGCATTCTTATAAAAACGTCCGCTTCACTTTTTCCCAGAAAGAGTTGTCTTTTAATTTTACAGTCTTGATTTTCTTCTCGCTAAGTTTTATTTCAATTTTCTTCACATGCTGAATGCTTAGTGCCTCATTATCCATCCCCATCGTTGGATGATCATTTCCATCCTGTACGACTTCTAATGTAAGCTTTCGCTCGCCGCTGAGAATAAAGGAGGAACCAAGTGTTCGATAGCGGTTATTATTTAATGAAGCCATTTCGTTTACTTGCAGGCAGGGAAGCAGCGGATCAACAACAGAGCCTCTCAGCGATTTATTGTATGCAGTGCTTCCTGTTGGTGTAGCTACAACCATGCCATCTCCTCGGAATGTTTCAAAATGTAGGTCGTCAATATATACATCTAGTAAAAAGGTTTTGATAATCGCAGATCGGATACTGAATTCATTTAAGCAATGAAAGGATGTTTGGCCGTCAACGGTAATCTCGATGGTCGGATAGCGGCGGACTTCAATTTGCTCCTCTGTCATCGCTTCGATCATTTTTGGCTGATCATCTAAATGGAAATCGCAGTAAAGGCTAAGACTCCCAGTTGTAGAAATCCCTGCATATAAACAATCATCCCGAAATCCTGTTTTCCTGACTGCTTGCAAGAATGCCCCATCCCCGCCGATGCTGACAATAATGTTTGCCTTTTTATAATCGGAAACAAGATTGAAATCATATTTTTCAGCAAGCTCATAAAGAGGTTTGACCTTTTCTAGCATTTCTGCATCCTTCTTATGATAAAAAAATAAATTTCGACGAACAGACATAGTGATTCCTCCAGACGATGGGCAGTGCACGTAAGTTTTACCCATATTATTAATTTTTTGGTATGATAATGGTTGTCGAAATCAGTTTACACGTTTTTGAAACATTTTAAAAGTTTATCCCGTAAAGACTATTGGACATGAAGGAGGATGATTAAATGAATGGAAAACGATGGGCTGCATTAGCCATTGCGGCAGCATTATTTGTATTCTCGGTTATTACAAATATTGCCACGGGGATGATGTTCAGTGATGCAGAAAGTACGATAACGGAATTATTTGCCAGCACGGATGCCGCTTTTATGGAAGAAGTAGTGGAAGAGGGCAGTGAATTGAAAAAGATTGCTGTACTCGAAGTGAATGGAACGATCCAGGACACTGGTGAAGCGACATCTTTTTTTGCATCGGGAGGCTACAACCATAAAGGGTTTATGGACAGGTTAGAGCAAGTAAAAGAAGATGATACGGTAAAGGCAGTTATCATTCAAGTAAACACGCCAGGAGGCGGAGTTGTTGAAAGTGCCCAAATTCATGACAAAATAAAAGAAATTCAAGAGGAAACAAAAAAGCCAATATACATTTCAATGGGTTCGATGGCTGCTTCTGGCGGCTATTATATTTCGGCGCCAGCGGATAAAATCTTTGCTAGCCCGGAAACGTTAACAGGCTCACTCGGTGTGATTATGCAAGGAGTCAATTACGCAGGTCTTGCAGAAAAATATGGGGTTGATTTCGTTACAATTAAAAGCGGACCTTACAAAGATATTATGAGTCCTTCAAGAGAAATGACAGAAGAGGAAAAACAAATTCTTCAATCGATGATTAATAATTCATATGAAGGATTTGTGAAGGTCATTTCTGAAGGCCGTAATATACCAGCAGCAAAAGTGAAAGAGATTGCTGATGGAAGAATTTATGATGGCCGTCAGGCACTTGAACTAAATTTAATTGACGGGTTTGGCTATGTAGAAGATGTGATTGATGTCTTAAAGAAGGATCATAAATTAAAAGGAGCAAAGGTAGTTAAGTATACGGACAACCTTGGCTTTGGCTCTTTATTTAGTATGGGAGCGCAAAAAATAATGGGGCAAGATATCGAAATGGCAGGCTTGATGAAGATGCTATCACAGCCTAATTCTCCAAGACTGATGTATCTATATGCGGAATAGGAGGTGAAGAGATGACTTCAAATGAAATGAATGAAAGGGATCATAAAAATAGTGAGATGATAATCAATGATCAAACTATTGAAAAGGGAGATCCCGTTTTAATAAAAGACACCTCTTCTAACCCACAGCTCTCTAAAGATAATGGCCATTTGATTGGCAATCATATTCCAGTTAGGTTTGCCGGCTTCTGGATGCGCTTTTGGGCATATCTGCTTGATTTAATTGTAATCGGCAGTATTGAGCGATTGATTATCAATCCAGTATTCAGACTGCTTGATATTTCATTAAATGAGTTTAGCATCTTTGCACCGATCTCGATTGTGACAGCGGTTATCTTCTATGCGTATTTTGTGTTAATGACGCGATTCTTTAACCAAACCTTAGGGAAAATGGTATTCGGCATTAAGGTTGTTGATTTAGAAGGGAATTATTTGTCCTGGAAAACTATTCTATTTAGAGAATGGATTGGACGATTCATATCAGCGACGCTTGTCATCGGCTATGTGATCGTTGCATTTTTGCCAAAGAAACAAGGATTACATGATTTGTTTTCAGATACTACGGTTGTTCATGAAAAATAGCAATAAACCTGCCTTCAGGCAGGTTTATTTTTTTTATATTCGTACATACTATTAGGCTGAAAGGGTGTGAAGTTATTGAAATGGCTGCTCATCACCTTAATCGTTCTTATTCTATTAATTATTAGTGTAATTTTAACGAAAGTAAAAATTCTCCTTTATTACTATCACAATAATGACAATGATCATTTAAAAATTGAGTTTAAAGCATGGTTTGGATTAATCAAGTATAAAAAGGAAATTCCTCTTATTAAAATTGATGATAATTCTCCAACCATCGTGACAAAGGAAAAGAAAACTTTAGGACCTCTAGAGGGTACGGAGAAGAAAGATACAAAACAGTATTCAGCTACAGACCTGATGAATAGTATTCAAGATACGAAAGAGCTTCTTACACATGTTGTCTCCCTTCATCGGATTGTAAAAAACTTTTTAAATAAAATTTCTATTAAGGAATTCTCTTGGCATACGATGGTCGGAATCGGCGATGCTGCTTATACAGGTATGCTTACAGGAGCTTTTTGGGCGTTAAAAGGAAGTGTAATTGGATTGATTAGCCACTATATGAAATTAAAAGCGGCGCCTACTATGTCAATCACTCCTCAATTTCAATTTGCTGTTTCACATACGGTAATTTCATGTATTTTTCAATTTCGAATCGGACATGCTATGGGAGCAGGTATCAAATTAATTAAATATTGGAAGGGCGGAATGGCATCATTTAAAACAAAGCCTTTATCCGCCTTATCTAATGATAAAACTAAAACAGTATAGAAGGGGAGGCTTTCCTTATGTCTGACCATCCAATTCAAGGGTTAATGACGACTGCTATGGAAAATCTGAAGGAAATGATTGATGTAAATACGATCATTGGTGATCCTGTCGAAACACCAGATGGCAGCGTGATCCTAACGGTTTCAAAAGTAGGTTTTGGGTTTGCTGCTGGTGGAAGTGAATTTAAACTTGATAGCCAATCAGGAAGCGGCGGGCAAGGACAATCAAGCGGACATCCATTTGGCGGAGGGAGTGGCGGCGGTGTTTCTATCACTCCAATTGCATTCCTCATTGTTAATTCCAAAGAAGTAAAAATGGTGCATCTGGATGAAAGTACACATTTATATGAGAAAATTCTTGATTTAGCTCCACAGGCAGTAGATAAAATTCAGCAGATGTTTAATAGTAAAAATAGCAATAACAATAATCAAGACAGTCATCAATCTCAAGGCAATAAACAAGATTATGATGGGGCTAAGCATGATTTAGATATATAATGCAAAGGGTTAACTTTCCAAGGAAGGAAAGTTAACTTTTTTCTTGGTTTTTTAAATCTTAATCTTTGCAAAAAGGATTCTGAAAAGATATGATTTACAATGTACATATTGAAGTTTAAGGAGGATGAGTGTAGTGGCATCAATTACATTTAAAGGAAACCCAGTTACGTTATTAGGAAATGAAGCAAAGGTTGGGGAGAAGGCTCCAGATTTTAAAGTTCTTGCAAATGATATGTCTGAAGTAACTTTAGCAGATTCAAAAGGGCAAGTTCGATTACTTAGTGTTGTTCCTTCCATTGATACAGGTGTTTGCGATGCGCAGACTCGTCGATTCAATGAAGAAGCTTCTAAATTAGGAAATGTTAAAATCCTTACAGTAAGTGTGGATTTGCCATTTGCACAAAAACGCTGGTGTGCTGCAGCAGGAATTGAAAATGTTCAAACGGTTTCAGATCACCGCGATCTATCTTTTGGTGAAGCATATGGAGTTGCTATTCAAGAGCTTCGTCTTCTGGCACGTGCAGTTTTTGTTGTTGATTCAAATGATACAATCACATATGCAGAATATGTGAGCGAAGCAACAGATCATCCAAACTATGAAGCAGCAATTGAAGCAGCAAAACAAGCGAAGTAATTAAGCAAGCCCCGGGTCAATATCCGGGGCGTTTTTTCTTGTAGGTAAGAATGCATTAGATTATCACAAGAAGTTCCTTGATGTGGTTGGAAATTTTAAGGATTATGTTAGAATGCGCCACTATCCTCGCTTTTTCAAGGCTTGCCAATCAGTTAGTTTTCGATATATATGGAGAAAAACTTGAGATATCAATCATTCCATTTTAAAATAGGACGAAGAATATGAACGGGAGGATTTTGTATGAGTGTAGCACCGGTAGAAGAATTATTTACCGTTTTTAATGAAACGGCGATGATCATTCAAGAAGAGTTAGCATGTACATATTTAGAAGCTTTAGCTGAAACAGGAGAGAATATTTTCCAGGGGAGTATCCTGCAAAAAGATGAACTAAGTGAGTTGACGATTAAAAGATTAACAAAAAGTTATGACTCGATTCATTTAAATCGTTTTTCAAATGAAGAAATTAGAAAGTCGTTCCAGCTAGCAATCCTTAAGGGCATGAAGGAGATTGTCCAGCCCAATCATCAAATGACTCCTGATGCCGTCGGTATGCTTCTTGGTTATTTAGTTGGTAAATTTGTTCAAGATCAGTCTTTCCGACTGCTTGATCCTGCGGTTGGAACGGGGAACTTATTAACAACAGTTATTAATCAGCAGCAATCAAAGGCAGTAGAGGCGATAGGGCTTGATATTGATGATATTTTAATTAAGCTTAGCTATGTAAATGCAAATTTGCAGCAGCACCCAATCCAATTTTTTAATCAGGATAGCCTTGAACCATTATTCATAGAAGAAGCTGATGTAGTTGTGAGTGATTTGCCTGTGGGTTATTATCCCAATGATCTAAGGGCAGCTGATTATGAAATGAAGGCGGAAAAAGGGCATACATATGCACATCATTTGTTCATTGAGCAGAGCATGAGGCATGTGAAAGCTGGCGGCTATTTATTTTTTATTGTTCCTAATGGGATTTTTGAGAGCGAGCAGGCTCCGAAGCTTCATGAATACTTAAAGAATTACGGAATCATTCAAGGCTTACTGCAGCTTCCGCTTAGTTTATTCAAAAATAAAAATGCCGCAAAAAGCATTTTTATTATCCAAAAAAAGGGAGAGGGAGTTAAGCCGCCAAAGCAGGTGCTCCTAGTTAATCTGCCTAGCTTATCGAAAACCGCTGAAGTAGAAAAAATTCTAAGTAAAATTGATGGATGGTATAAAGAAAATAAATAAATATTCGAGAAGCCGATTGCTATTTCGGCTTCTTTTTTATATAGGAGAAGAAAGTATATTATCGTTAGAGTCATGCTTGTTCCAGTGCGATCTCCCTATAAAACTTTATGTCTATTCCCTGTCAAAAGCCTATATCGAATCACTCTGCTTCCCGTGTTCCCTTTATCGAAAGGAAGAACCCCTCCAGTTTGTACGGCCTTTTCTTTATTCAGAAATATTTTATTTTAATTTAAAAGCGAAAACATTTTCAGCTCAATCTTGAAAAGTTCGGCTGACAATGTTTAAATGAGGAATTGAGAGATATTAATGATGTCCGTTGTACAAAATAAGATTGTACTGTTTTTTGTGATGTTGTTATGTAAAAGGAGCGGTAGAATGATGGCAAAAATTATTGCAATTAACGCCGGCAGTTCCTCATTAAAGTTTCAATTATTTGAAATGCCAAGTGAGGAAGTGATTACGAAAGGTTTAATTGAACGGATAGGTTTGAACGATTCAATTTTTAATATAGTAGCGAATGGGGACAAAATAAAAGAAACATTAGATATTCCTAATCATGAAGTGGCAGTTAAACTTTTACTGGAAAAACTAACAGGGTTAGGAATTATTCAATCACTTGACGAGATAGAAGGAATTGGCCATCGTGTTGTACATGGCGGGGAAGAGTTTACTGATTCAGTCCTTATTACTAATGAAGTTTTAGCAAAGATTGAAGTATTATCTGAGCTTGCCCCACTTCATAATCCAGCAAATATTACTGGAATTAAAGCTTTTCAGCAAGTGCTGCCTGATGTACCAGCAATTGCCGTATTTGATACTGCGTTTCATCAAACGATGCCTGCAAGCTCATTTCTTTATAGTTTGCCATATGAATACTATAAGAAATACGGAATTCGTAAATATGGTTTCCATGGCACATCCCATAAATATGTGTCCCAGCGTGCGGCAGAAATGCTTGGTCGTCCATTGGAACAATTGCGCTTAATTTCCTGCCACCTTGGAAATGGTGCAAGTATTGCAGCGATTGAAGGGGGAAAATCAATCGATACATCCATGGGTTTTACCCCGCTTGCAGGTGTGACAATGGGAACACGTTCAGGGAATATTGACCCTGCGTTAATTCCATTTATTATGGAAAAAACGAACCAAACAGCGGATGAAGTATTGGATGTTCTCAATAAAAAGAGCGGAATGCTTGCAGTATCTGGGTTCTCCAGTGATTTACGCGATATTGAGGTTCAAGCATCTGAAGGAAATGAACGGGCAAAATTAGCGCTCGAAGTGTTCGCAGGGAGAATTCATAAATACATCGGCTCTTACGCTGCTAAAATGTACGGAGTAGACGCTATTATCTTCACAGCAGGGATAGGAGAAAATAGTGATGTCATTCGTGCGCGAGTGCTTCAAGGTCTTGAATTCATGGGTGTATATTTTGATCCTTCTCTTAATAAAGTGCGCGGGGAAGAAGCATTTATTAATTTTCCGCATTCACCTGTTAAAGTCATGATCATTCCTACGGATGAAGAAGTCATGATTGCCAGGGATGTTGTGAGGTTGTCCAAATAATTTGTTGCCACAGCTTAAATAAGCTGTGGTATTTTTGTAGTTGAATTTTGTTTAACATGTCCAATATATTGGCATGTTAAACAAAATAGGACTTTGTCAATTTAATCGGTGTTTTATTTAAACATATTGGATATAGAAAATATAACATTAGACATTTCTTCGTAAAGAATTCACCTTTTCAATTATGCTATACTTTAGCAAAAGAGGTAGGAAATGGAGGAATTCCTTATGGCATTGTCCGAGCGGGATAAACGGGTTTTAACTGAAATTCAAGAATGGGAAATGAAATTATATAGCTATGAGCCTAATGATTTTGAATGGACGTATGAAAAATACTTGGAAAAATCGTTTTCATTGCTGCCGGAAAATATTCAGGAGCAGTTCTTCTCTACTCTTGATAACTGGCTATTTCACCTTCATGCACTCATTCAAGGATCGAATATGCAACAAGATGCTAAGGAACGGATATTAACAGCTGGTCGAGTGTTTAATCCAGAGCTGATATCGATTGAAGACCTGAATCATTTGCGAATTGATCAGCTTCAATACATCGCAGATCAGCAAATCGCCCGTCATCGGCTTTATTCCTTTGCACAGGGAGGAATAGCTGGAACGGGCAGTTCGCTCATGCTTGGGGCAGATATTCCAGCGATTGCTGTAATTAATCTAAGGGTAGTCCAGCTAATAGCAATGACCTATGGAATAGAAGTGAATACGCCCTATGAAATGATGACCTCCCTTAAGGTTTTCCATGCATCTACCTTGCCGGCACGCATGCAAGGCAAGGCATGGGAGGAACTAATGCGAGAGCTTCAAAATCAAGAGGAATATTACTTTTATGAAGGCAAGGAAGAACTTGCAGATGTGACTTGGATCGAGCAGCCTGCCAAACAATTATTAAAAGGATTGGCAATTTTTATCTTTCGCAAAAAAACAATTCAGGGCATTCCATTCATCAGTATGGCAATAGGTGCGAGTGCAAATTACCAGCTGACAAGAAGGGTATCAGAATTTGCCCACAAATATTATCAATACAGATATTTACATAAGAAGGAAGGGAAGAGTTTATGAGTTCACAAGAACATAAAATGGAAGCGCCTAAACAGGTTGCCTGTAAAGTGATTACGGTAAGTGATACAAGAGATAAGGTTACAGATAAAAGCGGGAAGCTTATGATTGATTTATTAGAAGAGGCCGGCCATCAAGTACACAGTTATTGTATTGTTAAAGATGAAGCGGAAGAGCTCCGTACCGAAGTTTTGAAAGGGTGTAATGATCCAGAAATAGATATTGTACTTACAAATGGCGGAACGGGTATTGCTTTAAGAGATATTACAATTGAAACGGTAAAGGCATTATTTGATAAGGAAATTACCGGGTTTGGCGAGCTTTTCCGAATGCTTAGCTATCAAGAGGATATTGGCTCAGCTGCGATTTTATCGCGTGCCGTTGCAGGGACCATTAAAGATAAAGCGGTTTTTTCAACTCCTGGCTCATCAGGTGCGGTGAAGCTAGCGATGAACAAGCTGATTTTGCCTGAACTTGGCCATGTGGTCAGAGAGCTGAAAAAGGATTTGTAAGCCTGTCTATTATCCCTATAATAATAAGGGAAAAGGGATGAAATGATAAGGATAAATATGATCCCTGATTTTACGGATTTTGGAAAAGACGGTCACAAAAAAGTAAATACGATCCCTGATTATACAGGTTTTGGGAAAAGCGGTCGCTATAAAGTGATTACAGGCCCAATCATGCAAACTTTGGATAAACTGGTTACAAAACGGCCTAAAAAAATCCTTTCTATAGTTAGAAAGGATTTTTTATTTCTACATATGGACCTTCTCAGAGATATCCTGATGAGTACGGTACCATAGCCAAAGGTCATTAATAATGGAGGCAAGTTCAGCAATTTCGCTGTTTAACTCACACGATTTAATAAAATTTTCTTCATTTGAAAGCAGTGCTTGTTTTGAATTGATATGGTCTTCTAATTCTGCAATTCGGTCAGGAATTCTGCCTCTGATTTTCTCCCAGTGAAATAAAACGGTTTGCTGTGTCTCCTTAGAATAATCATCCCAGTCCTGATGAAAACACGGGATAGGAATACCTAGTCGTTCATTATATAAAAAATAATCCACGATTAACATCCTCCAGCAATAAGTTGTTTCTATTCTACTATACTATGAATTTTCCTTCCACGTATTGTTAGTCTAAATAAAACAGAATAAATAAATAATTATACATTTTGATGAATAACTATTGATTTATATTTGAAATATGGTATCTTATAACATATAAATGAATAAAAACAAACAACGATGAATAATTATTCGTACCTAGAGGAGGAAAATTTTTATGTCAAATCCAAAAGTTGTACTAGCCTATTCAGGCGGTTTAGATACCTCAGTAGCTATAAAATGGTTGGGAGATCAAGGATATTCAGTGGTAGCCTGCTGTTTAGATGTGGGGGAAGGAAAGGATCTTAATTTTATTCAAGAAAAAGCGTTAACGGTTGGTGCTGTTCAATCATATGTAATTGATGCTAAGGATGAGTTTGCGAGTGAATATGCATTAATGGCACTGCAGGCACATGCATTATATGAAAATAAGTATCCATTAATCTCTGCATTATCAAGACCGCTAATTGCAAAAAAGCTTGTTGAAGTTGCTGAAAAAGAAGGAGCAGTTGCAGTAGCGCATGGCTGTACAGGAAAAGGTAATGACCAAGTGCGCTTTGAAGTGGCTATTCAAGCGTTAAATCCAGACCTCGAAGTATTAGCGCCTGTCCGAGAGTGGAGCTGGTCTCGTGAAGAAGAAATTGAATATGCAAAGCAAAAGAATATACCTATTCCTATTAATCTAGATTCTCCATTTTCGATTGATCAAAATTTATGGGGAAGAAGCAATGAGTGCGGTATTTTAGAGGATCCATGGGCTTCGCCGCCAGAGGAAGCCTATGAGCTTACAGCAAGCTTGGAGAATGCACCGAATACGCCAGATATCGTAGAAATTGGCTTTGAAAAAGGAGTTCCTGTTAGCTTAGATGGGAAAAACTACCCGTTAGCACAGCTTATTTTAGAATTAAATACATTAGCTGGAAAGCATGGTGTTGGCCGTGTGGACCACGTTGAAAATCGATTAGTAGGGATTAAGTCACGTGAAGTATATGAATGTCCGGGAGCGATGACTTTAATTAAAGCACATAAGGAATTAGAGGATTTAACTTTAGTAAAAGAAGTCGCACATTTCAAACCAGTGATTGAGAAGAAAATCGCTGAACTTATCTATGAAGGACTTTGGTTTTCTCCACTGCAAAATGCTTTGGCTGCCTTCCTTCAAGAGACTCAAACATATGTTACTGGAACAGTAAGAGTAAAACTATTTAAAGGTCATGCCATTATTGAAGGAAGAAAATCTCCGTATTCTTTATATGATGAAAAGCTTGCCACTTATACATCAGACGATGAATTTGATCATAATGCTGCTGTTGGATTCATTAAGCTTTGGGGACTGCCAACAAAGGTGCAAAGCATTGTTCAAAAGAATAAGAAGGTGACAGTGTGAAAAAACTATGGGGCGGCAGATTTACAAAGTCAGCAGAAGAATGGGTCGATGAATTTGGCGCCTCCATTTCGTTTGACCAAGAATTAGTCATGGAAGATATTGAAGGAAGCCTTGCACATGTATCGATGCTAGCTGCATGTGGAATTATTTCTGATGAAGAGGCAAGCACGATTAAGGATGGACTGAAGCAGCTTAAGAAGAAGGCAGAAAATGATGAGCTATCTTATTCCGTTAAATTGGAGGATATTCATTTAAATCTCGAAAGCTATTTAACTGAACTGGTTGGTCCAGTTGGCGGGAAGCTGCATACAGCCAGAAGCAGAAATGACCAAGTGGCAACAGATATGCATCTATACTTGCGGAAGCAGGTTAAAGTGATTATTGAACTAATTCAGGAAATGCAGGAAGCTCTAATTGATCAAGCAGAAATGAATATTGAGACGGTCATGCCTGGCTATACGCATCTTCAGAGAGCACAGCCTATTTCATTTGCTCATCACCTTATGGCCTATTTTTGGATGCTTGAAAGAGATAAAGAACGTTTCAGCGAAAGTATAAAGCGAATTAATCTCTCTCCATTAGGTGCTGGAGCACTAGCAGGAACGACATTCCCGATTGATCGATATGTAACTGCTGATTTGCTTGGATTTGAGGGCATATATGAAAACAGCCTTGATGCTGTTTCTGATCGGGATTTCATTCTCGAATTTTTATCGAATTCCTCTACGTTGATGATGCATCTGTCAAGATTAAGTGAGGAATTTATCCTCTGGTCCAGCCAGGAGTTTAAGTTTATTGAACTCGATGACAGTTTTGCAACAGGAAGCAGCATCATGCCGCAAAAGAAAAACCCGGATATGGCAGAGCTAATCCGCGGGAAAACTGGCAGGGTTTATGGAAATTTGATGGGGCTTTTAACGGTGTTAAAGGGATTGCCATTAGCCTATAATAAGGACATGCAAGAGGATAAAGAAGGCATGTTTGATACGGTGAAAACCGTAACAGGTTCACTTAAAATCTTTGCTGGTATGATTCACACTATGAAGGTGAACAAGAATCATATGGAAAAAGCAACGAGAACAGATTTCTCCAATGCGACTGAGCTTGCGGATTACCTTTCAGATAAAGGCATACCGTTCAGAGAAGCTCATGAAATTGTCGGGAAGCTTGTGCTGACATGTGTCCAGCAAGGCTGTTATCTTGGTGACTTACCATTAGCAGAATATCAAAAGGCGAATTCACTTTTTGAAGAGGATATTTATGTGGTGTTAGACCCAGTCACTGCTGTGAAGAGAAGAAATAGTGCTGGTGGAACTGGATTTAAACAAGTTGCCATTGCGCTTGAGAAAGCAAAAGCTTTGGTAAATAACAAACTAAAAATTTAATAGAAAGTCGATAAAATGAGCTGGTCCAGTTGGATCAGCTTATTTTGATTGGAGAAATGGAAAAATTCTGATTATAGAACTTTATATATGATAAAATGAAATGGCAGCTGACTATTGACAGGCTGTTTGCAATCATACTTCATTCCGAGTTGCATTGAAAGTTTTTTTGAGATTCAACAGGAGATTCAGGGAGGGTGCTGTCGTGTACATAAAAAAGTTTACATTTACTGCAGAGGAAAGGAAAAAGACGATTGAAGCCTTTTTCAAGGATGGGATACTTAGAGAATTGCCGAGCAAAGAAAAGAAAAAGATCATTATCTTTTTAGAATTAATTAAGAAGTTTGAAGGTGGGGTCACTTACTCAGAAAAAGAAGTCAATGAACGGTTATCGCTCATCTTTGCTGACTTTGCTATTTTAAGAAGATATTTAGTTGATTATCAATTACTGGAGAGAAGTAAGGATTGCAGAGACTATTGGGTAAACGAGTATGTAGCAGATCAAATAAAATGATGCATGGATAAACGTACCCATGCATCATTTTTTATTTAATTATCACAATCGGGGGCCGTCCAGTTCAAGCGCAGCTAACCAAGATGCTTTTGATTTTCTAATCTTCTTTATTTGTTCGAACAACTAATACATCACAAGGAGCATAGCGGGTAATATTTTCAGATACACTACCAATTAGGAATCGTTCAACTGCATTCATTCCAGTGGCACCACAAATAATTAGGTCCACTTCATGCTTTTTTGCAATATCCTTTGGAATTTTAATTTTCGGAGAACCGTAATCAATGATGAATTCTACATGTGTAACACCAGATTCTTCCGCTTCGATTTTGTATTTTTCCATTAATTCTTTTGCGAACATATTGGCTCTTTCAGCAATGGTGCGGTCATATGCCTCTACGGTTGCAAATGTGCGAGTATCAATAATATGAGCAAGCAAAATATGTGCATCATTTCTTTTTGCGACTTCAATAGCCTTCTTAAAAGCCCATTCTGCCTCTGTTGAACCATCCACAGCCACTAAAATATTCTTATATTTCATTCCCATATCAATCTCCTCCTTACCTTTATTATACAGTAAGAAAAAGGGTATATCTGTAGCGAAAAATCGAACAATAAAAAAGGCAGTTCAATTTAAAAATTAAAGGAGTGAGTATCCTATGAACAAGCGGGAACCTAACAGCCAATCCAATTTATTCTTCGATGAGGAAGGCACAAATGCAGTTAGCGAGCAAATTATGGATGTTTACAATAGTGGTGTAATAGACCAATCAAATGCTAATTTTGATTTAGATGCAGGACAAGAAGAATCAGAAGGAAACGTTTAAATTCCTAATTGTGAAAAAGGCTGTCATATGTATGACAGCCTTTTTTATTAACGTATAATTTGCAGTTCTTTAGGGAACTTAGTTAAAATTTCTACCCCATCTTTTGTTACCGCTAAATCATCCTCAATTCGAACGCCTGCAACTTTAGGAACATAAATCCCTGGTTCGATTGTAAATACCATTCCTTCTTCAAGTAAAAGCGAGTTTGTTTCTGTTAAGGATGGATACTCGTGAACACTTATACCTAAGCCATGTCCAAGACGGTGCGGAAAGTATTCGCCATACCCTGCTTCAGCAATAATGTTTCTAGCGGTCAGATCCACTTCTGAACAAGCAATCCCTGGCTTACTTGCCTCAACCGCAGCAAGCTGTGCTTTTAAAACTGTATCATAGATTTCTTTTTGCTTGTCGTTAATGTCTCCGAAAGCAACTGTTCTAGTAATATCAGAGCAATAGCCGTTCCAAACGACACCTAAATCAAATAGAACGAGATCACCTTTTTGAATCTTCGTCATTCCTGGTGTACCATGCGGAGAAGCCCCGTTCGCACCGGTTAATACCATAGTAGAGAACGACATTTCATTCACGCCTTTTTTCTTTAAGGCAAATTCAATGGCTGCCAGCACATCAAGCTCCGTCTTGCCTTCCTTGATTTCTGCGCATCCTGTTTCAATGGCAAAATCAGCTAAAGCGCATGCCTCACGGATGATTTCAAGTTCTTTCTCATCCTTTACCATTCGCAGCTTTCTTAGTTTTTCTTCAGCAGAAACAAATGTTGCTCCACTGAAAAGACTAGAAATCGCTTCGTATCGTTCAACATTCATATGTTCTTTTTCAATCGCTACTTTAGAGACCTTTGATACCCTGCTTTGGATAGCCTTTTGTATAAACTCCCAAGGGTTTTCAATATCGCTATAACCGATAATTTCATTATCCCAGCCAGCATTTTTAGCATCTGGCTTTTCCATCGCTGGGCATACAAGAAATGGCTCTTCCTCTTGAAAAATGGCTAAGCCCAGGAGCCTTTCATGAGGATCACTCAAAAATCCGCTAAAATAAAATACATTTTCAGGTGCTGTAACAAAGCAAACCTGTACATCGTTTTCTTTCATCCAACTAGAGAGCTTCTTCAATCGTGTATTCATGTATGTAACCTCCTATATGTTATATAAAAGGCAGTTTTCGTATGCATTGTTGCTAACTAACATATAATTGGCAGAGGTTAAATTTTCAATCATGCTGCTCGTTTCACGGGTGCTGCGGTAAGCAAGAGCACAAGTTCAAGAAGGGTCTTACTTGTCCGGCTGCTCCCGATGGAAGTCTCGCAACTTCCTCTGCAATCAACTAGTTTATTTTGCCAGCAGTGTTTAATTCATACAGTTGGTTAAAACAACAATTTTATTAGAAAAAAGCCCTATAAAAAGAGTAGCAACTAACGATTAAAAAGTAAACTTTTAGAACTGTTTGTTAAAGGGAATGAATGTAGAAGGCAGGAGAAAAGGAATGATTCGTTGAAGTAAACTACTGTAATAGAAGAATGGAAAGGGGAATACAAATGAAGGTATCCTATCATGGACATTCCGTCGTAAAAGTTGAATCAAATGGAAAAACGATTTTATTTGATCCGTTTATTAATGGGAATGATTTAACAGACTTAAAGGTGGACGAAGTAAAACCAGATGTCATTATCGTTACACATGGACACGGCGATCATCTCGGCGATACGGTTGAATTGGCTAAGAAAAATAATTCATTAGTTATTGCTAACTTTGAGCTTGCAGCTTATTTAAGCTGGCAAGGGCTGAATACACATGGCATGAGTATTGGCGGGGCGTATAATTTTGATTTTGGTAAGGTTAAGCTGACACCTGCTTTTCATGGGACAGGTCTGGTGACGGAAAATAATGAAATAATTTACCTTGGTATGCCTGCTGGTGTCCTTCTAACCATTGATGGGAAAACAATTTATCATGCAGGGGATACCGGATTATTTTCAGATATGAAACTGATTGGTGATCGCCATCCGATAGATCTTGCCTTCCTTCCGATTGGCGATAATTTCACTATGGGTCCAGAAGATGCCGCATATGCTGCTAAGATTTTAGGGGCCAAAAAGGTCGTCCCTATTCACTTCAATACCTTCCCGCCAATAAAACAGGATCCAAATCAATTTGTGCAAATGCTGGATGAAGGCGTTGGTCAAGTATTGAATGCAGGAGAAACAATTGAATTATAAGGGAAAAGCACAGCTAGATAAGAGCTGTGCTTTTTTCAATACATGAATTTGGCCTGTCCGCATACATATTAGAGAAGAAGTTATAAGGAGGATTGTTAATGAATAAAAATCGATATTTGCTTTGCTTATTAGTTTGTGGCCTTCTCCTTTATTATGCTGCACCTAGGCTTGATGTTTTCAATGAGGGATTGGCGGGAGTATTCGCAATTTCCTGGCTGGCATTTGCACTCATTGTGATTGCTGGAAATTTGACCGCTTTGCTATATTCACCTAAGAATACAGCTGCAAATATAAAAACAAGAGGGAAAATGAAGGAGAATAAAAGGGCACGTTCCTTCTAGTGGTAAATAAATATTATTCATGACATTTTCACAACGAATTGTATTTAAGGCGTTTTTAACCTTATAATGAAAATATAGGAATTATATAAAAAGGGTGAACGTCTTGGCTACAAAGCATGAACAAATTTTACAATATATTGATGAATTGCCTGTAGGGGAGAAAATATCAGTTAGGCAGATCGCCAAGGCACTGACAGTAAGTGAAGGAACGGCGTACAGAGCCATAAAAGAGGCCGAAAATAAGGGCTATGTCAGCACGATCGAACGTGTGGGAACGATTCGAATTGAACGGAAAAAGAAAGAGAATATTGAAAAACTGACATTTGCAGAGGTTGTAAATATTGTAGATGGTCAAGTACTAGGCGGAAGAGATGGCTTGCATAAAACGCTAAATAAGTTTGTCATCGGTGCGATGAAACTCGAGGCGATGATGAGATATACAGATGCTGGAAGTCTTTTGATTGTTGGCAATCGTACACAGGTGCACGAATTTGCCCTAAAAGCTGGCGCTGCAGTTCTCATAACTGGTGGCTTTGATACAGATGATAGTGTCAAGAAATTGGCAGATGAACTACAACTTCCAATTATTTCTAGCAGCTATGATACATTTACGGTAGCAACGATGATCAATCGAGCAATCTATGATCAACTAATCAAAAAAGAGATTGTTCTAGTAGAAGATATCCTGACACCTGTAGAAGAAACGATTTGTGTGAAAACGACTGATAAAATCTATGATTGGCTAAAATATAACCGAGAAACACAGCATAGCAGATTTCCGGTTATTGATAAAAATTCCAAAGTTGTTGGCATGGTCACCTCAAAGGATATTATGGGACATGATCCAAGTACTCCGATTGATAAAATCATGACAAAAAATCCAATGACAGTGGGAAGAAAGACGAGCGTAGCTTCATCCTCTCATATGATGGTTTGGGAAGGAATCGAGGTGCTCCCGGTTGTTGATGATTCCAATAGGATTGAAGGAATTATTAGCAGACAGGATGTACTCAAAGCTCTTCAAATGATCCAGCGCCAGCCTCAAGTTGGTGAGACCATTGATGACATTGTAACGAATCAGCTTGTACTTACAAGCGGGAAGACAAAAGGGGAAGATATATACGGTTGTGATGTGACACCGCAAATGACCAATCATTTGGGAACCATCTCTTACGGTGTATTTACTACGATTGTCTCTGAGGCAGCTAGCAGGGTGTTAAGAAATTATAAAAAAGGGGATTTAGTCGTAGAGAATATGACTATCTATTTCCTTAAGCCTGTTCAAATAGAAAGCACTCTAGCCATTTATCCGAAAGTCCTTGAAGTCGGAAGAAAATTCGGTAAGGTAGATGTTGAAGTGTTCAATGAGGGCATTCTAGTTGGGAAAGCAATGATGATGTGTCAGCTGATAGAGAGATAATTAAATCAATAGTGCGCGATGCAAAAAAAGTAAAAGACGTTCCTATTTGGAGCGTCTTTAGCAATAAAAAGATTATGCTTCTTGTGCTTCCTTTGCAGCAAGTGGCAGATAATATTTATAGGCTTTTAAACCAGCATATATGCTGAAACCACCTATCAGGATAAAAATACCAGCAACAATATAAGTTACCGTGTTTCCGTTTAAGAATAACTGGTTCACACCGAATAGAGCAACAAAAAGACCAAGAGCGATACTTGATTTAGCTGATATCCACTTTCTTTCTGCTGGTCTCTTACTGCGGACATATTTCACTTTATACACCAAATAAAAAGCAAGTGAGATAACGATCAATATAACTAGAACAGGCATTTTATTACCTCCAGGATTCGACAATCTCCTACTATTTTAACGGGAAACAGGAGAAAATGCTATCTTTAGCTTCCTGTTTCTTTTCTTTTTTTGACAGTAATGTTTAAAATTAAATTATCTTATGAATATAAATAAAGGAGCAGAAAATGAAGGAGAAAATTTTAGAGATTATTAAACAATATGAAACAATTATTATCCATCGGCACGTACGACCTGATCCAGACGCATATGGTTCACAGGGGGGACTAGCCGAAATTCTCAAAGCATCCTTTCCAGAAAAGAATATTTATACAGTTGGTAAAGAGGAAGAGACACTAAACTTTTTGCGCAGACTCGATGAAATTTCGGATGAAACATATAATGGTGCTTTAGTGATTGTTTGTGATACGGCAAATGCTGAACGAATTTGCGATTCCCGCTATCAACTTGGGGACAAGCTAATTAAAATTGATCATCATCCAAATGTTGATGCGTATGGCGATATGATGTGGGTGGATACAGATGCAAGTTCTGTCAGCGAGATGATCTATGAATTTTACCTTGCGGGAAAAGAGAATGGGTTAAAAATGTCTGATGAGGCAGCAAGGTTATTGTTTGCCGGCATTGTAGGGGATACTGGACGTTTTCTATTTCCAAGTACATCGAAAAAAACTTTTGCATATGCAGGAGAATTAATTCATTTTAATTTCTCAAGACCGGAGCTATTTGATAAGATGTATGAGCTGTCTCCGAATGTCGTTAAATTAAATGGCTATGTCCTTCAAAACTTTGAAATGAAACAAAATGGCGCAGCTGCCATGGTATTAAGGAAGGAATTACTGGAGGAGTTTCAAGCAAAGGCTTCTGAAGCTTCCCTTCTTGTCGGAACATTAGGCAATATCGCCGGGATAAAAGCTTGGGTATTCTTTATTGAAGAAGAGGACCAAATTCGTGTCAGACTACGTTCAAAAGGTCCGATTATAAATGATATCGCAAGAAATTATAATGGTGGAGGCCATCCGCTAGCTGCAGGAGCATCCATTTATTCATGGGATGACATGGATGCAGTTATTAAAGAACTTGAGGAAATTTGTAAGAACTAGAAGCTGCCCGGTTGATCGCCGGGCCTATTATATAGTCCATCCTATTCAACTTAATTAATCTAGCATAATATCTAATTGAATAAACAAAGTTGTATAGATTACCATCTTCTTCACTTCAAGTTTGTATCGCTTTTCATTTACCTTTATTGTTTTATTTTCAATGATTCTTTCTATTAGTTCTCTGCTTTTATATACGGTATCAATGTCTTTTGCCTTCATGTTTAAAATATCCTCTTTAATTTGTTCTTCTATTTCAAACATACTAAAGGAGTCTAGTTTATATTTCTCACTGTTCCCTATTTTTACTTTAATATCTTGTATCGTTAATAATTCTCGATTCTTTTTATTAAGTGCTTTAAATTCTTCCTGCCAGATTTCTTTTTCCTTTTTTAATTCGGCAATCTCATCTTCCTGATTCTTTATTTCTTTACTGTATTTTTCTTGCCACTCGCCAAAAATGTACAAGAATACAAACCAGCTAATCATCCCGCCGATGGCAATACCTGCTAAAAAACGCTGCCAGACAGGATGTCGGTAATGGGGGGGGATTCTCATGAAATATGCTCCTGTGTCAGCCAGTTAATTAGCAAAGCACCTGTTTGCGCACCGCCAAACGCAGATAAAATAAGCAGAAACTGTTTGAAAATATCCTTTGTTTCTCCTTGCAGTACCCCTTTTTCAAAGCTGTACAACGTATCAAAAGTACCCCCAATCGCAGCGATAATTGCCCAAATTCGTATGATATTTGAGATTCGATAAGCTTCTGTCAATGGGGGCTTCCCGGTAAGAAAAGCGGAAAGACTTCCAATAATGGAACCGCCAATTAGCACACCGAGTGCAATAAAATAACTATCAAATAATGTCGCGAAAAAAGGCTGGACCTTCATAACATCCTTCCTTACTGAAGATTTATTGATTAGGCAGATAAACCGATTACTTCATCATATGGACAAACCATTCATAATATGTTTTTTTGTTTGGGTCTTTTTATATTCGGTGAAAAAAGGAGAACGTATTTTCTTTTTTTAGGGATGCGTCTTATAATAGAACAAGTAGAAGAAATAAGGGTGTGAGAGATGTGTCATTTATTCACCTTCATGTATATAGTGCATATAGCTTGCTGACAAGTACGGCCACGGTTGAGCAGCTAGTAGCGGATGCGAAACGAAAAGGGTTCGGCTCACTTGCATTAACCGATCGAAACGTAATGTACGGGACCGTTGCTTTTTATAAAGAATGTTTAAAGCAATCGATCAAACCAATTTTGGGATTGACGGTTGATGTGATTAGTGAACAATCCGCAGAAATGTCATTTCCAATTGTTCTCCTAGCAAGAAATCAAGCTGGGTTTCAAAATCTATTAAAAATAACAAGTGTTGTGCAAACGAAATCTCCTGAAGGGATTCCAATGAAATGGCTGAAAGCATATTCTGCTGGTTTAATAGCTATCAGTCCAGGAATGGAAGGAGAAGTTGAATATTATTTAGTTCAAGATGAATATGAAAAGGCGAAAAATGCAGCAGCCATGTATCTGCAAATTTTCGAGAAGAATCAATTTTATCTTTCGATTCAGAAACATAACATAGATTCTGAGCAGAAAATCCTTACGCATATTGTAACGATCGCTCATGAAATGAATATACAGCTAGCTGCTTCTAATCATGTTTGCTATTTATGTAAGGAAGACGCCTTTGCACAGGAATGCTTATTAGCTATCAAAAATGGTGTAAAGCTGCAGGATGATGATTGGGAAAGGCTAAAGAGTGATGAATATTATTTGAAAGACTCTCAAGAAATGGTTGAGTTATTAGCTGAATACCCAGATGCACTGGAAAATACAATCAAAATTGCAGAGCAATGTAACGTCATGCTTGAGCTTCACCAGCAAAAGCTGCCAAAGTATCCGGTTGAAAAGGATCAAACGGCAGATCAGCTTCTTGAAGAAGTGTGCTGGGAAGGGTTTAAGGAAAGATACCCTCTTGCCACAGAAGAGCATTATGAACGGTTAAAATATGAACTTAAGATTATTAAAAAGATGAGGTTTAGTGATTATTTCTTAATTGTCTGGGACTTCATGAGGTTTTCAAAGAAGAACGGAATTTTAACAGGACCTGGGCGGGGCTCTGCAGCTGGATCGATGGTTGCGTTTGTTTTGCATATTACAGACGTAGACCCTATAGAATATCAGCTTTTATTCGAAAGATTCCTGAATCCTGAACGGATCTCTATGCCTGATATAGATATTGATTTTCCAGACCATCGTAGAGACGAAGTAATAAAATATGTTTCCGAGAAGTATGGGGAGCTTCACGTCGCACAGATCATTACGTTTGGTACACTGGCAGCTAAAGCTGCCCTTCGTGATGTGGGCAGAGCTTTCGGGCTAAATTCTAAGGAGCTTGATAGTTTATCAAGAAGAATCCCTTCTAAGACAGGTATCTCTTTAAAAGACGCCTATAAAGAGTCAAACTCGTTAAGAATGTTTATCGAAGAATCGAATCTAAATCAAAGGCTATTTGAAACAGCACTTAAGCTTGAAGGATTGCCGCGGCATACTTCGACACATGCTGCTGGCGTTGTCATTAGTGAAAAACCGCTGGTAAGTATGATTCCAATTCAACGCGGCCATGAAAATGTATATTTGACACAATATTCAATGGAACATCTTGAAGATGTTGGCTTGTTAAAAATGGATTTTCTTGGTCTGCGTAATTTAACATTAATTGAAAATATCTTAATGTCTATTAAAAAAAAGACAGGCAAGAAGCTCGACTTGAATTCCATTCCGCTTCATGATAAGGCTACCTTTGATTTATTAAGCTGTGCGGAAACAACAGGTATTTTTCAGCTCGAATCAGAAGGGATGAGGAAGGTATTAAAAAACCTACGTCCCAACAGTTTTGAAGATATTGTAGCTGTAAATGCTTTATATCGGCCAGGACCGATGGAGAACATTCCTCTTTTCATTGAGAGAAAGCATGGGAAGAAAAAAGTTGAATATCCTCATCCAGATCTTATTCCTATTCTTGAAAATACGTATGGTGTCATTGTCTATCAGGAGCAAATCATGCAGATAGCTGCTAGAATGGCAGGCTTTACTCTTGGAGAGGCTGATTTGCTGCGGCGTGCAGTTAGTAAGAAACAAAAGGAAGTACTTGATCGGGAACGGGGACATTTCGTTGATGGTGCTTTGAAAAAGGGATACAACGAGAAAATAGCAAATGAAATATATGATTTAATTGTCCGTTTTGCAAACTATGGCTTCAACCGAAGCCATGCTGTTGCGTATAGCTTAATTTCCTATCAGTTAGCTTACTTGAAAGCGCATTATCCGCTCTATTTTATGGCTGCTCTTCTAACATCAGCAATCGGAAATGAGGGGAAAGTCTCTCAGTATATTAGAGAACTGAAACAAATGAATCTTAAGGTTTTGTCTCCTTCTGTAAATAGCAGCGGTTATTCCTTTTTAGTAGAAAAAGACGCCATTAGATATAGCCTGGCTGCGATCAAAGGGATTGGAGCAGCGGTCCTGAAAGAGATTTTTCATTCAAGGAAAAATAAAAGATTTCATGATCTGTTTGACTTTTGCATTCGAGTTTCATCCAAAGCTGCTAATCGAAATATTATAGAAGCACTAATCCATTCAGGAAGCTTTGATGAATTTGGGGAAGATCGCGCTGTGCTGCTTGCAACGGTAGATGCTGCAATCGATCATGCCCAATTGATGAAAACAGATGATGAGCATTTTGATTTTCTTTCTGAAGCTGACTTTTTTCCAAAGCCAAAATATACGAAGGTTGACCCAATCCCAGCGAAGGAAAAACTTGCTTTCGAAAAAGAGGTTCTAGGATTTTTTCTATCCAATCATCCTGTTTCTATTTATACGGAGGAATTGTCCGTTTTAAGTGCGGTCCCTCTATTTGAATTGCAGCCTTCCAATAAAAGAGGAAAGGCAGTTGTCTATTTAACAGAGGTGAAGAAAATTCGTACGAAAAAAGGGGTACCGATGGCGTTTTTATCAATTAGTGATGAAACGGATGAGATGGAAGCCGTGGTATTTCCAGACATGTTTAAACGCTTCTCCCATTTAATAAAGCAGGGAAATCTCCTTTTTATCGAAGGGAAGATCGAAGCAAGAGATGGGAAACGTCAATTTATTATTCAATCGATGGATGAAGTCCAAGCAGCAATTGAAAAGGAAGAAAATAAAGCGCCGACTTTGTATTTGAAAATAACCAAAGAGCATGAAAATGCAGAATTACTTTATGGATTAAAAAGTTTATTTAGACAAAATGATGGAAAAAGTCAAGTTGTGATATTTTATGAAAGCTCGAATAAAACCCTTCGATTAGGTGAAGAGGATCTAGTTAATCCGTCTGCAAGTTTTATTGAAAAGCTAAAGGAAATACTAGGAGAAAATAATGTCATCCTCAAACGCTAGTACTTTACAACATCAACATTTATGGTATATTTGTTAAGAAACGACTGGTCTGACCACTGTGACAGAAATGAAAAATAAGCAGGGCAGAATTGAAAGAGAAAGCTGAATTTTATAGTTTAGTGCATTTATCCATGCTGTTAATATAAGGAGTGAAAATTAGATGACTTTGCGTGAAGAAGCACTTCATATGCATAGAATGAACAAGGGGAAGCTAGAATCGAAGTCTAAGGTAGAAGTGAAAAATGCTGCAGATTTAAGCTTAGCTTATTCCCCAGGTGTTGCCGAGCCTTGTAAGGAGATCTATGATAAGCCGGAAACGGTATACGAGTATACAATGAAGGGGAATATGGTTGCTGTTGTTTCAGACGGCACTGCGGTGCTGGGTTTAGGTAACATCGGCCCTGAAGCAGCACTTCCAGTAATGGAAGGAAAGGCGGTTCTTTTTAAAAGCTTTGCTGGAGTCGATGCATTTCCAATCTGCTTGAATACAACAGATGTTGATAAAATCGTCGAAACGGTTAAATTGCTTGAACCAACTTTTGGTGGAGTCAATCTTGAAGATATTGCAGCACCAAGATGTTTTGAAATCGAAGAACGCCTAAAAAAGGAAGCAAATATTCCAGTTTTTCATGATGATCAGCACGGAACGGCAATTGTAACAGTTGCTGGTCTAGTAAATGCATTAAAGATAGTCGGAAAGAAAATGAATGAAATTCGTGTAGTTGCTAATGGTGCAGGAGCTGCAGGAATCGCAATTATTAAGCTTCTATACACATATGGGGTACGTGATATTATCATGTGTGATCGAAAAGGGGCTATTTACGAAGGTCGTCCTGAAGGAATGAACGACATTAAAAATGAAGTAGCAAAATACACAAACCGGGATAATACAAAAGGAAGTCTTGCAGATGCCATTAAAGGTGCAGATGTATTTATCGGTGTTTCAGCTGCAGGCTCATTGACTGCGGAAATGGTACAAACAATGAATCAAGATCCGATTATTTTCGCAATGGCTAATCCAACACCTGAAATCATGCCAGAAGAAGCGAAATCGGCTGGAGCCTCTGTCATCGGTACAGGGAGATCTGATTTTCCTAACCAAGTGAATAATGTCCTTGCATTCCCAGGAATTTTCCGTGGTGCTTTAGATGTTAGAGCGACACATATTAATGAAAAGATGAAAATTGCTGCTGTCGAGGCAATTGCAAGCTTAGTAAGTGATGAGGAATTACATGCTGATTATGTTATTCCTGCTCCATTTGATCCAAGAGTGGCGCCCGAAGTTGCAGCAGCAGTAGCAAAAGCAGCGATGGAAACAGGCGTTGCACGTATTAAAGTGGATCCAGATGAAATTAAAGAAAAAACAAGAAAACTATCTGTTATTGGGAAAAGTGAGTGATCCATTAACGTGAGTCAGTCTCGAAAAGACACAAAGATTTATGTTGAAATTGTAAATGAGCTCAGGCTTATGATTGAAAGAAAGAACTTAAAGCCTGGTGATAAATTACCTTCTGAACGTGAACTGTCTGAGCGCCTAAATGTTGGGCGCTCATCCGTTCGTGAAGCACTTAGGGCTCTTGAACTTCTTGGTCTCATTGAGACGAGAAGAGGGGAAGGAACATATATCCGTGATTATGGAGGACATAAGCTCGTTCAGTTATTAAGTACCTTTATTCTTCAGGATGAGAATGCGAAAAGAGATATTATTGAAACTAAATATTTAATTGAGTTAGACTGCTTATGGCTGAATCTTCAAAAGTGTTCAGATGGTCAGCTTCAAGATTTTAAAAGCTGGGCGGAGGAAGCTCAATACACAGATGATGAATTTTTTTTAAAGGTCGTTCGCTTAACCGAAAATCACTTATTCCTTAGAATGTGGATTATTTTAAAAGATTATTATAATTCCTTGCATCTGGATCAAATGGTTACTTCAAAAGAGGATTATGTGCAATTAGCCGACATGCTAATAACTAGGGATGAATCGAAGGTTAGAAACGCATATAAATTATTAAGAAAATTGTCGAAGAATTAACGACAATTTTTTGCACATTTTGTAACGATTTTATTTTATATTGAATAGGATAGACGAGCCACTCTTGATTTGAGCCATGTAATTTCAGGGGTATTATTTTTTAAAAAGGTGGTCTGACCACTTTAAAATATGAACGAACGTTACAGGGAGGTTTCACTTTGCTAAAAGTTTTTACAAAATCCAAAAAGAAGAAATATGCCACAATCCCTTCGGAAATGGCAAAGCATGATGTTCCCGAAGGAATTATGACAAAATGTCCTAATTGTAAAAAAATCATGTATACAAAAGAACTTGTCAAAAATTTAAAGGTATGTTTTCATTGCCAATACCATCATTCAATGAACTCAAAAGAGCGTTTAGCTAGCTTCCTTGATGAAAATAGTTTTGAAGAATTGAATGCTGGTATGATCTCAGAAAATCCACTCAACTTTCCGGGTTATCTTGAAAAGCTTGAAAAGGACAGAAAGAAAACGGAAATTAATGAGGCTGTTGTAACAGGACAAGGCACAGTTGATGGTCATCCGATCGTTGTTGCAGTAATGGATTCAACATTCCGAATGGGAAGCATGGGCTCTGTTGTAGGAGAAAAAATCACACTGGCCATTGAAAAGGCAGATGAGTTATCTGTTCCTTTTATCATTTTTACTGCCTCTGGCGGAGCGAGAATGCAAGAAGGAGTCCTTAGTCTTATGCAAATGGCTAAGACAAGTGTAGCGTTAAAAAGATTTAGTGATAATGGTGGATTGATAATCTCCATTATGACTCATCCAACTACTGGAGGCGTATCTGCAAGCTTCGCTTCTCTTGGTGACTATAATTTAGCTGAGCCGGGCGCTTTAATTGGCTTTGCAGGCAGAAGAATTATCGAGCAAACGATTCGAGAAGAATTACCTGAGGATTTCCAGACTTCTGAGTTTCTGATGAAGCATGGACAATTAGATGCAGTGATTTCAAGAATTGAGTTGAAAGAAAAGATTGCTACTATATTATCTATACATCAACAAGGCGGTGACATCGGATGGTAGGGGAGCTTGAATTTGAAAAACCAGTGATTGAACTAAGAAAAAAAATAGCCGAGCTAAAGGATTTTACGATGAATGCAGATGTCGATCTATCATCTGAAATAGAGAAGCTGGAAGCTCGATTAGAAAAATTAGAATCAGATATTTATGACCATATGAAGCCATGGGATCGGGTACAAATTGCTCGTCATCCTGGACGCCCAACTACATTAGAATATATTTCCCTGCTTTTTACTGATTTCTTTGAATGTCATGGGGACCGAACATATGGCGATGATGAGGCGATCGTTGGAGGAATTGCAAAATATAGAGGATTGCCTGTCACTGTAATTGGTCATCAAAGAGGAAAAGATACGAAAGAAAATATCCGTAGAAACTTTGGTATGCCGCATCCTGAAGGGTACCGTAAAGCACTTAGATTAATGAAACAGGCAGATAAATTTAGAAGGCCGATCATTTGCTTTATCGATACGAAGGGGGCTTACCCTGGAAAAGCAGCAGAGGAGCGCGGACAAAGTGAAGCAATTGCGCGCAATCTATTTGAAATGGCCAGTTTAAAAGTACCTGTTATCTGTATTGTAATTGGAGAAGGAGGAAGCGGCGGAGCATTAGCTTTAGGTGTTGGAAATCACATTCATATGCTGGAAAACTCCACATACTCAGTCATTTCTCCTGAGGGTGCTGCCGCGATTTTATGGAAGGATGCTGGACAAGCAAAGAAGGCTGCTGAAAGTATGAAAATTACTGCACCTGACTTGAAGGAATTAGGAATAGTTGATGAAATTATTCCAGAAGTAAAAGGTGGAGCACATAAAGATGTAAAGGCACAGGCAGAAGAAATGGATGCCATTTTGCATAAATCACTTAAGGAGCTTCGAGGCTTGAGTGAGGAACAGTTAGTATCACATCGATATGATAAATACAAATCAATTGGTGAACACTCCATGATAAAAGAGTTTATCGGTGTAAATTAAAAGCGTGCTAGAAGCATGCTTTTCTTTTGTGTTAAAGAGTTAGAATTGTTTGTAATTTTTGTTTTAATCACTGTTCACTATACCTTTTTTATAGATTGCCTTCATTAAGTTGTGATAGCTGTTTCTTCATGGTATTTTAATAGGTAGAAGAAAAATATACCTATTCGCTAATGAATGGCAAGCTTGTTCTGCAGAAAAAAATAATACTGCTTGTTTTGCTTATAATAAGACGGTATAAATGATTAAATGAATAGGGTTGAACTGTGAAGGGCCTACATAGTAATTGGGAAATTTTTTCGAGGTGATCCATTTGAAAAGAATTGGCGTACTGACAAGTGGGGGAGATTCTCCCGGTATGAACGCAGCTGTCCGGGCAGTTGTTCGGAAGGCAATCTATCATAATGTAGAAATTTATGGAATATTTGGCGGATATGCTGGCTTAATCAGCGGAAATATTAAAAAGCTTGAGCTTGGTTCAGTTGGAGACATCATTCATCGAGGCGGTACGATTCTTTACTCAGCAAGATGCGAGGAATTTAGAACGAAGGAAGGCCAGCAAAAAGGGATTGAGCAATTAAAAAAGCATGGAATTGAAGGTCTTGTTGTCATCGGCGGAGATGGTTCATACCGAGGGGCAAAAGCATTGACTGAACAGGGGTTTCCTTGTTCAGGTGTGCCTGGAACAATAGATAATGATATTGAAGGTACACAGTTTACTATTGGGTTTGATACAGCATTAAATACTGTTATTGACGCGATCGATAAGATTCGTGATACGGCAACCTCTCACGAACGAACATTTATCATTGAAGTGATGGGAAGAAATGCAGGAGATTTAGCACTTTGGTCAGGTCTAGCAGGAGGGGCGGAAACAATTTTGATTCCAGAAGAGAATTATAATATGGATGAAATCGCTTCTCGATTAATGAAGGGGCATGAACGCGGCAAGAAACATAGTATCATAATCGTTGCTGAAGGTGTATCAAGCGGCATGGAATTTGCGAAAGAGCTAGAGGAAGCAACTAATTTTGATACAAGAGTTTCTGTTCTAGGCCATATGCAGCGCGGCGGTTCTCCTACAGCTTTTGACCGTGTCCTGGCAAGTCGACTTGGTGCACGGGCGGTAGAGCTTTTGCTGGAAGGAAAAGGCGGACGTGCAGTTGGGATTGTAAATAATCAGGTTGTTGATCATGATATTATTGATATTCTCGATAAAGATCATGTAATCGATATGGATTTATATAAATTATCAAAAGAGCTATCTATATAATTTAATTAATAAAGTTAAAAAACTATTTTGTCTTAAGATAACAGATGTTTTTTCGCTTTTCATTGAGGAGGAGTAAGGATGCGTAAAACAAAGATTGTTTGTACGATTGGACCAGCAAGTGAGAGTGTAGAAAAATTAGTTCAACTTATTGAAGCCGGAATGAATGTTGCCCGTTTGAATTTTTCACACGGCAATTTTGAAGAACACGGCATGCGAATTCAAAATATTCGGGAAGCAGCAAGAAGAACAGGAAAAACAATTGCGATTCTTTTGGATACAAAAGGACCAGAAATTCGCACGCATAATATGAAGAATGATGCAATTGAATTAGTTGCTGGAAACGAGATCATTGTATCTATGAATGAAGTAGAAGGTACAACAGAGAAATTTTCTGTTACATATCCTGGTTTAATTGACGATATTCATACGGGTTCAAAAATTTTACTGGATGATGGTTTAATCGGTCTTGAAGTGATGAAGGTTGACCAGGAAGCGAAAGAAATCTATACGAAAATATTAAATACCGGTACTTTAAAAAATAAAAAGGGTGTTAACGTACCAGGTGTTTCTGTCAATTTGCCTGGAATCACTGAGAAAGATGCGAAAGACATTCTTTTTGGAATTGAACAAGAAATTGATTTTATTGCAGCTTCTTTTGTCCGAAGAGCTTCAGATGTTTTAGAAATTAGGCAGTTATTAGAAGAAAATAATGCTGCACATATTAATATCATACCCAAAATTGAAAATCAGGAAGGCGTCGATAAAATCGAAGAAATTCTTGAAATTTCAGATGGTTTGATGGTTGCTAGGGGCGATTTGGGAGTTGAAATTCCTGCGGAAGAAGTACCATTAGTTCAAAAGGAATTAATCAAAAAATGTAATGCTCAAGGAAAACCTGTCATTACTGCCACTCAAATGCTCGATTCCATGCAGCGAAATCCTCGTCCGACACGTGCGGAAGCAAGTGATGTTGCAAATGCTATATTTGATGGAACAGATGCGATTATGCTTTCTGGTGAGACAGCTGCTGGAACATACCCAGTTGAGGCTGTTCAAACGATGCATAATATTGCTTCACGGGCTGAAACGGCATTGGCTCATAAAGAAATTTTATCTAATCGTAGTAAAGATAACGAACATAATATAACAGATGCTATTGGCCAATCGGTAGCACATACGGCATTAAATTTAGATGTAGATGCGATTATTACTCCGACTGAAAGTGGTCATACAGCAAGAATGATCTCTAAATATCGACCAAAGGCGCCAATTGTTGCTGTTACATCTAATGATTTTGTATCACGTCGCCTTGCATTAGCTTGGGGCGTTTACCCATGTATCGGTAAAAAGGCTGTGACTACAGATGATATGCTTGATACAGCTGTGGAAGAAAGCTTAAATAGCGGAATTGTTTCTTCAGGTGATTTAGTTGTTATAACAGCAGGTGTACCGGTTGGTGAAGCAGGAACGACGAATCTTATGAAAATTCATGTAGTAGGCGATATACTTGCTAAAGCACAAGGAATTGGTCGTAAATCTGCGTTTGGCAGGGTCGTTATCGCTCGAAATGCTGCAGAAGCTTTGGAAAAAGTAACGGAAGGATCCATATTAGTTACAATTGGATCGGATCGTGATATGGTGCCTGCGATTGAAAAATGCAGTGCATTAATCACTGAAGAAGGCGGGCTTACAAGCCATGCTGCCGTCGTTGGTCTAAGTGTAGGGATTCCAGTAATTGTTGGTGTTGAAAATGCCACAGCCCTGCTGAAGGACGGACAGGAAATTACTGTTGACTCTAATCGTGGTGTTATTTACAATGGCCATGCAAGTGTTCTATAAGTGACAAGAGCTGATATTATATACACAATTGAATTTCTGCTATAATAGGGAGTAATCCCATTATAAAAGAGGTGGCATCATGCGCTACTTACTCTTACTACTTATCATTGTACCTGCAGCAGAAATCAGTGTTTTGCTGCTATCAGGCAATTTGATTGGTTTTTGGCCAACGTTAGGGGTCATTCTTTTTACAGGAGTTCTAGGTGCCTATCTTGCAAAAAAGCAAGGGCTAGAGACGATAAAAAAAGTGCAGGACCAGCTTCGGTATGGGCAAATGCCAGGTGAAGCAATTTTAGAAGGCATTTGTATTTTAGCAGGCGGCATTCTCTTGCTTACCCCAGGATTTATTACCGATATTACTGGCTTATTGCTGCTGGCTCCACCAACCCAATCCTTTTTTTAAAAGCTGATTTTAAAAGGTTTTAGAAGGTGGATGGATAGAAATACGGTTACGATCATTCGATAATGTAATAAAAAAAGGTCACTCCTGCAGGAGTGACCTTTTTTATGGTTTGGCGAATATAGTTGGTGCGACTGCAAATATATTTCATTTTTGTCCAATATCATGCAATCGGCGGCGAATATATAATTTTTTTGTCCAAAATAACTGAAGCAACGGCGAATATTGCATTGGTTTGAGTTATTTCATATTTTTCTATTTAGGCTTTGTTTTCATTTTTTCCTATAATATATGCCCATATATCACGGAATACATTTGCCCGATGGAGGGTAGTTAAAATAACAAGGGTAACGGGTCCGACAATTAAACCAAGAAAGCCAATGAGCTTAAATCCGACAAACAAAGCAACCAGTGTAGCCAGCGGGTCCATTCCGATATTAGATGAAAGTATTTTTGGCTCCATTACTTGACGCTGAACAAGTACAATTAAATACAGCACTCCTAATCCGATAGCCATGCTCATTTCTCCTGCTATCGCTTCATAAATGATCCATGGAACGAAAATTAACCCCGTACCTAAATATGGAATGACATCAACAATTCCCGTAATTAAAGCAATCGTAATTGCATAATCTACACGAAGGAAAAGTAATCCGATTAGAATAATGACTGTCGTAATTGAAATTAATGTAGCTTGAGCCTTAACAAATCCAAATAGTGCCTTTTTTAAATCGGTAAATACTGTTTTGCCGCTTACTCGTGCACGGCTAGGAATAAGCTTGCTGCCGATTTGTGAAAGACGATACCAATCCTTACTAATGAAAAATGTCCCAAGCAAAGAGAAAATCAGCACTGTTGCAGCATTAGGAAACCAGGAAATAATATTAGGGATTTTCCCGAAAAAGTTTTGAATGAAAGCACCGACAGTTGTGCCGATATGACTGCCAACATTTTTAATATTTTCTACGATAGTATCCTGCTGTCCCATATCTAAATTTTTGAATAAGCTAGTAAGCTGATTATAAAGAGGAATGATTTGTGCAGCAAAGAATTCCTCAATATAATTAATCAACGTATCTAAATGCTTTGGAACTACATTTGAAAGATAGTCTGCACCAGAAACAATCTCTGCAATCAGTAAAGTAATCAGGCCAGCAAAGACTCCAATGATGATAACTATGCTAACAAGTACAGCTAATGAGCGCGGCATTCGTCCCTTTTTTTCAAGGAAGTTTACAAGTGGGTTAATTAGAAAGGCGATGGCGAATCCGATAATAAAGGGATAGGTTACTTTAGACAAATAAAAACAGCCTAAGAGAAGAAGCACAACGAAGCCGAGAACGAAAAGAAATCTCAATGTCCTATGTAAATATACAGGATTCAAAAAAATACCTCCTATTTTTTTTAGGAATGTTAATTATCTTTCATCATACACCATTCCACTACGAGTTATAAATGCAAAAGGATTCAAATATGGTCTATATAAAAAGAAAATACTGTAAACCTATCAACTGAATGAGAAAAGGTTAAAAAGCAAATATATTTCTAATATTTATAAAGTTATGTTAGAATAGCTTCATAGGAGAAAGGTTTTTTAAAAAAGTCTCGACATTATCCAATGCTTAGCAAGGGAATGATAAATAACTTTTCTTGAAAAATAATAATTTTTTCACATTTTCGCCACTTTTCATTCACAAAAGTCAGATAATTGTTTATAATAGGACTTAAATGTACAACCATTTTCACAGGGCTCTATGAAAATTATCTTTCATCCTATTATTCTAGTATTTTTCTTATGATTTGTGAAAAAATGTAAGCATTTTCTTTTTTAATGTGTTGAGCAATCGCTCATTAGTTGATGATTTTGTATCTCTTAAGGATTGGTCTGTATGTTGGCGTTGTAAGCCGCATGTAAAAGGCTAAAATTACGCCTGTAAATATCAGAATATTTTTTCAAAGGTTAAATGATGGGATTTAACTTCAAAAGTTATTACAGACAAAGGGTATGGGGAAATTTATTATGTAAAGGAGAGATTCAGTATGACAGCAACACGCGGACTCGAAGGGGTAGTGGCTACTACATCATCTATCAGCTCTATCATTGATGATACTTTAACTTATGTTGGTTACAATATTGATGATTTAGCTGAAAATGCAAGTTTTGAAGAAGTAATTTATCTTTTATGGCATAGGAAGCTTCCTACTCAATCCGAGTTGGAGGAATTGAAAAACCAATTAGCTGAAAATGCAGGGTTACCTAAGGAAGTGTTAGAGCATTTCAAAATGTATCCAATCGATAAAGTACATCCGATGGCTGCTCTTCGTTCAGCTGTTTCTCTTTTAGGTTTGTATGATGAAGAAGCGGATATAATGAATACAGAGGCTAATTATAAAAAGGCAATTCGCCTGCAAGCAAAAATGCCTTCAATTGTAGCAGCATTTGCTCGAGTTAGAAAAGGTTTAGAGCCAATTGCTCCAAGAAAAGACCTTGGTTTTGCAGCGAATTTCTTATATATGTTATCTGGCAAAGAACCAGAGCCAATTGCAGTTGAAGCAATTGATAAAGCTTTAGTTCTGCATGCTGATCATGAATTAAATGCTTCTACTTTTACTGCACGTGTATGTGTCGCGACTTTATCAGATGTATATTCTGGAATCACAGCTGCCATTGGTGCACTAAAGGGGCCATTACATGGGGGAGCCAATGAAGCAGTTATGAAAATGCTGACTGATATTGGCACACTCGAAAATGTAGATTTATATATTCGTGAAAAACTAGAAAAGAAAGAAAAAATCATGGGCTTTGGACATCGGGTATACCGTCAAGGTGATCCTCGTGCAAAGCACTTAAGAGACATGTCTAAGAAGCTTACAGAACTTACTGGTGAACCACATTGGTATCAAATGTCTACTCAAATCGAAGAAATTGTAACAGGCGAGAAGAATCTGCCGCCAAATGTTGATTTCTATTCTGCATCTGTTTACCACAGCTTAGGAATTGATCATGACTTATTCACACCAATTTTTGCTGTAAGCCGTGTATCTGGCTGGCTGGCTCATATTCTTGAGCAATATGAAAATAATCGTTTAATCCGCCCTCGTGCTGATTACACAGGTCCAGGAATGCAAGAATATGTTCCTGTAGGCCTAAGAGGATAAGGAGAAAAGCGCAGGCGACTGTTTAGCCCCGACAAGCAAAAGACAGTCTGGCTGGGAGGCTGTTCTTTAACCTTCTAGCCAGACTGGCTTATGACCTCGAGGGGCTAGGAGCCGGAGCTAGCCAAGCAGAAAAGTGCAGGCGACTGAAAGAAGTTAAAACAGCGTTTACTTTTATATCAAAAGTTGCTGTAATAAAGAAAGAAGAAGGAGGGTTAGGGGCATGTGCCTACTAACCTTTGATTCTGATATATGCAAGGCAGTTATATACATATAAAAGCCAAAGGCTTAGAAACTGCCGCTGCTTTTTAAAAATGGAGGGAATAAACAATGCAAGGTGAAAAAATCACGGTTAGCAATGGAGTATTAAACGTACCTAACAATCCAATCGTTCCATTTATTGAAGGAGACGGAACAGGTCCTGATATCTGGGCATCTGCTTCAAGAGTATTAGATGCTGCTGTTGAAAAGGCATATAAAGGTGAACGCAAAATTGTCTGGAAGGAAGTATTAGCAGGGGAAAAAGCATTCAACCAAACTGGCGAATGGCTTCCATCTGAAACATTAGATGTGATTAATGAATATTTGATCGCGATCAAAGGTCCATTAACAACTCCAATTGGAGGCGGAATCCGTTCGTTAAACGTTGCTCTTCGTCAAGAGTTGGATTTATTTGTTTGCTTGCGCCCAGTTCGCTGGTTTGAAGGTGTTCCTTCACCAGTTAAGCGTCCTCAGGACACAGACATGGTTATTTTCCGTGAAAATACTGAGGATATTTATGCAGGAATTGAGTATGCAAAAGGTTCAGATGAAGTAAAGAAATTAATTGCTTTCCTTCAAGATGAAATGGGTGTGAATAAAATCCGTTTTCCTGAAACGTCAGGAATTGGAATTAAGCCAGTTTCAGAAGAAGGCACAAGCCGTTTAGTTCGTGCAGCAATCGAATATGCAATTAAAGAAGGCCGTAAATCGCTAACTTTAGTGCATAAAGGAAATATCATGAAATTCACTGAAGGTGCCTTTAAAAACTGGGGCTATGAGCTTGCTGAAAGAGAATATGGAGATAAAGTATTCACTTGGGCGCAGTATGACAGAATTAAAGATGAACAAGGTGCTGAAGCTGCAAACAAAGCTCAAGCAGATGCTGAAGCGGCTGGAAAAATCATCGTTAAAGATGCCATTGCGGATATTTTCTTACAGCAGATTCTTACTCGTCCTAAAGAATTTGATGTTGTTGCAACAATGAACCTAAACGGGGATTATATTTCTGATGCACTTGCTGCACAGGTAGGCGGAATCGGTATTGCTCCAGGGGCAAATATCAATTATGAAACAGGTCATGCAATTTTTGAAGCGACACATGGAACGGCTCCAAAATATGCAGGGTTGGATAAAGTAAATCCTTCATCTGTCATCCTTTCTGGTGTATTAATGCTTGAGCATTTAGGCTGGAATGAAGCGGCAGATATGATTGTGAAATCAATGGAAAAATCAATTGCTTCTAAAGTTGTAACATATGACTTTGCACGTCTAATGGATGGGGCAACAGAAGTAAAATGCTCTGAATTCGGTGATGAATTAATTAAGAATATGGAGTAATGAAATGCGGAAGCGCCTCAGCCTCGACAAGCATAAGACAAAGCACGCAGGAAATCCTGATTTCTGGAGTGATTTGGCTTATGGCTTGAGAGGCTAGGCGCTGGAGCTAGACAGTTGTCCACTCAAAAATGGTATACTTTATATATGTGTTTTAGGAGGCTGTTCTTGAATAAGAACAGCCCTCCTTGCATACATTAAAATTTTTAAGGAGGAACGAGTCATGTCATTGAAACGTAAAAAGATTTCCGTTATTGGTGGAGGATTTACTGGTGCAACTACTGCATTCCTGCTTGCACAAAAGGAACTAGGAGATGTTGTATTAGTAGATATTCCACAAATGGAGAACCCAACAAAGGGAAAAGCTTTAGATATGCTTGAAGCAAGCCCTGTTCAAGGATTTGATGCGAATATTACGGGTACTTCCAGCTATGAAGATACAGCTGATTCTGATATCGTTGTTGTAACAGCTGGAATTGCGCGTAAGCCTGGCATGAGCCGTGATGACTTAGTGCAAACAAACCAAAAGATTATGAAGAGTGTTGCCCAAGAAATTGCAAAGCATTCTCCTAATTGTTTCATTGTAGTTTTAACAAATCCTGTTGATGCAATGACATATACAATCTTTAAAGAGTCTGGCTTTCCTAAAAATCGTGTCATCGGTCAATCTGGTGTTCTTGATACGGCTCGTTTCCGAACATTTATTGCTCAAGAATTAAATCTGTCAGTAAAAGATATTACAGGCTTTGTTCTTGGCGGTCATGGCGATGATATGGTTCCTTTAGTACGCTATTCCTATGCTGGTGGTATTCCTCTTGAGACGTTACTATCAAAAGAACGTCTTGAAGCGATTGTTGAACGCACACGTAAAGGCGGCGGGGAAATTGTTAACTTACTAGGCAATGGCAGTGCTTATTATGCACCAGCTGCCTCGTTAGTTGAAATGTGTGAAGCCATCCTTAAAGATCAGCGCCGAGTTCTTCCATCCATTGCATATCTTGAAGGAGAATATGGATATGATGGCATTTATTTAGGTGTTCCGACGATCCTTGGGGCAAATGGCATTGAAAAAGTAATAGAACTTGAATTAACAGCAGATGAAAAAGCTGCATTAGATAAATCAGCTGAGGCAGTACGAAATGTGATGGCGGTTCTAGCATAATTTTTGTAAGATAGTAAGATAAATAAAAAAATTCGGGAAATTCCCGAATTTTTTTATTTAATTTCTTTTTTGGCTAATATAATAGTGATATAATAGAATAAATAGACTGATAATTTTAATAATTATTAGCTATTTTTTTAAGTATCATTGAAATCGTTTACATAACTTTGGAGGTGCAGAAAAATGTTACTTGGGAAAAAGAGAAAATTAGGTAGAAAGATTGAAGAAATCTCTGTTGGGGAGAAATTAACTTTAACTGAAAAAATAGAAGATAAGGATTTATTATTATATTTAGGTCTGACGAATGACGCAAATCCACTTTATATTCAACATGACTATGCCTCTCAGACGCCTTATAAAAAGCCAATTGTTCCAAGTATTATGTTGAATGGGATTATTAATTCTGCTATATCGAAATATCTGCCGGGACCTGGAAGCCATATTTTAAAGCAAGAAATCGAATTTCTAAAACCTGTTTACCACTATGGAACAGTACAGTTTCTATTTGAGGTAACTGAGGTTAGCAATAGCAGTCATACGATTCAAATTGAAGTAATCGGGACTAACGAGGAAGAGGAAACGGTGATCAAAGGGAAATTGCTTGTATGCCCTCCTCATCGCCTTAATAAAATGGAAGGCGAAGCACTTGATAATTTTTAACTTAATCGTTTTAAGAAGGGATATGCCATCGCATGTCTCTTTTTTTATATAATGTTTAGTGTTTCCCTTGTTACAAATAGATCCACAGTTTATATTAGTAGGTAAGATACATGATTTGGGTAATTTTTCAACTTGGATGAGGTAATAGGGGAATATATCAACTTGGAGGCAAATATGGAGAAGAGAATTCTTGTTGTTGATGATGAACAATCAATCCTAACATTATTGGAGTATAATCTGCAGCAGGCAGGCTTCAAAGTAATTACAGCGATGGATGGGGAGGCGGGAATTAACCAAGCGTTATCCCATTTACCGGATTTAATTGTACTTGACCTTATGCTTCCAAAACTTGATGGGATTGAGGTATGCAAACAGCTGCGTCAACAGAAGGTGTTCATACCTATATTAATGTTAACTGCAAAAGATGATGAGTTTGATAAAGTGCTTGGTCTAGAGTTAGGTGCAGATGATTATATGACGAAGCCGTTTAGCCCAAGAGAAGTAGTTGCAAGGGTTAAAGCTATTTTGCGGAGAACACAAATACATATGGATCCACCTGTCGTAACAGAGGAAGAATCGGACCATGTTCGTATTGCTGGTTTAAAAATTATTCCGGATCATTATGAAGCATATATAGAAAATGAACTATTAGAATTAACTCCAAAGGAATTTGAGCTTCTTTTATATTTAGCAAAAAATAAGGGGCGTGTCCTTACCAGGGATCAGCTTCTTAGTGCAGTCTGGAATTATGACTTTGCAGGGGATACTCGAATTGTAGACGTCCATATAAGTCACTTAAGAGAAAAGATTGAGCAAAATACGAAAAAGCCTGTTTATATAAAAACCATTCGCGGATTAGGCTATAAGCTGGAGGAGCCGAAAGGAGAATGATAAAATTTCGAACCAGGCTTCTTTTCGCACTAATCACATTAATATTTGCAGTTCTCATTGGTTTAGGGGTACTACTGGGACAGCTATATAAAAGTTATTATTTGAATGCCTTCGATGAGCGGCTAAAAAAAGAGACTCGGATGATCTCGAGTTATGTTGAAGAAGCAGGTGGCATTCTTGCACTGAAAAGTGAGTCCATTGATACATTTAGCAAAGTGTTAAATGCCCGTGTAACGATTGTTGATATTTCTGGTACCATTATTTATGATAGTAAACCATTAAAGAATACTAGCAGCAATAACGATCATCATTCAGTTATAAAGAGCATGATTGAGAAGGATTCTGCCGGGCATCATTTAATTGAGGTAAATGACGGGTATGACCTCCATTATTACTGGAGACCGATTGTAAAATCAGGAGCAGATGAAGGTTTTGTGCTGCTAAGTACAAAAATGACAGAAATTAATGAGGCCTATCGACAAATTTGGTGGATATTAATAATTAGTTTAGGGTTTGCATTCATAGTTATTCTTCTATTAGGAACAAGAATTATGAATCGTTATACAAAGCCAATTGAAGCTGCAACAAAGACGGCTATTGAACTAGCAAAAGGAAACTACCGTGCCCGTACGTATGAAGATCAGATTGATGAGACTGGGATGCTTAGTGCTTCCATCAATATTCTTGCAAGGAATCTTCAAGAAATGCGTAAATCACAGGAAATGCATCAGGATCGCCTTGCAGCTTTGATTGAAAATATGGGAAGTGGCTTAATATTAATTGATAAAAAAGGATATATCAGTTTAATTAATCGTTCTTACAAAGAACTGTTTCGTGTTCATGATTTCGAATATATGAATAAACTTTATTATGAAGTGATTCAGCAACAGGAGATTACTTCTATAATCGAAGAGCTTTTTATGACTGAGCAAAAAGTAAGGAAACAGATTTTTATTCCACTTAGTCATGGAAGACAGCATTTTGAAATATACGGAGTTCCAATCATTGGAACAAATGATGTTTGGAAAGGGATTTTACTTGTATTTCATGATATATCAGATTTGAAAAAACTAGAACAAGTAAGGAAAGACTTCGTAGCAAATGTTTCTCATGAATTGAAAACACCCATTACTTCAATAAAAGGGTTTTCTGAGACACTTTTAGACGGAGCAATGGAGGATAAACAGGCTCTTGAAGCTTTTTTGAAAATTATTTTACAGGAAAGCGATCGCTTGCAATCTCTTATACAGGATTTATTAGATCTATCAAAAATGGAACAGCTCGGTTTTCACCTTTCTATTCAGCAGCATAATATAAGAACAACTCTAGAGGAAGTAATTGCGATTTTGCATAAGAAGGCAGATGAAAAAGAGATAAAGCTTCAGTTTGAGGCAGATAAAGAATCCATTTTAATAGAAGGGGATGCAGATCGTCTGAAACAAGTTTTTTTAAATCTTGTTTCTAATGCCATTTCCTATACACCAGAAGGAGGTCATGTTTTCCTTCGATTAAGTGAATCCGCATCCAGCATATTTGTTGAAGTGAAGGATACAGGTATAGGGATGGAGCAGAGCGAAGTTCCAAGGATTTTTGAAAGATTTTATCGTGTGGACAAAGCACGGAGCCGTAATTCTGGGGGAACAGGTCTGGGACTTGCAATTGTTAAACATATTGTTGAGGCTCATAAAGGGACTATCATTGTCACTAGCCAAGTAGGAAAAGGAACGACATTTTTAATTGAGCTTAACAAGCGATTGGATGATGAATGATCGATAGCAAGCATTGGTTATAAATTTACATGATTTTTACAACCTCTTTATAATCTCTTAATATCTGCTTGTTACAATGATAATTGAAAAACCCCTTCATCCAAGGAGTTAGAAAAAGGAGAAAGCAACCCCTGCTTTCTCCTTTTTCATATTTGTTTTTGTCATATATTTGAAACCTTTCTATGATGAAATCGTATTAAAAGTTAACGAAATGTATAGAAGGGGGAAAGTAAATGGTTAGTCTTAAGAGGATATATACATTAACCGGACTAGTATTTCTTATCATTATATTAGGTATTACTGCATTTACGACATGGTATACAGTAGATGAGTCTGATCAAGCGGTTATTTTGACCTTTGGAAAAGTTGAGGAAGGAATTACAGAGCCAGGCCTTCATTTTAAACTGCCCTGGCCGATTCAAAGTGTAGAAAAGCTTTCAAAGGAAACCTTTAGTCTTCAATTTGGTTATGAAGATAAGGATGGGAAGTCTAAGGATTTTCCCGAAGAAACGAAGATGATTACTGGAGACGAAAATATTGTCATGGCCGATCTTGTTGTTCAATGGAAGATTACCAATCCAGAAAAATATTTATATAATTCATCCAATCCGAAAGAGATTCTTCATGATGCTACATCTGCTTCTTTAAGAAGTATCATTGGAAACTCCAAAATTGATGATGCTTTAACATCAGGTAAAGCAAAAATTGAAGCAGATGTTAGGGAGCTGCTGACATCTTTAATAGAAAAATATGATATCGGCATTTCGGTATTAGCGGTTAAGCTTCAAGATGTAGAGCTTCCTAATGATGAAGTACGAAAGGCATTTACAGATGTAACAGACGCAAGAGAAACAGCGAATACAAAGTTGAATGAAGCTCAAAAGTATAAAAATCAAAAAATGAATGAGGCAAATGGTGAAAAAGATGCGCTTATTTCAAGAGCAGAAGGAGAGAAGGCTGCTCGTTTAGAAAGAGCGCGTGGGGATGTAGCTGTATTTAATAAGCTTTACAATGAATATAAGAACAATCCAGATATTACGAGAGAGCGCTTAGTTATTGAAACACTTGAGCAAGTACTTCCAAATGCAGAAATTTATATTATGAATGATGACGGAAATACAATGAAATACTTCCCGATTCGTCCTTTAGAAAAAGAGGAGTCTAAGCCAAAAGCAGAAGGAAGTGAAAATAATGAGTGATCAAAATGTTGTGAATATGAATGAGCGCGGTGGAAATAATCTACAATGGAGAAAGTATATCAAGCTTGGTATGTTCTTCGTCATTCTTTTTGTCCTGCTTGGCATCCTTATAAGCAATCTTATCATTGTTAAGGAAGGGGAATATAAGGTAATCAGGCAGTTTGGTGAGGTAGTGAGAATTGAAAGCGAACCAGGATTAACATATAAAATTCCGTTTATCCAAAGTGTCTCTACTCTTCCTAAATATCAATTGACCTATGATGTATCTGAAGCTGAGATTAATACGAAGGATAAAAAGCGGATTATCATTGATAACTATGCCGTTTGGCGAATAGAAGATCCAAAAAAAATGATCGCTAACGCCAGAACGCTAGAAAGTGCGGAGTCGAGAATGGAAGAATTCATTTACTCTGTTACACGAACAGAACTGGGGCAGCTAGATTACGATGAAATCATTAATGATGAAAAGTCTTCCAGAGGCTCATTGAATGACCGCATTACGGAAAAAGTGAATGAGCTGCTTGATAATGATAATTACGGAATTATTGTTACAGATGTAAGAATGAAACGTACGGATTTGCCAGCAGAGAATGAACAGTCCGTTTATACGAGAATGATCTCCGAACGTCAATCGAAAGCCCAAGAATATCTTTCTAAAGGGGATGCCGATAAAAATGTTATTATCGCAAAAACCGATAAAGAAGTAAAAGAAATATTGTCAAAAGCCCAGGCAGATGCAGAGGAAATTCGAGCAGATGGAGAAGGTGGAGCTGCGAAAATATATAATGAAGCTTTCTCGAAAGATCCTAGCTTCTATTCCTTGTATCGTACATTAGAATCCTATAAAAAGACAATTAATGGGGAAACAGTTATTGTCTTGCCATCTGATTCGCCATATGCTCACTTTTTAATGGGAAATACAAACTAAATCATATATAAACCGTTATTTTTCATTCTTTATCTACTCATGATAAAATGGAGGAAAATAACGGTTTTTTGCTTTAGGCAACGGAAGGAGAATTTTTTTGAAAAAGAAACTTGTTTTAATCGACGGCAACAGCATTGCATACCGTGCTTTTTTTGCTTTGCCTCTTCTGAACAATGATAAAGGGATTCATACGAACGCAGTGTATGGCTTTACAATGATGCTGAATCGAATTCTTGAGGATGAAAAGCCAACCCATCTATTGGTTGCCTTTGATGCAGGGAAGACAACATTTCGTCACAAGACATTTAGTGAATATAAAGGTGGGAGGCAAAAGACACCACCTGAGCTATCTGAACAGTTTCCTTTTATTCGCGAGCTGTTAGATGCTTATGGAATCTCACGCTATGAATTAGAAAATTATGAAGCAGACGATATTATCGGCACGCTCTCTCTTCATGCAGAAAAAGATGACTTTGAAGTGAAAATTATTTCTGGTGATAAAGATTTAACGCAATTAAGCTCGGAAAAAACAACGGTTTCAATCACTCGTAAAGGGATTACAGAAATCGAAGATTATACCCCGGCCTATATACAAGAAAAGTATGGGTTTACACCCGATCGAATTATTGATATGAAAGGATTAATGGGGGATGCTTCAGATAATATCCCAGGTGTGCCAGGCGTTGGTGAAAAGACGGCAATAAAATTGCTTAAGGAATTTGGATCACTTGAGACAATTTTATCTTCTGTTGATAAAGTTGGTGGAAATAAGTTGAAGGAAAAGCTGGAGGAATTTAATGATCAGGCGTTAATGAGTAAGGAATTAGCGACGATTACGAGGGAAGCGCCTATAGAAATCGAGTTAAGTGAAGTGGAATACGAAGGGTATGAAAGAGACAAGGTAGTCAGCATTTATAAAGAGCTTGGCTTTAATTCATTATTGGACAAACTAGGCGAGGAAACAGGATCTGAAGAAGTAGAACTTGAAGAAATTGAATTTGAAGTGATCAATGAGATAACAGAAGATATTTTTTCAGATGAGAATGCTTTTTATATTGAAGTACTAGAGGATAATTACCATTATGCAGATATTATCGGCTTCTCAATCGCTAATGATAAAGGAACATTTTTTATTTCCACAGACAAAGCATTGGCTTCACAAGTATTTAAACAATGGGCAGAGGATGCAAGCAAAGAAAAAATTGTCTATGATGCGAAAAGGTCTGAGGTTTCGCTTCGCCATCACGGCATTCATCTAGCAGGAGTGAAGTTTGATTTGCTGATTGCTTCCTATCTAATTAACCCATCAGCAACAATAGAGGATGTGGCATCGGTTGCAAAAAGCCATGGCTATGAATCCATTCAATCGGATGAAGCTTTCTATGGAAAAGGAGCCAAACGAAGCGTACCAGAAGAAGGCGTGTTAGCTGCACACCTTGCAAGAAAAGCTTCTGCATTAAAAGCTTTAAAAGATCAGCTTGATAAGGAGCTGAAGGATAATCAGCAGGCAGAGCTATTCTATGAATTAGAAATGCCTTTATCATTAATTCTTGCAGATATGGAATCATGCGGGGTAAAAATGGATCTTGAACGATTAAAGGCCATGGGAGAAGAGATTCATTCAAAATTAGTAGGAATTGAGAGCCGAATACATGAATTAGCAGGAGAAAAGTTTAATATCAACTCACCGAAACAGCTTGGGGTTATTCTTTTCGAAAAGTTAGGGCTTCCTGTTTATAAAAAAACAAAAACAGGTTATTCAACCTCAGCAGATGTTCTTGAGAAACTTGAGACAAAGCATGAAATCGTTAGAGAAATCCTCGATTATCGTCAGCTTGGAAAGCTTCAGTCCACATACATCGAGGGCTTGCTGAAAATTGTCAATAAAGACAATGAAAAAGTTCATACAAGATTTAATCAGGCTTTAACACAAACAGGAAGACTAAGTTCAACAGACCCAAATCTTCAGAATATCCCTATTCGTCTAGAAGAAGGAAGAAAAATAAGACAGGCATTTATTCCTTCTGAAAAAGACTGGGTGATCTTTGCAGCTGATTATTCTCAAATTGAGCTTCGTGTACTAGCTCATATTGCGAAGGATGATAAGCTGATCGAGGCCTTTAATCATGATATGGACATCCATACAAAAACAGCGATGGAAGTGTTTCATGTTAGTGAAGATCATGTTACTTCCAATATGCGCCGTCATGCAAAAGCAGTTAACTTTGGGATCGTATACGGAATTAGTGATTATGGGTTATCTCAAAGTCTTGGAATTACCCGAAAAGAAGCAGGTCAATTTATTGAACGTTATTTAGAAAGTTACCCCGGAGTCAAAACGTACATGGAAGATATTGTTGCCGATGCAAAGCAAAAAGGATTTGTCTCAACCCTCCTTCACCGCAGAAGATATCTTCCTGAAATCACAAGCAGAAATTTTAATTTGCGCAGCTTTGCAGAACGAACAGCAATGAATACGCCAATTCAAGGAAGCGCAGCAGACATCATAAAAAAAGCAATGATAGATATGGCTGATCGTTTAAAAAGAGAAAAGTTAAAAACACGTTTGCTCTTACAAGTACATGATGAATTGATCTTTGAAGCACCGAAGGATGAAATTGAGGTATTGAAAAAAATCGTTCCAGAAGTGATGGAAAACGCAGTGGAGCTTGAGGTTCCTCTCAAGGTTGATTATGCCTATGGACCAACATGGTTTGATGCTAAGTAAAGGGAGAAATGAAAGGCTCTTTACAAAAGTTGTTTTTTTGACCTAGTTATGTGAATAAACACTGTTGGCAATAAATTTGTTGACTGTAGCGGAAGGTGCGAGACTCCTGCTGAAAGGAGTGGACAGGTGTGAACCCCACTGGTGTTTTAACTCCGAGGATGCTCACCTCCCACCCCGCGGGTAACTGCGCATCCTGTAGCGGAGTCAACCTCTGCCAACTATATTTATTTAGAAATAGTGTTTGTGATAAATGACAAATGAAATGAATGATCGTACAGGAAGTGATAAAGCATGCCTGAATTACCAGAGGTAGAGACCGTCCGCAGAACATTAATGGAATTAGTGAGTCATAAAGAAATTAAATATATTTCGGTTTTTTGGCCCAAAATTATTAAACATCCAGAAGAAGCAGCTCAATTCCAGGATGCATTAGTTGGACAAACTATATTGGATGTTGGAAGAAGAGGGAAATTTTTAATCCTCTATACAGATGACTATGCCCTTGTTTCTCATTTGAGAATGGAAGGAAAGTACGGTGTATTCAAAAAAACAGAGCCCGTAGATAAACATACCCATGTGATCTTCCATTTTGCTGATGGAACCGAATTGCGTTATAAGGATGTACGGAAGTTTGGGACCATGCATCTTTACAAGAGAGGACAGGAGTTTAATACACTGCCTCTATCACAATTAGGACCTGAGCCATTTTCTACAGACTTTACGATTGAAGCATTCGCTTCTAAGCTATCGAAAACAAAAAGAAATATAAAGGCTGTTTTGCTTGATCAAAAGGTAGTTGTAGGACTTGGGAATATATATGTGGATGAAGCGTTATTTCGCTCGGGAATTCATCCAGAAAGAGCTGCTGATGATTTATCCAATGATGAGATTGTCAGACTTCATAAGGAAATCTCAAATACTTTATCAGAAGCAGTACAAAAAGGAGGAAGTACGATTCGATCGTACGTAAACTCTCAAGGGCAAATTGGCATGTTTCAGCTTGAGCTTTTCGTTTATGGAAGAAAAGGTGAAGAATGCAGGGTTTGCGGGAGCACACTTGAGAGAATTGTATCAGGTGGACGTGGTACGGTCTTTTGTCCAAAATGCCAAGTAAAATAAGTAATAAATGTGGGCTGCAGTGCCTATTTCCTAACAAACTTCAGGTCCCCACCTTGAGATAAGTCGACATCAATTCGCTCACGCATATTGTGTCTCCTTTATCGAAAGAACTGGCCCTTCCAGTTTGTACGGCGATGAACAAGGCGCCTCCGCTTTTCATGATGTCTAGCTGCGGCTTCTTGCCCCTCGAGGTCATAAGCCAAGCTGGCTAGAAGGTTTAAGAACAACCTTCCATCCAGCTTGTCTTATGCTTGTCGGGGGTGATCAAGGCGCCTCCGCATTTCGTGATGTCTAGCTACAGCGCCTACCCCCTCGAGGTCACAAGCCAAGCTGGCAAGAAGGTTAAAGAACAACCTTCCAGCCAGCTCGTCTTGTGCTTGTCGGGGGTGATCAAGGCGCCTCCGCATTTCGTGTTAACAAAGGATAGGCTTCTTCCATATACTATCTTAGCGATTGTCAGGGAGGAGTCCTATTCATATGATGCACTCGATCACACTTTTGTTATTAGCGTTTGCTGTAAGTCTTGATAGCTTTAGTGTTGGATTAACTTATGGCATTAGAAAAATGCATATTCCATTTAAATCAATTGGCATAATCGCCTGTTGTTCTGCCGTTGCATTAATGATTGCAATGATGATTGGCCGTGTTTCAGCTCAATTTTTATCGCCTGCATTTGCGGAAAGCTTAGGAGGGATCATTCTTATTGGTCTCGGAGCATGGGTTTTATATCAATTTTTCCGTACTGAAAAGGCAAAGGATGTTCTTCCGCATGAGAAGACGATTATCAATTTTGAAATAAAATCACTAGGGTTAGTGATTAATATTTTGCAAAAGCCAATGTCTGCAGATTTTGACAGATCAGGGACTATTACTGGAATAGAAGCATTAATGCTCGGAGTTGCTTTATCACTTGATGCTTTTGGTGCGGGAGTTGGTGCAGCCATGCTTGGCTATTCTCCTTATTATTTAGCATTAACTGTAGCAATCATGAGTTCATTATTTGTTTTTATGGGGATGAAAATCGGAACATTATTTTCTAAAAGCAGTTGGGTACAAAAATGTTCGTTCATTCCTGGTGTACTTTTAATTCTGCTGGGAATTTGGAAAATTTAAAGGATTTAGGGTGAATTAACGAATGTCTATTGTTGTCGGCTTAACAGGTGGAATTGCAAGCGGGAAGAGTACCGTTTCTTCCATCCTAATCAAAAAAGGAATAACAGTTATTGATGCAGATATTGAAGCTCGGTTAGCCGTTGAAAATGGCGAGGAAGCTTATTATGAAATTGTCCGCCACTTTGGTGACGAAGTGCTGCTTACGGATGGTTCAATCGATCGGGGAAAGTTGGGTTCGATTATATTTCATAATCAAGAAAAACGTCTTATGCTCAATAATATTGTACATCCAGCTGTGCGGAAAAGAATGATCGAGAAAAAAGAAATGGCCATTAATAATGGGGAAAGGTTAATTATTATGGACATTCCATTGCTCTTCGAGAGTAAACTTACATTTCTTGTGGATAAGACATTATTAGTGTATGTAGATGAAACGATTCAATTAGATCGACTAATGGAGCGTAATCAGCTTTCGAAAGAGGATGCAATTGCGAGAATCCGCTCGCAAATGCCATTAAAGGAAAAAATTCACTTAGCAGATGCTGTGATTAATAATAATGGAACAATTGAAGAAACAAAGAAGCAGTTAGGAGACATTCTAAAAAAATGGAATGCGATTTAAAAGAGCCGGAGGGCTCTTTTTTGTATACATATTTTTCGTAAATTAACAGAATAATAAAACATTTAATTTCCACATTTTAATTATCGCAAATGTCCACCAATATGTTATACTAATTACAACAACAAACATTAAAAGTATAACATTAATGTGGAAGGGGCCGTAATATGAAGGCAAATATTGCAATTAATGGTTTTGGGAGAATTGGACGAATGGTATTTAGAAAGGCCATTCTTGACGACAAACTTAATGTGGTTGCCATCAATGCAAGCTATCCTGCAGAGACTTTGGCACACTTAATAAAATATGATACAAATCATGGGCAATTTGAAGGGGAAGTTATTGCTGAAGAGGGAGCTATTATTGTAAACGGAAAGAGAGTTCAATTATTGAGCAACCGTAATCCAGAAGAACTACCTTGGCAGCAATTAAATATTGATATTGTTATTGAAGCAACAGGGAAATTTAATTCACGAGATAAAGCTGCTCTTCATTTAGAAGCTGGTGCAAAGAAAGTAATCCTAACGGCACCAGGAAAGAATGAAGATGTAACAATTGTTATGGGGGTAAATGAAAGCGCATTAAACATTAATGAGCATGATATTATCTCTAATGCTTCTTGTACAACAAACTGCTTAGCACCTGTTGCGAAGGTTCTTGATGAACAATTCGGAATTGAAAATGGATTAATGACAACTGTTCATGCGTATACAAATGATCAGAAGAATATTGATAATCCGCATAAGGATTTACGCCGTGCACGTGCATGCGGCCAGTCAATCATTCCAACATCAACAGGCGCAGCTAAGGCATTGTCACTAGTACTTCCGCATCTTAAAGGAAAGCTGCATGGAATGGCTTTACGAGTACCAACACCAAACGTTTCACTTGTTGATTTAGTTGTAGATCTTAAATCGGATGTAACGATTGATCAGATCAACGAGGCATTTGAAGCCGCGTCTGAAGGTTCTTTAAAGGGTGTATTAGATATCACTGATGAGCCATTAGTATCTATCGATTTTAATACAAATGAACACTCAGCTATTATCGACGGATTATCAACAATGGTAATTGGTTCCAACAAAGTGAAAGTCTTAGCATGGTATGATAACGAATGGGGCTATTCTTGCCGTGTTGTTGACTTAACAAAATATGTGGCTAAGGAATTATACAATTCTTCAATAGTGAAAGTTGGAAACTAAATAATTGCAAATGTTTGAGGCTTGCCGGGTTACTGGCAGGCCTATTTTAAATTGGGAGAACTTACAGCAGATGAACGGACAGGTTTGCTATGTTTCTGAGTGTAATTGTTTCAATTCCCAATCAACAGGGGAAACCACCTCTGAAGAGCGTTTCACTTTATTATATCTGAATAGTCCCCGTTGTTTAGGAAAGGGTATAAAGGATGAAGTGCGAAGATCCCTTAATAAATTTTTTAAAAGCACATATTGCAAAAAGAAATCAAACAAAGTATACTAGTCCTCGTGAACTTCTTAAATTTTGGTTATAATGGCTACTTAAAGGGTTAGGACCTCTCTGGACTAACTTTCCCCCGTGGTAGTTGTGAACCATTGGAAACTTAGAAATTCATTATTATTGTTAAAGGGGGAAATTTGAATATGGAAACAATGGGTCGTCATGTAATCTCAGAATTATGGGGATGCGATTTTGAAAAGTTAAATGATATGGATTTTATTGAAAGAACTTTTGTAGGTGCAGCATTAAAGTCTGGTGCTGAAATTCGCGAGGTTGCCTTTCATAAATTTGCACCACAAGGTGTTAGCGGAGTGGTTATTATTTCCGAATCACATTTAACGATTCATAGCTTCCCAGAACATGGATATGCAAGCATTGATGTATATACATGTGGTGATCTTGATCCTAGTATTGCTGCAAACTTTATTGCAGAGGCTTTAGGAGCCGAGACATGTGAGAATATTGAGATTCCTCGTGGTATGGGTCCTGTTCAAGTTAAGCAATCTAACATTCTATAATGAATATTGAGATGTGAAACTCAAGAGGTGTATTTTATACACCTCTTTTTATTTTGTCTAGATTATCGCAGATTAACGGGCAGTAAGACCCTTAACGAAAAGGAAGTCGAGGAAACACAAGTGAAGGATCAACTGCCCGTAAATGCCCGATTGGTTCAACTAACCATCAGTTGGGAATGAAAGAAAACCCCTACTGATGGAAGTTTCACTTATATTGTTGGGATTTTTCATAAAAAATAGTACAATAAGAGTATCATATATGAACGATTAGGATTCGGAGCTGATAATATGAAATGCCCTTCATGTCAAAGTAACAATACCCGTGTTCTCGATTCCCGTCCCGTCGATGATTACCGATCTATCAGGCGCAGAAGGGAATGCGAAAGTTGCGGGTACCGATTCACAACCTTTGAGAAGGTGGAGGAAATTCCGCTTGTTGTAGTCAAAAAAGAGGGGACAAGAGAAGAGTTTAGCCGTGATAAGATATTACGGGGATTAATTAAAGCTTGTGAAAAAAGACCAGTTGCTCTGAAGGAATTAGAGGAAATTACTTCTAGCGTTGAAAAGGAATTACGTAGCAATGGGGTTTCAGAAATTAAGAGTGATGCCGTTGGTGAAATGGTTATGGACAGGTTAGCCAATATTGATGACGTAGCATATGTAAGATTTGCCTCTGTTTATAGACAATTTAAGGATATTAATGTATTTATTGAAGAGCTGAAGGAATTGATAAAGAAAGAAAAGTAATCTTACTTGAGCTAAAAGAATTTCTTTAGCTCTTTTTTTACTTTGATTGGATGAAATAATGAAAGGTTGATGATGATGGCTCAGCATTGGCAAGAAATGCTCCCTGTAGACAGATATACGGTTGCAGCTAATGGGTTATTGCATGAATATGACCGGAAAGTGCTAACCTTTTTGTATCAGCCTCTAATTGGGTCAACCTGCTTTAGTTTGTATATGACATTGTGGGCAGAGCTTGCAGAAAATCGATTATGGTCCAGCTCGAATACCCATCATAGTTTAATGAACTTTATGGACATGAATCTGGAAAGGATTTATCAGGCACGTGTAAAGCTAGAAGGAATTGGTCTGCTGAAAGTATATGAACGAAAAGATGATGAATCCCGTTCATTTATTTATGAACTTATCCCCCCTTTAACGCCTGAGGAATTCTTTTTAGATGGAATGCTTAATATTTATTTGTATAGAAAAGTGGGCAAAAATCAATATTCAAGATTGAAACGTTTTTTTTCTGAGGAAAATATCTATTCAAAGAAAGAGTATCAAGACGTAACAAAATCCTTTCAGGATGTATACATGTCAGGATATCAGGAGACAATCTCCCTTACTGCAGATACAGAACAAGCGATGCTTCCACCTGATGGACAGCATTTTATCGGAAGAAATGAACCGGAGAGTATTCAAGTTAGCCAAACGCTATTTAATTTCGATCTTCTAGCTGCTGGTTTGAATGAATCTCTCGTCCCGAAGAAGGCATTAACGAATAGAGTAAGAAATGCGATAAGTAATCTTGCCTTTTTATATGGGATCGATCCAATACAAATGAAAAATATTGTCATTAGTGCGCTGATGGAAAATAATGAAATCAATATTGAAGAGCTTAGAAAATCTGCAAGAGATTGGTATCAGCTGCAAAATTATGATCAGCTGCCATCTCTTGTTGATCGAACACAGCCCATTCTGCATCAAACACAAAAGAAAGAGCCTGAAACGAAGGAGGAAGAATTACTGCGTTATTTAGAGATGACTTCCCCAAGGCAACTTTTAAAAGATATATCAGGCGGCGCAGAGCCTTCAAAGTCAGACCTGCAAATTATTGAAGATGTGATGTTTCAGCAAAAGCTGCTGCCAGGAGTCGTTAATGTTCTAATTCAATATGTTATGCTAAAGTCAGATATGAAATTAACCAAAGCATATGTAGAAAAAATTGCGAGCCATTGGGCAAGAAAGAAAATTACAACAGCAAAAGAAGCTTTTGTTTTAGCGAAAAATGAACATAAACAATATACAGAGTGGGCTGACGGGAAGAAAACGCCAAAGGCATCAAAATCCTCTGGGAAAAAGAAGCCCATTCGTACTGAAATGCTGCCGGATTGGTTTGATGATCAAGAGAAGCCAAGACCTGCTGGCAAGAAGAAAGATGATGAAGAACTGGAATTGAAAAAAAGGGAACTGGAAGAAACGTTAAAGAAATTGCGTTCAGGGGAGGGAACTGATTAATGGAAAAAATTAATGATACATTAAAACGTCTTGCTGGAAAGGGCGACTTTCAAAAAAGGTATGAAATGCAGCGAAGAGAGACATTGAATAACCCTGATGTGCAAGCTTTCTTAAAAAGCCATGAGGATGAAATAACTGCTGATATGATAAATAAAAGCTTAATAAAGCTATATGAATATACACAGCAAAGCAAGGAATGCAATCAATGTTCGAGCCTTGATAACTGTATAAATATGATGAAGGGCTATCACCCAAAGCTTGTCATCCAAAGGGGAAGCATTGACCTTCATTATGATAAATGTCTGCGTAAAGTAATGGATGATGAAAAGCGTAAAAATGAAAAACTAATACAAAGCTTATATGTCCCAAGCGATATACTCCATGCTTCTTTTGACGCTATTTATAAGGATGATGACAGGATTGACGCTGTCCAGAAAGCGGCATCTTTTCTTATGAGCTACAAACCTGACTCGAAACAAAAAGGGTTCTACTTCTATGGGAAGTTTGGGGTTGGAAAATCGTATTTATTGGGTGCTATTGCGAATGAACTTGCAAACAAAAAAGTATCTTCGATGATCGTCTATGTCCCTGAATTCTTACGGGAAATGAAAGGCTCAATTGCGGATTCTTCATTAAATGACAAAATTGCTGCCATTAAAAAGGTTCCTGTTTTGATGTTTGATGATATTGGGGCGGAGACGATGTCAAGCTGGACTAGAGATGAGGTCCTCGGTCCCATTCTTCAATTTAGAATGCTAGAAAGCTTGCCGACATTCTTTACATCAAACTTCGATTTTCACGAGCTGGAGCACCATTTATCATACAGTCAGCGTGGCGAAGAGGAAAAGATGAAAGCAAGACGGATCATGGAACGAATTAAGTACCTAGCGGAACCCGTTTTAGTAGAAGGTCCTAATCGAAGGGTGTAACAAAAATATTATTATTTAGCTGTCAGATAATCTGACAGCTTTTTTAGGCCCTTTTTAAGGGTGTTGCTTTTGAATATTATGTGAGAATGAAAATAGTCGACAAAAAGTTTAGTTGACTGAAGCGTAAGGTGCGAGACTCCTGCGGAAGGAGTGGGACAGATGAGATCCTGCAGGAGATTGAGCTCCGAGGATGCTCACCGCCCACCCCGCGGGTCGCTGTGCATCCTTGTGCGAAAGAAAATTTCTACTCGATAAACATTAATTAGTAGCAGTGTTTGCAGAAAAGATCCATATTTAAAAACCTTAAGACTTTTATGTGGATACTTCTATTTTGTCCAAGTCCCCCATATACATTTAAAACAGAGACTTTAACAAAGGGGGGATTTGGTTGATCGAAATCATTTTCCAAAAGAATGAAGATGCAAAGGATTTTTACCAATATCTACAGCTTTATCTTGCATCTTCTGCATTTTCTAATAATATTCTTCATTTTGAAGATCAACATATAGTAAAAATGAAAATTGAGTCAAACGGCGAGAAGTATGGAGAAATTGTTAAGGAAGCGTTTTACCAATTTATTATAAAAAGTAAACAGGATCATTGGTTTCGCAGAATTTTGGCTGAGCAATATTATTATGAAGATGAAGAAGAACAGCAGCAAATACTTGAGATTATCCACTCCATCCTTGAAGGAAGCAGAAAGGACCTTGCAGTGTTTGTTAGTGAATTAAATGTTGAAAACAATTTGAAGACAGCCATCAGCCAAATTTTTCAAGAAAATATTGCCTTTTCTTTTGATTCTTTTGTGAAATTTAGAATGCGCCCGCTAATGGACCAAATGGCGAAATTTGTGGAGATCTCGATTGATGAATATAAGATGGAGCAGGAATACCAGATGTTTATTCAAACATTAAGGGACTTTCTGTCAAACAGGGAAGCAAAGCTTAACCAAATTCATTTACTCATGGATGATGGGATTCACTTTTTTGATGATCAATTTTATGAAATCAAGCGTTCAGATCTTTTAAGAATGATTGACCGTAAGCTATTATTTAACCATCCGGTATATGTAGACTCTGTTACAATCGCTCCTTTGCTATCCATCGCGCCAACTTCCATTTATTTATATGCAGAGGATAGGGAGCAGCCGCTTGTCAGGACGATTCATAATATTTTTGAGGAAAGGCTAATTTTTGTTCCAATTGAAAAGTTTTATGAATGTAAGAGGCAGTTTTCTTTTATTGCAGATGAAAAAATATAATGTGAGCCCTTGCTTTTCCGAAAATAACAAACTATAATACAGTACATATTAAGATTATCAGTAATTGTAATGATGAGGACAAGGGCATTCAAAAAACGGTTTATAGAGAGGGAAGGCATGGCTGAAACCTTCCTAACACGATTGAGATGCTTACCGCCTTTGAACTTCAACTTTGAATTTTTGACTGAATATATTGCGGATAGTTTCAGCTAACCTTGTTTTTTTGATGAAGGTGAAGCAAGAAGCCCGAGAGGATCGGTGCGTATAATTATACGTAAGGATTCGAGGGAGTGCGGCTGAATAAGAGATTTGCCGTTTATTTCGTCAAAATAGTATGGGTTGACGGTACAAGCCGTTATCTTGCTACAAGTCATTTTTCCGTATGTATCGCTAAATGAGAAGTAGGGTGGAACCACGTGTGTATACTAACTCGTCCCTTTTTTTAGGGACGGGTTTTTTTATTTTTTTATGGAAAATGGAGGAATAAAAAATGTCAGAAGTTGTAAAAGTATCGTTTCCAGATGGAGCAGTGAAGGAGTTTCCAAAAGGAACGACAACAGAAGAGATTGCTGCATCGATCAGTCCAGGACTGAAGAAAAAATCAATTGCAGGAAAATTTAATGGGCAAATGTATGATCTTCGCCGTCCAATCGAGGAAGATGGAGCAATTGAAATTATTACACAAGATAGTGAGGAAGCTTTAGAAATTCTGCGTCACAGCTCAGCTCACTTAATGGCTCAGGCGATTAAGCGTTTATATAAAAACGTCAAGCTAGGGGTCGGTCCAGTAATTGAAGGCGGATTTTACTATGATATCGATCTTGAAGAATCGATTACACCAGAAGATCTGCCGCTGATTGAAAAAGAAATGAAGAAAATTATTAATGAAAATATTGAGATTGTCCGTAAAGAAGTGAGCCGAGATGAAGCGGTTCAGCTTTTCAAGGAAATCGATGATGAATACAAGCTGGAGCTAATCGAAGCGATTCCTGCTGATGAAACGGTTACACTTTATGAGCAAGGCGAGTTCGTTGATCTTTGCCGCGGTGTTCATGTTCCATCTACCGGCAAACTGAAGGAATTTAAACTGTTGAGCATTGCGGGTGCATACTGGCGCGGAAACAGCGATAATAAAATGCTTCAGCGTATTTATGGAACAGCTTTCTTCAATAAGGAAGGATTAGCAGAGCATTTACGTTTGCTTGAAGAAGCGAAAGAACGTGACCATCGTAAAATTGGGAAAGAATTAAGCCTGTTTACAAACTCTCAATTAGTTGGCCAAGGGCTGCCATTATGGCTTCCAAAAGGAGCGACGATCCGTCGCATTGTAGAAAGATATATTGTTGATAAAGAAGAACGTCTTGGCTATAGCCATGTGTATACACCAGTCCTAGGAAGTGTTGAATTATACAAAACTTCAGGTCACTGGGGGCACTATCAGGAAGATATGTTCCCTGTAATGGATATGGATAATGAACAGCTTGTTCTTCGTCCGATGAATTGTCCGCACCATATGATGGTATACAAAAATAGCATTCACAGCTATCGTGAGCTTCCGATTCGTATTGCAGAGCTTGGCACAATGCACCGTTATGAAATGTCAGGTGCATTATCAGGGCTTCAGCGTGTGCGTGGAATGACTTTAAATGATGCACATATCTTTGTTCGTCCTGATCAAATTAAGGATGAATTTAAGCGTGTCGTTCATTTAATTCTTGATGTGTATAAAGACTTTGATTTAACTAAGTATTCTTTCCGTCTCTCTTACCGTGATCCAGCAGATACAGAGAAGTATTATGATGATAATGAGATGTGGGAAAAAGCACAATCGATGTTAAAAGAAGCGATGGATGAATTAGGACTGGATTATTATGAAGCAGAAGGAGAAGCTGCATTCTATGGTCCGAAATTAGACGTCCAAGTAAAAACGGCTTTAGGAAAAGAAGAAACTTTATCAACAGTACAGCTTGATTTCCTACAACCGGAGCGCTTCGATTTAACATATGTTGGTGAGGATGGAAAGCAGCATCGTCCGGTTGTTATCCACCGCGGCGTCGTTTCAACAATGGAACGCTTCGTTGCCTTCTTAATTGAAGAATACAAAGGCGCATTCCCTACTTGGCTTGCTCCAGTACAAGTACAGGTAATTCCTGTTTCTCCAGACATTCATTTCGACTATGCGAAACAGGTTCAGGAGCAATTACAGGCGGAAGGCTTCCGTGTAGAGCTTGATAACCGCAATGAGAAAATCGGTTACAAAATCCGTGAAGCACAAATGCAGAAAATCCCATATATGCTTGTAGTTGGTGACAATGAAGTAGCAGAAAAAGCAGTCAATGTCCGCAAATATGGGGAACAGAATTCTGAAACAGTTTCATTTGAAAACTTTATTTCAGGATTAAAAACAGAAGTAAGACATTAATAAAAAGAGAGGCATATGCCTCTCTTTTGTTCATGAAAAATGTTATTCCACATATTAGTACCTTTTTAAATCGTAAAAACTACTTGCATGATTTCCTTTCTGTTGTTATAATTCAATTCGTTGTTATAAAAATTATACGTTTGACATGATATACAACTTTGTGATATAGTATCTAAGGTAATTGAATACAGTTTGAGGAAAAGAAGAAGCACCCGCTTCTCACCTGATTGACGCTTATGTCAGCTGTTAGCAGGTTTTACGTGAACATTTTTTAAGTTTAAATTTGTCCGTAAAGTGTGGGTGTTATCATCCACACTTTTTTTATTTGCTTAAACAAATCTGCTCCATCTGAGCCAGAATGAAATGTATTACTTGCGACTTTAGTTTTGGTCTAGTGCAGCTGGCAGCTTCTTATAAAATCAAGAAGTATGCGCTTTACGTGTCATTCTTGACCCAAACATTGTGTTCGCATTAAACCTTGGAGGTGTCTAACTATTAGCAAAGATATGTTGTTAAACGAGGGCATTCGCGCCCGCGAAATTCGTCTCATTGATCAGAATGGCGAGCAATTAGGTATTAAAACAAAAACCGAAGCACTTGAAATTGCGGCTCGTGTAAATCTGGATCTTGTTCTAGTTGCACCGAATGCAAAGCCTCCTGTAGGCCGTATCATGGACTACGGTAAGTTCAAATTCGAGCAGCAGAAGAAAGAGAAAGAAGCTCGTAAAAATCAAAAGATCATTAGTATTAAAGAAGTTCGTCTGAGTCCAACAATTGAGGAACATGATTTTAATACAAAACTTCGCAATGCGATTAAATTCCTTGAAAAAGGCGATAAAGTAAAAGCATCAATCCGTTTCAAAGGACGTGCGATTACTCATAAGGAAATTGGCCAGCGCGTTTTAATCCGATTTGCACAAGCGTGTAATGAAGTTGGGGTTGTGGAATCACATCCAAAAATGGACGGCCGAAGCATGTTTATGGTCTTAGCACCTAAAAACAATGACAAGTAAGAGGAGGAATTCCAAATGCCAAAAATGAAAACTCACCGCGGCGCTGCTAAGCGTTTCAAAAGAACAGGATCTGGTAAACTTAAGCGTTCACACGCTTACAGAAGCCATATGTTCGCTAACAAATCACAAAAACAAAAGCGTAAGCTTCGCAAAGGAACTCTTGTTTCTTCAGGCGATTACAAACGCATCCGTAACTTACTAGTAAATCTTAAGTAATATCTCGAAATTAGGAGGGAAATCATATGCCACGTGTAAAAGGCGGTACTGTTACTCGCAAACGTCGTAAAAAAGTTCTTAAATTAGCTAAAGGTTATTATGGTTCAAAACATACATTATATAAAGTTGCTAACCAACAAGTAATGAAATCTTTAATGTATGCATACCGCGATCGTCGTCAGAAAAAGCGCGACTTCCGCAAACTATGGGTTACTCGTATTAACGCAGCAGCTCGTATGAACGGTCTTTCTTACAGCCGTTTAATGCATGGTTTAAAGCTTGCTGGCATCGAAGTAAACCGCAAAATGCTTGCTGAATTAGCAATCGCTGACGAAAAAGCATTTGCTGAATTAGCATCAGTTGCTAAGCAAAATTTAAATAAATAATCTTGCTAGATATGCGAAAGCGGCTTGATTAGCTCCGACAAGCATAAGGCAGGCCTGCAGGAAGGTTGTTAGCTAACCTTCTTGCAGGTTTGGCTTATGACCTCGAGGGGCTAGGACGCTTGCGCTAGGCATAAAAAAAGCCATTCTCTTTTTAGGAGGATGGTTTTTTGTCTATTGTAGAGATGCGAAAGGAGAGTAGAAATGATTAATTTACTGATGATTTATTTCTTAATTATTAATTTCTTTGGCTTTTACATAATGAAGGCAGATAAAGAAAAAGCCAGGAAGCACGAGTATCGAATTAGTGAAAAAACATTATGGCTTGTTGCACTCGTTTTAGGAGCAATAGGAATGACACTCGGAATGAATGCTTTTCGGCACAAAACCAAACATATTCAGTTTAAATTTGGATTGCCTTTACTTGCTTTGGCTGATATCGCACTATGCCTGTACCTATTTAATCTTTTGTCATAACCAGCTTGGCTTTTCAATAAGCTGTAAGAGACTAGTGGAAACTGGATACTGAGGTGAGTGAAGGTGGATGATCAACTGACAATGCTGTTTGTGATGGTTGAAACAGCTGGTATATTAGCGCCAATTGCCTTTATTTTATTTCATATTCTGCGGCAGTTTTTATTTATTCCTGTTCCTCTCGTTTGCTTAACCGGCGGAATATTGTTCGGGAGCTTCTTTGGCAGTGTTTTTTCAATGATTGGTTTAATGCTTAGCAGTATGATCTTTTACATGTTGATTAATAAAATGCCGAAAACGCATAAAAAACTAAGCAAATTAAAAAAACGCTGGTTTGGAGAATACCGGAATTTAACTGTAGGCCAAGTAGCTGTTTTACGATTAATTCCATTTATTCATTATCATCTATTAAACTTTTGCCTAATTGAAAGAAATAAAAGCTTTCAAGATTACATGAAGCATTCGTGGATAACGAACTTGCCATTAGCGATTTTTTATACTGTATTTGGTGAGTTTATTAGCAGATTTACTCCTTCTATGATTTTATTAATCCTGTTCTCGTTAGCCATTCTTGTATTTATTTTAAGGGAAAAAGTAACGATCATTAAGTGGAAAGAATTTTTTAAAACGGTATAAGAAAAACGTTCGGAAAGAAATAACCGAACGTTTTTTAGATGAGGTCACCAAACGGTGTGGTTGAGGAATGGCCCTTTTCCATAAATTCCTTAATTGGACTTTTCCAATCGACTCTTGCATTTGGGTATTGCTCAGTAATCTTTCTTTCAATGAAATGGAAATCCTCCCGCACCATGCCTTTTAGAGCGGATGTACTGCGAGGCCAAACAAAGATGGAAATGACCTCAAAGGCATTATCAGTCGTGCCTAAATATTTTTCTCCTTCAAATAATACACCTTTATAAGTAATTAAAAAGTTTTTACGGACATTGTTTTGATCATCCAAAAAATAATAGCGCTTTTGCTCATGGGCAAGTTCAAGCTTGCGCTTCGGATTTAGTAAATATCTTACAGTTGTATATATTAGAAAGATAATAAGAGCAAATAAAAGAAAGCGTAACAGCCACATCATAACAAGCCCTCCAATGCATTTTCCTTTACATACGGATAGACAACAAAAAAGTTTCATCTTTTTTTTTATTTGTTATAATTTTTATATCCTCATAAATAAATATGTAAACGGATAGGTTGAAAAATTAGGACGGTGACTCATGAATTATCAAAAGTTAATTGAAATGCAAAAGGGTCTTGATCAGCATATCGAAAGCCAGCATCAATTGGAGAACGAAGATTTGTTTGATCTTAAAATACTTGCCTTGTTAGTTGAGTTAGGTGAATTGGCAAATGAAACAAGATGTTTTAAATTTTGGAGTTTAAAGCCCTCTTCTCCTAAGAAAACAATCTTAGAAGAATTTGTAGACGGAGTTCATTTTATTCTTTCTCTTGGAATAGAGTGTGGTTTTGAAAAGGGAATGGACTATAGCGGGGAGACGGAAAGCGAAGAATCAATCACAGATCAGTTTTTGCTTGTTTATGAGATAGTAAGCCAATTCAAAGAAAGCAAAAGCTTAAATGATTATCAGAAACTGTTCCAGGCATATATTCACTTAGGGGAGCTATTAGGCTTTCATGCAGAAGATATTGAAAAGGCATATATTGATAAAAATGAAGTAAATTATCAAAGGCAAAAGGAAGGATATTAGGATATTTTTCCTCATAGGCAGTCATGGTGAATCTAGAAATTTATGAAAAATTTTATAAAAAAAATATAAGTTAAGGTTACTTGTCCACTCCAATTGAATTTATTGACATAAGTTATAGAGAAACAAAAAGCAAAATCAATATTCAATAAGGAGTGGAATGAATGAGAAAAGTCAATAATGGATGCTGTGGACAAGGTGTGAAACTAGGTAGTAATCATGAGGTATGTCCACCGCTGCCTGCATGTCAAGAGGCTAAATCAAAGACATTATTTTGTGAAGCCGACCAGTTTGCAGTTGCAGACACAATAGAAGAAACGGTTGTTCTTGCAGATGTATTAATTCAAACATTATCAGAAGCAGATGTACACCTTCCTGTTCCCGCAAGAGATATCAAGCAAATTCGAAAAAATGTAAGATTAACACAATGCAAGGCTCTTCCAGTTGTTGGCAACCCGCTTTTAGTTAAGCTATTTGTGGAAGGTTTTGTTCACAAAAATATTCAATTTGTCGATAGCTGCAGCGGATTCGTAAGGGACTTTAATGTAAATGTTCCATTTAAGTGCTTTCAACAAGTAGAATTGGCTAACCCTGTTGCCTTTCCTTTCGGTGAATTTAGCGTGAAAAGTAATGTTCTTGAAAGAAGACAGCTTGCTAAGGATGGAATGGGAGCAGATCGCTGCAATTTTGGTTCATTAACATTTGAAGTGAATACTGAGCCGATTAATTGCAAATTGCTTGCATCTGCTGTGAATCAATGGGATATTTTACACAATTTTGATCAATTTGGCCGCTTCAATAAAATTACAGAAAAGATGGAAGTAATTCTAATTATTAAATTGACTCAAAAACAACAAATTGTAGCCGGTGGACCAACTCCTGGAACTGCTGGGGCTATTTGTGAACAGGCAGTGACTGATGTAGAGACTATGGAAACAATTCAAAATGAAGCAACACCACTAAATGTTTGGGAAAAGTTTAAAAATATTACAGGTCAATAATGATCAATGAATGAAGTGAAAGGGGTGCTGTAATTGAATGCACCCCTTTCACTTATTTTTAAAGAAAAGGTTTTATGGAATGAACATCCATATACTGTTTCTGTAAAAGATCAATTGATAGTTGGATGCTGCCTTTAATATGAAGATAGGATGTTTTTTTCTCTGAGCTAAGCTCCTTATGCCAAGTAATGCTTGTGTTGCGCAGATCAAACTCTATGTCATCAGCAAAAACTTGTTCACATGTTTGATGGGTGCTAATTTCATTTTCGAGAGGACATGAAAACAAAAATTCACTTTGATTCCTATTAGGCAAAATTGGCTGAGAACTCCACTGAATGTTTACAATTTTTTTCCATGAGATAGGAATCTTAAGGACACAAATATCGCGAGAAGGATCATCCTCTATATATTCGATATTAGCCATTAATGTTCCAGTCAATAGTAAAGTATCTGAAGGTAAAAGGATATGATAATTTAAAGATGGACTAGACCATTCAATTTTTGTTACATTGGCGGTTGGCTTCAATAAATCGAAGGAATCCCAAATATCAATATTTATGTCGACTTTAGCAAGCAAAACTGGGAACTTCACTATTTTTTTTTGTGTGTTTATTGTTGTAGTATTCTTGAACTCTGTAAAATGGCTAGATTCATTTGTGTCATCACTAATGATGGAAGACTCCTCTAATGATAGGTATGGTCTATCCTGTACAAAAGAACGTTCCTTTTCTTCTAATATAGAAAATTGCTCCTTTACAGTATGAACTTCCCTTAGCATGGAGGAAATCCTTTCGAGAATAGTCGGAGATTTTCTTTGTTCTGATAGAGATTCCAACACCTGGGCAAGGTTTGAAGATGATTCATCGAGGATGATAAATTCCTCATCTGGACCCGCTTCATCTAGTAAAGAATAAAAAGGGGACTCTTCTTTAATATTAGAAGAGTCATTATTTTGTATGGAAGAGGATTCATCCTGTTTTTCAAAGATTAATTCGTTGACAGGTTCCTCATAGCTGTCATCCGTATATTCCTGGATCGATGCATCATCCGTTATTCGATCAGAATTCTCCTGTTGTATTAGATCGTCATTCCTTCTGGAAGTCTTTCTAAATGTCGAACGTGTCTCTCTGATCATTGGTGAAGTTGGAGTCAGCAAATAAGTTTTCTTCTCCTTCATTTGTATGGGGGCATCATTGAATTCCTCACTGCTTTCCTCTTCTTCGTTCAATAAATCCTCTTGTTCGTATTCAAAATCGGCTTTTGCTTGCTCCGATTCATTTCTATTGATGACCGGAGGAGGATAGATTAAAGGAGTAGAGGTGATTTGCTGATTCGTTTTACTATAGATTGAACCAAATGAATGAACATTTGATTTACGATGAGTACCGATATTCTTTATTTTTTTCATCACTTCTGGAAGGTGCTGCCTGTAAAAGCATCCTCTCCAATGCCCTCCTCCCTTTTTTTCTGCCGTGAATTCCTCTAATAATCACAATCATGCTTATCTTCATGTGCTTTAGAGTGAAAAATTTGTACTTGTTGTTTTTGCAGTACTTTAATAATGAGATCAACAACCATTTTTTCTTCCATTTTTGTAAAAGTTCCTTCCCCTAGGTGATATGGGAGAGGGCATCGATCTATCGCTTCGTCCCATTCAATAATATTGCTCGAGATTAATTCACAGTATGGAAGTTCATTATAAAATTGAGTACTTTCTTGATGAAACTGTGAAAGATCAGTTGTTTGCAGTTCTTTATTTTTTTGGCAACCATTTGGCAGGTGTTTAGATACGAGAAAGTCAAATTCATTGCGCATGTTCACAAGTGGTATGTCAGGCTTTGCTAAAAAGTCTTTTATTTCTGTTACACTTTGAAAAGGAATATCAACAGTGAGTGAAAGTAAATTTGATGAAATGCTCTTTTTTCTGTAATCTATATTATTTTTGCATGGGCTTGCATACTGAATATTTTTACGGACAAATCCCTTTACAAATAATTTTTTTGTGGGTAATAGAAGTCTGCATTGCGTTAATTTTATACTCTTTTTAATATCTTTAATTTCTAATACGGGTGCTGGAAACTTTATTAAGGCATCTAAATGTATTTGTACATCAACCTCAGCTAATACCACCGGTACTTTAGTAAGTATTAAAGGGTGATCATGACAGTGGCAATCATCATCATCATTATTGTTATTAAAGAGTAAATGATAGTCATTCATGTTATTTTCATCAGACATTTGGGCTCCTCCTCCATTCATACTAATGCATCCTATGCAGGAAATTAGTCTATGTTTCGGTTAATGCCCATTGGATTTTTGGAATTAATAAAAGTAAAAAAGCCCAATATAAATATTGGGCTTGGCTTAAATCTACAAATCTATAAACATACTGCTGGCAAGCATGTGATCGCACATAAACATGAGAGGTCAACATTAATAAATATTCCGGTTTTAACTAAGTCATCTACCTTTTTGCCGTCGATTTGATTACATGGCGTTTTTGGTTCATTATTTTCACATTTTTGATCAGATTTAATGATTAATAATTCAAGCGTTACACACTTATCATCAAGATCTATAATTTTGAAAATAAATGAAGAAATACAAACAAATTTTTTCTGTTTTGAATGGGATGAAACAGTTGTTACTCCAGAAGCTTTAAAAGGCTTGCAATTGCCACAATAAAGAATAAAAGGGATCGTGTTTTTCTTTCGTTTTCTTTCTTTCTCATATCCTTTATATGAATGTTTACAATGATCGTCATCGCAGGCTTTTCTCTGTGCTAAGAGTATCTCATGTAATATTTCTTCCACACAGGTTTCCTTGTCTTTATGATGATCTTTACATGGCTTTTTACTATGCTCTTTGTGGTCGTCTTCATCTTGATCCCAAAGATATTCATAGCATTCTCTCTCGTGTGAACATTTGCACTTTTTACATATATCCATACCTTTCACCCCTTAATAAAATATTCATGATTAGCATACGGCTACACATGTCAAAATGACTGAGTTCTTGTCCAAAATGAGTAGATAATTTTAGATAGTTATTTTAAAAGACAAGCTCATAATATTAATTGAATCTTTGCACAGTAAGCCTTCGGTTTTGTATAATGGGAAAGAATACATATTAAGGGAGGCGAAACAAATGACGAAATTAGATGCAACGTTAACAATGCTAAAGGATTTAACTGATGCAAAAGGGATTCCAGGCAATGAGCGTGAGCCGCGTGAAGTCATGAAGAAATACATAAGCCAATATGCAGATGAGGTAACAACTGATGGACTTGGCAGTTTAATTGCCAAAAAAACAGGAAAAGAAGATGGTCCAAAGATTATGGTAGCGGGTCACTTAGATGAAGTGGGCTTCATGATCACGAATATTGACGACAAAGGATTTCTTCGCTTCCAGACAGTAGGTGGCTGGTGGTCACAAGTAATGTTGGCACAGCGTGTAACTATTGTAACTAGCAAGGGCGAGGTAACAGGTGTCATTGGTTCAAAGCCACCGCATATTCTTTCTCCAGAAGCACGCAAAAAGCCGGTAGATATTAAAGATATGTTCATAGATATCGGAGCATCTAGCCGTGAAGAAGCAGTTGGATGGGGAGTAAAGCCAGGAGATATGGTTGTTCCTTATTTCGAGTTTACCGTTATGAATAACGAAAAAATGCTTCTAGCAAAAGCTTGGGATAACCGCATCGGCTGTGCGATTGCCATTGATGTGTTAAAAGAGCTGAAAGATGTGGATCACCCAAATGTTGTTTATGGAGTGGGAACCGTTCAGGAAGAAGTAGGTCTTCGAGGTGCACGTACATCTGCACAAAAAATTCAGCCGGACATTGCTTTCGGAGTTGATGTAGGGATTGCAGGGGATACACCTGGAGTTACTGAAAAAGAAGCCCTCAGTAAAATGGGGAAAGGCCCGCAAATTATCCTTTATGATGCATCCATGGTTTCTCACAAAGGATTGCGTGATCTTGTAACTGATACGGCAGATGAATTGAATATTCCATATCAATTTGATTCAGTTCCTGGGGGCGGGACAGATTCCGGTGCGATCCATTTGACGCATAACGGAGTACCTGCTCTCTCGATTACCATAGCAACTCGCTATATCCACTCACACGCAGCCATGCTTCATCGTGATGATTATGAGAACGCAGTTAAACTAATCGCTGAAGTAATCAAACGACTTGATAGAGAAACGGTTGATAAGATTACATTTAACTAAAACAAAAAAATACTCCGATGAATTCGGGGTGTTTTTTTGTTTTTTTTGGACGGGTGTGATCGGGTTTTTTAGGTCGGATAAGCTAACCATCGAAATTGCATGACTAGTCCAATCCACTTTGAAATACTCAAAATTAGAAAAGGCACGATAATCATTGTGATTTCGTACCCTCTCTCTATATGACCTACTGTTTTGCGTACTTAAGGATACCCTGCATCCTTTTATTTTAATCCGCTTTCCAATGTTTGCAGCATCTCTTGTTTATCCTGTTCTGAAGAGTTGTTCCAAATAACCTCAAATAAAACACCTAATCCAGGAAGCATTTTCTCTTCCCCGTTTTGAATGGCATCGACAATTGTTTCCTTTAGTTCGTCTTGTGAATTACCTGTAACATTGTGTATGATCGCATTGCGGAGGTTCAAGTTCATCTATTCATACTCCTTTCAAATAGTCATTTCAATAATATGGTTTTCTATTTTGGGATTTATTATGTAAGATAGAAGAAGAAAAATGGAGACGGCTGTTTAGCTCCTACAAGCATTAGATGAGCTGGATGGAAGGTTATTCTTTAACTTTTTAGCCATATTGGATAGGAGCCGCAGCTAGACAAAGAAAAATGTAAAGGAGGAAGAGTGTTGAAGCATATTCACTCGGCAAAAAATCCTCAAATAAAACAATGGAAAAAGTTATTAACGAAGAAGGAACGGGATAAAACCGGTACATTTTTAGTTGAAGGCTTTCACCTTGTAGAAGAAGCGCTTTTAGGGGATCAAATTATCGAAATTATTATTAGTGAAAATAAAGATCTTCCCCCAAGCTGGGATTATGGTTCGATTTCTGTAACAGTTGTAACCGAGGAAATTATTCTGCAGCTTTCTGATACGGAAGCTCCGCAAGGGATTGTAGCGATCTGTCGTCAGCAGGAAATAAATGCTGAAACGATTAATGGAAAAAAACTATTATTAATTGATGCCGTTCAGGATCCGGGCAACTTAGGTACAATGATTAGAACCGCTGATGCTGCGGGGATCGATGCTGTTATTGTTGGAGAGGGGAGTGTAGATATTTACAATCCGAAAGTGCTTCGTTCTGCACAAGGAAGTCATTTTCATCTGCCAGTAATCAGAGACAATCTTTTTGAATGGGTAAAGAAGTTGAATGAAGCAGCAATCCCGATCTATGGTACAGCTTTGGAACATGCGAAAGAATACACGGATATACATCAAAGCGAAAAGTTTGCTTTAATCGTCGGCAATGAAGGAAGCGGTGTGAATAAAGAACTATTGGCTGCAACTACAGCTAATCTTTACATTCCGATTTTTGGAAAAAGCGAATCGTTAAATGTCGCAGTTGCAACTGGAATTCTGCTTTATTATTTACGAAATAAAAAATAGGCATGTTTTTGCCGGAAACTGTTTGAAAGTATGCGTAGAATATACTATAATAAACAGCAAATTATATTTATAAAACAATGACGGAGAAAAGTAGCTTGCGAAAGAACTTTTCAGGGAGAGAATGCCTAGACTGAAAGCATTCTTAAGGGATTGCAAGGGAACATTCACCTCCAGAGTTGACATCGGGACCATTGGAAACGGATGAGAGCTATATTTCTAGTTCATTAAAGCTGATAGAGCCGCTACCGAATTCCATTGTAAAGATGTACCGGCTTGTCGCCGTTATCTGAATGAAGCGAATACATAAGCTGTTTTTTTGCTTTTGTGTTAAAAAGGGTGGTACCGCGAATCCAAAACCTCGTCCCTTTATTGGGAGAGGTTTTTTATTTTGCCAAAAAAACAGAAATTTGAAGGAGGAAGTAAGATGCAAGAACGTTTAAAAGAATTGCAAACGGAAGCGTTAGAAAAAATTAGCCAGACATCGGATTTAAAAGAATTGAATGACATTCGTGTCTCCTACTTAGGAAAAAAGGGGCCAATTACGGAAGTACTTAAAGGCATGGGGAAATTATCTGCCGAAGAACGTCCAAAAATGGGTGCTCTCGCAAATGAAGTAAGGGATGCCATTGCAGCCGGAATTGAAGAAAAACAGAAGCATTTAGAAGAAGCCGCTGTACACGAGAAGCTAGCAGCTGAAAAAATAGATGTCACACTGCCAGGTCGTCCGGTTAAAACCGGGAATCATCACCCGCTAACACGCATTATTGAGGAAATTGAAGATTTATTCATCGGAATGGGCTATACCGTAGCTGAAGGACCGGAAGTGGAAAAGGATTATTATAACTTTGAAGCACTTAATTTACCAAAGGACCATCCAGCTCGTGATATGCAAGATTCTTTCTATATAACTGAAGAAACACTACTTCGTACACAAACTTCTCCAGTACAGGCAAGAACGATGGAGAAGCATGATGGAAAAGGTCCTGTGAAAATTATTTGTCCAGGAAAGGTATTCCGTCGTGATAATGATGATGCCACACATTCACATCAATTTATGCAAATTGAAGGTCTTGTTGTTGGCGAAAATATACGCATGACTGATTTAAAAGGAACATTAGAAGTGTTTGCGAAGAAATTATTTGGTGAAGATAGAGAAATTCGGATGCGTCCTAGCTTCTTCCCATTCACAGAGCCTTCGGTAGAAGTAGATGTGTCATGCTTTAAGTGTGGAGGGAAAGGCTGTAATATTTGCAAGAAAACAGGGTGGATAGAAATATTAGGGTCGGGAATGGTTCATCCGAATGTACTTGAAATGTCTGGATTTGATTCGAAGAAATACTCAGGCTTTGCCTTTGGTATGGGGGTTGAACGAATCGCTATGCTGAAATATGGCGTAGAAGATATCCGCCATTTCTATACAAATGATGTTCGTTTCTTAAATAATTTCCAAGTCCATGAATAAGACAATATTGAGGAGGATGTAATATGTACGTTTCATATAAATGGCTGCAGGAATACGTTGATTTATCCGGCGTATCTCCTGAAGAATTAGCAGAAAAAATTACGAAGAGCGGAATTGAAGTGGAAGGCGTAGAGACGCTGAATGAAGGAATCAGCGGTGTGGTCGTTGGCTATGTTCAAGAAAGAGAACAGCATCCGAATGCAGATAAATTAAATAAATGTTTAGTTGATATTGGCGCAGAGGAACCTGTACAAATTATCTGTGGAGCAGCAAACGTCGATAAAGGACAGAAAGTAGCAGTTGCCACTGTTGGAGCCGTATTACCTGGTAATTTTAAAATCAAAAAAGCAAAGCTGCGTGGAGAAGAATCACATGGGATGATTTGTTCACTGCAGGAATTAGGCTTTGAAAGCAAGCTTGTTGCAAAGGAATTTGCAGAAGGGATATATAATTTCCCTCAAGATACTGAGGTTGGTCTTGATGCATTGGAGCAATTACACCGCGATGACCAAGTATTAGAGCTTGGTTTAACACCAAACCGTGCAGACTGTCTAAGTATGCTTGGAGTCGCTTATGAAGTAGCAGCCATTTTAGGAAAAGAAGTGAAGTTTCCTGTTTCAGAAGTTGAAACCTCTTCAGAAAAAGCAGCCGATTATATTCAAGTGACTGTCGATGCGAAAGAGGATAATCCTTTATATGTAGCAAAAGTGATTAAAAATGTGAAAATTGGTCCTTCTCCATTATGGATGCAGGCAAGATTAACAGCAGCTGGCATTCGCCCGCATAATAATGTTGTTGATATTACAAACTACATCCTGCTTGAATATGGGCAGCCGCTTCATGCTTTTGACTATGATCGTCTTGATTCAAAAGAAATCCTTGTGCGAAGAGCGAAGGATGGAGAGGAAATCATCACGCTTGATGATGCGAAGCGCAAGTTAACTACGGATCATTTAGTTATTACAAATGGGGAAAATCCAATTGCCCTTGCAGGAGTAATGGGTGGGGCAAATTCTGAGGTTCAAGCAGATACAACGAATGTCCTTTTAGAATCTGCTTATTTCATCGGTGGACCTGTTCGAAAGGCATCAAGGGACCACGGATTAAGAAGTGAAGCAAGCGCACGCTATGAAAAGGGTGTAGATCCGAATCGAGTAAGAGCGGCAGCAGAAAGAGCGGCACAGCTTCTTGCTGAATATGCAGATGGAGAAGTGCTGGAAGGTTCTGTTGAAGCCGATTCATTATCAGTTGAGCCAGCTGTTGTTTCCGTTACTTTAGAAAAAATTAACCGTGTGCTTGGCACTGACTTAAATATGAAAGATGTAGAGGATATATTCTCTCGTCTTCAATTTGAAACAGCTACTGACAATGGAACGATCATTGTTACGGTACCGACACGTCGTGGAGATATTACGATTGAAGAAGACTTAATTGAAGAAGTGGGCCGATTATTTGGCTATAATAATTTAGCATCCACACTTCCAATCGGATCAGCAACACCAGGCCATCTTACTCCATACCAAAACAAACGAAGAATGGTTCGTCATTACCTAGAGGGTGCTGGACTTTATCAAGCAGTAACTTACTCTTTAACAAATGAATCAAAGGCAGCACAATACGCACTTGAGAAACGTGAGCCTGTTCGATTAGCGATGCCAATGAGTGAAGATCGCAGCGTCCTGCGTTTAAGCATCATTCCACAGCTTCTTGAAGTATTAAAGTATAATACTGCCCGTCAGAATGATAGTCTTGCGGTTTATGAAACAGGCGCAGTATTTTTGGCAAATGGCTCGGATGAATTACCAGAAGAACGGGAGCATCTTGCAGGTGCAGTAACTGGTTTATGGCATAGCCACCTATGGCAAGGGGAAAAGAAGCCAGTTGATTTCTTTGTTGTCAAAGGAATCCTTGAAGGTTTATTTGAAAAGCTTGGCATTTCTAGTGCGGTAGAATTCCGTCAGTCAGAAAAAGAAGGAATGCATCCTGGAAGAACAGCAGAAATCTATTTATCAGGGACATCTGTCGGCTTTATCGGTCAAACACATCCAACAGTAGAAAAAGAATATGATTTAAAAGAAACATATGCTTTCGAATTATCATTAAAGGCAATTTTAGAAGCGGACGTTCCACCATTGCAATATGTAGCGATCCCGCGTTTCCCATCAATTACACGTGATATTGCACTTGTTGTTGATAAGGAAAAAGCTGCTGGTGAACTGGAATCTATTATTAAAGAAGCAGGCGGTGCCTTACTGAAGGAAGTCCAAGTGTTTGACTTGTATGAAGGAGAAAGAATGGAGCCGGGCAAGAAATCAATTGCCTTCTCATTAAAATATTTTGATCCTGACCGCACGTTAACAGATGAAGAGGTTGTAAAGGCACATGATATAGTATTAAATGCAGTGAAAGAGAAAGCTGGAGCTGTGTTAAGAGGATAAGAATGAGGGGATGCTGTACAGCATCCCCTTTTTATATCGATTTCTTTAAGTCTCTTTTATTTCCTTTTCTACATCTTTTTCATTATTGTCATCCATTAGCCCCTTTGTTGAGCTTTTGAACTCTTTTAATGATTGTCCCATAGCACGTCCAATTTCTGGGAGCTTTTTAGGGCCGAAAATAATGAGTGCAAGAACAAGAACAATGATTAAACCGGGTATACCGATATTTGATAGCATGAGTCACACATCCTTATTTATTTTAGAAATGTGCCAAAGGATTCCCTCTTTTTACACATTACACATTTGTCATTATTAATAGACAATGTTTTATATTTGCTTTTACAAGCAGTACATTTCTTTGTATAAAGTGAATGAGAAATTCTTACTGCTGGCTGAATTTTCTCTTCAACTGTAATCGCCTTTTCAGGACAGATATCTTGGCATAGCATGCATCCTGAGCAGCGTTGGGCTGATATTGTAAAAGCTGTTTCAGTTATTAGCAAACAATTCTTTTTACAAAGTATTTGACAGGCTTTGCAAGTAGTACATTTGTTAGTATCTAGCGATATAATTGTAAATTGATCATTCGGGTAAAAGATAGATAGATCTAATTCCCTGTGGTTAAAGCGCCATTTTGCAGGAGCTATTTGCTTCATTGTTGATTGAGCCTCTTTTTTCCATATGGAGAAAACTTCTCTTCGCGTAAATTTTTCTTCTCCAATTTCTCTTTTTTTTCTCTGAATGGAAAAGGGAGGTTCATTAAGCTCCTTCAATCGGTCGTTCGTTTTCGAAACAGCCTGTTTCCAGTCGGTATTCATTACTTCTTGTTCATAAATAAGTGTTTTTACGCCCTTTTTATATAAAACGAGCATCTCTCTAATAGAAGGGGGATGTTCATTGGTCACAATAAGCTGATTTTGATGAATCATTCTTTTTGGAAGAAAGCCTTCAATCGCCTGAGCTGGACATTCAGCGATACAGTCCCCGCATTCTAAACATTTTTGGGTACTAATAATCGGTTTGCCGCTTACTAGGGTAACAGCAGCTTCCGTACAGCTCTCGATACATTTACTGCAAGTGGAGTGAGGGCTATGATGTCGGGAACATGAGTCTAAAACGCGAAATTCATAATCGAGACTCTCAATCCACCTGTTTAATAATCCCATCAAAGCCACTCCCTCTCAAATTATTTATTTTTGAAATCTCCTATTTGTTAATAACTTATGAACCTAGTACGTAAAATACATATCTGCTTAATCCTTCAGCGAAGCTAATGACGATTAATGCCGCAAACGCCATAGCAATAGATGTTTTCTTAACAGCTGACAGGGCCATATAGCCTAATAAAATTAATCCGAGAATTTCAATTCCCCATCTTAACGCAATGGTTCCCTGATACGCTTCAAGAGAGGAATGTGCAGCAGAAGTCGCAATCATATTGACATCTGTTAGTGATGCAGGGAATAATGCAACACCTATTAGCTGAATGGCGATACCGAATAGAGCAAAATAAAATGATAATTGAACAATCTTTTTTGCTGTGTCGTCCATATTTTTGGCACGTAATGCAGGTACAGTAAAGCTAGCTACAAGAACTGCCCCTATTATAAAGGCTGTTCCATAAAAGGAAGTGAAGGTGTTAATTGAATTCCATCCGCTTATTAATGAATTGGAATAGATCATTGCCATGCAGAAAATATCAACAAATCCAATAATGACCGTAGCGATCATCAGTAGTGGGTTGACTTTTTTCTGAACAATCGAAAGTCCAGCTGTTATACAAGCGCTGCCAATGAATGCGCCTGTTACAAGAATTTCACGGCTCATCCAAGATGTGCCAATGTTTCTGATTGTGTTCAAGGCATTGCCCGGTGTTCCTAAATGTGCAAAAGATGCAATTAGACCCACTAATGATAATGCTGCAATAATGATAAGTGGTATCTTCAATATGGCAAAGGAGTCCTCCTTACCAGCTTTGCTAATTTCACGCTGAAACAGCCATAGCATCAACATTCCGCCAATTGCTGTTTGAACACAAATTGTAAAGATTAATAATGCCCACTCATGCATGGGATTTCCCTCCTCTTTAATTGAATTACTTTATTCGAGTAAACGGGGCAAGCCCACGTGTTAAGCTATGTTTAATTACGAATGAATGACAATATTTGGTTTCGTAATCGATGCACTTGGCATCCCTTTCATTTCATTAACTGTTCCGTATTTAGCCCGCAGCTCGTCAATCGGACCAAATTCAATCGCACGCATTATACAAGAACTAACACATACAGGGTCTTCTCCTTTTTCACGTAAATCGATACAAGTATCACATTTCGTCATTTTTCCAAGCTCTTCTGAATATTGTGGAGCACCGTAAGGACAATTCCACTCACAGTAGCGACATCCTACACATTTATTATGGTCGACTAAGACAACGCCATCTTCAGGACGCTTGAACATTGCACCAGTAGGGCAGCCTTGCATGCACCCAGGTTCATCACAATGATTGCAAGAAAGTGAAACATGATAAATCGATGGCTTAGGATAGCTCCCTTCTTGAAAGTCATATACTCTCCGGAAGTTTCTTCCGACTTCTAAATCATTTTTATCTTTACAGGCTACCGTACATGTTTTGCAGCCCACACATTCAGCTACATTTATATAAAAGCCCATTTGAGCCATAATTTATGACCTCCTTTTAATTAAAATTTGATGATCCGTTGTTCCCATTTCACATCTTCTTCAAGTGGTTCACCTTTCCATTTTTCAAAATTGACACGAGCTGTATTGAAACCAGAGGATCCTAGTCCTTTTGGAATATGAGGGACGAATAAATTATCAGCTCCGCCTCGATCAATCCCGGTCTTTTCATCAATATCCACCCAAGCTCCATGCGGAAGCCCAATGACACCAGGCATAATGGTTTCGACTACTGCTGCAGGCCGTAAAGACTTCGCATATTCATTTGATAAAAGAACGGTATCTCCATCCTTAATTCCTTTTTCGTCCGCATCTTTTCTACTAATGTAAACAGGGTTAGGCCATGCCTCACGCAGCTGTGGCACATTATCTAACGTACTATGTGAGCGTCTTAAATAATGTGGATTGATCATTTGGTACGGATATTTTCCTTTTTTCCTTGATTCCCAATCTTCAAAAGTCGCTTCATAGCCGTGTACTTTTACCTCATATTTTGGAATAGGGGCTATTTCGGAATATGCAGTTTTAGATAATTCATTTATAGCTTTACAATAGATTTCAAATTTTCCACTTTCACTTGATACTGGATTTGCTTCGGGATCGTCGATAAAATCTTTATACGCGATAAAGCCGAAATTATCGCCTGCCTTTCTTGGCACTTGGTAGATTCCTGTATCAACAAACTCTTTAAGTGTGATGCGGCCTTTTTGTGGTGTTCCTTCAACACCCCATTCCTTTATATCTTGGGCTGTAATGGTGCATAATGGTTCATAGTCAACCCCGTTTTCTTTCATCACCATACTGCCTGCAAGTTGATTAAAGTATTGCTGTTCTGCAGTAATTGGGAATACTTCTTTCGGATCCTTTCCTAACTTCTTTAACAGAGCTTCTGCAATCTCTTGGTCTGTTTTTGATTCATACAATGGCTCGATGATTTTTGACCAATTGATGAGGATCTCACGGTTCCCTCCTTTCACGGCTCCAGCTGTTTCCCATTGGGTAGCAACAGGTAATACAATATCGGAATACTTGGCATTTGTTGTTAAGGCATACGCATTTGTAACAACAAATTCAACTTTGTGATGTGCTTTAATTCCTTTCGCAATATTGCTTCGAGTTTGTAGGTGATTCTCATAGTTATGGTAAATAAATTGGATGTTTACATTTCTTTCTTTTTCATATCTTTGCAGGAATTTCCCATTTAATACGGCATCCCACATTTCATTTTCATTAATTAGATTGTCAATAGGGTTCGTTATGGAAGGGAGGCCTTTCCCGCCAGCGGTTAAAAGGAATGGCCCCATATTTCCTGCATATTCCCAGCAGCTGACACCAGTCATTTTTCCAGAACCGCCCATTTGCCCGGTCATCATTCCCAAAGCTGAGAATGCTTGAACCCAGCCTTCCCCATTTGCAATCCGAGCAGGTGCCCAAGCTGTTAATAAAGCTACTCTTTCTGTTCCGCCAATTTCACGGGCAAGTTCACGGATTTTAGTTGGTTCTACGCCACAAATTTCAGATGCCCATTCGGGTGTCTTCGGCTGATTATCATAGGTTCCTAAAATATAGTCTTTTAAATTATCTTTTGGATCTGCCCCTTCTGGCATATGAGCTTCATCAAATCCAATTGTGTATTTGTCTAAGAAATCCCATTTAACTAACGGATTTGCAGCAGGATCATCTTCATCAAGCAATGTATACATGATTCCGAAAGCTAATGCATCATCTGTTCCTGGTCTAACGGGAATCCAATCAGCATCAAATACATGGGCAGAATCAGTATAGATCGGGTCAATTGTGATGAAACGTGCCCCTGCCTTTTTGGCTTGTAAATAATTGTAGGTTACACTTCCCATTGTGCTCCAGGCTGGATTAGCCCCCCAAAGGACGATTAATTGGGAATTTCTTAAATCGATACGATCATTGATTCCATTAACTATTAGGCCTTCTCCGATCCCCATGTTTTCCCATATCCATCTCCAAGCTCCCCATGAAGAGCTGCCATAGCATGCACTAAAACCACCAATTGCGGACATTGCATTTCTAATATTTGCGTCACCGCCAGTTACCATGATTGATTCATTACCATACTTTCCTATGATTCTCTTTGTTTCAGTTGCGACGATATCAAGTGCCTCATCCCAAGAAAGTCGAACCCACTGATCTCTTCCGCGAAGCTCTTTTTTGCCTCCGCCGGGTTTCCAATTTTTTCTTCTCATTGGATATTTTAAACGGTCTGCATTAAAGACTTGATGACGCTGGGATCTTCCTCTTAAACAGCCTCGCTGTTGAGGGAAATCTGGACTATCTTTATGTGTATCATCCGTCTTTTGCCGAATAACTACTCCGTCTTTGATTAGCACTTTATTAAGACAGCGGCTGCCGCAGTTATGCCAACATGCAGCTGTTTTCCAGATGCCTTCACCATCCGTTTCTGCTATCCCGATATTATTCTCCGCTTTTGCAACTAACCCACGGCTAACTGGGATCGCTGTTGTTACTGCAATTGCGGAGGTCCAACCGATAAATGCTCTTCTAGACATTTTAAATTCATTGATTTTACTCATGATATCAAGCATTCTACTTGCCCCCTCTTATAAATTGTCTATAGTCATAAGTTCTTGAAGAACCTCTGAATCTATCAGTAAATAATGATGTAATACTTGTGCTAGTCCAATGAAAAATGAAGTATTTGCTTCTTTCATGACTAATCGACTGAATTCAGGTACGAATTTAAGCAGATGGTCATCGATAAATCTTTGTTGATCCCGAAGTAATTGCCTTAAGCCTCTGCTTTCATTTTGTTCAGCCATTTTTATACAACGTTCATTGAGGTGATAAATAAAATCAAGCTCAAGTCCGATATGATCATCCGCTTCAATATTAAAATCACTGACAATAATGCCGTATTTATCATAATAGCCTCGCACATTCATTGTTGTTCCTTGAAATAAAAGCCGATCCTTCCTCACATAAGAAGATTCCCAAGGAGGTGTTGTCAATTCAAAAGGTCCGACAAACAATCTTGTATAATCCCAATGCAAGTCATCATAATGATGTTCAATAGTAAGGACATCATGAGTGGCCAGGTATGACTTTATCTTGTTCAATCCTTCTTGGATCTCTCCTGAATCCTCTCTAAATGGAAATAAATCGATCATGTTTTTCTGAATAAATGGTTTCAAATATTCTTTGGATGGCTCCTCAACGAAAAACCTTCTTAAAATGTCGTAGGCAAAACGTCTTGCATGAAAAATATTATTTATCTCTGATAGAGCTCCTCTTTCTTCCATTGTTATCCCTCCTAAAAGCACTTAGCTTACATCTCCTAATTGAAATAAAGTGGGTGTTGTCCAATCAATACTGACCTCGCGGATGATGCTTTCTTTATTATCGAATTCGATGATGCATGAAACGATTGCAATTTCAATGTTGATACCCGCTAATCGTTTGATGGCATCAATAGGAAACTGAATGAAGTCGTATTGTTGATTGAATTCAAATATTATTTTGTTTTTTTCGAGCAGGGAGATTACTTTTCGCTTGTCCTTCCCAAAAACTTTAGCTGTTTTAAAGAAATAATCTTGATTTGAAAAGGAATACGTTTTATCCACCACTTGATTATGGTTTTGTTGATAGATTTGACCCGTGAATTTATTTTCAAGGGAACAGTAATGAACACCGAGCTTTAATTTTTGTTCAATCGCAAACTCTGTTAGCGCAAGACATAGTTCCTCACTCATGGCTATTGCTAATCCCCCGGCATACCAGTAGTTATAATACATTTCGTAAGGTGGGTTTTTCAGTTTGAATCCTCGATCGATAAAAGGCTTAGGGTCTTTAAGCGGGAAGCAGAATTCTAGTAAATTGATTCCGAAAATATCCAATTTATCTAATTCGATGAGCAGCTCTTTCATATCATCTAATGTTCCTGGAATGACAGGCATTTCAACTAAGACATTAGGAATATATCGTTTTGCTAATTCGATTTTTCCTAAAATATGCTTTCTTTTCTTGGGGGAGTCCTCCATCTTGATGCTAAAGCGAATTTCATTTAAGTCAGCATCTCTTAATTGCTGCAGGAGCTCTTCAGTTAAAAGATCCCCAGCTGTATATAATCTTGTATAGCTTTCAGGTAGCTTTTCTTTAGCAAATTGGAAAAATTGGATTGTTTCATCTTTAAATAAAAGGGGTTCTCCCCCTGTTAATGCGATGTGCTTTAATTTATATCCTGCATCGATTAATTCTGCTAATTCATTTCGAGCATCTCTCTTGTTTTCTAAAAAGTGCATATAATTATCTTGATTTTCATTGAAACAAAAATAGCAATTACGGTGGCACTTCATTGAAACAAAGGTAGTATAGCTGTCTGTACCTGTTTGACATGCTTCACACGCACTTGATATTCGATTAATATAGATGCTTTTATTATTATTTCGGAAATGTGCTTGTTTCTCTTTTAATCTAGTAAGTGCTCTTTCTCTTTCATTGGCCAATTGTGCCTGTTCAAGTTCTAAACCGAAGGCCTCAATAGCTGACAGAGTATCACTTTCTATATTCGTGAATAATTGAGCATATCGTAAGAAAGATTGGTTTCTTATTAAATAAATGCTGTCTTTTGTAATTTTCTTTATCATTTTCTCACTCCTTTTGTGAAAATAATCACAATTAATCCTTGCTTTTATTATAGAAAATCGTTCATTCATAAGATATATAACCGATGCACAAAGATACCTCTCTATTTTTGTACGGTTGGACAATGAGTTTTTTACGGTCCTGTGACATCCATTGTTCCCGATGATACCTTCATATATGATGAGGATGAGCGACCCAGGAAAGAACAGAAAGGAATGGATTTAGTGGAAAATACTTTCTTTGTCCCGGATTACTTACATGATTTGCTTGTCGCTTCAGAAAAAGGATTGAAGGGGATTTGTGTAGAGTTAGCGAGTCTTTTGTCGTTCCCTGTAATCTTAACGGATCCTTTATTTAACCAGTTGGCCACAGCAAAGCTCGTGCATGAAGTGGAAATTAATTATGTGGATAATCAATATAGAGAAATAACTGGGGATAAACCAGCAATCGTCAGTTGTCAATTAACATCTGATGGTGTCCAAAAAAAGGGAATTTGTTCTGCAATCATATTGGATGGTAGATTAAGAGGCTATTTATTTGTTCAGATTGACGAAGTATCTGATGAGACAATCACACGAATTCATTCGATTATTGCTTATGCATCTTCACTATGCTCACTCGAATTACGAAAAAGGCTAGAATTGAAACAGGAGCGGCAGCAGTTTAAGGAAGCCTTTATTTATGACTTGCTCTACGGAAATATGAAGCAAAAAGATGAGATAATTTCCTATGGGAATATATGGGGATGGGATTTTACCCAATCACATACAATTATAGTTTTTTCATTAGTAGACTTTGATTATTATTCAGAGGATCAGAAACATATTGATTCCCTGTTTTTCCTAATTGAAAGAGTACTGATTGAAAGCAATCTAAAACCAATAGCAATGAAAAAGCGTGGAGAAGTCATTGTTATTTATCAGATGCTCGGTGAAGAAATAGACAAAAACCAGAATGTGATTAAAGAGTTTATTCAGCGGGTAATGACCCAGGCTAAGATGATGAATATGAATACTCGAATTGCAACAGGGATTGGCAGGGAAAGTACAAATCCTGAGGAGCTTTATAAGAGCTACCAAGAGGCAAAGGTTGCATACGAAGTGGGCTTATTATTGAATATTCATACCCCATTTTTCAATGGGTTAGGACTTGAACGAATTCTATATAAACACGATTTACAGGATGTTAAAGAATATTATGATCACACATTAGGTAATTTGGAGAAATTTGATCAGGATCATGGAGGCGAGCTAATGCATACGCTTGAATTCTATGCGGCCAATCACTATGACGTAACAAAGACGGCTGATGCGTTGTTTCTTCATCGGAATACATTGCGGTATCGCTTAAAAAAGATCGAAGAAATTTTAGATAAGAAGCTAGATGATATGAATGTCAGATTAAATATCACTGCCGCCTTTAAGATTAAACAGCTTAGGAAAATTTAACCTTAGAAAAAGTGCAGGTGCTAAATCTAATGGAAATTTACAGACATGCTTGTCCACGTAATTGTTTCTCTACATGCGGAATGCTTTCGTATATTGAGGACGGAAAACTAATGAAGATTTCTGGTGATGCGAAGCATGGCTATAATCAGGGGCGATTGTGTGCGAAGGGGTATGCCTATACCCAATATGTATATAATCCTTATCGATTGAAACATCCAATCAGACAGACGCCAAGAGGCTCAGGGAATTGGAAAAGAATATCATGGGAAGAAGCATACGATACCATTGCTGATAAAATATTAGAGTTAAATGAACGATACGGTTCCAATCTTGCTTCCGGCTATAATAAATTTTCAGGTAATATCGGTTTGCTTCATTATGCAGTGGAAGGGATGTTTAATAGTATAGGTCCGCATACGAAGCCGATAGGAAATCCATGTTTAATAACTGGTGAGCGAGCCATGAGAAAGTCTTTTGGTCAAATGAACAGTATAATGCCAGAAAAAATGGCTGAAATGAATGCAGTTGTTATTTGGGGAGCAAACCCAGCTGTTACAAATGTCCATCAAATGAAGTTTATTTTACAGGCACGGCAAAAAGGGGCAAAACTAATTGTCATTGATCCTATTTTTACGAGAACTGCAGCAACAGCTGATATCTATATTCAAATCAATCCAGGGACAGATGGATGGCTTGCGCTTGGAGTTGCCAAGCTTCTTATTGAATCAGAGTCGTATAATCAAGAATTCGTCCATAATCAAACAGTGAACTGGGAAGAATTTCACCAATATGTGAATGAACAAGTCGATTTACATGAAGTTTGCAGTAAAACAGGAATATCATTTGATGTTATATGTGAACTTGTGAGCATATATTCAATACCTAAACCTTGTGCGACCTGGATTGGCTTTGGGACTCAACGAAATGAGAATGGGGGACAAAATATTAGTGCAATCAACACATTAGCCTTGTTGGGCTGTCATTCTGGGAAGGGAAACAGAAGCGTTTACTATTCACATAATGGGATTGATGACTTTCCAGTTAATCTCCTGAACCACGCAGGACCAGAACATCCAACCGTTCAATATTCTAGAGAAATTAATATTAATAATTTTGCGGAAAATGCTAGTAAACTAGTAGATCCTCCATTGAAGTTCTTATGGATCGCCTTGCGTAATCCCCTATCACAAGACCAGGATTTTCAGGCATGGGAATCATTAATGAAGGAACTTGAATTAATTGTCACTGTTGATTTATTTATGACGAAATCTGCGGAGTTGTCTGATATCGTCCTGCCAGCTGCAAGTCATTTTGAAGAAATGGATTTAAATGTTAGTTATTGGCACCACTGGTTATCTGTAAATGAAAAAGCAATTCCTCCATACTATGAGGCGAAAAGTGATTTGCAAATAGCAAGGGAATTAATGAAAAAACTGAATGACCGTTCTCCGGGCTTCTCCAATTTCCCATCCGAACGCAAACCGATTGATTGGATTAGAGAGGAATTAACACCGTCAGTAAAGAAACTTTATTCGATAGAGAGCATTGATGACTTACTAGAATGTCCTCGGTTACGGACAGAGGAAGTGACTAAATCATCTTCAAGTTCATTCAAGTTTCGTCTTTTTTCCCAAGGGAATAAGGGTACTTTCACAAATTCTTTTAATAGGGGAAAGTCAGATGTTGAAGAATCTTATCCATTTCAACTGCTAACCCCGCAATCTTTACTGAAGATTCATTCACAATATGAGGCGCTGCCTTGGCTTAATCAAGGGGCAGAGCAAGATGTTGTTGAACTTTCAGAATATGCAGCAGAAAAAAATGGGATTCTGGAAGGGGATAAGGTTGAATTATTCAATCAATATGGAAAAATAGCAGCCATTGCTAGAATAAGCCGATTTCTCCCTCAAAAAGTGGTCTTAGTGAATCAAGCGGGGAAGAATCCGATTAATCGCTTAATCGTTCAAAAGCCACAGAAAAACAAAGGGAAATCCAGTATGAATTTTTATGACAGCAGTGTAAATATCCGGAAATGGTGTGAGAATGATGGTTAAACAAATGGGATTCGTATTCAATGTGGATCTTTGTTTCGGCTGTATGGCTTGTGAAATTGCCTGTAGAAATGAAAATCAGACAGATAGTACAGTGAGGTGGCGAAAGGTTTCTAGACTTACAGATGATAGTTTTTTGTCTGTTTCCTGTAATCATTGCAACAGTCCAGAATGTTTTCGGGTTTGTCCAGAGAATGCCTTTACAAAACGAGGGGATGGAATTGTGCAAATTAATTCTGATCTTTGTATAGGCTGTGGTTTATGTATTGAAGCCTGTCCATACGGGGCACCCCAGTATGATCCATTAACGCAGAAGGCAAGTAAATGCCAAATGTGTTACCCACGACAAGATAAGGGTCTGCCTCCTGCATGTGTTGAATCCTGTTCGACAGAAGCGTTAACATTTGTTGATTTAAATATATTTTGTGATAAGAAAATGGTGGGTACAATTCCAGGTTTCCCGGATACCCGATTAACAAATCCTTCGATTGCTTTTTATCCTGCAATAGAAAGAAATAGATATTTCTTAAAATCGTCTAATAAATGAAAATGCGAGCTTCCAGTTGCTTTTTCATTTATTCTTTGTAGGATGATGCTTATAATCGTATGGCTATATCTGCATTTGCAAAGAATTCAGTAGGATTTTACTTCTAATTTTCATGGCTGCCTTTTCAATTGTACTTTTTCCTATATATGTTCATTGCCTTCTCCGTATTTGCAAAATGCAGCTTAACAAATGCAGGTAAAGCGTCCATTCCTTTTTCATGAATTAGCCTGGCAGCAGCCTCATCCACTTTCGAACCAGCACCTTTTGTCAGTGTAAACCCAGCTTCCTTGCTTAAATTTTCAAAGTGCCTTACAAAAGCGTATCTTGCTAAAATGGAGGCGGCAGCAACTGCAAGATGAACACTTTCTGCCTTTGTGCTGAAAAAGACATTGTTCCTTTGGATGATTTTTTCATTTTTGAGATACTGATAGTAGATTTCCTTTTTAGCAAATTGGTCAATTAAAATCGCATCGGGCTGTTCGGGTTCAATCTTTCTAAGGACATGGCCGATTGCTTGGTTATGAAGCAGTGCCTTCATTTTTCCTTGTGACATGCCAGATTTCTGCAGTTTATTGTATTTTTCATTATGTAATGTTAGCAGGCTATGTGGAACGATAGTTTTAATTTGTTTAGCAATGTTTATAATTTGATTATCTTTCAAGTTTTTCGAATCTTGTACGCCAAGCTCTTTTAATAATGGAATCTGTTCTTTTTTTACAAATGCAGCAACAACTGTAATTGGGCCAAAGAAATCACCCGTCCCCACCTCATCTGAGCCAACAACTGAAAGGGTTTCGAATTGATCTGGTAAATAAGTATTGCTGGTGCTTTTCTTTTTTTCAGGGCTTGCTGCTGCAATCGAATTTCCCCATTTGGCTGCTTCGACTTCGCCTCCACCGCCTTGAAACAATACCTTGCCTGATTTATAAGCTGTGATTGAACAAGTTGGTGTTTTCGCCGCAAATATACTTCCGGGAGGCAGTTTATCAATAAGATAGGATTGATAGTATACTTTCATTTCATTGATTTCATTCATTTTTTTTACTAGAACAGTATTTCCCATAGCTTTCTCCTTTTGTATTCAAATGTAAATAACAGACAGATTCTATTAAGTTATGACAAGCTTCTACTTCCCACGTTTTTATGTTCATGTTATGATATTGTGTAGGATTCTTAAGAATGGGGGCATAAATGTTGTCAGATGTACAAAAAAACCGTACAAGTGTTGATATATATGGAACGCAGTATATCATTATAGGTACTGAAAGCCCCGGTCATATTCGCCTCGTAGCTTCGAAGGTTGATGAGAAAATGCGTGAAATCAACTCGAAGAATCCTTCACTCGACAGCAGTAAACTCGCCGTATTAACAGCAGTCAATATAGTTAATGATTATCTTAAGGCGAAGGACCGTATAGAACAGCTTGAAGATGAATTAAAAAGAGTAAAGGACTGAATAAGTCATGCTGGATCTCGCAATCATTATTATTTTAGTTTTTGGTTTTTTTATCGGTTTGAAAAGGGGGTTTATCCTTCAAGTCATCCATTTAATAGGTTTCATCCTTGCATTCATCGTCGCAAATATGTATTATGAGAAGCTTGCGCCGAAGCTGACACTATGGATTCCTTATCCAAGCTTTGGTGATCAATCTGCCTTTCAAATGTTATTTGATCAAGTCAATCTTGAAGACGCCTACTATCGTGCCATTGCCTATGTTGCAATTTTCATAGCTGTGAAAATTGTTCTCCAGATTATTGGCAGTATGCTTGATTTTGTAACAAATCTGCCAGTCCTTAAACAATTAAATGTTTGGGCAGGAGGTATTTTAGGATTTGTAGAAGTATATCTTATCATGTTTATTTTATTATACATAGCTGCGCTCGTACCAGTAGAAATCATACAAACCCATTTAAATGATTCATTTATGGCTAAAGGAATCATTAAGCATACACCAATACTTTCACAGCAAATTAAAGAGATGTGGATCGAATATATAGGTTGAATAACTTCTCTGAAATAGAGAAGTTTTCTTTTTATAAGATAAGAATGTATAACTTTGGAGTTAGGGAATTGTCTAGCTACGGCGGCTAGGGGCTCGAGGTCATAAGCCAACTCGTCAAGAAGGCTAAAGAGCACAGCCTTCCAGCCGATTCGTCTTATGCTTGTCGCCCCTGGGCAAGCCGCCTCCGCATTTCGGATTGTCTAGCGCAAGCGTCCTATCACCTATTAAACTTTGGGTCTCCTCCCTGCGATAAGTCAAGCACGAACGCGCTATCGCTCTTCGTGTTTCCTTTATCGAAAGGAAGAGCCCCTCCATTTTGTACGGCGATAACCAAGGCTTTTCTAATTGGCTATTCTCATGAAAGTATGACAACCTATTATAGAGAAAACAATATTTACAAAAGAGTTCATCAATAAGGCAGGTGTTCCCTATGGATATTAATAAAAAAGATGTCATTCGGCTACTGGAAACAATCGCTGTGTACATGGAGCTAAAAGGTGAAAATACGTTTAAAACAGCCGCTTTTCGAAAAGCTGCTGCCGCACTTGAAGCAAATGATGAAAGCTTAAATGAAATTGAAGATTTTACGAAGCTGCCTGGGATCGGTAAGGGTACATCCGCAGTGATTATTGAGTATATCAATGAAGGGAAATCTACTGTTCTGAAAGAATTAAAGGAAGCGGTTCCAAAGGGGCTGATTCCGCTCTTGCAGCTTCAGGGATTAGGCGGAAAGAAAATCGCAAAGTTAAATAAAGAACTAGGCATTGAGAATGCCGCAGAATTGGAGGAAGCATGCCTTAAAGGCCAGGTGCAAGCACTTGCTGGGTTTGGAAAGAAATCAGAAGAAAAGATTCTTGCTGCCCTTCAGAATGCCGGAACAAGGCCAGAAAGACTTCCAATTGCTTATATGCTGCCAATTGCTGATGCGATTGAGGAGCAGCTAAAATACATTAACGAAATCGAGAAGTTTTCTCGGGCGGGCAGTTTACGAAGAGTGAGAGAAACAGTAAAGGATTTAGATTTCATTATTGCAACAGAAAATCCAGCAGCGGTAAGAAACAAGCTGTTAAAGCTTGCAAACATAAAAGAAACAATCGCAGCGGGTGATACAAAGGTTTCTGTTATTTTTGAATACAGTTATGATATTTCTGTAGACTTTCGATTAGTTAAGCTTCATGAATTTATCACAACCCTTCATCATTTTACAGGATCTAAAGAGCATAATGTGCGTATGAGGCAGCTTGCGAAGGAACGCGGTGAAAAAATTAGTGAATATGGTGTAGAGAACATTGAAACTGGAGAAATATTAACTTTTTCGTCAGAAGAAGCATTTTATCGGCATTTTGGACTTCCTCTCATTCCTCCAGAGGTCAGGGAGGATGGAAAAGAAGTTGATGAGTATTCTGACGCGTATGGTATAATTTCTCTTGCTGATATCAAGGGAGATTTGCATATGCACTCAACCTGGAGTGATGGGGCAGCATCGATTGAGGAAATGGTGAAAGCCTGTATCAAAAAAGGCTATAAATATATGGCAATTACGGATCATTCCCAATATTTAAAGGTTGCGAATGGACTCACCCCAGAAAAATTAAGACAGCAAAAAGAAGAAATAAGACGTTTGAATGAACAGTATGAAGAGATTACCATATTATCAGGTGTAGAAATGGATATATTGCCTGATGGGTCGCTTGATTATGATGATGAATTACTTGCTGAGATGGATCTAGTCATTGCATCCATCCACTCTGCATTTTCACAATCAAAGGAAAAAATAATGGAACGATTAAAAAATGCGATGAGGAATCCTCATGTTGATATCATTGCCCATCCAACAGGCCGGAAGATTGGCATTAGAGATGGATATGAAGTGGATATCGAAATGCTTATAGAACTGGCAAAAGATACGGATACGGTACTTGAACTTAATGCAAATCCCAATCGTTTAGACCTCGCACCGGAGTCTATTCAAAAGGCTCAGGATGCTGGAGTGAAAATTGTTATTAACACAGATGCACATAAAATGGAAACATTAAACCATATGGGCATTGGGGTTTCCACTGCAAAAAAAGGGTGGATAAAGAAAAGCTCTGTTCTTAATGCCATGGATACGGAAGAATTATTGTCATTTTTGTCGAAAAAGCAAAAGTGAATGGAATAGGAGGTAGAATCCTCATGCAGGAACGTATATTAAGAGTACTTGAATTTCATAAAGTGAAGGATCAGCTAGTTGAACATGTATCCTCTTCACTAGGGAAAAGAAAAGCAGAAAGTTTAATGCCGTCAATTGACTATGCTGAGGTAGTACGCTGGCAAGAGGAAACAGATGAGGCGGTTAAGGTATTGCGTATTAAAGGAAATGTGCCTCTTGGAGGAATCTTTGATATCCGCCCGCATGTTAAACGATCCGTTATAGGTGGGATGCTAAGCCCACAAGAACTGACTCAAGTTGCGAGCACCATCCATGCAAGCAGACAAATTAAAAGGTTTATTGAAGAATTTGTGGATGAAAGAAGCAGCCTCCCCATCTTGTTAGACTATGTGAACAGATATAATGTTCTAGCTAATTTAGAAACTACCATAAGAAATGCGATTGATGATAATGGGGAAGTGCTAGACAGTGCGAGTGATGCACTTCGATCTCTTCGCAATCAATTACGCACGAAGGAATCACGTGTGCGTGAACGGCTAGAAAGTATGATTCGTTCTTCAAATGCACAGAAGATGCTTTCTGACGCGATTATTACGATTCGAAATGACCGCTTCGTTATCCCAGTTAAGCAGGAATATAAGGGACATTACGGCGGAATTGTTCATGATCAAAGTTCCTCTGGACAAACATTATTTATTGAACCGCAATCAATCGTTCAATTAAATAATGAACTGCAGGAAATACGTGTGAAGGAACAGCAGGAAGTTGAACGAATTTTGATTGAACTTTCGGGTAAGGTTTCTGAAGAAAGTGCGGAGCTTGAAATCATTGTTAACGTGCTGGCGGAAATTGATTTTATGTTTGCTAAGGCTCGTTACAGTAAACGAATGAAGGGAACAATGCCACAAGTAAATAATGAGGGCAGAATTTCTCTATTCAAAGCACGACATCCGCTTATTCCGGCTGATGAGGTAGTGGCTAATGATGTAACATTAGGGAAGGACTTTACAACCATTGTTATTACAGGTCCAAATACAGGCGGGAAAACAGTTACATTAAAGACGGTTGGCTTATGCACGTTAATGGCACAAGCAGGCTTGCAGATTCCGGCACTGGATGGATCTGAAACAGCTGTCTTCGGAGCTGTTTATGCCGATATTGGGGATGAACAATCAATTGAGCAGAGCCTGAGTACATTCTCATCACATATGGTGAATATCGTTGATATTTTAAATAAAGTGGATGATAACAGCCTTGTTCTTTTTGATGAATTAGGAGCGGGGACAGATCCACAAGAAGGAGCTGCACTTGCAATCTCGATTCTTGATGAAGTGTATAACCGAGGGGCAAGGGTAATAGCAACAACTCATTACCCTGAATTGAAGGCATACGGCTATAATCGAGAAGGAGTCATTAACGCGAGTGTAGAATTTGATATTGAGACTTTAAGCCCTACATACAAGCTGTTAATTGGCGTACCAGGGCGAAGCAATGCGTTTGAAATTTCCAAACGGCTCGGTTTAAATGATGAGGTGATTCAGACTGCGCGTTCCTATATTAGTGCAGACAGCAATCAGGTTGAGAATATGATTGCCTCATTGGAAGAGAGTAAAAGAATTGCCGAGTCTGAGAGGGAAGAAGCAAATGACTTCCTAAAAAGTGCTGAAAAGCTTCATAAAGATTTGCAGAAGCAAATGATTGAGTTTTATGATCAAAAGGATACTCTTCATGAAAAAGCTGCCGAAAAGGCTGCTGCAATTATTGAGCAAGCAAAAGCCGAAGCAGAGAAAATTATTGGTGATTTAAGGAAAATGCGCATTGAAAAGGCTGCAGAAATAAAAGAACATGAACTAATTGATGCAAAAAAACGATTAGAAGAAGCAGCACCGAAAATCAATAAAACGAAAAAGCAGGTTAAAGGGAAAGAAAAACACACCTTTACTAAAGGGGATGAAGTAAAGGTGTTAAGCTTTGATCAAAAGGGACATCTCATTGAAAAGACCTCTGACAACGAGTGGCATGTACAAATAGGGATTTTAAAAATGAAAGTCGCGGAGAAGGATTTAGAGTTCATTAAAAGTCCGAAACCAGTGGAAACAAAACCGATGGCGATTGTAAAAGGAAGGGATTTCCATGTTAGTCTGGAATTGGACTTAAGGGGAGAGCGATACGAGAATGCCTTGCTGCGTGTTGAGAAATATATTGATGATGCACTCTTAGCTGCTTATCCTCGTGTTTCTATTATCCACGGAAAAGGAACAGGTGCGTTAAGACAAGGGGTACAGGAATATTTACGCAATCATCGTGCAGTTAAGAATATTCGCTTTGGTGAAGCTGGTGAAGGCGGTTCTGGTGTGACCGTAGTAGAATTTAAATAATTGGCGGGGAGAATGGGTATGAACCAATTCTGGGAAAATGAGTTTGTGCAAACGGCAGGGTACTTCAGTGTTGTTATCCTCTGTATGATTGTTTTTCTGGCCATTTTTGAACTGGTCACAAAATACAAAAACTGGGAAGAAATAAAAAATGGAAACGTGGCAGTTGCAATGGCTACCGGGGGGAAAATCTTTGGAATTGCCAATGTTTTTCGGCATTCCATTATGCATAATGATAAATTGCTAATGATGATCAGCTGGGGGGTCTTTGGATTTATCCTTTTGCTTATTGGTTATTTTATCTTTGAATTTTTAACTCCAAAATTCAATATAGACAAGGAAATTGAAAATAATAACAAGGCTGTTGGCTTAATTTCAATGATTATTTCAATTGGCCTGTCCTATATTATTGGTGCTGGAATTTCTTAAGGAGCGATCATTCACGTGGAAAAATTAGCAAAAGTATTATTTGTCCTATGTGGTATTTTCATTCTGCTAGGCGCTTATTATATGTTTTTTAAAGCCTAAATTTTGATAAACTTTTTACTAGGGAATCGTCATATTTATATGGCGATTTTTTTGTTGTCCAGCAGGATGTATAAAATCAGATATTGTTAATAAATGGGGGCGTATTGTTCAACTTTCAGCTTTAATGCTGGTCACAGGCCAAGCTTTCGAGAACCCCTTTTGGCGGGAGATTTGGTTTGTCTAAGCTATGCGTGAGGCTGAGCAAGGCGCTTACGCAGTTGGTCATTACGAATAATTTTCATATAAGCGTTTAGGCTTATTCTAATTGTCATGCATTCCTCATTATATTATAATAGGAGCGAACAGTTTGAATGTTCGAAAAATTTATTGAGTATAAAGGAGGGACTACAATGTTAGAACAAAAGCCGTGGCTTAAAAATTATCCGGATGAAATCCCCTCAACTTTGAATTATATAAAGCAGTCGGTCCAGGATTATTTAAAAAAGGCTGCAGAAGAGCATCCGAGTAAAATTGCTATTCACTTTATGGGTAAAGAATTTACCTTTAGTGAAATTTATGAATCTGCATTTAAATTTGCAGGATATCTGCAAGAAATTGGAATTAAAAAAGACGATCGGGTAGCCATTATGCTGCCGAATATGCCTGCCTCAGTAATTAGCTATTATGGAATATTAATGGCTGGAGGAATAGTTGTTCAAACGAACCCGCTTTATATGGAACGTGAGCTTGAATACCAAATGAAGGATTCGGGCGCAAAGGCAATTATTACAATGGATATATTATTTCCGCGAGTAACAAAAGTGATGGCTCAGACAGATTTGCAGCATGTAATTGTAACCGCTATCAAAGACTTCCTCCCTTTTCCAAAAAACCTGATCTATCCATTTATCCAAAAAAAGCAGTATGGAATTGTTGTGAATGTTAAGCATGAAGGCAATCATCATTTATTAACTGAAATATTAAAGCAGCCAGATCGAGAGTTAAAGGAGTATGACTTTGATTTCGAAGAGGATTTAGCCTTATTACAATACACTGGCGGTACAACAGGTTTTCCAAAGGGTGTAATGCTTACTCATCGAAATCTAGTTTCGAATGCTGCTATGTGCCGAGCATGGCTGTATAAAACAACACCAGGACAAGAGGTTGTATTAGGAATTTTACCGTTCTTCCATGTCTATGGAATGACCACCGTTTTAATTTTATCCGTGATGGATGCGAATAAAATGATATTGCTGCCGAAATTCGATGCTGAGACTACACTTAAAACAATTCAAAAGCAGCGGCCGACTTTATTTCCTGGTGCACCCACCATCTATATTGGTCTATTGAACCATCCTGATTTGAAAAAGTATGATCTATCTTCGATTGATTCTTGTATTAGCGGTTCAGCAGCACTGCCTGTTGAAGTACAGCAAAAATTTGAAGAAGTGACTGGCGGAAAGCTTGTTGAAGGATACGGACTTACGGAATCTTCTCCTGTTACACACGCAAACTTTCTTTGGGATCGCCCTCGTGTGAAAGGGAGCATTGGTGTTCCATGGCCAGATACTGATGCGGCTATTTTTTCAATGGAAACGGGTGACCCGTTACCTCCAGGTGAAGTAGGAGAAATTGCCGTTAAGGGACCACAAGTAATGAAAGGCTATTGGAACCGCCCAGAGGATACGGCAGATACATTAAGGGATGGCTGGCTGCTAACTGGTGATCTTGGTTATATGGACGAAAACGGATATTTCTATGTAGTTGATCGGAAGAAAGATATGATTATTGCTGGAGGCTATAATATCTATCCTCGCGAAATTGAAGAGGTCCTTTATGAACATCCAGCAGTGCAGGAAGTTGTTGCAGCTGGTGTACCAGATCCGTATAGGGGAGAAACAGTTAAAGCTTATATTGTTTTGAAAGATGGAGCGGCTGTAACTGAGGAGGAGCTTAATAAATTTGCCAGAAAGCATCTAGCTGCGTTTAAGGCACCAAGAATATACGAATTCCGTGATGAGCTTCCGAAAACAGCAGTCGGCAAAATCCTGAGAAGAGCATTAGTGGATGAAGAGAAAAAGAAGATTCAATCAGAACAAGAAAAGCGGGCTTAATACAGAGACCGAATTATCGGCTCTTTATTTTTGAACGGAACAGCTTGTCCATATTCACTTAAGTAGTCATTCTAATTGAAGTTAGTTATAATAATTTTATCCCGTAATTTCTTGACAGAAATGAATAGTGGCACTATTATAAAAATATGAATGATGATTCATTCATTATTAAAATGCACTTTATATTGTACTTCAAAGTAATAGCTTGAAATCGTTTTTGTTTTTTCCTAGTTTATGAAATTTCATAATCTAACGAATGGATAACTTAATAACAAGTTGGCGTCCAGCTACAGTGCCTATCGCCTAGCAAACTACAGGTCCCCTCCCTGCGATAAGTCGACATCAATTCGCTCTTGCTCATTGTGTCTCCTATATCGAAAGAACCGGCCCTTCCAGTTTGAACGGCGATGTACAAGGCGCTTCCGCTTTTGTTCTTGAAGTATCAGAATGTATAAATTTGGAGTTAGAGAATTGTCTAACTCCAGCGCCTATCACCTATCAAACTACAGGTCCCCTCCCTGCGATAAGTCAACAACGGTTCGCTCTCGCTCACCGTGTTTCCTATATCGAAAGAACCGGCCCTTCCAGTTTGTACGGTGATAAGCAAGGCGCTTGCGCATTTCTTGGAGGAGGGAAAGTTTGAAAAAGAATAAACCGAAATATCGCCAAATCATTGATGCGGCTGTTATTGTTATTGCAGAAAATGGCTATCACCAGGCTCAAGTATCAAAAATTGCTAAGCAGGCTGGTGTAGCTGATGGAACCATTTACTTATATTTCAAGAATAAAGAAGATATATTAATCTCTCTCTTTCAAGAAAAAATGGGTAATTTTGTAGAAATGGCAGAAGAAAAAATTGTAGGGACAGAGTCTGCTGCCGAGAAATTGCGAATGATTGTTGAATCACATTTTCAAATTCTTTCAGAAGACAGGCATCTGGCAATTGTCACGCAATTGGAGCTGCGACAGTCTAACATAGATCTCCGTCATAAAATAAATGAAGTGCTAAAAGGGTATCTTGCCTTAATCGAACAGATTTTACTGAATGGAAAAGAAAGCGGCGAGTTTTCTTCCACTCTTGATATACGGTTGGCTAGGCAGATGATTTTTGGTACGATGGACGAGACAGCTACCACATGGGTGATGAATGATCAAAAGTATGACATCACTGCTTTAGCCGACCCGGTTCACAAGTTGCTTCTTAATGGGTTCATGAGGAGCTAGCATAGTCAAAAAGGGGGATGGAAATGGAATTTTTAAATTGGTCTTATCAGGGTATGGTTGCAACGATTACGATTAACAGGCCGCCTGCAAATGCGCTTTCATCAGGCTTGTTAAAGGAATTGTCTGCTGTATTAGATGAAGTAGAAGCAAATGAAGAGATTCGAGTGGTTTTGATTCATGGGGAGGGACGCTTCTTTTCAGCAGGGGCTGATATTAAGGAATTCACTACAATTGAAACGGGCGAAGCATTCGCCGAATTGTCTACATATGGGCAAGACCTTTTTGAACGAATGGAAAGATTTCCGAAGCCAATCATTGCAGCCATTCATGGGGCAGCACTTGGCGGTGGTTTAGAGCTTGCAATGGGCTGCCATTTTAGGCTAGTTGCAGATAATGCAAAGCTAGGATTGCCAGAGCTGCAGCTAGGATTAATTCCGGGATTTGCTGGGACCCAGCGTCTTCCTAGATATGTCGGTGCTGCAAGAGCAGCTGAAATGCTGTTTACGAGTGAACCGATCACTGGACTAGAGGCTGTTCAATACGGATTAGCTAACCATGCGTATCCGGAAAGTGAGCTTTTGGAAAATGCTTATAAAATGGCAAAGAAAATTGCTAAGAAAAGCCCTGTTTCTATTAAAGCAGCAATCGAATTATTAAATTATTCCAAGACAGACAAGTTTCAAGAAGGCGTGAAGAAGGAAGCCAAGCTTTTTGGAGAAGTGTTCATTTCCAATGATGGAAAAGAAGGAATCTCTGCTTTTATTGAAAAAAGAGAACCGAATTTTACAGGCAAATAGAAATTGAATGAATATTCGTTTTCAAAGAACTAGTTATCTATTATAATAGGTTGTAATGAGAGAATCTTTTCTCTTTTTACGCGATAAATTATCATAATCTTTCGAAGTGGTGAAATGTTTCTATTTGTCACTTACTAGCTTCTAAAACTTAGAGGTCTGTCTTTATTTGCTGCCTCGAGTGTAGGGCTTCCACTTTTTATAATTAGGAGGGAAATCATGAACATCTATGTTTTAATGAAAAGAACCTTTGATACAGAGGAAAAAATCACGATTTCAGGTGGGCAAATAAACGAAGATGGTGCGGAATTTATTATTAATCCGTATGATGAATATGCGATTGAAGAAGCAATCCAAGTGCGTGATGCACAAGGCGGTGAAGTTACAGTAGTTTCTGTAGGAAATGAAGAAACGGAAAAGCAGCTGCGAACTGCATTAGCGATGGGAGCAGATAAAGCCGTATTAATTAATACAGAAGATGACTTAGAATATGGAGATCAATTTACGACTGCGAAAATCTTGTCTGAATATTTAAAGGATAAAGACGCTGACTTAATTATTGCCGGTAATGTAGCAATTGATGGCGGTTCTGGACAAGTTGGACCACGTGTTGCAGAACTTCTGAACATTCCTTATGTAACGACTATTACTAAGCTTGATATAACTGGAAGCAATGCAACAGTCGTTCGTGATGTAGAGGGAGACTCTGAAGTTATTGAAACGACTCTTCCGCTATTAGTTACGGCACAACAAGGCTTAAACGAACCTCGTTACCCTTCATTGCCAGGGATTATGAAAGCGAAGAAAAAGCCGCTTGATGAACTTGAGCTTGACGATCTTGATCTTGAAGAAGACGATGTGGAAGCAAAAACAAAAACAATTGAAATCTATTTGCCGCCAAAGAAAGAAGCAGGGAAAGTTCTTGAAGGCGAGCTTGCAGATCAAGTAAAAGAACTTGTTAATCTTCTTCATACAGAAGCGAAAGTAGTCTGATCGAATATTCAAGAATATGAACGCAGGGGGTAAAACTCAAATGGCTAGAAAAATAATCGTATTAGGTGAGGTCCGTGATGGATCATTGCGTAATGTATCCTTTGAAGCAGTAGCAGCAGCAAAAACAGCATCAGAAGGCGGAGAAGTTGTCGGTGTTTTAATTGGCGACTCTGTAAACGCTTTATCCGGCGAGTTAATCCACTATGGTGCGGATCGTGTCATTACAGTTGAAAATGAAAAGTTAAAGCAATATACACCGGATGGATATTCACAAGCATTAATGGCAGTTATTGATGCTGAAAGTCCAGAAGGTTTAATATTTGGCCATACATCTTTAGGAAAGGATCTTGCTCCTAAAGTAGCAGCGAAACTAAATTCAGGCTTAATTTCTGATGTAACCGGCTTAGAAATTGCTGGAGGAAATCTAGTTTTCACTAGACCAATTTACTCTGGTAAAGCATTTGAAAAGAAAATCGTTACAGATGGTTTAGTCTTTGCGACGATTCGTCCAAATAATATTAGCCCATTAGAAAAAGACGAATCTAGAACTGGAGAGGCATCTTCCCTATCTGTTGATATTAAAGATCTTCGCACCATTATTAAAGAGGTTGTGCGCAAAGCAAGTGAAGGTGTTGATTTATCCGAAGCAAAAGTAATTATTGCTGGCGGACGTGGAGTGAAGAGCGAAGAGGGATTTGAACCATTAAATGAGCTTGCAAAAGTTTTAAATGGTGCTGTTGGTGCCTCTCGTGGCGCGTGTGATGCGGATTATTGTGATTACTCTCTACAGATTGGCCAAACAGGAAAAGTAGTTACACCAGACCTTTATATCGCATGTGGTATCTCAGGTGCGATTCAGCATCTTGCAGGAATGTCTAACTCTAAAGTAATTGTTGCCATTAATAAAGATCCAGAAGCAAATATTTTTAAAGTAGCTGATTATGGAATTGTCGGCGACTTATTTGAAGTTGTACCTCTGTTAACAGAGGAGTTCCGAAAAATTTTAGTTAATGCTTAATAACAATACGGGCGGCCTATGCCGCTCGTTTTCGTCATTGAATAGGATGTTATTGTTTCGCATATTAAAAAGGCATTCAGGGGAAATTATAATTTGAAGCAAATAAATAGCATCATTACATAAACGATGATATACTGTCGTTAGAATTTGAGTAGAATTTTTAGGAGGAAATGAATATGGCAATTACAAATGTGACAGATCAAACTTTTTCTAACGAAACAGCTTCAGGCGCAGTGCTTGTAGATTTCTGGGCTCCATGGTGCGGACCATGTAAAATGATCGCTCCAGTATTAGAAGAAGTTGATTCTGAAATGGGAGATAAAGTAAAAATCGTTAAGCTTGATGTTGATGAAAATCAAGAAACAGCAGCTAAATACGGTGTGATGAGCATTCCAACTTTATTAGTTCTTAAAGATGGAGAAGTTGTGGATAAGGTAGTTGGCTTCCAGCCGAAAGAAGCTCTTGTTGAACTTCTTAGCAAACATGCTTAATTAAATATGGCTGTTTTTGTAAATTTGCAGAATTGATTGGAGCGGAGGGCACTTGGCTCCTGCGGGAGGCTCCTGTTCCTCCCCACGGAAAGCAAGTGCCCGTAGCGTAAAGCAACATGCTAAGTTCATTAACAAAAACAACAATCGATGGGAAAAGAGCAAAAATAAAAATAATTAAAATCCTCGGCTTTATTTAAGCCGGGGATTTTTGTATGATCAAATTAGGAAAAACCTCGGGAGGTGACATCTGATGAATGAAATTATAAAAAATAAATTAGTGCTCTTGCCTGATCAGCCTGGCTGTTATTTAATGAAAGACCGACAAGGGACAATCATTTATGTGGGAAAGGCAAAGATATTAAAAAATCGGGTCCGCTCTTATTTTACAGGATCGCATGATGGGAAAACATTAAGGCTTGTTAATGAAATTGAAGACTTCGAATATATTGTAACCTCCTCTAATATGGAAGCGCTCATTCTTGAAATGAATTTAATTAAGAAATATGATCCGAAATACAATGTCATGCTTAAGGATGATAAAAGCTATCCTTTTATCAAATTAACAGCAGAGAGGCATCCGCGGCTGATTACAACTAGAAAAGTAAAAAAAGATAAAGGGAAATATTTCGGCCCTTATCCAAATGTACAAGCGGCAAATGAGACGAAGAAGCTGTTAGATCGGATTTATCCATTAAGGAAATGCACAACCTTGCCTGATCGGGTTTGCCTTTATTACCACTTAGGACAATGTCTTGCACCATGTGTAAACGAGGTAAGCGAACAGGAATATAAACAGATGGTTGATGAGATCACAAAGTTTCTTAATGGGGGCTATAAGGATATTAAAAAGGATTTAACAGAAAAGATGACTGCAGCTGCTGAGGAACTGGATTTTGAAAGGGCAAAGGAATTTCGCGATAAGATTGCTCATATAGATGCAACAATGGAAAAACAAAAGATCACTTCTACAGATACGACTGATCGTGATGTGTTTGGCTATGCAGTCGACAAAGGATGGATGTGTGTACAAGTTTTCTTTATTAGGCAAGGAAAATTAATTGAGAGGGATGTATCGATGTTCCCGATCCATAATGAGCCAGAAGAAGAAATGCTGACCTTTCTTGGTCAATTCTACTCAAAGGCTAACCATTTTAAGCCGCGTGAAATTTTGGTCCCAGACTCGATCAATGCTGATATGGCAGCAGAGTTTTTGGAGGTTAAAGTTTTAATCCCTCAGCGCGGACAGAAAAAGGAATTAGTAAAGCTGGCTTATAAAAATGCGAAAATAGCATTAAAAGAAAAATTCTCCCTTATAGAGCGTGATGAGGACCGAACGATAAAAGCGGTAGAAAGCCTAGGTCAGCAGCTAGGAATTTATACTCCTCATAGAATTGAAGCTTTTGATAATTCAAATATTCAAGGAACAGATCCTGTTTCAGCGATGATTGTTTTTATCGACGGCAAACCGGAAAAAAGGGAATATCGAAAATACAAAATAAAGTCTGTCCAAGGTCCTGATGATTATGAGTCTATGAGGGAAGTTGTTCGCAGGCGCTATACTCGAGTACTGAAAGAAGGCTTGGCACTCCCGGACTTAATCATTATTGATGGAGGCAAGGGGCATGTAGAAGCAGTAAGAGATATACTTGAAAATGAACTGAATCTTGATATTCCAATATCCGGACTAGTTAAAGATGAAAAGCATCGGACATCCCAGCTTCTATACGGAAATCCGCTAGAAATCATTCCATTGGCACGAAATAGCCAGGAATTTTATTTGCTGCAAAGAATTCAAGATGAAGTACACCGTTTTGCAATAACCTTCCATAGACAGCTTCGCGGAAAAAGTGCATTTCAATCGATGCTTGATGATATCCCGGGGATTGGTGAAAAACGAAAGAAACAGCTGTTAAAAACGTTTGGTTCTGTAAAGAAAATGAAAGATGCTACAACTGAAGAGTTTACGAAAATTGGCATTCCGGTAAATGTAGCTGAGGAGCTAATGAAAAAATTACAGGAATAGTATTGTTTGAAAAAAATGAATATGCTATAATTACTGAAAATTTAATATCACTTTATAACGGTAAAGTGAAGGTAGAGGTGCAAATTTCATAAGTAAAGGCTTGGAGAAGAATGAGCTTCAATGAAAAGCTTTGAAAGGGAATATTTGCCGAAGTGAAGAAAGTCTCATCGCTTTCTTTGCTGGTTTTGCATTGAATAAATGCAAGATTGTCAAGACAAACAACGTCTTGGAGAGCTATCTCACTGTGTGCACGTATATCTTTTTATACTTGTGACAGCAATGGGATAGATTCTCATTGCTTTTTTCTATGCCCAAAATTCAACCAAAATTATGTGGATTATTCATCTTAGTCAACTTGTGCATGGAAGGAATAAAGATGCTCTTTCCTAATCGTTTGTTGTTTTAATTAGTTATGTAAATAATACTTTTTGCATAAAGCTTGAAGCTGATTGGAGAGAAAGGAGCGAGACTCTGGCGGGACCAGCGGAAAGGTAAAAACCGCAGGCATGATAACGGGGCCGAAGAGGCTCACGCTCACCCCTCAGAAATCGACCTGCCTTGATCGAGAATGAAGCGTTACACACGAAGGCTTTAATAGCAACAATGCTTTTGGAAATTATCTAAGAAATTAGCCACATGAAAAAGGCGGAGAGAGGGAATAAAGTGGGAGTAATTGTGCAGAAATTTGGGGGAACTTCAGTAGGGGATGCGAAGAAAATTCAAAGTGTGGCAAGTCGGGTCATCGAGGAAAAAGAAAAAGGCAACAATGTTGTCGTTGTCGTATCAGCAATGGGAAAATCTACTGATCACCTAGTGGATCTCGCAAAAGGAATTGCTTCACAGCCGAGCAAAAGAGAAATGGACATGCTATTAACAACAGGAGAGCAAATTACCATTTCATTATTAGCGATGGCATTAACAGAAAGAGGATATCCAGCTATCTCTCTTACTGGATGGCAGGCAGGAATAAAGACAGAGCCTGTTCATGGAAATGCAAGAATAATAGGAATAAATACAGAAAGGGTAGAGAAAGAACTAGGAGAGGGAATCATTGTTGTAGTGGCTGGCTTCCAAGGAATAACAGAGGATGGAGCTATTTCAACATTGGGAAGAGGCGGGTCTGACACAACTGCAGTAGCTTTGGCTGCGGCACTTAATGCGGAAAAATGTGAAATATTTACTGATGTGACAGGTGTATTTACAACAGATCCCCGCTATGTAAAAGATGCAAGAAAGCTTTTGGCGGTATCTTATGATGAAATGCTGGAGCTCGCCCATTTAGGTGCAGGTGTTCTGCATCCAAGAGCAGTTGAGTTTGCCAAAAACTATCAAATACAGCTAGTAGTTAGATCAAGTACAGAAAAAGAAGCAGGTACGATTATTGAGGAGGAAGCGGCAATGGAACAAAACTTGGTTGTACGGGGAGTAGCCTTTGAAGATAATATTACGAGAGTAACCGTTATTGGCATGCCCAATTCCTTAACAGGGCTATCTGTTATTTTTACTGAATTAGCAAAAAATCATATCAATGTAGATATTATTATTCAGAGCACATTGTCAGAACAATTGACCAACTTATCTTTCTCAATAAAAAATGAAGATTTGGCTGAAACCATTTGTGTATTAGAAAATAGTAAGGAGAAGCTAAAATATGAACGGATAGAATCGGAAGCAGGACTTGCTAAAGTATCGATTGTCGGGTCAGGAATGGTTTCAAATCCAGGGGTAGCAGCTGAAATGTTTGAAGTGTTGGCGGAGAATAATATTGCCGTTAAAATGGTCAGTACCTCTGAAATCAAGGTATCTACAGTCATCGAACATGATGAAATGATTCGTGCTGTTCAAATATTGCATGATGTCTTTCAGCTTTCAGGTTCTCCAGTTCGTTCCTAGTAAAAAGCTTTCAAGCATTCGAATGCTTGAAAGCTTTTTATATGATTTGTTGATCAGGGCTGAATAGTATCCTTTTTATCCCACTTAACAGTAAAGTATATTTTACCCTTTTTCTTTTTATTAGGATGCTCAAATGCTTCACAGATCACTTCTTTTTGGAGTTCAATCTGCTGTGCAATAAATCCAGCCTCGAGCTGAAAAGTAGAATTACTGTTTTCTTTGCAGCGCTGTTTAATTAGTGGGCTGAATAATTCCAGCTCCATTTCATTTTTTGACTCTTTGATGATCGTTAGGCTGCCCCAAGCAGTTTTTTGAAAAAAAGCTGAAATGTCATCAAAAGTTTCCATTGGATATTTACGTGCAAGTCTTTTTCCTGCCCAGTATAAAATCTCTGGTGCATCATCGCCTAATAGTTCATGCAAAAGTACTTCCCGAATGAGCTCATAACCAAATACGGGAACGGTTTCAGTTGTATTTTCAAGTGTAATGATTTCAGGTGCTGTTTCGCTCAAACTTTATTCCCCTCTTTCTAGTATTCTTCTATTATATACAAAACAGAAGAAAATTAGACATTTATTCATGGAAAAAGGTTATTTTTACACAAGGAAAATATTGCTATTTTAATATAAATAGGAATAATAGTGGCTTATTGAAAAATAAGGTTTTTTATTTTAATTTTGCAATACCAATATATTTTAATAATTTTATTTTTTATGAACATTTTATGTAATCGTTTCCTTGACGCTCTATGGTGTTGGGAGTAAAATGGACATGTCACATAATTGTAAGAAAATGCAGTAACATTTTTATGGTGATGTTTAGGTGAAATAATTTAATAAATATTTTTCGAAAAATGAAAAATGATACCTTGACATCTTTAAATTCTAGGGGGGTAAAACATGGCGGGAAATCGAGAGTTTTTTTATCGCAGATTGCATTCATTACTTGGTGTTATTCCGATTGGCTTGTTTGTAATTCAGCATCTTGTAGTGAACCATTTTGCAACAGGAGGAGAAGAGTCGTTTAACAAAGCGGCTGGTTTCATGGAACATCTTCCGTTCCGAATCATTTTAGAGACTTTTATTATTTTCCTTCCAATATTATTTCATGCAATTTACGGCCTATATATTGCTTTTACTGCGAAAAATAATGCGAGCAAATTTGGCTTTTTCCGTAACTGGATGTTTCTACTTCAACGTGTAACTGGAGTTATAACCCTTATTTTTATAGTTTGGCATGTTTGGCAGACTCGTGTGCAGGCAGCCTTTGGAGCAGAAGTAAACTTTCAGATGATGGAGAATATCTTGTCTAATCCATTCATGCTGTGGTTCTACATTATTTGTGTCGTGTCAGCAATTTTCCACTTTGCAAATGGACTTTGGTCTTTCTGTGTAAGCTGGGGGATTACAATTTCACCACGCTCTCAGTTAATTTCGACTTATGTAACGATGGGTATTTTTGTAGCCCTTTCAATTGTGGGAATTCGTGCGATCTTTGCATTTGTTTAATAGAAAATTAAAAACTATCAAACTCGGTTCGGTCTTTGATAAAGTTTGGATTTACTAAGTATTAGGGAGTGAGTCACAATGGGTAAAGGTAAGGTTATCGTTGTCGGCGGTGGTCTAGCTGGCTTAATGGCAACAATTAAAGTTGCAGAAACAGGGACTCCGGTTGAACTATTTTCTTTAGTGCCGGTCAAACGATCTCACTCTGTTTGTGCCCAAGGCGGTATTAACGGAGCGGTAAACACAAAAGGAGAAGGAGATTCTCCATGGATACATTTTGATGATACGATCTATGGCGGAGACTTCTTAGCAAATCAGCCTCCTGTTAAGGCGATGGCAGAAGCAGCACCAGGAATTATTCACTTATTGGATCGTATGGGTGTAATGTTTAATCGTACTCCGGAAGGATTGCTTGACTTCCGCCGTTTTGGAGGAACTCAGCATCACCGTACGGCATTTGCGGGTGCAACAACTGGTCAGCAATTGCTTTATGCATTGGACGAGCAGGTGCGCCGTCATGAAGTTTCTGGATTAGTAACAAAATATGAAGGCTGGGAATTTCTAGGTGCGGTAGTTGATGAAGAAGGCATTTGCCGCGGAGTTGTTGCACAGAACCTAACTTCGATGGAAATTAAATCATTTGCTGGCGATGCGGTAATTATGGCAACGGGTGGCCCTGGAATTATCTTTGGAAAATCAACGAACTCTGTAATCAATACTGGTTCTGCGGCATCTATTGTTTATCAGCAAGGTGTTTATTATGCGAATGGTGAGTTCATTCAAATTCACCCGACAGCGATTCCTGGGGATGACAAGCTTCGTTTAATGAGTGAATCAGCCCGTGGGGAAGGCGGCCGTATTTGGACATATAAGGACGGAAAACCATGGTATTTCTTAGAAGAGAAGTATCCAGCTTACGGAAACCTTGTTCCTCGTGACATTGCGACGCGTGAAATCTTCGATGTTTGTGTGAGTCAGAAGTTAGGAATCAATGGGGAAAACATGGTTTACCTTGATCTTTCTCATAAAGATCCACACGAACTTGATGTTAAGCTTGGTGGCATTATTGAAATTTATGAAAAGTTTACTGGCGACGACCCACGTAAGCTTCCAATGAAAATATTCCCTGCTGTTCACTATTCAATGGGCGGACTGTGGGTAGATTATGATCAAATGACAAATATTCCAGGATTATTTGCTGCTGGAGAATGTGATTATTCTCAGCACGGTGCAAACCGTCTTGGTGCAAACTCATTGCTTTCAGCTATTTTCGGAGGAATGGTTGCTGGTCCAAAGGCATTGGAATACATGGCAGGCCTTAATAAGCGAGCTGAAGATGTTTCTTCTTCTGTCTTTGACGGTTTTGTTAAGCAGGAAGAAGATAAATGGAATAAGATTATGTCAATGAACGGAACAGAAAATGCGTACGTTCTTCATAAAGAGCTTGGCGAATGGATGACTGACAATGTGACAGTTGTACGCCATAATGACAGACTTCTTAAAACAGATGAAAAAATTGTTGAGTTATTGGAGCGTTACCAGAATATTAACATTAATGATACATCAAAATGGAGTAATCAAGGTGCATTCTTTACGCGTCAGCTGCAAAATATGCTTCAACTGGCACGTGTTATTACAATTGGCGCTTATAACCGTAATGAAAGCCGCGGGGCACATTACAAGCCAGAATTCCCTAAACGTAACGATGAAGAGTTCTTAAAAACAACGATGGCAAAGTTCGTTGATGCTAACTCTGCTCCGGCCTTCCATTATGAAGAGGTCGATACTGGCATGATCAAACCACGTGAACGTGACTATACAAAAAAACATTAATAGAAAGGGAGAGTAATGATGAGTGACAAAAAAACAGTTCGCTTTATAATAACTCGTCAAGATAATCCAGATTCTGCCCCTTACCAACAAGAGTTCGAACTTGATTATCGTCCAAATATGAACGTCATCTCAGCGTTAATGGAAATCAGACGTAACCCGGTAGATGTGAAAGGAAATCAAACAGCTCCTGTCTCTTGGGATATGAACTGTCTAGAGGAAGTTTGCGGTGCCTGCTCAATGGTGATCAACGGCAAGCCGCGTCAATCATGTACAGCACTTGTAGACCAGCTTGAACAGCCAATCCGCTTGGAACCAATGCGTACCTTCCCTGTTGTCCGTGATTTACAGGTTGATAGAAGCCGCATGTTTGATTCCTTGAAAAAGGTAAAGGCTTGGATTCCAATTGACGGAACCTATGACCTTGGACCAGGACCACGTATGCCTGAGCCGAAGCGTCAATGGGCATATGAATTATCAAAATGTATGACATGCGGCGTATGTTTAGAAGCATGTCCGAATGTAAATAGCAAAACAAACTTTATGGGACCGGCTGTATTTAACCAAGTCCGTTTATTCAATGCACATCCAACTGGTGCAATGAATAAGGCAGAACGCTTAAATGCCTTTATGGATGACGGCGGTATGCAAGGCTGCGGTAACTCACAAAACTGTGTCCAATCCTGTCCAAAAGGAATTCCAATTACAACTTCCATCGCGGCAGTCAATCGCGATGCTACATTGCAATCATTCAAAAACTTCTTTGGAAGTGACCAGGTATAATAAAAGAAAAACCCGCTCTTTAATATGAACTGACCCACGATAATGAGACATTAAAAAAAACACCTATGCTACCTGGCGTCCGTATTCGATTGGAGCCAGGTAGTTTAATTTTGCCTGTATTCGTTTTTCGTTATAGTAACACATATATTGATTCACAATCTCTATTACTTTAATATTAGTGTTAGAAGATCTTCTGTGGTCTTTGAATCCTTCCGACTTTAGCGAGGAGTGAAAGGATTCGATTACGGCGTTATCATGGCAGTTTCCTTTGCGAGACATGCTTGTGATAATGCCCTTTTCTTTTGCGAAATTTTGATAAGCATAGGAGGTATATACCGATCCCTGATCACTATGCAAAAGGACATGTTTTGGCCTGCGTTTATTTAATGCCTCCTTTAACGTACTTAACACAAAGTTTGTATCCTGTATTGAACTTATTGTATAAGCAATTATCTCGTTATTATACAGATCCATTATAGTTGATACATAAAGCATGGAAGAACCGTATGGCAGGTATGTAATATCTGTTACCCACTTTTCATTTGGTCTTTCTGCCTTAAAGTTCCTGTTAAGAATATTCTCCACAATGATATTACTTTCTCCATTGATATATTTCTGTCTTTTTACTTTAATTTGGCATTGAAGATTGAACTTTTGCATAATCCTTTGTACTGTCTTACGATTTACCTTAATGTTATTACGCTGCTTTAGAAGAGCTTTAATTTTTCTATGTCCATAATGATGTTTTGTTTCTTCGCAGAGATTGATAATAAGCATTTCTAACTTATTCGGCTCTCGATTAATGTATTTCTTTTTCCAACGATAAAATGTAGATTTTGGCACTTCTAGTACACCAAGAATATCAATTATTTTATACTCCTTCGATAATTCCTCCACCAATTCAATAACTACTTG